>NZ_CP072197.1:0-1200000 GCF_018987235.1 Lactobacillus crispatus
TTGTTCGACATTAATAAATTTTGGGAACACTTTAATGACGAGATGCGTGCTCGTTTCAACGAAGTTGCCTACAATGCATGGTTCAAAAATACTAAACCTATTTCATATAATGGAAAAACACATGAATTAAAAATTTTAGTTCAAAATCCTGTTTCTAAAGGTTACTGGGAAAAGAATCTATCTTCTCAATTGATTCAATCTGCCTACGGTTATGCCGACATCGAGATCTTACCTGTATTTAAAATATCTGAAGATGCGGATATTACAGAAAGGATCGTAACACCTGCGCCAAAGCGTGAAGCGCAAGTTCAACAGCCTAATTTGCCAGAAAAAGAATTCACTAAAGACTTGAAGTTAAACGAAAAATACACTTTTGATAACTTCGTTCAAGGTGAGGGAAACAAGTTGGCCGCCGGTGCTGCACTTGCTGTAGCCGACAGTCCTGGTAGTTTTTACAATCCTTTATTTATTTTTGGTGGCGTTGGTTTAGGTAAAACACACCTGATGCAAGCTGTTGGGCATCAAATGCTAGCAGAGCGACCTAACGCAAAAGTTGTCTATATACAGAGTGAAACTTTTGTTAATGACTTCATTAATTCCATCAAAAATAAAACGCAGGACAAATTCCGCGAAAAATACAGAACTTGTGACCTGCTTTTAGTTGATGATATTCAATTTTTTGCCAAAAAAGAGGGGATTCAAGAGGAATTCTTCCATACTTTTGAGACACTTTATAACGATCAAAAACAGATCGTAATGACTAGCGATCGGTTGCCTACAGAAATCCCAGATCTATCAGAGCGTTTAGTTTCTCGATTTACATGGGGCTTGCAAGTCGAAATTACGCCTCCCGATTTGGAAACCAGAATCGCTATTTTGCGACGCAAAGCTGAAACAGAAGGTTTGACTATCGATGATGGTACGCTTAACTATATTGCATCTCAAGTTGATACTAACATTAGAGAACTTGAAGGGGCTTTAGTTAAAGTTCAAGCTTATGCCACAATTGAAAAAGCAGATATTGACGTTAACCTTGCGCGTGAAGCATTAGTTGACCTCAAATTAGTTCAAAAAAATCGTGGATTACAAATCTCTAAAATACAGGAGGTTGTCGCAAACTATTTCCAAACTTCAACTGCTGAATTAAAGGGTAAAAAGCGTGTACGGCAGATTGTAGTTCCTCGGCAAATAGCAATGTATCTTTCTCGTGAATTAACAGATGCCAGTTTGCCAAAAATTGGTCAAGAATTTGGGGGAAAAGATCATACCACTGTCATGCATGCTTATGATAAAATCGACAAGCAGATGAAACTTGATTCTGATATCAAAACTGCTGTCTTTGACCTAAAGCAAATTTTGGAGCACTAAAAGTTATCCACTGTGGAAAAATAAACAAGTTTTACACAAGTTTTTAACCGTAACAAGTCCGTTATTTTAGGCTTCTTATGAGTTTTCAACAGAACTCACAGGTCCTACTACTACTAATTATATAATTACTAATAAAGAGAAATCACACAGCTATTCTTGGGAGGAAAAACATGAAGTTTACAATTAATCGCAATCTGTTTATCGAAAACCTCAATAATGTAATGCGGGCCATCTCATCAAGAGCTACTATTCCAATTCTTAGTGGAATTAAGTTAGACTTAACAGAAGATGAACTTACGCTAACCGGTAGTGATACAGATATTTCAATTGAAATTCAAATTCCAGTCAATGATGATTTAAATGTGGAATCTACAGGTTCTATTGTTTTACCAGCTAGATTCTTTAGTGAAATCGTAAAAAAATTGCCAGGTAAAGACTTCTCATTTGAAGTAAAAGAAAGTTTTCAAACTCAGATCATATCTGAAAATAGTGAATTTACAATTAATGGTTTAGATGCTAATAACTATCCACGTTTACCAGAAATTCCAGATGCTGCTTCATTCACTATTTCTGGTAAAACTTTCCGTGAAATCATTAATGAAACGCAATTTGCTACTTCCAATGATCAAACACGAGCAATTTTAACTGGGGTACGTTTCTTCTTTAGTCCAGATAAAATTAAAGCTGTCGCAACTGATTCCCACCGTTTATCTCAAAGAACAATTGCTTTAGAAAACGGACCTCAAGCTGAAACTGATTTGATTATTCCTGGTAAAAGTTTGCAGGAATTAGCTAGAATCATTGGTGAAGCTGATCCAGAAGTTAAAGTTTGCCCAGGTGATAACCAAGCTTTATTTGTAATTGGCAACTTGTCCTTCTATTCACGTCTTTTGGACGGAAATTATCCAGACACTGATCGCTTGATTCCGACTGAAAAGACCACTAGTGTTGAATTTGACATTTCCGAATTATCTAGTGCCCTTGAACGTGCCAGTTTGTTAACTCATGCTGGCCGTAACAACGTGGTTACTTTGACTTTAGATATAGAAAATCAATCAGCTAAGTTATCAGGTAAATCTGCGGAAATTGGTAATGTTGAAGAAGATGTTAGCTTCAGAAATCTTGAAGGAAACAATTTAGAGATTTCCTTCAACCCTGACTATATGCGTGATGCGTTAAGAGCTTCAGTAACAGATTCTGTAATTATGAGTTTTACTAAGTCACTTCGTCCATTTATCATTAATCCAGATAAAGAAGACATTGAATTTGTGCAATTAATTACGCCAGTTAGAACATATTAATCAAGTACACAATATTTAGGTCATAAAAAGTCGTCAAATAAGGCGACTTTTTATTTTGCTTTTAAACGAAAACGCAAAATATTGGCGTATATTTATTTTTTTACCGTGCTAGTGTGATTAGGTTATTTTGAAAAAAAGCTCTGAAAAGGCTTATAAGAGCGATTTAGTTTGTTATTTGGGTTGAAAACTAATATAATTATATAGGTATAAAGCGTATTGAAGGTGAGCATTATTAAGTATTTTAAAGTTGACGGCGATCATATTACTTTGGGGCAATTCCTGAAGGAAGAGAGCATTATTTCATCAGGTGGACAAGCTAAATGGTACTTAAAAGATAATCCAGTAACTTTAAATGGTGAACTTGAAGATCGAAGAGGCAAAAAGATGCATGTTGGTGATCATGTAGTGGTTAATGGCCAAGAATATGAGTTTCGGTAGGGAAGTCAATGTATCTTGATCATTTTACTGTACAGAATTTTCGTAATTTAAAAAAGCTTGACGTAAATTTTGATTCAAACGTCAATATTTTTATTGGTAAAAATGCTCAGGGCAAGACCAATTTGCTAGAGGCAATCTATTTTTTAGCATTAACACGTTCACATAGGACCAATAATGATAAAGATTTAATTGGTTTCGGCGGTGAGTTTACCAATTTACTTGGGCATGTACATAAAAGCCAGGTGGAGCTTGATTTACGTGTTTTGATCACCCAAAAAGGTAAAAAAGTATGGATTAATCGAGTTGAGCAGGCGAAGTTGTCTAAATACGTAGGTCAGCTGAATGCGATTTTATTTTCACCGGAAGACCTCGAGTTGATCAAGGGTGCACCAGCACTGCGGCGGAGATTTATGGATCAAGAATTTGGTCAAATAAATGCAGAGTATTTATACTTCGCAAGTAAGTATCGGCAAGTTTTAATTCAAAAGAATAATTATCTGAAGCAGCTAGCTAAAGGTAAGGCAAAGGATCAGGTCTTTTTAGATGTACTTTCAGATCAACTAGCTGGTATCGCCGCTGAAGTTGTCTTTCGACGATTTAAATTTCTTAAGTATCTTAGTCACTATGCTAGCGATGCTTATGCACATATTAGTTTAGGCAGTGAGCAGCTTTCAATTGCTTATCATCCATCAGTGGCTGACATCCAAGCTGATGACAGTACAGAAGAAATTTATCAAAAGATTTTAGCAAGTTATGCACGAAATAAGGCAAGTGAAATTCGCAAGGGGACAACTACTTCTGGGCCGCACCGTGATGATATTGAATTTAAACTTGATGGTCAAAATGCACATCTTTATGCTTCGCAAGGGCAGCAGCGTTCAATTGCACTTAGCGTCAAGCTGGCGGAAATTCAATTGGTGCATCAACTAACAGATGAGTATCCTTTACTCTTGCTGGATGATGTAATGAGCGAGTTAGATCATGGTCGACAAAGTGCGCTACTTAATTATATTCATGGGAAAACGCAAACCTTTATTACTACGACTGATTTAGAGGGGATTTCCTGGGAAATAATTAAAAAGCCGCGTGTGTATCACATTCAATCAGGCAAAATTAGTTTGGAGAAGGAGAATTAAATGGCTGATAATTCAAAAGAAAATCTTGAAAAGGTCAAAAAATATGAAAAAGAGGCTGACAAGTATAATGCCAGTCAAATTCAGGTTCTTGGCGGTCTAGAAGCTGTACGTAAGCGGCCAGGTATGTATATCGGTTCGACTAGTTCTCAGGGATTGCACCACTTAGTGTGGGAAATTATTGATAACAGTATTGATGAACGACTTGCTGGTTTTGCGACCAAGATTGAAGTTACGATTAACGAAGATGGTAGTGTCACCGTTCAAGATGATGGACGTGGGATTCCTGTAGATATTCAAGAAAAAACAGGTCGTCCTGCATTAGAGACTGTATTTACTGTACTTCACGCCGGTGGTAAATTCGGCGGTGGTGGATATAAGGTTTCTGGTGGTTTGCACGGAGTTGGGGCTTCAGTAGTTAACGCTCTGTCCACTAAACTTGATGTTACCGTAATGCGTGATGGCAAAAAGTACTTTATCGATTTCGATCATGGCCGTGTTAAGGATGAGATGAAACAAATTGGCACGGTTCCACTTGATGAACATGGGACGATTGTTCACTTCTATCCAGATCCAGATATTTTCACAGAAACTATTGTTTTTGATGACAAGATCTTGAAGAACAGAATCCGTGAATTGGCCTTTTTGAACAAGGGATTAACTTTAACCTTTACTGACAAGCGTAAAGACACTGCCGAAACAGATGTGTATAAGTTTGAAGGTGGGATTAAGGAATACGTTGCCTTTTTGAACAAGAGACAAGAAGTATTATTTGATGATCCAATTTATGTTGAAAGCACCTATAATGGCATTGATGTTGAAGTGGCTTTGCAATATACAAATGGCTATAAGACTACTTTGATGACTTTTGCCAATAATATTCACACCTATGAAGGCGGGATGCACGAGGCCGGTTTTAAGACTGCGTTAACACGCGTGGTTAATGACTATGCACATAAGTCTAAGATCTTGAAAGATAAGGACGATAATCTTTCCGGTGAAGACATTCGTGAAGGAATGACAGCTATTGTCTCAGTTAAGCACCCTAGTCCGCAATTTGAAGGTCAGACTAAGACCAAGTTAGGTAATTCGGATGCTAGAACTGCTGTAGATAAGGCTTTTTCAGAAACCTTTAGTCGTTTCTTGATGGAAAATCCTTCAGTTGGGCGCAAGATTGTAGAAAAGGGTCAATTAGCCGAACGAGCTAGAACTGCTGCCAAGCGTGCACGTGAAGTAACAAGAAAGAAATCTGGTCTGGAAATTGCTAATTTACCAGGTAAGTTAGCCGACAATACAAGTAACGATCCAAGTATTTCAGAACTGTTTATCGTCGAGGGTAACTCAGCCGGCGGTTCTGCTAAGCAAGGTAGATCACGTTTAACACAGGCTATTTTGCCAATCAGAGGTAAGATTTTAAATGTTGAAAAAGCTTCGATGGATCGAATCATGGCTAACCAAGAAATTAGATCTTTATTCACAGCTTTAGGAACAGGCTTTGGTGCTGACTTTGACGTTTCAAAAGCACGTTATCACAAATTGATTATCATGACTGATGCCGATGTCGATGGTGCCCACATTAGAACCCTGCTGTTGACCTTGTTCTATAACTATATGCGCCCAATGATCGACAAGGGCTATGTTTATATCGCCAAGCCACCTCTATACCAAGTTCGTCAGGGGAAAGTGGTCAGATATCTTGATACTGACGAAGAATTGCATGATTACTTAGGTAGCTTGCAACCAAGTCCCAAGCCTACTGTGCAACGTTACAAGGGGTTAGGTGAAATGGACCCAGAGCAGTTGTGGGAAACTACTATGAATCCAGAAAATAGAAGACTGGATCGGGTAAGTCCTGAGTATGCTAAAGATGCTGACGCAGTCTTTGAGCTCTTAATGGGAAATGAAGTTTCACCAAGACGTGACTTTATTCAAAAGAATGCTAAATATGTTGAAAACTTGGATGCATAGGAGGATTAGATGGACGAGAATCAAACTCAAGATCATAGAATTAAAAACGTCGATCTAACTAGCATGATGCGTAGTTCATTTTTGGATTACGCAATGTCAGTTATTGTTGCACGTGCTTTACCTGATGTTCGTGATGGCTTAAAGCCCGTACAACGTCGTATTCTTTACGGTATGAGCGAGTTGGGTGTAACGCCTGATAAACCATACAAGAAGAGTGCCAGAATTGTTGGGGAAGTTATGGGTAAGTTTCACCCCCATGGTGATTCCTCAATCTATCTTGCTATGGCACACATGGCACAAGATTTCTCATACCGTTACATGTTAGTCGATGGTCACGGTAACTTCGGTTCTGTCGATGGTGATGAGCCAGCCGCAATGCGTTATACCGAAGCAAGAATGAGTAAAATTGCTGTGGAAATGTTGCGCGATATCAACAAAAACACCATTGATTGGCAAAGAAACTATGATGATACCGAAAATGAACCGGTTGTCTTACCTGCTAGAATTCCTAACTTGCTTGTTAACGGTGCTAACGGGATTGCCGTTGGGATGACAACAAATATCCCGCCACATAACTTGACTGAAGTTATTAGTGGTTTGCACATGTTAATGAAAAATCCTGATGCTACAACCAAGGACTTGATGAAAGTTATCCCAGGTCCCGATTTTCCAACTGGCGGAATTATTATGGGACGTGGTGGTATCTACCGTGCTTATGAGAGTGGTAAGGGTAACATTGTTGTTCGCGCCAAAACCAATATTGAGACTGAAAAGAGCGGCCGCGAGCGCATAATTGTGAGCGAAATTCCATTTATGGTAAACAAGGCTGAATTGGTGAAGAAAATTGCTGATTTGGCTCGAGAAAAGACTATCGATGGAATTACTGGTGTGCGTGATGAATCAGACCAGACAGGGATGCGGATTACCATTGATATTCGCCGTGATGCTAGTGCTAGCGTTGTTTTGAATAATTTATTCAAGCAAACTCAAATGCAGGCTAACTTTGGTATGAATATGGTGGCTATTGTTGATGGTGCGCCACACTTTTTAACCCTGAAGCAAATGCTGCAATATTACTTGGATCACCAAGAAGATGTTGTAACTCGCAGAACAAGATTCGAGTTAGCTAAGGCAGAGGCAAGAGCCCACATCCTTGAAGGGTTAAGAATCGCTCTGGACAATATTGATGAAATTGTCCACATTATCCGCAATAGTCAATCAAGTGACATTGCTAAAGCAACTTTGATTAGCCGCTTTGGCCTTGATGATAAGCAATCTCAGGCTATCTTAGACATGCGTTTGGTTCGCTTGACTGGCTTGGAGCGCGATAAGGTAGAAGCTGAATACAAGGAATTACAAGCTAAAATTGCTGACTACAAAGATATTTTGGCTAAGCCTGAGAGAATTGACCAAATTATCTATGACGAATTGCTTGATATTCAAAAACGATTCGGTGATAAGCGAAGAACCGAAATTGGTGCTAGCGAAGTCGTTTCAATTGAAGATGAAGATTTGATTGAAAAGCAAAATATTCTGTTGACGGTTACCCATAACGGCTATATTAAGAGAATGCCAATTCAGGAATTTAAGACTCAAAACCGTGGTGGTAAAGGTATCAAGGGAATGGGTGTACAAGATGGCGACTTTATTGAGCATTTGATTTACTCAAGTACGCACGATCTATTACTCTTCTTCACCAATGCCGGCAAGGTTTACTCTAAGAAGGCCTATGAAATTCCTGAATATGGCCGTATGGCTAAAGGCTTACCAGTAGTAAATCTTTTGCAATTGGAAAAGGGAGAAAAGGTTCAAACAGTCATTAACATTCCAGAAAATGCGGATGACAATTACTTGTTCTTTATTACCAAGATGGGTACCGTTAAACGGACACACGTTAGCGAATTTTCTAATATTAGAAATAGTGGTCTAATTGCCTTAACCTTGAAGGATGGCGACGAATTGAGTAATGTTTTGACTACTGATGGTAAGCAAAATATCTTGATCGGAACGCATTTAGGTTATGCGGTAACCTTTAGTGAAAACGATGTCCGGGCAATGGGTAGAACTGCTGCGGGTGTTCGCGGAATCAATTTAAGAGAGAATGACTATGTAGTTGGATCTGGCGTTTTAGGTGCTGATGATCAAGTCTTGGTAATCTCTGAAAAGGGCTATGGCAAACGGACGCCAGCCGCAGAATATCCAGTTAAAGGCCGTGGCGGTAAAGGCATTAAGACTGCCAATATTACTGAAAAGAATGGTCCTTTGGCCGGCGTAACAATCATCAACTCAAATAATGATGTTATGGTAATTACTACTGATGGGATTATGATTCGCTTCAAGATTGAGGATGTTTCTCAAACTGGTCGTAGTACAATGGGCGTTCGCTTAATTAAAGTCAATGACGGCAGTCAGGTTGCAAGCTTAACTATTGTTCCGACTGAAGAAGAACAAGATCAAACTGGTGACGATGACGAGCCCAAAAATGAATAATTAATTAAGAAAAACAAAAATTTTGAACTTTTAAAAAAATTATCAAACTTTTTTGCGTAATAAATAATGAGCAGTAAAAAAACTGTTAGGATCACGTGAAAACTGTTTGGTAATTTTTTGTTTATATGCTAAAATTAGAAATTGCGAGTAATATTCCATTACTCCTTGTTCTTGATTTTAGCAAGAACCATATAGTCCAAAAGGAGGTGCAATAGTCATGGCAACTACAAAGTACGAAGTAACTTACATCATCAAGCCAGATGTTGACGAAGACAACAAGAAGGCAGTTGTAGAAAACTACGACAAGGTTATCGCTGATAACGGTGGTACTATGGTAGAATCCAAAGACTGGGGCAAGCGTCGTTTCGCATATGAAATTGATAAGTATCGTGAAGGTACTTACCACATTATGACTTTCACTGCTGACAACGCTGACGCAGTTAACGAATTTAGCCGTTTGTCAAAGATTGACAACGCTATCTTACGTTCAATGACCGTTAAGTTAGATAAGTAATTTTAATTTATTATCCGTTATGTGATTTAGGAAAGGAAGGTACATGAGTATGATTAATAGAGTTGTACTTGTTGGCCGTTTAACACGTGATCCTGAATTACGTACTACTGGGAGTGGAATCTCGGTTGCTACGTTTACTCTTGCTGTTGACCGTCAATTTACAAATAGCCAAGGTGAGAGAGGCGCAGATTTCGTCAGCTGTGTAATTTGGAGAAAGTCAGCAGAAAACTTCTGCAACTTTACTTCAAAGGGTTCATTAGTTGGAATTGATGGCCGAATTCAAACCAGAAGTTATGATAATAAAGATGGGCAAAGGGTATATGTAACCGAAGTTGTTGTTGATAACTTCGCATTGCTCGAATCACGCAAGGATCGTGAAGCCCGCGGTCAAAATGGTGGTTATACACCAAATAGTGGAAATGCTGGCAGTCAACCTGCTAACAATTTCCCAAATAATGGCGGATCACAAGGTAATTCACAGACTAATAATAATCAAAATAATTCACAAGATCCATTTAGTGGCTCAGGTGATACGATTGATATTTCTGATGACGATCTACCATTTTAAACTAAATTAAAGAAAGGATTCTAGAACATGGCTCAACAAAGAAGAGGTGGCCGTCGTCGTCGTAAGGTTGACTACATCGCAGCTAACCACATCGACTACGTTGACTACAAAGATGTCGATCTGTTGAAACGTTTTATCTCAGAAAGAGGTAAGATTTTACCACGTCGTGTTACTGGCACTAGTGCTAAGAACCAACGTAAAGTAGCTAATGCAATTAAGAGAGCTCGTATCATGGGCTTGTTACCATTCGTTGCTGAAGACTAATTTAGATCGAAATAAACCAAAAGGACAGGACACAAGGTTCTGTCCTTTTTTGATATATAAATAATTAAAAAGAACTCACTACGTGCGCTGCATTGTAGTGAGTTCTTTTTGTGTTTAGTTATGGATTTTTGATCTGCCTATGTAGAAAAATTCACCTTCGTCTTCAAACATTTTGTAGGCTTCTTTGATCATTCTTTCGGGAATTGCGTAAGATTGGATAAAAGCGGCTGGATCGTAAAAATTATCTTCCTGAGCACAAGAGTATTGATAGATCAGATGCAATCCATAAATATCGGCATCTCTTTCTTCGTCATCAAAGCCGCCGTAGTCAAGACAACAATTATATTGTTTTAAGTTGAGCTTGCCATCCATGATATGCCCAATTTCATGAGCAATTGTAAATGGTACTTCTGGTGAATGGTGGTGCCAATTCATGTTGATGCAAATTTCTCGCTCATTTTTAAATGAAAGCGATGGATTGTTGGGATCTGATTCGAAAAAGATATAACCAATATCATGATCATAGGCATAATTAAATAAATACGTGATTAATTGCTTTTTTCGATGATTATTGTCCTCTGCCATTTTTTCTAGCTTCTCTCTGTTTGATGTCTCTCTTCATGAGCTCGCGAACCATATCGAGGTACTCCTTAGGAACAGGATGACCATAGTATGAATATGGCACTTCATCTTCCAAGTTTACGGTGTCTTGCACACTTGGAGCTGGATCATCGGTGATGCCGCTTAAATAGTCAACTGAAGTATGCAGGACCTTGGCTACAGCACCTAAGGCCATAATACCCGGTTTTCTGCTTTTCCAATTATAGATGCTTCTTTTGCCTAAACCTGCCTTGTCATTTACTTCTAGTAAAGACATTTTTCTTTTTTTTGCTAATTCTTTTGTGCGCTCAAACTCAATCATAGCGTGGGTTTCTTCACTTTCTAAATAAAAAAAGTATGCTAAAAAGCATATTTTTACTTGACATAGTATTCGTATAAGCATATTATATGAACTGTCAACAAGTTAGAAACAATCTAATGACCAGTAAAATTCTGTGTGGTAGTGGAATCGACGGCATTAGTCTGTTTTTTATACTCTAATTGTAGTATATTGACGTATTACGGTCAATGATAAATATGTCAATACTTAATTAAGAGCTGCTTGTTGAACATTATCAAACAGAGGTGAAATCCAATGGACATTCGTTAGCCCCCTCGGATCGTTTGATCAAAAGAGAGGTGAAATTATTCAATCATGGATATTCATGATTACGTTGAGCTGATTGCCCTAGCTTTCTGGGTAATTAGCGTAGTTGGTATTGGTATTTTGAGCAGAGTTCATTTCAAGAATAAACGCTTAGAGCGATTCCGCGATACTGTAGATAGCTTGATGAAAAGCTATGTACGCTTATACGACAAAGAGAATCTTTCTAACGAACAAAAGATTAACCGTGTCGGCAACGCCGTAGTAAATAGTCTTGAAGCCAAAGGCTTTAAGCTGAATAGGCAAGAAGTGCAGGACATCTTTGCGGCAGTAGCTAAGCAAATGAATGAACAGACTCAAGATAAGTAGTAATTTCTTAATTTTAAATTTTTTTCGGAGGTTTTATTATGAAACATTTAAATGAAACGACAAATGTTAATATTTTAAGTCAATTTGATTTAGGTACTGGATATCAAGCAGTAGTCCAAAAGGGTAATGTAGGAAAGAAGTATGTCTATGCCTTACAATTGCGTAAAGGTGTAACTACTATCTTGCGTGGTTATCGTGGTAATAAGATTAATAGTCCTATTCTTAAGTTATCCGATCAAGCTGGAGGTCATACTCAAACTTGGGAATTTGCTGGTAATCATAAGGATATTAATGGTAATGATAGAGCAGGTCAATGGTTTGTAGGAGTTAAGCCTACTAAAATTCAGGGGAGTGATATTATTTGGGCAAGACAAATGGCTAGAGTAGATATTAATACTCAGGCTGGACCTCATGCAGATAATACTGATTTTCCACGGTTGTCTTATTTGAACCGAGCCGGTGCCAATCCATATGCTGGAAAGGTAATGACTCATGCAGAAGCTGCGGTATCACCAAATTATAAAAAGTTCTTAATTGCAACCATCGAAAATAATCGTATTGGTCATTTTACCATTTATGATTTAGATAAAATCAATCAAGCACTTGATAAAAGTGGAAAGTATAAGGATGTCAGTTTGGATGGCTTTGAGTATGAAGATAGCTTTACTATTAATAACTTGTATGGCAATGCAGAAGACGCTGTTGTAAATTCAATTCAAGGATATGATTTGGATAATGATGGAAATATTTATATTTCTAGTCAAAAAGCACCCGATTTCGATGGCTCATATCATGCATATCATAAGCAAATTGTTAAGATTCCATGGAATGGTCGCTCTGAAACGAAAGAAGATCAATGGGAAAGTGTAAATCTAAGTGCATTTGGTGGATTGGATATATCAAAGAAGCATAGTGAAGTTGAAAGTATTCAAATTCTTAGTGAAAATCATTGCTATTTAACGGTTGCATACCATTCTAAATTAGACGGTAAAAATAAAACTACCTTAAATAGAATTTATGAATTATCTTGGAGCTAACAGAAAAACATTAAAACCATTTAAATCTAAAAAATTGAAGGGTGAGTATTTAACAAGATACTCACCCTTTTATTTGCCTTAAATAAATAAAAAGAAGATAATTGTGGTGTAATAATTTGATAAGGATGGGTGTTCTTATAATGAAGACTAAGATTACGTTAATATCTGCAGCTACATTAATGTCTATTGTACCCTTATTTGCTTTAAATAATACTGCTCAAGCTGCAGATAATTCAGTCAAAAAAACAGTAATGCATACTGCAATTGCCTATGACAAAGACGGTAATAGAACAAGTCAAAAATATAATGCTTATAGTACAGTTACTGTTGATTCTAAACCAATAGCTATCAATGATGATCAATATTACAAAATTTTAGGCAAAGATCAATATCTAAAAACTACTAACATTGACGGCGTAACTCGCAAGATAACACACAATACTTATATTTATAAATCTTCATCGGCCAGAACTTCTTACAGGGGGCGCTGGAAATTGTATAGAGGCGAAACAATTACTACTTATGGTAGCTCCTATAAGTTTAAGAATGGCAAGAGCTATTTCAGAGTAGGTGGACCACGTAAGCAATATATTAAATCCTATAATTTGGGTCCAGTTGTTAATTCAGATGTTGAATCTACGTCTGCTGTAGCAACGGTTGTTAGAAGGGCGCATGTTTGGACAGAAATAGGTCCTAATAAATTTGAAAATAAACTTAGTGATTTAAAAGTAGGGACTAAAGTATTAGTTGATCGACTAGAATACAATAGATTATCAGAAAATTCACCACAAGATGAAGATACTGGAATGAATTTTAGATATTACCATATTAAAGGTACTAAAAACTGGATATCAGAAGAAGATGTTAAGGTAAACAAAAAAGTACCGTTTCATAACTATAATAAGGAGCATTATACTTACATCACATTCCCTAAAGACACCGACGTCTACAATGCAGATGGAACAATCCAAGATCATAATGGACAAAAGATAAGTAAACAAAAAGGTCAGTTAAAAGTTGATAAACTTGTTTACATTTGGGTTCCAAGTGAAAATAAAGCAGAGCTTTTCTATCATTTAGTTGGCACTAGTTTTTATGCAAGTACTACTCCAACAGCTCATTGGAGCACAATTAACGTAGGGCATGATGCATATGTTAAAGCAAGTGATGTAAAATTTGTTTATGGAGTAAAATTAACCCCATCAAACACTGCTGCAGAAGCACAAGCAGCTGCACAGAAAAATAAGTTGAATTAAGCAAAAATAGTTGGAAATCAGATTTTTGATGTAAGATGGTAATTAAAAAGGTTGCTAATATGGAATAAATCACCATATTAACAGCCTTTTTAATGTGGAGAATCTCCAATGACTAGAGATTCTCTTTTTGCATCTACTGTTTTCAATCCTTGCTTGGAATAAGGTATAATTGACACTGAAATATTATGAAATCTATTAGAAAGGATCTTCATGAAGGATTTTTTACGTAAGCTAGAGTTGCCTGAATTTATTAAGGATTCACGGCTGACAGCTTCTATAATCATTGCACTTTCTCTTTCGTTATTGGGAAGCATTATTGCGATGATTATGAATCCATTGTTTGGATTGGCAATGCTTTTAGTCTTTATCTTGACCGTTGCCTTTGCCATCTATGGGACCTATATTTTAGCGGGTAATGCAAATAGCTTTGCAGTTAATTTGTCTTACCGGATAAAGCGTAGTGAACAAGAAGCAATGATTAAGATGCCGTTGGGAATTTTGCTTTATGATTCGGATCACCAGATTCAGTGGGTTAACCCATATCTACAATTATATTTAAAGAGTACAGATTTGGTGGGACACACAATTGAATCAGTTGACCCTGATCTGAATAAGCTACTTAATGAAGCAATTGAGGCAAAAACAGCAGAAAATCATCTGGTTGATTGGGATGGTCACCGATTTGAAATGGTGGTCCAAAATAATTTAGGCGTAATATATTTATTGGATATTACGCGCTATGCCAAAATTGAAGATAAATATAAAGCTGAACGATTGGCGATTGGTCAAATTTTCATCGATAATTATGATGAGCTAAGTGAAGCAATGCATGATCAAGAATTGACCAGCATGAGTTCATATGTGCAAAATACATTGAGTGATTATGCGAAAAAGTTTAACGCATATTTAAAACGGATTGATGAAGACCATTTCTTGATCTTGATCCATATGCAAGAATTAGCTGAGATGGAGAAGGACAAATTCTCTGTTTTAGATAAGGTGCGTCAAGAAACGAGTAGAAACAATACGCCACTTACTTTATCTATGGGAATTGCTTTTGGGAGTGATTCTTTGTCTGAAATTGCCAACCAGGCTCAATCTAACTTGGATTTGGCCCTAGGTCGAGGTGGAGACCAGGTTGTCTTACGTCAACCCGGTAAAGACGCCCGCTTTTATGGCGGTAAGTCTAATCCGATGGAAAAGCGGACTAGAGTTAGAGCAAGAATGGTTTCACAAGCAATTAGTGAACTATTTAAAGATGCCGATCAAGTTTTTGTTGTTGGTCATCAGCGTCCTGACATGGACTCAGTCGGTAGTGGGATTGGCGTAGTAAAATTAGCTCGTCTTCACGGAGTTAAAGCTAATTTTGTTTTAGATACTAATAAGACAAACTATGATGTTGGTCGCTTGGTCACCTTAATGCAACAGAAAAATCAGGATAAGGATATTTTTATTAACCCTGATGTAGCTTTAGCTCAAGTTACTGACAAGTCAATGTTGGTAATGGTTGATCATTCGAAGTATTCAATTACTTACTCACGGTCACTTTATGATCGTTTGAAGAATCGAATCATCGTTATTGATCACCATAGACGAGGCGAGGAATTCCCTGAAAATCCAATGTTAACCTATGTTGAACCATATGCTTCTTCGGCTTGTGAATTGGTCACTGAAATGATTGAATATCAGCAGCCAGCTAACGGTAAGCGAGTTTTGACCGATATTGAAGCTACAGCAATGTTAGCCGGGATTGTGGTCGACTCCAAGGAATTCTCGTTGAGAACAGGAACTAGAACCTTCGATGCGGCTAGTTACTTACGTTCAATCGGGGCTGACTCAGCAGTTGTAAGCATGCTCTTGAAAGAGGACATTGATAGTTTCCTCGAACGGACGCATTTAGTAGCCACTTTGAAGATGGTGAAGCCACATATGGCCGTATTATGTGGACCTGATGATAAGATTATAGATCCGATCATTACAGCGCAGGCGGCTGATACTGCACTTGATTTGGAAAATGTGGGTGCTAGTTTCGCAATTACGCGGCGCAGTGATAATACGATTGGTATTTCAGCTAGATCAATGGGTAAGATCAACGTTCAAATTATTATGGAAAAATTGGGCGGTGGTGGACATCTTTCTAATGCGGCAACACAGATTAAAGATGTTACTATTGAAGAAGCAAAACAAAAATTGCTTGATGCAATTGATGAATATGAAAAAGAAAATGATTAGGAAGGACAAATATGAAAGTTATTTTTACTCAAGATGTTAGAGGTCGAGGTAAGCGTGGACAAGTTAAGGACGTACCTGATGGATACGCACAAAATTACTTGATTAAGCGAGGCTTGGCTAAAGAAGCTACTAAAGGTAACATGAATACCTTGAAGCGTGTAGAAGCTAATGAAAAGGCTGCTTATGAAGCAGAAAAGGCCGAAGCAGAAAAGATCAAGGCAGAACTTGAAAAAGACGATACCGTTGTTAACTTCAAATCTAAGGCTGGTACTGACTCACGTTTGTTTGGTTCAATCTCAAGTAAGAAGATTGTGGAAGGCCTTGAAAAGCAATACGGTATCAAGGTTGATAAACGCAAGCTTAACTTGCCAGAACCAATTAAGACTTTGGGCTATACTAATGTTCATGCCAAATTATTTAAGGGTGTAGAAGCTACTATTCGCGTTCACGTTACTGAACAAGACTAATAAAAAGTGGTTGTGATTGATGGATAATATCGTTTCTCAACAAATTCCGCATGATCGCGATGCCGAAAGGGCAGTTCTGGGTGCGATTTTTATCGATCCTGAAGCCATTGCGGATGCTAGTGCGGTAGTTCAGCCTGAAGATTTCTATGAGCGGGCTAATCAAATTGTCTTTCAAGCGATGTTGGACTTGTCTGATCGCGGGGATGCAATTGATACGCTGACCTTGCAGGATGAATTAAACAAAAGAAATCAGTTAGAAGATATTGGTGGCATCGGTTATGTTTCTGAATTAGCGATGGCCACACCGACAGCAGCGCATGTTACCTATTATGCCAAAATCGTGCATCGGAAGGCGCTGCTTCGTCGTTTGATCTCTGCCAGTCAGAAGATTATTTCTAATGCAATTGACGGCTCAGACGACGTGACCGACATTCTAGACGACGCTGAAAGTGAAATCATGAATGTCTCGTCAGAAAATAATACAGGTGGCTTTAGAGCGATTAAGGAAATTGTTAATTCGGCGATTAATGATATTAACAATATCCCAGATGACGGGAATATGGTCACCGGTTTGCCAACCGGTTTCGCGGAATTGGACAAGATGACCACCGGTTTTCACGATGATGAATTAATCATTGTCGCTGCTCGTCCTGGTGTAGGTAAAACTTCCTTTGCCTTAAATATCGCGCAAAATGTGGGTCTGCATACGGATAAAAGCGTTGCGATGTTCTCACTTGAAATGAGTGGGGAGCAGTTGGTTCAAAGAATGCTGGCTTCTGAAGGCTTAATTAATTCGCAGCACTTAAGAACTGGTCAGCTTGATGAAGAAGAATGGCGCAAATTAGTAGTGGCTTCGGGGTCACTAGCTAACGCCCAGATTTTCATTGATGATACGCCGGGGATTAAGATGAGCGAGATTCGGGCCCAATCACGGCGTTTAGCTAAGGAAAAAGGTAATCTTGGCTTGATTGTGATCGACTACTTGCAGTTGATTGAAGGACCACGTAGTGAGTCACGGCAACAAGAAGTTTCAGCTATTTCACGACAATTAAAAAAGCTAGCTAAGGAGCTTCACGTGCCCGTCATTGCCCTTTCGCAGCTATCACGGTCAGTTGAGCAGAGACAGGATAAACGGCCTGTACTGTCCGATATTCGTGAATCTGGATCAATTGAACAAGATGCCGACATTGTTTCTTTCTTATATCGGGATGATTATTATCGTGATGAACCAGATGATGGTGAAAGTAGCGGTAGTCAAGATGAAGTTGGCGCAGAAGACGATAATGGTGAAGTAGAAGTCATCATTGAAAAGAACCGTTCCGGTAGCCGGGGGACGGTTAAGCTAATGTTTTCAAAGCCATTCAACCGTTTTTCAAATTTGGATTATGCGCATGATCCTAATGGTAATTAGAAAAAGCACTCGATGAGTGCTTTTTCTATGTTTGAATATAATACGAATAATATTTACATTTATAATGGAAATTGTTTATATTTGGTGTTGAAATGATACCATAAGTTTGCTATAACTATTACTGAAAAGAGTAATAGCGAATATACTCATGGAGGAATAGCAAATTTATGAAATTTAAGAAGATTTTGCTTGGTGCATGTGCAGTTTTAGCAGCCGTTTCACTAGCTGCCTGCTCAAATAGTAAGAAGAGTTCATCTGCATCGAGTGAGCCAAAGGAATTGAACGTTGAATTTGTACCAAGTACTCAAGCAAATAAGATGGAAGCTAAGGCCAAGCCTTTAGGCACATTATTGCAAAAGCAATTACACATTCCAGTTCATGTAACAGTTTCTACTGACTATAGTGGTTTAGTTGAAGCAATGTCATCTAAGAAAGTGGATGTTGGTTTTATGCCGCCATATTCTTACATATTAGCTCATAAAAAGGGAATTGCTGATGTTTTATTGCAAGCCGAACGTTACGGCTATGATGAACCATCCGGTAAGATGAATCATACCTTAATGCATAAGTATCGTGGTATGATCGTGGTTAAGAAGGGCTCAAAGATCAAATCTTGGAAAGACTTAAAGGGTAAAAAGATTGCGATTGGCGATCCTAGTTCTTCATCGGGCTATGTTTATCCAATTGCGGAACTTTACAAAAAGGGTTTGAATGTAACCAAGGACTGCAAATTAGTTAATGTTAAGGGTGACGATCAAGAAGTGTTATCCGTTTTGAATGGGGATGTTGATGCCGCATTCGTCTTCTCAGATGCACGTAATATTGCCGCTAAGGATGACAAGAAAGCAATGACCGATGTTGTGCCAATCTACTTTACCAAGTGGATTCCAAACGATACTATTGCAGTTAGAAAAGATATGCCTAAAAAATTCAGAGTTAAGTTAGCTAAGGCTTTCAAGAATATTGCTAAGTCTAAGAAGGGTAAGCAAATTATCGAAAGCATTTATAACCATTATGGTTACGTTGAAGCTAAGGATTCCGACTTTGATGGCTTACGTCAATACCAAAAGATCGTTAACAAAGCTACTGGTGGCAGTAACTAAAATAGAATAATTTAATTGAAAGGGCTCATCATTACGGGTGAGTTCTTTTTGTTTCTATATAATGTATCAGTTAAAATAGACATAAAAGAAATGAAGAAAGAAGAAAAATATGAAAATTGCGGTTTTAACTGATAGCTCGAGACTGTAAAATAGTTTGTGTAAGGATGAATGATTCCTTAAATTTATTTCTTTAAACATTAGAAAAAGGAGTTCCTTTCTCGTATGATTGGTTTGAACAAAAAAACACATACAGAAAGAAGAACTCCTTCATGAATGATTTTACCAAAGATTTTGCTCAAGCTCTATTCAATCCAGACAAAATAAATGATTTATTGCGCAAAGAGCTACAACAGGCTGTTAATAACTTGCTAGAAGCTGAGTTGACTGCCTTTCTAGGCTATGATCCCTATGCCAGAAATGGCTGGAATACTGGCAATTCTAGAAATGGTGCTTATTTCCGCAAGGTTGATACCCAGTTTGGACCAATTGAAGTGCAAGTGCCTCGAGACCGCAACGGTCAGTTTCATCAGCACACGCTGCCTGACTACAAGCAGCACTCTGATGTTTTGGAAAGCACGATTATCAAGCTATACTCCAAAGGCGTAACTACCAGAGAAATCGCTGACTTGATTGAGAAAATGTATGGCAGTCATTATAGTCCAGCTCAAGTATCAAATATTTCCAAGCAGATGCTCCCCAAGATTGAGGCTTATCACAAGCGCAAGCTAAGCGACAAGTTTTTCTGTGTCTATTTGGATGCGACATACCTTCCTTTGCGCCGAGAAACGTTTGAGCGTGAAGCAGTATATATTGCCATTGGCATTAAACCTAATGGACATAAGGAAGTCATTGACTACTGCATTGCTCCTAGTGAGAACATTGAAGTTTGGACAGAGATGCTTCAAAACATGAAGTCCAGAGGCTTGAAGCAAGTTGAGCTTTTTCTTTCTGATGGTGTTGTTGGCATGAAAACAGCCTTGGCCAGGACTTATCCTAAAGCTCATTTTCAACGCTGCCTGGTTCATGTCATGCGCAATATCTGCGCTAAAGTACGCGTCGACGATCGTGAAAAGATCATGAACGAATTCAAGCAGATACATCAACAGACAAGCAAAAAAGAAGCTGCAGCTGTCTTGCACAAATTCTATGCCAAATGGAATAAAGCTTATAGCCATGTCATCAAAGGTTTGAAGGAAATTGAGCCCGATCTGCTAGTCTTCTACAATTATCCCAAACAAATCAGAGCTTCAATTTATTCAACCAATATGATTGAATCCTTTAACAACGTCATCAAGCGTAAAGCTAAGCCTAAGGCAGAATTTCCAACTGAACAGTCGCTTGATGCATTTATTGGCATCCAGGCAATGAGCTACAATGACCGTTATTTCAATCGAATTCATAAAGGCTTTGGTCAGGTTCAGGACACCTTAGAATCCTACTTTGATTAAATAAATAATTAAAAAATCAATTTACGAGAAAGATCTATTTACACAAAAGATTTGACAGTTTCGATAGCTCAGCTTATTTAACTAAAGAACAACAAGAAAAATATCAAATCGATGTTTTGCCAATTCCAATTATTTGGGGCAAAAAAGTATATCATGACTTAGTCGATATTGGTTATGAAGAATTTTATCAAAAACTAAATACAGCAAAAGAGCTGCCAACTACTTCGCAGCCTTCAATCGGTGATCTTAAGCAGAAGATTGATGAATACGTGGCAGCAGGCTACACGGATGTTATTGTAATTACTCTTTCAAGTGGGATTTCTAGCTATTTCTCAACCGTTCAGAGTGTTGCGGCAGAAGAAGACCGAATCAAGGTTCATCCATTCGATAGTAAAATTACCTGTGCTGGTGAGGCGGATTATGCTATGTTGGCAGGCCGTTTAATCGAGGCTGGAGCGGATATTGATTTGATCATGCATGATCTTAAGGACCTGCAAAAAACGATGGATGTGCGCTTTATGGTGGACGATTTGAGCCATTTGAAGCGTACAGGTCGTTTGTCTAATGCGGCAAGTTTTGTTGGGACGCTGTTTAAGATTAAGCCAATTTTATCTATGGATGTGCAAAATGAAGGCAAGATCTCGGCGATTGCCAAAGAACGGCAATATAAGCGGGCTTATCGCCATGTCCAGAACGACTTTGATAATTTAACTAAGAATCTGTCTTACAAGATTCAAGATACGATTTTTGACTCGCTTGATCCTGAGAAAAAACAGGCCTGGCTTGATGATTACCGAGCTAAGTTCCCTAAGTATAAGTTTGATACTAGTATTATCGGCCCTGTTGTTGGGGTGCATGTAGGTCAAGGTACAATGTCGATGATCTGGTGCCGTGATTTGGATACTTATTTTGATGAAAACGGTCAGCCAATCAAGGGAATTGAGTCACAAGCAGTAGTGGATCCAGAGTAAGCATAATACCAATATGACAAAAAAATGAGAGATACTATTGATTCTTTAATATCATCGCTATATTATTATTAATAATTTAATATGTCGATGAATGGGGATGATCAGAGTGTCAATCAGTTCTTTTTTTAAAAAGTTAATAGCCAAAAATAAACTCTTGTTTTTAGCTATGGTGATTACTAGTGCTTTTGCTTCTTTAGATGGCGTCATTTCTCCTTATGTTATTGGGAAAATTACTAATACACTTTCTCAGAAACATTTTAGTGAGATACCGAAAATCTTGTTACTGTATCTGTTGATGATGCTTTTTCTGAATGTTAGCTTTTATCTATGGCAATTTTGTTGGGGAAAAATTACCAAATCAAGTAATGAATTATTGAGATCTACAGCTCTTAATAATTTTATTGCTTCCCCTAGTGAAAAGAAAATCACTAATACCCTGAATTTTATCAATGTTAATGTTAAACAAATTGAAAATCAATGTATTGATTCAACAATTATGCTTGTTTACTGCGTTGAGCAAGCCATCGTTTCATTAGTTTATATTTTAAGTATTAATGGCATTGCAGCAATGGTTTTCTTAGTTTGTGGGTTAATTCCAGCAGTTATTCCACGTTTAACTCGTAATTGGGTTCAGACAGGAACTAAAAAGTGGAATAGCAGTTATGAAAACTATAATCAAAAAACAAGTGATGCTGTGCATGGTTTTGATACTATCAGACATGCAAATGGTGATAATAGATTCAAAATATTTGTCCAAAAAGCATTAATGGGAGAAGAAAAGAAGTATTTTTTGATGAATTTTCGGCGTAATACTTCTAATTTTTTAGCCCAGGTCTCTTATTCATTATCAATGCTTATTTCTTTGGCTGTTGGTACATTCTTTGTAATTAATGGTCAAATTCTAGTAGGTGGTTTGATTTCTCTATTTTTAGCATCAGATCGTTTAACTAGTCCAATTATTTCGATTGTTAATATTGCAAATCAATTGACCTCTGTTAGTCCTCTGCTAAAAAATAAAGCTTTACAAAAATCTAAAAAGCAAGAATTTAATAATTTAGACTTCACCAAATTACCAAACCAAGAGAAAATAATTTTTGATCACTGCAATTTAGGGTATTCTAATAAAGCTATTTTGAAGAATATTAATTTGACAGTTTCTAAAGGAAATAAAGTATTGATCATCGGTCGTTCTGGTATTGGTAAATCCACTCTGTTCAAGACATTGCTTAATGAAATTCCATTGCTAAAGGGCAAAATACTGGTAGATAATAGTCTTAACCAAGCTAATTTCTATACCAATTTTGGTATTGTTAGTCAGGATACTTATATATTCGCTGAATCTTTGCGCTTTAATTTAACGCTTGGAAAAGATTTTCCTACTCAGCAAGTAATAAATGTTTTGAAAACTGTTAAATTAAGTTATTTAGCTAATGAAAAAAGCTTAGACATGCAGATCGGGGAGAAGGGATTATCACTTTCGGGTGGAGAAAAACGAAAACTGGAAATTGCACGAGCTTTATTGAATCAAAAATCGATTTTACTTGTTGACGAAGGACTATCTGGACTTGATGAAGAAAGCAATAAACAAATTTTTGCACTTCTTCAAAGTCTTCCGCAGACAGTAATTGAAATTGAACATGCTGTTAGTCCAGAAGAGAAAAATCAATTTGATCAAATTATTGATCTAGGAGCTCAGTATTGATTTTTTTATAAATAAACAAAAAAATACATACGTATGAAAGCCTTTACACATAAGGGCTTTTTTCTTTATAATATTAGCAGCACGAAAACTTTTTGGAGAAAAACTTACATACAGAAAAGGATGAGAATATGGCAGAAAAGAAATATGTTGGTAGTATCGAAGCTGGTGGTACTAAATTTATCGTCGCTGTGCAAGATGTTGAAACAGGCAAGGAAGTAGCGCGTGATCGTATTCCTACCACTACTAACAAGGAGACTTTACAAAAAACAGCTGAGTTTTTCAAAAAGCACCCCGTTGATGCATTAGGAATTGGTACTTTTGGTCCAATTGATATCAATCCTAACTCTCGTACTTATGGCTACATTTTGGACACGCCTAAGCCAGGTTGGTCAGGTACGGACGTAAAGGGCTTCTTTGAAAGAGAATTAGGTATTCCAGTTGCCATGACGACTGACGTTAACGCATCATGCTATGGTGAATATGTTGCTCGCGGTCGCGATGATTCTAAGAGCTACTTCTATGCAACAGTTGGTACTGGCGTTGGAGCTGGAATTGTGCAAGCGGGTAAGTTGCTCGGTTTGAATAACCATCCAGAAATGGGGCACATGTTGGTTCGTCGTTATCCTGGTGATGATTATGAAGGCCATTGCCCATTCCATAATGATGCTTGTGTTGAAGGCATGTCTGCTGGTCCAAGTCTTGAGGGCAGAACTGGTATCCCTGGTGAAAAATTGTCTCGCGATAACAAGGTCTTCACTTATTCTGCATATTACATTGCTCAAATGCTCTTCAATGTTTACATGGCTGCTCGTCCAGATGTAATGATTGTTGGCGGTTCAGTTTTAAATGAAGATGATTTGGTTAAGGTAAGAAAGTTCTTTGATGAATTTAACAACAATTACGTTGCCACACCCGATTTGAATGAATTAATTGTGCGTCCTGCTGTGGCTCACAACGGGTCTGCAACTCTTGGCGATTTTGAATTAGCTAAGAATTTGCTCAAATAAAAAAGCATAGATAAATTGAATAAGCAATAAAAAGGCTCAACTCGTTAAGAAAGACGTAAGGCGAGCCTTTTTTGACGTAATTTGACCTAAATGCGAGTAATATTAATTCTAGAAACGTAACCGGTTTATTAAGAAAGGAGCCCAACTATGAACAAATCAGATAGTGGCTTAAAAGACAAAGTTATCGGTAAAGTGAAAGAAGTCGAAGGTAAAATTACCGGCGATAAATCACGCGAAGTCCAAGGAAAAGCTCAACAAGCCAAGGGCAAAGTTAAGGACAAAGCCAAAAAATTAAAGGATGATCTGGAAAAAGACCATCAAATAGATGAAGATTGTTAAAGACTCAGGTCGACTAGCAATAGCTAAACAGAAAGCAAATAGGTGATCCTATGTTATCATGGATCTGGGTTTTAATCGTTGGCGCTATAATAGGTCTAATAGCTGGTTTCATAACTGGTAGGGGTGGATCAATGGGATTTATAGCTAATTTAATAGCAGGGCTGGTTGGTTCAACCTTAGGCCAAGCAATCTTTGGTTCGTGGGGGCCGCAAATGGCTGGGATGGCAATCGTACCATCAATATTGGGAGCAGTCATCTTGGTACTAGTGGTTTCCTTTGTACTAGGGATGCTTAGAAGAACTGAATAAAAATAGAATAAGAGAAGTGTCTGGGAAAAAACTAACCATTAGATACTGAAAGACGATCAATCCAACTCTTAATTTGAGTTGCTTGACCGTCTTTTTCTGTCTATTTTTATTTTTGAACAAAGAAAATTGGTCTTTTGACCATCTTCTGTTCCAATATTTGCTTAAATTCATCATCATGAAGGCTATTCCTATATCTGTTTCAACCTTCTTTTTGCCTCTTAAATGAGTTCGGCGCATGCCAAAGACGTTCTTCAAATGTCCAAAAATCGGCTCCACATCATATTTCCTCATGCTGTAGATGTGTCTGCCTTCAGGACTTTGGAGAACTGCTTTGGCTTTTTCTTTTAGGTATTGCCAGTTAGGATTATAGCGAACCTGACGTTGGCGTCCGCTCTTAGTCTTGGCTAAGCGTTCTAATTCTGGCGTTAGTTGAAATTCATCTGCTTCATAGACCTTAAAATCACGAACCTGACCAGTCGATCGATCTTTACGTTGACTATAATATTTGAAGTTGAATCTGACGCCATTTTGATCAAGGTAATAATCATCTTTTTCATCATAGAACCAGTTAGCCAGCTTAGTTGGATCGTTGCGATACTTTCTGGTCTTTTCCTTTTCGTACATGGTATAAGGAATATAGTACTTCTTGTCTGAATATTTCTCTGCCAACATTGAATAGTTATATTCGCTGCCATAACCAGCATCAGCGACAATCTTGTCAAACTTGTCTAGTGTCGTCATCTGCTTTAAAAATGGTTCGAAAGTTCTGAAATCAGTTGGATTAGGGTATAAAGCAAAGTCAACCACATATTGATCAGTGGTAGCGGCTTGAATATTGTAGCCTGGCTTGAGCTGGCCGTTCTTCATGTGATCTTCCTTCATATGCATGAAAGTCGCGTCATGATCTGTCTTAGAATAGCTATTACGCCCTGCAAAGATTTCTTTCGCCTCTTCATATTTCTTCATTCGAGGAACATAGTCTTTTCTTAGTTTATGAAGCAGCTTTTTAAGACCGCGTCTTCTTGCTTTTCTAGGCGAACCGCCAGGGATTGCTTTGGGTTCTTGCTCAATTTCTTCGGTCAGCTTTTCAATCTCGGCTTCCGTTTCTTGTACTAGCTCTGCCAAACCTTGACTGGTCTGGACTTTCTCTTTTGCCATTGCTTTGACGACTTCTTTGGCAATCAATTCATCATAAAGCTCAACCGCTTGACCTTTGAGCTTGTCATGAAATTTTTCAACTGCCTTGCGCCAAACAAAAGTATAGCGATTGGCGTCAGCTTCGATTTTAGTGCCATCAATAAAGATCGCTCCTTCATTGATAAGGCCCTCGGCTTCTAACAAATTGGTAAAGTAGAGGAAGCTTTTCTTAACCAGCTCATTGGCATGCTTGCTGGATCTAAAGTTATTGATAGTATGGTAAGAAATCTGTTGGTGTTCAGCCAAAGCCATCATCGGCACGTTTTCTTCCAGCATTAATTCGATTTTTCTGCCTGAAAATACTCTTCTGGAATAAGCAAAAAGCAAGATTTTAAGCATCATCGCTGGATGATAAGCTGGACGACCGGTTTTAGCAGTATTACCCAATAAGACATCTTCTGGAATTGAATCGACAAACCAGCTAATGGTATTAGCCAAATGATTATGAGGAATAGCGAAGTCTAAGTTGAGTGTTAAAGCTGTTTGACCTATGGTATAATTTTGATACATTAAGATTGCCTTCTTTCTTTTTGTTTTGTGGTGATTCAATAATATCAAGGAAGGCACTTAAAGTATAGAAAAAGAACGATGAAATCCATTAGGAAATCATCGTTCTTTTTTCCTGTCTGAGAATTAGTTTTTTCCCAGACACTTTGTGTTTCATGTGAAACTATTTTAGCTTTTTTCGTTCATTTTCTTTCTCAGCTAAAAAACGTTGCTTAATTTCTTCAGGCAAAAGACTAGGGACCGTTTTGTCATAAAATTCAAAGAATATGGGTGCCTTGTTAGAGTCATTGCTCTTGGGATATAAGGCAAAGTCACTTTCGCTAAACGGTAAGCTGATATTACCACGTAAAGCATTGATAATCTCACCGAACATATGCAAAACATAACGGCGCGTCTCAGGCTCTAATGACATAATTACGCGACTGAAACGGACAGTGCCTAATAATTTATTGGCTGTAATCTGGAACACATCGGTAATGTTCAATTCATCAAAAGCTTGAAAGAGGGCATCCCAGAGTTCGCCGCGTTGTTTTTCAGGGATGCTGTGATTGAAATCGATGAGCGAGTGGCGCAATGAGCGGGCACCTGAAGTTAAACTCTCAGCTAAAACAAAACTGGCACGCCCCACGGCCCAGCGGCGAGGATCATGTTGTTGGACCATTGGCGCTGTACTTTTAATGATTAAAACGCGCTCAGGGTGGTCAAGCATGGTGCCGATGATTGAGGCTTCAGGTAAATAGGTCTTCATTTTATACATGCTGCGAGTAAAACCAGGAGAGTTCCAGACCTGGCGGAAAAAGCCGGGGCCATCAAAGCTAAAGGCTTTGATAATGCGGTCTTGCAATTTTGGCTCGGCTACGCTTAAAGCATATTCAGCGTAATTGCCGCCCTTAGAATGCCCTGCTAAATAAATTTTGTCATGGGGAAAGGCGGCAGCCATTTCTTTGAGGTAATTGGCAGCGATGTCTTGGCCATAAACTTTGGGCATGTAGTTCATATTCATGTCTTCGTTCCAGCCGATGATTGAGCTGTCGGTTCCGCGGTAAACGATGATAATTGTATTATCGGTTAAGCGAAAAGTAGCCGCGGTAAATTGAAGTGGATAAGGATCTTTTTCCAGTCGGTTGGTCCAGTTAAGGATTTTGATATCGCCTAGACGAGGTGATTTAGGTAAAAGAAGAACTTGATCGCCAGCTAAATCTTTCATTTGAACTTGAAATGAAGGAAGGACGCGCAATTTTTCTGCGACTTCACTTAAGGTATGTCCCTTAGCAGATTTGTCGACGGGTAAGTAGATGATTGAGGCGAAGAGGGATGCGTCCACGCTATTAAAAGACCGTTCTTTAAAAGAAAGATCTCCCCGCCAACGTAAATAATCAAGAGTTCCAGCCATAATCTCATCCTTTCATTAATTAGGCAATATTACTATTTTACTAAATTGTCGCGCCAAAATAAAAATCTCAAGCTAATGCTTGAGATTGAAAATGATTTTACATACCACCACGGGTATAACTAATGCGGGTAATATCAGGATATTTACGTAAATTCATGATAATAGAATTCTCATCCATTTTATTATTAATGATTCCGTCAACGTAGAAAACAATGTGGTCATCACTCACGTCGAGAATTTTAACAGTAACATTTTCGACGTGATTATCTGCTAGTTCTTGCTTGATTTTAGATAAAATATGATGCTGATTAATAGCCACAATTTGAATGTTAAAACGAACATGTGGCGTTATTTTGTTGATAATGACATCATCGTGAAAGATCATTTGAATGATAAACAATAGGGCGGTTGATAGGATACCGATGAAATACATGCCAGCACCAACAGCCATCCCGATGGCGGCAGTTGCCCAAACTCCAGCGGCAGTAGTTAAGCCCGAGACCTGTTCTTTTCTAACTAGGATTGTACCCGCACCAATGAAGGAAATTCCTGTAACGATCTGGGCCGCAATTCTTGATGGATCTAGTGCAATGTCATGCATGCTTAATAGATCGGTAAATCCATATTTAGATACGATCATGAATAAAGCAGAAGCAATCGCAACTACGATATGAGTTCTCACACCCGCGCTTTTTCTCTGAATCGCCCGCTCATAGCCGATTAATGCGCCACAAAAAGCTGCGACAACAATTCTAAGTAGCCAATCTAATTCGGTTGTAATTGGAGCTAAAGTTTGCATTATTTAGTCCTCATCCTTTGTATAATCAACAATTATTATCATTTCTATTTTAACGTAAATGCAGAAAAATTATAGTCTGGGGAATTTTTTTGAACTTTTTTCAAAAAAAGACTTGCACAGTTTCCATCTATATGGTTTAATAAATACTGTTGTCGGGTAAGACAACGAAGAGTTGCTGACTTAGCTCAGTTGGCAGAGCACCTCACTAGTAATGAGGAGGTCGGAGGTTCGAACCCTCTAGTCAGCATTAGTTAAACAACTTACAAGTTTTTAAGTCTATCATTTAAGTTCGAAAGAGCTTGATATGATAGACTTTTTTGTTACTTATAATTATTTGTGTAGATTTAAAAATAGATATGAATACTTAGTTTCACCACAAAAAATGCCACACAGTTTTTCTAGTGTGGCATTTGTGTGGCAAAGGTACTATAAATACTGTAATGACAGGCTTTATTGTTTGTCATTTTTTGATTTATCTGAATTATCAGATGAAAAGAAATTTTCTTTAGCAAATTGTAGACTCTGTATACCTTGATCAATAGCTGATAAAAGTTCTTTTTTAGTAGCTTGAGTATTGATTACTTTTGAAGCAGTTAGTTCAATGTTATGAGCCATATTATCAACTTCATCAATTAATATATTAAAGTTTCTATTATCTACATCTTTAGAATATTGATCTTTTAATTTATTAAGAACTAAATTTTCAAATTCTTTATTTGTTGTTCCAACTAGGGAATTGATAAAGTTAAGATCTTTAAATAGAAAGGAGAAATCTTTTTTCCAAAATTCATTGATTTCATCAAATTGAGGAAAATGTGTTTTTTCTGCTGTCTTATCAATATCGCCGTCTTTATTACGATAAAAATTCAGAGGAGTATTATAGTCACCCAAAAATAGTAGGTAGTTTTTTAAGTATTGATGAAATTCATCAGTAAAGTCAGAAACGTTAAAGTATTTATTATGTAAAAGAGATACTAATTTATGATCAACGTCTGATCTTTGGGTGCCTTTTCCTGATAAATAGTATTCAGAAACATTAAGCGCATGTGCAAGTTTACTCATTGTTTGGGGAGATGGATAGTTAACACCACTTTCATATTTTGCAATTGTGCCTCTGGAGATGTTTAATCCTTTTTCATTTGATAGATAATCGGAGAGTTGGGCTTGAGTTTTATCCATTTTTTCTCTGATTTCTTTAATTCTAGGTAATACCATAAAAATCCTCCCTTAAATATTCTTCATAATTATAACATGCTCTATAAACTAAGGAGCTAAAAATATTTATTTAGCTATTGAAAAGGAGCAAACAAAATGATATAACTATTTATGCAGAAAGGAGCATAAATATAAATAGTTCATCGTTATAAGGAGCAAATAATGTATATGCTCTAAAGTGTAGAACATAAGGAGGTTCCACATGGCACAAGATAATACAACAAAACAAGGTGAATTGCTTTCCACCTTTAATGAGAGCAACAGTAAGAGAACTCCGATTCAATCGGCTTTAACTCGACCATTAGAGGAAGCTATCGGTAAATGCTTCTTGTTACTAAGCGGAACAACAGAAGAAGTCCAAGATTCTAATGATGAAAGTAAAACTATTCCGCGTGCAGTATATAAAGTACGAGTTGTAAGTTCTAATACAAGACTAGCAATTGGTACTGTGTTAACCGTGAAAGTTAAGGGAAGCAAAAGTGTAATTACTGATGATGAAAATAAAAAATTTTTGTTTGGTTTAGAGAAAAATAAGGTAGTTGCCTTTGATGATCTTAGTCATTGGAATTTTAACGGAAATGAGGGGCTATCTGCGTCAAATATTAGAATTTTGGAAGTCAGTCCTCAAGAAGCTATGAACTTATAAGGGCTAGGAAGTGATTTTGTGAAAACTAAGAGACTAGTATTAGATACAAAAAAGCCGCTAGGTAATCCTAGCGGGCTAAAAATGGCAGAAGGAGTAACCTTATTGTTATCAATTGCAGTTGAGTATAAGGTTGCGCCTAACTTGTTAAGCACGGGCAATTACACAGCTCTTGCTTATCCATTTTTAGTAAATATTATACCCTTAGGGTATCCATGTTGGAAGTGGATTAATCTTCATATTATTAACTATAAAATCTATAAGCGATTAATGAGCATCATTCATTCTGAACAACTTATAGATTATGCAGATAAAAAAGAAACAACAACTTTTAATGAACGAAAAGTTGAATATGGCGTCAAGATTATCTATGAAGAAACATCAGAAGGTATATACATTACTGTATATCCTAATGGCATAAAGCATAGTGATGCTACACAAACGCTAAATAGCAGGCTAGAGGAGACCTTCAACATGAATGTCTTATCAGTAGATCACCAATTATCTTATACAAGATACTTGTTAAGAGATATTGATAAGCAACAAATGAAGGTTATGGATGATGTGTTTTAGTTTTAATATTCAACTAGATAAAAATACTAGTTTTAGTCTTAAGGGCTCAGGAGGTCTTCTGATAGTCGGTCGTAGTGGGTCAGGCAAAACTAACACTACGACTTATATTATGCTTAAGGCTGTCTCTCAATGTGATTGCGGATTATACATTATTGATGCTAAAAGAGCTGATATGTATGGACTTCATCAATTTTTAAAAGATGGCAAGAAAGTAGTAGCAAGTACAACAAATCAAATAGCACGGCTATTGCGTGTCATTAACGAGAATATGAGTGCAAGATATGAGCACTTCAAAAATGGAAAATGGGGACAAGATTTCTCAGAATATGGGTATCGACCTTATCTATTAGTCATTGATGAAGTATCAGCTATGCTTGCTGAAGCTGGTAAGAATAAAAAAGAGATAATGGGTGAATTACGTCAGATTATTCTGCGAGGTCGACAGGCTGGAATCTTTACACTTATCTCTGGTCAAAGAATTGATGCAACCATTTTAGATCGTGATATTACATTGCAATTAGGCACACGAATCGTTATGGGACAAGCAGACTCGGAAACTTATCGTATGGCTTATCCAATGGTGAATGATATTAAAGCATTACCATTAGTTCCAAATAAACCGGGTTATGGTCTTATCTATTCTGATGGACAAAAGATTAGCAATCCTACTCCGTTTGTGTCACCTGATATGTCTAATATTGATGTACCTAAGGTAATTACCCGACTGGAAAATAATTATGACTCGTCTAAGTATAATGATGAGTCTGATTATTGGCAATTATAGTTATTTTAGTTGCCAGCTGACGGGGGACGGAGTCACCCGAATGGAATGTTCAAGCGTGAGCGGGCTGGCAACACCCACTTAATAATATGGGTGTAACGGAAAGATTATTAATCATGGAAACGATGAATAATATTAAAATTGATCAACTTCGTCTAAATATTCCATATGATGAAATCTATCAAGTAGAAAATAGTCAAAGTTTACCCAAAGAAGTTATAGTAGCTGATAATCTGCTGCATCTGGCATGGTTGTTTAAGTCTAATACAGTGAGTCATGGACATAATGGCTATACTTCTTCATATAATTTCGGTTCAGGAGAACAAGGCGGAAATATTTCCGTAATGTGGAACGAGTCAAGAAAAGATATGGGAATACTAGTCGACTTTACTGCGACAGGCAAAGCGCTATATGAAAGCCTTGCTGAATTACATGGAATTCCTGTTAATTGGAAGAAAATAATTGAAGAATTATATGAAAAAATGGGGCATATATCGAGGCTAGATATAGCTACTGACCTTATTAATTATGGTTTTTCAGTTAACGAAATTATTCAAAGGTTAAAGAATGAAGAATCATTTTTCTTGAATACTCAAGGAAATAAAATCAATGCTAATCGATTTAAGATAATTGGAAGCTATAGTGAAGCTCAGACTCTATATATCGGTAGTAGAAAAAGTGATGCTTTTCTGAGAATTTATGATAAAAAAGTTGAACAGGATCGAGCCGATGGACTCTATAGAAACTTGGCTAGAAACTGTAACGATTGGATAAGAGTAGAAGCAGAATTTAAACACCGTTTAGCTAAAGAACTAGGAAAATATATTACAACATTAACTGCAGATAATATTTATCCTTATTTACTTGGCTGTGTACTAGAACGTTGGTCATTAGTTGATAGGGAAGAATAATGACATATGAAAAATTCCAATATTCTAAAGAATGGAAGATTTTAAAAGAGTTATCGAAAGGACAAGGACTTCAAGAACTAAAACAAGCTCAAGTTGACGCTTCCCTGAATAGAAAAATTAATTGGTTCTTGTATGGTGGTGCCAGTGGAGTTATTACGTTGATTAAAGAAATTTATGGTGATGAAGCACTAAAAAAGTTGTATCAATTTTTAGATTATTTTATTTCTAATCCTGATACGTTAGGACATTACTACCACTCGGACAAGATAAAGGCGGATACTAAAACTATTGCAGATTCTACGCAAGGCTTGAACTTTGGAGAATATTTAGAAGACTTAAAGAGAGAATTAGTTGAGGGAGATAAACAGAAAGGCAGGGGCTAATATGTTTGGCACAGAGTTACTCAACGCTAGACAAATAGCAGAAGAATTAGGTATTAGCTATACTTACTCTTTTAAATTAATTAAAAATGGGTGTCCTTATCATCAACTTGGAGACCAAGGACGTAAATATTACGTTTTAAAGGAAGTACAAGAGTGGCTATTAGTAAGTAGCCAACATTAATTAGAAGACGTAGCAACTTGCTACGCTTTTTTAGGAGAAAGCTATGTCAATTACACAAATTAAAACGGGGAAAAATAAAGGAAAATACCGTGTTAGAATTCAACCTACTGATAATGAAACAGGTAAAACTATTCCGATTCCTAGTAAAGTAACAAAAACTAGCAGTAAGCGTGAAGCAAAACAATTAGAAGAACAAATGTGGGTGCAATATCGCGCGCATAAAGAAATGAATTTAAATGTATTAGATCAACCACTTGCAAAAGCTTTAGATCACTATGTAGAAGAAGAAAGAAGTTCGGGGCGTTGGTCATCGATTACTACGTATGATAATTGGAAATATACGGTTAAGCTTGTTTCTCAATATTTCGGAAAGAAAAAAGTTAAAGATATCAAAGAAAAAGATATGCGTAGTTTTGCTAGAAATTACATAAGTACACATAAAGCAACTGTGGCACCTCATTCAACGCTAGATAGACAGTTACAAAATTTAAGGAGTTATTTTGCTACTTTGAAGGAATATGGTGTCTTAAAGAATCCTATTCCTATGAAGCCATTAACTAAGTTTTTTAGACGTGATGAAATGAATGCCCCTGTTAAGAAATATGTTTTCACTAATAATGAAATTAATGTTCTTAAAGATAGAATTTATAGAGAGCTTGGAGTAACAAGAATAAGTTATTGGACAACTAGAATTGCTATCTTGATAGCTCTAGATACTGGAATGAGACCTCAAGAAATTCAGGCTTTAAAGTGGAGTCAAATTACTAATGATGGAAGTTTTAAAGTTTTTAGAATAAATGACTCATGGAATGAAAAAGAGAAGCATCTTAACGGACATTTGAAAAGTCGACCGCATGGAGAATCTAGACTAACCCTTCCCCTTTCTGAACCACTTTTGCAGTTATTGAATAAGTTTCGTCATTGTCAGTTAGAACTTTTAAGGGAGAATGGTTTAACTAATTTTAATGATCGAATTTTATTGAACATCACAGATTATCACTTGTGCGCATTAGGGTATCCAATAACTCAAAAAAGTATGAATGATATGTTGAAACAGTTGAGTAAGAAAGTAGGGGTTAATAATCAAAATTTAAATATAAGTATGTATACTTGTCGTCATACTGTAGCAACAAAATTAGGGAATACACCAGGCATGTCTTACCCTTGGGCGGCAAGCAGATTAGGGCATTCTTTAAAGATGTTTATGCGGACATATGTACATGTTGATGAAGATCGAAATGAAGAAATGCTTAGATTGATAGCTAAAAGATAAAAGAAAAATGCAAAAATAACTTATATTTGATAAAAAAATGAATTAATGTAGCAATAGCAAGAATTTGAAAATAATAAATAACAAATAATTTTTAACATTTTATAGATTTTGAAAAAAAAAGAGCGTATACTCAGGGCATCATAAAGAGATGTGAAGGAGAAATCAAAATGGTTATTGTAGAACAAAAGTTTAATAAATATAATCATACAAGCAACATGGATGCTATGGAGTACGCTGCAGGATGTTGCACATGTACAACAACAAGTTGTACAACTTCATGTGCCGCTGTAGCTGAAAGTTAATGGATAGTTGGCGCTGTAAATTATATTACAGTGCTTTTTTTAGGAGTATAAATACTGTTATGTGTCTATTAAGAATAAAAGACTTAAAAGTTAATTTTAAGGATCAAACAGTACTGGATTTTAGAGGTCATGATATAGAGATAAAGTCAGGAGACAAAGTAGCTCTAATTGGAAAAAATGGGGCAGGAAAAAGTACACTATTAAATTGTCTTTTACATGAAGTAAAATACACTGGCTGTATAAAGGAGAAGTATCATCAGTCGGATATAGGAGTAGTTTTTCAAGAAAATGTATATTTTAAATTCTTGAAAGTTTATGAAATCTTTGAATTAGTGTGGAATAAACCTAAAAAGTTAATTTTAAAATCTAAATTTATTAAGAATTTTAATTTAGCAAGCATTATGAATAAATACATTTCTGACTTATCTGGTGGTGAAAAACAGAGATTAACAATAGCTTTGGTTTTTTCTCAAAATAAAAAGATTTACTTACTAGATGAAATAAATTCCGGCTTAGATTATGATAACAGGCATGAATTAAGTAAAATCATAAATAATATTACTGAAGAAAAAACAGTAATACAAATAAGTCATTATTTTGAAGAAGTTGAAAATTGGGCTAATAAATTGATAATCCTTGATAGAGGCAAGATGATATATTTTGGAAGCTTATCTAAGTTTTATTCTATAAATAAGCATGATTCATTAATTATTATAAATGATAAAAAAAGCCTATCTAGACTGACCCAGAAGCCTTTAAATCTTTATAGTAATAAATATATTGTATCTAGTAGTATTGATGAGAGACATGATATAACAAATTTATTAGAGCAACAAAAGATAGATTATAAAGTGGTGCCACAAAATTTATACACAACTTATAAATTAGCATTAGTAAAACATGAGGATAGGTAAAATAATGGCTAGAGAAATTTTATTAAGTTTAAAAGCACAACTTAGAGTTCCAATTGCTGTATTTTTTTCTATTTTTTTTCCAATTATTATGATGATTATGATGATGACATCTTACGGTAATTTTTCATTAAGAAATGGATATCACTTTATAGATAAGTATTTTTTTATTAGTACTACTATAGGTATTCTACCTCTAACCTTAATTAGTTTTCCTATTGATATAAATAATTTGCTTGAAACTAAGCATTACTTGCGTTTGAAATACTTAAATGTTGATTTAAAAAAATTATTTTTATCAAATATTATTTCTTATTTGATAATTGTATTTATTTCAGTTGGAATAAATTTAATAGTAGGAAAAAGAAACTGTCAAATCTTTTGTGTAAATAGATCTTTCTCGTAAATTGATTTTTTAATTATTTATTTAATCAAAGTAGGATTCTAAGGTGTCCTGAACCTGACCAAAGCCTTTATGAATTCGATTGAAATAACGGTCATTGTAGCTCATTGCCTGGATGCCAATAAATGCATCAAGCGACTGTTCAGTTGGAAATTCTGCCTTAGGCTTAGCTTTACGCTTGATGACGTTGTTAAAGGATTCAATCATATTGGTTGAATAAATTGAAGCTCTGATTTGTTTGGGATAATTGTAGAAGACTAGCAGATCGGGCTCAATTTCCTTCAAACCTTTGATGACATGGCTATAAGCTTTATTCCATTTGGCATAGAATTTGTGCAAGACAGCTGCAGCTTCTTTTTTGCTTGTCTGTTGATGTATCTGCTTGAATTCGTTCATGATCTTTTCACGATCGTCGACGCGTACTTTAGCGCAGATATTGCGCATGACATGAACCAGGCAGCGTTGAAAATGAGCTTTAGGATAAGTCCTGGCCAAGGCTGTTTTCATGCCAACAACACCATCAGAAAGAAAAAGCTCAACTTGCTTCAAGCCTCTGGACTTCATGTTTTGAAGCATCTCTGTCCAAACTTCAATGTTCTCACTAGGAGCAATGCAGTAGTCAATGACTTCCTTATGTCCATTAGGTTTAATGCCAATGGCAATATATACTGCTTCACGCTCAAACGTTTCTCGGCGCAAAGGAAGGTATGTCGCATCCAAATAGACACAGAAAAACTTGTCGCTTAGCTTGCGCTTGTGATAAGCCTCAATCTTGGGGAGCATCTGCTTGGAAATATTTGATACTTGAGCTGGACTATAATGACTGCCATACATTTTCTCAATCAAGTCAGCGATTTCTCTGGTAGTTACGCCTTTGGAGTATAGCTTGATAATCGTGCTTTCCAAAACATCAGAGTGCTGCTTGTAGTCAGGCAGCGTGTGCTGATGAAACTGACCGTTGCGGTCTCGAGGCACTTGCACTTCAATTGGTCCAAACTGGGTATCAACCTTGCGGAAATAAGCACCATTTCTAGAATTGCCAGTATTCCAGCCATTTCTGGCATAGGGATCATAGCCTAGAAAGGCAGTCAACTCAGCTTCTAGCAAGTTATTAACAGCCTGTTGTAGCTCTTTGCGCAATAAATCATTTATTTTGTCTGGATTGAATAGAGCTTGAGCAAAATCTTTGGTAAAATCATTCATGAAGGAGTTCTTCTTTCTGTATGTGTTTTTTTGTTCAAACCAATCATACGAGAAAGGAACTCCTTTTTCTAATGTTTAAAGAAATAAATTTAAGGAATCATTCATCCTTACACAAACTATTTTACAGTCTCTAATTCTGAGATGCTGACATACTTACTTAATATGAACCATCAGCGATTGAATGATTTTAAGAGTATGCATCAATATAATTATGGAAATTTTGCATCCTTAATGAACAGTGTAGAACAGTATAACGAAATAGAAAATGATGAAACTATTTTGCTACCTAAGCCATTGAGAATAAAAAATAAGTTACAGCAGGTTCTAAAGAAAAGAAAAAGTGTTAGAAATTATATAGGCTTATCATGTGATTTACGAGAATTGTCCACAATATTGATGTATTCATTTGGAATCTCGGGAAGAAAAGAGAATTTTGGTGGAATAGTCGCAAGTATGCGATATTACGCTTCTGGAGGTGCTCTATATCCAATTTCAGTGATTATATATATAAATAAGGTGGATGGATTGAAAAAGGGGCTGTATTTATATCAGCCAATGTATCATTCCTTATTACCACTAAATATTAAAACTCAAATCGATATTAATAAATTATTTGTAGGAAGTAACATTGATGTTAAAAATAGTAGCTTTTTTGTATTTTATAAATATGCGATTAGTTCTACATATTTAAAATATGGTGAGCTATCTTTAGCTAATATTTTGATTGAAGCGGGAATGATGGCGCAAAATTTTTCCTTAGTAACTACAGCATGTGGTTTTGGGTCATGTCCAATTGCAGGATATAACAAAAGATTTATTGAAGATATTTGTAATTTAGATCATGTTAATGAGCATATAATTTTTACTGAAAGTTGTGGGAGAAATGAATAGCGATACGATTTTTTTTGTAAAAAAAGATACACATATTAATTCTAATATAAACGAATGGATATTAAGTAAGGGAATAATTCATAAAAGCACTTTAACAATAAGTAAAAATGAAAGTAGTACTTTGTTTGTAAGTTTATTCAAGCAATTAATACAAAATCAGGAAATTAAAGTTAGTGAAGATGATGAAGAGTATTCAGACTTTAAAAAACTTGTTCAGCTTGGATTTTTAGGAATAAGAAATAAAAATAAAAAAGTAGCACTTATTGTGGAAGAAAGTGCAAAAAACTTCTTTGAAAACTATTTAAAAGATGAAAATATATGTGTTAGCTCATTAGATGAGTTTATAACTCAAGATACATTAAATATTTTAATTGAAGAAAAAAATAATACTAAATTAAATAAAATAGTTCAAAACTATAAAAATAAATACAAAGATGTAGATTTGATTTTTGTTTGTTCTTTGTATTATGAAAATTATTTAAAAGGAATCAACAAGCTAACTAAATTAATTAGTATCCCATATAATATAGGATTTTATGATAATAATAATATATTTGCTACTAGAATAATACATGGAGAGACTGGCTGCTATCAATGTCTTGAAAATCAAATACTACAAAAATTTGATGGATATATCGAAGATTATGTATCAGAAATGGATTCTGAAAAACAAGTATTTGATATAAAAAATTATGGAGTATTAATATCTATAATTAAGTCAGAGATAGAAGAACTAAATTTATACTCTGATACAGAGCTACGAGGAAATGTTCTTCATTTTTATTTACCTACTTATGAATACAATTTTGATAAGAATAGAATTCAAAGTGATTGCTCAGTTTGTTCTACTATAAATAATATTTTATTTAAAGAACAAAATATGAAAGCGTGCAATATTTTAGCCGAGGTTTTAGGTAATGATAAATATCAAGAATAATTTAGAATATAATTTATTGCGTCAACGGATCTTGGGTGGCGCTATAACTGGAATCTGGAAAAAGGATACTTTCTTTATTGGCGAAAGTTCGTATCCGGTAATGAATTATAATTATATTACTGCAAACTTTACTAATTTTGAAAAATTCGCTTTTCCTGGCTATGTTCCCCCGATTAATTATCATCTTAGTGGCTACGGCTTATCTTATAATAAAGCTTTATCGGCTTTTCTAGGTGAAAGTACAGAAAGATATTCTTTTTCAGTCTTATATCAAAACATTAAGCATAATATCATTTATTCTGATTATCAAAATCTTCAGAAAAAGTATTCTAATTGTTATATAGTACCTTTAAATTATATTAATATTTATTTTTCAAAAGAAGATAAAGAAAATTATATAACTAAAAAAGATCCAATAAGATGGATAGCATTAAATTCACTATTTGATATTAATAAAAAGGTACTAGTTCCGCTTCAGTTTTATATTATGTATACCAACAGTATATTTAAAAATGAAAAAAGAATTGTAAATAGTGCTACATCAACAGGAACTGCTTCGCAAGAAAGCTTTGATAAAAGTCTGGAAAATGCCATAGTTGAGTTCTTACAAATAGATTCTTTTAATCTTTGGTGGTATGGAGGTCTAAGAGGTAAAAATTTAAATATTGATACAGAAGGCTTATTAAAGGAATTGTTCCCAAACAATAATAGACTTTGGATGTTTTTAAAAAAATTTACGGTTAATTTTATAGATATTAGTTTTGACAAAGCAATTAATGTAGTTGTTTGCGAAATTACCAGTAATAGTGATAGTAAACTACCTAAATATGTAGTAGGAGTTCAAGGAGGATTTTGTTTAAATAAGTGTATTGAACGATCCTTTTTTGAATGTGTAACTGTTTTAGAATATTGTTTTACTCAAAGTTGGGTTGAAGGTTCTAAATTTAAAAAGATTTCTACAAATATAGATGATTTAAATGTAAATAATTTAGACGATAATGTATTGTTTTATGCTAAAAATGGAAAGCCTAAATTAATCAAAAAAGAGAATATTTTAAGAGTGTCCAAAAAGGTTACTAATTTAAAAGATTTGCTTTTGAATTTAAAGAGCATCTCTAAGTATGCAGGATATTTAAATATTACGCCTCCAGAATTTAGAAATCAAAACTTTGAAATATGTAGAGTATTTATACCAGAGCTTTTACCAATTTCTTTACCGTCTTATCCGCCTTATTATCATCCAAGATACAGTAAAATAGGAGGTATTATTAATAATGTCCCCCATCCTTTGGCTTAAAATAGCTTTTTTCATCACTTTGTTTCCAGGCGGAATATATTTGATAATAAGAAGAATATTGTCCAGCCATAGAAAAAGCATAACAGTATATTTAATAACCTTGGTAATTGTAGCTATTGTAAATACCATTATTTTAAAGATCAATTTTAATAGGTATATTGAAATCATCTTAATATTGATTATTCCTTTTACGTATTATTTTTTTGAGTATGTTATAAGGTATAAAAGATTCAATATCTTAAGTTTTAAGGCTAATAAAACAATTATTTATGTTTTAGTTTTTTTTCCTATATTTGAAGAAGTTGTTTACCGTTTCTTTATATTTAAATATTGTTCGGTTTTAGGCTTTTCTGGAATACAGGCTATGATATTTGCAACGTTATGCTTTGAATTTTCGCACATATATTATTTAGGCTTTAAAGCTATTAATAAATTATTTTTTTCCTTTATTCAAAGTATGTTGTTTTTGGTTTTTCAAAGTTTATTGTTGAAACTGTCAAATCTTTTGTGTAAATAGATCTTTCTCGTAAATTGATTTTTTAATTATTTATTTAATCAAAGTAGGATTCTAAGGTGTCCTGAACCTGACCAAAGCCTTTATGAATTCGATTGAAATAACGGTCATTGTAGCTCATTGCCTGGATGCCAATAAATGCATCAAGCGACTGTTCAGTTGGAAATTCTGCCTTAGGCTTAGCTTTACGCTTGATGACGTTGTTAAAGGATTCAATCATATTGGTTGAATAAATTGAAGCTCTGATTTGTTTGGGATAATTGTAGAAGACTAGCAGATCGGGCTCAATTTCCTTCAAACCTTTGATGACATGGCTATAAGCTTTATTCCATTTGGCATAGAATTTGTGCAAGACAGCTGCAGCTTCTTTTTTGCTTGTCTGTTGATGTATCTGCTTGAATTCGTTCATGATCTTTTCACGATCGTCGACGCGTACTTTAGCGCAGATATTGCGCATGACATGAACCAGGCAGCGTTGAAAATGAGCTTTAGGATAAGTCCTGGCCAAGGCTGTTTTCATGCCAACAACACCATCAGAAAGAAAAAGCTCAACTTGCTTCAAGCCTCTGGACTTCATGTTTTGAAGCATCTCTGTCCAAACTTCAATGTTCTCACTAGGAGCAATGCAGTAGTCAATGACTTCCTTATGTCCATTAGGTTTAATGCCAATGGCAATATATACTGCTTCACGCTCAAACGTTTCTCGGCGCAAAGGAAGGTATGTCGCATCCAAATAGACACAGAAAAACTTGTCGCTTAGCTTGCGCTTGTGATAAGCCTCAATCTTGGGGAGCATCTGCTTGGAAATATTTGATACTTGAGCTGGACTATAATGACTGCCATACATTTTCTCAATCAAGTCAGCGATTTCTCTGGTAGTTACGCCTTTGGAGTATAGCTTGATAATCGTGCTTTCCAAAACATCAGAGTGCTGCTTGTAGTCAGGCAGCGTGTGCTGATGAAACTGACCGTTGCGGTCTCGAGGCACTTGCACTTCAATTGGTCCAAACTGGGTATCAACCTTGCGGAAATAAGCACCATTTCTAGAATTGCCAGTATTCCAGCCATTTCTGGCATAGGGATCATAGCCTAGAAAGGCAGTCAACTCAGCTTCTAGCAAGTTATTAACAGCCTGTTGTAGCTCTTTGCGCAATAAATCATTTATTTTGTCTGGATTGAATAGAGCTTGAGCAAAATCTTTGGTAAAATCATTCATGAAGGAGTTCTTCTTTCTGTATGTGTTTTTTTGTTCAAACCAATCATACGAGAAAGGAACTCCTTTTTCTAATGTTTAAAGAAATAAATTTAAGGAATCATTCATCCTTACACAAACTATTTTACAGTCTCTTATTGTTAATAATATGTTTACACATAATTTTTAATTTATATGTGTATTTACACAAAAAAGATATGTATAAAGTTATTTTTTGATATTGACTTGTATTACGTATATAACAATATGTGCCACACGGTTTCTAGAAAAATCCTAAAGAGTGCTAATTTTAAAAGCAAAAATTGTTAAGCCTTTTACGCTTCTAGTCAGCATAACAAATGTGTTAGACATGGTTTAAAAGCCATGTCTTTTTTGTGCAATAAAAAAGACTCGTAACAGTAATTTGCTACAATTCTTTATATGATTTGGTTTTAGGAATGTTTGCGAAATTTTCCCATTATCAGCTGTTGGTGAGATGGCCAGCCTAGCCTTTTTATTGGTGTATGCCATGGTTAACTTAGGCCACTTGCGCATTGCAGGACAAACTGGGGCCAAGCGCTGGATTTTGATTTGCTCTGTTGTATTGAATCTAGCTTTGTTTGCTTTGTTGTTTATTCAGACAATTCTCAACCACGAAACTTTAACTTGGATTTCAGTAATTGCTTTGTTAATTATTAGTTTTTTAGTTGAACTTGCTTGGCGAAAAAAGAATAAACGCAACCTGCATTGGTTAGGAAAAAAATAGTAATTTATGATACAAAAAGTCGACTTTTGTTCCACTTATTGGGTACAAAAGTCGGCTTTTTGTTTTTTTCGTTGTCAAAACATTATCTTTAATATTTTAATTCAGATATATTCTCTTTGATCAAGTTTGAAGTGAGGGAAAATGAATGAAAAAGTTATTGATCGGAAGCGCAGTCTTAGCTGCCTTATTAATTAAAGAAAATATCGCAGTAAATGCGGCAATAGAGCAAAACGAAACAACGCCTAAGATTGCAGTTACTGACAAAAAAGAGAAGCCAAAAGACCAGTTTGATAATAGTTTGGCAGGTCATTATGACCAAGAGACAAATTTTATTACCTGGGAAATAAGGCTGAATCCCAAGAAAGAAAAATATACTGGTGATTTGAAGTTGGAAAATTTAATTCCAGAAGGCTTAGTTCTAGATCCAGATACGATTGAAGTAATAAAGAATGATAATTTTATTCAAAATTCTAGTTTAGTTAAATTGAAGAAAAACAAATTAACAGCTGAATTTCCTGCTAAGAAGTATTCAGAGAGCACAATTTTGATTAAGTATCGAACCAAGGTGGAAGCAGAGCCTAATGAGCCTAATTATCTTAGGGTGAGTCAGTCCTTTACTTTGGGCGATGATCGAGTTCAAGAATACGAGCAAGAAATTAAATACGATCGAAGTAATAAGAATTTTAACATTGAAGCGCCACATAAATCTACGTTTAGAGATGATAATCAAATTTCGTTAATTAAAAAATCTAAAAATAATGAAGAACGCTCTGAAGATTGGCTTAAACGTCTAGCAGAGCTGATTATTAATAAAAAAGAAACTACTTCAGATAAAGGAGGTGAAAAAGTTCAAGGACAGGTCAAAGATCAAAAGCAGCAAGCTTCCCCAGAAAATACAAACCTTTCACGCACTCCAACTGTCAAAGGCTTGACTGGTTTTGATACTAAGGCTAACGAGGTAAAATCCACGGCTAAAATAGATTCTGATTCAGTAAAAACTACTCTAGATAAAGACGAGATTAAGGACAATGCAAGTACTATCTCGCCTAAGTCGCAAAAACACGATACTCATGTCACACTCCCTAAAAGTGACACATCAGAAACTAAGGCAAAATTACCTAAAGCTGGTGAAACTGCCGGTGTTATGCTCAGCGTATTGGGCATAATTTTAATAATTGCAGGGTGGACAGTTCGAACAAAATTCTTAAAATAATCTATATTTGTACTAAAATACGGATTTTCAATAGCCAAAATAGACTCTTTCACGTATTATTGAGATAGATAAACTTGTATCATGAAAGAGAAACAAACATGCCGTACACTATTTCAGAAATTATTGTTTTATTTTTTACTTATTCAGTTATCGGCTGGCTTTGGGAAACCTTTTATTGTTCGATCAAAGACCACCATTATGATTATCGGGGATTTCTGTTTGGTCCTTACTGCCCCGTGTATGGGTTCGCCGTTACTACAATTTTAATTTGTACCAAAGACGTGCGAGATAACCTGCTCCTTTTATTTATAGTAGGGACTATCGTTGCCACTATTTTCGAATTTGTGGCTAGTTGGCTATTAGAGACAATCTTTCACATGAAGCTTTGGGATTATTCAAAATTATGGGGTAACATTCAAGGTCGAGTGGCCCCAATGATTTCATTATTTTGGGGCGTTGGTGTAGTTTTATTAGTAAAATTTATTCAGCCAATCATTCAGAAGCTCATTAATAATGAAGAAAAGATAACTCATGGCTGGCTAGCTGTGGGTATTACCATTGTTATGGGTATTGACTTAGTATTAACAGTAATCAGTGTCGAGAGATTCCATACTACAACTAAGATGTGGGATGTGCATATTGACCACTTTATTGAGCGAGTTAGAACTAAAGTAGAAAGTCATATGCCTGAGAAAGGAAAATTGCGGGTTGGTGATTGGCACCACTCAGTGATGCAGCACTATGATGAATTACAACCGCAACGATTAAGCTGGAATCATAAGCGCTACTTGAAGAGCTTTCCAAAATTAAAAGTTACTGATGCTCCTAAGTTCATGGAAATTAAGAAAGAAGTCTTGAAGAAAGAAAGCTAACTAACATAATCTTATTTTGTGGGATTGAAAAAAGTCGGATGACCATATTAGGTCATCCGACTTTTTCTTATCCATTAATTCTATTTGGTTCACGTTTTTTACTTTTTATTTCGATGTAGTTATCTAAAACGTTGGCATAGCGTCCAAGGGTGAAAAGGTAATCAGATAATCGATTGATGTATTTTAATACGTCATCTGATAATTCCTGTTCATTTAAACTTAATTTGACCAATGCCCGTTCGGTGCGTCGAGCGACTGTCCTGGCATACTGAAGATTGGCACCAGTGGCTTTACCACCTGGCAGAATAAATTCAGGAATGGAAGGAATTTGGGGCGTTAGTTGATCAATGCGATGTTCGAGTTGCTGCACTGTTTCATGGGTGATTTCTTGATGATGCTTTACCACGATATCAGCTTGTAATTGGTAAAGGTTGCGTTGTACGTCTTGCAGCTCATCTTTAAGTTGCAGACAGTTTTTAGATAAGTTGCAATTACTACACCTAAGTAGGATTGCAATTCATCTACGTCACCTAGAGCTTCAATTTGGAGGTCATATTTAGGCACCATTTTGCCAGTAACTTGCTTAGTTAAACCTTTGTCACCAACTTTAGTGTAAATTTTAATCATAGCTGATTCCTGCTTTTCGTTTGTAATTGTTTAGGGCAAGAGTCAATGGTTTGTACAAAACAAAATAGAAACCAAAATTGCCCAGACAATGGTAAGTATCAAATAAGAAACTTCCCGCAACATAACCTAAAAAGGATGACCAGCCACCCCAAATTGACATGCCGAAATTGATCAACAAGCCATATACGTAACCCATTATATTTATGCGGTCTTAATGCTTCTGGCCCTTGATCCTTAAATGCATATACCCATTGGCGCAGTGTAGTCCTGCCAGCTCCTAAAACTTTCGCAATTGAAGCAGGTGATGCTTCGCCACTTATGTATTGTTTAACTGCTTTAAGCTTAGCTTCATAGCTAAATTTACTTTTTCTAGACATACAAAACATTCTAAGCTAAATAGTGAATTAGTTATCCGACGGGATAATTGATTCACTATTTTTATTCTTTTGTAGAATTAAAGTAGTAGTAAAACGATATGCCCTGAGGTCTTTAGACACTTGATGTCGTATACAAAACTGGCAGTTTTACTTAAGTTTTCAATAGTCTCTTCGAAGAATGTGGACACTAGATGTCGAGTTTAGAAAATTAGATCTGATTTCTTAAGTAAATACGTTTTACTACTAAGTTTTGGAGGTTTTTATTATGCAAGTTACTTTTGGAATTGATGTAAGCAAGTCTACTTCTACTGTTTGTGAACTAATTGGTGAAAGCAAAAATGAACTAACCATTACTAATAATCGTCCTGGTTTTATTCAATTGCTTCATGAATTAACCGCTTTTTCTAAACATCCGCAAATTATTTTTGAAGCTACCGGTGTTTATTCACGTACACTGCAATCTTTTCTGGAAGACTATGGCTATGATTATGTAATTCTTAATCCTCTTAAAGCTAAAAAAGAAATGGATATGGGACTACGTCATAATAAGACTGATAAAACTGATGCTTATCATTTAGTCTTAATTCAAAGACTATATCATCATCCAATTAATCAACTTCAATCTCAAACTTATAAGCAGCTTAATGTTTTGAGTCGTTTCTATGACCAGTTAACAGCTGACTTAGTAATGGCTAAAAATCGACTTCACCAAGCTCTACAATCGACTTTTCCTGAAATTGAAAATCTATTTTCTTCTGCTAAAGGTAAAAATTACTGGCAAATAGTTGTGCGATATCCTCATTGTGACTTAGTAAGAAGAGAAGATAAAAAACAGCTTATTAACTGGTTAATGAGCTTAAAGGGGATTGCTTTTAAACACGCTCTAAGGACTGCAGATAAATTAATTGAATTAGCTTATCAAGCTTATCCAGTTGTATCTTGCTCTAGCATAGAAGTCGAGCAAGTGCAGTATTATGCACACAGATCGCTTAATTTAAGTGATCAAAGAGAAAATTTAATCGCAAGAATGGTTAAGTTAGCGAAGTCTTTGCCCAATCATGATTTAGAAAACCTAGAAAGCATTCCAGGCTTTGCACAGACCACTGCTGTCAGAGTTTTAGCAGAGTTAGGAGATTTACGCAGATTTAGTAATCCTAATAAAATCAATGCTTTTATCGGAATTGATCCAGGCAGATATCAGTCAGGAGAAATGGACTCTAATTTAAGTATTACTAAACATGGCAATGCAGTCGCACGTAAGTTGCTTTATCGAGCTATTGGACAAATTGATAATGCAGCTAAGACAAATCCGTGTCATATAGCAGATTATTATGAAAGCAAAAAGCTATCCTCTCAAACCAAAGGGTTCAAAAAGATAGCTATTGCTTCAATTCATAAACTAATCAGAACCATTTATGCCCTGATTATCAATGATCAACCATATGATTACAACGTAGCCACACATAACCAAAAAGACTTTAGTCGTAATTAATTGATCAAGTACATTATAACGCTAAGCCCATAAATTAAATATAGAGGTGGGCTTATTTAGTATGCTTTCTAAAAAAATAAATCGCCACTAAAAGATACTCATGACAAAATTTAGGTAAAAAATAAAGCCAAACACCTTATTGCGCTTGACTTTACGTAGAAAAAGTCCTGCTTTCATAGATAGTACAATTTTATATATTTGTACTGTCTACTAAAGTAGGACTATATCATTCAGGATGATCTTTTTGAATTTCCTGTTTTTGAAGGGCAGCCCAAGTCCATGGAAGAGTTTTTTAGTCGCCTAGAAACTATAGGCAAGGCTTGGCATAAAGCCTATGATACCATTGATTCCGATACAGATAGAGTCATTAAGAGAACTAAAATGGATGCTCGTACTACGTTAGACCTACTAGAACATCTATCACCTGTACAGCTCTCTTGAAGAGAAAAAGAATATCAGCACGTAACCAGTATGGTTCTTAGACTATGATCAAAAAATTTATTGTACTGATGACGCCATCATTGGTCAGATGCTTCAAACCATTAATCATGACATTACCCGACGCAGCAGTCGTAGCTTATTACACTGGAAAATTCTTAAACAAAATTGTTTCAGAGATTTTTATTTTTTAATGGGTGTTATTTTTTATTTAGTTCTAAGTGATTTTATCTATCAAAGGTAATAGCTCTATGTTATATTATAAGTGTTATAATAATGTAAAAATTATTAGGCACTGAAATATAGTGCCTTATGATAGGAGGAGAAAGATCATGTTAGAAAGAGTCCCAAAATATACACTAAGAAAACTGTCAGTCGGCTTGGCCTCAGTGATGATTGGATCAGGGATACTGATGAGCTCTCCAAAGGTACTTGCAGCTACTAACGCAGGTGAAAGTACTGGTACTGCTGTTCAATCTTCTAGTCAAGATAAAGATAATAGTAAGCCAAGTACTCAAGGTCAAAACACTGATCCTGAAGCAGCTGTTCAAAAGGGCAGTGACAACTCATTTGCTGAACCAGCAACCACAACTAATGCTGAAGAAAAAGTAGTAGCAACAAATACCCAAGATACTACGCAAGACCAAGGCAAGCAGACAAATGCGAATGAAACTACGCAAAATACTACCAATGTCGGCAAAAAAGATACTGAAGTAACGCCGGCTAACGGCGCAACAACACTAAAGAAGCTTGGACGGGTACGGGCTGCACTACCAGTAAGGAAGGCTGAAACACCAGATCCTGAAACACCAGATCCAACGGTTCCAGATAACTCAGCTAATACTGCTATTATCAATGACAAGGATAGTTTGGAAAAAACTTGGCTTGAAACATCTACTGAGCGGGCCCAGGTCTACATTACCGTTAAGGGGACTGACCAAAAGAATTACGTCAGTTCTTATGCAGACTTTAAGAAGCGCCTTTATTCAGAAATCTATACTAATCGGATGGATCCTAATAGCCTGGAATTACATATTAAATACGCGTGGTGCTAGTTAAATCTTTCTAGACAATAAGCCAAATTATAAGCTAAAATTGCAATTTCCAACCGGCTTTGAAAGCCTATCAGACTACGTGCTCGATTGTTCTCGGCATTGTAATAGGTCAGAAGCGAAAAGTCGCTTTCAATTGTTCTGCGAATAGCCATCAATTGATGATCATTGTGCTTTTTAGCTCCTGTCATATTTTTACGATATGGTGTCCAAAGTTCATAACCCATTTGTTTTAGCTGTTGATGCAGTTCTTTGCCTAAATAGCCTTCGTCGCCAAGAAGATAGTAATTAGATGGATGTGCATTTTCCATCAGTTCAACTGTCTCCTTGGCATCATGAACTGATGCTTTTGTTACGACATAATCAAGAATGTAACCGTCATCGCTAACAATGGCATGAACTTTGAAACCATAGAAGTAAATTTTCTTGGTGGCCTTATAACCAATGTTGGCATAACCGCGAAAAATTTTAGCACGATAGTTGCGAATTGGTTGGCAAACAGGTACCGGAAAGCTGTCAATGATCAAGAAATGTCCATTCAGGTCAACCTTTTTATTCATTTCTTGCCGTATCTGATAAATCAATTGCAATAGCTGACGTGAACGCCGATTAAAACGTGAGTGTGATAAACAATTGAAACATTCACAGAATCTTCTTTGTGATTCAATTCCTGTCTTAGCTTGCCAGATAAGTAAAGCCAAAATCAGACTGTCCGTAGTTTTAATTTGATCAATATTTCGCCGATGAGTAAACTCAGCCGGTGCATACAAACGATACCAGTGCCGACAAATTATCACTAAATCTTTAAAACTAACTTGTAAATGGTGGCTAAAACGCTTAAGCTTAAGGCAGTTCAATCAGATCAGACTCTTTTCTATTATTACTATTTACAAGTCGAGTCTAACAAGATTGGATTTTTTTATTAACTAAAACGATTTAACTAGCACCACGCGTATATTAAATATCAGGTTTTAAAGGATCGGGTCCAAAACTTCATTGTAAACTGGGGAGAATCGTTGCGGTTAGATACCAGTAGAATTGGTAAAGATGGTTTAACTTTCACTACAGATACAGGTGAAAAAGTAGCCTATACGTTAACACCAGGATGGGGAAAGTATAAAACCTATGATGAATGGCTTAAAGAAGGCCAAGATATGAGTGCGATGAACGCTCTTAAAATTGGCAACAATTTAAAGGCCGGGACTAACTTCACATTAACTGCTCCACTAAAATATATTGGTAGAACTGATGGTGAAAAACAATTTAATAATATTCAAGTTGTAGATTACGGGCACCCAAACGCTAATATGGGATTTGGCTTCGTTGAATTACACCCAGAGAAAATCGATACTCCAGAAGCTCCAACTACTGATAAAGAGTCAGTTACTACCGGTATCTATAACAATCCGTTAGCTACTGCTACAGACTGGTATAAAACGGAGCATGGTGAATATGTTGCATACTATACAGCTAAAGGGAGAGATGGTAAGACCTATGTAACTGGATATGTGGCTGCCAATGGTAAGTCTGAGTCGATTATCAATGTTGATCAGATTGATCTAAATACCTTGGAATACCATATGATTTACCGTAATGGTGACGAAGAAGTAGCGGCCGGTATTTCAGCAAGCTTTGCTGATGGTAAGACTCTAGTGGTTGATGCTAGTCGTATAGGTGCTGATGGTATCCGTTTGAAGAGTCAACAGGGTTGGTCTTATAACAACGGGGGTTATAGAGAGAATACTAGTGGGAGACTCTATTGGAGTTGGGAAGATTTTCTTAAGAACCATAACGGATCGGTAGATAACCTCGTTGGCATCAATATGAATGCAGCCGCTTTCAAGCCGGGCGATACAATTGAAGTAGTTGTTCCTGTTAAGTATATTGGGAAACTTTCTGATCGAGTTCAATCCTTAGAATTTAAATCTGAAGCTAGAAAAGATGTTTCGGTTAAACTCTACTTCACAACTGTGCGCATGGACTTGAGTCAAATTAAACAGGTAATCTTGCTTCCGGCTGAATTCATAAGTGAAGAACCTGGTCAATCAAATTGGAAATACGTTAAAGAGATCGCACCTGATATGCCAAATGGTTGGGATGCAGTAAAGATCAGTAATTTCCCAGTATACAAGGGCGTATTCAACACGGATCCGTTGCTAATCAGTGAGCTACCAACTGTTATCTATGGAACGGCTCAGTACTTTGTTGACCTCCAAGAAATTCAGAAAATTTTTACTCAACACGGCTATACAGTAAAATTTGCTAACAACAATGGTCAAGCACAACAGATGCCATTCTATGCCTACAGTACCTTGCCATTGGCCAAGTTTATTGATGGTAAACCAATTGATTCCTCATCGATTTGGACTATTCAAGTTCAAGCCGTTCCTGCTTTGATCTTGAACAAGGATCAATACTATCGAGCTGATCCAAATGCTGGTGCTTGGGATACTACTTCTATGATCGACGCTATTTATGGTGCCGATGACCCAGGAGCACGGAAGTCACGGGAAGAACTTGATCAGTTACCAAAGACGGACGTCAATATTAGTTACGAATACCAAGCTCCGGGTGCGACTACGACCGTTAAAGCTGACAAAGTGGACTTGACAAAAGCCGGGGTATACACTGTAACTTACAGTCATACTTATGCCGACGGAGTTGTGGTTAGCGATAGCCGCAAGGTTTATGTCGATGATGTTAAGCAAGAAACCAAGGATATTACCCGGACCATTATCGTCCACGCGCCAAACGGAACTGACCAAACAGTTACCCAAAAAGCAACATTGACACGGGAAGTGATTCTTGATGCAACTACTGGGCAAATCAAATCTGCGGGTAAATGGTCTACTGCTAAGTGGGAAACATACTCAGCTCCAGACTTTAAGGGATACACTCCAGACGTGGTCCAAGTCGAAGAAGCAACAGTTACTAAAGATACTCAAGACACGACGGTTGAGATCAACTACGCGGCTAATGACCAACAAACCCACGTGATCTACGTTGATGACGATAACAATGGGGATCCAATCAAGACAGAGATGTTGAACGGGAAGACCGGCGAGACGGTAGCTACTAACATTGCAAATCCAGATGAAAGCAAGTATGAACTGGTTGGAACACCAGAAGCAGAATATACTTTCGCTGCCGAAAACAATGAAGATGTCATTGTGCACTTGAAGCACAAGCATGGGCAACAAGTCGAAGAAAAGACGATCACTCGGACAATCAACGTTACTCATCCAGATGGTAGTCATGAGAGCATCAAGCAAACAGTAACCTTGAACCGGACTAACGAAGTTGATTTGGCAACAGGCGAAGTGGTCAAGGATGGTGAATGGACTACTGGCAGTTGGGAAGAATTCGTTGCTCCAGAACATGCAGGATACACTCCAAACATTGCCAAAGTAGAACAAACAGACGTGACGGCTGATACCTAAGACACAACGGTTGAGATCAACTACACGGCTAACAAGCCAACTACGCCAGAGCAAAACAATGATCAGGGCCAAAAGCCACAAACTAACGATCAAGGTCAAAAGCCACAAGCTGAAGACCAAGTGACAGAAAATGGCAAGGGCACTGCAACGGCTAACAAGCCAACTACGCCAGAGCAAAACAATGATCAGGGCCAAAAGCCACAAGCTGAAGACCAAGTGACAGAAAATGGCAAGGGCACTGCAACGGCTAATACTCAGGGCCAAACTCCAGCGCCAGTAGCTCAATCAGCTCAAGCGCAAAAGTTGCCACATACTGGAGAAGCTGAAAACCGCTTAGGAATCTTAGGTGTCTTAACAGCTACCCTCGGGATGTTAGGTTTAGGCTGGAAGAAACGTGAGAGACAGTAATTTTGCAAATAGACTATATTGAAATAGTAAAGCTAATTATTGTTGTGATTTATACAGAATTATAGATTATCTTTGTTTATTTAACGTGTGAGATTAGTGAAACACTCAGTCTATAAAAAGCCGGTGATGAATTAAAAATTGAGGCTCTTTGTCAAATCCTGTTGATAATGAGTAAATAAAAAGAATCAAGCAACCATTAAAAGGCTGTTTGTAGTGACCCGCATTTTTCGGACACTTTATTGATATTATGCGACTAAGGACTTATTCCGATATTCTATCGGAGTAAGTTCTTTTAGTTTATCCTTAGTTCTTTCCGTATTGTAATAGTCTATATATTTTCTGATAGCTTGCTCTAATTCGTCAAGTGAAGCATATTTCTTCTCCTGACCATAGAACATTTCACGTTTGAGAATGCCAAAGAAGCCCTCCATTAAGCCATCATCTGGAGAACAGCCTTTTCTAGACATGCTTTGTTCAATACCGCGAATAGCTAGTTCATGTTGATAAGCCTTGTGTTGGTATTGCCAGCCTCGATCTGTATGAAAGATTAAACCATTTAGTGCCTGATTAGTTTTAAAAGCATCATCCAACATTGACATCACTTGTTTCAGATTAGGATGACGAGAAATATTATAAGCAACGATATCACGTCCGCAGCCATCAATGATAGGTGATAAATAGAGTTTCTTACCCCTTAGATTGAATTCGGTAATATCGGTATACCATTTCATATTCGGTCTTAAAGCAAAGAATTTGCGTTTAATTAAGTCTGGTTTGATTCTGCCTTTAATATCTCCTTGATAGCTGCTATATGGATGTCTACGCTTCATCACATAACCGTACAAATCCATTTTGCGCATTAAACGATTAACAGTTTTACGATTAATCTGATAGCCTTCACGATGCAAAATATGTGTAATACGACGATAACCTGGGGCAACATAACGATTCTTAATCTCATCATAGATCTCCCGAATGCGCATCATCACATCACTATGATGAACTTGATCCTTATCCTCACGAGTATAAACGTCATAGTAGTTACTGCGCGAGATGTGCGGCAGATCTTCATTAGCGTTAATAATTTCAATGATCTTCTTTACTGCGAGCCCCAGTTCATGCCTCAATTCGGTAACAGCTTGTGCTATTTCTGTTTTGGTTGGCTCTTTCTTTTTTGAACCAAGGCATCCAATTTTTTTATATATGCGTTTTCGACAGTAAGCTTTAAATTCTGGCGACGCAACTTGGCGTTTTCTTGCTTGAGCCGTTCTAATTCGTTTAACTCTTTCTTGCTCATGGATTCGTCGTCCTTTCTTCTTGATAACGACATTATATCCATTTTCTTTGTAAGAGCGAATCCAATTGCTTAACATACCATTACCAGGCAAACCTAGATCAAGTGCTACTGCATTAATCGATTCATTTCCTAAAAGCACTCTTTTTATGGCATGTTCTTTATACTCTTTTGAGTAATGCGTATAAGATTTATCAAGTACTGATAAGCCATGAATTTTAATTAAATTTATTAGATAATTTACCTTTTCTCTTCTGATACCATATTTCTTGAGACTGTAAAATAGTTTGTGTAAGGATGAATGATTCCTTAAATTTATTTCTTTAAACATTAGAAAAAGGAGTTCCTTTCTCGTATGATTGGTTTGAACAAAAAAACACATACAGAAAGAAGAACTCCTTCATGAATGATTTTACCAAAGATTTTGCTCAAGCTCTATTCAATCCAGACAAAATAAATGATTTATTGCGCAAAGAGCTACAACAGGCTGTTAATAACTTGCTAGAAGCTGAGTTGACTGCCTTTCTAGGCTATGATCCCTATGCCAGAAATGGCTGGAATACTGGCAATTCTAGAAATGGTGCTTATTTCCGCAAGGTTGATACCCAGTTTGGACCAATTGAAGTGCAAGTGCCTCGAGACCGCAACGGTCAGTTTCATCAGCACACGCTGCCTGACTACAAGCAGCACTCTGATGTTTTGGAAAGCACGATTATCAAGCTATACTCCAAAGGCGTAACTACCAGAGAAATCGCTGACTTGATTGAGAAAATGTATGGCAGTCATTATAGTCCAGCTCAAGTATCAAATATTTCCAAGCAGATGCTCCCCAAGATTGAGGCTTATCACAAGCGCAAGCTAAGCGACAAGTTTTTCTGTGTCTATTTGGATGCGACATACCTTCCTTTGCGCCGAGAAACGTTTGAGCGTGAAGCAGTATATATTGCCATTGGCATTAAACCTAATGGACATAAGGAAGTCATTGACTACTGCATTGCTCCTAGTGAGAACATTGAAGTTTGGACAGAGATGCTTCAAAACATGAAGTCCAGAGGCTTGAAGCAAGTTGAGCTTTTTCTTTCTGATGGTGTTGTTGGCATGAAAACAGCCTTGGCCAGGACTTATCCTAAAGCTCATTTTCAACGCTGCCTGGTTCATGTCATGCGCAATATCTGCGCTAAAGTACGCGTCGACGATCGTGAAAAGATCATGAACGAATTCAAGCAGATACATCAACAGACAAGCAAAAAAGAAGCTGCAGCTGTCTTGCACAAATTCTATGCCAAATGGAATAAAGCTTATAGCCATGTCATCAAAGGTTTGAAGGAAATTGAGCCCGATCTGCTAGTCTTCTACAATTATCCCAAACAAATCAGAGCTTCAATTTATTCAACCAATATGATTGAATCCTTTAACAACGTCATCAAGCGTAAAGCTAAGCCTAAGGCAGAATTTCCAACTGAACAGTCGCTTGATGCATTTATTGGCATCCAGGCAATGAGCTACAATGACCGTTATTTCAATCGAATTCATAAAGGCTTTGGTCAGGTTCAGGACACCTTAGAATCCTACTTTGATTAAATAAATAATTAAAAAATCAATTTACGAGAAAGATCTATTTACACAAAAGATTTGACAGTTTCTATTTCTTACTTAAGTACGTTCCACGTTTATTTTCTAAAGTCCATTCTTCAAAAATATGAATTTTATCCTTTTTAGTTAGTTTAGACATAGTAAAACCCTCGAGATTCATGTCCGAATTTCGAGGGTCACTACAGTTTGGTTCTTTTTCTTTGTACAGATTTTCTTCCAAACGAATTCTGGTTAAGAGATTAGTAAAATTAGAATAGCCAAAAGCTGTTCGTTCAATTTGTTTGAGCTTGCGGTTGAACCCTTCAAGGCAGCCGTTAGAATAAGGCAGTTTTGCTCCATTAAGCACAGCTTTTAGGTTATGTTTAAAGGTCAATAGTGTTTTGTGCATTAAAGTCCCAATTTGATCTTGGCAGTTGATTAATAATTTGAGCTCATGAGTATTGCCCGTTTCAACGGCTTGAATAAAGCTTTGCATCAGGTTATATGAATTCTCTAAGGTAGTGCTGGTATTGATGCCTTCTGTAACTACTTGTGCTTGAGTTAAGCAGTCTTTGTAGTGCCAGTTATAGTGAGGATGAACTTTTTCAAGTTCATCAAACTTCTTCAAGTATAATTTCCAAGGAGACTTAAGCAGCTGATATTGCCGCGATCTTTTATCAAAGGTCTTCATGACTTGGACTCTCAGCGAGTTGAATGAGCGCGTAAGCATTTGAATCATGTGAAAACGATCAATGACAATCTGTGCATTAGGAAAACAAGCTCTAACGATATCTTGATAGTAAAAATTAAGATCCATCGTGACCGTTTTAACGTTAGCTCTAGCTTGGAGCGAGAAACGACCAAAATACTTAAGCAGCGTCTTCTTGTAGCGAGTTCTAAGAATCTGAACAACTTGATGATTATCACCATCCAGGCAGATAAAGTGCAGCTAGCGGTAACTCATCAAAAGCTAAATGAGCTGGCAAATATTCGTAGCTGTCAATAAACCGGTGTGAATAGTTGCCCAGTACTCTTTGAACAGTATTAATTGAAATATTGTTTTCTCTGGCAATGCTGGTCATAGATCGATCTTCAGTTAAAGCTGACAACACTTTAAGCTTAGAGGCATTAGAAATAGAACAGTATTTATTTACCAATTCAGACTGAGCCATAGACCAGCGCTCACAAGTGCGACATTTAACTCGTTGCTTAGCTAATCTGATAATGACCGGTAAACTTGCAATAGCTATCGGATAGTGAATGTTGGTAATCAAATGGCCATTGTGTAAGAGATCTAGGGAGCCGCAGAAAGGACAAGCAGGTTGAAGCAATTCAGCTTCATAGATTTTATGCTTTTGCAGTTTGATCGATTTATAGAAATCACCTTTATTTATAAGAATTTGTGTGGAAACGATTTTTATTGAAGAGGACTATGTCCTCTTTTTTGCAATAAAAAATCCTGTTAACAGCTTATCATATAGATAAGTCATCAACAGGAAAAATTATAGAGCCAATATTTTGAGATTAATTGATAGGGGTTGAAAAGTAAATTTTATTTGTTATAGAAAATATAGAAAAAGGATTGTTCAAGAAATTATTTTACGAAACCTGCAGTGAACCAAGTGTTGGCACTAGGCTTAAGTGACCAGCCAGTGACCTTCTTGTTAACAGCAGTGATTGAGTATTGGTTGGTAGTTGGCACAACGTATGCTTCATCATACATCCACTTTTGCCACTTCTTGAAGGCATTAGCACGGTAAGTAGGATTGAAGGCCTTCTCTGAGTCGATATCAGCCAAAAGCTTAGTTTGCTTAGGTGAAACGAAACGAGCCAAGTTGTATGGTGCAGCTTCATTGTAAAGGTCGTTAGGGGATGGTTCACTTGAAAGTGACCAACCACCTTCGAAGACGTCGATTCTTGGATCGTCAGATTGGACAGCTTGTACCCAGTTGTTGAATTCCATTGGACGGCCGCCGACAAATTTAACATCCAAACCAACTTTCTTCCATTGTTGGATGTAGTTTCTCCAAACAGGTTCAGCGGTAGTTGAGTTGTTTCTAACAGCCAAGTTAATTACTAACTTCTTGCCGTTAGGTTGAACTCTGTATTCACCCTTCTTCTTGTAGCCGGCTTTATCCAATAATTCGTTAGCCTTCTTCAAGTTGTATGGGTAACCCTTGATTGACTTGTCAGTATAATCACCAAATTGTTCAGGGATCAAAGTGTTAACGCGGAAGGCCAAGCCGTGGTAGTAACGTTTAGCGACTGCATCAACGTTCATTGCATAAGCCATTGCCTTACGTAATGATGGATTATTCATCTTAGAATTCTTGTTTTCAACGTTTTTGCCAGCCTTTTTGTCCCATTTACCTACCTTAAAGCCTAAGTAGCTATAAGATAGAGGCACATTGCCGATAAAGTTAGTGTCAGTGGCATTCTTAACATCTTCCCATTGGGTATTAACGACACCAGCAACGTCGAACTTGTGACTCTTGATGGCTTGAGTAACTGAGTTGGTACCGATGACTGTCATGGATACCTTTTCCAAGTTTGGTGTACCACGCCAGTAATGCGGGTTACGTTCCCAAGTGACAGATTGACCACGAACAAGCTTGCTTACGCGGAATGGGCCGTAGAAGAGTGGTTGTTTTCTAACCTTGTCACTAGACATCAACTTGGAGAATGGTACGTCCTTTAAGTAATGGTAAGGTTCAGCGTATTCCCAGAAGTAACCGTTACCTGATTGAAGCATACCAGGCTTCATTTGTTTAAAGTGAATTACGACCTTGCGGCCATTTTCGCCATCAGGCATCTCAATACCAGAAATCTTCTTGCTCTTGCCTTCGTGATATTCTGCTAAACCAACAATGTCGGCAAGAGAATCGGTATAACGTTGTGACTTGGAGTCTTTATTAGCGATAATTTCATAAGCGTATTCCACGTCTTTAGCATTAACTTGCTTGCCGTCTGACCACTTAACACCCTTCTTAACCTCGATAGTTACGGTCTTGGCTTTACGGTCAAGCTTAAAGGTAGCAGCACCTTTATTGTTAATCTTGTATTGATCGTTGACTGAGAATAACCCTTCTTGTCCTGGTCCTGCAACTTCGGAGTCGGTAGCAGTATCAGATAATTCTGGCAAGAAAATACCAGTGAAGGGACTATCTGACTCGATAGCGTAATTTAAGGTCCCACCTTTTTTAACACTTTTCACAGGAACAGTTTGACTGAACTTGTGATGTGTATCTGCCGCATCATTAGTCTTGGCATTCTTATTATTACCACAGGCAACCAAACTTAAAGCTGCCCCAGAAACAAGTGCTAATGCACCAAAATATCGTTTTGCTTTACTCATTCAAAAAGCACCTCCAAATAAATTAAAAATATTTGAGTTTTATTCTATGATATTAAAATGAAAAAAACAATAGAAAAATGAATAAAAATGTGAAAAATATTATTTTTAAATTATTTTTGAAGCTAAGATTAGTTTTCTTTCTTGGCTAATTAGGCATAGAATAAGGAAATAACAGCTTTTTATGTTGGAGGAAAATATGGATACAGCCTGGAAAAAATTTAAAAATAATATTCCATTACGTCGATTTGTGGTACTGCTATTAATTATTGCCTGCCTTTATGAAATACGAGCAATGATGAACACAGTATTATTAACTTTTATTTTTACTTATGTGATCGTGCATTTAATTCATCTAGTGCAGCGGTATTTTCCTAAAATACCAACAGGTCTAATTGTTGCGGTAACATATCTAATTATCTTGGCGCTGCTTTATTTCGTGGTTACCATTTATTTGCCCATGTTAGTTGGCCAAATATCTAAAATGGTAAAGTCAGTGATGGCGTTTTATGAATCAAATGAATCATCGCGCTTAGCCAGCCATGTAACGCGTTATATCAGTAAAGGTGAGATTGTTACGCAGGCAAAGCGAGTTGGGACTTTTGCTCTGCATACGGTGACCAATTTTGGTAGTTTAACAATTGCTACCTTTATGTCCTTGATTTTAAGTTTCTTCTATACGATTGAATTAGATAGAATGATTGAATTTTCAAAGTTATTTGTTAAAAGTGGTTACTTTAAATGGCTTTTTGAGGATATTCGCTATTTTGGTAAAAAGTTTACCAATACTTTTGGTGTCGTTTTAGAGGCGCAATTCTTTATTGCCATTTGTAATACGGCCTTGACGATGATTGGTCTGGCATTTATGCATATGCCGCAAATTATTGCCTTAGGCTTAATGGTCTTTATTTTAAGTTTAGTGCCAGTAGCTGGTGTGATCATTTCTTTAATTCCATTAAGTATTATCGGCTATTCTGTTGGTGGCATTCGTTATGTGATTTATATCTTCATTATGATCATGATTATTCATGCAATTGAGGCCTATGTGTTGAATCCCAAATTTATGGCTAGCAAAACTGAATTACCAATTTTCTATACTTTTTTAGTTTTGTTAGTAGCTGAACACTTCTGGGGTACTTGGGGCCTGATTGTCGGTGTGCCGATCTTCACTTTCTTGCTTGATGTCTTAGGGATTAAATCGGCGAAGAAAAGTAAAAAGAAAGCGAGTAAATAATGAGAGTACTTTTGACAGGTGATAGCATTATTGCACGCCAGGAAGGAAAAAATGAACCGCACCTTAATTGGAATTTACAACAGCTTTTGCCTGAGATTGAACTAGAAAATACGGCTGTTTCGGGAATTAATTCTGGGGCATTTTTTGCCAAATTAAATGAATTAGTACTAAGCGTAAAGCAGTGCGATAATTTGGTGATCTTGCTGGGAACCAATGATTTGGCTATGCACAAACAAGTGCCAGCAAGGCAATTTAAGCAAAATATGGAAATTATTTCCTCGGCAATAATTTGTCAATATTACCCACCACATGTTCTGCTTGTTTCGCCGCCAGCTGTTGATGAAGCTAAGCAACGTGTACGGAATAATACGTTAGTAGCGGAATATGCTCAGATCGTGAAAGAAGTAGCACATGAGTATCATTTTCGTTATGCAGATCTGGCACAAGCTATGCGGGATACTGGCGATTTAAGCGAGATTTGTCAAGGAGTAAAAAACGATGGACTTCATTTTGGTGATCGTGGCTATGAGATTTTAGGAAAACTAATCGCTGAAAATTTGAAACAAATGTAAAAAGGATCGCAATTTGCGGTCCTTTATTTTTCGCTATTTTAATGTTGCCCAAAGCAAGCTTCCAGCTAGCGCAATGGCCAAGAACGGAATGAGCAAATAGGCAAAAAAGAAAAACATAATTCCTACGACTAGTAAAAAGCCGATAACTTTAATGAGACCAATTCCTAATTTAAAGAATAGCCAGAGTAAGAGTAATGTTAATAATAAAGAAAGCATATTAATACCTCCATAAATCTATGAGAGTATTTTACTACCAAATTGGACGAATAGAATAGTAGGAAGATTAATGCTTTAGAAAAATTTAGTTACCGGTAACAAGATAAATCATATTGAAAGCTCTTTCTGTAACCGCTATATTTTAACTATTGAAAGCGATTTAAGAAACGAGAGGAAAAATAAATGGAGGAGAAAAAAACTGGGTTACCTACGCTAGCTAGTACGACAATTTGGATGATTAGTTTGGGGTATTTGGGTGTGCAAATCGCCTTTACTTTGGAAACATCACAGATGAGTCGAATCTTCCAAACATTGGGTGCTGATCCAACTAAACTAGGCTGGTTCTTTATTTTACCGCCGTTAGCTGGATTGGTAGTGCAACCTGGAATTGGATCATTATCCGATCGAACTTGGATTCCTAAGATTGGACGGCGTTTGCCATATTTATTAGTCGGTATGATCTTTGCCGTAATTACTATGATTTTGTTACCAAATGTTGGTAGTTTTGGTCTAGGCTATGGTTCAATTGAGGCTCTAATATTTGGTGCTGTTGCAATCGCGATATTAGACGTGGCATCGAACATGGCAATGCAACCATTTAAAATGATGATTGGTGACATGGTCAATGATGAACAAAAGTCATATGCCTATGGGATTCAAAGCATGTTGTCCAACTTTGGTGCTGTTATTGCCGCATTTTTCCCGTTCTTGTTAACTAGTTTGGGTGTTGCTAATACTGCTAAAAAGGGTGTGGTACCACAATCAGTAATTATTTCATTTTATGTTGGTGCTGCCGTTTTAGTCATTACATCATTGTTCACGATATTCAGAGTACATGAATATGATCCAGAAACCTACGCTCGTTATCATGGAATTAAAGAATCTGATAATCAAGAAGGCGGTGGTTGGATTGAACTGCTTAAGAAGGCGCCAAAAGTCTTCTGGCAAGTGTCATTAGTTCAGTTCTTCTGCTGGATCTCTTTCCAATATCTATCAACTTACGCTACTGGTGCTATTGCACAAAATGTTTGGAATACGACCAATGCCTCCTCTGCAGGCTACCAGATTGCTGGTAACTGGTTTGGTGTTTTAACTGCTGTACAATCAATTGCGGCAGTAGTTTGGTCATATGTTTTAGCGAAGGTTCCAAATAATCACCACAAGCTAGGTTACGGTATCAGTTTGCTACTAGGTGGAGTAGGATATACTTCAATCTTCTTGATTCATTCTCAGGGGTTTTTAATTCTATCCTTCATTTTAATTGGCATCAGTTGGGCTGGTATGAATACTTATCCATTGACGATGGTATCTAATGCTTTATCAGGTAAACACATGGGAACATACTTAGGTTTGTTCAATTGCTCAATCTGCTTACCTCAAATTGTGGCATCACTGCTCAGCTTCATGATTTTCCCAATGGTGGGTAACTCCATGCCAGCAATGATGTTGATTACTGGTATTTCAGGCTTCTTAGGCGCTTTATCAGTTTTAGCAATTAAGGAAACTTACGTAAAATAGCATAATTTTTCCGATAAAAAAACAATAAAGGCATCATTTGGCTTTAGATAGCCAATTTGATGCTTTTTTGCGTATGCTAAATAAGCGTAGTTTGTATTTCTTTTTTATTAGGCCACGCGATACATGTAATATACTGCAGACTTGGCTTTTAAATTTCGTTTGTCTTTTCGCCTTTATTTTTGCAAAAAAAAGAATCGAATCCAAATGATTCGATTCCTAAAAAGATCAGTTTTTAAAAGTCAATAGCTTAACTTAATGACATTGCATTTTGAATAACTGTGGAGATTTTTTGGTATAAGTCCCTTAACGATGACCTCGGCTCTTATTATAATAAGAAAATCCGCAAATTCACAGTGTTCATATTATAGCTGTCGTTCACTCTTAACTTATAATCCTAAAATAACGTTCTAATCTGTGAAGTATTGCAGAATATCCTCCTCAGTTAGGCGTTTTTTGTCGTCGCCTTTGACATCAAAAACGATTCTACCATTGTTTAAAATGATAGTGCGGTTTCCGTATTTGATTGCGTCTTTTAATTGGTGAGTGATCATGATGCAAGTCAAATGCTCTTCTTGCACAACTTTATCAGTTAGTTCAAGCAATTCGCGGCTAGTATTTGGATCTAACGCCGCAGTATGCTCATCTAGTAAGAGCAAATCAGGGCGCTTAATTGTTGCCATTAAAAAACTTAATGTTTGTCGTTGACCACCAGAAAGATTACCCACAAAAGTATTTAAGCGTTCATTTAACCCATTAGGGAGTTGGGCCGCCTGGCGTTTAAATTCTTGCATATGTTTATCTAGGCCTCTTAAACGCAGACCGCGGTGTTCACCTCGTTTGGTTGCAAGTAATAAGTTTTCTGCAACAGTCATTCGCGGAGCTGTACCCATTTTAGGATCTTGGAATACTTGGGCAATATATTTAGCGCGTTTTACTTCAGAAAGATTGGTTAAATCTTGGTCTTTGAGCATTATTTTTCCGCTAGTAGGAAAAATAGAGCCATTGATAATATTTAGTAGCGTTGATTTACCAGCACCGTTGGTTCCTAAAAGAGTAACAAAATCTCCATCTTCAAGTTTTAGATTAATATTTTTGAGGATTTGCTTTTCTTCATTGGTACCAGCATTAACGGTAGTGGTAATATTTTGTAAATCAAGAATAGTACTCATGGTTTTTCAACGCCTTTCTTTAATAATTTACGAGTGCGAAATTTTTGTTCAAATAAAGGTAACATCATACAAATAGCAAGAATAATAGCGGAAATCAATTTAAAGTCGTTGGTACTAAAGCCAAGTTGGAGGACTAGGAGTAAGATAAGGCGATAAATAATACTACCGATAACAACTGCTACCAAGCGGGCAGTTAAACTTAAATTGCCGTAAACGACTTCACCAATAATGATGGCAGCTAGTCCGATAACCATAGTACCGATACCCATATTGACGTCGGCGTAGCCACCATTTTGGGCTAAAAGGCCGCCAGCTAAGCCAATCAAGCCATTAGAGAGCATTAGACCTAAGATTTTCATATTATCGGTATTAATGCCAAGTGATTGAGCCATTTTTTCGTTGTCACCAGTGGCAATAAAGGCTTGACCAAGATCAGTATCAAGGAAAACTGCTAGCAAAACGATGACGATAATGGCAATGATCAAACCAACAACAATAGTAGGAAAATTGATCGGTAATTTTTGTAAAAGCTGACCGTTTAGTAAAGTATTTTTGTTAAGTAAACCTACATTAGCCTTGCCTAGAATTCTAAGATTAACTGAGTAGACACTGGTCATCGTTAAAATACCAGCTAAAAGAACAGGGATTTTTCCTTTAGTATACAGTAAGCCGGTGACTAAGCCAGTGACCATGCCAGCGAAGAAGGAAAGAATGGTAGCTGCTAAAGGATTGACGCCATGAACTAACGCACTAACACAAATTGCGGCACCGAAGGGGAAGGTTCCTTCAACAGTCATGTCTGGGAAATTCAAAATTCTAAAAGTTAGGTAGAGGCCTAAGGCTAAAATACCCCAGAGTAAGCCTTGGCCAATAGAAGAAGTAATTAAGCTCATTTGATAATTCGTCCTTTCTTTTGGGCAGCTTGAATTACACTGTTAGGAATAGTGATGTTTAATTCACGAGCTATTTTTTCATTGATTACTGTTTCATAATGGGTTACGCGCTTGACGGGAAGAGTAGCAGGGTTTTTACCATGTAAAATTTGTCCTGCCATTTTTCCAGTTAAGATTCCCATGTCGAATTGACTGACACACCTGGTAGCGAGACCACCACTTTTAACCATAGTATCGGCAGCAGGAAAAACTGGGATCTTGGCACTGTTAGTAGCCTTTAATAAGGTGGCAATTCCACTAGCTACAGTATTGTCGGTTGGGACATAAACTGCTTGAACCTTGCCTACCATGGTTTGGGCAACTTGTTCGATATCATTGGTTGAAGTGATAGTGTAAGGGATAACTTTAAGTCCTTTTGCTTCAGCTAGTCGTCTGAATTCACGGTACTCTGATGCTGATGAATCATCACTTGAGGTGTAAATGACACCGATGTTTTTGGCTTTAGGTAGAATTTCTTGCATTAAGGCCAGCTGGCTGGCGATTGGCTGGCGGTCCTGGACACCGGTAATTTTACCGCCAGGATGTGTTAGACTTTTTACTAAATGAGCTCCAAGAGGATCGCTGACCGCGCCCATAACTACAGGGATGTTGCCAGAAGTATTAGCTAGAGATTGGACAGCAGGAGTGGCAATTCCAATAGTTACAGTTGCGTTTTCCTGGCTAAAGCGATCGCTCATTGATTTCAGATTACTTTGATCACCTTGGGCATTTTGAAAATCAATTTTAAGATTTTTTCCTTCGATATATCCTTCATCTTTGAGTCCTTGAATAATGCCTCGATGGATCTGATCTAGAGCGGGGTGGCTCATTGTTTGCAAGATACCGATAGTTGGCGTTTTCTTTTCCGCATTTTTCTTATTTACTTCACTGACAAATGCAACTGCCAGAAAAGCAAAAAGAGCAATAATTGTTCCGATTAACCTTTTCATTCTTTTTCTCCTTCAAACAAAAAAGGCACTTCCTTTTTTCGGGAAATGCCTAAAACAAAACCCGCACGTTATTTTCCGTGCGGGCAATATTTCTTGAAGATTTTACCAGCACAGATACGATCTTAATGAGTCGCATCTGTACTTCACGAACAGAAACAACTCTAGTGCTGGAATTGCCAACGATTGATTGCTGTAAATTTAATCATGATAAAATCTTCCTTTCGTTCAAATTTGTTAGCTAAATTTTAAGTAATTATGAGAAAGATGTCAAATGATTTTTTTATTAACCATGCTATAATAATTATTCTAACAATCATCATAGAAAGAAGGGACCAGATTGCGTTACAAACAAATTATTTTTGATGTAGATGACACAATTATCGATTTTGCGGCAACTGAAGATTTTGCTTTACATAGCTTGTTTAACGCTCATCACTGGCCTTTATCTGCGGAATTGCAGCGGCAGTACCATTCTTATAATCAAGGACTTTGGCGCCGGCTTGAACAAGGTGAACTAACTTATGAAGAGTTAAGTGAAATGACTTTCCATGATTTCATTTTGGATCATTTTGGTATTGAGATTGATGGCAAGAAGGCAATGGATGAATATCGTTCATACTTTGGCGAAGCACACCAATTATTGCCAGGGGTTGAGGACACCTTGATTTTTGCTAAAAAGCAGGGCTATAAGCTGACCGTTTTGAGCAATGGTGAAAAATTCATGCAAAATCACCGGTTGGAGCTTGCTGGTGTGAAAAAATATTTTGACCTAATTGTTACGTCAGAAGAAGCCCACTATTCTAAGCCTAACCCACATGCTTTTGATTATTTCTTCAGTCGTACGGAAATTGGTCCGAGTGAGACTGTCTTTTTTGGGGACGGCCTACAATCTGATATTTTAGGTGCAGAAAAATATGGCTTTGATAGTATTTGGTACAATCATCGCCATCGAAAAAATACTTTGAATTTGCATCCAATTTTTGAGGTAGAAACCTATCCAGAACTTGTTAAATTAATGCAGAATGATTTTGAGAAGAAGTACTAATCATTATACTTTTTGCTCTTCAAGAAGATGCCCCAACCAATAGTTAATAAGCTGGCAAAAATTATTAAAATCCAAAAGCCGTTTTCATTTTCTTTACCTGGTAAGCCGCCGACATTCATGCCCCAAATGCCACTGATTAAAGCGGGAAGAGCAATTACCAGGGCAGCTGAATCTAAATATTTCATTAAATGGTTCAAGTGACTGTCCATCATGGCGGTAAAGAGGCCGCTAATGGAATCGAGCAAGTCAGTATAAACATGAATCATTTTGGTAATTCGTTTTTGCTTGGTCATGATACTTTTGACGCGGGCTTGATTTGCTAGCTTGTTTTCTACTAAATAATTGCCAAATTCTTCTAGACTAGGTGTTTGATCATCTAAGGTATGCTTTAAGTAAACTAGCTGGCGAGTTAAATCTGTTACTTTTTTTAATTCTTTGGTCTTAGTTGTCTTTCTAGCAGCTTGATCTAAACGATCAATTTCTTGTTTGATGGTTACTAATTCTGACCGAATGTGTTTAATTTGAATACACAAGCTTTGGAAAATAGTTTCAATAATATTTTCTTGTGGCTTTAATTCTGAGCAGCTTGCTGTTGTACCAATAAAAAGATGATTTTCGTCAAAGATAGTGAAAACTGGAATTAATTTTTGTTCAATAGGTAAGTCAGCGCTTAATAGATCAAAGCTGACTAGTAGGTGACCATTTTTTAGTTTATTAGAATCAATAGGGATAAAACGAGCAACCTCAATCGAGGAATTAGGGTAAGTGAAAATTGTAGGATCTAGATCCCATTTTTTGATTAAATGATCGATATCGTTTTGCGTCAATTGATCTTTTAAAATTATATTCTGACTACGCGTGGTGCTAGTTAAATCGTTTTAGTTAATAAAAAAATCCAATCTTGTTAGACTCGACTTGTAAATAGTAATAATAGAAAAGAGTCTGATCTGATTGAACTGCCTTAAGCTTAAGCGTTTTAGCCACCATTTACAAGTTAGTTTTAAAGATTTAGTGATAATTTGTCGGCACTGGTATCGTTTGTATGCACCGGCTGAGTTTACTCATCGGCGAAATATTGATCAAATTAAAACTACGGACAGTCTGATTTTGGCTTTACTTATCTGGCAAGCTAAGACAGGAATTGAATCACAAAGAAGATTCTGTGAATGTTTCAATTGTTTATCACACTCACGTTTTAATCGGCGTTCACGTCAGCTATTGCAATTGATTTATCAGATACGGCAAGAAATGAATAAAAAGGTTGACCTGAATGGACATTTCTTGATCATTGACAGCTTTCCGGTACCTGTTTGCCAACCAATTCGCAACTATCGTGCTAAAATTTTTCGCGGTTATGCCAACATTGGTTATAAGGCCACCAAGAAAATTTACTTCTATGGTTTCAAAGTTCATGCCATTGTTAGCGATGACGGTTACATTCTTGATTATGTCGTAACAAAAGCATCAGTTCATGATGCCAAGGAGACAGTTGAACTGATGGAAAATGCACATCCATCTAATTACTATCTTCTTGGCGACGAAGGCTATTTAGGCAAAGAACTGCATCAACAGCTAAAACAAATGGGTTATGAACTTTGGACACCATATCGTAAAAATATGACAGGAGCTAAAAAGCACAATGATCATCAATTGATGGCTATTCGCAGAACAATTGAAAGCGACTTTTCGCTTCTGACCTATTACAATGCCGAGAACAATCGAGCACGTAGTCTGATAGGCTTTCAAAGCCGGTTGGAAATTGCAATTTTAGCTTATAATTTGGCTTATTGTCTAGAAAGATTTAACTAGCACCACGCGTATTCTGACTATTAGTAAGCATATTTGTTCACCTCTGTTTCTTTTTTAGTTTAAGATTAACATGTAATGTTTTTTAGACTGAATTAAGTTGACTTGAAAATATGTTTTTTTAACAAAAAATATAGAAAGGTGAGAATATGGAATTACATTCACTTACTGATACTTATACCCTAAATAATGGTGTAGAGATCCCTGTAATTGGCTTTGGTACTTGGCAAACACCAAGTGGAGAAGTTGCAAGAGAATCTGTTGAAGCCGCACTTGAGGCGGGATACCGTCACATTGATACTGCAGCAGCTTACGGCAATGAAGAAAGTGTTGGCGAAGCAATTAAACGTAGCGGCGTTAACCGCCATGAATTATTTGTAACTACTAAATTGTGGAATTCCGATCATGGTTATGACAAGACTAAAAAGGCAATTGATACTAGTCTAGAAAAATTAGATTTAGACTACCTTGATCTTTATTTAATTCACTGGCCAAATCCTGCCAATATGCGTGACCATTGGGCAGAATTAAATGCTGAAAGCTGGCAAGCAATGGAAGAAGCAGTGAAGGCTGGCAAGATTCGCGCAATTGGTGTATCCAACTTTAGAAAGCATCACCTGGATGAATTAATGAAGACTGCTGAGATTAAGCCGGTAGTTAACCAAAGTTACTTGAATCCGAGTGATTTGCAACCGGAAGTAACGGCCGCAAGCAAGGAATATGATTTGCTTAATGAGGCTTACAGTCCTTTGGGTACAGGTGGTTTATTAGGCAATGAGGTAGTTAATGCAGTTGCTGAAAACTATGGTAAGTCACCAGCCCAAATCTTGATTCGCTGGTCCTTACAACATGGCTTTTTGCCATTGCCTAAGTCAGTACACCCTAAGTATATTGCGGCTAATGCGGATGTCTTTGACTTTGAGATTAGTCCAGAAGATATGGAGAAGCTTGATGGTTTACATGGGGCAAGTAAGTTGGCTAATGATCCGGATCAGGTAGATTTTTAAAGTTAAGAAAATTGAATTATCACAAGAAGTATCTTATTTTTGAAGTAAGATACTTTTTTATTAGGTGAAAAAATGAAGAAAATTACAACAGGAATTGTAGCTCACGTTGACGCGGGCAAAACGACTCTTTCTGAGGCTCTGCTGTACAAGGCAGGAAATTTGCGGACGCTAGGAAGAGTAGACAATGGGGATGCTTTTTTAGATACAGATCAATTGGAGAAAAAACGTGGCATTACCATTTTTTCTCATGAAGCTAAATTAACGACTGATGATTTAGAAATTACGTTGTTGGACACACCGGGACACGTTGATTTCAGTGCACAAACAGAAGAAACGCTGAGTGTACTTGATTATGCTATCTTGGTTATTTCAATTACAGATGGTGTAACTAGTTACACTCGTACTTTGTGGCATTTGCTCAAGCGATATCAGGTACCAGTTTTTATTTTTGTGAATAAGGTTGATGCGATAGGCGCTGATCGAGGGATGGCGTTGGTTGATATTCAAAAGAACTTAAGTGAGAGTTGCGTTGATTTTTCGAAGATTGATGATGAATTTTATGAAAATGTGGCTGCCACAGATGATGCCTTGCTTGAGAAGTATTTGGATAGTGGTGCCATTTATGATCAGGACGTGCAGAATGCAATTGTGCAGCGGAAAGTTTTTCCAATTTATTTTGGTTCTGCGTTGAAATTAACGGGAATTACGGAATTTTTGGCTGGTTTTAGTAAATGGACTAAGGAAAAGGAATTCTCTGATAAGTTTGCGGCACGGTGTTTTAAGATCTCACATGATGCTAAGGGTGAACGCTTAACTTGGTTGCGAATTTTGGGTGGCAGCTTAAAAGCCAAGACTGAATTAGCTGGTGAGAAAATTAATCAGCTGCGTAGTTATAATGGTGAAAAATTTGTAACTATTACTGAAGCAGCTGCTGGAGAGATCGTTGCTGCAACAGGATTGGCAAAGACGTATCCAGGACAAGAATTCGGCGTGGGGGATGCACCAACTGCACTGCTTAAGCCAGTTTTGACCTATAAAGTTAATCCCCAGGATAATGATCTTCACGCTTGCTTAAAAGCTCTGCAAACCTTGGAAGATGAAGATCCACAGCTGCATGTGACTTGGTCCGAACATTTGCAAGAAATCCACGTGCAAGTGATGGGAAAGATTCAATTAGAAATTTTAGAACAGTTAATGCAAGAACGTTTTGATTTGAATATTGTTTTTGAACAGGGAAGTATTCTTTATCAAGAAACAATCACTAAACCAATTGAAGCAGTAGGCCACTTTGAACCGCTACGTCACTACGCGGAAGTTCATCTTTTACTGGAGCCACTGCCACGTAATAGCGGTATTGTTTTTGAAAATAAATGCAGTTTAGAAGTTTTGACTAAAAATTGGCAACATCAAATCATGACGGCATTGAAGTCTAAAGAACATCTTGGTGTTTTGACAGCTTCGCCGATTACAGATATGAAGATTACCTTGATCGGTGGTAAAGGCTCAATTGTACATTCGGTTGGTGGCGATTTCCGTGAAGCAACTTATCGTGCAGTGCGGCAGGGCTTGATGGAAGAAAAATTGCGCCAGCAAACTATTTTGCTCGAACCGTGGTATGATTTCCGCTTAGAAATAGGAAAAGATCAGGTAGGGCGTGCTTTAAATGATATTCAGCGCATGAATGGAAAATTTAGTACGCCTGAAAATATTGGTGAACGAACAGTCATATCCGGTTCTGCACCGGTAGCTGAAATGCAAGATTATGCGACAGAAGTGCGCAATTATACGCATGGTGAAGGTAATCTTGAATGCGTAGTCAGTGGTTATTTGCCTTGTCACAATGCGGCAGAAATTATTGAGGAAAAGAATTATGATCCCGTTTCTGATCTGGAGAATACGCCTAACTCTGTCTTTTGTTCACATGGTGCAGGTCACACCGTCACTTGGGATAAGGTGCCAGAGACTGCACAATATCCTTATACTTATCCATTAGATTAGCATGATACCATGAATTGCTTATCTTGTTACATGTGAAACATTAAAAATGCGGCATAGTGTTTTTCTTATTAAAAAGTGCAACTTGAAATAAGCGAAATATTTGACTAGTTATGAAAGAAATTTCATTTTATTAGCAAAATACTGCTAGAAAATCGCTTGCATAGTAAGATAAAGGTACGATAGAAAGGTGATAAAACATGACACAAATACCTTTTAAAGCTGTAGCGGTTGATCTAGATGGCACTTTTTTGACCGAAAAAAAGACTTTTGATCATGCGCTATTTGCAAAAGTTTTACGAAAATTGCAAGCTAATCAAATACCGTTTATCTGTGCAACAGGTAACCAACTAATTCGTTCGCATGAATATTTTGACGAGTTTACTAATGAAGTAGATTACGTGTCTGAAAATGGGGCAATTCTAGAAGCCGATGGCAAAGTATTTAAGCGGATTGCGATTGACTATGATACTGCACAAAAATTGCTACATTTTATTCAAACAGAATACCCTGAAGCGATCATTATGGTTAGCGCACAGCATCATTGCTATATTTTGAAGAGTATGGATCAAGCGGATAAAGACGACATTAGAATTTATTATCGTGATGTTCAGGAAATCGATCAGTTTACTGACATTGATCCAACCGATGCGATCTTGAAGGTTTGTCTGACAGCTGATGATGAACTGGCACAGGTGATTCAGGATCGGTTTAATGAAAAATATGGCGACTGTATTCGCGGTACTAGCAGTGGTAATATGACAATTGACTTGGTGCATAAGGGGATTAATAAAGCTGCGGGGATCGCCGAGATGCTTAAGCATTATGGCATTGAACAAAAGGACTTAATTGCTTTTGGCGATGGCGAAAACGATATTGATATGCTTAAAGCTTGTGGTTATAGCTATGCAATGAAGAATGCGAATGAGAAGACTAAGGCGGTAGCAAAGTATGAGGCACCTTCGAATGATGACAATGGTGTGTTGCAGATTTTGGCTAAGTATTTAGATGTTGAATAAAAAATTCAAATTAAATAGTGAATCGATTATCTGATGAGATATTGATTCACTATTTTTTTGTAATGAGAATGTGACTTTAAAAAATGATGATTCAAAGTGACAATTATGTTAAAAACATTAAAATTGTAATTGACATTTAATCTATTATAAAATTAACTAACATTTAACAAAATTATTTTTTATTAGATGTTAGTGGAGGAAAGAAGATGAATTTGAAAAAGATTTTGTGTACTACATTGGCAACTGTTACATTAGGAACAGCTTTTTCTAGTGTATTGGCAACTCCAACTTATGCTAGTGAAGCGAATGTTGAAGAAAATGATGAAGTTACTCAAAAAGAACTAGCTCAAGCGATTGATAAACTAGCTCAGGCCTTTAAAGAAGCACATGACGCAAATCCAGATATGGATGAAGTTCAATTATCTAAGGGAGTTTTATCATACGCTACTGGTGAAATTAAATTGCCAACAGAGCGAGAGTTGCGACTTCAAATGCTGTATGGGTCTGCTTTTTTTTCAGCAGAAGGTTTTGGCAAATGTTTGTTAAAACAATATGGCATAATGGGAGCAGAAAATTATGCTAAGGTATTGTACAGTCCTCAAATAAAAAAATTATTGCGGTCACATGCTTGGGAAAAAGCAGCAAGTCTTATGGTTAAAGCATTTGCAAAAGTAGCTGGAAAAAAATTAGCAAAACAATTTGCTGAAAAGATAGCTGGATCATTGGTACCAGGGGTTGGTTGGGTTTCATTAGGTTGGGCTGTTGCTAACTGTGGTATAAAGTCTAGATAAATTAGAGTATGAAAAGTAAGCTAAAGAAACTATTTAATAGTTGGCTATTTTGTATGATTATTACAAACATAGTTATTATTTTAATAATTACTATTTGGAATTTATATCATTGTTATGGAATGATGATTTATGGTGATAGTTTTGCAGAAGCAACTAAATTTTTTTGGGAGGTTGAAATTATTGATAGTGCTGTTGCATTATCAGTCTTTAATATTTATGCTATTATTCGAAAATTTATTAAGAAATAGTATTAAATTAAGAGCTTCTAAGTTTTAAACTGCTAAATTTCTGATGCTAAGTTTTTTAATTAAAGTTTTTGAAGCTATATTATAATCAGTATAGCAACGAAGTAATTAGGGTATTCAAGCATACTCAAGAAGCTTTACCAGTTATGATGGTAAGGCTTCTTTTTTCGCTAGAGACAACTATATAATGTGAGGGGGATACGAAGTGATTAAGTTGACAAACATGTCCCCGCTTTATTTCGGCGTAGTCGTGCAAGATAGTATTTGCAGATTATATGTTGAGAATACTGTTATTGCAGGGGTGAAAAGTTCATTACTGTAATAGAGTAGAGGGAGATTAATTCTCGCCCCCTCTCATTGCACCGGACGTACGGTTCCGTATCCGGCGCTACATTTGTAATTCTTTACGAGTTAAATAGTATTTCAGCGGATCGACCAAACCTGGGCGATCCGCTTTGCTTATGCCCAATACTTTTGGGCTAAGCAAAAAGTTAATGACATGCCCTGTACTGCGCTTATACCAACCCAGTCGTGTGTTAGCTGTTTTATGAATATCTTCATCACTAAAGTTGCACTTTAATACCTTGTTTATCCGCATTAAGTTAGTGTATATTCGTTTTGGTAGTTTCCATTGTTTAATGATTACCACCCGTACTTTATGACGCAGCCATTGACTAAATTTAATTAGAAAGCTTTTCATACCACCAATTTTAAAGTAGTTGATCCAGCCTCTGACCACTTGATTTACCTTGGTAAAGACTAGTGATAAAGGCTGGGCAGCTGCTTTCTTACGGCAGAGAAGCTCTCTAATTTTGTCGTAAAGCTTGGCTTTACGGTTGTCTTTAGGACTTCGACTTGGTATGACCAGGTTTTTATACGTAGGCTCAGAAAACTTGCTAGCCACTTCCTTCACCCATAGCGTCATCGCTACCGGCTTGTGGTTCACTACACTTGGCGACAACTACCCGTGATTCAAACTTTCATTGAACTAGATAAATGCCATGCCCGACACACATATGCAAAAAAGACTTGAGAATTAATTTTCCCAAGGCTTTTAGTTTGCTTTATTAACTGCTCTGAAAATATTAAGTCCGCTAATTAGAATAATGAATCCACAAGCTAAAATCAGAACCGTTTCACCAGAGCTGTCTAACAAAATTCCGGCAACAATTGAACTAATCGGTCCACCAATAGAGGTACTGGTACGAATAGTAGTTAGCACTCTGCCTAATATTTCATCGTCCACAGTAATCTGAATCAATGATTCTGCCAAAATATTGTGAATACTCGTCATTAGCCCAAATAAGAAAATTAGTCCTGTGAATATCAACCAATTGTTACTGAAGAAAATTATCAAAAGTAATGGTACTGCACTAGCTATCCAAGTAAAACCAATTGTTTTTACCCGTACGGATAATCTTCCTGCAATAGTTGCACCTATTACAAAGCCAATCATAAAACTGATATAGAACATACTGTATAGTCCCGCTTGACCATTTTGTTGAGCAATTCTTGGCAACAGAATGGCCATTGCTGGCGTTATAAAAGAATACAGGATTGAGGACCAGAAGTAATGACTTAAGAAATAATTTGTTTTAATAAACTTATAGCCATTAAGAATTTGATTGAGGTATTTTGCCTCTGCTTTTTTGACTTTAGGTCTATCTTTAATTTCTTTTAGGGCGTAAAATAGAAAAACAAAACTGATTAGGCTCAGTAGACTGCAGATCAACATTACATTAGCTGAAATTAAAAAAGTTAATAAAAATCCAGAAAGAGCAGTTCCCGCTACATTCACAAGCTGGTCGATGTTGCTAACTTTAGAAATTAGATTATTTAATTCTTGGTCATCAGCCGTTGTTTCTTTTAAAATAGCCCGGTCAGCTGGATTAAAAAATTCATCGCAGACAGATACTATTCCTGCGCAGATTAATGCCAAAATATAACTTTTGCTAAGTTGGTAAACTGCAATTGTTGTGGCAAATAGGAAAACAGTTTGAACAAGAATTGAATAGTAACTTGTCCTTTTGAATGAATAATGATCGATAATGGGGCCGTAGAATATTGATAAGGCGGCAGTGGTGGAAAAGATGGCTTCCGCAATTCCGACGACAAAGGAACTTTTGGTGGAAGTTTGCAGCCACCAGATAAAGACCATGCTGAAGAGGGAATTAGCTAGTCCGCCAACGGCACGCGAGAAAAAATATGATTTCTTTTTTAACATTTTATTTATCCTATTCTCATTTTTATTTTCCAATTAGGATCAATTTAATAAAAATAGTGCAAAAAAAGACTTGAGAAGTAATTTTTCCCAAGTCTTTTAGTTTGTCTTAATTTAGGTTAATTAAAACTTGTTCTTGTCCAAAACAACTGGAGAATCTGGCTTTTCACCATTGATCATCTTCAAGTTGTTGTCAAATGCCTTAACAACCATGTTACGTACAGCGTGGGTGGTGTAGAAGGCGGTGTGTGGAGTTACCAAAACGTTTGGACGATCAATTAAGTCAGCTAAACGCTTGTCTGGGAATTCTTTACCTTCCCAATCTTCGTTAAATACACCAACTTCGTCTTCGTAAGTATCCATAACAAAGCCAAAGATCTTACCTGAATCCAAACCGCGGATAACAGCGTCAGTGTCAACAAGTGGGCCACGTGAGCAGTTTACAATTACAACGCCATCTTTCATCTTGGCAATTGATTCGTCATTGATCATGTGTACATTTGCTGGAACATCTGGTACGTGAAGTGAAATTACATCAGCTTGCTTGTACAAGTCGTCAAGTGAGTCAACGTAGTAACCCTTCTTTTCGAGTTCTGGGTTCTTGAAGATATCGTAAGCAATAACCTTTGCGCCGAAACCTTCCATAATTCTCATAAATACTTGACCAATGTGACCAGTACCTACAACACCAACAACTTGGTCACGAACTTCACGACCAATAGTAGGTGCCCAACGTAAGTCGCGCTTAGCCATCTTTTCGTCCATACGCTTGTCTTGACGTAATACACGAGCAGCTTGGATTGCAGCATGTTCAGCAATAGCGTCAGGAGAGTATACAGGAACGTTAGTAATTTCAAAGCCAAGTTCCTTAGCCTTGTCCATGTCGATGTTGTCGACACCAACGTTACGTAATGACATCTTAGTTACGCCAGCGTCTGCCAATGCTTGAAGAGTTTCTGGGGTGTAGTCTAATTGTTGGTAAACAACAACACCGTCAGCACCCTTAGCTAACTTAGCAGTTTCAGGAGTCAAAAGCTTATCAGTGTAATCTACATCGATATCCTTGTGAGCATCCTTCCATTCGTTTAAGAATGGTTCTTCGTCTTTACGAATAGCGTAAGCAAAAATCTTTGTCATAAATTTAACCTCCGTAAAATTTATTAGTATGACCAGTCCTCATTATACGCTTTTACTTGCTCAACAAAACACAAAAGAACCATTTTTTTGTATAGATTTTAAGAAAAATAAAAGTCAAGTTTTACTCTGAGCAAAAAAGTTGCAATTTTTTCAAAAAAAGTTTATAGCCTAAAAATTGCAACTATTATTAACTGTTACCTAATCTCAATCCCATAGATATGAAAATTATTTTTGTATATAGCAATATTAGTGAAAGGTAGTATATGGATTTGTATAAGAGACGCATTTTCGTTATATAACCCAAGTTATATAATGGATTTTAAGTAGAGAAACAAACATAGCGGAGGAAAATTGAATATGCATTTTAAAGGAGAAAGCCAACAGCATTTCAGCCTAAGAAAGCTGACAATTGGTGTTGCTTCTGTAATAATCGGGACCACCTTTATGTTTTTTGGTGGTCATGCTGTTCATGCAGATGATTTAAGTAGAGATGCTGAGCAAACCAGCTCAGTTGTTCAAAAACAGAGTAGTGAGAAAATAGATGTAGATGCAGTCAAAGAAGCTGATAATGTTTCAAATCAAAGACAAGACTTACCCAGACGGTACTAAGAGTACCGCAACTGTTCCTGTAACTGTCATTGCACCAAATGTACCAGACGTTATCTACGTACCAAAGGGTGACAAGGTTCCAGACCCAAGTACTGTAGTTACTAACTCTAACGATATCAAGGACAAGATTCCTGACACGACTTACACTTGGAAAACTACTCCAGATACTCCAAATACTAAAGTAGTAATTAACTATAAGGCTAATAATCCTGGTACTCCAGATACCCCAGTTACTCCACCAGTGGATCCAGGCGATAATCCAGCAACCCCAGTTACCCCGCCTGTAAAGCCAGAGCAGAAGCCAACAACACCAACTCCTCATGCTACTAAGACACCAGCAAAGGATAATGGTGGCAAGAAGACAGTAGCTAGTGAGCAAAAATCTACTTTGCCACAAACGGGGAAGAAGGATAACGTTGCTTTGACTGCTATCGGTGTAGCTATTGCAGCTGCTGGAAGCTTATTAGGATTAGCAGATAGCAAGAAGCATAGATCTTAATTTGTAATATCTAATTTCTGTTTACTAAGAAGCAAGTTGACTCAAATAGGAGCTAGCTTGCTTTTTTGTCTAAAAGTTTAAGGATTTCTAAAGACAAAAAACAAATAGTGACGCATTGTCATAAAGCTGATATTATATACTCATAACAAAAATACAACGCATCAAATAGAGATGAATTGTAAGAAGGTAACAAATCTTCTAATTCCTTATTAATACATCCTATTGGGCCTTTATTAATTCATACATTGGGTATTGCTTTTTGCTGGTTGTCCCCTATACAACCGCGAAAGTTAAGATTGATAATAAGTCCATCCCCTTTTTGCGAAGGTAAAGAGTCAAGACCCCCTGCAACATCTCTTGCGTTGAATCTTTTGTTAATCTTGATAATTTATTTTCGCAACATTAGTGATGAGTAGGCTAATGTAAAAAAATCTCGTTATTCTCATTCAACACAACTCCCTTAAAAGGGCTGGTTTAGAAAAGTCATCTAAATCAGTCCTTTTTCTTTTTTTCGTTATAATTAAACTTGAGAACTAAAACAAAGGGGAAGAAAAATGATCTTAATTTCATGGAATATCGATTCATTAAATGCAGCTCTGACTGGTACTTCAGCTAGGGCGGAAGAAACGCAGCAAGTTTTAACTAAAATTCATGATGCCAATCCAGATATTATTGCGATTCAAGAAACTAAGCTGCGTGCAACTGGGCCAACTAAAAAACATAAAGAAGTGTTGGCTGAAAAGTTCCCTGAGTATGACTATGTTTGGCGCTCTTCAGAAGAACCAGCTAGAAAAGGCTATGCTGGTACAATGTATCTTTATAAGAAAGGATTAACTCCTGCAGTGTCTGAGCCGATTATTGGCGCCCCTGAGCCGATGGATCATGAGGGACGGATAATCACACTGGAATTTGATAAATGCTTTGTCACCCAGGTTTATACGCCAAATTCAGGCAGTGGTTTAAAGCGACTAGCTGAACGTCAAGTTTGGGACCAAAAGTATATTGAATATCTGCAAAAATTAGATGAAAAAAAGCCAGTTTTGGCAAGTGGCGATTATAATTGCGCTCACACAGAAATTGACTTAAAACATCCCGAAAATAATCATCACTCAGCAGGTTTTACTGATGAAGAAAGAGTCGACTTTACCAATTTGCTCAATGCTGGCTTTACCGATACCTTTAGAAAAGTTCATGGTGAGATTACTGGCGTATATTCTTGGTGGGCTCAACGTGTCAGAACCGCTAAGGCTAACAACTCTGGCTGGAGAATTGATTATTGGCTAGTAAGCAATCGCATTGCTGATAAGGTGGTCCGCTCAGAGATGATCGATACGGGCAAACGAGCAGACCACTGCCCAATTTTGCTTGAAATAAATCTTTAAATTGAAGCAAGCCCTAGTATAATTTCTTTTTGAAATGTTTTTATTTTGAAAAAGAAGTAGGGGTTGAAATTCTTTGAATAACGAGAAAAAAGAAGATTGGGCTTTGGAGCAGGATCTGAAGTACAATCGTCTGACAGCATTTAAGCTATTCGCGATGACTAGTTCAATGGTTATTTCTGTTGATGAACTCGCACCATTTGGTAAAACTGGAGCAACGGCACTGTTTTACTTGTTAATTGCTGGAATCGCTTGGTTTATCCCGATTACGCAAATGGCTGGAGAAATGGCCTCAATTGATGGCTGGGAAAAAGGCGGAATCTTCACTTGGGTGAAAGGATCTCTTGGAGACAAAACAGGCTGGACAGCAATGTTTTATCAATGGATTCATATTACTGTTGGTATGGATACGATGATGTATGTGATCATTGGGGCATTGTCTATCACATTTGGGACACCTTGGTTCAACACCACGCCAATCGTACGCTTCATTTTAATGATGGTTATTCTGTGGGGAGCAACAGCGATTCAGGTAATTGGTGTTAGAAAGATTGGTCGAATCGCTGAATGGCTGTTTATTCTGGGGATTGCGACACCAGTAATTTTATTGATTATTTCATTCTTCGTATATGTGATTCAGGGGCATCCCTTGCATATGACGATTAACTGGAATACTGTAATTCCACATAAATTGAATGGTAATACATTAGTTGCCTTTGTCCCATTTATGTTGGCCTTTTGTGGTGGGGAAGCTTCTGCACCGCACGTTAAAAACTTGGACCACATCAAGTCATACTCAAAAGTTATGCTTGGCTTAGCCGTTACTGCAATCTGCTTCGACTTGCTAGGTAGTATGGCAATTGGAATGACTGTGCCTAAGGATCAAATAGAGAACAGTACAGGCTTTGTTTATACCTATGGCAAGCTGTTAACGTCAATCGGGCTACCTGGTGATCTGTTGCAAAAAATTGTGGGTATAATGTTAGCCTGCGGTATTATTGGTGAGCTAGGCAACTGGATTGCTGGTCCTAATCAGGGAATGTATGAAGCGGCTAAAGAGGGCTATATGCCTAAGTTTTTTGCTAAAACCACTAAGCACGGCGTGCCATTAAGAATTATGGTTTTACAATCAAGTATCGTTACCATTTCTGCATTATTGATTACTTTTACCAGTGGTGCCGATGCCGATTTTGCGTTTAACGTTTCATTGGCCGCAACGACGGCGCAATATCTCATGGTTTATATGATTATGTTGATTGCTTACATGGTTTTGAAAAGAAAGCATGAAGATTATCACCGTATGTATTACATGAGCAAGAACCCTAATTTGAGTATTGCAATTGCGGTGCTTGCATTAATCATCACGGTTATAGCTTTCTTTGTAACTTTTGTTCCAGCACAAGGCACGCCAAGCAATTTGCGTCACGTTTATGTTTGGACCTTAATCGGCATGTGTGCCATTGTGTCGATTTTGCCACTTATTTTGTATCGCTGGCATGAAAAATGGCAATCACAATAGAATTAAGAAGCATTCGTTTTTCAAGACGGATGCTTTTTTAGTAGAATTTGAGAGAGGTGAATAAAATGGCGGATGCGATGAGGGATGCAATATTAAATGGTTTTGTTGATCAAAATTATTTAGGAAGTGAAGAATTAGGTCCTAAAATATTAGCTAATAATCAGCAAGAGAGAATCTGGCAGACTTTGCGCCAGGAATTGTATAGTTGCAAGTCCTTTACTTGGGCGGTTGCGTTTATTACGCAAGACATGCTAGTTCCGTTTAAGGTGATAATGGCAGATTTAGCGAAAAATGGAATTAGTGGCACGATTATTACTGGTGATTACTTGGGTTTTAACAATCCGCGTGTTTTTACGGAATTACAAAAGATTCCTAATTTAGAAGTTCGTATTGCTAATAAGGCAGGTTTCCATACTAAAGGATATTTATTTGATCATGAAAACTATCAAACTGTGATTATTGGCAGTGCTAATTTTACACGTTCAGCTCTGCTGGCTAACTATGAGTGGGCTTTGAAAGTAAGTTCAAAAAAGCAAGCAGATTTAACAGCTCAATTAGTGGATAAAATTGCAGATTTGAAACAGGATAGTTTTGTTTTAAATTCAGCCTGGCTAACAGATTATCGTAAAAATTGGGTAAAGCCTGAGCGAGTTGCTACTGATCGGCATCAGACAAAAATTTTACCAAATAAAATGCAAAAAGCGGCTTTAAAACAGATAGAGGCACTGGTTGCAAGTGGTGAAAAACGAGGGCTAGTAGTGTCAGCCACAGGAACGGGGAAAACTTATTTAGGTGCTTTTGCTGTTAAGAAATATCAGCCGCGGCGTTTTTTATACATTGTGCATCGTGAGCAAATTGCTAAAAAGTCATTAGAAAGTTTTTATCGTGTAATCGGTGGACCAAGATCGGATTGTGGCTTATTAACGGGAAATAGGCACAATTTACAGGCCAAGTATTTATTTGCGACGGTACAAACGATAAGTCAACCTGAGATGCTGGCTAATTTTAATAGCGACGAATTTGATTATATCTTGATTGATGAAGCACACAGGGCAGCTGCACCTTCGTATCAGCGCCTTTTACATTATTTTAAGCCCAATTTTTGGTTAGGAATGACGGCTACGCCTGAACGAATGGATGAGCAAAATGTTTATCAGATTTTTGACTACAATTTGGCATATGAAATTCGTTTGCGGGATGCACTGGAAGAGAAGATGCTGGCGCCATTTCATTATGTGGGTGTCCAGGATTATGAAGCAGACGGAGTAGTGATTGATGAAACAACAGATTTACGCTACCTAGCTTCTACATCTCGAGTAGACTATGTTTTAAAGGAATTAGACTATTACGGCTATTGTGGAACAAAGGCTAAAGGCTTGGTTTTCTGCAGTCGACAGGATGAAGCACGTGAATTAGCTCGGCTTTTTAGTCAAAAAGGACATCCCGCTGTAGCATTGACCAATGAGGATAATGAAAAAAGACGTAATGAAGTGGTTGCGTCTTTAGTTAAAGGTGAGATTGAGTATATTGTAGCGGTTGACTTGTTTAACGAAGGAATCGACATCCCTGCCTTGAATCAAATTGTGATGTTACGCAACACACAGTCGAGCATAGTGTTTATCCAGCAGTTAGGCCGGGGGCTTCGTAAATATCCTGGCAAAGATTTCACCGTTGTGCTAGATTTTATTGGCAATTATAAAAACAATTACATGATTCCGTTGGCACTGAATCAGGATACTTCTCGAAGCAAAGATCAAGCTAAACGAGAAACGCGTCTGCCAAGCTTTATTGATGTTTCAACGATTAACTTTAGTAAAATTGCCAGTGAAAAAATTTTGGCTTCGCTTGATAGTGTCAAGCTTGATGGGATGCGTGAATTGCGGCAGAGTTACCATGATCTCAAGAACAAACTAGGGCGTGTACCGCTACTATTTGATTTTTATCAATATGGCTCAGTTGCACCGATTGTTTTTGCACAAAATCATGGCTTGGCAAGCTATGCTGACTTTTTGGGTAAAATGGGCGAAGACGTTAATTTATCAAAATATGAAAATGAAGTGCTGTCTTTTGTGACTAAGGAATTACTTAATGGTAAAAGAATTCACGAGTTACTTTTGTTAGAGATGCTACTTGAACAAGATATTGTTAAGCAAGAAGATTATCTAGCTCAATTGAAACGACACCATGCTTATGTAAATGATGAATTGTTAGCTTCTGTTGATGCGATTTTATCGCTAGATTTTTTTGATATTAAGCAGGGAAAGACTACCAAAAAAGCACAATATGGTAAATTGCCGTTAGTTGAACGTAGCAATTTATTTGACTATCAATTGAATGGTTCTCTACGTTCTGCCCTAGATCAACATGATTTTAAGAATTTATTTGTTGATGCTATTAAAACTGGTTTGGCCTTAAATCAGGAATATGATAATCAGCGTCAATTTACTTTATATCAGCAATATGATCGTAAGGACGCTTGTCGACTCTTGAACTGGCCTAAGGATGTTTCGGCCCCGATGTATGGCTATCGTGTTGGTGAGCAGGACACACCAATCTTCATCACTTATCATAAAGATGATCATGAAAAGCGGAATGCTCTGTATCGTAATACATTGGCTGATGGGCGCAGTTTGCGCTGGTATACTAGGGTGCCACGGCATTTAGATTCTGATGAGGTACAGCGTTTGCTTAATACGCGAGGGATGAATTTGCATATATTTGTTAAAAGAAGCGATGCAGATGGTAAGCAGTTCTTTTATTTAGGCAAGGCAAAGATTCAAGCTGATTCTGTTCGCGAAGAATTGCTCGGTGTTAAGAAAAAGCCAGCTGTAGGGATGAACTTAATGTTGAAACATCCACTGAGTGAGTCAATGCATGAGTTATTATTTGAATAGACCAAAAAAAGCCTTTCCGCTTAGGAAAAGCTTTTTTAATTGCCGCTAATATTAATTAGATCTTGGTCATCTTGGTTATTATCCTTATCAAACATTCTAGGCTTGATGTGATCTAGAATCTTAGTCCCGATATTTTTCTGAGCAGTTTCATCACCGCTAACCTGGTTTAAAAACATAATTATTCCATATCGATTATCTGTAGTCATTTTGATCCAATTACCAAAATGAGTGTTGCTTAAGCTACCATAAGCAGATTTAGTATGGTCATCATCTAAATGAAGCCCTCCAGAATAATTAGTGGTTGCACTTTTAAGATGAGTTAAGTAATAGAAATCGGATTTGCTTAAGATACTACCATTGGTTAAGCCAAGCTGGATCTTGTAATAATCCATTGGGGTAGTGAACATATTGCCTGCGCCTGGAAGCTGGGAGGCAAGAGTCTTTTTAACGTATTCAGCGTCTTGGTAATTTTTACCATTATTCCAGACGTAAGAGATAGGATCGGTTTTCCAACTAGGAATATCCTGATAAAGGAATGTATTAGCAAGCCCTAATTTGTTAATGATGCGATTATTGAAATTGTTTTCGTAGGATTGTCCGCTGATTTTAATAATAATTCCGGCTAATAAAAGATAGTTGGTATTATTGTAGAAGTAGGTTCCTGGTGTCCCTTGAGTGCCGTTATTAGTATTATCAATAGCCCAATTGATGGCATCATTCTCACTTAAAACTTTTCCGCGATCCAATTCAGTATTGGTTGCTTGAATGCCAGAAGTATGGGTCATTAACTGTCCAATAGTAATATTATCGGCGTTTTTAAGATTAGGGTACCAACGTGAAATTTTGGTGTTTTGCGTAAATTTTTGACTAGTGTGCCAGTTTTCATTCATCAGCTGAATTATCATTGCTGCTGTAACAACTTTTTGCAAAGAAGCAGTTGGATAAACTACGTTGTCGTTCCCATTACCAACTTTTTTACCGTACCAAGCGTAGCCATAGCTGATTTGTTGCGGCTGACCGTTTTTGATAATGACGATACTACCGCGAGTATTGTTTTGAGCCAAAGTATTGCGGACAAAATTTCGCATTTCGGTTTTAGAGTATGAACTGGCTTGAACTTGTGGTGGTTCAGTGATCGCAAATGCAGGAACTGTCGTTAGCAGCGCAGCGGTAGCTAGTCCAATAATTGATTTTTTCAAAATTTAAAAGGCCTTCCTTAAAAAGTGGTTTGTTTACATTTTAGCGCGTTCTTTGCATCGGACAAACTATTATTTTGGTGAAAAGACGTATTTTTAGCTAGCTTGTTGAAAAAGTGCGGCTAATTTTGCTCTGAGTGCGGGATCATGAGCGTATAAATAGGTACCGCGGATTCCTCGCTTGAATAGAACGTTGAGTGAATTCATGACCATCTTCTCTTCATATTCTATTTTTTCTTTTGAGTTGGTTAGATCATTACGCTTTTTGAACATCTCAACATCTGTAATTTTGTCTAAATTAACTTTAAGTTGATTGGTGCCGGGAATCAGGCTGATTGGTGGACCGATAATGATGCCAGCATAATTTAGGTCAAAACCTTGGCAAGTATAGATAGAACCAACTTCATTGATTGTTGTAGGAATTTCTGCCCAAGGAGTTGATGTGTAGTTGTATTGATCCCATGGCAGCATGAATTTCCCTTCTTTAATGTAATGTTTGCCACCATCAAGAGTAGATGGATAGCCGGAAGTTGAAAGAATTCTTGCCAGGCCGTCTGTTTGATTTCTCTTGACGATTTCTTGCCGCATTTTTTCTGCATCAGTAAAAATACGAAAGTCGTAGTTGTGCCACATTTCTTTTTTTAAGGGCATTAATTTATTATGTGTAAAAAAGTTAAACCATTCTATTAGACTATCTGGTGCCATCATTCTAAATTGATGATGTAGTTGATAGTCTTCGTGGGGATAATGATGAGTAATTGCTTCAAGTCGCTTACGTGTCCAGAAGCTTTTCATTCGTAAAACTTGGTTTTCATCAAATACCAAAATGACAACTTTTGACCGCTTAATAACCTCCTCTAATTGGTTATCGTGATAAAAGTTGTTGTAGTGATCAGGCTGAGATAAGAGCAAGTGTGCTTCATCAATGACGACAACATCAGCACTGGTTTGTTTTTTGTCCATCTGATTAATAAATGAAGTTGGCCGCATATAATTTTTCTTATATAGTTCTTTAATTGGCCCAGCAATCTGCTTATAGACTTTTAGCAGTTCAGGGTGATTTACTAAAAAGTAGTTTTGAGTTTTATACAGTTGGCTGCCTGTTTGGTGGTTTAATTTTTGCAACTGATCAAAAAGGGCAGAAAGCACTACACTTTTACCAGTACCTGCTTCGCCATAAATAGTGAAAACAGCAGGATGATTTTTATTGCTGCAATGTGTAATCGAAAAATGTAAAATTTTTTGTACGAGAAGTGATTGCTCTTGGTTGAGCTGATGGTAAGGAGAGAGTTTAAAACTTGCTTGATTATTCAATATTTATTCACCTCGTTTTCAATTATAATGAATAGAAATAATAATGATAAAGGAAGAAAAAATGACTGCACAAAAAATAATTCACGATCAGCTATTTTTAAGACAAAAATCTGATTTAGCTGGTAAAAATGATTTACAAGTTGCGATAAACTTGCGTGATACGCTACTAGCTAATCGTGGGAAAGCTGCGGGGCTGGCTGCAAATATGATTGGTCAGACTAAACAAATTATTGCGTTTTATGCTGGCCCGCTTCCATTTGTAATGCTGAATCCGCGTATTATTCAAAAAAAGCAGATGTATCTTGCTAGTGAGGGATGTCTGTCACTAGAAGGCGAGCGTAATGTTCAGCGCTATGAAGAAATTACTGTTACTTATCAGAATATGGAGTTAGAAACAGTAACGCAAACTTTTGGTGACTTTATAGCTGAAACGATTCAGCATGAAATTGATCATTGCAATGGAATTTTGATTTGAATAGTAGAATATTTACGTGATTTTGCAAAAAAAGTAAAAAAATTTAAATTAATTTTGCATGGTTTCAGGAATGAAAATCCACAATTTTCGAATAATTAGATTTGAGAGAATAAAATACTTTTTAATTTAATGCAAAGATAAAGGAAAATATATTACAACACTACCTAGTGTATCGTGAAGAACCCGAACGAAGAGCAAGACTTGCCAAAGCGGAGAAAATAAGGTAAATTAATAAAGTCGCTTCGAGAGATGCGACGAGAGCTTAAAAACAGACATGTAAGGAAAGAAAACAAATAAAAAGAAAAAAAGTACTTGCAAAGAAGTAAATAAGCTGGTAATATATTTAAATGTCGTCAGGTGAAAGCAGAAAAAGCTTGAGCAAGACGAAAAAACAAATCAAAAAGTTCTTGACAAAGAAATGATGGTTTGATAAAATATAAAAGCTGTCTGCTTTACAAAAAGCAAGACAGAGGTAGTACTTTGAAAACTGAACAAAGTTTCGCTAAAAGTGTGCGGGTGTAAAAACCCAAACAAGAAGCGAAGTCAATTCGCAAGCAATAAATTTGAGACAAAGATCTTAAATAAGGAATGAGCAATCATTCAAACTTTTTAAAATGAGAGTTTGATCCTGGCTCAGGACGAACGCTGGCGGCGTGCCTAATACATGCAAGTCGAGCGAGCGGAACTAACAGATTTACTTCGGTAATGACGTTAGGAAAGCGAGCGGCGGATGGGTGAGTAACACGTGGGGAACCTGCCCCATAGTCTGGGATACCACTTGGAAACAGGTGCTAATACCGGATAAGAAAGCAGATCGCATGATCAGCTTTTAAAAGGCGGCGTAAGCTGTCGCTATGGGATGGCCCCGCGGTGCATTAGCTAGTTGGTAAGGTAAAGGCTTACCAAGGCGATGATGCATAGCCGAGTTGAGAGACTGATCGGCCACATTGGGACTGAGACACGGCCCAAACTCCTACGGGAGGCAGCAGTAGGGAATCTTCCACAATGGACGCAAGTCTGATGGAGCAACGCCGCGTGAGTGAAGAAGGTTTTCGGATCGTAAAGCTCTGTTGTTGGTGAAGAAGGATAGAGGTAGTAACTGGCCTTTATTTGACGGTAATCAACCAGAAAGTCACGGCTAACTACGTGCCAGCAGCCGCGGTAATACGTAGGTGGCAAGCGTTGTCCGGATTTATTGGGCGTAAAGCGAGCGCAGGCGGAAGAATAAGTCTGATGTGAAAGCCCTCGGCTTAACCGAGGAACTGCATCGGAAACTGTTTTTCTTGAGTGCAGAAGAGGAGAGTGGAACTCCATGTGTAGCGGTGGAATGCGTAGATATATGGAAGAACACCAGTGGCGAAGGCGGCTCTCTGGTCTGCAACTGACGCTGAGGCTCGAAAGCATGGGTAGCGAACAGGATTAGATACCCTGGTAGTCCATGCCGTAAACGATGAGTGCTAAGTGTTGGGAGGTTTCCGCCTCTCAGTGCTGCAGCTAACGCATTAAGCACTCCGCCTGGGGAGTACGACCGCAAGGTTGAAACTCAAAGGAATTGACGGGGGCCCGCACAAGCGGTGGAGCATGTGGTTTAATTCGAAGCAACGCGAAGAACCTTACCAGGTCTTGACATCTAGTGCCATTTGTAGAGATACAAAGTTCCCTTCGGGGACGCTAAGACAGGTGGTGCATGGCTGTCGTCAGCTCGTGTCGTGAGATGTTGGGTTAAGTCCCGCAACGAGCGCAACCCTTGTTATTAGTTGCCAGCATTAAGTTGGGCACTCTAATGAGACTGCCGGTGACAAACCGGAGGAAGGTGGGGATGACGTCAAGTCATCATGCCCCTTATGACCTGGGCTACACACGTGCTACAATGGGCAGTACAACGAGAAGCGAGCCTGCGAAGGCAAGCGAATCTCTGAAAGCTGTTCTCAGTTCGGACTGCAGTCTGCAACTCGACTGCACGAAGCTGGAATCGCTAGTAATCGCGGATCAGCACGCCGCGGTGAATACGTTCCCGGGCCTTGTACACACCGCCCGTCACACCATGGGAGTCTGCAATGCCCAAAGCCGGTGGCCTAACCTTCGGGAAGGAGCCGTCTAAGGCAGGGCAGATGACTGGGGTGAAGTCGTAACAAGGTAGCCGTAGGAGAACCTGCGGCTGGATCACCTCCTTTCTAAGGAAGCGAAGGATATGGAGAGCAGGAATGCTAAGAGAAGTATCCAGAGCAAGCGGAAGCACACTGAGAAACTTTGTTTAGTTTTGAGGGTAGTACCTCAAAAAGAGCTAGTACATTGAAAACTGAATATAATCCAAGCAAAAAACCGAGACAATCAAAGAGAACAGATTGTAGAGCGACCGAGAAGAGAATTCTTGAGTAAGGTCAAGTAGAAAAGGGCGCACGGTGAATGCCTAGGCACTAACAGCCGAAGAAGGACGTGACGAACTACGAAAAGCTTCGGGGAGCGGTAAGTACGCAGTGATCCGGAGATATCCGAATGGGGGAACCCAATGCAGAGATGCATTATTGATTAGTGAATAGATAGCTAATCAAAGGAAGACGCAGTGAACTGAAACATCTAAGTAGCTGCAGGAAGAGAAAGAAAGATCGATTTCCTTAGTAGCGGCGAGCGAAGAGGAAAGAGCCCAAACCAAGTGATTTATCATTTGGGGTTGTAGGACTGCGACGTGGCAGTGTAAGAGATAGTTGAATTATCTGGGAAGGTAAGCCAGAGAGGGTGAGAGCCCCGTAAGCGAAATCTCAAGCACGCCTAGCAGAATCCTGAGTAGGCCGGGACACGAGGAATCCCGGTTGAAACCGCGAGGACCATCTCGCAAGGCTAAATACTAGTTAGTGACCGATAGTGAACCAGTACCGTGAGGGAAAGGTGAAAAGAACCCCGGAAGGGGAGTGAAAAAGAACCTGAAACCGTGTGTCTACAAGTAGTCAAAGCACATTAAAGTGCAATGGCGTGCCTTTTGTAGAATGAACCGGCGAGTTACGTTATCTAGCGAGGTTAAGTCAGAAAAGACGGAGCCGGAGCGAAAGCGAGTCTTAATAGGGCGAAAAGTTAGGTGACGTAGACCCGAAACCAAGTGACCTACCCATGACCAGGCTGAAGGTGTGGTAAAACGCACTGGAGGGCCGAACCCACGTAAGTTAAAAATTGCGGGGATGAGTTGTGGGTAGCGGTGAAATTCCAAACGAACTTGGAGATAGCTGGTTCTCTCCGAAATAGCTTTAGGGCTAGCCTCGTGGAGAGGATAATGGAGGTAGAGCTCTGTTTGGACTAGGGGCCCGTCAGGGGTTACTGAATCCAGATAAACTACGAATTCCAGATATCCATACACGGGAGTCAGACTGCGAGTGATAAGATCCGTAGTCGAAAGGGAAACAGCCCAGATCACCAGTTAAGGTCCCCAAATCTATGCTAAGTGGAAAAGGATGTGGAGTTGCGTAGACAACTAGGACGTTGGCTCAGAAGCAGCCATCATTCAAAGAGTGCGTAATAGCTCACTAGTCGAGTGGCGCTGCGCCGAAAATTTACCGGGGCTAAGCATAGTACCGAAACTGTGGATGTGTTTTAAAGAGCACGTGGTAGGAGAGCGTTCTAAGGGCGGAGAAGTTGAATCGAGAGGATCAATGGAGCGCTTAGAAGTGAGAATGCCGGTATGAGTAGCGAAAGATAGGTGAGAATCCTATCCGCCGAAAGACTAAGGTTTCCTGGGGCAGGCTCGTCCGCCCAGGGTAAGTCGGGACCTAAGGCAAGGCCGAGAGGCGTAGTCGATGGATAACAGGTAGAGATTCCTGTACTGTGTCAAATCGTTAAGAGCGAAGGAGGGACGCAGGAGGTGAAGCACGCATCGCGATGGAACGATGTTCAAGCAACAAGTGCGGTTAAGAGTCAAATGCTTCTAACCAGCAACACGAGTTGTGAAGAGGAGTGAATTAAAAGTAGCGAAGGTGTGGTAATCACACTGCCAAGAAAAGCTTCTAGCCAGAGATGACATACCCGTACCGCAAACCGACACAGGTAGTCGAGTGGAGAACACTAAGGTGAGCGAGAGAACTCTCGTTAAGGAACTCGGCAAAATGACCCCGTAACTTCGGAAGAAGGGGTGCTAGCCAAGAGATTGGTTAGCCGCAGTGAATAGGCCCAAACAACTGTTTATCAAAAACACAGGTCTCTGCAAAATCGTAAGATGACGTATAGAGGCTGACACCTGCCCGGTGCTGGAAGGTTAAGAGGAGAGCTTAGCGTAAGCGAAGGTTTGAATTGAAGCCCCAGTAAACGGCGGCCGTAACTATAACGGTCCTAAGGTAGCGAAATTCCTTGTCGGGTAAGTTCCGACCTGCACGAAAGGTGTAATGATTTGGGCACTGTCTCAACGAGAGACTCGGTGAAATTATAATACCCGTGAAGATGCGGGTTACCCGCGACAGGACGGAAAGACCCCATGGAGCTTCACTGTAGCTTGATATTGAGTATCTTTTAAACATGTACAGGATAGGTAGGAGCCAGAGAAGATAGGACGCTAGTCTTATTGGAGGCAATGTTGGGATACTACCCTTGTTTGAAGGATGCTCTAACCTCGACCTGTAAGCCAGGCCAGGGACAGTGTCAGGTGGGCAGTTTGACTGGGGCGGTCGCCTCCTAAAGTGTAACGGAGGCGCTCAAAGGTTCCCTCAGAATGGTTGGAAATCATTCGCAGAGTGTAAAGGTATAAGGGAGCTTGACTGCGAGAGAGACAACTCGAGCAGGTAGGAAACTAGGACTTAGTGATCTGGTGGTACCGTATGGAAGGGCCATCACTCAACGGATAAAAGCTACCCTGGGGATAACAGGCTTATCTCCCCCAAGAGTTCACATCGACGGGGAGGTTTGGCACCTCGATGTCGGCTCGTCGCATCCTGGGGCTGAAGTCGGTCCCAAGGGTTGGGCTGTTCGCCCATTAAAGCGGCACGCGAGCTGGGTTCAGAACGTCGTGAGACAGTTCGGTCCCTATCCGTCGTGGGCGTAGGAAATTTGAGAGGAGCTGTCCTTAGTACGAGAGGACCGGGATGGACGCACCGCTGGTGTACCAGTTGTTCCGCCAGGAGCATCGCTGGGTAGCTATGTGCGGAAGGGATAAGCGCTGAAAGCATCTAAGTGCGAAGCCCCCCTCAAGATGAGATTTCCTTTGCGTAAGCAGTAAGACACCTCAGAGACGATGAGGTAGATAGGCTGGGAGTGGAAGTCCTGTGAAGGATGGAGCGGACCAGTACTAATCAGTCGAGGACTTGACCAAAGCGAAGCAAACTGGAAGGTTTTTTGCGAGAAGGATTATGTTTAGTTTTGAGTGTAAAAGCTCAAAAGAGTACGGTGGCGAAAGCAAGAAGGATACACCTGTTCCCATGCCGAACACAGAAGTTAAGCTTCTTAACGCCGAAAGTAGTTGGTGGGCAACTGCCTGCGAGGAAAGGAAGCTGCCGTGCTCTTTTTTAATATTCCGGCTTAGCTCAGTTGGTAGAGCGCTTGACTGTTAATCAAGATGTCGTCAGTTCGAGTCTGACAGCCGGAGTAAAGGGAAGAAGGAAGCGGAAGGCTTCCTTTTTTTGTGCCTTTTGGGTATGTTAAAAGGTTAATTAGGCTAAGCAAGCATGACTTGAGGGTCAAATTTAATATAATCATTAATAGAAGACATAGCACAACTCCTAAATAGCTTAATTGAATTGATTACGGAGACTATGCTCTCTTTTTAAGTGCATAAAAATCTTATAGATAGATTATTATAAATATTCAACGACAGTAAAATTAGGTAAGCAATCTATATCTAGGAATCTGTTGGGGTTCTGATTGTAGTAGGCTAATTATACAAAAATGAGTTAACAAAATTCTGATCAGAATTAGTACGGTTGAGATTGAAAAAATAACTGGTAATTATTACTGTATCTCCTTGTAATTAGGTAGCAATGCTATTTTTTACTTCTAAAATATAATTAAACCGGTCAGACAATTCGTATTGACCTGAATTTAGATAAACAGTTATAACAAAACTATGTGTGCAAAGCAGATGACAGGGACTTTTAATTGATCTCGTATGTTGGAGCGCGCTGTGTTGACTATTTGTTCTAAGTGAACAGATGACAAGCATGCCTCTATCTAAGTACCAAGATCTAGGAAATTCATTCTGAAGTGGTTAATATGTGTCAATATGTCGCACAAAGGTAACTATGAATTACAGCAACATAAGAGAAATTTGAAAAATAGTTTTTAAATTGTGGCTTGTTATTAGTGAAAATGATAAATTAAATATTATTTTGGCAGAAAATACAGCTTAATAACAAAAAATAAAAATATTTTTTGCTTACCTTTAAAAATATAGTTCGAGATTTATAAAGTTTTTAACGAGTTAAGGTGATATTTCTATAATTGAAAGCAGATTCTACTAATGTAATTGCTACAATCAGAATAAATATTTCATAAAAACACATAGAACCCGAACGAAGAGCAAGACTTGCCAAAGCGGAGAAAATAAGGTAAATTAATAAAGTCGCTTCGAGAGATGCGACGAGAGCTTAAAAACAGACATGTAAGGAAAGAAAACAAATAAAAAGAAAAAAAGTACTTGCAAAGAAGTAAATAAGCTGGTAATATATTTAAATGTCGTCAGGTGAAAGCAGAAAAAGCTTGAGCAAGACGAAAAAACAAATCAAAAAGTTCTTGACAAAGAAATGATGGTTTGATAAAATATAAAAGCTGTCTGCTTTACAAAAAGCAAGACAGAGGTAGTACTTTGAAAACTGAACAAAGTTTCGCTAAAAGTGTGCGGGTGTAAAAACCCAAACAAGAAGCGAAGTCAATTCGCAAGCAATAAATTTGAGACAAAGATCTTAAATAAGGAATGAGCAATCATTCAAACTTTTTAAAATGAGAGTTTGATCCTGGCTCAGGACGAACGCTGGCGGCGTGCCTAATACATGCAAGTCGAGCGAGCGGAACTAACAGATTTACTTCGGTAATGACGTTAGGAAAGCGAGCGGCGGATGGGTGAGTAACACGTGGGGAACCTGCCCCATAGTCTGGGATACCACTTGGAAACAGGTGCTAATACCGGATAAGAAAGCAGATCGCATGATCAGCTTTTAAAAGGCGGCGTAAGCTGTCGCTATGGGATGGCCCCGCGGTGCATTAGCTAGTTGGTAAGGTAAAGGCTTACCAAGGCGATGATGCATAGCCGAGTTGAGAGACTGATCGGCCACATTGGGACTGAGACACGGCCCAAACTCCTACGGGAGGCAGCAGTAGGGAATCTTCCACAATGGACGCAAGTCTGATGGAGCAACGCCGCGTGAGTGAAGAAGGTTTTCGGATCGTAAAGCTCTGTTGTTGGTGAAGAAGGATAGAGGTAGTAACTGGCCTTTATTTGACGGTAATCAACCAGAAAGTCACGGCTAACTACGTGCCAGCAGCCGCGGTAATACGTAGGTGGCAAGCGTTGTCCGGATTTATTGGGCGTAAAGCGAGCGCAGGCGGAAGAATAAGTCTGATGTGAAAGCCCTCGGCTTAACCGAGGAACTGCATCGGAAACTGTTTTTCTTGAGTGCAGAAGAGGAGAGTGGAACTCCATGTGTAGCGGTGGAATGCGTAGATATATGGAAGAACACCAGTGGCGAAGGCGGCTCTCTGGTCTGCAACTGACGCTGAGGCTCGAAAGCATGGGTAGCGAACAGGATTAGATACCCTGGTAGTCCATGCCGTAAACGATGAGTGCTAAGTGTTGGGAGGTTTCCGCCTCTCAGTGCTGCAGCTAACGCATTAAGCACTCCGCCTGGGGAGTACGACCGCAAGGTTGAAACTCAAAGGAATTGACGGGGGCCCGCACAAGCGGTGGAGCATGTGGTTTAATTCGAAGCAACGCGAAGAACCTTACCAGGTCTTGACATCTAGTGCCATTTGTAGAGATACAAAGTTCCCTTCGGGGACGCTAAGACAGGTGGTGCATGGCTGTCGTCAGCTCGTGTCGTGAGATGTTGGGTTAAGTCCCGCAACGAGCGCAACCCTTGTTATTAGTTGCCAGCATTAAGTTGGGCACTCTAATGAGACTGCCGGTGACAAACCGGAGGAAGGTGGGGATGACGTCAAGTCATCATGCCCCTTATGACCTGGGCTACACACGTGCTACAATGGGCAGTACAACGAGAAGCGAGCCTGCGAAGGCAAGCGAATCTCTGAAAGCTGTTCTCAGTTCGGACTGCAGTCTGCAACTCGACTGCACGAAGCTGGAATCGCTAGTAATCGCGGATCAGCACGCCGCGGTGAATACGTTCCCGGGCCTTGTACACACCGCCCGTCACACCATGGGAGTCTGCAATGCCCAAAGCCGGTGGCCTAACCTTCGGGAAGGAGCCGTCTAAGGCAGGGCAGATGACTGGGGTGAAGTCGTAACAAGGTAGCCGTAGGAGAACCTGCGGCTGGATCACCTCCTTTCTAAGGAAGCGAAGGATATGGAGAGCAGGAATGCTAAGAGAAGTATCCAGAGCAAGCGGAAGCACACTGAGAAACTTTGTTTAGTTTTGAGGGTAGTACCTCAAAGATTTGAAAAACGCCAAGCGTTAGTCGGGCCTATAGCTCAGCTGGTTTAGAGCGCACGCCTGATAAGCGTGAGGTCGATGGTTCAAGTCCATTTAGGCCCATTGACATAACGAGGAAAAAGAGTTAAAGTTATGTCTGGCCGAAAATAAAATACTCTGGGGGCTTAGCTCAGTTGGGAGAGCACCTGCTTTGCACGCAGGAGGTCATCGGTTCGAACCCGTTAGCCTCCATTGATCCAGAAAAAGGATCAAAGAGCTAGTACATTGAAAACTGAATATAATCCAAGCAAAAAACCGAGACAATCAAAGAGAACAGATTGTAGAGCGACCGAGAAGAGAATTCTTGAGTAAGGTCAAGTAGAAAAGGGCGCACGGTGAATGCCTAGGCACTAACAGCCGAAGAAGGACGTGACGAACTACGAAAAGCTTCGGGGAGCGGTAAGTACGCAGTGATCCGGAGATATCCGAATGGGGGAACCCAATGCAGAGATGCATTATTGATTAGTGAATAGATAGCTAATCAAAGGAAGACGCAGTGAACTGAAACATCTAAGTAGCTGCAGGAAGAGAAAGAAAGATCGATTTCCTTAGTAGCGGCGAGCGAAGAGGAAAGAGCCCAAACCAAGTGATTTATCATTTGGGGTTGTAGGACTGCGACGTGGCAGTGTAAGAGATAGTTGAATTATCTGGGAAGGTAAGCCAGAGAGGGTGAGAGCCCCGTAAGCGAAATCTCAAGCACGCCTAGCAGAATCCTGAGTAGGCCGGGACACGAGGAATCCCGGTTGAAACCGCGAGGACCATCTCGCAAGGCTAAATACTAGTTAGTGACCGATAGTGAACCAGTACCGTGAGGGAAAGGTGAAAAGAACCCCGGAAGGGGAGTGAAAAAGAACCTGAAACCGTGTGTCTACAAGTAGTCAAAGCACATTAAAGTGCAATGGCGTGCCTTTTGTAGAATGAACCGGCGAGTTACGTTATCTAGCGAGGTTAAGTCAGAAAAGACGGAGCCGGAGCGAAAGCGAGTCTTAATAGGGCGAAAAGTTAGGTGACGTAGACCCGAAACCAAGTGACCTACCCATGACCAGGCTGAAGGTGTGGTAAAACGCACTGGAGGGCCGAACCCACGTAAGTTAAAAATTGCGGGGATGAGTTGTGGGTAGCGGTGAAATTCCAAACGAACTTGGAGATAGCTGGTTCTCTCCGAAATAGCTTTAGGGCTAGCCTCGTGGAGAGGATAATGGAGGTAGAGCTCTGTTTGGACTAGGGGCCCGTCAGGGGTTACTGAATCCAGATAAACTACGAATTCCAGATATCCATACACGGGAGTCAGACTGCGAGTGATAAGATCCGTAGTCGAAAGGGAAACAGCCCAGATCACCAGTTAAGGTCCCCAAATCTATGCTAAGTGGAAAAGGATGTGGAGTTGCGTAGACAACTAGGACGTTGGCTCAGAAGCAGCCATCATTCAAAGAGTGCGTAATAGCTCACTAGTCGAGTGGCGCTGCGCCGAAAATTTACCGGGGCTAAGCATAGTACCGAAACTGTGGATGTGTTTTAAAGAGCACGTGGTAGGAGAGCGTTCTAAGGGCGGAGAAGTTGAATCGAGAGGATCAATGGAGCGCTTAGAAGTGAGAATGCCGGTATGAGTAGCGAAAGATAGGTGAGAATCCTATCCGCCGAAAGACTAAGGTTTCCTGGGGCAGGCTCGTCCGCCCAGGGTAAGTCGGGACCTAAGGCAAGGCCGAGAGGCGTAGTCGATGGATAACAGGTAGAGATTCCTGTACTGTGTCAAATCGTTAAGAGCGAAGGAGGGACGCAGGAGGTGAAGCACGCATCGCGATGGAACGATGTTCAAGCAACAAGTGCGGTTAAGAGTCAAATGCTTCTAACCAGCAACACGAGTTGTGAAGAGGAGTGAATTAAAAGTAGCGAAGGTGTGGTAATCACACTGCCAAGAAAAGCTTCTAGCCAGAGATGACATACCCGTACCGCAAACCGACACAGGTAGTCGAGTGGAGAACACTAAGGTGAGCGAGAGAACTCTCGTTAAGGAACTCGGCAAAATGACCCCGTAACTTCGGAAGAAGGGGTGCTAGCCAAGAGATTGGTTAGCCGCAGTGAATAGGCCCAAACAACTGTTTATCAAAAACACAGGTCTCTGCAAAATCGTAAGATGACGTATAGAGGCTGACACCTGCCCGGTGCTGGAAGGTTAAGAGGAGAGCTTAGCGTAAGCGAAGGTTTGAATTGAAGCCCCAGTAAACGGCGGCCGTAACTATAACGGTCCTAAGGTAGCGAAATTCCTTGTCGGGTAAGTTCCGACCTGCACGAAAGGTGTAATGATTTGGGCACTGTCTCAACGAGAGACTCGGTGAAATTATAATACCCGTGAAGATGCGGGTTACCCGCGACAGGACGGAAAGACCCCATGGAGCTTCACTGTAGCTTGATATTGAGTATCTTTTAAACATGTACAGGATAGGTAGGAGCCAGAGAAGATAGGACGCTAGTCTTATTGGAGGCAATGTTGGGATACTACCCTTGTTTGAAGGATGCTCTAACCTCGACCTGTAAGCCAGGCCAGGGACAGTGTCAGGTGGGCAGTTTGACTGGGGCGGTCGCCTCCTAAAGTGTAACGGAGGCGCTCAAAGGTTCCCTCAGAATGGTTGGAAATCATTCGCAGAGTGTAAAGGTATAAGGGAGCTTGACTGCGAGAGAGACAACTCGAGCAGGTAGGAAACTAGGACTTAGTGATCTGGTGGTACCGTATGGAAGGGCCATCACTCAACGGATAAAAGCTACCCTGGGGATAACAGGCTTATCTCCCCCAAGAGTTCACATCGACGGGGAGGTTTGGCACCTCGATGTCGGCTCGTCGCATCCTGGGGCTGAAGTCGGTCCCAAGGGTTGGGCTGTTCGCCCATTAAAGCGGCACGCGAGCTGGGTTCAGAACGTCGTGAGACAGTTCGGTCCCTATCCGTCGTGGGCGTAGGAAATTTGAGAGGAGCTGTCCTTAGTACGAGAGGACCGGGATGGACGCACCGCTGGTGTACCAGTTGTTCCGCCAGGAGCATCGCTGGGTAGCTATGTGCGGAAGGGATAAGCGCTGAAAGCATCTAAGTGCGAAGCCCCCCTCAAGATGAGATTTCCTTTGCGTAAGCAGTAAGACACCTCAGAGACGATGAGGTAGATAGGCTGGGAGTGGAAGTCCTGTGAAGGATGGAGCGGACCAGTACTAATCAGTCGAGGACTTGACCAAAGCGAAGCAAACTGGAAGGTTTTTTGCGAGAAGGATTATGTTTAGTTTTGAGTGTAAAAGCTCAAAAGAGTACGGTGGCGAAAGCAAGAAGGATACACCTGTTCCCATGCCGAACACAGAAGTTAAGCTTCTTAACGCCGAAAGTAGTTGGTGGGCAACTGCCTGCGAGGAAAGGAAGCTGCCGTGCTCTTTTTTAATATTCCGGCTTAGCTCAGTTGGTAGAGCGCTTGACTGTTAATCAAGATGTCGTCAGTTCGAGTCTGACAGCCGGAGTAAAGGGAAGAAGGAAGCGGAAGGCTTCCTTTTTTTGTGCCTTTTGGGTATGTTAAAAGGTTAATTAGGCTACTATTATTGGATATTCATTTATCATTTAAAATTGATCTGGGTGCCGTTAATCGGATTAATAGGCTATGTAATTAGGTTATATCACCGATTATTGCCACAGAATAAAAAATCTTCAAATTATAAGAATATCGGTATTATATCAGTTTACAAAGTAATATTTATAATGTTTGTATGTGTTAAACGCAATCAATTATATGATTATAATGTAATCATCAGTAATTAAAGACTGTAGTTGAATCAAATAATTAACTCAGCGTATAAAATGCTGAGTTAGACAAAAAAACAACGAGCAATTCTCTCGTTGTTTTATGGATTCATTTTGATCAAATTTTTAGTTTATCTTTAGTTGTAAATACCAACTTGATTAATGTGGGCCAATTCCAGAACTGGAGATTGAGCGAGGTCCAAACTAACATCACAGCCAGCATGGATACCATTATTTTCGCCATTAAGCCAGTGGGTATTATTAGTTACGTCATAGACAGTACCATTAAATGCAATATAAGCTGGACGTCCATTTTTACCATTGTAATTTGATAGAGTTTCTTTAGTAAATTTTCTCATATAAGAAGCTCCTTTCTAATAAGATCTTGATATATTAATGGTAACACTGTGTCACCTTATAGCAAGAGATACGAAGGAGTCTTATGCCTTTCTTATGAAAGATGACCACGCCACCCAGCAATATCCCAATCTAGAAAGTCATAATTAAGCTTTTTACCATAAATTTTCTCGTAGACAGCAACTTTTTGTCGGTAGTCGAGTTCCATCATCTTATGAGCGTTTTCGTTGGCGTTTAGAGAAACGTCAGGGAAGATTGGTGGTAAAACATGGACAATATATTTGGTCTCATAAAAATTAGGATCTTTCTTTTCGATTTTAGGTAGATCCTTAATCTCGACAAAAGTGGAGACTACCGGTACATTTTGTTTAGCCGCAAAATAATAGGCACCACGTTGTAATTTGCGAGGCTTGCGATAATTCCACCACATCTCCTGTTCTGGATAAATTAAAACCCAATTATTTTTAGCTAAAGCTGCACTGAGGTGCTTAGGAAATTCATTTCCAATATAGCTAGGACTCTGAACTAGTGGAATAGTGCCAACATAATTCATTAAATAGCGGAAAAAATCCCGGTAGCATTAGGTTAGTATCTTCAATTACAATTGAAAGCTGATGGTGCATCTTGTTAGCGAGCAGCTTCATTGGTAAAGAATTAACCTGATTGTAGTGGTTAGAAGTTAAAATTGCGCCACCAATAGGTAAATTATTTAGGTTCTCTAAACCTACAAATTCAGTTGATCCAGCTAATGCTCTGGATAAAGTACCAAATAAGAGATGTCCAATACGATTATTAAGCTTACTTGAAAAAGTGTTACGCTTATTCCAATAATCATTGACCAATTTAAGGCGCTGATCTAGGGACATTTGGGGATCGCCGATTTCTACTTTTGCTGTGAAGTTGCGTTCATTAGCAGCTTTTTTTATATTTTTAATACGCGTGGTGCTAGTTAAATCGTTTTAGTTAATAAAAAAGTCCAATCTTGTTAGACTCGACTTGTAAATAGTAATAATAGAAAAGAGTCTGATCTGATTGAACTGCCTTAAGCTTAAGCGTTTTAGCCACCATTTACAAGTTAGTTTTAAAGATTTAGTGATAATTTGTCGGCACTGGTATCGTTTGTATGCACCGGCTGAGTTTACTCATCGGCGAAATATTGATCAAATTAAAACTACGGACAGTCTGATTTTGGCTTTACTTATCTGGCAAGCTAAGACAGGAATTGAATCACAAAGAAGATTCTGTGAATGTTTCAATTGTTTATCACACTCACGTTTTAATCGGCGTTCACGTCAGCTATTGCAATTGATTTATCAGATACGGCAAGAAATGAATAAAAAGGTTGACCTGAATGGACATTTCTTGATCATTGACAGCTTTCCGGTACCTGTTTGCCAACCAATTCGCAACTATCGTGCTAAAATTTTTCGCGGTTATGCCAACATTGGTTATAAGGCCACCAAGAAAATTTACTTCTATGGTTTCAAAGTTCATGCCATTGTTAGCGATGACGGTTACATTCTTGATTATGTCGTAACAAAAGCATCAGTTCATGATGCCAAGGAGACAGTTGAACTGATGGAAAATGCACATCCATCTAATTACTATCTTCTTGGCGACGAAGGCTATTTAGGCAAAGAACTGCATCAACAGCTAAAACAAATGGGTTATGAACTTTGGACACCATATCGTAAAAATATGACAGGAGCTAAAAAGCACAATGATCATCAATTGATGGCTATTCGCAGAACAATTGAAAGCGACTTTTCGCTTCTGACCTATTACAATGCCGAGAACAATCGAGCACGTAGTCTGATAGGCTTTCAAAGCCGGTTGGAAATTGCAATTTTAGCTTATAATTTGGCTTATTGTCTAGAACGATTTAACTAGCACCACGCGTATTTTTAATCACTGCCTCACGATTATCGCCAAAAATCATAGTGTTACTGCCTCTCGTTTCTTAACTTTTGCCCAATTATTAGGATCTTGCTCAGTTTTGTCTTCCTTAGCAAGCATATGATCCAATTTTTCGCGGTCTGCTGCACGCTCGTCATCAGTATAATTATTGAGTTCGTTCTTTAATTCATCGAAAAACTGCGTTTGTTTGGCACTATCCCAGAAGTACTGTGCATATTGGACATTAGCAAAATGCCATGGCTTAAAGAAAAGATTATAGTGAATCAGACCAGGATTAGTTAAAGGTTCAGTGTTTTCATTTGGCATAGCATCCCAGCGAGGATTTAAGTGCAAAATTCTGCCTTCCCCGATTTCATTTAAATAGTCTTGATCAGGAGCAATACAATCAAAATGATACTTTTCTAAAAGTGTCATAAAATGGTCAATAAAATGTTCAGCGCGAAAGGCCCTAGCATTCATGACGAGCATGCCAGAGTTAATGTATTTCTTGGGGTCAAGTGCCAGGACATTTTTGATGTATTTTATCATCTTGTCTACATATTGAATTGAGGAGTCGGTGCAAGCAGCAAATAAATTATCACCCAATTCGGAGTTGTATAGTTTAGCAAGATCGTCGTTTACAATTGTGTCGCTATCAATATAGATCACCTTATCATATTCGGGGAAAAGTTCTGGAATAAAGAGGCGATAAAAAATCGACATGGTAAAAAAGTCAGCGCGAAGAAAGTTTTCCTTACGATTTTGAATAGGTTGTACAAGTTGATTATCAATATGGAAAAACTTCACATGAACGTTTGAACTGCTAAGATCAGACAAAGCTTTTTGATGCTTTGATGAGAGATCTTGATTTAAAAAGTAAACAGTATAATCCTTATTTGGATCTGTATGTTTGACTAAAGAATTAAGAGAAACAGCAGCGTATTTGGTAAAGTCATCGCTGATACTGTAAAAAATAGGAATTGTCATAAAATTACCTTTCTTAGATTTTAACTGATTCCGTTTGTTTAACCTTAGCCCAAGTATTTGGCTCTTTGACAATCATGTCAACTTTTTTAGCCATCCATTCTAGGTCAGCTCGGGCCTTTTGACGGTCTTCATCAGTAAAGTTGTCTAATTGCTGCTTTAGTTCATCGTAATACGGCGTAGTTTTAGCAACATCCCAGAAATAATGACCATATTGAACATCAGCAAAATGCCATGGTTTGAAGAAAAGATTGTAGTGCACGATCTTAGGATCTTGAATTTCAGGAATGCTTTCGTTTGGCATAGCATCCCATTCTTTAGGTAGGTGATAAATCTTATCTTCGCAAATTTCATTCATGTAGGCTTGATCAGGGTCAACGTTATCGAAATGATATTTATTCATTAAGTAGTAGAATTTATCAACAAACTTTTTGTCTCTAAAGGCCTTCATATTAAACAGAATTACACCATTATTGATGTATTTTTCTGCAGGCAAAATTCCCTGACATTCTTTAATGTACTTTTGTAAAAGTGGCATGTAACGAATTGATAAGTCGGGACATGAAGCAAACATGTTGTCGGCGATATCAATTTCGTACATTTTAGCAATATCAGTACAGATAATAGTATCTGCATCAAGATAAACTGCCTTGTCATATTGAGGGAACAATTCTGGAATGAATAGCCGGTAGAAAATTGACATGGTAAAGAATTGAGCACGCAAGTAGTTTTCCTTGGTATTATGGATTGGCTTAACCATGTCATCGTCGATATGAAAGATTTGAATATGAATATTATCAGTTGAAAGATCTTCTAAGCTCTTTTTGTGCTCATCAGATATCTGTTGGACTAAAAGGGTAATCGTATAGTCCTTCTTGGGGTCAGTATGGTCAATTAATGATTTAATTGAAACATATGCATATGGCGTATAATTATCGCTAATTGTGTAAAAAACAGGAATGGTTTTCAAAATAAGATCCTCCTAAATTATTTTTTTAAATTATTTCGTAATTTGAGATATTCGTTAAGCAAATCATCATATTCATGTAAATGAAGTACACTGTGTACGCGATCAACATCCCATGGCTTAACTGTTTGAGTATGGAAATAAGGCCAAAACCTAAAGCTAGTAGTGAAATGTTGAATTTTGGTGTTTTTTTGCAAATGATATTGCTCATTATAACGGCGTGGTGCTACTCGCTTGGCTACAGCTAGCTTGTTTATTGCTGATTGGTCGGGCAAAAACATTTGCTTAACCTGCATCATATGCCGCACCTCGGCAAAGAGACCAGTTTGTTTAATTTTCTTCATATTCAGCAACAAAACGCCAGAATTAAGATAATCAAATGCGCGCTTGGTCTTAAGATTGTGGAAGAAGAAGCGGCCCCAATAATCAAGTACGCCCACTAATTCGATTCCGGTAATATCCTCATTGTAAAAAGTTGTAATATCACCGCGAATGACAATGTCATCGTCTAAATAAAGAATGCGATCAGGAATCTGTGGCAATTGGTCTGCAAATAAACGCAACATAGCATATGGCGTGAAGCGAGTATTCATGTTAGCGGTTGGCGGTTCCTGTTCAAATAACTTGGTGCAGTCAATTAATTCAACTGTACTGTTAGGATTGGCTTTTTTTACTAAAGAACGTAAAAAATCAGCCGCATGTTGTGAGAAAGGGTGATATTTACGTTCATCACTGTGTGCCTCCATCGTTAAAATATAAAGATGCAATTCTTGAGCACCAGAATTTTTGATTAAAGATAAGGTGGAAATCAAAACGCCATCTTGAGCATTTTCATCTCCACAAAAAAGAATATTCATGATAAACTCCTATTTTTTATTTCTTTTGAATATATTGACAATATTCATAATCGCTATTTTTTGCACGCTGCTTCATTACCTGCCAAATTTCATCGTGAAGCTTATTTTGAGCTTCCTTACGGCTTAAATTTGTATCCGGGTAAAAGGGCCCATCAATGTAAATAACGGCACTAGGCCGCTTGCTAAGCCACTTTTTATGGTAGGTTTTGGTCATGACGAAACTAGGCGCATTTAATTTAACTGGAAAGTGCATGCTTGTTGCATCGAACGGGCGAATCTTCGTGTAATAGGGCCAGACATGAGCTTCAGGGTAGATGAGAATCTCGCCCTTTTTATCCTTAATCACAGTTTGAATGGCTTTAATTAGTTTGAGCGATTGCTTCATATTTTTGCCAACAGGTAGACCGCCATAGCGTACAAGATATTTGCCAATGAAGGGGATGCCCCAGTTAGCTTGATTAGCAATAGCATAAAAATTTTTGATTGGAAAAATTGTGAGCGAGGTAAAGACATCCCCCATGGGTCTAGTATGGTTGCCATAAATAAAATAGCCCCCATTGACTTGCTTAAGTTTTTCTTGACCAACGACTTTTACATGATCGAAGAAGCGGAAAACCACCCAACCAAAAGCGCATGCTAAGTGACGAGCGGTAGTGGACCAGATTCTAGCTCCAAGAGAATTAGGTAGAATAACGTAATTATCGGGTAGACTGAAATTTTGATCGTGACTATCGACTACATCATCGGTTGTTTTTTGGTAATAATAAATCCGTTTCATCTTGCCCTCCATGATACTTATGTATCCTATGATACCATGGAAAAAAGCCTAATTCCTAAGACGAGAGGAATGCTGAAAGAAAATAAAAAAGATTCGTAATTTCATGATCGAAAAATACGAATCTTCTGTAAAATAGCATAAAAAAAGCACCGCCTTCTTGCAGTGCATCTTTCATATTATGGGTGGCCAGGGGATCGAACCCTGGACCCACGGATTAAGAGTCCGTTGCTCTGCCAGCTGAGCTAGCCACCCATATTTGTTCATCAGCTCCCGCCGACATTTAAATATATTACCAGTAGTTTTATAATTTGACAAGCTTTTTTTGAAAAAAGTTGAAAAATAATTTGAAGCTAGCAAAAAGCGCCCATAATGGCCGCTTTTTTACTAAAGTTTATCTTGAATATGATAGGCTGTGCCTTGCTGATCCTGCTTCATGTGATCTGCATAGTAAACAGCATAGACACCGCTTTGATCATTTTTGGCAATCACAATTTGGCGCCCTGTTGGACGTTCTGCCTTAATGATTTGAGCACTGCGGCGTGCTTCTTTAAAGTCGTGTGAAGATGCGATGGCATCCCCTGGATTAAAAAATACAGCTTCATTCATTGTAAAGCCCCCTCGTACAAATTCTAATTTTATTTTACCAAGAAAGCCCTTTCTAAATCCAATTTAAGAAACAAAAAAAGAGATAAAATCAACATCTTATCTCTTACGAAAAATATTATGGGTGGCCAGGGGATCGAACCCTGGACCCACGGATTAAGAGTCCGTTGCTCTGCCAGCTGAGCTAGCCACCCATGTCGTTGAATCAATCAATAGATATTATTATGCTATTGTTGATAAGAAAATGCAAGCTTTTTTTGAAAAAAAAACAAAAATTTTTGGCTAATGTTACAAAATTCAGTATAATGTAAGGGCAAAGGAGGCATTCCCGATGCCAAAGAAGATTCTCGTCGTCGACGATGAAAAGCCGATTTCTGATATTATCAAATTTAATTTAACTAAGGAAGGCTTTGATGTCGACACCGCCTATGATGGCGAAGAAGCTGTTAAAAAAGTTGACGAATACGACCCGGATCTAATGATTCTGGATTTGATGTTGCCCAAAAAAGATGGGTTGGAAGTTGCGCGTGAAGTTCGTCAAACGCATGACATGCCAATCATCATGGTAACTGCTAAAGATACTGAAATTGATAAAGTCTTAGGACTGGAAATGGGTGCAGATGACTACGTAACCAAGCCGTTTTCTAACCGGGAATTAGTTGCCCGTGTGAAGGCTAACCTGCGTCGTCGTGATATTGTTAAAAAAGCAGAAGCTGCCAGCCAAGAAGAGACCGATAAGAATATTAAGATCGGTAACTTGGTCATTATGCCAGATGCCTATATTGTAGAAAAAAATGGTAAGAAGATTGAACTTACTCACCGTGAATTTGAACTTCTTTACTATTTAGCTCAACATATGGGACAAGTTATGACTCGTGAACACCTGCTTCAGACTGTTTGGGGTTATGACTACTTCGGTGATGTGCGGACTGTAGACGTAACGGTACACCGTTTAAGAGAAAAGATTGAAGATAATCCAATCCAACCTCAAATTTTAGTTACCCGTCGTGGTGTTGGCTATTATGTAAAACAGCCGAGTGAAGAATAATAAAGAAAGCCACAGAACCGTTATGGTAGTGGCTTTCTTTTTTATATTTTTTAGATATTGAATGAGTAGAATGAAAAAATTCAAAGCAAGATTAAATAGTACATTTAATTCCATTAATACTAAAATTGCAATTGTGTTCATGCTGATGCTACTGGCAACAATTGAAGTTATTGGAGCTTATTTTACCCGTCAATTAGAGCAAAATAGCATTGAAAATTTCCAATCATCAATCCAGATTCAGACTATCGTCAGCAATCAGTTAGCTAATCAGTTGACCAGTGATAATAAAAATACTAATGATCGCTTGAATCAAATTGTTAATGACTACAATAATGATGCAATTAGTGAAATTATTGTTGTCGATAATAAGGATACGATTCGTGCCGTTTCTAACTTAAATGATAAAAGTAAGATCGGTCAACGGATTAACAATACTGATGTGAAGCAGGTTATTTCAACTGGACATCAAATTAATAAAGTGGTCGATGATCATGGCAATTACATGATTCAAATATCGCCGTTGACTAGTGGCAATGGCTCTAACAATACTGTTGGTGCTGTCTATGTTAAAGCTAGTATGCAAGATGTCTTTAACAATTTGCGCCAAATTTCATTGACTTTCTTGATTGCGTCATTGATCGCGGCTTTATTAGGTGCATTTTTGTCATTGGTTATTTCCCGGGCAATTACGCAACCGATCGAAGAAATGCAGAAACAAGCATTGCATATTGCTGATGGTGATTATTCAAGTCAGGTAAAAATTTATTCCAATGATGAACTAGGGCAATTAGCTAAAGCATTTAATACCCTGTCCGTACGAATTGAACGCTCACAAGAAGAGTCTGATAGTGAACGGCGGCGACTAGATAGTGTTCTGTCACACATGAGCGATGGAGTTCTAGCCACTGATCGTCATGGTAACGTCAGTGTGGTTAATCATATGGCACTAAACTTTTTAAATAAAAAAGAAGACGAGGTTATCAATAAGCCGATTGCTGAAGTACTGGGACTAGAAGATACTTCGTCACAAGATTTGATTTCTAGTCAAAAAGAGATCGTTATTACCCTTGATCCAGGTACGCGGGATGAAATTATTTTGCATGCTAGTTTTTCTTTGATTAAGCGAGTAACTGGCTTTGTATCAGGGTCAGTTTGTGTATTACACGATGTAACTGAGCAACAAAAGAATGAAGATTCACAAAGACAGTTTGTTTCTAATGTCTCACACGAATTGAGAACACCTTTAACAAGTTTGCAGGCTTATATTGAAGCTCTTAATGAGGGTGCTTGGAAGAATCCAGAGATTGCTCCTAAGTTTTTGGAAGTTACCCAACAAGAAACTAGTCGGATGATTAGAATGATCAATGACTTGTTGAGTTTGTCTAGAATGGACCGTGGCGTTTCAAAAATGGATCTAGAATTTGTTAACTTAAACGATTTTGTTAACCATATTCTTAACCGTTTCGATATGATTGTTAAAACAGATAAAAATAAAGAAAAGAAGAAATACACAATTAAGCGTGAATTAGGCAGTCAAGCCTTATGGGTGGAAATCGATACCGATAAGATGATGCAGGTAATTGATAACATTATGAACAATGCAATTAAGTATTCACCTGATGGCGGTGTAATTACTGTTAGAATGACCCAAAACCAAAATCATGTTATCTTAAGTATTTCTGACCAGGGCTTGGGTATTCCAAGAAAAGATCTGGGTAAAATCTTTGACCGCTTTTACCGAGTTGATAAGGCACGTTCCCGGGCCCAAGGTGGTACCGGCTTGGGCTTGGCCATTGCTAAAGAAATTGTGGAAGCTCACCATGGTAAAATTTGGGCTGACAGTAGCGAAGGCAAGGGGTCTACTTTCTATATTTCCTTGCCATATGAACCGATGACAGAGGAGGATGATTGGGATGAAGTTTAAATTCAAATTCGGTGAATTTTTCTTAGGCTTAGCTACACTGATCGTCATTGTCCTCTCAATTGTGCTTTGGATCTTTATTATGACTAGTGATCAGCGCTTTAGTAATATTGGTCAGCAAAATCAAAATAATATCACTAAAGAGCAAACGCGTAGTCACAATTTTAAGTCATTATATGATTTATATATTCCAACTACTTCATATGGTTTTGCTAATGGAAATTTGTGTCAGCTATATGATTCAAAAAATAATTTGACTTTAGAATTTACCAAAGAGATAAAAAAAGCCAAGGCCACTAATAAAATTAAGAAAATAGTTGATACTAGAACTAAATATGAAGAGTATTTAAACAATCCCAACTATGTGCAGTTGGTTTATCCAGATGAAATTACTTTCTCCTTATTTAACCAGTTGAATAATGCCGCAAATGATAACCGCGAGTTTAACCGCTTCTTTATCTCGCAGTCAAATCACTGGATTTATTTGGGAAATGATCAGACTAATGAAATTTATCAAGTAAAAATTGCTGGCGCAAATTTTGATAAACTACGTAAATATGCACGTAATGCTAAGAGCAAGTATCCAGTTAGATTAGTTCGTTTAAAGGAAGGCTATTCACCGTTTTACATCAAGACAATGAATGCTAAAGTTTATAGTTACTTGACTAATCATCAATCGTATTCTTACTTTGTTTCGCGTTTATTAGGTACATCTGGCGTTACTAGTAAGACTAATAAGAATGGTCAAACGGTATATTCTTTGAACTACTATACTCGCTTAAGAGTGCCAGATTCTAATTCAGGTGAGCATAATTATCTTTATACTCATTATGAAAAAAATAAGATCCCCAATACTACTAACCGCTTATTAGATAGCGTTTATTATGTTCACCAATTGGGGTTAACCGAGCAAGATTTACGCTTCTTTGATGCAGATGGTGCTAATGTTAGTTATCTAAACTATATTGAAGGGATTCCTGTTTTCTTAAATAAGCATGATTTGCAAGTCAAGACGACCTTTTCAACAGATTCGATTAATGTGGCCTTTAATAGTGTAAACTTCCAAATTCCAATTCCGTTTGATGGTCAAACTAAGCGGTTAAAACCAACCCAAGATGTTGTTGATGAATTAGTCAATCACGGCCTAAAGCAGGAAGATATTCAACGAATTATCGTTGGTTTTGCTGAAGAAAAGGATTCAAGTCACCATAGTTTGATTAACTTGATCCCAACGTACTATATCAAAGCTTACGATGAATGGAAGAGCCTAGGTGAATGGGAAAAGCAAGACGTATCTACCTACCGTGAAGCTGATCAGTTAACTGTTAACGAAGGGGGAAAATAGAAATGGACCATAAACGAATCGAATGGCTATTTTTCGTTGTTTTCTTTTTAATTGATATTTATCTTGGAATCGAAATTCTCCGTTCTCCCGTTAATTTAAGTAACGCTGATACCACTACTCGCAGCGTTGCTAGCATCCGCAATGAAATGAAGTCAGACAATATTGATTTGCCCGATAAGATTTCGGATGCACCAGATTCTGGTTATTATTTAGCTACCAAGAATCGTGACTACCTTTCTGGCAAAGTTAGCTCGCTGACTAATGTAAATGCCCGCTATTCTAAAAGCGATAATGTGCTTTATGGTGAACCAAGACAAGCAGTCCTTTTGAGTAAAAAAACTAAGGAAGCTTTAGAACAAATTGAAGATTTTAAGAATGATTCGAAAAATATTCCTTATGGTAAAGAATTCAAGTATGAACCTGATATGTCGAGTGAAGACAATTATGTTTTTGTGCAAAACTCAGATTATGGTGAAATTTATGCTAACTCGGCCCAATTGAATATCAATGTAAAAGATAATCAGATTATTAATTTTACTGAAACATATATGGGGCAAGCTAGTCCAGTGCGTGAATTACAGTCAACCATCAGTGCTTGGCGTGCTGTGCGTGCGATGTACACTGATCGTGAGTTGACTAATAATTCGCGCGTAACGCAGGTAAAATTAGGTTACTCCAAACTGACAGAAGTACGTGGCAGCACAATCTTGTTGCCAACTTGGCTGGTTTGGGTAGAAAATAAGACAACTAAAAATATCACGATGAAACGTATTAATGCATATACGGCACAGATGCTACAATCGAGTACCTATAATGTAGAAAAGTAGAAGGGACAAAAATTGAAGGTTTCCGTTTTAGCAAGCGGCTCGACCGGCAATACCAGTTTAATCGTTACAGGCCAGCATAAAATCCTGATGGATGCTGGCATTTCTGGTAAGAAAACTAAAGATTTGCTAGCCGAAGTTGGAGTTGATATTAACGAGATTGATATGGCCTTTTTAAGTCATGATCATACCGATCATAGTGGCGGACTCGGCGTGTTGATGCGCCGTTATCCTAAGATAGATGCTTTTGCCAATAGTGGGACTTGGCAGTATTTATTGGATACGCAAAAAATAGGTAAATTACCGGCTGAACAAATGAATACAATTGAACCAGGCTAAACTAAAACTTTTGGTGATGTTGATATTACTGCCTTTGCAACTAGTCATGATGCAGCTGAGCCGCAATATTATGTGTTTACTAGTGGTGGTAAGCGGGTCGCTTTTTTAACTGATACAGGTTATGTATCAGAAGAAGTTGAAGGGACAATTGAAGATGCTGATGCCTATATGATGGAATTTAATTATGATAATATGATGCTCAGAGATGGACCATATTCCTGGGCACTGAAGCAGCGAATTTTGTCGGATGTAGGCCATTTATCTAATGACGAAGCAGCCCAGGCATTAGTTGATGTAGTCACACCTAAAACAAAGCATATCTTTTTAGCGCATCGCAGCCAACATAATAATACGGAGTATTTAGCTCACGAAACGGCAAAGGAAATGCTGCTTGAGGGGGATGCAAATTTGGATGATGATGTTAAGATTATTGATACAGAACCTAATCAGCCTACAAAATTAGTTGAAATTTAGCAGTTTTCACAACATTTTTTCATATAATATTCAAATTTAATCGGTATGATTAGTAAACAAGATGAGGGGAGAAGCAAGTATGGTAGAAAATAAAAATAATAATAACAATTTACAACAACCTAGAAAAAAGAATACTAATGGTAAAATCATTGCCACTGCAGCGATTGTCGGTGTAGTTGGTGGCTTGATCGGTGGAGGCGTTTCATATTACGCAGCTGATCAAATGAATAATGCATCAGTTAATAATGGTGCTGCTCAAACTAGTGTATCTTCAAGTAGTAGTAAAGTTTCAGAAAAGAGTGCTAAGACTAGTGGCACAATGACTACTGCATATAATGATGTAAAAGGAGCGGTTGTTTCAGTTATTAACTTAAAACGCCAATCAAGTTCTAATAGTACTAATTCACTTTATAATAGTTTATTCGGTAATGATGACAGTGATGATAGCTCTTCATCAAGCAGCAAGGGCAAGCTTGAGACTTACAGTGAAGGCTCAGGTGTAGTCTACATGAAATCTAATGGCAAGGGCTATATCGTTACTAACAACCACGTTATCTCAGGCAGTGATGCTGTTCAGGTAATGCTAGCTAATGGCAAGACAGTAAATGCTAAAGTTGTTGGTAAGGATAGTACAACTGACTTAGCTGTGCTTTCAATTGATGCTAAGTATGTGACTAAGACGGCCGAATTTGGCGATTCTAAGAGCTTACAAGCTGGTCAAACTGTCATTGCCGTTGGTTCACCATTAGGTAGTGAATATGCTTCTACGGTAACGCAAGGGATTATTTCAGCACCGGCTAGAACCATTTCTACTTCATCAGGCAATCAACAAACGGTTATTCAAACTGATGCCGCAATTAACCCAGGTAACTCAGGTGGTGCCTTGGTTAACTCAGCTGGTCAAGTGATCGGGATTAACTCAATGAAGTTAGCCCAATCAAGTGATGGTACTTCTGTCGAAGGAATGGGCTTTGCAATTCCATCAAACGAAGTAGTTACGATTGTGAACGAATTAGTTAAGAAGGGTAAGATTACCCGTCCACAACTTGGCGTAAGGGTAATCGCACTTCAAGGTATTCCAGAAGGCTACAGAAGCCGCTTGAAGATCAATTCTACTTTGAAGAGTGGTATTTACATTGCCTCAGTAAACAAGAATAGTTCAGCTGCTAATGCCGGAATGAAGAGCGGCGACGTTATTACCAAGGTTGACGGCAAGAAGATTGATGATGTGGCATCGTTACACAGCATTTTATACAGCCATAAAGTCGGTGATACCGTAAATGTTACCGTGAACAGAAATGGTAAGGATGTCAACTTAAAGGTAAAACTTGAAGGTAACTAAAAATCAAAATAGAAGTTAATTAAAAGAAAAAAGGCTATATCACGCGGTTTAAACGTAGATATAGCCTTTTTGTTAACTTTTTAAATGTGTAACATCAAATTGTTCGGAATTATTTGTTGTCAAACAGACACCAGCCTGTTGATAAGTGTGGATAACTCTGTGGATTGTGTATAACTTGATAAATATAGGTTTATTAACTTGTGGAAAAATATGATGATTTTGACCTTATTTAGTGAATTCTATTTGAGAAAACAGGCGTTCATGCAGGTATAACAAGCCTTAAGAGATAAAGTTTGTGAAAAAAGGCTTTCATAAAATCGATGTGAATAAAGAAATTTTAGAAAAATTATTAAATACAACTTCTGGGGCATAAGTAAAATAATACCACAAAATGTTGAAATTGGTCTTTGAAGTTTTGTGGAAAAGTTTGGGTAAATAGTGTGGAAGAGATGTTAGTATTGTGCTGGTAGATTAAAATTATGAATGGAAAATTAGCTATGCTTGTTATAATAGAAGCATGAATATCAAAATTGTATGTGTTGGAAAATTAAAAGAGAAGTATTTTAGGGATGCAATTGCGGAGTATGAGAAACGACTCAGTCGTTTTGCAAAGGTGTCCATTGTACAGGTGCCTGATGAAAAAGCACCGGAAAAATTCAGTGCAGCTGAAGATGAGAAGGTTAAAGAGATTGAAGGTCAGCGAATCCTGAGCAAAATTAAAGATAAGGAGTACGTGTATGTGACTGCAATTAAAGGAAAGCAGCGCAGCAGCGAAGAGTTCGCTAAAGAGATTCAGGATCTCGCAACTTATGGTCATTCAGACATTACGTTTGTCATTGGTGGCAGTTTAGGGACTAGCGATGCTGTAAACAAGAGGGGAAATGACTTGATTAGTTTTGGTAAATTGACGATGCCACACCAGTTGATGCGCGTGGTGTTGATTGAACAAATCTATCGTGCATTTATGATTAACTCAGGTAGTCCTTATCATAAGTAGAATATAGAAAAAGCCCATAAATTGGGCTTTTTATTTTTGCATATTTGCAGATTTCACAAGCATATTGAAAAAAACTGTGGCAGGTCAGTGCTTTTTTAGTTTTTTATGATTTAAAAATAGATTTTGTTAAATTATGTTTGGCAACAAAAAAGACGATCTTTCGATCGCCCTGCTAATTTTTGAGCTACCAGCTAGTAGCTCACGCACACGCTGAAGTCTACTTTATCTTTGTAGTAGTATTTCTACCACTGAATTGTGATGGCAAGTGCTTCAAGAGCTCAAGAGGGCTATTAAAAAGTTCCTTAAGAACCTGATTGATAGTTTCTTTGATTAATCCGATTCAGACTCAATACAGCCGTCCTTCGGGGCGGCTTTTTTTATGATGAAAATGGCAAGTCATTGGGTGAAAAGTATTACGCATATCGTGCAGTAACTGTAAATCAAAGTCCCATAACAATTAATGGCGCTAAATTCTACAAGTTGGCTGATAGGGATGCTTATATTAAGGTGACCAATATTAGTGGTCAAGGTCGCGTTTTAAAGCGTAACGCCTACATCTACAGTACATCAAAAAAACGCACTACGCATAACGGTGCTTGGAAGTTGTACAAAGGCTCCACAGTGACAACTTACGGTGGTTCATACAAGTTTAAGAATGGCAAACGCTATTACAGAATTGGCGGACCTGCTAAGCAATATGTAAGGACATCAAATTTTAATTAGAAGCTGAATATCATTTACGACAGCAACATAATAGTTGCTGTTTTTTTGCCTCAAAAACCATAGAAAATCTTCTGTAATCAAGGTAAAATAAAATTGATTTTACAAATATCATGGAGGATGTTGGAATGAGAAAACGATGGACAGCAGCTGTTATTGCTGCTTTAGTTGCCGTAAGTACTGCCGCAACTACTGTTAAGGCTGACGATACTAACACAACAGCTAATACTAATGAGACGCAAGTAACTGCAACTAGTGACCAAACTAATTCTGATTCAGATAAGGTTACTTATAACAAGGCAGATTATTTGTCTGCTAACCCTAAATTAGTGCGAATTAAGCATGCAACTACTGCTTATAAGGATGCTGCATTGACTAAATCAGCACAGAGCGTAAAAGCAGGATCACACTTTTTAATTAGTCGAATTGTTAAATCTGACAACCAAGTACCAATACTAAAGACTAGTGATGGCTTGTATTTGCCTGCTAAAAAATCTTTGGTAACTAAGGTCATAGCCTACCAAAATCCTAAGGGTTATCATCAAGTACATTACACACAAGTTAAACCATACGGTAAGGTGGGTTATAACTTGTACCGTGGCTATGAGGGGATTAAGACTTGGAAAGTAATGCATAGAGTTGGTACTTGGGCAGGTACGAATTACTATAACCAAGCTACTTATAACGCAGTAAAGAACTTCCAACGTAGTCACCACTTGCCAGCAACTGGTAATGTTAACTTAGCAACTTGGAGAAAAATGGGCTTTTCTAAGAAGTCATGGTACAGCATTGATAGCTATGTTGCTCCACTTAAGGCTTATGCTTGGCAAGGACGCAAGGCACATATTGAAGCAATGATTAATCAAGCTTACAAATATATGGGCAAGCCATGGTTAGCAGGTTGTTCAACTAGTCCAAGCTACGGCGTTGATTGTTCTGGTTTAGTAATGCAAGGACTTTATGCAGGTGGAATTAGTCCAGTTCCAACTAGTTCAATCGGTCATGCTCATCCAGGTAACGAATGGAATTCACGCAATCTTTGGGCCGACAAGCATTTAAAGCGTGTTCCATATTCACAAAGAAAGCGTGGCGACTTAGTGTTCTATTACCAACCAGGTACACATACTATTTGGCATGTTGCGATTTACTTAGGCAATAACAGCGTAATTGAAAGCTGGCCACCACGTGTGATGGTTCAACCAATTGTTAATTCACAAAGAAATGTGATCGCTGGTATTAAGCGACCATTTATTTAAGGAAAAAGATGAAAAAATATCTAATTGTTTTATTGGCAAGCTTGGGCCTAGGCTTATTGTTGTTGACTAGCCAAACAGTCCAAGCTGTTGATAATGATGACGCTGCAGCAACTAATCAAACGGCTCCTAAGTATACTGGCCTGAAAAAAGTGGGTAAACATTATGTCTATTTTGACCAAGCAGGTAAGCAACGTTTTAAAAATACTAAGACTAAAAAGGCATACTATTGGATTAATAAAAGTGGCAAGGTTGTCGGTATTAGGAACTACGCTAAGGTAATCAGCCAACTTCCTGAAATGCCAACTGGCTGTGAAATTACTGCCGTGACCATGATGATTAATTTTGCCGGTAAAAAGGTAACTAAACAGCAGGCAGCCAAGATTATGCCGCGCAGCTCTAATTCTAACAAAGGCTTTATCGGTTCGCCCTACAAGAAATATCCGCTCGGCTATTGGGTTGCGCCTAATGGAGTGAAGCCTGTAGTGAAGCACTATATTGGTAGAGCAAAGAATATGACCAATTGTGGCTTGCCCGCAATTAAGGATAAGTTGATTAATTCGCACTTGGTGGTCGCTTGGGTAGGGATGTTTGACGGTATCTCTAATCATGCCATTACCTTGACTGGTTACCATGGCAAAACGATCTATTATAACGATCCTTGGACTGGAACCAAGCGGAAGATCAAGCAAGAAATTTTTGCGACGCACTGGGCCTTAGATGCCCATCGGGCGTTGAGCTATTAATTTTATGTAAATATATTTACTTTTTAGTCATGTTGATCAAGCCACTTCCGCAACATTTCAACATATTCATCTGTTTTTTCTACAAAAGACATGTGGCCGCAACCTTCAAATAGTTGCCACTCACTGCCAGCAAGATGGTCTTGCATCGTTTTAGCCACATAAGGCGTACATAAATCATCAGTCCCACTCGTAATTAGAGTTGGGACTTTTATTTTGCCTAGCTTTTCCGTGTATTCATAATCGTGCAAGTTGCCCTCTGGCGTATATTCATTTGGTCCCCATGCGGTTTCATAAGCAATTTTGCCGCCGCGCTTAGGGCGCATCACGCATTCAGGCCAGGTATTAGTCATGTCAATTGCATGTTGATTCATGAAGTGTTCGTTAGCTCTTGAGTAATCAGGATCAGTAAAATTGCCAGTTAATTCGGCGCGGTGAATTGCTGCTTGTTCTTCGATTGGCAGATACTTGATTAGGCGGTGTAATTCTTTACTCCATAAGGATGCCGATGACAAGGTAGAAGACAAGATCAAGCTTTGAATGCCAGTTGGATGATAATCGCACATGTAGATCAGCGCCAGCATCCCGCCCCAGCTTTGACCTAATAGGTGTATTTGATGCAAAGCCAAGTGTTCCCGCAAGGCCATAAGTTCCTTAGCCCATGTTTCTTTAGTATAAAGTTCAGGATGATCATCGGGGATGCTGCTTTTGCCGCAACCAAGCTGGTCATACATAATGATTCGGCGATCGTCAATTTCAGCTAATTTGTCCAAAACTTCAAAATAATTATGACTTGAGCCAGGACCACCGTGGAGCAAGACGAGTGGCGTTTTTTTGCTTCTTTGACCAACAATGCGGTAATAAGTTTCATAGCCCATGAAGGGCATTTTTCCTTCGATGATTTTCATTTTTTCACCTATTTAAACAAAAATAATGAGATATTAACCAAAATCAGCAGGGTAAAGAAAATGACCCAATCTTTAGCCGTTAAAGGAATGACGACAATTGTTGAGCGTTTTTGCCCTTCAACATAGCCGTGCGATTCCATCCCTTGAGCCAGATTATCAGCTGAGTTTAAGGCCACTAGAATCGCTTTGAAATAAAGGACCGGTGACCAAAAGCTGAGATAAATTCCCCGCATCATCGCGCTAGTTCGGATCTGTTTAACTGCCATCTTCATCTGCGGAATAATGTTGATCGCCGCCAGTACGCCGTAGGCAAATTTACTGAGGAAGTGCAGGTTCTGCTCTAATGATCGGGCAAAGTCTGTAGCGGTGTTATTACGTGTCACGCAGGCAATCGTCAAGGTATAAACATAGACACGCGTTGACAAATTCCAAGCATAATAAGCATTTGGTGTTGGTGAAAACCAAAAGAGCGTTGCAAAGATTGTAAAAGCAGCAATAAAGGGCAAGATAATGATCAAGATTAACTCTTTGATTTTGATTCGAGTAATAATTAAATAAACTAGCGCGAAGGTGATTACTAACAAATTAGTAACTAAGCTAGCTTTTAAAGATATTTCCAGGGAAATAATAAATGCTAAAAGAAATTTTAAACTAGGATTCATAAGCTTATCTTTCTACATATTTTAAGCGCTGATCCGCAAAAATCAGGTGGTAATCGCAAAATTCAGCTAGCTCGTCTATCTGATGGCTAATGATAAAAAACGTCTGGTGGAGCTTTTGCTGGCTTTCTCGCATTAATTCTAAAACGAGTTTGACCGAGTTATGGTCAAGTCCACTGAGCGGTTCATCAATTAATAAAACCTGATGCTTAGTCATTAGCATTAATAGAATCTGTAATTTCTTCTGTTGGCCACCTGAGAGAGAATAAACAACTTGGTCTAAGTGTTTGGCTAAACCCAATTTATCTAGCCATTCATTGACCTTTTCTTCAGTAAAAAATAAATTTCTATCCTTTTTACTTAATTCTAGTTCATCTTTGACAGTCACAGCTAAAAATTGGTCGCTTGCTTTTTGAAAAATTTGAGCTACTTGTGTTAAATATTTTCTAGCTGAGATTTGAGCGATTTCCTTATTTAAATAAGCAAAATTACCAGTATACGGAATCATTTTGGTCATTACTTTAAATAAAGACGTCTTGCCAACACCATTAGCACCAGTAATTAGGGTAGTGCCAGAATGCAAATTTAGCTCATTTTGCTTAAGCAAAAGCTTGTTTTGTCTAATTTGGACTTGTTTTAAAGTGAAAATAGGCTCACTATTAGGTAAGACAAAATGATAATGTCGCTCATGCAATTTTTTATTTTGTTCAAATAAGGCTATTTTTTTGCTAGCATTTAATTCAATAACTTCTTGATTATTTGTAAACTCAAAAAGATGGTCGCAGACAGGTTCATAATCGTCTAAAACGTGGTCACTTAAAATAATAGTTTTTCCGTTGTGAGCTAAAATCGCTAATTTTTTAATCAAAAAAGCACGTGTCTTAGGATCACAACTGGCAAACGGTTCATCTAAGAGCAATAAATCTACATCCATAGCTATTAAGACAGCTAAAGCAACTCGTTGTTGCTGACCGCCTGATAGAGTATTAATCTTTTGATCGAGAAGGTCTGCAATTTGGGTGAAAGCTGTTGCCTGATCTAGTCGTGTTTGATACTCACCTTCATCTAACTGTAAATTTTCTAAAGCAAAGACAATTTCTTCACGTGGAGTTGGCATTGTAAACTGTTCAGCCGCGTTTTGGAACATCATTGCCGCCTTTTGTCCGTGCAGGTCCACCATACCTGTTAGTCGCCCTGCATATTTGGGATACAAACCAGCGATAATTTTGAGTAAGGTAGATTTACCGCAGCCGGTCGGTCCAATTAACAGAGAAAAACCATGGGGAATTTCAATATTTAGATGATTGATAATAGGTTCTTTTTCATAAGAAAAAGTAAGATTGTTAACGGTTACTTTCATAAGCTTGATTGTACAAGATGCTTTGGGGACTGTCTACAGGTAAAGTTTGTTATAAGTAGAACAAATCATAAATAATACTTAATACTAAATAAAGTTTTGATTTATAATGTAATTATAGTGTTACCATATTTTATTTAATTTAAGGAAGGTGGACATATGGCAGCTGTTGCTTTGGACCAATATCTGGCAAGTGTATTAAAGTCAAATTCAACAGATAAGAATGAAATAAAGTTGGAAGCTGGTAATCCAGATTTTGATTACTATCTACCTTGAAAATCATAATACTGGTATTCATCGCTATCGGATGGATGTTTCAACGATTTTATATATTGCTAAGGGTACTGTGACAATTAAGAGTGGTGAAAAGATCATTCAAATGAAGTCTGGGAATGTTTTGCTACTGACTGAAGGTTGCAAGTATGAGATTTTAAGTCAAAAACCTGATACGGTACTGATAAAGTTGAAGTTTAAGCGTGGATTTCTATATCGCAAGTATTTTAAAGATTTTAGCTGTAAGGGAGAACGTGAGGTTAAAGTTATTGAGCAAATCGTTGATAGCTTAGAAAATGAACATGTTCTTTGGCTAAAAAATAATCAAATTACTCGTGCTTCTCAAGTGATGCAACATATTATTGGCGGTTATTTGAATAATGATTTGTTTACTAAAGCTTTAATTCAGGCTGAGTTGACCACTATGTTGATTATTTCAATTAGAACTCAGCGCATGGCAACACCGACTAGTTTGGATAAAACTAAGTTTGAAAAGAAGACCTTAGATAATTACATCGATCTTCATTTTGCCGATGTCTCTTTATCTGACGCTGCAAAATACTTTGGCTTCAATCCTAATTATTTCTCTAATATGGTTAAGGCTAAGACTGGCAAGAGTTTTGTGGATCACGTGGATGATCGAAGAATGCAAGAAGCGCGTGAATTGCTGGCTCAGCCTGATATTTCACTTAGAGAGATTATTGGTCGAGTCGGATATTCGAGTAAGTCTTTCTTTTATAAGAAATTTAATCAATACTACCACATAACACCAGCAGCGATGCGGGCAGAATTGTTTAGACAAGCAAATATAAATTTGAAGTAAAAAAATAATCTGGACGAAAGTTCCAGATTATTTTTTACATATTTTCTAAGCGTTTAATGCGGTCTGCTGTTGGTGGGTGAGTATCGAACAAGTGCGTCAAACCGTGATTGTGAAATGGATTTTCAATATATAAACCGGCACTACTTCTGTCAGCAACTTTCATTGGCTGACTATTTTCAATTTTGCGCAAAGCAGAAATTAGCCCTTGCGGGTTACGCGTTAATTTAACTGAAGATGCATCAGCTAGGTATTCACGGTTACGCGATAAAGCCATTTGGGCTAGGGATGCAGAAAGTGGGCCTAAGATCAACACAAAGACCAAAGCAACCACTTTAAAAATCATGGCTAAAGCATTGCTGTCACGGTCGTCATCGTCATCACTACGCACGCCGCCCCAGAACCAAATGTTGGATGCCATATTAGAGATAAAAGAAATGACGCCAACTAATACTACGGCAATCGTTGATAATAGGATATCGTAGTTTTTCACGTGTGATAATTCATGTCCTAAGACGCCTTCGAGTTCTTCTCGATCAAGTAGTTCCAAGATTCCTTGAGTAACTGCTACTGCACTATGTTCAGGGTCTCGCCCAGTCGCAAAGGCATTGGGGCTGGGGTCAGGAATAATATAGACCCGGGGCATTGGGACCTGAGCTACCATGGCCATATCTTCTACAATATGCCACAATTCGGGATTATCAGCCTCATGGATTTCTTGCGCATGATTCAAGCTCATAATCATATTGGCTGGATTCTGCCACATAATAAACAAGTAGATCAAACTACCGATCAAGGCAATGATAATTCCGCTAGTGGGATTGTTGATCCAAAGATAACCGATTCCCGCACCAACTAAACCTAAGATCACCAAAAAGATGAACATAATTAACGCTGTTTTGCGCTTATTACGGGCAATTTGTTGGTAAAGCATGGTTAAACTTCCTTAAAATTAAAACTTAACTTGAGGCACACTCTTTTCTTCACTAGGAGTTTCTAAGTAGTTAATCTTAGTAAAGTGGTGCCACTTGGCAACAATGTTGGATGGGAAAGTAAGCAATTTTTGATCATATGTTGCTACAGTTGAGTTGTAAAGCTGACGCGAGTAAGCAATCTTGTTTTCTGTGTTAGTCAATTCTTCTTGTAGTTTCAAGAAGTTTTGGTTAGCTTTCAAGTCTGGGTAGGCTTCAGCCAAGGCAAAAATTGACTTCAAAGAATCGGTAATTTGGTTAGAAAGCTTCATTGCTTCTTCATGGTTGCCTTGAGGCACGTTAACCAATTGATTACGCAAGTTGACTACTTCCTCAAAAGTTGATTTTTCATGCTTGGCATAGCCCTTGGTGGTTTCAACCAAGTTAGGAATTAAGTCATTCCGACGCTTAAGTTGAACGTCAATTTGACTCCAAGCTTCTTCGGCGTAGACTTTTGCTCTTTGCAAACCGTTATAAGTTACGATATAAATAGCCACGATTAAAACAATAATGGCGATAATGATCCAAATTAATGGTGACATAGTTTTTTCCTCCATAAATATTTATTTAATTTTATCGTTTTCGAATTTCTTGGGCAATGAAAAAGAATGCCAAAGCGACATTCTTAACAAAAAATATTAAATTCTGAAGATTAATAGTAATAATCCGACTGCAGTTAAAATAATCAAACCAGCAAACTGCATAATGGTCCATTGAATGAAAAATTTCTTCTTGCTTACGCTGCCGTGTTGATTGAAAGTCTTAAGAACTAACATATTGGCCATTGAGCCAATAGCTGAACCAAAACCACCAATGTTTGAACCCAAGAATAATGCTTGAGCATAAGTAGTAAATTTACCAACTAAAATGGTTGATGGTACGTTACTCATTACCTGACTGGAGATAATTGAAGCGAAGTAAGTTGAAATTTCGGAATAAACAGTACCATGGATTAGATTTACAATAACAGGGATTTGTTGGATATCGCTGATGAAGATGAAGAAACCAGTAAAGGTAAGAAGTAAGGCGTAGTCAATTTTAAGCATAATCCGAGGATTAATTGCGAGGGCTAATGCGATTGATGCCAACATTGGCCAAATAATATCAATGGTTCTGAAAACACCAAAGAAGAAGAAAATAAAGACAGCAGTAGTTATCAGCGTCGGGCGCCAGCTGATCTTGATTGGCTCAGCTTTTTGCACCGGAATTTCTTCTTTAGGAATAAACAGAAAGACTAATCCCATGATTAGCATTGAAACTACTAGATAAGGTACAGACCATTCGAAAAATTTTAATGGGCTGACATCAAAGCGGCTGACTAAGAAAATATTGTGGGGGTTGCCCCAAGGCGTAAACGCTGCTCCGATGTTTGCGCCCATTCCGATTAAGGTAACAGGTAAAATCTGCGGCAATTTATAACGTTTAGCAATATTTAAATACAATGGGATCAAGGTTAATGCAGTAATGTCATTACCTAAAAACATCCCTGAAATAACAGCCAACAACGAAAACAGCGTGTTCAGCTTACGTGTGTTGTCGGCAATGCTTGTAAGCTTGTATGCCAAAACGTCCAGAACGTGCAAGTAGGCATAGATCTGGATAATCGTTAACATCGCGGCAACGGACCATAATGTATGGAAATTAATATCCGCAAACCGCGGTCTGGCAAAAAAAAGACTGACTACTGTAATGATCACAGTAATCTGTAAAATTCTATCTTTAGCAATATTCTTTAAGACGGTCATAAAAGGTCCCCCTTACGTATTACAATCGTCTAAAAACCCTATGTACCATTTTGAGCCTTTTTGTGATTGCATGCAATGATAAATTAAAAAAATATCAAGATTAGCGGCATTTTCGAGCATATTTTTAGTTAGTTGGAACTAGTCGTGCTATACTTAAATAAGTAAGTTAATAAAATTTAGATTGAAACGAGGAAACAAAATGACAGAGAATGCAATTTCAATCAATATTAAACCAGATGCTGCAGAAATTATTAAAAGCAAGATGGATGCAGATCACCAAATTGTTATCTTGGCTTTAGATGATGGTTCAACCAAGTATTCTAAAAAAGGCGGCACTTGTACTATTGGCGACAGCTTCCAGTTTGTAATCCTTGCTGAAAAAGATCCTAAGTATAATATTTCAATCGAAAATAATGCTGGTCTTGACTTGTATACTGCTCAGCCGGAAACAACTTTCTTTGAACCAGGTCTAGTGGTAAATGCGCGCAACTCAACTTTGAGTTTATCTTCAGACAGCGGCATTATTGATGGTGGGATGACCGTTACCCAATATGAACCTGAAGCAATTACTGCTGATGATCTAAAAAACGGCGGTCAATGTTAAAAAATAAAATTAATCATAGGGACGAGGGAATGACCTCGTCCTTTTTTAGTATAGAATTAAGAAAGTGATTTCAATGTAAGGGGGGAAGAACAATGACTTTTGTCAAAGAAATAAAAGCAGGTAGTCGTGAATTTTGCCAAAATTGGCTGCGGTATCTGCTACTTTTTATGGGATTAAGTTTATTTAATCAATTTATTGTTATTCCACTTTTTCGCTATATTACAACCTTTGTTTTGCAGGCTAGTGCTATTCCGTTCGTATCTTATCAAAATGTAGTGACGATCATTACGACGCATACGGTTGCCTTTTTAATTTTGATAATTGAGTTGCTGCTTTTATTAGTAATCTTGTATGCGCAATTAGCTTATTTACTTCATGGCGTTTGGGATATTAAGCATCAAGTTTTTACGTGGAAAAATAGTTTTATTCAAACTTGGCAAAATATCAAAAAAATTCGTTTAGGCACGTTTTTTATTTTGATGCTCTATTTTTTATTGGTAGTACCGTTAGCCGATGTCATCTTTAGAACACCACTTTTAAGCAAAGTGCAGATTTCAGAATTTATCTTGGATTATCTGACGAGAACGCCAATCTTGTTAGCCGTTTTGATTGCGTTTTATTTAGCCGCTTTGATCCTTGGTGCAAGGCTAGTATTTGCTTTACCCATCATCGTTTTTGACCACTTAAAGTCAGCGCAAGCAGTGAAAAGAAGTTGGCGATTAACGGCGCACTACCGTTGGCGGACGATTTGCCGGAGGATTATTATTTTAGCCGTTTTATCTGCAGCAGTCATGACAATTTTCTATTTAGCAATGTATTGCCTGCAGCTATTAGTTGATTTATTACCTGGGAAATGTCCGTTAATTTTAGCCATTGTCAATCTTTCGCTTGTTCAAATTATTAGTGAAGTAGCGTTAGTCTATGTTAGTGTACTGGGCTTATCTATTATTTTGAAAGCTTTAAGGCAAGAAAAGATAAGTCAAACAGGTAAAACTAAAAAGATAATTCTAAGTACATTAGTTGTGTTTGTACTAGTAATGATTAATGCAATATCCACCAATTATTTATATTTGACTAGTGTAAATGCTAAAGCGCCAGTAATTATTTCTCATCGCGGCGTTGATGATAAAAATGGCGTACAAAACACGTTACAGTCATTAAGAAAAACGGCTAAAGAAAAGCCAGACTACGTTGAAATTGATGTTCATGAAACTAAGGATAAAAAATTTATCGTAATTCATGATGAGAATTTATTGAAGCTAACGGGAGTTAATAAAGCCCCGAATGATTTAACTTTACGGCAATTAGAAAAGTTAACTGCCAAAGAAGACGGCTATCATGCTAAGTTAGTTAGCTTTGATCAATATCTTGAGGAAGCCAAAAGACTGCATCAAAAATTGCTAATTGAAATTAAAACGACGGCTAAAGATTCGAAGAAAATGCTGCAGCGCTTTAATCAAAAATATGGCAAAACGATTCTTAAAAATGCGTATCAAGTACAATCACTCGACTATCGCGTGGTTGAAGGACTGCACTTAATTAATCCACGTTTGGTTGTCTTTTACATTCAACCTTATAATTTTACTTATCCGCAAAGTGTTGCTAGTGGATATTCAATGGAATATTCTACCTTGAATTCAGACTTTATTTGGCAAGCCCATTTGCAGGATCGTCCTGTTTATGCCTGGACAGTTAATGACGAAAAATTAATGAAGAAGATGATGTATCAACAAGTTGATGGCTTAATTACTGATCGAGTTGATTTAGCTAAAAAGGCAATTAAAAGTTTCCAAAAGGATGCTAGTTATGCTACGCGAATCTTAAATTATATTGTTGTCCTGCATCTGTCGAAAAATTTTGAGTCTGCATGAAGACTTGATCTGAAGGGCTGAACATGGTAAACTATACTAGATTTTCGAAAATCTGAAAGGAAGTATAGCATATGCGTAAAGGTGAAAATTACAACACTGGTTGTGAACCAAACCAAAGACCTAAGAACAAGAGAAACGCAAAGAAGCGTGTTGCTCACGTAGCAGCAGTTGTTGCTTTCTTGAACAAGGCCGCAAAAGACGAAAACAAGTAGTCTTTAATAATATTGAAATAAAAGCTAGGAGCTGACGCTTCTAGCTTTTTTTGTGCTTACTGAAAAAATTAATTTAGCACATGGACATAAAAAGATTTTTGAATATAATTTAACTTAGGTTTTTATAGATAATATATAGGATATAGATAGTTAGATATATGAATAAGAATAATAAATACAATATTTTGATCTATTTAGATCTCGTTGCAGCAATACTTTTTCCAGTAATTGCTGTTTTTCAAGTGGAAGAATATTCGGCAAATATAGTCAATGGCTTATTTTTAATTCTAATTTTAGCTATTATGACGGGATTATTGTTGCCTAATATAATGGTTAGCTGGCTGATAATTTTGTTAACGACGATTGCAGCGGGCTTTTTAGTGCTGGGATATGTTGTAATTCCTACAGAAGCAAAGTGGTTTTTAGTGGTAGCTTTTCCGATAGAGGCAGGGCTTTTAACGGTGTTGCGCTATTATGTCCTAGATTGGCGTTTTATTAGTAAAAATCGGCAAGATATTCGCAATTACCTTAAACGCTACAATGGCACTCTAAAAATGCATACATGTTACACTGCTAATAAAATTTATTCAAAAGTAATTAGTAATATTAAAGAACGGCCACAATTACATTTATGGATGCATGTATCAATGTTGCGTTGGGCTAACCACGAACAGTTTGCTCAACTTCATCCAGAAGAGCACGCGCAGTATTTAGAAAAATTAGCTGATATCTTAAAAAAGAGAAGATTAGCAGCTGAGGAACTCTTTTATTTAGGAGATGCCACTTTTTTTATTATTTCGCCTGAATTAAGAGATGACATTATCAAGCAGATTAATCAGGAGACAATTGCGGAATTAAAAAAAGTGCAAGATGATCTTCCCGGAGGCTTGAAATGGACGAGTCAGCGAATTGATGAAACAAACGTGGATCGTTTTACAGATCCAAATGTGATTGTAAAACATTTGGACCGCGAATTGGAAACTGACTTAATTGTTGAATATTTAAAGGCTGAAGCAAATGACTAATTGGTTTTATTTCTTAGCTTTAAGCATTTCAGGCATCTTTTTACTTGCTTTCATAGTTATGTTTATTTGTGCGTTTGTCATTTACTTTAATGTTGAAAATACGGTAATCAATAAAAAAGGAAAAAAGACGAAAAATGAGTGAAGCATTACAAATTTTAACGTTAATCTCGATTTGGCTTTCTTTGTTGATGTCTCTAGTTACCTTAAGTGGTGCAGTTTTCTTTTGGTTAAAGCACAGCAAGCTCTTAGTTAAAATCACGCCACTTAAGCGTTACCCAAAAGTTACGTTAGTTGTACCAGCTCATAATGAAGAATTAGTTATTAGTAAAACTACGCAGGCAATTTTAAATTTGAATTATCCGGCTGATAAGTTACAAATTTTAATCTATGCTGATAATTGTACTGATGATACTGCTAAAATTGCCCGGGAAATAATCAAGCAATATCCTGAACGGAAAATCAATGTTCAAGTAATTGAACGAACAGGTAGTGGTGGCAAAGCTGGTGTATTAAATGATGCTTTGAAGATTGCCCAAGGAGAATACCTTGGTGTATATGATGCAGATGCCATGCCAGAAGAAAATGCTTTGTATTTTTTAATTAAAAAGATTTTGGAAAATCCGGTGAGATATAAGGCTGCTTTTGGTCGCAATAAGACGAGAAATGCGCGGCAGAATTTTTTAACTAAGTGTATCAATCAGGAAATTGTTGTTACCCAGCGAATTCAACACTGCGGTATCTGGCAATTATTTAAGATTGGTCGTATTCCAGGGACTAACTTTATTATTAATACTGATTATGTCAGATCAATTGGCGGCTGGCGCAATGGCGCTTTGACCGAAGATACTGATATTTCTTTTAAAATTATGGGCTCAGGTAGTTTGATTGCCTTAGCCTATAATTCTGAAGCCTTCCAGCAAGAACCGGAAAGCTTAAAAGATTATTATTTCCAGCGCTTGCGTTGGGCTAAAGGTAACTATGAAGTAGTGATCAATAATTTTTGCCATCTTTTTGATAAAAGCAACTGGCGGGTTAAATTAGAGACTGTCTATTATTCCTGCACTTTTTTCTGGTTTAATTTGGCGATTGTTTTATCAGATCTGATCTTTTTTTCTAATTTGATTGCCTTAATCGTCCATCTTTGGAATCCTGCAGTAGTAATACCATTTACAATTTCGCGGAGTAATATTTTATTAGCTCAAATTCTGCTCTTTAATTGGCTATTGATGGTTTTGCTTTATATTTTGCAAATTAACCTAGCGATGACTACGCAATATGGGCAGGCAACTGACGAACAGATTTGGCTAGCCTTAGCATCATATTTTACTTATTCGCAATTGTTCATCATTGTATCAATTCATGCGGTTACTTCAGTAATGCTAGATCGCGTTTTTCATCGTGATAGTACTAAATGGGTTAAGACTAAGAGATTTGCGGATTAGGTGATGAGATGAAAAAAAGATGGATGCTACTAGGATTTTTACTCGTAACGATTGCATTTACCGGTATTATGATCTATATCAGAGCAGATAATAATTCAGCGGTGCGTAATTTTTTTCTACATTCTTGGCATAAAAATTATGTAGTTGAAGAAAAGAATCTTGCCTATATTAATACCACGCCTAAGCAGGAACAAGTGACGGTTTTATCTGAAGGCCAAGGATATGGGATGTTTATTGCGGCGCATGATCCAGCAGTTAAAGAAAGCAACTTTGCTAAGCTAGTGCAGTATTATTTAAAACACCGGGATCGTAATACGCAATTGATGGCTTGGCGGCAAACAAAGAAAAATGGAAAATGGAGCAGTGAACGCAATAGCGCTACTGATGGGGACTTATTTATTGCTAAAGCTTTGTTTTTAGCGGCTAAAAGATGGAAAAACCCAGCATATCAGCGGCAAGGGCAAAAATTAATTGCCGATATTTTGCGTTATGAATATAATCCGACAACGCACGCTTTAACGGTGGGCAATTGGGCCGATTCTAAGTCGAAGTATTATAATTTAATGCGGACTTCAGATGTATTGCCGACAATGTTTGATCAATTTTATCGTGAAAGCAATGATTCGCGGTGGCTCTTAATTAAAAAAACAATGCTCAAGCGGCTCAATCAGTTGAGTCACCAGCATAAGAGTGGCCTAGTTCCAGACTTTGCCTGGCTGACATCAAAAGATGCTAAGCCAGTTAAAGGAAGGGTTACCACTGATCGATATGATGGTGATTATTATGCCAATGCTTGCCGGGTGCCAATGGATTTAGCATTTAGTAAGGATAAATTAGCAAAGAATACTGTACATCGCTTGCTTAAATTTTTTAGCAAGCAAAATACAATTACAGCAGGCTATACTTTAAAAGGCAAGCCAGTCAATAATTATCAATCAGCTAGCTTTAGCGCGCCAATTTATATTGCGGTGAATGAAAATCGCAATCAAGGCTATGATAATTTGTTTGCTTCGCAGCAATATATTTTTGCTAAAAAATTACCTAAAAATAATTACTATGATGCAGCACTAACGACGATGGCAACGATACTGACACCGGCGCATAGATTTTAAGAGGCAAAGGCCTCTTTTTATTTGCATTGAAAATCAATCTTTGATAACATAGTAAAAATTTTAAGGAAAATGAGGAGGACAAAAAATGGGATTAAATGCATACATTCAAGGATTTAATAGTTTAGAGTCAATCGATCGTGCACCAGGTTACTTCAAGTACCACCACCACTCAGTAGCTGATCACTGTTTCAGAACAGCTGAACTCGCACAAATGATGGGTGATATCGAAGAAGTTCACGGTAATAAGAAGATCAATTGGAAGGCTTTATATGAAAAGAGCTTGAATCACGATTATACTGAACGTTTCATCGGTGATATTAAGACACCTGTTAAATACGCTACTCCTCAACTTAGAAAGATGATTGGTGACGTTGAAGAAACAATGACCACTAAGTTCATTAAGGATGAGATTCCAGAAGAATTTCAAGAAATTTATACTAAACGTCTCTCAGAAGGCAAAGATGATACTTTAGAGGGTAAAATTTTATCAATCTGTGATAAATTAGATTTGTTATATGAAGCTTATGGAGAAATCGAATTAGGTAATCCTAACCCGGTTTATATGCAAATGTTCAAGGAAAGTCTTGAAACGATCAAGAAGTTCGACGATTTAGTTTGCGTACAATACTTTATTAAGAAAATTTTGCCAGATCTTTTTAAAGGTGATTTCGCGGGAAAGGATAAGATGCAACGAATAGCTTTTAGCATTCTATTGTTAGGGGATGATTAGGTGAAATTTCAATGTAGTTCATGCGGGCTGCGCATGGACTCTTTGCATTTTAAGCAAGAGGGGTTAATGAATCCTAAGTTGACCAGTATTTGCGATATTTGTATCACGCGCAACCTGAATCCAGAAGATTACGCAAATGATGCGGTCGCAGCTTTTGCTCAAAGCTTGCTTTACACGTTTGTCGGTGCAAAGAAACAAGATCAATCAGGTTTTATTGTGAAAAATAAAAAGGACCGTAAAAAATACGAGGCCTTTTTACAAGATTATGATGGCAATGAAATCGCCCGCCAACAGATTAAAAGGTCTGATTTGAATTTGGCGGTAATTAAAAGCGAAGATGGCAAGCTTAATTATGTGCCTAACCAAGGCGTAACTTTTGAGCAAAATTTAAAGGGAATGGGTTTGGAGATCAATTTCCAGTTAAACGAAGTTGATTTTATTGATCGTGAACGCATTCGGGCCAAGTATAAATACCGCTGCCAATATTGCGGCAGACGTGGCCACAGCGTAGATCATAAGGATCCCGTTTCTCTTAGTCACAACAACAGCTTAGATAATTTAACTTTAGCTTGTGCGGAATGCAACCGAATTAAGTCGGATATGCCTTATAAGTTGTTTATTCAACTGAATGATCAAATTTCTGAGATCAATAAAAAGCTAGTTAAGTATGAAGATGCGCTGGGTACTTTGAGAGAAGAATTTGAGCATCGTCGGCGCTATTTAGCGGCTCAAGTACACCTTAAGGGTGTGGTCAATGATCCTGAGCTAAATGCGATTAGAAAGCAAAATAAGAGCTTACAGGATGCTATTGATAGTTTACAAAGTGATTATGATGATTTGCGTCAAACGCGCAAGACGTATTTTGATACGGGCTGGAAATTAGCTCGGATTAAGGCTCAGAAAGATATTGTTTAAAAATCAAAAGTCCGCTGTTCATTTCTGAATAGCGGGCTTATTTTGATAATTATCTAATTCTGTCTTCTGGATCAAACAAATACTTGTTCCACTTATTATCTGCGTCAACTGTTGGGTGGAATAATAAGAAGGCTAAAAGTAAATCTCCCACGTAAGGAACAATGCCTAACCACCACCAGCCACCGTTAAAGCCTGCATCGTGCAAGCGGCGAACAGTGTGTCCTAATTGAGCTAAAAATGACCAAATAAGGATAACCAGTAAAAGTATTAAAAAGCATAAAAAGAAAATACCGATTGCTTGCGGCATTTGATGCCAGCCAGGAATAATCGTGAAAAAAGCAGAAAAAGCATAGATGAAAAGAGTGCCGATTCCTAAAGTAACTTGATTAATTGCTGTTCCTACCCAGAATGATGTTCTAGTTGATCTAGCATTCCACTTGAAGCAATCAAAGAAGTGTTCTTTTAGAATTTGACCAATAGTTGGCACAGGAACTGTTTCTTTATGGCCGGCAGGGTAGTCTTGATTACTAAAGAAATATTTGCCCCACTTAACTTGGCGTTGAACAGATGGCTGCAATTCAAGATAAAATAAAAACATTGCGCCATAACCAGTGAAGGCAGCCCAGTACCAATAGCCGCTGTAGCCAACATCGTGCAAACGTCGGATCGTTTGTCCTAATGCAGCTAAAAATAGCCACAGATAAACAATAGCCGCAACAATACCATCGACTATTCTAATACCGGGGTTGATGTTTTGGTTAAAAGCATAGAAACCAAGAATGATGCATAAGATGCCGATAACAAGATTAATCAAAGTGCTCCACCAGAAAGATTTACGCGTAGTTCTTGCTTTCCAGTTGAAGGGATGCAAGTAGGTTTCGTTTAAAATTTGCGCAAAATTTTCTGCAGGCGGCAGTGGCAGACTTTCGTCATAAGGCTTGATAAAATAATATACTCTATCATTCATTTTACTTCCTCCAAAAATTAATTTGTTATAAATTATACGCTAAAAAAGCCGTGAAGCAATTAAACTTCGCGGCTTTTTTGATATTAGAATTCATTATTTCTAAAGTTGCTCAAGAACTTTTGCGTCTTTTCATTCTTAGGATGGTCGAATAATTCTTCAGGTGAACCTTGTTCAGTAATGATACCGTCACTGATGAACAATACACGGTCTGAAATGCTCTTGGCAAAGCCCATTTCGTGGGTAACGATCACCATCGTCAAACCGGTTGTAGCAAGCTTTTGCATAACGTCTAATACTTCGCCAACCATTTCTGGGTCAAGGGCACTAGTTGGTTCGTCGAACAATAAAACTTCTGGATTCATTGAAATCGCACGGGCAATAGCTACACGCTGTTGTTGACCACCAGATAATTGTTGTGGTTTAGCCTTGATAAATGGATCCATACCAACCTTTTCTAGGTTTTTCATGGCAATCTTGCGTGCTTCGTCTTTTGAACGCTTCAAGACTAATTCTTGACCGACCATACAGTTTTCTAAGACGTTTTTGTTTTCAAATAAGTCAAATTGCTGGAAAACCATACCGACCTTTGATCTAAAGGTGTTACGGTTGTAGCCGGGATGCAAGATATTTTCACCGTGAAAATCGATCTCGCCGCCAGTTGGTTCTTCAAGCAGGTTGATACAACGCAAAGTAGTTGATTTACCACCACCAGAAGGACCAATGATCGTTACGATTTCGCCTTTATTGATGTCAAAGGAAATATCCTTTAATACTTGGTGATTTCCATAAGACTTTTGCATGTGCTTTAAGCTTAAAATTACTTCGTTTGATTCAGTCATTAATTATTTGCCTCCGCATCTTTTGGAGTACCAACTTGGACTTGGTTAGCCATCAAGTTGTAATTCTTATTACCTTCAAGTCTCTTTTCGATAAAGTTGAAGATTCTAGTAATAGTAAAGGTTAAGATCAAGTAAATTGCAGAAATCATTAAGTAAGTTGGGAAGAACTTGAATGATTGACTAGCAATAGTTGTACCAACAAAGAACAATTCAGAAACTGAGATGATACTCAATACTGAAGTATCCTTGATGTTAACGATAAATTCGTTGGTGATTGATGGTAAACAGTTTCTAATAGCTTGAGGCAAGATGATATGCCACATTCTTTGGTTGTGGGTCATACCAAGTGCACTAGCTGCTTCGAATTGACCTTCTGGAGTTGAAATAATACCACCACGGATAACCTCAGCTAAGTAAGCACCAGTGTTAATTGACACAATAATCAAAGCAGCTACAGTTCTATTTAAATTCAAGTGCCAGAATTGGGCAATACCATAGTAGATTACGGCTGCTTGAACCATCATTGGTGTACCACGGAAGATTTCTACATAAACAGATAATAACCACTTAACTACGTTCAAAGTCCAACGCTTGCCGCGAGTAGTTGGAGTAGGAATGGTACGAATAATTCCTACAAGCAAGCCGATAAAGAAACCAACAATGGTACCAACTAAAGCTAAAAGCAAGGTCATGCCAATACCTGACATAATCATGCCACCATATTGCTTCCAAGTAGTAACTAGCCAGTTTTCTTTCTTAGTTTCGTTACCAGCCTTAGGTTGTTCCTTGATGGCTTGTGACATTAATTGATCACGCTTTTTATTAGAAATAGTTCTTAAAGTAGCGTTAACTTCATTTAAAAGCTTGGTATTACCCTTTTTAACCCCGATACTAGTTACGGAATCGTCATGGTCAACTTTGAAGCCAGCCATTTTGTTTAAGTTAACTGCAATAATGTTAGGGTTAACGTTGTGGTAACTTTCAAATTCAATATCTTCAGCAACATAACCATCAATGGTGCCAGAAGCTAAACTTTGACGCATGGCTGAAAAGTCACGCATAGCTGGTTCTCTTTTAGCACCTTTTAATTGCTTGATTAAATCGTAGTGCAAAGTTCCTTGTTGTGCGGTTAACTTGGCACCTTTGAAATCAGTCAACTTCTTAGCATTAGAATATTTACTTGCCTTATTAGTAATTACGACGAAAGTACTTTTACGATAAGGTTCTGAGAAATTAATTGCCTTGCGTCTTTCGGCAGTAGGAGACATACCAGCAATAATTAAGTCAATTTTACCTGAAGTTAAAGCTGGTAAAAGGCCATCCCATTGAGTCTTTTCTACGATTACTTTTTTGTGTAGTCGTTTACCGATGATCTTGGCAATTTGAACATCATAACCATTAGCATAGGAGTTAGAACCATCAATTGGAACAGCTCCATTAGCTTTGGTTGGCTGAGTCCAGTTGTATGGAGGATAGTTTGCCTCCATACCTATTTTTAACGTGCCAGAATCTTTCTTAGCAGCTTGAGTCTGATTGTTACTAAGAGAAAAACCGATAAATAAACTGAGTAGGACAGACATTATTACAGCCATCCATCTAAATCTTGACTTCAATTATAAAACCTCCAAAAATAGTTTTAACATAAAGCCAACACAATAAAGAGTAAACAAAAACCTCGCTCTTCCAAAGAATTGCGAGGGTCATAATCATCAGTGTTTAAACCAAATCTTATAGCGCTCCCTGGGGACTAACCAGGACAGTCTATAGAATATTCTTCTATAGCCCAACAGATTAACACGCGAATATTAAATCTATTTCGGCGGCAACCCTAAGTTAACTATCATTGTTTTCGCGAACTCAAACTTAACTTGTGATTGTCGCAACCTCTATTGCATTGGAAAAATATTTAACTAATGAAGAATACTAGAAGAAAAAGTTAAATTTGTCAAGCCCAACCATTATTAGTTTCATAATTTCTCTTTTTCCCGGATTTAAAATTGAAGTGCAACACCAAGTGTTAAACAAAAAGGCCATGAAGACCTAAACTTGAAGTGACGAAAAATCAAGAAAGGAAGATCTTCATGACCAATTCAAATTCTAGCATTTCTAAGCACTATCATCAATTAACCAGCGTACAACGTGGACAAATTCAAGCAATGCTGGATTCCGGCATAACTTCCCGTACTGTTATCGCTCAAGAAGTCGGCTGCCATAAGTCGACAATCAGTCGCGAAATCAAACGCGGAAGCGTCCTGCAAAGAGACAGCAGCTATTTATTGTATGAGCACTATTACGCTGATACTGCACAGCTTTATTATGAGAAGCGTCGCAAAAACTGCTATCAGCGCAATCCATTGAAGCATTATGCTGTCTTTTTGAGAATGCTCTCCAGACGCTTCAAAGCTAAATTTGATGCCACCAGCATCGATGAATTCGTTGGTGAATTCAAAAGGACTATGCCAGGCTACCCTTGTCCCAGCACACCAACTGTCTATCGCTATATTGATCAGGGCTTGCTGGACATAAGCAATATTGATCTGCCTATGAAGCTCAAAAGACGCAGGAACAAGCGTCATCACGGCCAGAGCGGTCATGCTTTGCACAAGAAGAATCTTGGCAATTCCATTGAACAGCGTCCTAAAGAGATTGAAGACAGAAAAACGCCGCTGCACTGGGAAGGAGATCTGGTTAAAGGCGTCAGACGCAAGAATCAGCCTGCTTTAATGACTTTGACCGAAAGAACCACACGCTTTGAAGTAGTTATCAAGATTCCTGACTATCGGGCAAGCACATGCCAAAGGCTGCTTCAAAATGAGATTGACAGACATCCTGCCTGGTTTAAATCGATCACGTTTGACAATGGCTCTGAGTTTGCGGATATGACCAAGATCAAAGGCTGCCAGATCTACTTCGCCCACCCATATTCTCCATGGGAAAGAGGCACCAATGAGAACTGCAATGGACTTCTGCGTCAATTCTTCCCTAAAGGCAAAAGCATGAAAGATAAGTCAGCTGCTTATGTTCAACAGGCAACTGATGCCATTAACCGCAAACATCGTCGAATCCTTCAATATCACACAGCAGAAGAACTCTTCAAGCAATATATTTCCTCATAGCCTAACTGTTGCACTTAATTTGACAATTCAGGAATTTCTCTTTTTCATATCAGAAACATAAGGATTTCCTGCTACATAAAAACGTAATTTTTTGTTAGCCCAAACGGGATCAGATTGATTGATACCAACACGCGCTGCAGCAATTATTTCCTGGGGAATTTTTTTATGACGATCATCAAGATCAATGGCGAAAGGGGAGTCTGATAAAAAGTGCAAATTCCAATTTTTATCATGAATACCAAAAGCTTGCATCATTTTTGCGGGACCATTAGTCAAAAGAACGCCATCTTTACCATGACGGTTCTTGATCATGGTCTCAATTCCTAAAGTGGGATCGATTGCACGGATTAAAACCCCCTGTGGTTCATTCTGAACCCTAGTGGCAACATCAAAGAAGAAATATTGACGTTGCGCGTAGATATAGATCGTTCCGCCTTTGCCGTAAAGTCCTTCATTCGCTGGGCTACGACGACCGCCATAAGAATGTGCAGCGCGATCCTTTTTACCCATATATGCTTCTGCTTCCACGATATAGCCGCCTAATTTTTCTTGACCATTATCAAAAGTAAGCATTCGCCCAATTAGGTCTTTTGCAATATAATCGGTAGTGTTAGTAGAAAAATAAGTTGAATAATTCATTTTTGACCTTTCTAGAAAAGAGATAAAAAATAATGACAGAAATTAAATTAGTTCGAATTTATGACCATGAGCAACCTGCTGGTTATCGGATTTTAGTTGACCGTTTATGGCCACGGGGAATGAGCAAAGTTAAGGCCGATTTAGCTGAATGGGATAAACAAATTGGCCCTAGTAAGGAATTGCGTCAGTGGTTTAATCATGAAGATGAAAAATTCCCTGAGTTTAAGCAAAAGTATATTGAAGAACTTAATCATAATGATTATACAGCGGAATTTTTGCAAGATGTAAAGAAGCATTTGACTAAAGAAGATGTTCTTTTCTTATTTGGTGCCAAAAATAAAGAGCACAACCAAGCAGTTGTACTCAAAGAATATGTATTAAATACGCTAAACAGTTAAATATGTTTGTGACCGTGTTTTTTAACTTTCCAAAAGTGGAAGAGAATTGTCAAAATTAAGATCGCAAAGACAATAATTGCAAAAACGGTGTTTGGCAACTCAAATCTCAATGGTGGCAGAGCTAGCAGCAATTTTAAAGCGATGATTCCTATCAATAAGTAAGCCATTGGCTGCAATTCTGGAATAATATCCATTAATTTAATGATAATTTCGGCAACTCCTCTCATACAGAGAATACCGATCATGCCACCGATTAAAACAACAACGGGGTTATCAGACACGGCTAAAGCAGCTAAAACAGAATCAATTGAAAAGACGATATCCATTGATTCAATTGAAATAACCGTACGCCAGAAAAGAGATAGTACATGTCTCTTTTTCTTTTTGCCTTTGTGGTGAGCTGCTTCGCGCTCTTCTTTTTCTTTCTCATGTTCGGCAGCTTGTTTAGGGTGGCGTTGATCATAGAAGAATTTAAAGGCTAGGTAAAAAAGATAAATACTACCAGCTAATTTAATCTCCCAAAAGTTGATCAGATAAGTCCCGATTCCGATAACAATAAAGCGGAATAAATAAGCACCCCACAAGCCATAAACCAAGGACTTGCGTTGTTCAGCTTTATTAGGTAGCACCTGTGTCTGTGCGGCCAAAACGACAGCATTGTCGACTGATAACAAGCATTCCATCAAGATTAAAGTCAGAATGATCATCCAGTCTTTGCCACTGGTTAGGACATGTAACCAGTTATTGCCGTCAAAAAAGGGTGCATATAGTTTAAGAATTGACATGTAACTGCTTCTTTTCTAATTTAATTAATCTGATTTTTTCTTTTTGTCCCAGACGATAAGTCCCAACTTTATTGTTGGATAAAATAACTCTTTGGTCAGGAATAAAAATCAAAACAGGGTTTAATGCTACGGCGTGTGCAACTGAGCGAGAAGATGTGGCTTCGGCTAGTGAATTGGCGACGTCACCATAAGTTAACGTCACACCATAAGGAATATGCTGGACAACGGCTAATACCTTTCGTTGAAATTCAGTGCCGAATTCCGAAATATCAATAGGAACATCAAAATTCTTTCTGATACCAGCAAAATATTCCTTTAATTGTTTGATATAAGGTGCCATCTTTTTAGGGTCCCGCACCAACATGCGGTGAGGGTAGAAGCTAAAAATAGGTGAAACAGTTTTAAGTCCGACGTAAGTTAGGCCGGCTTCTGAAGCTGTTAAAAAGTAGGTCCATGGCTCAATTGTAACGTAATCATAGTAAAAAAACTCTGTCATGTGTAACACCTTTATTAAAAATAATTAGTCTAAGAATAACAAACTAGGAAAGTTAATTCAAATTCTGGAATGCTGTTAATGCATCCCCAATTATTTGCGTGACACCAGGGGTAGGAATTTCTGTCTTGTTGATAGAGTAAATTTTGGCGTCTTCTTTGCGATAAGCCAAGAGCTGGGCAAAAGGATAAACTACAAAACTCGTTCCACAAATGATGATCAAGTCTGATTTTTGCATTATTTCAACGGACTGGTTTAATACTTTCGGATCAATGCTTTCGCCGTATAACACAATACCGGGGCGAATAATTCCGCCACAATCTTTGTGTAAATAGCTTTTAGCATATTCTTCATAAGAAACACGTTGATGACATTTAGTACAATAAATATTATATAAATTGCCATGAAATTCTGTTACATGTTGATTGCCAGCCTTAGTATCCAAAGTATCGATATTTTGGGTAATTAAATTACCTTTTTCATTACAAAAATGGGCGATTTTTTCATGGATTAAGTTTGGTTTAGCAGTAGGAAAGTACATGTTGTTCATGACAAATTCATGGAAAAATTCAGGTCGATTGAATAGCGTACTATCGCTCAGAATAGTTTCAGGACTTTCTTGCACGCCATCATAGATTCCGTTTTTAGAGCGGTAGTCAGGGATACCTGAGTGGGTAGAAACACCAGCTCCAGTTAAGAATACAATATGTTGGGCATTATTAATATCTGTTTGTAATTCTGCTAAATCCATCATATAATGTCACCCTCCGTGAAAGTCACTACTTTAATTATAAATCATTGTTTTGTTATAATGAGTAAAATAACTAAATTGAGGGGATTTTTATGAAATATATGACGTATTTTTATGTAGCAATTGATATTTTATTAGTAGTTTATGCTTGTTATAGTTGGTATTGGCAAGCTAAAGTTGATTTTCGTGGTCGCTATCGTATCTCCTCAGTTGTTTGGGCGCTAATTTTTATCTGGCTGGGCTTTACATGGAATTACATTGAAAAAGGTGATCCAGGCCTGAGCGTCTTCTTGGCTCTTTTTATCTTAATTAGTATTGTCGATGGTTTTTCAGGATTTAGTAAAAAGCGGATGGTCGTTTCAGGCTACTTCAAGCGTACAGTTAAGTATGATGATTTAGCCAGCGTTACTTTAATCCAGATCCCCAACCAAGAGAAGCCATTAGTGATGGCGATTTTTCGAACTAGCGATGGTAAGGCTTATATGATGCGCTTTAATAATGAAGTTAATAGCGTAATTAAGCAATTACAAGAATATGCTGGTCGAGAAATTCCTGTCGAAGTTCAATCAATGATGTAATTACAAAATTGGAGAAAGCATTCGCGAGAATGCCTGCAAAGTCCGCAATGCGCGACTTTGCTTTTTTATTTCTTCCTTAGTTAGTAAATGCGAGTGTTTCATATCTTCTTCAAAAGCTGCCACCATTTTCTGGTTGAACTTTTTATCATAAAAAACGGCATTATCTTCAAAGTTTAAGTTGTAAGAACGGAAATCTTGATTCATTGAACCAACTGAAGAAAAATGGTCGTCGACAATCGTCGTTTTGGCATGTAAAAAGCCATCTTCGTAGATATAAATTTTGACACCCAAGCGAGTTAATTCGTTGGCATACCACTGTGTGGCGCGATAAATAAAGGGGTGGTCTGGCTTACATGGGATCATAATTCGTACGTCAACACCCGATGAGGCAATTGTTTGCCACGTAGCAAAAACGGCATCATCAGGGATTAAGTATGGTGTTTGAATCCATAACCGTTTGCGTGCCAAAAGCATTAGCCGCATCATACCGTTACGCATATATGGTGCATAACGATCAGGCCCATCTGAAATGATTTGCGTTGCAACGTCGCCTTCGTGGATGTTTTTTTCATCAAGATCAGGAAATAGAGTGGAATTGAAACGGATGAGCTGTTGATTATTAGTGATAGAGGCGTTCCAGTCCATGACGAAACGCTCTTGCAAAAGCAGAGAGGCAGAACCAACAATTCTTACCTGACTATCACGCCAATGACCAAACTTCTTTTTTTTGCCTAAATATTGATCACCAATATTAAAACCGCCAGTCCAAGAAATTCGCCCGTCGATGACAACAATCTTGCGGTGCAAGTGGTAGTTAATGCGGTAACGGGTGATCATGTTGCGTGAAGTGACAAAAGGCAAAACTTCCCCGCCAGCTGCCCGCAATTGATCGAACCATGCTTTAGTAGCTCCCATTGAACCCCAGGCATCATAAATTACGCGTACTTTAACTCCTTGTTTTGCTTTTTTAATCAATAGTTGCAAAACACGATTGCCGATATTGTCGCTATAAAAAGTGTAGAACTCAACATTGATTGTTTCCTTAGCTCGTACCATGTCCTTGAGCATGTCATGAAAGAAGGTTTCACCTTCGGTATAGAGCTTGACCTGATTATTTTTAGTTAGGGGAGCTTCTTGTTGGTGGTTAAAAAAGTTAATTGCTATATTACCAGCCTTTGAAGTGTCAGAAGGACTAGTATTTTTAGGTGCTTTAGCAATCGATTTTTGAACATTTCTCAAGCCAATGTGTTTTTGCTTATTGATGGCAAAAATATTTTCCTGGGAAATACCCCGACCAAAGAAGGCATAAAGAGTGATCCCGACTACTGGTAATACTAACAGGATGATTAACCAAGCCCAAGTGGTTGAAACGGATCTTCTACGGTGGAAGACAACGTAGAAGGCTAAGATTGTGTTGGTAATGATAATGATTCTAACAAAGTCATGCCACCAGATCATAAACTCCTCCAAAATTAAACTACTTTTTTAATTTAAGAAACTTGTCAATAATATCGATTACAAACGGATTGTCATGCATCCAACTATGTTCGGCGTCATCTTTACCGCGTACTTCTACTTCTTGATAAAAATGTGCTTTTGGGGCAACGATATAGCGAATGCTTTTTGCGGAAACAACAGAGATGAATTTATCAGTATTTGTGTTATCTAAAACGTTGCCATAAATATTCAAGACCGAGATATCAGGATTGAATTTGCGCCGATTAAAAAACAAATAAAGGTAGTGCGGGTTCATGACACTAGGCCGACCACTTTCGGTCAAATAGTTGACGTTTGGGATATCGCCCAAGTAAGTGACCCCGTCAAAAGGACCAGCGATAAAGGCACATTTTTTTAAATGTGGGAACGTTTTGCTGCGGTAGTGCTTCATTTCCGTGCGAATAATACATGGACAGGCTAATGAATGAGCGACTGCAATATAGTTTTTAAAACCATATCTTTTAGCTAAAAAGGGCAGGACGAAGTTGAGATAATAGTCGATGCCATAGATACCGACTATTCGCTGGCGAAAAGCAACCTGCACGATAGGATGCTTGTCACTAGTCCAAGTTCCTTCTAATTTGAAATTTCCTAATAAATCAACGGTTACCTTTAAAAACTTGGGATTGCCCTTGTCATGAGTAGCGTGTTTCACCATCACGCGAGTGGTATAATCACCGCCGCGAAAGCCATGGAAATAAATAATGGGTACTTGTTTTAGATCGCTTTTTTCAATGTTTGCCTTATTTTCAATATGGCGCTTGTGTAATTTGAGGAAAATTCGCGTGGGAGCGAAGGTGGCCATCAGCCCCAAAGAAATCATGTTAAACATGCTAGGTTCTTCTTGGAGGTCATGTTTATGATCTTTTTCAACTTCTTCAGCATATTTTTTTGTGTTGAAAAACATTTTTACCACCTTCTCTTTCTTTTTTCCTATAATAAAAGTTATGCAATAAGTATATTTTACCATTGGGTAAAGATTTTGGAATTTTAGAGGTAGAAATGAAGTTTTATGCAGTCAAAAAAGGACGTACTCCGGGAATATATCGGACTTGGGATGCAGCCAAAGAACAAATTGATGGCTTCTCTGGCGCTGAATATAAATCATTTGAACAAATTACCGATGCCACAGATTACTTAGATTGGAATGCCCAAACTCAGAGCGATATCTTGCAAAAAGGTGAAGATAATTTACAAAACGCCGTAAAAAGGGTGCAACAAAAGAGCCAGGAAATAAAAAAAGCACCGCGAAAAAAGGCGAAGCAGTATAACCGTGTTAATAGCAGTCCTGCTGACTTCTTTGCGGTGACTTATACTGATGGTGGCACGCGCAATACTGGTGTTTATAAGGGCGGTCACGTTAAAAAGACCGATAAAGCAGCCTGGGCTTATTTAATTGAATGGGATGACCAGAAAGTTCATGGCTCCGGTGGTGAATATGGTGCTACTAACAATAAGATGGAGCAGACAGCATTGATTAATGCACTAAAAAAGCTGCTTGAGCTTGGTTTTAACGATAAACATCTATTATTTGTTCTTGATTCGCAGTATGTGTTGAATGCGATTAATAAGCATTGGCTACAAGGCTGGAAAAAACGTGGTTGGAGACGTTCTTCTGGACCATTGGCTAATGTGGCGGAATGGCAGGAATTAGATCGGTTATTAAAGGAATTTCCTGATAGTACGTTTGAATGGACGAAAGGTCACGCTAATAATCGCGGTAATGAATTTGTCGATCATGAATTGAACCGTTATATGGATCAAAAAATGTAAGAAAAAAAGGCTACACTGTAGCCTTTTTTAATTTAAAATAACGCCGCCGAACAAACCACTAAAGAACTTAACGATTTGATCCCACAAATTTTGTAACCAGTTGCGGTTTTCTTGGGTATTAAATTTATTGAAGATATTTTTAGCTCCATTTTGAATCTGACTGGATAATTTCGAAGCTTGTTGCTTGAAGTTACCGTCCTTCAATGCCCCTGAATCACGAATTTCAATTAGAAGATTGACAATTTGATTTTTTTGATTGTTGTTGATGGTGTCACCTAAGTGGTTAATATTAATTTGATTGTTGACAATGTCGCGAATTTGACTGTCGGTAATGTTTTGCCCTTGTTTAGCCATCTCATTCTTGGCACCGGCAACCGCATTGTTCAATTGAGCATCTGAATAACCTTTTTTGTTTTTATTATCTTGGGTAATCCCAGACAAGGTATTCATTTCATCTTGAGCGGCATTAACTTGCTTTTGATTTAATGCATTGCCATTTTTAGCATAGGCAGCATAAACTCCAGCTAATGCCCCTGAACCATCAATTGGAATAGCGCTAGTAACATAAATGTTGGCATCGCTGATGCCGGCGGTCAGGGCTGCGTTTTTGTACTGGTTGGCAGTAATAGTCGTGATATTATTTTTACCATCGTAGTCTAAAATTTTAACGTTGATTCCGCTGCCTGAGCTGGTCTTTTGGATCATCGCACTGGACCAAACACCGGATGAAGTGGTGAAATTATCACCAGAGGGATTTAAATATTTAACCAGATCTGAGCCGGTAACAGTAATTGTTTGATAATTACCACCGTTTAGTGGGGCAGTTAAGGTCTTTAATGTGCCTTGCTTTTGCGCATCAGTTAATGATGTACCTAAGGTAACTACAGGTGTATCATCATCTGCTAATACTGGCTTAGTAAATGAGATCATCGCGACCACGCTTAATAACATTGCTGTGAGTAGTGTGATAAATTTCTTCATTTTTTCTTCTTTTCTTCTTTTCTTCCTTTTTGATCGAATATTTATTCTTGTAATACGGAACATTATACTAAATATTTTTCAAAAGTGAATTAAACAACACGTAAAACTTTCTTAATTTCGACCTTATTATTGAAGATGGTATAATAAAGAGCAACAAAGGGGGACAATATGTTACAAGTGCCTAAGTTAACCATCATCATGCCTGTTTATAACACGGCGCAATACTTGCCACGTGCTTTTGATGCTCTGCTTAATCAAGTTGACAAGAGCTTCAAATTGCTTGTAGTAGATGATGGCTCAACAGATAATTCGGTTGAGGTAGCCGAAAGCTATGCCAATCGTTTTCCATATTTTAAAATAATTAAAAAGAAAAATGGCGGCCCATCCGATGCACGTAATGTTGGGATGCAGTATCTCGACACACCATATGTTACCTTTCATGATGGTGATGATTGGGTGGATCCAGGCTACACGTCCTTTTTTATTCATGCTTTTGAAAGGCATCCAGATGTCAGCTTAGTATCGTGTGGCTATTGGATGGATTATCCTGACAAAAAGCAACGCGTTGTTGGTCGACCAGAAGGTGGCTATTTAACGCGCGGTGAAACTTATTTGAAGTTGACTAATGTCTTTAGCTCACCAATGAAAGGATATAGCTGGAACAAGGCCTATAAAACTGCCATTATTAAGAAATATCATTTGAAGTTTGATAAGGATATTTCACTACTGGAAGATCAGATCTTTAACGTTAAATATATTTCTGTGGCTAAAGGCGTCTATTACACGCAAAAGCCGTATTACCACTACTGGCAGAGAAAGGGCAGCATTATTCACCAGCCTAATATTAAAAAAGTTGCGGATAATTTCCGGGGAAATTACCGGGTTTGGAGCAAAATTATCAGTACAATGATGAAAGACCGCGAGGAAGAAAAGATGCGTAAGAAGTTAGAGCGACAGCAGGCCTTGCGTGATAGTGAATAGGGGAAAACATGAAAGAAAAAGTTAATGGAGTCGAAATTTATTATCATAAGTTAGGTAAAGGTGAGCCTTTGCTTTTACTACATGGACATCACTTAGATGGCGGTATGTTTGATAAAATTGTGGCTCCGCTTTCCCTTTATTACACTGTCTATGTGCTTGATATGCGAGGCCATGGTTTAAGTGAAGGCGACATCGCTGAACACTACAAGACTGAAGTAGAAGACGTTTATACCTTTATTAAACAGATTGGCATTGAAGGCTGCTATTGCTTCGGTTTTGATGCAGGTGGTCTGGTGGCAATGATGCTAGCTAGAAAACATCCAACGATCTTTAAGAAGATGATTGTAGCTGGCGTTTTCGTTAATGGTGCAGGCATTAGACCATATCACTACTTAACGGAAGGCTTTCATCGCTTTTTGAGACTTGATCGTGACAGCCGCGTAGAGTTGACTGAGTCCTTTATTTCAGTAGATGACTTGAAGAAGATTACTACGCCAACTCTTTGTGTAGTAGGTGAAAAAGACTGGGTTAAGGTTGAGCATGTACGTTGGTATAGCCAATTTATGCCTAATGCGCGGTTGGTGATTATGCCACGGCAGACGCATGATAGTTATGCAGTGCGCAGTTTAAAACTGCTGGATTTGATTAAAGGATTTTGTAGGTAGAATACGCGTGGTGCTAGTTAAATCTTTCTAGACAATAAGCCAAATTATAAGCTAAAATTGCAATTTCCAACCGGCTTTGAAAGCCTATCAGACTACGTGCTCGATTGTTCTCGGCATTGTAATAGGTCAGAAGCGAAAAGTCGCTTTCAATTGTTCTGCGAATAGCCATCAATTGATGATCATTGTGCTTTTTAGCTCCTGTCATATTTTTACGATATGGTGTCCAAAGTTCATAACCCATTTGTTTTAGCTGTTGATGCAGTTCTTTGCCTAAATAGCCTTCGTCGCCAAGAAGATAGTAATTAGATGGATGTGCATTTTCCATCAGTTCAACTGTCTCCTTGGCATCATGAACTGATGCTTTTGTTACGACATAATCAAGAATGTAACCGTCATCGCTAACAATGGCATGAACTTTGAAACCATAGAAGTAAATTTTCTTGGTGGCCTTATAACCAATGTTGGCATAACCGCGAAAAATTTTAGCACGATAGTTGCGAATTGGTTGGCAAACAGGTACCGGAAAGCTGTCAATGATCAAGAAATGTCCATTCAGGTCAACCTTTTTATTCATTTCTTGCCGTATCTGATAAATCAATTGCAATAGCTGACGTGAACGCCGATTAAAACGTGAGTGTGATAAACAATTGAAACATTCACAGAATCTTCTTTGTGATTCAATTCCTGTCTTAGCTTGCCAGATAAGTAAAGCCAAAATCAGACTGTCCGTAGTTTTAATTTGATCAATATTTCGCCGATGAGTAAACTCAGCCGGTGCATACAAACGATACCAGTGCCGACAAATTATCACTAAATCTTTAAAACTAACTTGTAAATGGTGGCTAAAACGCTTAAGCTTAAGGCAGTTCAATCAGATCAGACTCTTTTCTATTATTACTATTTACAAGTCGAGTCTAACAAGATTGGACTTTTTTATTAACTAAAACGATTTAACTAGCACCACGCGTAGGTAGAATATATGAGGCATCTGGAAAAGATGTCTTTTTTTATAAATTTGATAAGGGGTGTAATTAAGATGACAATCGGTGAAGCGTTAAAAGAAGAACAAAAACGATTGGGATTAACATCTGAGGCAATGGCTGCGGGTGTGATTACTAAAGGAACATATTCTAAAGTCGTAAATGGAAAGCAGCGCTTGAGCAGTGACTTATTGGTTGAAATTCTTTTTAAGCATGATATTGATGTTAGTGATTTTTTTGAAATGATAAAGAGTACATATATGTCGAAAGAAAAGTTTGAAGAGGAAATATTAACTAAAAAATTCAAATTGGCTTTAGATAATCATGAAATTCAAAAAGCAAAAAAGATTGCATTAAAGTTAAGAAACACAAGTAATAATCCATATTTGCTTTGGCAATTTCAAATAGCACTTGCGTATTTGGAACATACTGAAAATGAATTGACAATTGAATTTAAAAATAAAATTGTTAATGAAATTAATCAAACTGATAATTGGACTGAAAACATAGATGTGCTCAGATTATTTACTAATTCTATGCAAATTTTATCGGTTGAACGAGTTGATGTAGAGATGAGAGTGTTTTTTCACAGAGTATCACGATCTAATAATATTTCAGAAAGTATGCAAGAAAGATATGCAATAGTTTGTGATAACTATCTTCATTTTTTGTTTGATAGATGTATTCGATGCGGTGAAAATTATAATAATTCTCATGAAAATGTGAAGTCAGCAATAAATTATTTGTGTGATTTAGATTCTACTGCTCACTTAATGATCTATAAAGTTACTGGAACGTATTATAAATATGTTTTTGATAAAAAGTTTGATGATGCAAAAAAATAAGGCAAGAATTATTATCGTTAGGCTGTACTGCTGGCGTAAAAAACTGGCCTATATAAAATAATAGCCAATTAATATGTTTCTTATATGAAACATATTAATTGGCTATTTACGTATCATGATAAAGTTGTGATACAAATATGAAATATATGAGGAGATGATGAGATGGACTGGTTTCAGTTTCCATTTATCGGATGATTTAATCTGATAATGATATCAAATACAACGATTGTGTTGTATGGCTACATAACTTAAATGAGACGTTCTGATATTATTAAGCTCTATAATATGGGTTTGATTACTGTTAAAGGAGTAATTTTTATGGGTGGAATCAATTGTGGACAATCAAATAATAGATCTCCTCATAATGGGAGAGCTGGATTTTCAATGCATTATGCTTTTGTTATGAAAGATGTATTTACATTAAACAAGATTTATTCAGAAGTTAATATTTTTCTAGAAGATCTCGTAGTAAATGAATTACATAACTCTCAGAAAGCACTGGAAAATCGTAACTCTGTAATCAAAGCTCTAAAAACTTTAAATCAGGAATTGAATACAACAAAAACTGATATTAAAAAGGCAGAATTAACATTAGAGCCGTATTTTGCTCAGAGAGAATTAAAAGAAGGTTTTATTAGACCATTTCGTGAAAACAACACAATTAATGAATCACACAAAATGTTCAGTCTCTTGGTTATGAGTTTGCTTCAGATGTAGCAGAGGAAGAGATCAGAAAGGGAATGTTTCAGCTGGCTATTAGGGATGCAAAAAATAATGTTACTGCATTAATGACTAATTTAACAGCCAAGCTTAGTGCACTATTTAGTTTAGTGAGTTCTTATTGTTTATTAGAATATACTTCACATACTAGTTTAACAGGCGCTAACTTGACTTTTAAAGATCTAGGAATTGATTCAGAGAAGGATATGAAAAAGGAAGCATAGTTTTGCAAATAAAAGTACCGGATTATGGGCTACCTAATTTTCTTACCGTTAGGGATGTTATAAATGGAAGCTTTAGACCTGTAGCTACAAAATATATAGGCGAAAATAAAAATGTTTCTGAAGATGCACATTCAGAATATTTGGAAGTTCAAGATGCTGATTTGTCGTGTAAGCATGTTGTAACCTTGATGAATAGAAATACGTCTTATTATGTTCATAGACCTATAGATATGCATCCTTGCTGGTGGAATTTAAATAAAGTCTCGTCAGATGTAGATTGGTATAATAGCGACGATAATCGATATGTGAAATTTGTTGATTGGAATAATGAAGTCCATTTTTTTCCAGCTGCGATATCAATTGTTATGCCTAAAGAAAAAGGTCTTAGTTGGGTTACATATTCTGGCTATTCACACGATAAAAAACTAGAAAAAGCATATCTAAAAGCAATATATGAGCTTATTGAAAGAGACGACTTTGCAGCTTGGTGGCATAAATCATTAAATATATACCTTGTTGATGATTGGGACTCTCCTTTGATTTCAGAAATGATGGCTTATATTCAAGAGGGTAAAAAAAGACGATGTCAGCTGTTTCAAATCCCTAATGAATGGGGGCTATATACAATTATGTGTATTATTGAGTCATCCATTTTCCCGCAAATCTCTATTGGATTAGGAACTAATTCTATAAAAGAGAGTGCAATTATTCATGCTATTGATGAATGTGTGGGATCGTATAAGGGATTGCTGTTTGAAGCGTTTCATGGACGAATTAACTATTCTGAACTAAATAGTAGAGCTGTTGCAAAACATATTATAAAAACAAAAGTAAGTACTACTTTTTCTAATTCAATTTCAAATTTAAATCTAGAAGAATTAATGAAAAATACAGAAACATTTTTTGCAATAATTAATTCGCAATGTGGGTACACAGTTAAGGCATTTAGTACAAAATTACAGCCAGAAACTTTGGTGGATACTACTCCGTTAACTTCTAGATTACTATTGCGTACAAACAGACCATTAATTAAAGGATGCATGCCATTTTGGTAATAAAAAGGCAGGTGGGGAGTATATGAAAAGATTAAAGACAGCAGTATTAAGTGATTTCTTAAATGATCTACCATTAGGGGCATTTATCACTTATGCGTATTGGTATATTTATCATCAAACTCATAATCAAGGAATAGTCTCAATGTTGGGAACTATTGCAATGATTGCACTACTATTTGCAATTTTGGGTGGCTACATTTCAGATAAGTATAGCAAAATTAAATTAATGCGCTTTTTGATTTTGATAAGGTTCATTTTCATTGCTTTAGGAACAATCTTTCTGGTGTTTAAGCCTAAGATGGGAGTTGCTGTAGTTTGTTTTGTAGTAATAGCTAGCTCAGTAATTAATATTATTTACAATCCTTTGACCGAGGCTTTTGCGCCTGCTTTGATTGATAATGACAAAGAATTAATTGAGGCAAATTCTTGGGTTTCATTGGCAAATAATATTGCTACAATCATCTCTTCAGGGCTTGCAACAATCTTTGTAACAATCAATAGACCATTAATTTCGCTGGTCATTCTTTTAGTAGCAGTAATAATATCTTATATTCTTTTGGGATTTATTAAGCCAGATACTGCACCAGTTCATGCTGATAAAATCAAAGTTAAAGAAATATTTGATAATTTTATAGGTGGAATGAAATTAGTGGAGCATAACAAACTAATTATGTTGATGATTCCAATTGCACTTGTAGTTAACTTCTGTTTCTACGTGATTTGGCTATTGACGCCTAAGTTTGCAATTACGGTTTTTAGTCAGTATTGGTTTGTCTATAATGGGATTGATATTGCTTATACAGTTGGTGGAATTATCGGTGCCCTGATCTTTTCAAAAATTAGAGATAATATTAATTCTGCAATTATTTGCCCAGCTTGCCTTTCGTTACAAGCCCTTTGTTTGGCAGTAGTTGGTATCAGTTCTTTATTAACACGTTCGTTAGTATCTGCGACTATTTGTATTGTGTGCTGGTTGGCATATGGAATTTTTAATAGCATTTTTTCAATAATATATTTTTCTGTTGTTCAAATGTCGTCTTCTAAGGACAATACAGGATTAATGATCGGTGCAGTTATGACTATTTTTTCTGTCATTAATCCAATTGCAACAGCTATGAGTGATCCATTAGGAAATATGATACAATTACCACTTTTAATTTTTATTCTGGGAGTGGTCATGGTATTAGTATCTGTTATGACTTTTATGCCAATTTATCAAAGAATTTTTAAGAAATATGACAAATTATATTCAAAATGAAGTTGTAGACTTACTTAATCTAGATAAGAAAAAATTATCAAAGTATGATAAATTATGGGGCCAACTTTGTTCACAAAATCAAGATAATAATGAATTACTTAGTATCATTGAAAGAACTAGTCCGATTTTAAATTTAAACAATGAATTTGACTTACATTTACCATATTCGGCTACTAATTTAAAAAGCTGCAGGAAATTTAGCAATAAAAAAATTAATATTTCTGACTTTACGTGGCTATTAAGTAATTCTTTTTTAAGCAATGAAGGTGGACATAGAATATATGGATCGGCTGGTGCATTATATCCTGTTGAGCCTCTCATAATTTGTATAAAAGACAACATGGTAGTGGGATTGCCTCAAGGAGTATACGGCATAGATTACTTGAATAAAGCTTTGAAGAAGGTAAATACTAAAGTAGATTTTAAAAAGTTGAGTCATAGTATTTCACCATATACTGGTCAATTGATCAGTTCAATATTTATTTGCTATATATTTTCTATGACTAGAACTGTTGTTAAGTATAATTATCGTGGTCTTAGACACATGCTTATTGAGGTTGGTTCGATGGCTCAAGCTTTTAGATTAAATGGGCTAGCAAGAATAAATAATTTTGGCGATGTATCATGGTCAGGTTTTGATGATAAAGCATTAAAAGACAGTTTGGGCTTGAGAATCATGAAACCAGTATTGTTGCAATTTTTTGGAATTCAGGACTATAAATAATTTCTTCACTAAAAAAGACATCTCTTCAATAGAGGTGCCTTTTTGTATATAATGGTGGTGTATACGATTTTTATTCAGAAGAGGTAAATAATGAACAAGGAAGAACTTCATCAATTATTGCACCCAATGAAAGTTATTGGCTTAGGTGGTAACCCTGCATTAAATGAAAAAATTGCGGCAATTTTACACCAACCATTGATCGAAACTGCGGTTCACCACTTTAGCGATGGTGAAATCCAAGTTAACATTGGTGAATCTGTCAGAGGTTGTGATGTTTTCGTAATTCAATCTATCCAAGATCCAGTTAACGAAAACTTTATGGAACTTGAAATTGTTTTGGACGCACTTCAACGTGCATCAGCTCATGTAATTAACGTGGTTGTACCATACTTGGCATATTCACGTTCAGATACCAAGACTCGTTCACGTGAACCAATTACCGCTAAGTTAGTGGCTAACTTGCTTCAATTGACTGGCATGGATCGTTTAATTACTGTTGATCTACATGCCTCACAAATTCAAGGTTTCTACAATATCCCTGTTGATCACTTACATGCTATTCCACTTCTTGGTCAATACTTCTTAGATAACGGAATTGCTACCAAGGAAGATGATGATATCGTTGTAGTCTCACCTGATCACTCAGGCGCCAAGCTTGCTCGTAACTTTGGTCAATACTTCAATGCACCGATTGCAATTGTTGATCAAAGAGGTGCTCGCTATGATACTGAGGTTCACGACATGATTGGTGATGTTAAGGACAAAAAGTGTATCATCATTGATGATTTGATTGATACAGGTTCACGTATTTCTTCATCAACTAAGTCAGTTTTGGCGGCTGGTGCTAAGAAAGTTTACGTTGCCGCAACCCACGCACTTCTTTCTAAGAATGCTACTGGAGTACTTAATGAATTACCAATTGAGCAAATCGTAGTTACTGATACCATTAAGCACAAGCGCTACCCAGACAGAATGGTCAGAATTTCCGTAGACCAATTGCTTGCTCGTGGTATCGATTATGTATACAATGATCGTTCAATCCACCAAATCTTTGACGAACAAAACCGTTTAAAGTAAAATTCTTATTGATAATTTGAATAAAAAATGATCCTCACTATGAGGATTATTTTTTATTCAAAAAATCGGGTAGGTAAGTCATAAAACTATGTCTAAATAGTAATGATTGATACGCGTGGTGCTAGTTAAATCGTTTTAGTTAATAAAAAAGTCCAATCTTGTTAGACTCGACTTGTAAATAGTAATAATAGAAAAGAGTCTGATCTGATTGAACTGCCTTAAGCTTAAGCGTTTTAGCCACCATTTACAAGTTAGTTTTAAAGATTTAGTGATAATTTGTCGGCACTGGTATCGTTTGTATGCACCGGCTGAGTTTACTCATCGGCGAAATATTGATCAAATTAAAACTACGGACAGTCTGATTTTGGCTTTACTTATCTGGCAAGCTAAGACAGGAATTGAATCACAAAGAAGATTCTGTGAATGTTTCAATTGTTTATCACACTCACGTTTTAATCGGCGTTCACGTCAGCTATTGCAATTGATTTATCAGATACGGCAAGAAATGAATAAAAAGGTTGACCTGAATGGACATTTCTTGATCATTGACAGCTTTCCGGTACCTGTTTGCCAACCAATTCGCAACTATCGTGCTAAAATTTTTCGCGGTTATGCCAACATTGGTTATAAGGCCACCAAGAAAATTTACTTCTATGGTTTCAAAGTTCATGCCATTGTTAGCGATGACGGTTACATTCTTGATTATGTCGTAACAAAAGCATCAGTTCATGATGCCAAGGAGACAGTTGAACTGATGGAAAATGCACATCCATCTAATTACTATCTTCTTGGCGACGAAGGCTATTTAGGCAAAGAACTGCATCAACAGCTAAAACAAATGGGTTATGAACTTTGGACACCATATCGTAAAAATATGACAGGAGCTAAAAAGCACAATGATCATCAATTGATGGCTATTCGCAGAACAATTGAAAGCGACTTTTCGCTTCTGACCTATTACAATGCCGAGAACAATCGAGCACGTAGTCTGATAGGCTTTCAAAGCCGGTTGGAAATTGCAATTTTAGCTTATAATTTGGCTTATTGTCTAGAAAGATTTAACTAGCACCACGCGTATGATTGATATAATTGATGTGTGTTGTATAGAAAGAAAAAGAGAAAGTTAGAGGAATAGACTATGGCACGACGGAAAAACATGAAGAGACGGAGAGTTATTCTAGGTAATACTTTCCATCTGATCAGAGAAAATGGAATGGATAATGTTTCTTTGCAAATGATTGCAGAAAAATCAGGCATTTCAAAATCCTTACTGCAGTCATACTATCCTCATAAGGCTAAGTTAACTAACGACATTATTCGTAATCTTTTTAATACTCTAGGTCAACAAGTTAATAATTATGACATGGCTAATAGCAATCTTCCTTATGCTAGAACTAAGGCATTTATTTATACGATTGCTATCTTGGGGATGCACGATGAGGGCTTGGACCGTATTATTTCTGAAGCTTTTGTTAGCAATGCTACCCTAGATAATTGGGGAATCATGCTTAATGAATGGATTAAGGAAAATCATTTATTTGATGACATTAACGTTGACGAAAGCGAACTTGAGACAGGAATTGCTTTTGTAACTAGTGGTATTGGCCGTCTATATCATGATCGCAAAAAGCACCATTTAACGGCCGAAACTCTTGCTAACTATGCAACGAGTGCATTGATGTTCAGTTTCTTGCATTGTTCTTCTGAAGAAATTGATCAAGCCTTAAAAGAAGGACATGAAATTATTGAAACTGCTGATATGGAAGTTGTTCACCGAGCAATTGATACAATGTTCGATGAAGGCAAGGAAATTTTCAGCTAAAGGGGAGTCGCCATGGTTGAAGGCAAAAGAGCTGATTTGCGACGAATGGGTTATGAGCAAAATAACCAATATAAACGTTTGTTGGCTTTCGTCATCTTTTTGATTGCTGCATTATCATTGATTACAGCTACTTTTTTAAATCCAATCTTTATGAAAAAACAGATTAGGACTAGCTATAATAGGGCAGTAGTTGTTCGCCAAGTGAATAAAAATTATGATAGCCTAGCTGATTTGATTAATGCAGATAGTGAAGATAATTCAAACTTACTATCGGATACGCAAACTCAACCAATTGCCGACCATATTATTGATTATTCTTTGGGTATTCATTGGTTTAAGGTTACTAGTTTGCCACTGGCTAATCAGATTTTAAGCGATATCGATCAAGGAATTGCTAAAGGCTCGTCAAGTGGGGCACAGGAAGTTAACCGTAAACTGAAAAAGCAGGGAACTAATGCACCTTACGCGATTATTAAAGCCTTCAATTTAAGTGTGATCACTTTAGGAGCAAATATTGCTGGTTTATTGTTTATCGTTAATTTGATAATAATTATTGTTACCATTATTACAATGGTTTCGCTACTCAACGATATGAAGTCGCGGGCTACAATTCGAATGGTGATTCATGATACGATGGCTGCTGGCATGTGGGCAGGTTTTTGGCTAATTTTGATTTCAGGCTTGTTAGCACTTGTGCCAGTAATCTTTAATGTCGATAATATCGAATTTGGCTTTTTGCTTGAGATTGGCAGTAGCGTCTTTTTGGAATATGTAATTGCTGGGGTAATTATTTACATCATTTGTGCGATACCATGGCAAATTACAGCTGCTAAATAAGAATGAGAAAACGTAATCTGTAGAATGATTACGTTTTTTGTTTGCACAAAGAATCATCTTTCTTTATAATTAAAAAATAATTAACAAATTTCATATGTTTATATTTTACCCGGATTTAAAATTGAAGTGCAACACCAAGTGTTAAACAAAAAGGCCATGAAGACCTAAACTTGAAGTGACGAAAAATCAAGAAAGGAAGATCTTCATGACCAATTCAAATTCTAGCATTTCTAAGCACTATCATCAATTAACCAGCGTACAACGTGGACAAATTCAAGCAATGCTGGATTCCGGCATAACTTCCCGTACTGTTATCGCTCAAGAAGTCGGCTGCCATAAGTCGACAATCAGTCGCGAAATCAAACGCGGAAGCGTCCTGCAAAGAGACAGCAGCTATTTATTGTATGAGCACTATTACGCTGATACTGCACAGCTTTATTATGAGAAGCGTCGCAAAAACTGCTATCAGCGCAATCCATTGAAGCATTATGCTGTCTTTTTGAGAATGCTCTCCAGACGCTTCAAAGCTAAATTTGATGCCACCAGCATCGATGAATTCGTTGGTGAATTCAAAAGGACTATGCCAGGCTACCCTTGTCCCAGCACACCAACTGTCTATCGCTATATTGATCAGGGCTTGCTGGACATAAGCAATATTGATCTGCCTATGAAGCTCAAAAGACGCAGGAACAAGCGTCATCACGGCCAGAGCGGTCATGCTTTGCACAAGAAGAATCTTGGCAATTCCATTGAACAGCGTCCTAAAGAGATTGAAGACAGAAAAACGCCGCTGCACTGGGAAGGAGATCTGGTTAAAGGCGTCAGACGCAAGAATCAGCCTGCTTTAATGACTTTGACCGAAAGAACCACACGCTTTGAAGTAGTTATCAAGATTCCTGACTATCGGGCAAGCACATGCCAAAGGCTGCTTCAAAATGAGATTGACAGACATCCTGCCTGGTTTAAATCGATCACGTTTGACAATGGCTCTGAGTTTGCGGATATGACCAAGATCAAAGGCTGCCAGATCTACTTCGCCCACCCATATTCTCCATGGGAAAGAGGCACCAATGAGAACTGCAATGGACTTCTGCGTCAATTCTTCCCTAAAGGCAAAAGCATGAAAGATAAGTCAGCTGCTTATGTTCAACAGGCAACTGATGCCATTAACCGCAAACATCGTCGAATCCTTCAATATCACACAGCAGAAGAACTCTTCAAGCAATATATTTCCTCATAGCCTAACTGTTGCACTTAATTTGACAATTCAGGTGTTTATATTTTAAAAGAATTGGGCGAGTTTATGAAAAAAGCTAAAATTATAAAGACTTTTCTTGCTTTCATTACTATGCTTTCGACTCTTTTTTTGTTTAATCAGCCTGTTAATGCAGCCAATAAGGAGGTTGAGACTGGCTCAGTGATGAAAAAAATTAAGCAGTCGAAAGAATTAGTAGTGGGCACCTCAGCGGATTATCCGCCACTGGAGTTTACTACCAGTGAAAATGGCAATACCAAATATGTGGGGGTTGATATCGAGTTGGCAAAAGATATTGCCAAGGATTTACATGCAAAGCTAGTTATTAAAAACATGAGCTTTGATTCACTTTTGGTAGCGCTAGAGACAGGCAAGGTAGACATGGTTATTTCGGCTATGACACCTAATCCCGAGAGAAAGAAGAGCGTTGATTTTTCTAAGATTTATTACAAGCCAAGTGGCGAATATTTCTTAATTAACAAACGCGATCAGGCCAAATACAAAAAAATTAAAGATTTTGCTGGTAAAACTGTCGGTGCGCAAACTGGTAGTATTCAGTATTCTTTGATTCAAAAGCAAATGAAACAGTCAAAGGTTAAAGGCTTAGGTAAAATCAACAACTTAGTTCTGGCATTAAAATCTAATAAGATCTCTGGCATTGTCATGGAAGAAATGACTGCTAAGGCCTACCAACAAAACGACAATAGCTTGATGGCTGTGAGAAGTGACTTGCGTGAACAACAAGCTGGTAACGCAGTAGCAATTGCTAAAGGACAAAATGACTTAGTAGCTGCTGTGAACAAGACTATTAATCGCGTTGAACAAAAAGATTTGATTAATAAGAAATACTTGCCTGAAGCAGCTAAGTATATGAAGACAGCGCAGAAGACGAACACGATGACTAAATATATTCCTTACTTTATTAAGGGAGTTGGCTATACCATCGTGATCACGATTTTCTCAGTGTTAATCGGGATCATCTTAGGGATGCTCTTAGCCTTAATGCGTTTGTCCAAGAATAAATTGCTGCACTGGATTGCAGTTTGCTATATCGAATTCATTCGTGGTACGCCACAAATGGTGCAAATTTTATTTGTTTACTTTGGTGTTGGAGCATTAATTTCTAACCTGTCAGCTGTTGTAGCGGGGATTATCGCAATTGGGTTGAACTCTGGTGCTTACGTTGCAGAAGACATTCGTTCTGGTATTGCTTCAGTAGCTAAAGGACAGACTGAGGCGGCTAGATCATTAGGTCTTTCTCAAGCTAAGGCTTACCGCTATGTAATTATTCCTCAAGCTTTGAAAAATATTTGGCCGGCACTAGGAAACGAATTTATTACCCTGCTGAAGGACAGTTCATTGGTTTCAGTTATTGGGGTAACTGAATTAATGTACCAAACGGAATTGATTCAGACTTCGACTTACCGTGGTGTTTTACCTTTATTCATTGCCATGATTATTTACTTTATCATGACCTTTACTTTAACTAGATTGCTTAATTATTTCGAAAGACGGATGAAACACAATGACTAAAATGATCGATATCCAACATTTGAAGAAAACTTTCGGCAAAAATGAGGTTCTGAAAGATATTTCTGCGGAAGTAGATAAGGGCCAGGTTATCTGTATTATCGGGCCATCTGGTTCAGGTAAGAGTACTTTCTTGCGTTGCCTGAATGTATTAGAGCGTCCTACGGCTGGTAAAATTGTTTTTGATGGAACAGACTTGGCTAGTCTAAAGGATGGTAAGGAACTTGATCAATTGCGGGAAAAGATGGGAATGGTTTTTCAGAACTTTAACCTTTTTCCTAATATGAATGTAATTGAAAATATTAAGTTGGCACCGATGAAAGTCAAGGGTGTTAGTGAAGCTCAAGCTGAGAAGACTGGACTAGCCTTACTTGAAAAGGTGGGCTTGGCCGATCGTGCAAAACAATTTCCAGCTAGTTTATCAGGTGGTCAACAGCAGCGGGTGGCGATCGCTAGAGCCCTAGCAATGGATCCGGAAGTAATGCTATTTGATGAGCCTACAAGTGCTCTTGATCCTGAAATGGTTGGCGAAGTTTTGAAAACAATGCAAGATTTAGCTAATTCGGGAATGACAATGGTGATTGTAACTCACGAAATGGGATTTGCTAGAGAAGTAGCCGATGAGGTCTGGTTTATGGCTGATGGCTATTTACAAGAAAAAGGCACGCCACAGGAAGTGTTTGAACACCCTACTAGTGAACGTGCAAAAGATTTCTTATCTAAAGTTTTATAATCAAAAAGGCTCAAGCATTGCTTGGGCCTTTTAATTTACTCATCTGTAATGATGGGGTTTGATAATACGTACTGTCTTACGAAAAAATTTTGATGCCATCCTTTTTGAATTAATGCATTAAAAAAGGTGTTTTGATTATTAGGCAAAGCAGTGGCTTTTGGAATGATGACAGCACGTAAAATCTTGTTTTGAAGTAAAATTGGTGATTGCACATCTGTTTCGCTATTTAAATTAGTGGTTGCTTGATTGGTCGGCGTATTGGTTGTATCCTGCTGAACTTGATAATTTGTAGTGTCATTAGTACTATCTTGCTTAAATAGCTTGAATCTGTACTTCTGCACGCCTTTAACGTCAACTTCATATTCATGTCCTGCAACTAGGTTAGTATTTGCGGGTGAATAAGTTAGGATCGTTCTAAAATTGCCGTAGCCACAGGAGCTGTAATTCTTAACATGAGCTGCAGTAGTAACAACTTTAGTATCTAAATCAGTGATAGTAATTGTTGGCTTATTTTTAATGGTTCTATCTGATAAATAGAGCGACCACATGATATTTTTCCCTTGAAGCAATTCAATAGGGAAAAGACGCATGCTAGGATAAGCAACTACCGGCTGACTAGCAGGACGAAAAGTATCATTAATGTTTAGTACTTTTTGAACGGAATAGCGGTAGCCATTTGTACCATAAGCTGCCCCAATGCCTGTAGTGGTTAAACGACTTGAAAGTAGCCAAGCTCGGTGACCGGTATCTGAACCAGTTAAATTATAATGGTCAGTAATTAAGTCAGTGATCACATCCCCAGCGGTTTGCTGTGAAACATTAAAGTTTAAATTTGAAGTTTCAGAAGTGTCTTTAGCTAGCTTCCAAACAAATTTGGAGATATTGCTTGGCTTAGTTTCACTAGGTAAACCATGTTGGTTAATGAATGGGTTAGCATTAATTGCGGCCATTACAGCAGCCGTAATCTGCGCGTTTTTATTAAGTGTATCAGTAGTCGAGATAGCGGGCAGACTGAACAATGATCGATAGTAATTGATATAATCTGTTTGCGTTTTAATGTATTTTGGATCTAAGCGACCTACCTTAAATTTTTTGCTTAGATTTGGCTTTTTAGCATAAATATTTGCGGCACTATAACTAGTTTTATCAAGGTTCGCATATTCCTTTTGAAAATTATGAACTTCGTTAACTTCTTGTGTTGTGAATGTCGCTGCGTGTGTAACTTGTCCGGCGAGAGGGATAAATAAAGTTGCGGCAGCGGCAATAGAAAATTTCCGTAGAAGCATTTTAGACTCCCTTCTATGGTTGTCAGTATACCTTTCATTATAAACTATAACCAATGAAAAGGCTTTAGTGAAAAATATTCCACTATTTTGCGCTTTTCTGGTATTCTTTGCGTATAATTAAAGATTGGAACATTTAAAAGAGGTATAAAATAATGACTAAAAAATTACAAGTTGGTTTGATTTTTGGTGGTAATTCATCAGAATATGAAGTATCAATTGTTTCAGGCCACAACATCTATAAGGCAATCGACAAAGATAAGTTTGATGTGCACCCAATTTGGATCACTAATGAAGGCTACTTTGCTAATGAAGAAGAAAGCTTCAAGGTTTTAGATGATCCTTCATACCAAGTTAAGAACCCACATAAGGTTAACAACATTTCTAACTTAATTGAATTAGAAAACTTGCCAGAAATCGATGTTTTCTTCCCAATTGTTCACGGTAACTTAGGCGAAGACGGTGTTTTACAAGGTTTGTTCCGCTTGATGGATAAGCCATTCGTCGGTGATGACGTCTTAGGAGCCGCTGTAACAATGGATAAGGAATTCACTAAGATCTTGGCTCAAAGAGTTGGTGTTCCAGTCGCTGATTGGATTTCAATTAAGCGTTTTGAATACGACGACAAGAAGAATGCTAAACTTAACTATGAAAAGGTAGCAGAAAAATTGGGCCGCGACATGTTCGTTAAGCCATCTAACCAAGGCTCATCAGTTGGGGTTAGTCACGTAACTAATGCTGACGAATATACTGCAGCCTTAAAAGAAGCCTTCAAGTATGACGATAAGGTCTTAGTTGAAGAAACTGTTCCTGGCACCGAGGTTGAAACAGCTGTCTTAGGTAACGACAAGCCAATTGTAGCAGGTGTTGGTCAAATCACCAATGCAAAAGGTTCATTCTACACTTATGAAAATAAGTATGATGATAATTCAACTTCTAAGTTACAAATCCCAGCAGATTTACCACAAGAAATTATCGATACTGTTAGAGAAAATGCACGTAAAGTTTATGCAGCAACTGAATGTAGCGGCATGGCTAGAATTGACTCCATGCTCACCCCAGGTGGCAAGGTAGTCTTGACTGAAGTTAACGCTTTACCAGGCTTTACTAATATCAGTATGTATCCTAAGTTGTTTGAAGAAGCAGGTGTTCCTTACAGCGAATTGATTACACGCTTAATTGAAGCAGGTATGGACCGTTTTGATCATAAGAAAACTTTGCTTCACAAGCATGACTAAACGCCAAAAATATAGAGGTAGATTTCAATGACGACTAACAAGCATGATTTTGAAGAATTGGCTGCACCAAAAGCAGCTGCACAAGAATTAGGAATTAGTGTTGCCACGTTAAGAAAGTATTCTTTAATCGTGGAGAAGGTGACCGGCAAGAGCGACTATTTTGCTCGGACTAAGCAAAAGGCTCGTCTGTATCATCAAAAAGATATTGATGACTTAAAGGCTTTTCACCGTTTATCTAAAAATAGTGGCTTAACTTTGCAAGAAGCCGCTCGTCAAATCTATGCTGTTAGTGAAAAGAAACCTGAACCTGAAACTAAAGAACCAGCTCCTAAGCCCGCTTATAACAGTACCGATGTAATGGATACTGAGCAGGTGGTTAAGTTGCTTAACACTTTGCAAAAGACAATTTCTAATCAAAATGAGGCAATTAATTCTTTGCAGAAGCAATTGAATGTCATTCAAAAGCAAAATCAAGATTTAATTGAAGCACAAAAGCAATTAGCTGCACCACAAGATGATTTAGATAAGTTTGCGGCTTTGCCAGATATTTCTGGAATTGTGAGTGCGGATGAACCTAAACCGAAGAGTGAAGAAGAAAAGCGCGCTGAAGTTAAAAAAGACATGAATAAGAGTCAAGAACAAATGCATGACGAGATTATGTCTAAGGCAAAGGAAAATGCCAAGAAGCGAGCCACTTCTAATGTTCACCGTACACTAGAAGATATGCAATTAACGGACCAAAAGGAACACTGGTGGCAAAAAATCTTTAAGTTTTAAACAAATTGATTAAGAATCAAGAGCTGACCTAACAAAAGGCCAGCTTTTGTTTTACAGTAGGCGTATAACAATTAATAGGAAGTAGAAGTAATGAAATTTAAATGGAAAAAGCGCTATACGATAGCAGTTATCGTGGCAATTGTAGGAGCATTATTGACGGTCTTGTCCTATTTTGCCACTGATATTTACCACAAGGACGACGTTGCCGTGATTACCGATAGCAAGATCAAGGATACTTTGATTGAAAAAAGTGAAGATGTGTATAAAAATGCGGATGAAACTCGCCAACAAATTTTGCACTTAAAAGTTTTATCGGGTAAGCACAAGGGCGAAACTTACACGACTAAAAACGTGTATTATCCTTCGCAATTGACGACGCAAAAGTATCGTGCAGGTCAGAGAATTTTTGTCAATATCAAGAAGGGTGATCCAGCGATCGTTAATCCTAAGCGTGATTGGGTGTTAGTTTTGGTAGTGACAATCACTTTAGCATTGATGGTGGCTGCAGTAGGGAAGCACTCACTCTCGCTGGTTGTGTCAATGGTAATTTCGTGGCTGATCTTTTATTTGATTATCATTTGGGATGTGCATTTGAATGGCGCCCACATTATTTTGCTGTTTGGCTTAGCTGATATCGTCTTTTCATTCTTTAGCTTGCTCATTGTGCAGGGCTTGAATAAAAAAATGTTGGCGACTTGGTTGGCAACGCTGCTAGGAGTATTTGTTTCTTTTGCCTTGTGCTACGTGATCATGAGGTTAACGGGTGAATCGGAAATGAAATATGAGACCGGTGACTATGCAACGCAAGATCCACGAGGCTTGTTTTTAGCTCAGACTTTGATTGGAATTCTAGGTGCAGTAATGGATGAGGCGACCGATATTATTTCTAGTTTGTATGAATTAATTCAAACTAAAAATAATATTACGATAAGACAGTTGATTCATAGTGGTCGAACGATGGGGCAAGAAATTATGGGACCGTTGATTAATGTCTTGGTCTTAATTTTTATTGCCGGTGCGCTGCCAGAAACTATTTTGTACTTGCGTGATAATAATACTTTAGCTTCAACTTTTGGCTTTACTCTGTCGCTGGGGGCAACGCAAAGTGTGATTTCGGCAATCGGAATTGTTCTGACGGTTATTTTTGCGACAGGATGCAGTTTGTTCTTCTTGAAAAAACGCGATTGGAAGAGTTTGTTTAAAAAAGAAGGTGAGAATAAATGAGTACATTATTTGCATTGATCGTTGTCTTAGCGATTTTAATGACAATCGTCGGTGGTGAAACTGGAATTCGTAGTTTTTTTAGTGTGCTAATTAATACGATTCTATTGATCTTAGTGGCGATGCTAATATCATGGGGAATTAACATTGCAATTTTGACGCTGATTTTTATTCCTTTAAAGCTAGTTACGATTATCTTTTTAGGCACTCATGACTATACGGTAGCAAAGAATTCATTTTATTCTTCCTTCTTAGTGTGTTTGATTATTAGCCTCTTTATTTTGGGTTGTCAATACCTGGCTCAAGCTGCAGGACTAGGACCAGAGGCAGGAGAGTTATTGGTTGGCTTGTCGCAGATGCCGGGCTTGAGTTATCCGATGATTGCCGTGACAGTGGCGATTTTCTCAACTTTGGGAGCGATTGCCGAAGCTGCTGTAGCGATGAGTTCAGGTTTGCTAGAAATCAAAAAGCATAATCCTGCTATCGGTGAAGAAGAGTTGATGGCTTCTGGTACGGCTATTGGTAATGATGTTTTGGGTACAGCAATGAACACGATTTTATTTGGGATGTTCGGTAGTTTTTTATCATTATTCTTATGGTATTTCCGCTTGCATTACACGATTGGCGAGGTCTTAAACGAAAAACTTTTTGTAAATGAAGCGTTAATTATCATGTATTCTTTGATTGGGGTTATATTAACAGTGCCACTATCATCATTTATGCTATCAAGAGGAATGAGCAAGAAAGGACCAAAACATGAGAGTAGAAAATCTGACGCTGGCTAACTTTAATAATCGTGAATATCAAGTTCATACGTATGTACTAGAGCCTAATCCTGAATTGGTTGAGCAAAAGCGCCCGCTAGCTATTGTAGTACCAGGTGGCAGCTTTAATCACTTATCAAAAAGAGAGGGCGAACCAGTAGCATTAGCATTCAATAATCAGGGCTTTAATAGTGTTGTGATGGAATATAACTTAGTGCAAGATCCAGACAAAATTTATCCTGACGCTGGGTTAGATGTTTTAAGTACTGTGAAATATTTTAGAGATTACGCTGATGAGTACCAGTTGGATAAAGATAAGATTTTAACGGTTGTTTTTTCTGCTGGTGGTCATGTGGTCAGTGTAGCCAATAATATGGCTTTAAATAAAAATTATCAGACAAAGTATGATTTTGATAAGACTGATGTTTTACCTAATAAGACAATCTTGGGCTATCCACTAATTGATATTAAAAAGATTGGTTTTCCGATTCCAGAGGATCAAAAAGCAAAAATGCCTGTAGAGGAAGATATTTTGGATAGTGCATTAGGTGTTACACGTGAAACGCCCGATACATTTATTTTCCAGGCATGGGATGATCCGGTGGTTTTGATCGGAAATTCAATTGAATATATTGATGCTTTGAATAAGAATAAAGTTTCAACAGAAGCTCATTTGTTTAACCACGGTTACCACGGCTTTTCATTGGCTCGTCACAATGTGGAAACTAAGGGTCAAGATTGGCAGGATAATCCGCACGCGGCGCACTGGTTCAACTTGGCAATGGAATGGCTAAAGAGTGAGTGGGGCGAATTATGTGAAGCATAAAAAATCTTCTAACCCTAATGACAATATCTATCACACTATCGTCAAGAATAGAAAAATTGACCGAATGATTATGCCTTTTGAAGCGGTGTACTGCGTGTGGCTAATCATTACGCTGGTTCTTAACTTTAAGCTATTCGCATACTCGATTGACGCACAATTCGTGCTAATTTCTCTATTTTTCATTAGCGGATGGGTTTCGTCATTAGTTAAGAAGCATCGCATGAAGAAAAGTAGAAAATAAGATAAGTAAAAAGAGTTCTCGCACGAGAACTCTTTTTTTATTAGAATCATTTACTTTTTATCTCTAAAGAAAATAACTTCCTTAGCAGCCACAAATGGGCCAGATGACTTATAAACCTTTAATCTAATAGCCTTGGCATCGACATTTCTTAAGCCAACAACCTTATTCTTACTGTCAGATTTCCAAGTTAAGTGATCACCATATGGCTTAAAGTTAACACCATCATTTGAAAGCTCAACGCTAACTTCAACGGGATCTCCTTGATGATCGATCTTTCTAGGTACCCAAACCATCCGACTTAAGTGTTCCAAATGATTAAACGTAAAGGTTAATTCAAGTGGCTTGTCTTCGCTGACCCCATCAATAGTTTCCCATCCACTGGCTAATTTTAGATCAGTCAAATAATCAATTGGGTGATCCTTAGGACTAGCTAAACTACTAGTAGTGCGAATATCGCTGATTGCATAATTCATTGGATCGGGCTTGGTAATTGCGCCAAACGGATCTGACCATTCTGAAACTTTGTTGCCAGCTACATAACGCAAACGCAGGGTGTAGCGGGTATTTGGCACTAGTTCATGGAAAGTAAATGAATTACCATCAATGCCATCATGTAAAATGCCGTTAACTTCGATTTGAACTTGGTCGGTTAATTGCGGCCAAACTACTGTTAATGAATGAGAGCTAATCTTGTCTGGATCAACCATTGGTTGTTTTGGTGAACGCAACAATGAATCCGTAATAGCGTGAACCAAAGTTTCATTGCCATATCTGAAGTTTCTGATCGTAATCTCAATCTTAGAATCGGTAATGTCGCGTTTAGCCAGCTTAATTTGTAAAGCAGTTTGTTTCTTTTCTTGGTATTGATCAAATTCAGGCATCCAGCTGTAATTTGTGTTAAAGAAGAAGCCCTCCTTAGCATGGGCAAATGTATCAACGGTACCGTACTCTTGCATTGGGATTTCCTTGTCGTTGATTTTAACAGTCAAACCATCAGGATAACCGTCACACATGATGTTCAAGTTGGTGGTGTTTTCCGTTTGGAAAGTATTGAAATCGCCTTGAGTTGGGTCGATGGTGATCGTCAATTTGCTTGCTTCTAAATCACTCGTGATTTGTGTAGCTACATGGTTTCTTGAATAGTCGTTATAGCCGTTATCATCGTAAGTAACCATTTTACTCTTGCCTTGAGGGTAGAGGACATAGTTGCGTTCGCCGAGGTCAAAAATAGCGCCGCCTCGTACAAATACTGGTAAATGCCAGGATGGGTAAGACTGCTTATTATAAACGCGTCCGCCCAAGTACTTTTTGCCATCAAATAAGTCAACCCACATTGTTCTGTGGTTAGGCAAGTAAAGGTTGTCTTTTCTTGAATTGCCATTACCATCTTCGCGACCGTTAACAATTGGCGAAATCAACAAGTTAGGCCCTAACATAAATTCATGGCCCACCTGTGGGGTGTAGTTGACTTGTTCATGTGGAAATTCCAAGAATAATGGCCGCAAGATTGGCTCACCGACTTGAGCGCGGTAGATTAGGGTATATAAGTAAGTCTGCAATTGCTCACGTAGTTTTAAATAGGCTCGATTAATTTGCGTCATCTTACTATTGTAAGCAAATGGGGTCTTACTAAATTTACCTTGATCGTCTAAGTTGAACAGGATTGGGGTAAATGCCTTCCATTCAAAATCACGAATGGCAATTTGAGCATTACCACCGCCAGCGGTACCGTCAACGGCGCTACCAACTAAAGGCTGACCAGAAAGGCTAGCTCCCAAAAAGCCAGCTACTTGCGTTGGAATGTTTTCCCAGTTGCCGCCAATGTCACCAAAGGCTAGCATTGTTCTATTTTGACTACCAGCAATACCAGTATTAGAGAAAATCAACGGCCGCTTACGCTTCAAATTGTTGCGTAAAATTAGCGCATCATTTTTCAATACTTTTGGATCGGTTGTGTCCGTTTGAATAAAGGTGGTATCAGGTGAAGCCTTCGGTGTGTTGTTTTGACTCCAAAGACCAGCGCTAACGTCATGTATAGCGGCGTATTCACTGAAGCTAGCCATGGCTTCTTCGTTGATTTCTTGCACATCATAGTTAGGCACGATCCAACTTAATTTAAAATGCTGCTTCTGGTAGCGATCAACCATTGCCCGTGCTGAGAATTGATATTCTTCTTCGCCGTTCAAAGAACCTTTGCCACTAGCATCTTCTGGCTTGTTAGTTCTGGTGTAATAATTACCGTCTTCAAACATGACAGCATTACGTTCCTTAGCTTCACCAGGTTGCCATAAGGTAGTTAAAAAGTTGCCAACATGACCTAATCCTAGTGCATATTTAGGTGGCATCAGCGGCTTACCCGTTAACATGTAATACTTTGCCAAAATATTTTTGGGTGAATTACCTAATAGATAAAAAGTATCAAACATGTTGGTGTCGTGCTTCAAGATAGTGGCATCCGGATTGCTTTTACCAAAGTCATAATTGCCAGCACTCTCAGTATTGCGCAATTCACCAAAGCCGGAGTTAGCCCAGAAGAATGGCACTTGGGTCAAAACGCCGCCTTTACCGGTAATCTTGTCGCGCTTGATTGAAATGATTTCACCTTTATGACTGAAGTAGCCGTTCTGCATCCCGCCACCAAAGTAAAATTCATTCTTGTGTTGCTTCAAAATTTCGGTAGTTTGATCATTGCCTAATTCAAGTGGACTCAGCTGAACCAAACGATTGCGGTGCAGCGTCTCGTCAAAGATGCTCATTACGGCTGGCTTTTGTTGGAAAATAAGTTGATAATTGCCAGACTTAATGATTAAGGAATCGCTGGTTGCCTTAGGCTGTGATTTTTCAAAATAGTCATTGTTGAATTGAGACAGGTCAACAAAAGATGAGTGATTCTCGTCAAACTTCTTAGCTGGATCGAGAAAATATCTGAAGATCCCGTCAGCTAAAATATAAAGACGAGCAATATCGCCGGTGGAGTAGTGAAGTTCATAATAATGATCACGTTTGTTGGCACCGATAAGTTGGCCTAGTTGATGTCTTTCTATTTGGTTTTGTGTCATATTTATTCTTCCTATTTAAACTTGCTACCTTATATTATAACTAAAAATCAAAAAACTTCTTAAGCAATTGTACTAAAACTGGTATTTACCAATTTTGTTAGATATAATTAAATTAACAATTACGATTTAGACATATAAAGAAAGAAGATATTTATGACTTATTACATTCATGCAGATAAATTTTTCTTAGAAAACAGAACAGAAAACGGCGGCTATCTTGAAGTTCAAGATAATGGCAAGTTTGGCTTTTTCTATCCAGAAAGCAAAAAGCCAGAAGGTGAGATTGTCGATTATGCTGGCAAATGGGTTGCACCAGGATTAGTTGACACCCACATTCACGGCTCATTGCGAGAAGATGTAATGAAGAGTGACTGGGAAGGCATCAATAAGATCTCTAAGGGCTTGCTTAGTGCGGGGGTTACTTCATGGATGCCAACAACGATCACTGCTGCAAGCGATACCTTAACTAGAATTTGTAAGATGTTTGCGGACCATCAAGGACAAGAAGAAGGGGCAAAGATTCAAGGGATTCACTTTGAAGGACCATTCTTCACGGAAGAACATGCTGGAGCTGAAAATCCTAAGTACATGATGGATCCCGATATTAATGAATTTAACAAGTGGCTGGACGCTTCTAACGGGATGCTGAAGAAGATCTCAATGGCTCCTGAAAGAAAAGGTTCCAAAGAATTTATTCGTGAAGCTGTTAAAGAAGGCATAGTAGTTGTTTTGGGTCACTCAAGCGCTAGTTTTGAAGAAGCGGTCGCAGGCATTGAAGCAGGTGCAACCATGTTTACTCATACCTTTAACGGGATGCCTGATCCAAGCCACCATACGCCATCAATTTCTAATGCGGCAATGGCACTTAATAATGTGACCGATGAATTAATCTGTGATGGCCACCATGTGCAACCATGTATGGCTAAGACTTTGATTAATGCCGTTGGTACAGAACACATTGCCTTGATCACTGATTGTATGGAAGCTGGCATGATGCCAGATGGCGACTACATGTTGGGTGAATTGCCAGTCTATGTAAAAGATGGCATGGCTCGTCTTAAGGACGGCGACAATTTGGCTGGATCTATCTTGCAATTGAAGCAAGCCGTTAAGAATGTAGTTGACTGGAATATCGTTACTCCAGAAAAGGCAGTGATGATGGCTAGTTATGTTCCTGCTAAGAGTGCCCATATCTTGGACAATTGCGGTACAATCGCACCAGATAAGGATGCCGACTTCTTGATTTTGAATCCAGATTTGACCTTAAGTGAAACTTACTTGAATGGTGAATCACGTTATAAGGCTTAATTTGTTAGTCTAGTTTTAAATAGTCCTCATTAGATTGAGGGCTATTTTTTGACCCTAAATTTTGGCAAATAGTATACAATTAATAATAGTAAAGTAGGTATTATACATTAGGAGAAATTTATTATGCCAGATGGAATCAGTCAATTACTAGTACTTTTTATGTAATAACTTTCAATTAATTGAATAATTTGTACTCTTATTGATTAAAGAAAAGTATCACATATGTTTCATGAATCTCGTCTAGCCAAGTAGGTGAGATTTTTTATTATGTTTCTATGTAATCGCTTTCAATTTAGAAAGAAATATGCTATATTATGAGTGTAAAGAAATTAAGAAATAAAAATATTAAATAAGTTTAAGTAAAAGGAGACAGGTGAGTTCCGATGGGCACTTGAGAGTAGAAAGTCAGATATATAGAAAGGTTTGTGATACCAATGGGCATCGTAAATTGAAAACACAATGTAGTTCAATAATCGTCAAGTGATATTAATGTACATAAGAGGCCGTGAAATTATTAGTAGGCATAGAATAATAACTATTTGATGAATCACTTGGATTAGGATTAAGAAAGACTTTCATACATGATAAATATTAATAAGAAATGACCTTTCGCTGAAATGAAGTATGCGAAGGGTCATTTAATTTTGGCTTAAATTTTTTATCCGATGTAATCACATCTGTTTACTACATTACGATGTACTATATTGCAATGTAGTAAATTATACTTTAGTAAATTACGATTTAGTAAGTTATAATTTAGTAAAGTATAATTTAGAAGATGGTGACCAAATGTTTATTGGACGAAAGAAAGAACTTACAAAATTAGAGAAAATGTATCAAGCTGATAAATTTCAATTTGCAGCGATCTATGGTCGTAGACAAATTGGAAAAACAGCATTAATTAACGAATTTGTTAGAAATAAGCCAACTATTTACTTTACCGGGCTAGAAGAAAATGAATTCTATAATCTTGAACGCTTTTCTTCTGCAATCGAACATTTTAAAGATCCAGATAGTCTGAGCAGTGTAAACTATGGTAATTTTGAAAATTGTTTTCGAGAAATTGCTCGATTGGCTCAAAAAGAAAGAATAGTATTAGTTATTGATGAATATCCATACTTAGCTAATGCAGTCCATGCAATTAGTTCAATGCTACAGTCTTATATTGATCATGAATTTAAACAAACAAATTTATTTCTGATTCTATGTGGTTCTTCAATGTCATTTATGGAAGAGCAGGTTTTGTCTTATAAGAGTCCTTTGTACGGCAGAAGAACTGCTCAGTTTAAATTACAGCCATTTACGTTACATGAGACACAAGAATATTTCCCACACATGGATAAAGAAGAGGCCTTTATTCTAAATACGATTACTGGTGGCGTTCCATTATATTTGTCATATATGTCAGAAGATAAAGATGTTTGGGAAAATATTGAAGAAAACTTTATGGACGTAAACGCGCCACTTTTTCAAGAACCTAATAATTTATTGAAGCAAGAATTGCGTGATCCAGCCAATTATAATTCAATTATTAATGCAATTGCAGGCGGGGCATCTAGGATTAATGATATTGCAACTAAGGCTCATTTATCGACGCCGTTGGTTACTAGCAACGTTACTAATTTAATTGAGTTAGGCATTATTGAGCGCAAAGTGCCGGTAACTGATCAGGCTAAGCCTAAATCACGTAAAACAATCTATCAAATTGCAGATGGCTTGTTTAGATTCTGGTATACATATTTGGGTAAATATATGAGTTCCATTGATCGAGGACAAACTTCATTGGTAATGAAAGTAATCAAACAAGATTTACACAATTTCATGGGACCGGAATTCGAAAAATTGGCTCAAAATTACATGTGGGATCATGATGAGGATGATGAAGTTATCCCTATGCCGTTTATTTATCTAGGTAATTGGTGGGGCAATGATCCGCAAGAGAAAAAGCAAGTCGAATTAGATGTAGTGGGGCTGACTGCAGATAATCTAGTTGGATATTTCGGTGAATGTAAGTGGAAAAACGAGCCTATACCTAGAAGTGTCTTGGAAAAATTAATTAATTTGAGTAATTTGATTAGCGTGGCTAAAAGGCATTACTATTTGTTTTCAAAGTCAGGCTTTACGGATTCATGTACGGAGCTGGCAGAACAAGTGAGGTGCAAGTTGGTTAGCTTTGATGAAATGTAATATCATTTTTCCTATTATCTGTTATGATCGGAGTGAGTACTTGTACTTATATAACTACAAGTATATACTAGTAGTTACACAGAATGATAGGAGTGAATCATATGAAAGATCAAATTTTAGGAACCTATACAGTAAGAAAGACAGGAAACGCTAATTCAGTTACTATTCCAGCAAGTACTGGTTTTAAAAAGGGCGATAATGTGGTGTTAATTCTAAAGCCTAATGGCAATCTTGAAATGAAAAAAGAAAAAACTAATTTTTGGGACGAAGTACCAAAAATGTCTGCTCAAGAAAAAAGATTGCAGATTGAAGATTTGGGATATGATCCATTAGAACAAAGACCAAAAGGTAGAGAAAGAGTTGAGGAATAAAAGTTATGGAATATCCTAAGCAAGGTGATTTCGTATTTATGGATGCTGGACCACATGCTGGTCATGAAATTGGAGGACATGATCCAGAGAATCAAAATGATAGAAGACCATATCTCGTGTTAAGCAAAGCAGCTTTTAATTACAAAACTGGATTAGTACATGCGATGGCCATATCTTCCAAGGTCAGAGAAAGTCCATTTAGAGAGCGTATTGTAGATTTTGCGGCTGGGATAAATGGGGATTTGCTTCTGACACAGGTTCCAGAGTATGATTTTGAAGCTAGAAGAGGAGAAATAGTAGGTCATATTACTGATCAAGGAAAGTTAGAAAAGGTTCTTGGAATCTTTTTTGATGAATTTAGGTAATCTGAAAAAAGAAACGGCACCGCTAGATAATTAGCGATGTCGTTTTAGTTATGCTTAGCTATATTAGTATGTCTGCTTAATTTTTTTAATAAACTGCGCCGTCGTAGAAGTTGTAACGAGGGCGGTTGAAGTCGAAGTCTTTTAATTCACTGATCTTAATTGCGTTATCGCAAACGCCCCAGCTCATTAAGTTGATTGGCTTACCGTAATCTTCATCAGGAATTACCAACAAGATGTACTTGCCTTTTGAAAGGGCATAGCCAAGTTCCATTCCCAGACCAACATCTTCTTCTTCAGGCAAGTAAACGCCAAGCATGATGTCGCTGGACTTAATCCCTACTAAGTCGTTATGGTAGGTAGCTGATGCCCATTCAATGTCGTGCAAGTATTCAGGGTGTTCATCAACGCGGATACCCTTATATTGATTATCAAGAGGTACGTAGCTGTTTTCTAAGTCAACGGTAGGATTTTGCTTTAGAGCTTCCATTGCTTCTTTGTAAGCCTTATTTTGCTTTTCGTTGAACCAACCGGCACCAAAGTATAAAGTTTTTGTCTTTGCCATATTTTTCTCCCTTTAAAAATGATTTACCTTAACTTTACCATCTTTTGGGTTGAAAAAAACGTCTTGTTAACTTATGGTGAAAATGTTAATTCCACATTAGGAAGGAAAAATCCAATGACTAATCAAAATCTTTTTGCACCTGATGCAGTATTTATTTCTAATCAAACTAAGCAAGATTTGGTTTTTAAAGAAGTTTACGAGCATTTACGCGAAAGTGGCTATGTTAAGGGAAACTTTTTAAACCATATTGTCGAAAGAGAGCATAATTTTCCAACGGGATTGGATACTGCAACACTAGGTAAAAATATTCCTAATATTGCGATTCCGCACACCGAGGGCGAGTTTGTTAACACGAGACTGATTGTTCCGGTTGCGCTGAAAACGTCAGTCACTTTTCATAATATGATTAATCCTAGCCAAGCAATTGAAGTTAAATTTTTATTCATGCTTTTAGATAATGACCCAGATGGGCAAGCTACATTATTAGCTCAAGTGATGGATTTTTTGGCTAATACGCCAGCCAACGAATTGCGCGAAGTTTTTAATTTTACTGATCCTAGCGCGATTTATGCCTTTTTAGAGCAAAAATTTAGCAAGAAAAAAGAAGACTAGTTTTTAGCCTTCTTTTTCTAATCTTCAAGATAAATATTACGCAACTTCATGATGTCTGCACTTGAGAGCTTCATTACATCGCGTAGGTAGTTATTAATACCGCCATATTCATCGTTTAGTACTTTAACAGCATGGTCAAGGTATTCACTGCGGACACTCTGAATGTCACGAATTGATTGCAGCACATTTTCATTTTTACCATTTTGACGGGCATGTTCAACCATACTGTCGACGAAATCCTTGGTAGTGATGTTGGTTAAAAGATAGTCTTTCTTAATCGTATTTAGTGGTACGCCAAGAGCAGATAATGCAAGTAATGCACCGAAGCCGGTTCTATCCTTGCCTGCAGTACAGTGGAAAATAACACTTTCGCTATCCACCGTATTTTCAAGCAAGACATCGAAGAACTTGCGATATGCCTTTTGTGCAGGTTCACTTTCGATCATGTCTTCGTAAGCATAATGCATGTGATTGAAGCCAAAATCAGCGTCGTCGTGTGCTTGTGTATCTAAGTCAGTGATACTCTTGGATGAATTGGTTAAGTCCTCACTGAAGACGGGATCATAGATATATTCAACACCATCTGGCACGCGATCGGGTTGATTATCAACTTCTTCTTTACTTCTGAAGTCCACGTCATATTTAACGCCGTAATCAGTTAAAAACTGCTTATCAAATGGTGAAAGATCAGCTAAGTTACCGGTTCTGAGCAACTTGTGCATCTTGATTTTTTTACCGGATAAAGTTTCATAACCTCCAAGTTCACGGAAGTTGCGTCCACTAGTTACGCCGATTAATTGATTAGTTAATTTTTTAGTCAAAAAAATTCTCCCCTTTCTGTTAATGAATGTCATGAATATTATTTTAGCAACAAATCTTCAAGCAAACAATCAATTAAAAAGTAACGGCTTTCAAAATTATGCTAAAATAAAGAGTAAGTACTAGTGCAATTTATAGGAGATGAATTAACGTGACAGATAAAAGAAAAGAAAGCATTTTAGTTCCAGTTGATGGCTCAGAATCAGCTGAAAGAGCCTTTGACAAGGCTGTAAAAGTTGGTTTGCGTGATGGTGCTCATGTTGATGTATTGAACGTAATCGATACGCGTCAATTTATGGGTGAAATGCAAGACACTTTGATTTCAGGAGATACCATTTACCAAATGACTCAAGATTCTGAAGAATACTTGAAGAGTTTGAAGAAATGGGCTCACGATAACTTCGGTTTTGACGATGTTGATTATCACATTCGTTATGGCAGTCCTAAGCGGATTATTTCTTACGACTTCATTAAGGACCACCATAACAATTTGATCGTAATGGGTGCAACTGGTTTGAATGCCGTTGAAAGAATGCTTATGGGTTCAGTTACTGAATATGTTAACCAACATGCGTTGGCTGATGTTTTGATTGTTAAGACAGATATGGCTAACAACCCAGTAAAACCAACGATGAAGAAGAACTAATTCCTATAAGAATGGACGTTAGATGTGAATATACTCATTTAACGTTTTTTTTTATAAAAATTAGTCAAAAAGCTTGATAGAATACGAATGCTTTTGGTATCATTTTATAAAATGAACGTGGAATGACTGAAGGAGAGTGGGATAAATTGCTTGCACAAGCTGAAAGAATTGAAAACGTTTTTCTTACTGTGGCAAAGTCTTCCTCCCGTGAAGATGTTTTTTCTGTTCGTTTATTTAATAATAACGTTCTTAAAAAGGCTTAATTATTGGTCGTCTTTGAGCGACTCGTAATTAAGCCTTTTTTAGCGTCAAGTTTGTTTTTGTTTATTTTGTGTTTTATGGAGGAATCAATGAAAAGATTTCGTAAAATCTTGGTAGCCGTTGTGGCAATTCTTGTTGCAGTTGTTGCAACTGCATGTTCAAGTAAGAGCAGTAGTTCAAAGGAAAACTACACTCCTAAGTCATTAACTATTCAATTTGTACCAAGTCAAGCTGCAACTAAGTTGCAAGCTCGTGCTAAGCCTCTTGAAAAGATGCTTTCAAAGAGATTAGGTATTCCTGTTCACGTTTCAATGTCAACTGACTACAACACTGTTGTAGAAGCTATGAAGTCAAAGAAGGTTGATGTTGGTTTCCTTCCACCAGATGGTTATGTATTGGCTCACAAGCAAGGCGCTGCTGATTTGCTTTTGCAAGCTGAACGTTGGGGCGTTAAACAACCAGGCGGTAAGGCAACTAAGGATTTAGTTAAGAACTATCGTGCCGAAATCCTTGTTAAGAAGGGTTCAAAGATTAAGTCATGGAAGGACTTGAAGGGTAAGTCAATCTCAGTTCAAAACCCAACTTCATCTGCAGGTTACGTTTTCCCAGTTGCTGAACTTAAGGAAAAGGGCTTGGATGTAACCAAGGACTCTAAGTTAGTTACTGTAACTGGTCATGACCAAGCTGTTTTGAACGTATTGAACGGTGACACCGATGCAGCATTTGTCTTTGAAGATGCACGTAACACTGTTTTGAAGGACAACCCAAAGATTATGAGTCAAGTTGTTCCAATTTACTTCACTAAGCCAATTCCAAACGATACTATTTCAGTAATTCCAAGCATGTCTAAGTCATTCCGCAAGAAGCTTGCTAAGGCATTTATCGCTGTTGGTAAGTCTAAGGAAGGCCGTAAGGTTATTGAAAGTGTCTACAGCCACGAAGGCTATGATTACGCTAAGGACAGTGACTTCAACATTGTTCGTAAGTATGACAAGATGGTTGAATCCACTAAGAAATAATAATTCAAATTAAGGGAGCTGCGATTAAATGGCAGATAAGCCAATGATCCAATTAAAAGATGTTTCTAAGATCTATGACAATGGGACTGTCGGTTTAAAGGACATCAATTTAACAATTAATAAGGGCGAATTCGTTGTAGTAGTTGGTCTATCAGGTGCAGGTAAATCAACTCTGCTTCGCTCCATCAATCGTTTACACAATATCAGTTCGGGCGATATTTTGATTGACGGCAAGTCAATTACTCAGGCAAAAGGTAAGAACTTGCGTAACTTGCGCCGTGATATCGGAATGATTTTCCAGAGCTTTAACTTAGTTAAGCGTTCCAGCGTTTTACGTAATGTATTAGTTGGCCGCGTTGCTTATTACCCAACTTGGAAGACCACGTTTAATTTATTTAGCAAAGAAGATAAACAAAAGGCCTATGAGGCATTGCAAAAAGTTGACTTGGCTGACAAGGTTTATGCTCGTGCCGATGAGTTATCTGGTGGTCAACAACAACGTGTTGCGATTGCTCGTGTTTTGATGCAAAATCCTAAAATTATTTTGGCCGATGAACCAACTGCATCACTTGACCCACAAACATCAGTCAGAGTCATGAATGACTTAAAGATGTTGAACGAAAAATACGGCATGACTGTTGTTGCCAACTTGCACAGTATCGAATTGGCTCAACAATTTGGTGAACGTGTAATTGGTATTCGCGCTGGTCAAGTTGTTTATGATGGTAAGATGAAGGATACTCCTAAGTCTGTCTTCACTGATATTTATAATGGTGGCGACGGCAGCGAGGAGGCAGAATAATGCCTAAAACAAAAGATGCAATGAATTTGCCTAAGCGTAAATTCAAGATTATGAATTTGGTTTGGACCATCATCATGGTCGCTGGCTTGTTCATTTCAATTGATGTAACCAATACGCACATTTCTGTTTTATTCCAAAACTGGGATCAATTTGCGGATATTTTTGTGCAAATGTCTCACCCAGATTGGGGCTATATGAGTGTTATTTGGCCTAAGTTGATTGAAACGATTAAAATGGCTGTTTTGGGAACCGTCATTGGGTCAGTAATCGCATTTATTTATTCATTATTAATTGCACGTAATATTGTTAAAAACAAGGCAGTGACTGGTGTGCTTCGTTTTATCATGAACATCATCAGAACTATTCCTGACTTGCTTTTGGGCGCGATTTTCGTAGCTATTGTTGGTATCGGTCCTGTTGCCGGTGTCATGGCTTTGGCAGTTTTCACCTTTGGTGTGGTTGTTAAGCTGTTCTACGAAGCGATTGAAACTATTGATCCAGGTCCAATTGAAGCTTTAACTGCAGTAGGTGCTAATAAATTACAAATTATTCACCAAGCAGTTTTGCCACAAATCATGACTTACTTCATCTCATATGTTTTATATGCATTCGAAATCAATGTCAGAGCATCAACAGTCCTTGGTTATATCGGTGCCGGTGGTATTGGTTTGAACTTGCAACAGACTTTGCAGGTCTTCAACTATGCTCAAACTGGTACGATCATCATCGTTATTATCGTAGTTGTTGTCTTAATCGACTATGTTTCATCTAAGTCACGGGAGGCGTTAATGAGATAATGGATACTACTATGAAAAAATTACCTGCTAAACCCGTTGACCGTAAAAAGCAAGTAGTGCATTGGCTGATTGCGATCGTGACAATCATCATTATTGTTTGGTCATTCACTGGCATTAACTTTGGTGGGATCAAGGCAACTGCTGGCCAGATTGCAGGAGCGATTTTCTCAGGGATTTTCCATCCGGATTGGAAATACGTTTACAATGGCTCTGGTGAAGATCTGATCTCGCAATTATGGCAAACCATTTGTATCGCATTCTTAGGTACATTTATTTCTGCAATTATTTCATTGCCATTTGCCTTTTGGGCAGCACACACTAAGCATAAGCACTGGTACACTTCAAGAATTGGTAAAATTGTTTTGGCAATTATCCGTTCTTTCCCAGAAATTGTTTTAGCCTTGATGTTCATTAAAGCTGTGGGTCCAGGCTCTGCAGCCGGTGTTTTGGCATTGGGTTTCCACTCGGTGGGGATGCTTGCCAAGCTGTTTTCAGAGGCAATTGAAAACTTGGATGACGGACCAAATGAAGCTGTTGTTGCAGCCGGTGGTTCTAAGTTTCATGTGGTCATGTTCTCAACTTTGCCTAACTTGATGCCAGCACTTATTTCAAATACGCTTTATCGTTTTGATGTTTCCATTCGTTCCGCATCTATCCTTGGTTTGGTAGGTGCCGGTGGTATCGGTTATCCATTGATTATAGCTTTGCAATATCGTCAATGGGACCGTGTTGGTATCATTTTGCTAGGGATCATCATTATGGTGGTGATCATCGACTGGATTTCTGGTTGGATCAGAAAGAAGTTAGTCTAATTCCCAAAATTTGAATATTAAAGAAAGCGAAGACGAAAAGTCCCCGCTTTTTTGTTAGCCGTGAAATTTAAATTGGCATTGATTAAGATGATCATTAATTAATCCGATTCCCTGCAAGTAGGAATAAATGACTACAGGTCCCACAAAGGAAAAACCATCTTTTTTCATTTGTTTGGATATCTTCTGCGATAGGTCATTAGAAGCGGGAACGTCATCAAAGCTGGCAATATCATGCACAATTGGAGTAGGTACAAAATTTTGTAAATATTTGGCGACTGAACAATATTTTTGTTCAATTGCCAAAAATGCCCGAGCATTTTTAACAGCAGCATTAATTTTCATTCGATTACGGATAATGCCCTTGTTTTGCATTAATGACTCGATATCTTTATCGGTCATCTTTGCGACTTCAGAGATCTGCCAATTTTTGAATGCAGCTTTAAAATTGTCGCGTTTATGCAAAACTGTGGACCAGCTTAAACCTGATTGGAAAAGTTCGAGCACAAGCATTTCATACAAATGTGACTCATCTAGATTAAGTTTGCACCATTCATGATCGTGATACTCCTGTACTGCTTCGTCTTTTGTATCGCCCCATGGACAGCGAATAATTTCTTGATTCATATTTTTCTCTCTTTCTATGTAAGTAATGTTTTACCCCCTCTATTATTTATTACGCAAAAAAATGCGATTATTTTTTGAGAAATTATATTTTTATGTGCGAAATAAGGGTTTTAACAGCTTTTTTTGCTATAATTAGGTGTGAATTTCGAGGAGGATCCTATGGAAAAATTAGATACCATGATGTTGGCTGATGATTTAGCCTTATCACAAGATAAAATTTTAAATGGCGAACAAGACTTTGGCGCTGAAGCTGTTTACAAAGTAATCGATAACTTGGGCGTTTTAAATAACCCAATCAAGGATTACTTCGACATGACTGAAGAACAATATTATGAAACTGAAAGCGATCACAAACTAACTTTGATCAAGATGGACAGTAAGTTGACTGATTTGCATGATCGCATTTTAACTAACCATGTTGATGGTTTTGTTGATAAGGACGAGATCAACTTAACCTACAATCATGAGAATCCATATGAAGATGATTTATACGATCCAACTACTGATTATCGTGAAATTGTTTACAGCTTGAAAGTTATTGGTGCGGTTCAAGCAATTGCAGCTAAGGACTTGCAAGAAGTATTGTCTAAAGATGCTGTATTATCAATTGGACTTGCCGCATATGCTTTAGCACACAACGCATAAATTATTTGAGTCGGCTGGTAAGCGGCCGGCTTTTTTTGCTTTTTTGAGGCGAAAAGATGAATTTGTTTAAACACACAAAGGGAATAGTTGATCGAATCGTTGGCGCCAAAAAACGCTCTGCAATGGATAAAGATAGTGAATTGCTTGATCCGATGCAAAAATATACTACTGTTGGAGAATATCATGTTGGTGCCGTTGATGGTACGCCGCATGGTAAGGACTATGTTTTAACCGTTTATCAAGACGAAGACGGCGTGTTGCGACAAGCACTTAGTCCAGAGAGTACAACGAAATTAGCACCGGAATATTTACGCAAGTATAATGCGAAACTAGGTCATTTTCGTGCCTTTCATAATAAGAAGACAGGGCGCCGTTATTGGGTGGAAAATTACTTGGATAATTTCACTACGGAAGTGAAAAAGCATATTCGCCCAGGCACTAATTCGGTCAATATCGGTGTAATTACAGATACTCACTTTAAAGATAAAGATAGCAGCGATTTTTATGGCTTTAATGGGCTGCAACATGTGCAAGAATTTTCTTATTTAGATCAATCTGGCTTGGTAGATTTAAAAGTCCACTTAGGTGACTGGATCGATGGCTCCGATGCTGGCCTGGTCAGTGAAAGTGAATTGGTCAAGCTGAACAAGTCTTTTAAGTCGGATCAGGTGCCATATTTGAGTATCAAGGGTAATCATGATGAAAATGATAAGTTTGATGAACATCATGATTTAAAAGCCTCATTTCCAGAAAATGAATTCGAAAATATTATGTGGCCCGATATGTACCGGCAACGAGGAATTCATTATGTTTCGCGCCAGCACGGGGTGGCATACTTTGATTTAGATGACGTGCGGGTGATTTCAGTTAATACGTCAGATGTTCCATATGAATTAAATAACCGCGGGCAAAAGCGCTATGACAATAAGATTGTATTGGCTGTGCGTGAAGATCAAATTGAGGAAATTATCGAAATTTTGGCTAATTCTTCCAACAAAAAGATCATCTTCATGTCCCATGCCAACCCGATTAATCGAAAGGGGTCTAATGCACTTAAGTATAATGGCCGCTCTTTGCACGAACTGCTAGTTGCCTTTAATCAACGTGAAAAAGGTCGAATGCACGCTAGCAATGGTGTTCCAACAGAATTTCGTTTATCAAATGATTTTGATTTTACTAATATCAAGAATGCGAGAATTATTGCCTACTTCTGCGGACATCGGCATCGTGAAGACCAGTATCGGATCAACGGGATTCAATATATTTTGTTTAACTGTTCTGCCTTGATGGGGCCAAATCATTCGCTAACAACTAAATACAACAAAAACTTAGACCGAAGAATTGATCAAAATAATGAATTTGCGGGTTATATTGTGAACGTCGATTTAAAAAGACACCGCATTCAATCCTTTGGCTATGGTGCAGCTTCTAGACGCCGGGTGTATTTCATTTAGTTAAGGAATAGTAAAGGTATTTGGCTATTACAAGTGTTTAGCTTATAATAAAAAAGTTAAAGTAAAAAATAGTGAATATTATAGCAAATATTAAGATTTAGAGATTTGACTTAGGGGAATTTAAATTATGTGCGGAATTGTCGCGTTTTATGATCCAAAGATAAATGAAAAACAAGCTGTTATTGGTAAAATGATGGCTGCAATTAAACACCGTGGACCTAATTCTGACGGTTATTATACTAACGATGAAGTTGCCCTTGGCTTTAGAAGATTGTCAATTATTGACCTTCGTGGGGGCAGTCAACCTATTTATAACGAAGATAAAACTCGAGCAATTATTTTTAATGGGGAAATTTATAACTTTAAACCATTAAGAGAAGAATTAATTAAGGCAGGTCACGTCTTTTCTACTAAGGCCGATACTGAAGTATTATTGCACGGCTATGAAGAATGGGGCATGGATGGCTTACTTAAACGTGTTCGCGGGATGTTTGCCTTCCTTATTTGGGATGACAACAATAAGACCCTTTATGGTGCCCGTGACTTCTTTGGGATTAAGCCAATGTACTACAGTAACCAAAATGGGCACTTGCTTGTTGGTTCAGAACTTAAGAGTTTCTTGGAATTTCCAAAGTTTAAGCGCGAATTAAACGTTGAAGCAGTTAAGCCATACTTGATGAATCAATACAATGACCTAGAAGAAACCTTCTTTAAGGGCGTTTACCGCTTCCCAGCGGGCCACTGGTTTGAATACAAAGATGGTGAAATGAAGACCCATCAATATTGGGATGCTGAATATAAAGAAAATAGCCTTTCCTTTGAAGAAACTTTGCAAAAGATCAACGAAGATTTGAAAGAAACGGTTGATTTGTATAGAAACGCTGATGTTAAGGTTGGTGCTTTCTTATCAGAAGGAATCGACTCTTCATACTTGACTAGTTTGCTTAACCCAGATGACGTTTTCTCAGTAAGTTTTGATGATTCAACTTATGATGAAGCTTCTAAGGCTAAGGCATTAGCAGATATTAATCACTGGAAGTTCTTCAGCGATAAGGTTGATGCTGATGAAGCAATGCGTGACTTCCCAGAAATGCAATACCACATGGATGAACCAGATGCTAATCCGTCAATCATTCCACTCTGGTACTTGTGTAAACTTGCTCGTAAGCATGTTACTGTTGCTCTTTCAGGTGAAGGCGCTGATGAATTGTTTGCTGGTTATGTGAACTACGGGATGCATACGCATAACGACATTATTAAGGTCTTTACTTCAGAATTGAAAAAGTTGCCTGAGAAGAAGCGGGTTAAATTGGCACACAAGATTAAGAGAATGCCTAATTTCCCAGGTAAAGTTCACATGTACACCAATTTAGCTGAACCGAGTGAATTTTATGTCGGTCAATCGGTTATCTATGACATGGATTACCCAACTATCTTTACTTCTAAAGATGCTAATAGCATTTTACAGCCAACGTATCGCAATAAATTGACTGTTAACGGCATTTACCAAAAAGACTTTAAGAAAGTAAAGGGAGTCGATAATGTTAAGCAGATGCAATACATTGACTTGCACCACTTTATGCTTAACGATATTGAACAAAAAGCTGATAAGATTTCGATGGCCCATTCACTTGAAGTTCGTGTTCCTTACCTCGACAAGAAGATTGCGGAATTGGCTAACTCTATCCCAACTAAGTACTTGGTTAACCGTCATGATACCAAGTATGCTTTGCGTAAGGCTTCAGAAAAAGTTTTACCAGATGAGTGGGCTAAGAGACCTAAGCTTGGCTTCCCAACTCCAATTAAGCAATGGTTGAAGGAACCACGTTTTTACAAACAAGTTCATGCTCTTTTTGAAGAAGAATTTGTCAACGATATTTTTGACCAAAAGAAGATTATCAAGTTACTTGACGACAACTATGAAGGTGATGGCTCACATAGACGTCAAATCTGGACTATCTACACCTTCCTTGTTTGGTACAAGTTGTTCTTTGTTGATTACGAAAACACAGTTAAGAAATATCAACACGTGCAACCTGAAGTTGCTAAGCTAATTTCACAAGGCAAATTACTATAATTCTAGGGAGATTTTTTGAGGATGAGTAAAAAATTTACGCCGATCTTACTCGGTAGTGATATCAACGTGTATGGTATGGCACGTTCATTTAATGAAGCATATGGCATTAAAGTGAAGGCCTTAGCTGACGTTCAACTTGCTGCTACTCGTTATTCAAGCATTGTGGACGTTGAATTGCATCATGGCTTTAGTAGCGATCCTACTTTTATGGACGTGATGCACAAAAAGATGGAAGAATACAAGAATCACGAGGAGCCAGTTATCTTGATTGCTTGTGGTGATGGCTATGCTGAGTTGCTTTCTAAGCACCAAGATGAATTGAAAAAGGTCTTTATCGTTCCTTACATAAAATATGACTTACTTGAAAAATTAATCTCTAAGGAAGGCTTTTATGAAATTGCGGAAGAATATGGCTTGCCTTACCCTAAGACTAAGATCATTACGATGGATGACTACAAGTCAGGTAAGTACGAGGATGTCCCATTTGATTTCCCAGTGGAATTAAAGCCGGAAGATCCAGTTTCATGGTTGAAGTGTCAATTTGAAGGTCGGAAGAAGACTTTTGCCATTCAAGATAAGGCTGAATTTAAGGATATCGTAACTAAGATTTATACTCATGGCTACAACGCTGACCTTATTTTGCAAGACTTTATTCCTGGTGATGATTCTAACATGCGGACCTTGAATGCTTATGTTGATAAGAACCACCAAGTAAAAATGATGTGTTTAGGGCACCCATTATTGGAAGACCCAACTCCACAATCAATTGGTAATTACATGGCGATTTTGCCTGAGTACAATGAAAAATTGTACGAAGAAGTACAACAATTCCTTGAAAAGTTGAACTACACTGGTATGGCCAACTTTGATATCAAATATGATCCACGTGATGGTGAATTCAAGTTCTTCGAAATCAACTTACGTCAGGGACGTTCTAGCTTCTACGTAACTTTGAACGGTTACAACTTGGCTAAATGGTACATTGATGACTATGTTGAAGATGCCTTGAAAGATAAGGAAACAGTTTATGGTAATAAGCTTGAATCTAAATACAAGCTTTGGTTAGGCGTGCCTAAGAAGATCTTCAATAATTATGCTTATGACAACGACTATAAGACGACTGCTGACGAACTTATTCGTGAGGGCCGCTATGGTACTACTGTCTTTTATGACAAGGATAGAAACTTCAAGCGCTGGTTATTGATGAAGTACATGTTCCATAACTACTTCAAACGTTACAAGACTTACTATGAAGTTAATAAGGGTAAGATCTTTGACGAAGAAAATAAAAAATTAAACAAATAGTTTAAATTGAGAGGTAAAAAATGCCTCTCTTTTTTTCTAAAAAATTTTAGCTGAATCATTTCCCAATTTAATGGTCTTTTGGTTAATACAAGATATATTCATCTATATTTGAACATAATACAAGATGTTGTGTTTTGTGCTATGATAAAGACACGATATTTGGAGTGATTGAAATGCTAAAAGAAGAATTTAACCAACAAAATGTAACAAAATTAAATACGCCTAAAACTTTTGTTAAACGTGATGGGTCAAAGTATCCGTTCGCAATTTTTAAACTCAACATGGTTTTGCATAACCTAGATTTAGATAATGTAGCACCTGCTGTAATTGAAAAAATTGTGGCTAAACTAGATGCTGCTGATGAAGTAAATGCACAAGATGTAGCAGTTGCTTTTAGAGATAGCCTAAATGAGTTGGGTTATTTGGATGAAGCTAAAGCTTATGTGCAATACCGCAAGCACGATGAAGAGGAATGGATTAAACAAACCGATACTCGTGCACGGTTAAAGCGAATGGTTAATGGTGACCCAACGATTGTTAACGAGAATGCCAACAAAGATAGTGAGGTCTTCAGTACTCAACGTGATTTAACTGCCGGGACCGTTGGTAAAACAGTTGGTTTGACCATGATGCCTGAGCACATTGCTAAAGCCCACTTGCGCGGTGATATTCACTGGCATGACTTGGATTACACACCACTTTCACCAATGACTAACTGCTGTTTGATTGACTTTAAGGATATGCTAACTAATGGCTTCAAGATTGGAAATGCCTATATGACTAGTCCTAACTCAATCAATGTGGCTACACATCAAGTTACGCAAATTATTACTAATGTAGCTTCTAGTCAATATGGTGGCTGTTCTTTTGATCGAGCTGATGAAGTGTTGGCTCCTTTTGCAGAGAAAAACTACCAAAAGCATTTAAAGGATGCTGGCAAGTTCATTGATGATCCTGAAAAGCTGGAAGAATATGCTAAGAGTCAAACTAAGAAGGACATTTACGATGCCATGCAAGGCTTGGAATATGAGATTAATACCATGTTCTCTAGCCAAGGGCAAACGCCATTTACTACTTTAGGTTTTGGTTTAGGTACTTCTTGGATTGAAAAAGAAATTCAAAAAGATATCTTGCGTATCAGAATTAAAGGATTGGGTAGAGAACGCAGAACCGCAATTTTCCCTAAATTAGTTTTCACCATTAAGAAGGGCTTGAACTTACATCCAGGGGACCCTAACTACGATGTTAAACAACTGGCTATTCAATGTTCAACTAAGCGGATGTATCCAGACGTTTTAATGTATGATACGATCAAGAAAATTACAGGTTCTTTCAAGGCTCCAATGGGCTGTCGTTCATTCTTACAAGGCTGGAAGGATGAAAATGGTAAGGAAGTTAACTCGGGCAGAATGAACTTGGGTGTTGTAACTGTTAACTTGCCAAGAATTGCCATGGAGAGTCATGGCGATAAGAAGTTATTCTGGGAAATCTTCAATACTAGAATGCGGACTTGCCACCAAGCTTTAGCCTTTAAGGGTAGACGTGCAATTCAAGCTAAGCCCGAAAATGCGCCAATTATGTATCAATATGGCGTCTTTGGTAAACGACTTAAGCCAGGTGATGATGTTAACGAGCTTTTCAAAAATGGTCGAGCTACGATTTCGTTAGGCTACATCGGTTTGTACGAAGTAGGGACAGTCTTTTATGGTCCTGATTGGGAACACAATGAAGAAGCACATGATTTTACAATTGAGATCGTGAAGAAAATGCATGACTTGTGTGCTAAGTGGGAAAAAGAGGACCCATATCATTGGCATTACAGTTTGTACTCAACTCCTAGTGAAAGTCTAACTGATCGCTTCTGCCGGCTCGATACGGCAAAGTTTGGCAAGGTGAAGGACATCACTGATAAGGAATACTACACTAATTCGTTCCACTATGATGTTCGTAAGCACCCAACCCCATTTGAAAAGTTGACTTTTGAAGCACCATATCCATATTATGCTGCAGGTGGTTTTATCCATTATTGTGAGTACCCTAACTTGAAGCAAAATCCAGCAGCCCTTGAAGCAGTTTGGGATTGGGCTTATGACAAGGTAGGCTATCTAGGAACTAATACGCCAATTGATAAATGTTATAAGTGCGGTTTTGCTGGTGAATTCAAGTCTACTGCCAAGGGTTTTGAATGTCCTAAGTGTGGTAATCATGATCCTGCTACTTGTGATTGTGTCAAGCGAACTTGTGGCTACTTGGGCAACCCATTGAAGCGGCCAATGGTTCACGGTCGTCATGAAGAAATCGTGCACCGGGTTAAGCATATGGACTTTGGCATGGAAGATAGTTTAGCTACCGAAGAAGAAGTAAAAAACGGTGAGTACTAATGCCTGAAAAAGATAAAAACACTCAAGAAGGACCAGATATCCGGAGTAATTTGATCAAGGTTAATATGGGTGGGGATACCATGTTTGTGGATCCTGACCAATATAAGCCACAGTTAGATCACCAACGTGAGTTAAAAAGAATGCACCGCAAGCCGAAAAATCCAAAACCACAAGAGTGGAAGACGGAGGATTATTCTAAACATAAAATTGCGGATTATAAGCCATTTAACTTTGTTGATGGTGAAGGCGTTAGATGTAGTCTTTATGTTTCAGGCTGTTTGTTCGATTGCCCTGGTTGCTATAATTTAGCAGCCCAAAACTTTAATTATGGTTTTCCATATACGCAAGAATTGGAAGACCGCATTATTAAAGACTTGGGCCAGCCATACGTGCAGGGATTAACCTTACTAGGCGGAGAGCCATTTTTGAATACTTGGGTTTGTTTAAGAATTATTAACCGAATTCGAAAAGAATTTGGCCACAGTAAGGACATCTGGTCCTGGTCTGGATATACTTGGGATGAATTGCAAAAAGAAACACCTGATAAAAAGGAAATGTTGTCTAAGATAGATATTCTAGTTGATGGCCGCTTTATGAATGATTTAAAGGATTTAACCCTGCAATTCAGAGGTTCTAGTAACCAACGAATTATTGATGTGCCAAAGTCGATGAAGGCAGGCAAGGTTGTCATCTGGGATAAATTGCAAAAATAAGATAAACTAAAGTCCGGAATGATTTTCTGGACTTTTTTGCTAGGTGAAAAAATGGAAGAAAAAAATATTAAACAAATTGATCAAATCATGACGGCCTTGACCCAAGTGATTGATCCAGAATTACAAGTTGATGTAGTAAATCTTGGTCTGATTTATGGTATCGATATCGAAGGAGATAAGGCAACCATTAAGATGACTTTGACAATTATGGGTTGCCCTTTATCTGATTATTTGGAACAACATATTCAAAAAGCTGTTCTTTCAGTTGCTGGAATTAAGTCTTGTGACATTAAGTTGGTCTGGTATCCCGTCTGGACGACAGAGCGTCTTTCTAGTGCAGCTAAAAAGCAATTAGGTGTAACTAACCATGATGATCAAATTAAGCAGGAGAAAGCCACCAAAGAGAAGATTATCGACTTTTCAGTACCGATCAAGAAAATGGCAGATGAATACCCTGACTTTGTTCAAATTATGTACGATTGTGGTTTTACTAGAATTAAAATTCCTGGATTGCTTAAAACGGTGGGGCGTGTGATGACCATCCCATTGGGAGCTCAGGCAATGAAACTTGATTTGGCTAAAGTGAAAAAAGCATTTGAAGATAAAGGATACAAGGTAATCAATGACTGATAAAAAAAGACAGGACGCAATCCTGAAAATTTTGCATTATATTCAAAACGGCGGCGATTTTGCGACCGCAAAGAAGATGTTTCAAGAAGAATTCGATCAGGTTGATGTGGCCGAAATCACAGCGGCAGAGCGCGAATTAATCAAGCAGGGGTTAAACCCAGCAGAGATTCAATACCTGTGTAATGTGCATGCCGATGTCTTTAAGGGTAATATCAAGGAGAATGCGGTAAATCCTGATTTTGCTACTCCGGGGCACCCGGTGCATACGATTAAGCTGGAAAATATGGTACTGAAATCATTGGTTAATGACGCACTCTTGCCAGATTTGAAAAAGTATCAAGCAGGTCAAGATACACTGGATAAAATCAGAAAAGAATTGAGTGATTTGGCAACAATCGATAAGCATTACCGACGTAAGGAGACCTCGCTTTTTCCATTAATGAATAAATATGGCATTACAGCTCCGCCCGAAGTGATGTGGGGCGTTGATGATGATATTCGCGATTTAATTGGGGATGCAAGCAAGATTGCTGGTGAGGAGCATCCAGATAAAGATCAGTTGGCTGAGGCAATTAAAAAGGCGAGTCATGAAGTGCTTGAGATGATCTTTAAAGAGGAGAGCATTATGATTCCGATGATTGACGAGGTAGCTGATCAAGATGATTGGTACAACGTTAAACGCGAAGAGAGTCAGATTGGCTATACCCTGATTCGCAAGCCAATGAATTGGAAGCCAAAGGAAGCTAAAAAAGAAGCAGGGCCTATTTCTGTTAGCAATCTTTCATCCTTCCTCATTAATTTTGAAGAAGGAAGGTTAAATTTAGAGCAGTTAAATGCAATTTTGGATATGTTGCCATTTGCATTGACCTTTATTGATGAACACGATAAGGTAGCTTATTTTGGCGGCGGTGCTGAGATTTATCCGCACTCGCGCAATGCTATTGGCAATGATGTATTCTCGTGTCACACTGCTAAAAGTAGACCGTTAATTAAAAAGATTTTTGCGCAATTTCATTCAGGTGAAGTTGACAAGTATGAGTTTCACTTTACTCCACACAAGATGAAGCGCTGCTTATACCTACGCTATTATGCAGTACGTGATAAAAATGGAAAGTATCTGGGTTGTCTTGAGGTAGCACAAGATGTGACGGAAATTAGAAGCTGGACTGAAGAAAAGAAAAAAATTTAACTTGTTGGGCTGTGTTCTAGTAAGGGATGCAGCTTTTTTCTACCCAAAGTCAAGTATTATCAATGATTTAAGAAAATAAATTTACTTGTTTTAATGATGCGAATAAGGTTAAAGCAAATAAGAGTTTAAATTTAAGAAAAAGCGAAAGTACCACAAATAAGCCTATGAATACTTGTAGTTTTTCCATAGGTTGCTTATACTTAAGTTGATTATTTGATTTCAGCTAAAGTCTTTTATTTTCGGTGGCTATGTTGTAATCATATAATTGATCATGTTTGATAAGAGCAAACATTGTGCGTATCAGTTTATGGACTGATGCAATGGCGATTTTCTTATAGCCTTGGCTATTTGAAGATCGTTTTTTCTTGTCATAATAATCAGTTATATGGCAAGGCTGCGTAGCCTTTACCGTCTCCATTTGAGTAATAACTCGATAAAGTATTTTTCTGGCAATATGATTGCCATGCTTGGTAATGCCAAGAGAACTGTCTTTTTCACCAGATTGGTACCTTCCTGGATCAATGCCAACAAACGCATCAATTTGAGCTGAAGTGCTAAACCGTCTTAGATCACCGAGCTCTGCTACTAATCTCACTGCTGTAATTCTAGCAACCCCTGGGATACTCAAATAGATGGATAAAGCACGAGCGTTTACTGCTTTAGCCAGCTTTTCCATGTAGTTAATTACATAGTCGCGTTCTTGCTGGAGTGAAAATAAATTAGAAATGTTCCTTTGAATAGCTCTAACGATAATACTATCTTTGGAATCATAAGGATAAGCTTCTCTAGCAAAAGCGTATAATCTTGTGGTTAAGTACCGTGCCCTTTGTTGTCCTATTCCAGAAATAGAATTAAGCATTTGAGTTACCTGTGTCTCATTCTTTTCTAGAACATATCCAGCATGTGGGAAAAGACTAACAAGCGCCCAATAAATTCTGCCAGATGGATGAGACAGTATTTCTTCAATTTGTGGGAAAGTGGATTGGAGGTTGCGGTGCAATTGATTTTTAGTAGTAACTATACTCCTAGTAAGTTCTTCATAATAGCGACTGGCATTCTGAAGTTCATGATACTCTCTGGGCTGTGGATCACGCAGCTTTTGCGGGGCATTAAATTGAATTAAAGCCAGGCGATAAGCATCTACCTTATCAGTTTTATTATGGCGTAAATTATTGTCCATTAGCTTTTTCGCTTTAAGCGGATTAAGCTTCAAATACTTAATATGATAATCCTCTAAGAAAGCTTGCAGGCTTAGAGAATAAACACCAGTAGCTTCGAAAACAACTAAAGGAGTTATCAAATATTGGTTCAGTTGCTCATAAAGTTTTTGATAGCCAAAGGAATCATTAGAGATTCTAAAAGATTCGCCTTGTTTGATCCGGTCATTAACCACACAAACTGTGGAAGATTTACTGCTAACATCAATACCGAAAATAATTTGTGATTCCATAATATAACCTCCGCTGTGAAGATAAACCTCTTTATCAACCTATTAATTCTAATTTTCTAAACACGGCATCTAAGTGCCCACAGACTTCGAAGAGACTTAAGAATAGGTGGTAAAGCAGTCCGTTTCTTTTACGACATCAAGTGTCTAAAAAGCTGAAGACTTGATTTGCTTTATCTTCACTTTCTATTTTAGACAAAATAAAAAGTGCCAGATCGTGAATCCGTCGATTCATGATCCAACACTAGGTTAGTATGTTTCTTTTGCCTTCGTGCAAAAAATCACAATTCTTGCTAGACTAGATTGAGAGAATGATTAAAAAGAAGGGAAGAGAGAAAATGCGCACAGCACATGGAAAACAACCAGCTGATGAAATCAAATTGCATTGGCTTCTTCTAGGCCAATTACTAACGTGGCTGGGTTCCAGCTTCATTTGGCCATTGACTTCAGTTTACCTGCACGACCATCTTGGCGTTTCACTAGCTTTAGTGGGTGTCGTTTTGCTGTTCAACTGTGTTGCAAATATGATTGGGTCATTTATTTCAGGCTGGTGCTATGACCATATGGATCCATATGTCTTGCTGATTGTGGGGGCTGCTTTAGATGCGGCTGTCTTATTTGGCATGGCTTTGAATCATAGTTGGCCGTTATATTGGCTCTGGATGACTTTAACTGGCTTTTTGGGCGGCTGGAATGGAGCATTGATTAACTCGATTGCTACTAGTATTAAGTCTAAGCCAGGTCGTTATGTCTTCAATATGATCTACTTTGCTCAAAATGTTGGGGTCGTTTGTGGGACATTAGCAGTAGGTTATCTTTATGATTATTCAGTGACTTTATTATTTGTCATTGCTGGTCTTTTATTCGTTGGCGTTTGCGTTAACGCAATTATTAATTATCGGCCAATGATTCAGTTCCACAAGGAGCGTTTGGCTAACAAGGGCGAATCAAAGAAGCAGGCCTTTGAGCCGATGCCTAAATACAATCTGATTATGTCAATTGGCTTTTTTGTTACGATCGCTGTAATTTGGTTGATGTACATGAACTGGGAATCAAACTTGTCTGTATACATGGTTTCTTTGGGCATTCCTTTTCATCTGTATAGTTTGTTATGGACCATCAATGCCGGAATTATTGTCATCGTGCAAGCTATCTTAAGTCGTTTTACTATCTTTAAGAGCTTATTTAGACAAATTTTATTTGGCACTTTGATGTTTGCAATTTCTTTTGTTACTTTGATTTTTGCCAAAGATTTTGCACACTTTGCCTTATCCATGGTTATCTTAACTTTAGGTGAAGCAACTGCAATGCCGTCGATACCAACTTATGTCAATGATCTGTCGCCCGATTCTAGTAAGGGCAAGTATCAAGGCTTAACCTTGTCTGCATCGTCAATTGGTCGAGCTCTAGGTCCATTATTTGGTGGTTTAATCATTGAAGATTTCGGCTATATTCAATTCTTTGCTGTTGCTGCAATTGGTATCTTTTTGCTTTTAGTCATGCTTATTCCAATGCATGCGAAACTACAGAAAAAACTAAAATTATTTGTAAAATAAAAACAACATGATAGCGTTAATTTTTTTATAATGCTATCATGTCTTTATATGAAAAATTTTTCCACTAGGGAGGTAATTTAATGTATTTTAACGTACGCGGCGGTGCTGGTGACATTACTAAGGCTAATACTTCAGCGCGTCTACAAGATAATTTATATTTGGCTGTTAACTCAGAATGGTTGGAAAAGGCTAAAATTCCATCTGATCGTTCAAGAACCAGTTCATTTGATGGGATCGATCTTAATATTGAAAAGAACTTGATGCAAGATTTTGCAGATTTTGCTGCTGGTAAGAAGGAACTGCCTACTGTGCCTAACTTCAAGAAGGCAGTTGAGCTTTACAAGGTTGCTAAAAACTTTGACAAGCGAAATGCGGATGGTGCCGCACCTATTCAGGCAGATTTGCACGAAATTTTAGACTTGCGCAACTTCGCTGACTTTAACTTGAAGGCAGCAGATTTTTACAAGAATGGTTTTGCCGTTCCATTTGCTTTCAGTGTTGAAGCAGATATGAAGAATACTAAGATTCACTCATTGAATTTTGGTGGTCCAAGTACTTTCTTGCCAGATACGACTACTTACAAGACTCCAGCTGCTGAGAAGTTATTGGATGTTTTGAAAAAGCAATCTATTAAGTTGTTAACAATGGCCGGACTTGATGAAAAGGACGCAGAAGATTACGCTGGCTTGGCAATTAAGTATGACGCTAAGATTGCTAAGGTAGTTAAGTCAACTGAAGAATGGGCTGATTATCCAGCAACTTATAATCCAGTTTCATTGACTGACTTTGAAGCAAAATTCGATTCCTTCAAGATGGATTACTTCTTGGGCGGATTATTTACCAAGAAGCCAGAACGGGTAATTTCAACTGAACCACGTTACTTAGATCACGCGGAAGAATTGTTGAATGAAGAAAACTTTGCTGAAATTAAGGCTTGGATGCTGGTTAAGTTTATTAATGGCGTAGCTTACAGCTTGTCACAAGATTTCCGTGAAGCTGCCTTTCCATTTAGTCAAGCTTTGTCAGGCCAACCTGAGCTTTCAAGTGGCGTTAAGCAGGCATATCATATTACTAATGGTGACTTCGGCGAAGTAGTAGGTGTCTACTATGGTCAAACTTACTTTGGCGCAGAAGCTAAAGCAGACGTGACTGATATGATTCACAAGATGCTTGATGTTTATGAAAAGAGAATTCGTGAAAATTCATGGCTTTCTCAAGCAACTAAGGATAAGGCAATCGTTAAGTTGCGCGCTTTGATCTTAAAGATCGGTTATCCAGACAAGATTGAAGAAATCTATGACCGTTTACAAGTTGATCCAACTGCTAGCCTTTATGAAAATGAAGTGCAATTTGGTCGGGAACAAATTAAGTACAATCTTGAGAAATTGTACCAAGATGTTGACCGTACGGTATGGTTGATGCCAGGTGATATGGTTAATGCATGTTACGACCCACAAAGAAATGATTTAACTTTCCCAGCTGCAATTTTGCAAAAACCATTCTATGACTTGAAACAAAGTCGTGCTACTAATTATGGTGGAATCGGCGTTGTTATTGCACACGAAGTATCACATGCCTTTGACAATAACGGTGCTCAATTCGATGAGTTTGGTAACATGAAGAATTGGTGGACTGATGAAGATTTTGCTGAATTCAAGAAGAGAACGCAAGCTGAAATCGACTTGTTTGATGGTATTGAATATGGCCCTGTAACCTTGAACGGTAAGCAAATCGTGTCTGAAAATATTGCCGACCAAGGTGGTTTAACTGCTGCTGTTGAAGCTAATAAGGGTGAAGGTGCTGATAAGAAGGCAATGCAAGAGTTGTTTGAAAACTTTGCTCGCGTTTGGGCAACTAAACAATTGCCAGAGTCAATCAAGACACAAGTATCTATTGATGTTCATGCACCTGGTCCAGAGCGTGCCAACGTTCAATCACAATGCCAAGAAGAATTCTATAAGGCTTTTGATGTGACTGAAAATGATGGTATGTGGCTTGCTCCTGAAAAGAGAGTAGTAATTTGGTAAGTAACTTTTCTTAATATCGAGTATGAAAAATTAGCTAAATTACATATAAGCTCCTATAATAAGAATGACTACAGTGCTGCTACTACACTGCAGCCCTTTATAACTTATTACCCATTAATAAATTTTTTGCACTAAAAAAGGCTCCTGTTCGGAGTCTTTTTTTGATGGTTATTTTGTTTTAGCGTTGGAATAATCTTTTGGTTTAATCCGTTTAATATAGGATGGATTTGGTCGACCAAGGATTAATGGAATCCGCTCGATGATTGTGTCAGCGTATTCCAATCCGAACCAGGAAGCAGGATTGGAAGAAAGGTTCTGCAAACGAACACGAGCTTCGACTAACCATTTTTCATATCCTACTAATTGCGTTTGCGGACTAATTACGTCTTGAACAATTACGAAGGCAAAGTCACCAACGTCCCGTCCTGGGGTAGTGGTGTATTCCTGTGGTTGTGCCTCGATCGTTCCGTCAGCAATCAAGTCGTGAACAATCTGACGAATGTAGACGTTCACACTGGTCTGCTTCTTGAATCCAAGATAAAGCTGAATGTTAATCACGTTCTTAGTACCGTAAGTGTTAACAGCATATTCAGCGGTAAATGGCTCGTTAGTAACATTGACAGTGACAAACCAGTAAGCCTTTGCTCGTTTAGGTCTTTTATCCAAAATTGAGTACAGGATTTCACGTTTGATGAACTTATTGTACTTAACGTTGGCCATGTAAACCAAGTTGGTAGCATAAGTTGGGTAATTTTCATCGTGACTTAAGTTCGTTAACATGTCGGTATATTCATCTAAGCGAACGTAAGCATTGCGAGCTTCACGCTTGTCACGAACCTTGTTGCCGTAATACCAAACATACATTACGAAGCCGATAGCACCAGCGATGAAGAGTGAAACGTAACCACCATGAGTAAATTTAGTCAAACTTGAAATCATAAACATGATGTCAAGGACACCGAAGAAGATCAAGAAGATCCAGTTCCAAACAGTGTTGACTTTCTTCATTACTAACCATTCATAAAGCAGGATGGTAGTCATTAACATTGAAATTGTAATGGACAGACCATAAGCTGCTTCCATGTGAGCTGAAGTTTGGAAGTATAAGACGATTGCGATAGTAGCAACACAGATACCCTTGTTAATGGAAGGAATATAAATTTGTCCTTTTTCGTTAGATGGGTAGTTGATGTTCATTCTTGGCAAGAACTTCAAGCCTGAAGCTTCTGCAACTAAAGTGAATGAACCGGTAATTAGGGCCTGAGAAGCAATAACAGCAGCAATAGTAGCCAAAATGATGGCAAACAATCTGATGTTAGCTGGGATCATTTCAAAGAATGGATTGAGCACACCGCCGTCTGCAGGACGGTAAGTTGGGTTGTTCAAAATCCAAACGCCTTGACCAAAGTAGTTGAGTGACAAGCAAACAAAAACAAATGGCCAAGAACCAATAATATTGCTTTTACCAACGTGACCCACATCTGAATATAGGGCCTCAGCACCAGTAGTAGCCAGGAAGATTGATCCTAAAATAAAGAGACCTGCCTTGTTATATGGACTAACTAATAACCTAATAGCGTAGATGGGATTGATTGCTTGCAAGATTGACCAGTCACCAGCCATGTTCATTACACCCATTACGCCCAAAAAAGTGAACCAAAGGAACATGATTGGGCCGAAGGCTTTACCAATGATACTAGTTCCCATTTTTTGGATAGAAAACAGAACTAGCAGAATGACTACAGTGATGGCAATAACCATGTTTTGAGTAGAAACGGGTACATTGCCGCCAAAGTTCAGTCCTTTCAGTCCTTCAATCGCAGTTGTAACTGTAACTGCTGGAGTTAAAGTACCATCGGCCAAAATAGCGGCTCCACCAATTAGCGCTGGTAGAACTAACCATTTAGCTCGTTTTCTAACCAATGTGTATAAGGCAAAAATCCCACCTTCTCCGTGGTTAGTTGCCTTGAGGGCAATAATTACGGTTTGTAAGGTAGTTAGTAGCGTTACAGTCCAAAGAACCAATGAAATTGATCCAATGATAAAGTCACGATTTACATTACCAATGCCGCCATTGCCTTCGACAATTGATTTCATAACATAAAGCGGACTAGTACCGATATCGCCATAAACAATACCGATGGCGATCAGTAAGCCAGCCGCGCTCATGCGTTTAGCTTTATTATTCATCATCTCGTTATCTCCCACAACAAAATTGTAGTTTTACTAAAAAAAGAAAATGCCACGATGACATTTTCCCTTGTTGTACCTATTTTCGTCTATTTCGCTGGACAATGCAAGTGAGATTTGTCAGAAATTGAATCTAGAATTTGGTGATGATAAAGTTAGTGCATTATAATAAAAAATATGCAGTAAAAAAGCCCCCATACAGGGAGCCTTTTTGATATAAATTATGAAAGTGATGAAGGAATCTTAGTACGTTGGTCTTCGTCCCATTTTTCCCATGCTTCATAAGTAAGCATTTCTTCTGGCTTAACACCAGTCTTTTCTTCCATGGTCTTAAGCAAGTCCTTAAAGTTGTAGTCGTGGTATTGTAACACATGATCAACCAACTTCTTGCGTGGGAAGTGGATGTTGTTTAAAACATAGCGATTGATATCAACCATGTTGTGATTTTCATCGTAAAGGTTGATAACTTCAAGATCGTCTTCATCGAATTCAGCGATGTAGAAGTTAGCGAAGACCTTTAAGTAATCAGGTTGTTCTTTGAATTCTTCCTGTGGCATAGTAGTCCTGTTAGCTTCTGGCATTACGACTTTAAAGTCGTCGTTTTCTTCATTTTCTTTATCAGCTTGAGCTTTCTTTTCTTCTTCAGTCAAAGTTGTTACCCCTTTATTTATAAATAAATAGATACAAAGTCAATAATAATTTTACAGACTTCTACAAATAAAAGCAAATAGAAGTGGTTGAGAGATGCAAGAGGAAAAAACACCGCAAACGTCACTAGCCTATAGCCAATGCATTTAGTTTTAGCGCTATAAAATTTGGTTGAATGAAAAAATCGTTACTCATTTGTGCATTTAGAGTAGCGATTTTTTGCGTCTTATTTTCCTTGCATATGCAAAGTTGCTTTTTTATCTGTAGTTGTATGGTATCACGTTTTTCTGATTTTAGCTAGTTTAGCAAAAAAATAGAAGTGGCTGAGAGAAGCAAAAGGATGGAGTCAGTTTTAATTAGTAAAATGAAGTAATTAGAGATTTCATTCAAACAAAGTATGACGAACTTAACTGGGGCTAGAATTATTGAAAAATAAAAAAGAAAAAATGTACTTTTTTGCGTAATAAATAGTGGAGGGCTTTTGTCCTACTATTTGCTAAAGCGAGGTGCGCTATGGAAGAAACGCACGGAAAAGGACGACAATGGTATGGGTTCACTGAAGATCAAGTCGTTGGTGAAGTTATGAGTGATAGGGAGATCTGTAAGTATATCTTGCAAATGCTTTTGCCAGATCGAGTGATTGATGAAATCTATTATCCTTTGAAACAAAAGGAAATTAAAGATCCAAGTCATCGGCATGAAAAAGACGTACGATTGGATATTTTAGTTGAAGACAATCATCATAATTTGTATGACTTGGAAATGCAGACAACTGATAAGAGAGATCTAGGTAAAAGGTTGCGCTACTATGGTTCGCAATTAGACCAAAGGTATACCTTGAAGAAAGGAGATACATACAAAAATTTACAAAATCTGACGTTGATCACATTTTGTACTTTTGATCTCAAAGAACAGGACTACGGTGTAGAACCAGTAAAACGATGGTATCGATCATATGGTGTGAAGGATCGAATGGATGAGTTGAACGATGGAAAGGAAGAAATTATAATTAATTCAAAGGGTAATATAGTCACTGCAGAAGAGGCATTGGTACCGCTAGTAAATCTAATGGAAGATAGATATTACCTGTTAAATAATCTTGCTGATGATACACAGCAGAGAATCTATAACAAAATTCGGCAGAAAATCACAGAAATGAACGCAGATCCAATTTGGAGGGATACTATTATGGACTATGAGACTAAGCTAGCTGAAGAGCGTGAATACGGTGAAGAAAAAGGAATTTTAAGTGCAACAGTGAATGCAATTAAGAAGATCATTCGTCGTAACCGAAGCTATGGTGTATCAGATTCCAAAACTTTGGAGGATCTGACAGAAGACTACCATGATTCTGTTTCCCGGGATCAAATTGAACAAATGATGAAAGAAGCCTAGGTCTAATGAAAATAGCCGCTACTCAATGTGAGTAACGGCTATTTTTTACTTCTCGTCATCAGCGGAGCTAGAACTTGCGGCAGATGATTGATCGTTGCTTGAGGAAGCCGCGCTGGATTGGTTGATGGATGATAATTTAAGTAATTATTCTTTTGAAAAAATATTTCTTACTTGTTGGAGTAAATTATCGAATTCTGTTGATTCTTTTATGTGGCCGATTATTTTTCCATGACGGGCAATGAAATCATACGATAGCATTTGAAATAATAATGCATCTCCATTTGTGTGACTAGCATAATCTAGCACATAGAATCTAAATGGATCATCTGTAATATGGTTATGAGTAATTGCTAGTCCTATTACTAATCCAGACTTTTTAGTGTAAGCATGTCTGCTCACTACTAAATAGCGTCTACGAATATTTCCTTTTTCAGAATCATGTCCACCCATTTCGTGACCAGCATGTGGTTCAGCATCGATCATTATTATGTCACCTTGATGGACATCAATCCTTCTCATTTGATAGTTCCTTTCCGACAGGTTTGACTTCTCTAGGATTGTATCCTAATTCTTGGTATTCTCGTTTTATTTCAGTATCATAATCATAATCGTCATAAGCGGGGTCTGACCATAAATCATAATTGTTTTTAGCAATTCTTTTGTATACAATATCACCGTTTTTATTTACATCAACAGAGAATTCTGTATTAAGTGGAACTTTGATAGTACTTGGAATGGTAAGCACTATTGAATTTCCTTGTTTTCTAGCCTTGACTACCATAATAAGCCCTCCTTATGCTAAAAATATTTTATTATTTAAGTATATACTGTGAATACAGTGAGCACAAACAAAAGGAGCAACAAATTGGCTCCTTTTTCGTTTGCTTACTTGTTATCATCAGCAGCAGAGCTGGAACTTACGGCAGATGATTGATCGTTGCTTGAGGAAGCCGCGCTGGATTGGCTGCTGGATGATTGTTCCTGCTGGTGATCGCTTGAAGAAGATGAAGAACTTGATTGATCATCTGACTTCTTGTTTGATGAGCTGGACTTCTTGGACTGCTCTTTATCCTTATCAGATGAGGATTTTGCAGAATCATCCTGACTAGAATTATCTTTGTTAGAATCTGCATCAGAATTATTAGATTTTTGCTGGTCAGGATCAGCGTTCTTTTTATTGGAATTATTATAGGAAGTATTATTGTGCGTTTGAGTGTTGGCATGGCTAATGTAAGCACCGGCGCCACCTCCACCTAAGATGAACATCGCAGCAATAACACCCCAAAAGACTAATTTCTTCATATTAAGACAACTCTCCCTTATCTTAGAAAAAATATTAACGAATTTGAGCCAATTGGTGACTTTGAATCGTTAGTTATAGTGTAAGACATCTGGCCGGCAGGTTGATTACAAAATACTCAATTTTAACTAATTATTAAGAGGTAGAAGAAAAATATGAATTACGAATTAACTGAACAATCAATCCAATATGTATTTGGCAACAAGAAGTATAAGAATGGGCAAAAGACCCGTAACTTGAAGAACGTAAAGACTGGCGCTAAGGCAGATGAGTTGCAAAAGGTGGGTCAAGCAATTGCTAGTTTGCAAGAAGACTCACTTGATGAAGCATACTTAGTGCAGAAGTCACGTCTTGTACCAGCAGCTGAATAAATTAACGAACATATTTAGGAAATAAGGAGAAAAAATGATGGCTAAAACTACTAAGACTATGAAGTTAACTTTCTTGAACGGAGAAAAGAAGAAAATTAGTATTACGTTGGGGGATGCAATCGAAAATCTTACTGCGGACCAAGTGCGTGGTGCGATGAATACGATTGTGGAAGCCAATGCATTTGAGAAAGACGGTGTTGCATATTACCACACTCCTCAATCTGCTGCATATATTGAACGTACTGTTACTGACATCTTTAATGATTCAGCAGAATCTGCGGCTGAACCTGCAGCTGAGCAAGACTAATCTTGACTTGCTTGATCAGCTAATCAGTTTGGTCAAAAGGCTCAGGAGAAAATATCGCAAGATGTAGAGTTCACACTTAGACCTTTAACAGAAATCGTATAGTAATATTACTTTTTCAATTGATTTTGTTACATCGTTGTAAAATTTAAGAAAAAGTAAAGAAACAGTAAAGCGGGCGTATGCTCGCTTTTTCTTGTTGTGTCTAGGATTACGGCATTTTGTTATTTTAGATTTGTGTGAATGGTATTGGGATAGGGAATAGGTGAATTATTACAAAAGCAAGATTGTAGTCAATTTAACTTGCTATTTTTTCAAGAGGTTAGTACAATATGAATCGTGGTAAGTAATAGGACGTGCTTCAGGCGTGTCGCCTGTACGCATGCTGATCCTTCAGCAATGACTACTACCTCATGAGAGTTATAAACTCATGGATCTTGCTTTGAAGAATTTTGTACATTATAGGCTCCCTACATGCTGAACCTATGGCCTATTACATTTTTTTATATTTCAAGGAGGAAAAGACCACATGAAGAAAAATTTAAGAATTGTTAGCGCTGCTGCTGCTTTATTAGCTGTTGCTCCTGTCGCTGCTTCTGCTGTATCTACTGTTTCAGCTGCTGCTGCTGCAACTACTACTGCAACTACTAACAGCAATGTTACTCTTAACTTAAACGGTGCAGGTAGTACTGCAACCGATGCTGCTAACACTGTTAATGTATCATCAAACTTTAGCTTAAACGCACCAGTTAAGGCTAATAACGCTGTAACTGCTGATGCTACTCTTGGTGGTGAATTAACTGCTACTCTTAACGGTACTAGTGTATCATCAAGCTTAGCTGACGCTGCTCAAGACGTGACTGTTTCTGATGGTAAGACTAACCTTTATAGCTACAACAAGGAAACTAAGAAAGTTGAAAATAACTTGAACAACGTTGTTGCTGGTCAATCATACACTCTTACTCTTACTAACGTTGGCTTCAGCTTTGGCTCAGCAATGAAGAACAAGACTGTTACTGTTAAGCTTGCTAATGGTGAACTTTCAGGTAAGAATGTAACTAAGAATACTGATGGTTCTTACAAGTTAACTTTGGACCAATATGGTAACGCTACTGAATTGACTTACACTCAATCACTTAAGGCTTACAACCAAGGTAACACTAATTCTGTATTCTTTATTAACCAAAACAGTGGTACTACTGAAACCAAAGGTTTATACCTTACCCTTGCTAATGGCAATGGTGAATTAAATGTTGCTGATGTTTTAGCTAATATTGAAAAGCAATACACTGCTGTTCAATACAATGATTCAAAATTCATGAGTAGTACTGAAAAGGATAGCCCAGTAACTATTACTACTAACAAGGATGCTGTAATTGCTGAACTTAAGAAGCAAAACATCCCTGTTAATGCTGCTGGTAACTTCACTGCTCCTGACACCTTCACTGTGACTTTGAACGCTAAGTCAAGCATCAACGGCAAGACTGGTCAATTAGTAGTAACTGTTTCAGTTCCAAACGGTAAGAAGACTACTGTTGCTAGCCAAGAAAAGACTATTATGCACAACGCATTCTTCTATGACAAGAACGGCAAGCGTGTTGGTTCTGACAAGGTAACTCGTTACAACAAGGTAACTGTTGCAACTTCAACTACTAAGATCGGTGACAAGACTTACTACGAAGTAATCGAAAACGGCAAGGCTACTGGCAAGTACATCAACGCCGACAACATCGACGGTACTAAGCGTACTTTGAAGCACAACGCATACGTTTACGCAACTTCAAAGAAGCGTGCTAACAAGGTTGTTCTTAAGAAGGGTGAAGAAGTAACTACTTACGGTGGTACTTACACATTCAAGAACGGCAAGCAATACTACAAGATCGGCAACGATACTAAGAAGACTTACGTAAAGGCTTCAAACTTTTAATTAAGTCTATGTAGTAGATAAAGATAAAACGAGGCATTCGCCTCGTTTTTCTTTTGCTCTAGTTTTCATTATTCTTACACTTCATTTGTAGTCACACATATTAGTTAAGGCGAACAGTAAGTAGCTAATCTACTGTATTTTCCATGATATAATTAAGCAAGTATATAATACGAGGAAGTGTATTAATGAAACTAGATGACATTAAAAATATGGAAGCTACTTATCTTGATTACAAGGAATCATTAGAAACTACTAAACCTGTAAGCTGGCTTAAATCTGTTGTAGCTTTTGCAAATACAAAAGGCGGACACATTATCTTTGGCGTGACTGATGAAGAGCATAAGTTTATCGGAATAGATAATTTACAACAAACTTCTTCTAAAATCTCTGAACTTATTTCTACCCGAGTTTCACCTTGGCCTAGATTTACATTAGCTCCTATTGATAGTTAATATTCAGATAAGAAATGCATTGATCTAGAAGTCGCTCCTGGTCCAGATTATCCATATTATTATATCAATACGCAAGAACATGCTATTTTTATGCGGCATGGAGATCGTTCAGAAAAAGCAACACCGATAGAGCAAAATAATTTACTGCTAAAAGGAATGAACAAAACATTTGATGCACTTCCGACTAGCTATAAATTACCAGATGTAAGTTTCACCTTATTAGCTGCTACCTTTAAGAAAGAAACTGGTGAAGACTTTGATATTTCACGCGATTTAATTTCGATGGGATTTGTAACACAAGATAATATCGTGACTAACGCAGGGCTATTACTGTGTGATCAAGGTTATTTACGCCAGTCTAAGATTGTCTGTACTCGGTGGAAAGGAATCGAAAAAGGCAGTGTTGATGGAGATGCCTTAGATGATGAAGAATTTACAGATGCAAGTTTGATTACTCTGCTATCTAATGCAGAAGCATTTATTAGAACCAATTCTAAGAATCCTTGGACAATTCGTGGAATGCGACGAGAAGAAAATAGCGACTATCCATTCAAGGCTGTTCGAGAAGTTTTAGTTAATGCATTAATTCACCGTGATTATCAGATTCAGGGTTCTGAAGTACATGTTGATATGTTTGATGATCGGATGGAAATTGTGTCGCCTGGTGGCATGATTAATGGGAGTAGAATTCAAGATCTTAATCTAAAGCATGTTCCTTCTATGAGAAGAAATGAAATTATCTCTGACATTTTTGGTAGATTACATTACATGGATCGCCGTGGTAGTGGTATCCAACGAATCTTAAGTGCGTATACTAATTTTGTAGAGCAACCATCATTCTATTCAGATGATACAGTATTCTTAGTAACCTTGCCTAACAGAGGAATTGCTACGCCAAAGAGTCCACTTCAAAGTGAGAAGAGTCCACTTCAAAGTGAAAAGAGTCCACTTCAAAGTGAAAAGAGTCCACTTCAAAGTGAAAAGAGTCCACTTCAGGGTGAAGAAAACAATATAATTAAAAAATGGAAAGAAAAAGGCATAGATAAAATTTTTAGAGAGCAAACTATTGAGAAATTACTAGAATTTTATATGAGATATAGCTCTGAATATTCGTTTAATCGAAATTTACTTGCTAATTTTTTAGAGATAGCACCAAATTCTGCGTCAAAAATCATTCAAAAATGCAGAGAGATTGGAATTATGCGAATGGAAAAACGCGGAGTCTATTTCTTTACTGATCTAAATTAATTAGATATGAAGCAATGCCAAATCTAATTAATTTTTCTGCCCCTTTGCTGGCAACTTCAAGCTTAAGCCGATGATCTAAGTGATCATCGGCTTTTTCAGCATAATAATTTCTAGCTATACAATCAATGCTTCATCCTGTATAATACTATTCAATATTCAAAACAATATAGATATATTCAAACATAGGGAGTGTGATGGATGTGTCAGCCTACAAGCAACGTAACTTGGGGATTATTAGCTTGCCCACTGACATAGAATATCGTAATTGGTCCAAGGACTTAACTAAGCGGAGAATTGAGAATGACTCGCAATTAGCGCAATACATCAAGTATGACAATAAATATCGACTCAATAAGAACACATTGGCAGTCTATGAGTTCAAGCAAAATCCTATCTTAGGCAAATATAAGGCAGTAGCCTTCGACCTGAATCGTGGAATTGTGCTTAGTCAGAAGTCAACACATGCCATGATGCAAGGATTGATGCGGCATGCCGTACATTGCGATATGATTTGGCAAAGAATGCTAGCTCGCGAAGCTGGAGTTGATACCTATCAAGGGATTGTCATGTACAATGTGCTTTATTTTTCAATGCATGCATTTAGTGGAAATTTCTTCACGGATTGGATTTGCTTGCACTGGGTTAAAGACTTCCACGTCAAACGCCATGATCAAGCTATTTTCAACAGTATTGCACTTAATGAAAATGGCTTGGTCTATAATTTTGCCTTTGATTCGCCTAAGCCTAATCTTACTAAGATAATTGGTCAGTATCTGTTTCATAATCATTATTATTCTGACTTGTATTATCAGCATATGTTACAAGAGAATAATCTCCGCGTAACAGTCATTAATTCTGACTCAATCCTGCATAATTCCAACTATTATGTGCAACTGGACTTGTATGCTGTTGATAGTTTCAAAAAGCTAGCTGACAAATTCTATAATCATGTTTTAAACTTGCATCTACTTACAATTGTGAAAGAATTTAAGCCATTAGATTATTTGCACCGTGAACACCACTTTTTTACTAAGCAGATTATTAAGATCAGATATAATCGTTAACAGCTCTCATGAGCTGTATTTTTTTGCACTTTTTTGACTATCATCTGTTCTTCGTCAGGTACTATCTGACTTGGCTTTGCTTATCGTAGAAATTAACAAACACATGCAACACTTGGGATTAAAGCATCTCACCACTAAGTTTTTCTGCGGATTCAATCTTGCTAATCTAATAGTGCACAAGCGCTTGTGACATCACTTAAGGAGAATGTCACAATGACAAGTCAAAAATATTTCGAAGAAGCATGGAACAATCGTAAGTTAGTTGGTGGTGCCCTCAAGGCGGCGCACGTTCGACCTGACTATCACCTCTATGAGGACTTATTGCAAGATGGAGTGATTCTGTACGCCGATATGTTGCATAAGCTAGATGGACAAAAGCCGCGCACCGAGATTGATAAATTAAGTTTCAAGAAAGTACTCTGGCAAACAGTCGATGCCTTACGCCGCGAGCAACGAGTGTGCGAGCACAATACGACCATCGACGAAGTCTATAACCTTGGTGAAGCTGCAGCTTGGAACAACCTTGTTGCATTAAAGAATGAAGCTAAGAAGCTTAGTCAGCTTGAACAAGTAATTCTGTTTGAACATTTGCTTGAGAAGAAGACGATCACGCAATTAGTCGAAGAATGTGGCGTGCCACGCATTACATTGAAACGATTAAAAAAGCAGTTATTAGGTAAATTACGTGCTGTAATGGAACAATAGTAAACAATGAACCAGGTGCTAGACTATACAGAGAAAAAAATTATGTTATACTAGGTGTAGGTTATATTAAGAAAACTGCATTATATTCAAAAAAGTGCAAACAAAAACCATTACTCGAATTCCGGTTGAGCAATGGTTTTTATTTTCGCTAAATTATTGAAAGCACTACAAAAGCCTTCTCATAGCTAACTATCGGTGCCTGTGCTGTCTTCTTTTATTGCGCTTATGCTTTCGCTTCTTGCAGCGATGACTCTCTAGCCAATCGTCATAGGCTTCGTTAAGTGCATGAACGGAAACGCTCACCACAATCGGCGCAATTACAGCCGTAATAGTTATATTAAGAATGTCCCGCATTATACTCACCTCCTTTAATGGACTGGACATTAGGAGGTACAAGCACCGAATAAAATTATAACAAAATCAAAATAAAAGTAATATGCAACTTTATATAACAATTAAGAAAGAAAAGTTACTATTTTTCACGATATCACGGAACTTTTGAAACTGTCAAATCTTTTGTGTAAATAGATCTTTCTCGTAAATTGATTTTTTAATTATTTATTTAATCAAAGTAGGATTCTAAGGTGTCCTGAACCTGACCAAAGCCTTTATGAATTCGATTGAAATAACGGTCATTGTAGCTCATTGCCTGGATGCCAATAAATGCATCAAGCGACTGTTCAGTTGGAAATTCTGCCTTAGGCTTAGCTTTACGCTTGATGACGTTGTTAAAGGATTCAATCATATTGGTTGAATAAATTGAAGCTCTGATTTGTTTGGGATAATTGTAGAAGACTAGCAGATCGGGCTCAATTTCCTTCAAACCTTTGATGACATGGCTATAAGCTTTATTCCATTTGGCATAGAATTTGTGCAAGACAGCTGCAGCTTCTTTTTTGCTTGTCTGTTGATGTATCTGCTTGAATTCGTTCATGATCTTTTCACGATCGTCGACGCGTACTTTAGCGCAGATATTGCGCATGACATGAACCAGGCAGCGTTGAAAATGAGCTTTAGGATAAGTCCTGGCCAAGGCTGTTTTCATGCCAACAACACCATCAGAAAGAAAAAGCTCAACTTGCTTCAAGCCTCTGGACTTCATGTTTTGAAGCATCTCTGTCCAAACTTCAATGTTCTCACTAGGAGCAATGCAGTAGTCAATGACTTCCTTATGTCCATTAGGTTTAATGCCAATGGCAATATATACTGCTTCACGCTCAAACGTTTCTCGGCGCAAAGGAAGGTATGTCGCATCCAAATAGACACAGAAAAACTTGTCGCTTAGCTTGCGCTTGTGATAAGCCTCAATCTTGGGGAGCATCTGCTTGGAAATATTTGATACTTGAGCTGGACTATAATGACTGCCATACATTTTCTCAATCAAGTCAGCGATTTCTCTGGTAGTTACGCCTTTGGAGTATAGCTTGATAATCGTGCTTTCCAAAACATCAGAGTGCTGCTTGTAGTCAGGCAGCGTGTGCTGATGAAACTGACCGTTGCGGTCTCGAGGCACTTGCACTTCAATTGGTCCAAACTGGGTATCAACCTTGCGGAAATAAGCACCATTTCTAGAATTGCCAGTATTCCAGCCATTTCTGGCATAGGGATCATAGCCTAGAAAGGCAGTCAACTCAGCTTCTAGCAAGTTATTAACAGCCTGTTGTAGCTCTTTGCGCAATAAATCATTTATTTTGTCTGGATTGAATAGAGCTTGAGCAAAATCTTTGGTAAAATCATTCATGAAGGAGTTCTTCTTTCTGTATGTGTTTTTTTGTTCAAACCAATCATACGAGAAAGGAACTCCTTTTTCTAATGTTTAAAGAAATAAATTTAAGGAATCATTCATCCTTACACAAACTATTTTACAGTCTCGAACTTTTAGATAAATTACGTGCTGTAATGGAATCAAATGAAGTAAAATATGTTTAAACTAAAAGTCGATATCCGAGAATTCAAGACTGGTACGCACGTTAAGGTTTTCAATTCCAAGGGCAATAATCATGATCTAAACCAAAAGATGGTTGATTTCCTAGATTACATGAACGGAATCATCAACCATCCGGAAGGCTATATCGCCAGCTTGCAAAAGGATGTCGACCATTACGTGAACAGCGGAAAGTGGGTCGAAGACATGGACAAGCTAGAATACGAAATGAATGAGGTTGCTAAAAAAGCAACTAAAAAAGCAAAAGTAGAAGATGCTAAAAAGCTAGTCCTAACTATTAAGCGAATGGATGGAACTAAAGATACAGTCCTACAAGAACTCACAAATAATTATGGCGATATGCTTAGCCACGATAAAATTATCAAACTAGTACATGAAGTTTATAGTAAACAATAATCAATAGTTCACAGCAGAATTATCTTCCAAGGTGTCGCAACAGCGACGCCTTTTTTAGAGCAAAAGAAAAAACGATACTCTATTTGTTTTGATGTATCGTTTTGAAAATATAATTATAGTGATTTATTTGATATCTTTAACATTATTTTGCATTTATCAACCTAAATCAGTAAAGAAGTAAACTCCGCGTTTTTCCATTCGCATAATTCCAATCTCTCTACATTTTTGAATAATTTTCGATGCAGAATTTGGTGCTATCTCTAAAAAATTAGCAAGTAAATTTCGATTAAACGAATATTCAGAGCTATATCTCATATAAAATTCTAGTAATTTCTCAATAGTTTGCTCTCTAAAAATTTTATCTATGCCTTTTTCTTTCCATTTTTTAATTATATTGTTTTCTTCACCCTGAAGTGGACTCTTTTCACTTTGAAGTGGACTCTTTTCACTTTGAAGTGGACTCTTTTCACTTTGAAGTGGACTCTTCTCACTTTGAAGTGGACTCTTTGGCGTAGCAATTCCTCTGTTAGGCAAGGTTACTAAGAATACTGTATCATCTGAATAGAATGATGGTTGCTCTACAAAATTAGTATACGCACTTAAGATTCGTTGGATACCACTACCACGGCGATCCATGTAATGTAATCTACCAAAAATGTCAGAGATAATTTCATTTCTTCTCATAGAAGGAACATGCTTTAGATTAAGATCTTGAATTCTACTCCCATTAATCATGCCACCAGGCGACACAATTTCCATCCGATCATCAAACATATCAACATGTACTTCAGAACCCTGAATCTGATAATCACGGTGAATTAATGCATTAACTAAAACTTCTCGAACAGCCTTGAATGGATAGTCGCTATTTTCTTCTCGTCGCATTCCACGAATTGTCCAAGGATTCTTAGAATTGGTTCTAATAAATGCTTCTGCATTAGATAGCAGAGTAATCAAACTTGCATCTGTAAATTCTTCATCATCTAAGGCATCTCCATCAACACTGCCTTTTTCGATTCCTTTCCACCGAGTACAGACAATCTTAGACTGGCGTAAATAACCTTGATCACACAGTAATAGCCCTGCGTTAGTCACGATATTATCTTGTGTTACAAATCCCATCGAAATTAAATCGCGTGAAATATCAAAGTCTTCACCAGTTTCTTTCTTAAAGGTAGCAGCTAATAAGGTGAAACTTACATCTGGTAATTTATAGCTAGTCGGAAGTGCATCAAATGTTTTGTTCATTCCTTTTAGCAGTAAATTATTTTGCTCTATCGGTGTTGCTTTTTCTGAACGATCTCCATGCCGCATAAAAATAGCATGTTCTTGCGTATTGATATAATAATATGGATAATCTGGACCAGGAGCGACTTCTAGATCAATGCATTTCTTATCTGAATATTAACTATCAATAGGAGCTAATGTAAATCTAGGCCAAGGTGAAACTCGGGTAGAAATAAGTTCAGAGATTTTAGAAGAAGTTTGTTGTAAATTATCTATTCCGATAAACTTATGCTCTTCATCAGTCACGCCAAAGATAATGTGTCCGCCTTTTGTATTTGCAAAAGCTACAACAGATTTAAGCCAGCTTACAGGTTTAGTAGTTTCTAATGATTCCTTGTAATCAAGATAAGTAGCTTCCATATTTTTAATGTCATCTAGTTTCATTAATACACTTCCTCGTATTATATACTTGCTTAATTATATCATGGAAAATACAGTAGATTAGCTACTTACTGTTCGCCTTAACTAATATGTGTGACTACAAATGAAGTGTAAGAATAATGAAAACTAGAGCAAAAGAAAAACGAGGCGAATGCCTCGTTTTATCTTTATCTACTACATAGACTTAATTAAAAGTTTGAAGCCTTTACGTAAGTCTTCTTAGTATCGTTGCCGATCTTGTAGTATTGCTTGCCGTTCTTGAATGTGTAAGTACCACCGTAAGTAGTTACTTCTTCACCCTTCTTAAGAACAACCTTGTTAGCACGCTTCTTTGAAGTTGCGTAAACGTATGCGTTGTGCTTCAAAGTACGCTTAGTACCGTCGATGTTGTCGGCGTTGATGTACTTGCCAGTAGCCTTGCCGTTTTCGATTACTTCGTAGTAAGTCTTGTCACCGATCTTAGTAGTTGAAGTTGCAACAGTTACCTTGTTGTAACGAGTTACCTTGTCAGAACCAACACGCTTGCCGTTCTTGTCATAGAAGAATGCGTTGTGCATAACAGTCTTGCTTTGGCTTGGTACAGTAGTTACCTTGCCACCCTTAACGTTTACAGTTACAGTCATAGTTGTAGTAGCACCGTTAGCTGCTGAACGAGCACCAAAGCTTAAACTAAAGTTATCGTTAGGAGTGAAGTCACCATTTGCATCAACACTCATACCTTCTTTAGTCAATTGATCCTTAATGTCATTTGCAGTAGTAGTTAATGAAGCGCCACTGTTAGTGTTACCTTCAAGTTGGTGTGCTTCATACTTAGCTTTGAATGCACCAAGAATTTGGTTTACATTAAGGGTTTGGTTAGGACCAACAGTAAAGTCAAGTGAGCCTGAATTTACAACATTACCAGTTGACTTTTCAAAGAATGATACGCTTCTTGAGTTAGTCATATCAGTTGGTACAACCTTAACCATCATATCAAATGTATTGCCTAAGTTAGCATTACCTGATGCATCAGTGCGGTATACACCACCATTAATGTTAGTTGCGACATCAAGAGTATCAACTGAATCATTACCCTTAAAGAAAGTTACATCGCCATTGCTACCTAATACTTCCTTAGTAAGGTTAGCATTAGCAGTAGTCATGTTGATTGAAGCACCTACAACGTAAACGTAGTAAGGCTTGCCAGGTTCTAAGCGATAAATAGTCTTACCGTTTTCAACATCAGTTGGAGCTAACTTGTAACTGTTAGTTGCCTTATCGATGTAGTAAATACCCTTTACAGAGTCGCTACCCAAGTTAACAGTAAATGATTGGCCTTTGTAAGAAGCAGTAACATTACCACTTAAGCTACCATCCCATAAATGATTTTCAACTTGACCAGTTACATTATTAGTAGTGGTCTTTCTTGGAAAAGTAACAGCCTTAACGTTTGAGTTAAGAGTAATAGTACCCTTAGTATCCTTATTGCTGTTAGCTGGTAAAGTAATTTGGGTATTAGCAGCAGCGCTAACAATTCTTAAATTTTTCTTCATGTGGTCTTTTCCTCCTTGAAATATAAAAAAATGTAATAGGCCATAGGTTCAGCATGTAGGGAGCCTATAATGTACAAAATTCTTCAAAGCAAGATCCATGAGTTTATAACTCTCATGAGGTAGTAGTCATTGCTGAAGGATCAGCATGCGTACAGGCGACACGCCTGAAGCACGTATATTGTGTACTCGATTTTTGCCAAGCAATGAAAGGGTGGTTTTTGTCCTCTTATTTGCTTGGGGTCGGTTGGGTGGGTTTTGTCCGCTGCGCAGATACTTTTGTGAAAAAAGAGTACGATGCGATTTGATGATTTAGAGTGTCGTTTTTGGTTTTGTTAAGGGATGCTTGTAAAATAATACGGTAAAGAAAATCTAAAGAAGTAATTTTGTGAAAAAGAAATCGACATTTTTTGCGTACTTATATATTGTCAAAATTAAGATATGTAGGTGATAATTATGTTAAATAAAAAGGATAAAACTAAAATTCAAGAATTAACTGATAAAACAGTGGACTTGATCGTAGAAAATATGGGGAAATCGCGTAAAGAAGCGGAACAAGATTTTCAAAAGTCAGATACATATGCGTTCTTATTGCTAGCGAAGCGTAATATTGAAAATGAGCACCCTATTATTTTGTACAGAATGTTTAATTCTGAGTTAAAAGCTAAACCAATAGATGAAGAACAACAAAGTTTTATTGACTTTATGACTGATAACACAATCGAGTTAATTACACAGAATACTAATTGGGGAAGATAAAAGGCAACTAAAGTTTTCAAATCTACAAAGGTATATTGGATACTAGTTCACTCAGGACATAATTTAGATGAATCTTCTCCCGAAGAGCTGTTTTATATGTTTAGAAATAAACCTAGTATAGGTAATCCACTACCTTCATCTACGCTGAAGTTAACTTATTAAAAAATTTATATAAGTTAAATAATATTATTACAAATGTTACTTTTTTACAATAAATCTGTTGAAACGCTTGTCTAGACCTAATTTGCTAGATACAATGGAGGTGTTATATTAAGGAGGATAATTTTTTATGAAGAAGAGACTTTTGACCAGTTTTGCTGCTGCCGCAATGCTTACTTCTGTAGCTGTGCCAGCAGTAAATACTACGATGATGAATCAAGCCTCAAGCCAACGAGTTTCTGCCGCTACCGCTGATCAAACTGCATTTTTAAACAAGGCTGCCAAGCAAGCAGTTAAAGCAGCTAAAAAATATGGAACTTTGCCATCAGTGATGATTGCCCAGGCAATAACTGAGTCAGGCTGGGGAAAGTCAGGATTAGCCGTGAATGCTAATAACCTTTTTGGGATGAAGGCTGATGATTCTTGGACAGGTGAGACTTATACTGCCAAGACTAGAGAAGAAGATAAAAACGGTAAGAGCTACTATATTACTGCTAAGTTTAGAAAATACCCATCTTTTGAACAATCATTTGAAGATAATGGTAGTAAATTAAGAAATGGTGTTTCTTGGGATCCGTTGCGTTATAAGGGCACTTGGATTGAAAATGCATCAACTTATGCAGCTGCAACCAAGGCTTTGACCGGTACGTATGCTACAGACTCTAAGTATGATAAGGCATTAAATAGTCATATTACTAGTTCTAATTTGACTAAGTATGATCCAGTAACCGTTAATACTACTAGAACTTATACTGCTGGCAAGGATAGTTCAACTTATAATTGGCCAACTGCTCCATCTGTTGCCAGTGCTATTGGCTCTGTTAAAGCTGGTGAAAAAGTAGTAGTTACCAAGACTATTACTTTCCATGATGGTTCAAGCAGAATGTATATTGATGGTCGCGGTTGGGTTAATGGCTCAGTTTTGGACAAGAGCAGTTCTGCAACTAAGGAACCAGTAACTCAGGCACCTAAGAATGTGCCAGCTGTTTCTAAGAACTTGATGCATAATGCCTATGTTTATGACCAAAACGGTAAGAAACTAAAGGGCAAGATGTACAAGACCAGTGATGAAAACGGTGGTAAGTGGATCAATACTTATGGTACCAAGACCATCAAGGGTAAGACCTACTACCGTGTCGGTGAAAATGAATACATTGCAGCTGGTAATATTGATGGTAGCCTCAGATTCTTGAAGAAGAATGCTTATGTTTACAATCAATATGGCAATCGCGATAACAATTTGAAGCACAAGAAGAATAGCCAAATTGCTACTTACGGCAGTGCTATAACTATCAATGGTAAGAAATACTATAAGGTAGGTATTCGTCAATACGTTAAGAAATCGAACTTCATGTAATTAAGGAAAGGGCTTTGTTGTGAAGATACGCAAATTTTTAATTGCCTTAATTGCGCTTTTGGGGTTAGTCGGCGTATCATCGGTCAGTAACCAGGTCAAAGCCGCTTCGATTAATACTTTAGCGAAGAAATATCAATATAGTGGTGTCACCTATTTATACAAGATGCTCAAACTAGAGGGGATTAAGTACAATAAATTCCCTGGTATTGAGTATCAAAATGGCAAGCCAGAAGGAATTGTCGTTCATGAGACTGACGATCCCGGAGCTACTGCTCACGATGAAGCAATCTACTTTAACCGCGAGTGGAAAAATATCAACGCTTACGTCAATGCTTTTGTAGATAGTAAGCAAGTCATCCAAATGTATTCACCTAATAATGGTACTTGGGGCGCAGGACCGAATGCCAACAATCGCTTTATTCAAATTGAGCTTTGTGAAGAAGATAGTCGTGATGCCTTTGCTAAGTCAGTTAATAATGATGCAATTTATATTGCCAAGTTGCTTCATCGTTACAATTTAAAGCCAGACAATGCTTGCGATGATGGTGAAGGCACAATTTGGTCACACAAGGCGGTTAGCACCTTCTTAGGTGGAACAGACCACGTTGACCCTGATAGTTATTTTGCCAAGTGGGATTACGACATGGATCAGTTTTATTCTTTGATCGAGTATTACTATGACTTGCAAAAGAAGAATGAAAATACTGATACTAAGGATCCAAATAAGATTAAGGACGAAGTACCAGCAGAAGTTCAAGGTGCGGTAACTTTAGGTCACGATGCTTATGTTTATGACAAGAACGGCAAGAAGACCAAGACCTTGAAGTTAGCTGGTAGTCCGGTAACCGTTTTAGGCTACAAGATAATCAGTAATAAGAAGTACTATCAAATTTGCAAGAACCAATACGTAGTAGCTACTAATATTGATGCTACTGCTAGAACTGTTAAGAAGAATACATATTTGCGGACTCGTTCAGGTCAAATTGAAAAAGGCAATTTGGTCAAGAAGGGTAGTCGGGTCATGACATATGGCAGCAAGATTACAATTAAAGGTCAAAAGTATTATGCTTTAAATGCTACACAATATGTTTTAGTTAGCGATATTAATTAGAAAAATACGTCTTAAACCATAAATAATGGGAATTAAGACGTATTTTTTGTATAATTCTTGTGTTGAATGTGAAAAGAGGAGAATTTAATGGCGCAATTATCATTATTTTTGGTCGTCTTATTAGCGCTCGTAATTCCAATATTTATGGCGCGTTTCAAAATAAGCACTGTACCAACGGCGATTGCTGAAATTATCGTCGGAATTATTGTAGGTTCGAGCGGATTTAATATCGTGGTTTCGATACATGATTTAACATTTTTATCGAACCTCGGCGTAATTTTGCTGATGTTTTTATCAGGAATGGAAATTAATTTTGACCTGCTACAGCGCAAGAATAATCCTAAGGCTAAATCACAGGCGGGAAAAACTGTCGATCCGTTGCCAACAGCTTTAACAGCTTTCGCTGGAATTGTGGTAATGGCCTTTGTTTTGGCTTATATTTTAAAGCTGATAGGGCTATTTAGCAATGTTATCTTGGCAGCGATTATTTTTATGACCATTGCATTGGGTGTAGTTATTGCTACCTTGAAGGAAAAGGATATTCTTGGCCGACCGATTGGTCAGACAATTTTGTTAACTGCGGTTTTGGGCGAAGTAATACCGTTGCTCTTATTAACGATTTATGCCTCAGTTAATGGAGGGAATGCTGGCCAGCTTTGGTTGATTATCTTACTGTTTATCGCTGCGATTATTCTTTTGCGGCGGTTTAAGCAACCGTATTTATGGTTTAGCAAAGTAACTAAGGCAACGACTCAATTGGATATTCGGTTAGCCTTCTTCTTGATTTTTGCTTTAGTTACTGTAGCTGAGCGAGTTGGTGCTGAAAATATTTTGGGAGCATTCTTGGCCGGGATGGTAATGAAATTATTGGAACCAAGCGAGGCAACTAAAGATAAGCTAACTTCAATCGGTTATGGATTCTTTATCCCAATCTTTTTCATTATGACTGGCGTGGGCTTGAATCTAAAGTCACTATTTGCTCATCCATCATCATTGATGTTGTTGCCAGTTTTGGTCATTTTCTTGTTCTTAGCTAAAGCTCCTGTAGTTTTTCTTTATATGCGCTATTTTGAAAAGAAAAATGCCTTTGCTGGTGGCTTTTTAACTGCTACTACAATTACGATTGTTTTGCCAACTCTACAAGTTGCTAGAAAATTGCATGCAATTACTTCAACACAATCAGATGCCTTTATCTTAGCTGCGGTTATTGTTTGTATCGTGAGTCCGATTGTCTTTAATTCAAACTTTGTTTTATCACCTGAGGATCGGATGAAAGAAACTGTTACTATTGTGGGTGCCAATACTTTTACGGTACCAGTTGCACATGATTTGCACGATAATTGGTATACGATCAAGATGTTTACCGATCAGCAGGACCAATACGAAACTTATGATAGTAGGGTTAAAGGTTTAACATTACTTGATAATTTGGATAATCAAAGCTTAGAGCGTAGTGGTGCCTTTGATTGCGACATTTTCGTAGCTGCAGGGCATCATGATCAAGAAAATGCACGAATGGCGGAATATGCCAAAGACTTGGGAGTCAAACGAGCAATTGCCCGAATGAATGAAGTCGATAGCGATACGATGGCTCGATGCCAGGAGGCAGGAGTAGAGTTGTTCAACTTTACTAATGTACGTTCTGCTCTGATGCGAGCTTTGATTGAGTCTCCAACGGTCTACAAGATTATGACTGATACTAACAATGTGTTGTACTCAGTTAAGGTGAGAAGTACTTCCTATACTGGACGACCACTTAGGGATCTGGAATTTGTGGACAAGATTACGGTTAGTCGAATTCGGCGTGGTGATGAGTGGTTAATACCACACGGTTGGACTGTTATTGAGCCGAATGATATCTTGATCTTTTCTGGAGAATTTAAGGTTGCTGATCGAGTAAAGAAGTTACTTAGTCATCAAAATTAGAGATAAAAAGAGGCTAAATGCAAAAATCCTGCATTTAACCTCTTTTTTTAAGTAATTAATGATTTTGTCCTTCAACTGCTTCAATGTCGCCTTGTCCATCGCGTTCAACAATAGCCCCAATTGCAGCGATTAAGCCTTTAACAATATCGGCTAATGCCATTGATGGAGTGCTTGGTCTTTTGACAACTTGTTCTGGCAAAAATGGGATGTGAATGAAGCCAGCTTTAAGGCTAGGGAATTCTTTAGCTCGCATGTATTGCACTTGATAAAAGATGTGGTTGCAGACGTAAGTACCGGCAGTGTTGGAAACTGTAGCAGGTAGACCAACAGCGCGAATCGCCTTAGCAATTGCCTTGATTGGTAGTTGGGTGAAGTAAGCCGTGTCGCCATCGGCTTGGATAGGTTCACCGAGCGGTTGATAACCATCGTTATCGGGGATGCGACCATCGTTAATATTAATAGCTACTCGTTCTGGGGTTAAAGCAGCACGCCCGCCAGCTTGACCAACATTAAGTACATAATCTGGTTGTTCTTGCACGATGGCATCATGAACAACTTGGGCAGATTTATTGAAAACCGTAGGAATTTCTAATTTGATAATTTTTGCACCCTTGATTGAGTCAGGTAGTTTTTTGACTGCTTCAATGGCGGGGTTGATCTTGTCGCCACCAAAAGGATCAAAACCAGTTACTAAAATTTTCAATGGCTTTTCCTCCAAATTTAAATCATAGAATTTTTTGCTTTAGTCAAAATTTGCATAGTTTCTAAAGTATTAACAAATGCTTCATCCGCTTTTTGCGTATCGTGTTGATCAATCATCTGGGCAAAAGTATTAAATTCAGCTGCCATTCGGTGCGGATATTTATTTAAATTATAACGCTTAGGTTGTTCATTTCTCATTTCAACTGTGAAATTATCAAGTGTTCCCGTTGAGCCGTCAAAATAGATACTACCTTTTTCGCCTTCGATAAAAGAACGTGGCGTTACATAGCTATCTTTTGATGCCGTGAGGGAGGCTTGTTTGTCAGGATAAGAGAGGTGAAGAATACCAGAAGTATCAACGCCTTTTTGCATGTTGGCATAATATTGCACTTGATCAGGCAAGCCAAACAATGCCGAGACAAGATGAATGTTGTAGATATTTAAATCCATCAAAGCACCGCCATCTTTTTTAGGATCAAAAACCGGCGCAATTTTGCCTTCAAGAAAGGCGTCATAGCGGCTAGAATATTGCGTATAATTTAGGTTAACAATATGAATTGGTGCGATCTTGTTCAATTCTTTTTGGATTTGTTTGAAGTTTTCTAAATAAAGGTTAGTAATTGCTTCAACGATGATCAAACCCTTTTCGTCAGCTAACTTTTTTAATTCTTTTGCTTGAGTGGTGCTCTGAACAAATGGCTTTTCACAGATTACATTTTTATCGTATTCTAGAGCGGCTTTAGCAATCTCATAATGCAAGAAGTTTGGCACCGCTACATAAACTGTATCGACTTCAGAATCAGCCATTAATTCTTCATTGTCCGTATAAGTACGTTTGATGTTGTACTTTTTAGCTAATTCCCGGGCAATATTTTCACTGCGCTTAGTTGAGGAAATAGCCGTTACAGTCATATTCGCAACTTGATCAGCGGTTGTTAAAAAGTCATGGACGATCATGCCGCTGCCAATAATTCCTAATTTCATTTTTTTGCCTACTTCTTTTTAGTATTAGTGGTTGGTAAATCTTTAGCGTTAGTTGCAGAGTCTGGCACTCTTAAGAAGTCATGGCTGCCGAAGTTGCCATAACTTTGACCAACTTTAACGTGCATTAATTTACCTAGTTTCATATTAACAAAGACATTAAAGGTAGATAATTTATTACCTTTAATTACAGCCTTAACATTCATTGATTGGTACTTGCCTAATTTTTTGATTTGGCTGAAAATTTTAGCTTGATTTGTACTTTGAGCAGTAGTGTCAAAAATTGGTGCTGCTGCCTCTTTCATCAAAGCTTGGTCAGTACTTTTAGCAGTTAAAGTATAAGTGTAAACACCATCTTTTTTGCTTTTTTTCATTTTATAAGCAGAAACCAACTTATCACTTGGATTGGTGATCATGTGGTTATTCATGATGGCATCGGTTAAGTCGGCATAATTATGGCCGGTTAGTTTTTCAAGGTCAGCCTTGTACCAAGTATCTTGTCCATTAATGTAGACATTGTTAAGGTTGACCCATTCCTCAGTAGAACTAGTTTTACCTTTGCTAGTGGTTTGATTGGTGATGTGGTAAACAGTGGTTTTACCACCAAAGGTAGTGTTAGCTAAGGCAACTTGATTAGAAGTGTCGGTACCCAGAGTAACAGATTGAATAACCTGTCCCGACTTGAAGCTACTTTTAGCTTTTTGAACAACTTGAGTCTTAGTCAGAGCTGAAGTAGCCTTCTTTTCTTGTTTACTGCAGCCGCCTAATAAAAAGAGGGCAGCAAAGGATAAACCGATAATCGTTTTCTTAAGTTTCATTTTTTTCTCCTCTATGATTCAATAAGTCTATTATAACTAAAAAGTCCGTTGCTCGTTGGAGTTACGGACTATTCTTTTACTTTATTTTGTATTAATTTTGCCTAAATCTACGGCCGATTTCTTGATAGAAGCAGGTACCGTCAACTTTTTGACTTGATTAATTTGATCAATCTGCATGGTGAAATTCTTTTTGTGTCCTTCATCCTTATAAGTAGAAGTCACATTAACATTTTTGATGTCGTAATTCTGATCTACGTTAATTTTGATTTCGTTGCTAATTGGTTTAACATCATCAAGATCGATGCCGATTAAAGCAGTAAAGGCAGAATCAGATACAATTGCGTTCCAAATTTTTTTGTTATTTCCTTTATAAGTAAGCAGATAATCATTGCCGTTTTGCTTTACCTTAAAATATTTTGCGTTAGGAATGAAAGGCATGAGTAATGTGCCGTTCAAATTGTAGGTAATGGCACCATAGGCACTAGCCTTAGACAACTTTGTCTTAAACCAACGCTGAGAATTGGTACCTTTCATTTGGATATAGTTGCTTTTACCCTCAATCCACATTTTATAGTGATTAGAGCTGCTAGAAACATTAGCATAAATAATCGTTGGCTTTTTAGTATATTGGGCTTCGGCTTTTTGCAAAGACTTGCCATTGCTTAATTCATTCCAAGTAGCGTGCATTGAACTGAATTTCGTTTTTTCCGCACTGGTTAAAATCGTCTTGGCAGTAGGTAAATTAGCTGTCTTTTTTGAACCTGTCTTAGAGCAGGCCGTTAAAAAGAGTAATGCTAATAAAACGGTAATGATAATATTTTGATGTTTAAATTTCATACATAACTTTCTTTCATTAAATTTTTTCTTCTAGTATAGCAAGAATAACGTTACAAAATTGAAAAAACACGATTTTTTTAGTCTTAACTCTATGAAAAAATTTGTGAAATGTGTAAAATATGGATGAAACATTGAATTTTAAAAGGAGATATTTCATGTCAAAATTAGTTTTAATCCGTCACGGTCAAAGTGAATGGAACCTTTCAAACCAATTTACTGGTTGGGTTGACGTTAACCTTTCAGAAAAAGGTGTTGAAGAAGCTAAGAAGGCTGGCCGTTTAATCAAGGAACACGGTCTTGATTTTGACCAAGCTTACACTTCATTATTAACTCGTGCTATCAAGACTTTGCACTTTGCACTTGAAGAAAGTGGCCAACTTTGGATTCCAGAAACTAAGACCTGGAGACTTAACGAACGTCACTACGGTGCTTTACAAGGCTTGAACAAGAAGGCTACTGCTGAAAAGTACGGCGATGAACAAGTTCACATTTGGCGTCGTTCATACGATGTTTTGCCACCAGCTATTGATGATGACAACGAATTCAGTCAAGCACATGACCGTCGTTACGCAAACTTGGACCCACACATCGTTCCTAAGGCTGAAAACTTACACGTATGTCTTGATCGTGTAATGCCATTCTGGGAAGACCACATTGCTCCAGATTTACTTGACGGCAAGAACGTAATTATCGCAGCTCACGGTAACTCACTTCGTGCTTTGACTAAGTACATCGAAAACATTTCTGATGAAGACATTATGAACTTGGAAATGAAGACCGGTGAACCAGTTGTTTACACATTCGACGAAAACTTGGATGTTGTTAACAAGGAAAAGTTGGACGACTAATTTATTAAGTAGTTATTCACACAAATAGAACTTCGGCGTAAGTCGGAGTTTTTTTATGCACCAAAAAAGGCATCACCGTTAAGGGATGCCTTCTTTGTATCAACTTGCTCCAAAAACTATAATTATTTCTTTGATTTCATAATTTTTTTGGAACAACTTCATTATATTATAAATAAAGAAAGATCGCCATTTTTTTCTAAGAAAGTGGTGAAAATTGACAGTTGTATATGATAAGTGCTATTTTGAGTTACAGGAGTGTAGAAATTGGGAGAAAAATATGCAAACAATCGATAATTCTCTCTTTCAAGTCTCTGTCGATGAGAATGGGGCCCGGATGGCACATCTGGTGTCTTTAACAGATCAATTTAATTATCTCGGCGAGCAAGAAAGTGAAGAAGGTATGGCACTTGCTTTTCCAGTAATGGATCAAGCCGATAATTTGGCTAACAAGTTGCCTTGGACCGTTGTTGACAAAGGTGATACTCGCGTAAGTCTAACTTTAATTGATACGCCGGAGAGCTATAAGAGTTTTCCATATCATTTTGAAGTAATGACTACTTATGCTTTGGAGGGTAATCAAGTCAACATATCCTTTTATTTGAAAAATTCTTCAAATAAGGAACTGCCATTTTCTTTGGGCTTTATCTTACCAACTTCTTGGCAAAGTGAAAGCCAGGTCAATAAGATTAGTTTGACTGGCAAAGAACATGGCATTGATCTTACTTCAACTGATTTTAAGTTGAGTGCAAAAGAAGGAAGCGTTACAGCTTTTACGGATAAAATTGAATTAGAGGCAAAAAGTAGCCATAATTTTGCGTTAAGCTTGACTTTGAAGTAAAAATTAGTAACGATTTTAATAAGATATACTAAGCAAGTCAGCGATGATTTGCTTTTTTTGTTATAATACATTCAATGTGAATTTACATCATAATAGGTATATTTTATGAAAGATAGAAAACAAAGATCTAATCACCCGCATAATAGTCGGGTAGACACACACAGTTATAAAAATCGTCATATTTGGGTCTGGGTTATTAGTATCGTAGCCTTGCTTGCGGTTGCTGGAGCGGCGTACTTTGCCTCAGTTTATTTCCGTACTAAGTCAGCGGTTGATAAGACCTATGATCCTAAGACCGCAGTGAAAACTACAGGTGAATTTGATGGAAAGAAGAAGTTCGCTGTTTTACTGATGGGGACTGATACAGGTGCCCTTGATCGAACTGAAAAGCGCGGCCGGACTGATACCATGATTTTAGCTGTAGTTAACCCTGCTAGGAAGCGTTACACATTGGTCTCAATACCGCGTGATACGATGGCACAGATGGTTGGAAGCGAGAGCTTCAAGACAGAAAAGATTAACGCCGCTTATGAATTAGGCGGGGCTAAGATGTCAATGGATTCAATTTCTAAGTTAATCAATGTGCCAATCAAGTATTATGCCGTGGTTAACATGGGTGGAATCATGAAGATGATTCGCTATGTTGGCGGAATTAATATTAGACCAACGCTTAGCTTTGAATATGGCGGTTATATTTTTAAAAAGGGCAAGCTGACCCATATGGGTGGTGCAGGTGCGCTAGCATATTCTAGAATGCGTTATGATGATCCGCGTGGAGATTATGGTCGTCAAGAACGACAACGACAGGTAATTACCACTTTGATCAAGAAGGCAGTTTCAATTAGTTCATTATCAAATCTGGATTCAATTTTGACTTCTGTGTCAAGCAATGTTCGGACTAACTTGCCATTTAGTGCGATGCAGCAGATTGCGATGAATTATCGTAGTTGTGCCAATTCGTCATCTAGTGATTATCTACATGGTTACAATGCAATGATCGACGATGCGGCTTATCAAGTACAGCCAACTAGTGAATTGCAACGGATTTCTAACCTGGTGCGCAAAGAATTAGGTTTACCTAAGGAAACGATTTCAAATAATGAAACTTTCCAAAACGAAAAGAATATTGCAAATGGCTTTAGCTTTAAGAGCGAAAAAACGCAGCACTATCATATCTATGATTACACCGAAGAAGGTGATAATTAATGGCGCGCATTTGGGCTACTCTGATTGGCTACGTTTTTGGAAATTTCTTAACGGCGATGATCGTTGGCAAAATCTTTTTAAAAATAAATCCTACTGAATACGGTTCACATAATCCGGGAACGGCTAACATGGGTGCTGTTTTTGGTAAAAAATGGGGTATTTTAACCTGTTTAGGCGATTTGCTTAAAAGTTTAATTGCCTTGTTTATTGTATATTTTGCTTTTCCAGCTCATATTAATATTGCTTATACAGGGCTAGGCCTGATCTTAGGACATTGTTTTCCAATCTGGGATCATTTTCGAGGTGGCAAAGGAGTTGCGGTTGCAGCTCAGGTAGCAGTTTTTTATAATTGGAAAGTTGGCTTTGCTACTTTATTAGTGGCTTTGGTATTAACAGCAATTATGCAAAATTTGACGATTCCGCCTTTAGTGTTTATGCTTTTATTCAGTATAAATACATTCTTGCATAATCAAGAAGCAGGATTTGTTTTTATCGTGATTACTTTGATCATGTGCTTTAAGTTCTGGCATGATATCGTAGACTTTTTCACCGGTCATGGTAAAAAGGTGGATATTCTGCTTTCAATTAAAAAGAAGCTAGGGATCATTAAGTAATGACAGAAATTTTTAGTGAGGACACAGACTAGAGAAAATGAGTGAGATTAACAAGAAAAAATCACTAAATGCTCTTCAAATCATTTGTTTGATTGTCGCAGCATTCTTTATGCTAGTGCAGATGTATTCTTGGGGGAGCACTTTTGGTAGATTACCATTAAGTACCCTAATGAGATTTATTCCAGGACTACTTGGTCACAGTACGATGGTACTAGTACCAATGGTCTTTGGTGCTGTTTATAGCAAAAGAAAGGTTCATCCAACTGAAGCTTTTAAGTTTTGGATTATAGCGGTTGTTACACTAGTGCTTTTATACTTGGTGAACTTCTTTAAACGACCAGGTACCTTTAATATGTGGAAGCTCTGGGGAGTATTTTTCCCAGTTTTGACTAGTACATCAGTATTGTTGGCTGGCTTGATTTTTAGTATGCTAGTTCAACCATACTTGTATGAATTACAACATCGCATTACTACTAAGCAAAATGTATTATTGCTTAGCACATTAACTTTGACTGGTTTTGCGACTAGTGCAGGTACAATGATCTTTAACAAGTCAATTTATGGCATTTATTTGATCTTGTACTTTGCTTGGGGGATGTTTTTAGCTAACGTTAAAATTCCTAAAAAGGTCTTTGGCTGGTCAATTGCAGCTGGAGTAATGTCTTTCTTCGTAATGTTTATCGGTGTTCCCGGATTTAATGGGGTTTACTGGTACCAACGATTATCTGGTCGAAGTGGCGCTTATTCCTGGAATCCTAAATTTTTAAGTAATATTGCTTCACCATTTTTGTTCTTAATGGTTTTAGCAGCCTTCTTAATCTTTAGAAAAGTGATTGTTAGCTATAGTGCTAAGCAGATGCACTTCTTTATTCCAGTAATTATTTTTATGGACGCTCCAATTATTGGTGGTTTTGTTAAATCGTTCCGCTTTACCAATAGCGCTGGATTTAACAAGTTCTTGATGATTGTCATCATGATGCTAGCTGCCTGGGGCTTAAGCTGGCTATATGAGCGCTATTTATTCAAGGTGAAGCCGGTTAAACGGACGGTTGCTTTTTTCAAGCAACATAATAACTTAGCAGAAATTGTTGAAGATGCTTGGACTAACTTCACTGCTTGGATAGTTGAAAATCGAGTACGACTACTTACATGGGGCTGGTTCTATGTATTAAGTTTTGCTTCATTCTTAATTGAATCAGATAATCTGCGGATCCAAATTACGACTGCAACTGATATCAATGCCGTAATTTTCTTGCTCGGGACTAGATTCTTCGCTATTATTTTGACAGCAATCTTCCTTGATGCAATGTTTGCAATTTTCTACTTCATTACTACGCGTTACTGGACTTCAACATTTTTAGTAACTGTAATTACAATTGGTTGGGCTATTGCCAACAAGATTAAATTAGATCTTCGTGGGGAACCAATTTATCCAACTGAATTAGACGAAATTGTTAACTGGAAGACCTTGATGCCAATGGTCGGCCAACAAAAGATAATTATGATCGCTATTGCCTTAGTAATCATTATTGCATTGTGTGTCTTCCTTGAAATCAAGTTTCCAATTAAGAAAAAGGGTTCATGGAAACGTCGTGGTATTTGGGCACTGCTCAGCTTGCTCTTATTCATGACTCCAATACGTTTCAACCACGATGGCAGTATGATTTACCACATTAACCGTGGTTTTGACAACAAGCAATCATTCAGAAACCCTGAACGTGATATTCAAATTAACGGTCCATTATTGAACTTCTTGAACTACTTCGACTTGCAAATCATGAACAAGCCGGCCAACTATTCACAAGCTACAATTAATCATTTGAACCAAAAGTACAGCAAACTTGCTGATAAAATTAACAAGACAAGAAAGAATACTTTAAAGGATCAAACTATTGTCTACAACTTGAGTGAAAGTTTTGTTGATCCATATACTTTCCCAACAATTAAGATTGATCCAAAAACTCCAAACCCAGTTAAGTTTATCCAATCAATGAAGAAACGTGCCACATACGGTAGCATGCTTAGTGCCGGTTACGGTGGTGGTACTGCAAACATGGAATGGGAAACTTTGACCGGATTCAACATGGGTATGTTCAAGTCAACCTTGACTCCATATGTACAAATCGTACCAAACTACGACTTCTACCCAACCATTGGTATGGACTTCAACTACAAGTCAGCTGTTCACCCATTCATTGGTACTTACTACTCAAGAGTAGAAGACTACAAGAGATTTAAGTTTAACAAGTTCGTTTACCTTGGTTCTAAATACAAGATCATTGATCAAAAGAAACTTGGTAAGAGTACTTACAACTCTGACTTCACTGCTTATGCTAACGGTTTGAGACAAATCAACAGCATGAAGGGTGGTCAATTTATTAACTTGATCTCAATTCAAAACCACATGCCTTACAACAACTGGTATCCAAACAATGAATACATGGGCAAGGTATCTGGTGAACTCTTCAACACTGCCGCTGTTCGTGAGCAAATGGCAACTTACATCAAGGGTACGCAATACACCGACCAAGCTGTTAAGAAGTTTATTGGTCAAATTGATAAGATCAAGAAGCCAATTACCATTGTCTTCTACGGTGACCACTACCCAAGTATCTTGTCACAAAACTACACTGGCAAATATCCTGTTCAAATGCACTCAACTCGCTACTTCATTTACTCAAACAAGTACGCAAGACAACACGGTGCTAAGAACAAGTTGACTCACAACACTAACTTCGTCAACACTAGTGACTTCACTGCTATGATGCTTGAACAAACTAACACTAAGGTAACTCCTTACCAAGCACTTTTGACTGAAGTTCACGAGAAGCTTCCTGCAATTACCATTAACTTTAATGGTGACAAAGGCTTCCAATTGGTTGACCAAAAGGGTCACTTTGTAGATCCTAAGAAGTTGACTTCAGAACAACAAGCTATATTGAACGATTACGAAATGGTTCAATATGATATGACCGCTGGTCAAGCTTATGGCTTAAAAGCTAAGGGCTTTTACAAGATCGGTGACTAAATAAAAGAGATCGAACGTAAAGTTCGGTCTTTTTTGTATCCAATGATAAAATAAGGGCTAAGAGGAATAACTGATAATTAGCTGATTTAAAGGTGATTAGAATGAAAAAGATAATAACAATGGCACTAGCCGGTGCTGCACTATTTGGATCTTCTGCAACAACTGTTCAAGCTGGGACATATAATCCTAAGAACACTACCAGTTTTAATATTAATAGGCGTAACTATGTAGCTAAGGGAAAGATTTATAAACTCCATTTACCCGCAGCTGGTAGATTAGTTACTAATGGCAATGTTACTTTAAAAAATAGTATGGAATGGACCTGTATTCCTTATGGTAAGGACAAAAATACGTATTATCTGCGTAAAGGCACATATTATTTAACTAGTTCAAAGAATATTAGTGTGAAGACTACTTATACTCGTTTAACTAAGATCCGTAAGAATTTAGAAACTTACGTTGAAACAAAGAAGAATAATGACAACAGTAGTCTTAAAGCTAGAAAGATTGAAATTGGTCAAGATATTAAAGCAATGGGTGAAATGTACGATTACGATAGTGTCGACTACTACACCTTTACTATTGACTCACCTCAAATGGTTACGATGAGGATGATCAATAATCCGATTTATCAGCTTGGAAAAGGTAACATTTTCAGCAAGATGAATGTAATCATGTTCAGTGAAAATAATCCAGTTGGCGGTAGTACGATGCTTTACCCAGAGAGTTTCGAAATTAATGGCAATAAGATTGCTAGTCAAAGCTGGTACTTGTCTAAAGGAAATTATACTTTTAGTGTAAATACTCGTGGACTTTATAATTTTCAATTAACGGCTGTTCCTGATACGCGTGTGGTACCGGCAGATACTGAGATAGAATCTTTACAAAACACTAAGGATGGTGTGGTTGCTAACTTAAGGGATGCACGTCATGCGAAGACTTATGAACTTGCATGGCGTGAAAAAGGCTCAAAGGCAGCTCCATTCACTTCTAGTAGCAATACTACAGAAGTAAGTACTGCACCTGCTACACGTTACATAGACAAAAATGATCGTAAAATCCCAGTTTCAATTGGTAAAAAATTAGTTAATGGTCAAAGCTACTATTTTGTAGCTCGCGGTGTAAGCAATCCTGATTACATTCGTTACGGCAATCCGGAAAAAGATAATTATTTTGGTGCTTGGAGTAATTCAGTAGAACACACTTACTATGCACCTTCAGATGCAACACCAGGTGCAGTTGATTTAACCACTGCTAAAGCTGACAGTACTTATCACAACATTCATGTGGCTTGGAATAAAATTGCTAGTGCACAAAGTTATCGCATTGCCTACCGCCAAAAAGGTACAAATAAGTGGTACTATGAAGTAACTGATCAGGCTACTAACGCGATTACTGGTATTACTAGAAATAGAAATTATGAAGTGAAATTGCAAGCATTGAATGGTGAAAAAACTGGTCCATGGTCCGCAATTAAAACAATTTTTGTAAAATAGCGGTTGACTAAAACTATTTTTCTCGTTAATATCATAACTAACAAATGAGTAGCGAGTCGGCTCAGCGTTCAGAGAACTAGCGGTTGGTGTGAGCTAGACAGGCCGATTTCAGCGAAGTACTTAATAGGGTTGCTCCTTTACCGGCTTGAATAAGGCGCAGCAGCGCAAACGTGGGTGGTACCACGGCTAATAATGTAATTTAGTCGTCCCTTGGTCTTTTGACCAGGGGACGTTTTTTATTGGAGGAAAAACTATGGCAAAATTTGATATTTTGGAAGATTTAAAATGGCGTGGTGCCATTAATCAAGAAACTGATGAGGAAGGTTTGAGAAAGTACTTAGCAGAACATGACGATTTGGCATTGTACTGTGGTACTGACCCAACTGGTGATTCCCTTCACATTGGACACCTTATTCCATTCATGATCTTGAAGAGATTCCAAATGGCGGGCTACCATCCAGTAATTTTAATTGGTGGTGGTACTGGTGCGATTGGTGACCCATCAGGCCGTAAGACTGAACGTACTTTACAAACTGCAGAACAAGTTAAGCACAATGAAGAAAGCTTAACTAATCAAATGAAGAAGTTATTTGGTACTGAAAATTTTGAAATTAGAAACAATGCTGAATGGCTAAGCAAGCTTAACTTGATCGACTTCTTGCGTGATTATGGCAAGTTCTTCCAAGTTAACAATATGATTAACAAGGATGTTGTAGCTAGCCGTCTTGAAAATGGTATTTCATTTACTGAATTTACTTATCAAATTTTGCAAGCAATTGACTTCTACCACTTGAATAAAGATGATGGTGTTCAACTTCAAATTGGTGGTAGTGATCAATGGGGCAACATTACTGCTGGTATTGATTTGATCCATAAGCTTGAAGGCGCAGATCGTCCAGCCTTTGGTTTAACTATTCCATTGATGCTTAAGTCTGATGGTACTAAGTTTGGTAAATCTGCTGGTGGTGCTGTTTGGCTTGATCCAGAAAAGACTAGTCCTTATGAATTTTACCAATTCTGGATTAATCAAGATGACCGTGATGTGGTTAAATACTTGAAGTACTTCACTTTCCTTAGCCGTGAAGAAATCGAAGATTTAGCTGAAAAGACTGAGAAAGAACCTTGGAAACGTGCTGCACAAAAGAAGCTAGCTGAAGAAGTTACCAAGTTTGTTCATGGCGAAGCAGGTCTTGAAGAAGCTAAAATGATTACTGATGCCTTGTTCTCGGGCAATATCAAGAACTTATCAGTTGCTCAAATTGAACAAGGTTTGAAGAATGCTCCAAGTGCGGAAGCTGGCAATGAAAAGAAGAATATTGTTGATTTCTTAGTTGACACTAAGATTGAACCTTCTAAACGTCAAGCTCGTGAAGATGTAAAGAATGGTGCCATTTATGTTAATGGCGATCGTGAGCAAAGTACTGATTTCGAAGTTGATCCATCAAGTGACTTTGATGGTAAGTACGTTATTATTCGTAAAGGAAAGAGAAAGTATACTTTAGTTACAATTAAATAATTAAATATATAATTTTAACATTTTATATATAAAAATAGAGGGATTTTTTCCTCTATTTTTTTAGCTAATAATCGGAGATATTTACTACCAACTAATATTTGTAAAAGATAATGATTTGTGTAAAATAATATTTTACTTCTTAAATTGTTATTTTATTTTCTAAAATCAATTGCTACAATCTATTTATTAAGTTATTCACAAATTCACATTATTACTATACGATTTACTGCTTCAAGTGCAATACCAACATAAAATAGCTGCGTATACCTTTTGCAAATGCTGATGCAAAGCACCTGATTAAAAAACTGACTTTTAATAAAAATATGTGAAAAGCACCACTATCTACTTTACTTATAATCAAACAGTGTTATAGTAATAGTGTAAAGAGAAAGTAAGTAAATAGAAAGAGGTTATTAAAATGTTAGAATCTAAAAAAGCTATTAAGATTATTTCAAGTTTGGTAATCGGTTTGAGTTTAGGCTGTGTTCTTACTCCTATTGCTCAAGCTACTTCATTTGCTGCTCCTAAATTGGGTACTGCAACACAAGCTCCAACCAATCCTGCTATTAAAAAGGGTGATAAGATCTTTGTTGTTATTAAAGACACCAAAAATCAAAAAGTAGCTGTTTACAATAAAAATGCTGAAAAAACTAGCAAAAAAGTTGCAATGGGTTCTACTTATACCGTAAAAGACGTTAAGAAAGTTAATAAAAAGAAGATTGTCAGAATCAACAAGAGTCAATGGTTGAATATTAAAGACGTCGTTAAGAACTAAATAAAAGCAAATTTAATAACCGTTTTGAATACTTATTTTCTAAAAATACTTGGAGAGAATAAATAAGGACGAGGATGTTCAAATGAATGTCTTCGCCTTTTTTGGTACAATGAAGACGCCGCTTTAGCTCAATAGGTAGAGCACCGCCGTGGTAAGGAGGAGGTCCCCAGTTCAAACCTGGGAAGCGGCTTAGTTGTTGTTTTGGGCAAGAAAGGAAAAATTTTATGAAGCATGAACTTACAATGAATGAAATTGCTAAATTTCAAAAAGAATATGAGCAAAAACCACAAAATCGGGTTGCGGAATTGGCTGTTGTTAATAATGGTGTGGCTAAGGCTAGTTTGGATTCAGAAAAGGTTAGGAAATTGAACCGCACTTTTTCAATTGAAATCCCAACTGATAATGTTACTGATCAAAAGCAATCGGGTCGCTGCTGGCTATTTGCGGCCTTGAATACATTGCGTCATGGTTTTGCTAAGAAGTATAATGCTAAAAACTTTACTTTTTCACAAAATTATTTATTCTTCTGGGATCGAATTGAACGAGCAAATATTTTCTTTGATAATATTTTGAATACCGCAGATCGTCCACTTAGTGACAGAACAGTGCATACTTATATGCAGGGACCTGATACTGATGGTGGCCAATGGGCTATGGCTGTTTCTTTGATTAGGAAGTACGGCTTAGTGCCAACCTATGCTCAAGATGAAAGTTTCACTGCCAACAATACTGCTTTCTTCAATCGTATTTTGAATAATAAGTTGCGAGAAGATGGACTTGTGTTGCGTAAGTTAGCTCAAGCAGGTAAAAATGATGAAATTGAAGCTAAACGTCAAGAATTTTTGAGTGAGGTTTACCGTATGGCAGTAATTGCTTTCGGTCAACCAGTACAAAAATTTGACCTTGAGTTTAAGGATGATGAAGGTAAGTATCATTTTGATGGTGATCTTACTCCACTTGATTTCTTTCACGACTACTTTACTGATGACTTGGATGACTATATTGTTTTGTTCAATGCACCAGATCATGAATTTGATAAGCTGTATGCTTTGCCATTTGAAGACAATGTAGAGGGCGGAAGTCCAGTTCATTTCTTAAACACTAAAATTGAAAATCTTAAAGAAGCTGCGATTAAGCAACTTGAAGCAGGCGAAACTTTTTGGTTTGGTTGTGATGTAGGTAAAGATAGCGATCGTCAAAAGGGAATTTTAGCTCATAACCTCTATCAAACTGATACTATTTTTAATATTGAAACTAAGTTAAGCAAAAAAGAGAGACTGGAAACTGGTGCTTCGGGTTCAACTCATGCCATGACGATGGTTGGTGTGGATGTTGTTAATGGAAAGCCACGTCAATGGAAAATTGAAAACTCATGGGGAAGCAAGGTCGGTGAAAAAGGCTACTTTGTGATGGATGATAACTGGTTTGATGAATATCTCTTCAAAGTAGTTGTTAAAAAACAATATGTACCGGAAAAACTGGTTAAGATTTGGGAAGGCAAAGCAACGCCGGTAGAAGCATGGGACTCAATGGCATAATGGAAATTAAACAAGTTATCGATTTTACTCAAACACACTTAAAGAATGAAAAAACGGGTCATGATTTTTATCATGGCGAACGTGTAGCTAATTTGGCTAGTCAAATGTATTTAGTAGATCATGCTGATGCTCATGAAGATAGCCGGGTAGTTGCTATTATTAAAACAGCAGGTTATTTGCATGACACGATTGATGAAAAAATCTGTGCTGACCCACAAAAGGTGATTGATGAAATTGAAGAGTTATTGCCGCAAGTAGGGTTTAATGAACTAGAGGCATGGGATATTTTATTCACCATTCAACACATGTCATTTTCAGCTAATATTGAGCATCACTATCATTTGCCTTTATCTGGACAATATGTGCAAGATGCTGATCGTCTAGAAAGTTTGGGTGCGATTGGAATTGCCCGTGCCTTTACGTATGGTGGTAAACATGGCAATAAGATTTACGATCCAGAGATTAAGCCAGCCGTTTTAACTAGTCATGATCAATATCGTAACCATGTCGAAACCACAATCAACCACTTTTATGAGAAACTTTTTCATTTAGAAGATTTAATGAATACTCCTGCTGCTAAAAAAGAAGCGGAAAGACGAACTGCATACATGCGCGACTTTGTACGTGAATTTATGCAAGAATGGAATGTTTAGAATAATTTAATTTTGAATAAGCCTTGATACATCAGCATTGAGGCTTATTTTTTAAATAAATTAAAAATAATATTAAAAAAAACTTGCAAAGCAAAAAATATTTAGCTATACTTATAAACAACTTAAAGAGTTCTATTATTTTTCTCATAAATGAGAGGAGCAATATGTATGAAGTTTACCAAATTATTTGCTGCAGGAGCAACCGTTTTAATTGCCGGTTCAACGCTGGCAGCATGTGGTAGTAATTCTAATTCGTCAAGTTCATCAGCTAAGAAAACAATTAATTGGATGGATTCGGCTGAAATTCCAACGATGGACATTTCTAAGGCAACAGACGTTACCAGTTTTAACCAATTGGGTAACGTTGAAGAAGGTTTATACCGTTTAGGTAAGAATTCTAAAGTTGAGAATGCTTTGGCAACAGATACCAAGGTTTCAAAAGATGGTAAGACCTGGACTTTCACCTTGCGTGATTCTAAGTGGTCTAATGGTGATAAGTTAACGGCTAAAGACTTTGTTTACTCATGGCGCAGAACCGTTAATCCAAAGACGGCTTCACAATATGCTTACCTCTTCGAAGGAATTCATAATGCCACTCAAATTTCTGCAGGTAAGGCACCAGTTAATAGTTTGGGAGTAAAAGCTGAAGGCGATAATAAATTAGTTGTTACTTTGGACAAACGAATTCCATACTTTAAATTATTGATGGGATTCCCATTGTTCTTCCCACAAAACCAAAAGGTAGTTGAAGCTAATGGCTCTAAGTATGGTACTTCATCTAAGACTACAGCCTTCAACGGACCTTTTGTACAAAAGGGCTGGACTGGTTCTAACCTTTCTTGGAAGCTTGTGAAAAACAAGAATTACTGGGACAAGAAGAATGTTAAGCTTGATGCTATTAATTACAGCGTGCAAAAGACACCATCAACAGCTTACAACTTGTACCAATCAAATAAGCTTGATGCTACTATTTTAGATTCACAACAAACTAAGAACTTAAAACATCAAAAGGGTTACACTTTGCGTGATACTGCAGCAACCTTCTATTTGCAATTTAACCAAAAGAAGAAGATTTTCCAAAATGCTGACTTGCGTAGAGCAATCTCAATGTCAATCAATAGAAAGGCACTGGGAAGTGCTTTAGGTGGTGCTAATACCCCAGCAACCAGTTTAACTTCAAAGGGTGTAGTTAACCATGATGGTAAGGACTGGTCAGAAGTTGTTGGTGATAAGAAGAACGCCGCATATAACCCAACTGAAGCTAAGAAACTTTACAAGAAGGCTTTGAAGGAATTAGGCGTTAAGAACGTTTCATTTACAATCCTGTCTGATGATACTGATTCAGGTCAAAAGACGACTGAAACACTTCAAAGTCAATTAGAAGAAAACTTGAAGGGTATGAAGGTTTCAGTAGCTAACGTACCATTCAAGACTCGTTTGAACCGTTCAACTAGTGGTAACTTCGATGTTGTTGTTTCAGGTTGGTCAGCTGACTTTGCCGATCCAATTTCATTCGTTGACTTGTTTACTAGCAAGAATGCACAAAATAACGGTAAGTGGAGTAACTCCCAATACGACAAGTTGATCGCTGATTCTAAGACTACAGCAGATACAACTAAGCGTTGGGATGACCTTGAAAAAGCAGAAAAGATCTTACTTAGCGATGAAGGAATCGCCCCACTTTACTACAAGACTGAAGCTTGGTTAGTTCGTCCAGACATTAAGGGCATTGTCTACAATGGCGCTGGCTTGAACTACAACTTCAAGAATACTTATGTAGCAAATTAATTAAAAATTAGGAGGACATAGTAATGATTATTATTTCAGCAATTATTATTTTACAAACAAGACATAAAAATAATCTCTCTTCACTTGTAATTGCGTAATAATAGTCTAGCTATGATTTGATGAATAGATAGAAGGAGCAACCATGTGAAGGTTGCTCCTTTTTGTAATAAAAAAGAATGAGGATCAAAATGAAAAAGTGGAAAAAGTATTTTAGTGCAAGTTTATTAACCGTCGTATCAGCTGCAACTTTGGCAGCCTGTTCAAATAAAAGTTCGACATCTGGTACCAAGCAAACCTTGAATTGGATGACTAAATCAGAATTACAAACTTTAGATTTGTCCAAGGTGACTGATGCAACTAGTTTAGATCAAATTAATAATTCGATGGAAGGACTCTATCGTTTAGGTAAAAATTCTAAGGTAGAAAATGCTTTAGCAACCAAGACTGAAGTTTCAAAAGATGGTAAAGTGTGGCATTTTACTTTGAGAAAGAATGCCAATTGGTCTAACGGTGATCCAGTTACTGCTAAAGATTTCGTCTATTCATGGCGTAGGACTGTTGATCCAAAGACTGCCTCACAATATGCTTATCTTTTCTCAGGAGTAAAGAATGCAGATGATGTTGTGGCAGGAAAGAAGAAGGTTGAAACACTCGGTGTTAAAGCAGATGATAACCAACATTTAACCGTTACTTTGGATAGAAGAATTCCATACTTTAAGTTATTGATGGGCTTCGGAGTTTTCTTCCCACAAAATGAACATGCTGTTGAAAAATATGGCAAAAACTATGGTACCTCATCTAAAACAATGGTTTATAACGGACCATTTGTCTCAAAAGGCTGGACCGGTTCAAACTTGTCTTGGAAGCTAGTTAAGAATAAGGACTACTGGGACAAGAGCAAGGTAAAACTAAGCAAGATTAATTACAGCGTGCAAAAGACACCATCAACCGACTACAACTTGTATCAATCTGGAAAATTAGATGTAGCATTATTGGCACCACAAGCTACAAAACAATTGAAGAACCAGAGTGGTTATACAATTAGACCAGCTTCTTCAACACAATATTTACAATTAAACGAAAAGAACAAGCTTTTCCAAAATACTGACTTCCGCCGTGCACTTTCATTATCAGTTAATCGTAAAGCATTAGCTTCAGCTGTAGGTGGTGCTAACAAGCCAGTCACTACCTTTTCACCAAATAGTATGACTGAAGTAAATGGCAAAGATTATACTGAATTAGTCAAAACTGCTGAAACTGATAAGTTAATGACATATAACCCTACTTTAGCTAAAAGTTATTGGAAAAAGGCACAAAAAGCTTTAGGCAAGAACAAGGTTAACTTCACTTTGCTAACCTATGACGATGATGATGCCAAAAAAGCAGGTGAATACTTGCAAAGTACTATTGAGTCAAACTTGAAAGGCGTTAATGTCAGAGTAAATAGTTTACCTAAAAAGACTGCCTTAGTTCGTGGTCAAAATGGTAACTTTGATGCTTTACTGATGGGTTGGCAAGCTGACTTTACTGATCCAATCTCATTCCTTGACTTGAACACCTCAAATGCTTCATACAACTGGGGTAAGTGGGCTAATAAGGAATATGATAAGTATGTAGCAGCTTCTAAAACTACTGGAAACGAAAATACTCGTTTTGAAGATTTAGCTAAAGCTGAACGTGTTTTGCTAACTGAGCAAGGTGTAGTACCACTTTACCAGCCAGCAGAAGCTTGGATGGTTCGTCCAACTGTCAAGGGCGTTGTATATAATGGTGCTGGAGCTAACTATAACTTCAAATATGCTTATGTTGAAAAGTAGACTAAAATCCTAAATATCTAAATAATAGAACTTATAACAATAAACAACTCCTCTATGTAATTAAAAAGTAGACCGAAAAAATCGGTCTGCTTTTTGATTTTTGCTTGAAAAAAGCAAGTTAGGCTAGTAAAGTAAAACTAATAATTTTTTGAATGAGAAAAGGAGAGCTTAAATGTCAAATTGGGATACAAAATTCGCTAAAAAAGGTTTAACGTTTGATGATGTTTTATTAATTCCAGCAGAAAGTCATGTTTTGCCAAACGAAGTTGATTTGAGTACGACTTTGGCGGACAACATTAAATTAAATATTCCATTGATCAGTGCAGGGATGGATACTGTAACTGAAGGTGCAATGGCAATTGCAATGGCTCTCCAAGGTGGGCTAGGCGTTGTGCACAAGAATATGTCAATTCAAGCGCAAGCTGGTGAAGTAGCCAACGTAAAGAGCGTAGTTGTGCCAACTAGTGCTGCAAAGGCCGCAACTGATGATCAAAACCATCTGCTCTGTGCTGCAGCAGTTGGTGTAACCAGTGATACTTTTGAAAGAGCAGAAGCATTGCTTGAAGCTGGTGCTGATGCGATCGTTATCGATACTGCTCATGGTCACTCAGCTGGGGTATTGCGCAAGATCAAAGAAATCCGCGATCATTTTCCAGAAGCAACTTTGATTGCTGGTAATGTTGCGACTGGGGATGCAACTAGAGCACTGTTTGATGCTGGTGTTGATGTCGTCAAAGTTGGTATTGGCCCTGGATCAATTTGTACTACGAGAGTTGTTGCTGGTGTTGGTGTGCCACAAATCACGGCTATTTATGATGCTGCTACAGCTGCACGTGAATATCACAAGCCAATCATTGCAGATGGTGGAATTAAATATTCAGGTGATGTTGTTAAAGCTTTAGCAGCGGGTGGCAATGCTGTCATGCTTGGCTCAATGCTATCAGGTACTACTGAAGCACCTGGCGAAATTTTTGAAGATAATGGCAAGAAGTATAAGCGCTATCGCGGAATGGGGTCTGTTGGTGCGATGGCCCAAGCACACGGTTCAAGTGACCGTTACTTCCAAGGTGGCGTAAACGAAGCTAATAAACTTGTTCCAGAAGGCGTTGAAGCTCGAGTAGAATATAAGGGCGATGTTTCTGATGTAGTCTTTCAAATTGATGGCGGATTACGTTCAGGTATGGGATATTGTGGTGCTGCAAATATTCCGGAATTAATTGATAAAGCTCAATTTGTTCAAATTACTAATGCAGGTTTACGTGAGTCACATCCACATGATGTTCAAATGACCAAAGCTGCTCCAAACTATAAGTAAAGCAAAATAGATATAATAAAAGTTAAAAATAAGAGAGAAAGCAAAATTTCTCTCTTATTTTTTTAATTTTTGGACATTTTCACTAGATATATTTATTTCTTTTGGTATAATTAAAACAACATTAAAAAGTAAATGAAAGCATAAAATAAAATGAGGGAGCAATTAATATGGCTAGATACCTATTAAAACGTATATTTTATATGATCCTCACTTTGCTTATCGTGGCTACGGTAACTTTTTTCTTAATGAAATTGATGCCGGGTTCACCTTATGCTAATGAAGCAAAGATGACGCTAACTCAGCGGCAAATTATGGATCAACAGTATGGTTTAAATAAACCTATCTGGCAACAATATTTGATTTATATTGCGGGGATGCTTCACGGTGATTTTGGGACATCCTTCCAATATAGTAACCAACCGGTAGCTTCATTAATTGGGGCGCGTTTGGGTGCGTCAGTACAATTAGGTTTACAAGCATTAATTTTGGGAGTTGTCCTTGGTGTAATCGCTGGGGCAATTGCTGCTATGAGACAGGGTACTTGGGTTGACTCAACTGCTACTGTAATTTCTATTTTGGGTAAATCAGTTCCTAACTTTGTTTTAGCAGTGCTTTTGCAATACTACATCGGTTTAAAGTTAGGCTGGTTCCCAATTGCTGGTTGGGGGCAATTTTCTCAAACGATTATGCCAACGATTGCTTTGGCAGTTGGACCATTTGCGGAAACAGCTCGGTTTATCCGAACCAGTATGGTTGATACCTTAAGTAGTGACTATATTGAGTTAGGTAAGGCCAAGGGCTTAAGTAGAATGGAAGTCATTAGAAAACATGCAATGCGTAATTCAATGATTCCATTAGTAACTCTGATTGGTCCTTATGCTGTAGCCTTGATGACTGGTTCAATGGTTATTGAAAATATCTTTAACGTTCCTGGGATTGGTGAACAATTTGTTAAGTCGATTTTGACTAACGACTATCCAACAATCATGGGAATTACGATGGTTTACTGTATTGGATTAGTAGTAATTCTGTTGATTACTGATATTGTTTATGGATTAATTGATCCAAGAATTAGATTAGATGAAAGCGAGGCCTAGAAGACAATATGACTGAAGAAAAATTAAACCTTCCTGCAGATGCCTTTGAACCCTTACCAAAAGATGAAGCACAGGATAACGAAAACATTGCAGGTCCATCTTTATCGTTTGCACAAAATGTTTGGCTTCGCTTCAAGCAGAGAAAAGCAGCTATTATTTCTGCAATTATTGTTATTTTGATGATTGTAGTAGCTTTTGGTTCAACCCCATTCATCAATAAATCTACTTTAGTTAAATCGCACCCACAATATGCTAACTTACCTGCTAAAGTGCCAGGAATGAGCGCAATTAATGGTTTGAACGGTAAGATTAAACAAAATGGCAAGTGGGTTGATGCTTATGCTCAAAATGGTGTGCCTAAAGATAAGTACTTCATCGCAGGTACCGATTATTTAGGCAGATCTTTGGGGCAGAGAATCATCTATGGTACTAAAATTTCATTAATTGTTGCTTTAGTGGCTGCCTTCTTCGATTTAACTATCGGAGTCGCGTACGGAATAGTGTCCGGCTGGAAAGGCGGGGGAGTCGATAACGTGATGCAGCGGATAATCGAAATTATTTCCTCCGTACCCAATTTGATCATTGTAGTTTTGATGTTGGTGGTATTAAAACCAGGTATTAAGTCAATTATCTTGGCAATTGCTATTTCAAGTTGGACGACAATGGCGCGGCAGGTCCGGGCTGAAACGTTGAGTTTGAAGAATGAAGAATATGTTTTGGCAGCTAGATCATTAGGTGAATCACCTTGGAAAATTGCTTGGAAACACTTAGTGCCTAACCTTTCAAGTATCATCATTATTCAAACGATGTATACTATTCCAACTGCTATCTTCTTCGAAGCCTTCTTAAGTTTCATCGGAATCGGTATTTCAGCCCCAGAAACTTCACTAGGTGTACTTTTGAACGAAGGACAAAAGAATTTTCAATTCTTGCCATATCAGATGTGGTATCCAGCAATCGTATTGTGTGTGTTGATGATTGCCTTTAACTTATTAGGTGATGGTTTGCGTGATGCCTTCGATCCACGGGGACAAAGATAGAAAGGATTAACCTAAATGCCAGAAGAAAGAGTTTTAGATGTTAAAAATTTAAAAATTGATTTCCACACTTATGCTGGTGAGGTTAAAGCTATTCGTAACGTTTCCTTTCACCTAAATAAGGGAGAGACGCTCGCAATTGTAGGAGAATCAGGTTCAGGTAAGTCGGTTACTACCAGAAGTATTATCGGTCTGTTAGCACGAAATGCTCAGATTGAGGGCGGCGAGATTGATTTCCACGGCAAAAATTTGTTAGAGTTATCTGAAAAAGAAATGCAAAAAATTCGTGGGAATGAAATTTCAATGATTTTCCAAGATCCTATGACTTCGCTTGACCCAACTATGAAGATTGGGCAGCAAATTGCGGAGCCATTAATCAAACATAAGGGTGCCTCTAAGAAAGAAGCTTGGGCTAAAGCCTTGGAAATGATGAAGGCCGTGGGAATCCCAAATGCAGAAGAACGAATTAATCAATATCCTCACCAGTTTTCAGGTGGGATGAGACAAAGAATCGTAATTGCGATTGCTTTAATTTGTGAGCCAGAGATTTTGCTGGCTGATGAACCAACTACAGCTCTAGACGTGACTGTCCAAGCTGAAATCTTGGACTTGATGAAAGACTTGCAAAAGCGGGTTAAGACCTCAATTATTTTCATTACGCACGACTTGGGCGTGGTGGCCGGTATGGCAGATAGAGTAGCTGTAATGTACGCTGGTGAATTCTTAGAATTCGGTGGTGTTGATGAAATTTTTTATGATCCACGGCATCCATATACTTGGGGCTTAATCAATTCAATGCCTACTTTAAACAGTGATACTTTGGAGTCGATTCCAGGTACGCCTCCTAACTTGCTTGATCCGCCTAAGGGTGATCCTTTTGCACCAAGAAATAAGTATGCCATGAAGATTGATGTGGAAAGAAAGCCACCATTTTTCAAGGTAACTGATACTCACTATGCTGCAACCTGGCTTTTAGCACCAGATGCACCTAAAGTGGAACCACCAGCTGAAATTACACGTCGCTGGAAAAAATATAACTTGATGAAACAAGAAGATAAACTGCCAGAGGTTAACTAGTCGCGGTAAAGGAGATTTTTATGCCAGAAAAAAAGAAAATTTTGGAAGTAAAACATCTAAAACAATACTTTAAAAATGGTCGTAATGTCACCAAGGCTGTTGACGATGTAAGCTTTAATATCTATGAAGGTGAAACTTTCGGCTTGGTAGGTGAATCTGGTTCTGGTAAGACAACTACTGGGCGCTCAATTTTGCAATTGTATAAGCCAACTAGTGGCGAAGTGATTTTTGAAGGCAAAAATGTAGCAGATTTAAAAAGTCGTGCAGACAAACTAGCTTTTACACGGGATGCACAAATGATCTTTCAAGATCCTTATGCTTCACTTAATCCTAGAATGACTGTTGAGGACATTATTGCTGAAGGATTAGATATTCACCATTTGGTTAAAAATAAAGATGAACGAACTGAGAGAGTAGAGGAATTATTGGAAACTGTTGGCTTAAATGCAAGTCATGCTAGCCGTTTTCCACATGAATTCTCAGGTGGTCAGCGTCAAAGAATCGGGATTGCTCGCGCCTTAGCCGTAGAGCCCAAATTTATTGTTGCAGACGAACCTATTTCAGCTCTAGACGTATCAATTCAAGCTCAAGTAGTTAACTTGATGATTGAATTACAGAAAAAGCGTGGTTTAACTTACTTGTTCATTGCCCACGATTTATCAATGGTTAAGTTTATTTCTGACCGAATTGGTGTAATGCACTACGGTAAACTACTGGAAGTAGGTCCAGCCGATGACGTCTATGATCGACCACTTCATGATTACACGAAGAGTTTGATTTCTGCAGTGCCAATTCCTGATCCAGAAGTTGAGCGGAGCCGGACAAGGATTCCTTATGACGCTCAAAAAGAAGAAATGGACGGAAAGCAACGCTCAATGCATGAAATTCGTCCAGGACACTTCGTACGCTGCTCTGACGATGAAGTCAAGCATTACGAAGAAGTAGCGGCAAGCTACGAAAATTAGATACCAAATCTAATGCAACTCTCTATATTAATATTATATTTATGCTAAAAAGGCGATCCGATATGGATCGCCTTTTTATATGATCATTGCTCGTTAAGCTAATGAATCCCATGCTGGTAGGTCAGTGATTGGACCTTCAGCGAGCTTCTTTTGGTTTTCAGTTAAGTACTTCTTGTGGACTACAACTTCGTAAACATAGTCCTTAAACCATTCATTATTCATGACGTAGAAGCCTTTAACACCAGATTTATCGCCCCATGAGTTCTCAACTTTCCATTGACGAACTTCGCCGTTGTCTTCATCAACACCAACTAAAGTCATGGCATGTGACACTTGACCGACGCCGGTCTTTAATCTGTCTGCTTTAGACATTTTAAGGTCAACGCCGAATAAGTCATCTAACTTGTACAAATTAGTGTCAAGGTAACCAGTCTTACGGTCCATTTGACGTAAAACATCGTTACCAAACCAAACAGCTTCGCCGTCTTTTAATTGAGCGATAGCAGCGCTGGACAAATATTCCATTGGTACATTCAAAAGCTTAATTCTCAGTGAACCTTCGATGTTGTCTTCAGATGGTAGACCATAAAGCTTGTTATAGTCATGGTCTGGAGCATTGGTTAAAACAACATAGTCATCAAAATCGACATCGCCCATGTACTTATGCAAGAATTCAAGTGGAGTAAGGTTCTTTTCTAAATGATATTTCTTATCATCATCACGATATTCAAGATCGAAAGTCTTAGGTGGTTCACCTACTGCGATAGCAGTCATTTGGTAAACTTCGCTTAAAAATTTTTCGCGAACCTTTTTAATTTCATCATCTTTGCCGTATTGCTTCAAGTGGCGCAATACTAAAGCATCCTTCTTTAACTTATCGCCCAAAGCAGTAGCAAAACCAGTTGTATCGTTGGTGTTAAAAGTTTCTGGCATAGCATATGAAGGAACAACACCATATTTTTCAACTAAAGCGGCAGCCATTTGGAATTGTCCACCATCACTACCAGCAAAGTCTAAGTCAGCCTTAACTTGACGTGAATCAAGTGGCATATCAGCACTGTCTAAGATTCTGTTGTAGAACATGTTGGCACGTTCAATCTTGTCCCAGAAAAAGTTGTAAGCTTGTGAGAAGGTGAAGTCCTTAGCCTTATATTTCTTACCAAAAGCGTGGCGCAAAACGTTCAAAGTCGCAAACAACCAGCAACGACCTGAATGCTTTTGATTAGTAACGTTGTTGGTGTCAAGTTCGGTTGAGAATACTCTGGTTAATTGTCCTTGAACACGGTCGTTATAAGATGCTTCAAGCACACCACTGCGTTGAGCTGCACGAGCAACGACTTTATTTTCAGGTTTTTTATTAAATTCGGCAGAGAACTTTTCTAGTTCTTGCACAGTTAATTCATGAGCCATAAAAAATCTCCTTTTTAATTTTATAATTTTTTTCTAAACTAACTCTATTTTAAAGCAAAATACAAGCGGGTTCAATTAGAACTCGCTTGTAGAGAATTATTAATCCGTTAACTTATTAGACCTCTTGCATAAACCTAATAAATTAATCAATTTTTATAGAATTGCCATCATCGCCGGCAGTTTCCTTAGGCAAAGTGATGGTCAATACACCATTATCATACTTTGCATGAATCTCACTTGCAACTACATTTGGTAATCTATAGCTTCTAGAAATACTGCCCTCACTTCTTTCCTTATGAATGATATTTCTATTTTTATCGCTAGTGTCCTTAAATGATTTTCTTGTGCCGCTGACATTTAACGTACCGTCATTATAGTTAACGTTGATATCCTGCTTATCCATGCCAGGCATGTCAATCTTAACTAGATAGTCCTTATCAGTTTCTGCAACATCAGATTGCATAATGTTTTCAATTTCATTATCGTCAAAGAAGTTTCTTGGAAAACCAAACCAATCATTCATTGCATCCATCATGTCGTTGCGCCGATTCATCATATTGTTTGCCATAAATAAAACTTCCTTTCATTTTTGTATTTGCTTAATTAGAATATAAGGAAAAGATCAACTCATTTCTTGATCTCTTTTCTCCTTACACTGTTTATTGTAGTCGCTTTTTATAGAAATGACACAAATTAGCACTCAAAAATATATAGTGCTAATTTTAGACTGATAACGCTGCTACAATAACATTCTGAGATTGTGGATAATTATTACGTATAGAAAAATAAAGAAAGTTTGTGAAATAGAAATGGTATATTTTCAGAAAATGACTCCAGAAGGCTATCAACAAATTGAGGATGAAATTGCTCGATTAAAAAAAGATCGGCCACGTAGAATTAAAATTTTGCAGGCTGCACGAGCTTTAGGTGATCTTTCGGAAAATACTGAATATACTGAAGCAAAACGTGATCTAGGTCACTTACAAAGTCGTCTGCGTTACCTAGGCAAACAATTAAAGTATGCCGAAATTGTTAAAACTGAAGATGATGGTAAGGTTGATCTAGGAAAGACCGTTGTGCTTAAGTTTGATGACGATGATGAAACAGAAGAATACAAAGTAGTTGGGCGAATGGAAGCGGATCTTGCTGCTGGCAAGGTTTCTTTTGATTCTCCATTGGGTCAAGCAATCATGAAAAAGGAGGCTGGTACAACAGCAACGGTGGCGGCACCAGCAGGTGAATATCAAGTAACGATTGTGGAAGTTAAATAAGTTGAGAACTATAATAAACTGTCTTTTTCTGGTATAATATGGGTTTTGTAGGATACAATTCAGAGTAGGAGTGAAGAATTTGAATACGCCACAATCAAGAGAGGGTAATGTGATCCGCTATGCCGTTTATTTAGCTGGCTATGTCGCTGTGTTTGCAGTAGTAAAGCTAGTTACTAGAAAATCTCCGGTTCATATTTGGGATTTGATTTTATTCGGCTTAGTTGCAGCCATGATTCTGTTGTTTTATGTTTATCGTTTCAATCGAGAGCAACGCTTTTTTGCCCGTGATTTTAAACTTCCATGGTTGGGCAGTTTGTCAACTGTTGTTCTATTAACATTAGTGATTACAGTTACACAGATTTCGATTTCATACTTACAATCATATGGCAGGATTAGTCATTATGATTTCCAATTGATATATGCCAAAAGTGAATCAGTTAACATGTTTTGGTTTTTAATCGTTGTCCAAGGAATTGTATTACCAATCCTACAAGAATTTTTGGCGACTGGCTTTTTGTTCAATTATGCTTTTCGGCGAAATACTAAGCAAGTTGCAATTATGGGAATCATTGTTTCAGGTCTGATTTATAGCTTACTGAACTTTCAAAATTCAGTAGTACTCTTTATTATTGATGCAATTTATGGCATGGTGTTTGCTTGGAGCTATATGTACACACAAACATTATTGATGCCAATTTACTTAGCTGTAGTTAGTGGCGTACTTACAGTGATTATGATTTAAAAACAAAAGGATGAGAAAAATTCTCATCCTTATTTTTGTATAAAAAAAGCGGATAGCGTGAATCGAACCCGCATCTACAGCTTGGGAAGCTGTCGTTCTACCATTTAACTATACCCGCAATATATTTTTATTTTAGCATTTTTTCTATTTGAAGATCAACACTTTTACGATCAATTAAGCTGGTAAAATTTTGAAAAAGCCAGCGGCGTAGTTCGTTGGGCATAACAACTAGAGGCATTCTATTATGGATTGGCGCCATATCTTTGTTAGGCACGGTAGTAACCATTGAAAAATAATCCTGATCATAAATACCTGCAATTAAGGTAAGTGGTTGATTAGTGCGGAAGGCGTAGCGATCATGGTATTTACGACCGTTTTCAGCAATATGGGTAGTTTTAGCGTATTCAAAGAATTTTTCGGTTAAGATTAAGCAACGTTGCTTGGCAAAGGATTTGTCCCACATTGAAGGCGCTGAATCATAAAATCGCTCAATTCTAGCGTTAAATAAAGGCTTTTTTGGATCAACGGGACTTGGATAGCCCCATTTTTTGTTGCTTAATTGCAATTGACCATTTTGATAAAGCAAAACAGGTGCTACTTGGTTAGGAAAAATATCTTGTGCTTGAATGTCAAAATTTGGTGTAACTAAGGGCAGGTCAAGATCGCTTTTGAGATATTGTTGAATTTGTTTTAAATTAGGTAAACGAAACTGGTTGCACATACGCATTTCCTTTCTTTAGGGCTAGTTTAATCATAGCCTATTTTTTGTTAAAATTAGGTAATTAAACAATTAATATTAATAAAAAAATAAACTTAAAAATTAGAAAAGAGCAAAAAGATGGCGAAAGAAATTTTATTAACTGGTGACCGTCCTACTGGTAAGCTGCACATTGGTCACTATATCGGTTCATTAAAGAATAGAGTAAAATTACAAAATTCAGGTAAATATGATCCATATATTATGATTGCGGATACACAGGCTTTGACCGACAATGCTCGTAATCCGGAAAAAATTCGCAATAGTTTGATCCAAGTAGCTTTAGATTACTTAGCTGTTGGTATTGATCCAGCTAAATCAACTATTTATGTTCAATCACAAATTCCTGCTCTATTTGAATTGACTGCTTACTACATGGATTTAGTAACTGTGGCTCGGCTTGAAAGAAATCCAACTGTTAAGACAGAAATTAAGCAAAAAGATTTCAAAGACTCTATTCCAATTGGCTTTTTAAACTATCCAGTTTCTCAAGCTGCTGATATCACCGCTTTTAAAGCAACCGTTATTCCTGTTGGAGATGACCAGGAACCAATGTTGGAACAAACACGTGAAATCGTTAGGACTTTTAACCGTGTTTATAATTGTGATGTTTTGGTTGAACCTAAAGGTTATTTCCCACCTAAAGGTCAAGGACGTTTGCCAGGACTTGATGGTAATGCGAAGATGTCGAAGTCACTTGGCAATGCGATTTATCTTGCTGATGATGCAAAGACAGTTCAAAAGAAAGTTATGTCAATGTACACGGATCCTAACCATATTCACGTTGAAGACCCTGGTAGGGTTGAAGGTAACACTGTCTTTACATATCTTGATGTCTTCGATCCAGATAAGGACAAGGTGGCAGAACTTAAGGCAGAATACCAAAAGGGTGGCTTAGGTGACGTTAAGATTAAGCGTTACTTAAACAAGGTCCTTGAAGCAGAGCTTGCACCAATTCGTGAACGTCGCGAAAAGTTTGCTCAAGATGAAGATGCGGTTTATGAAATGCTTCTGGAAGGTTCAAAAAAGGCTAATAAAGTGGCTAATGCAACACTTGAACAAGTCCGTGACGCAATTGGTTTGAACTATTTCAAGAATAGATAAGGCTGAGGTAAAGTTATGCACGATCGAATTCCTTGGAAACAATATTTTATGATGCAGGCGCTAGTAATTGCGCAACGCTCTACTTGTAATCGCGCATTAGTTGGTAGTGTCTTAGTAAAAGATAATCGGATTATTGGCACTGGTTATAATGGTTCCGTTTCAGGACAACCGCATTGTGACGATGTGGGTCATCAAATGGTTGATGGTCACTGCGTTAGAACTATTCATTCAGAAATGAATGCGATCATTCAGTGTGCTAAGTTTGGTGTTTCTACAGAAAATACTGAGATTTATGTGACACATTTTCCTTGCTATAATTGCTGCAAATCCTTGTTGCAGGCAGGCGTGAAAAAAATTAACTATTATTTTGACTATCGCGATAATCCATTGGCGATGCAACTACTTCATGATAGCGAGGTGCCTTATGAACAGATTAAGATTAATCGCAAATACGTGGAAAGCTTGGCCCATAAACTTGAAGAAGACGAGAATTAATTTAATTTGGTTAATGGGACTAGTAACTGTATTTTTAATAACGACAGGATTTGTCCAGCCAAATATTGAAGATCATGCTCATATTTTAGATAAAGAAACTCGCACTTTGGTTACGGAAAAAAATAATCGCTATTTTCAGACTAAAGAACAACCGCAAATTGTCGTTATAACGGTTAAAAGGCTGAATAAGTTAACACCTAAGATGCTAGATCATTCTAAGCGAACGGTCTTTATTGTGGTAGGACAGAAAGGTAAAAAGCGTAATGTGCAAATTTATTCAACTAAAGATTTGCATAGTGCCTTCACCGAGGTCGCTCGGGGCAATATCTTGCGTGCTGAAGTAGATAAATTGCGTAGTCAAAATAATGCAACTTTTAACAAGGGAATTCGCTTCGTCTTTCGGGCATGTGCGACTAGAGTTGATCAACAATATCAATATGCACTTGATAAATATGATTTGACGCAAGCAGAACAAAATAAAGTCGCGCGTCCACATAGTGTAGCTTTACCAATCGCACTGGCACTGGCATTTTTAATTACGGGAATTACTTATTTCTTGCGTAGATTTAGTCATCGTGATCCAATTTCTAAGAAATAGTCGGCTTGACTTATTTGCATTTTGTCCTTACACTTTTTGTAGACATAATTAGCGAAAAACTGTTAGGTGAGACTCCTACGTGAACACACGCTATCGCCCAGAAACATCCAGAGATGCCAACGGGTTAAATAGGTGTCGTCGACTTAAGGCGAGATCCAGATAGCTAGCATGTGCTTACGTCACGTAGTGTTAAAACTGAACGACGAGTATGACAGAGCCTTGTTTGGCAAAAGTCACCTGCAGAAATTACAGGTGGCTTTTTTGTTTTGCTTGTCCCAATTAAAGAAGGGAGCAAATGATGTTAAAAGCAGCTAGCAAGAAGCGATCGAATATTGATATTCAGAGTATTCAACGTATTGCGCGTGAGTCACGTAGCGAGACGCTGGCGCGTTTACAGGCGAGTGCTGAAGGGCTTTCGACTAATAAGGCTGAAGAAAACCGTAAAGAATATGGTCAAAACGAGATTATCACTAATACCAATGCTTCTAAATGGCGTTTGCTTTGGGAATCGGTTGCGACACCATTTACGGTAGTGTTATTAGTATTAACTTTGCTAACGCTTTTTACCAGTTATATTTTGATACCACAAGGCAATAGTGACTCAATCACAATTATTGTGATGGTTATTATGTTAATTGTGTCAGTGCTGGTTAATTTTATTCAAAAGATTAAGATTGCTAGAGTAACAGATCAGTTGCTCAATCGGGTATCGGTTACTACGAATATTCGGCGTGATGGACACAATGTCGAGCTACCCACAGATGAAGTAGTGATTGGGGATGTAATTAATTTATCGGCCGGCGACATGATTCCAGCGGATATGAAATTGCTAACTAGCAAGGACCTCTTTTGTTCATCAAGTTACTTAGATGGTGACCCTGAACCAGCTGAAAAAGTAGCGAATGTAATAATTAAGCCGAGCATGAGCAATGATTATTTAAACTATCCTAACATCTTGTATGAAGGGACGACGATTGTGTCTGGCTCTGGAACCGGAATTGTTTTTGCTATCGGTAATCACACCGTTTTTGGTAAAGAAGTCCAAGCCATTTCACGTAAAAAAGTAAAAACTACATTGTTTGATCGTGAAATGAAACAACTAGCTAAGATCTTGATTGTCGCTACTGCAATTATCATCCCACTACTGTTTGTCATTAATGGCTTGACTAAAGGCGATTGGGGAGAAAGCTTAATTTTTGCTTTAGCTGCGGCTGTTGGCCTGACACCAGAGGTGCTGCCGATTATTGTTAACTCTAATTTGACTAAAGGCGCACTGGAAATGTCAAAAAGTGGTGCTGTAGTTAAGCAGATGAATGCAATTCAGAATTTAGGTTCTACCGATGTTTTTTGTATTGATAAAACAGGCACCTTAACGCAAAACCAAGTTGTGTTAGAGCGCCACTACGATTTAGATATGCAAGAAACGCCACAGATTCTGAAATTTTCATATCTGAATGCTTACTATCAAACTGGGGTCAAAGATTTAATTGACAAGGCAGTAATTGATGCCGCTGGTGATGAATTAGACGTAAATGAAATTCAACGTGACTACAACAAAATTGATGAAATTCCATTCGACTACACTAGAAAAAGAATGAGCGTTGTGGTCGTTGATAATGATGAACACCATGGACAGCACTTATTAGTAACTAAAGGCGCAGCAGAAGGGATGCTGGCTATTTCTAATAAGGTTGAACTCAACGGCAAAGTTGAAGATTTAACTTCTGAATGGAAAGAAAGAATTTTAAATCAGATCAATGAATTAAATGATGATGGCTTGCGAGTCCTGCTTGTCGGCTATAAGCTTAATCCTGCTCCAGTAGGTGAGTTTTCTGCCAAAGATGAGCATGATTTGACGATCATTGGCTATCTAGCATACTTGGATCCGCCTAAAGAGACTACCAAGGAAGCCTTAGAGGATTTAAAGAACGATAATGTCGACGTGAAAATTTTTACTGGTGATAACGAAGCAGTTACACGTGCGATCGCATTGCAGGTGGGTTTAAACGTCGATACGGTTTATGATGGAAAACAGATCGATGAAGCCAGTCCGGAAGAATTAAAAGAAATCGTGGAAAAATGTGATATTTTTGTTCATTTGACGCCAGAACTGCGGGTAAAGATTATTAACGCATTGAAGACCAACGGTCATACTGTCGGTTATATGGGCGATGGCAATAAAGACGCTTTAGCGATGAAAGTGGCGGATGTGACGGTAACTTCGAATAGCTCGGTTGATATCACTAAAGAATCTGCTGATATTGTATTTGAACAAAAAGATTTGCAGCTGCTTGAAGAAATGATCATGGTCGGCAGAAAAGTCTTTTCTAATACGATGAAGTATATTAAAACATTCTTGGTTACCAATATGGGCAGTATTATCGCAATGGCTGTTTCTTCCTTACTGTTGCCGTTTTTGCCACTTTTACCATTGCAGGTTCTAATTTTAAATTTGCTTTTTAGTCTAAGTTGTTTAGTTATCCCCTTTGACAGTGTTTCAGAAAATTATGTCAAAAAACCCCAAAAGTGGTCAATCAGGATGTGGCCAAAATTTGTCTTAAACTTTGGTCCAATTCCGGCAATTGTTGACTTTATTGCGATGGCGTTAATGTTTTACGTAATTTGTCCTTACTTGGTTGGCTCTAATTACCACCACTGGGTCTTCATTTCTTTGTTCTATTCTGGAATTTTTGTGGAATCTCTGTGGACTAGGGTAATGATTATTCATACTTTAAGAGATGAGCGTTTCCCATTTCTTAAACAACATGCAACGCCAATTGTCTTTTTGGTAACTTTTGGTTTGGCAATTTTAGGGACTATGTTGCCTTCATCTAGTATTGCTCCAAGTTTAGGGTTAACTCAATTACCATTTAGTTATTGGGCTGTAGTCCTTTTGTTAGAAGTAATTTATATTTTATTGACAACTTTGGTAAAACATTTATATTTGAGAAAAGAAAAATTTTAGTTGATATTAAAAGGAATTCGTGGTTTTAGCCCAATTCCTTTTTTTGCATGTTAAAATAAAATAGATATTTTAGACGATTAAAGGAGTTTGATTAATCAATGGCTGATAAAGATACTTTTTATATTACAACCCCAATTTATTATCCATCTGGTCGTTTAACGATCGGAAATGCTTATACTACTATCGCAGCTGATACAATGGCTCGCTATAAGCGTAGTCAAGGCTATGATACTTTCTTTTTAACTGGTACTGATGAACATGGCTTGAAGATCGAACAAAAGGCTGAAGCACAAGGAATCAAGCCACAAGAGTTTGTTGATAAGATGGCTGCTTCTTACAAAAAATTATGGAAGAGCCTTAACATTTCTTATGACAAGTTTATTAGAACTACTGATGAACAACATGTTCAAGCTGTCCAAAAGATTTTTGAAAAGCTGTTAAAGAAAGGCGACATTTATTTAGGCGAATATACTGGTTGGTATTCAGTTGAAGATGAAGAATATTTCACTGAATCACAATTAGCTGAAGTCTATAAAGATGATGATGGTAATGTGATCGGCGGTAAGGCACCTAGTGGTCATGAAGTACGCCTAGTTAAAGAACCATCTTATTTCTTCAAGATGAGTAAGTACGCAGACCGCTTAGTAGAATACTACAAGGAACATCCTGACTTCATTTTGCCTCATTCACGTGAAAAGGAAATGCTTAATAACTTCATTAAGCCAGGTTTGGAAGATTTATCAGTTACCCGGACTACTGTTAACTGGGGAATTCCTGTTCCAAGTGATCCTAAACACGTGGTTTACGTTTGGATCGATGCACTTTCAAACTATATTACCGCTTTGGGCTATGGCTCAGATGATGATTCATTGTTTAAGAAATATTGGCCAGCAGATGTTCATTTGGTAGGTAAGGAAATCGTTCGTTTCCACACTATTTATTGGCCAATTATGTTAATGGCTCTTGATTTGCCACTTCCTAAGCACATTATCGGCCATGGTTGGGTATTAATGAAAAATGGCAAGATGTCTAAGTCAAAGGGGAATGCTGTTTATCCAGAATCATTGACTAGTCGTTATGGTGTTGATCCACTTCGCTATTACTTGATGCGTGCTCTTCCATTTGGCGATGACGGTATTTTTACACCAGAAGACTTTGTTGAAAGAATTAATTATGACTTGGCCAACGATTTGGGTAACTTACTTAACAGAACCGTGTCAATGATTAATCAATATCAAGCTGGTCATGTTGATGCAGTTCCTGTTGCTCAAGCTGAATTTGGCAAAGACTTGCAAGATACAGCTGCTAGTGTCATTAATGATTACAGAGAAAATATGAATTCACTTCACTTCTCTAAGGCATTAGACAATATTTGGAAGTTGGTTTCTCGTGCTAACAAGTATATTGATGAAACTACTCCATGGGCTTTGAACAAAGAAGGTAAAAAGGAAGAACTTAGCAAGGTCATGAGCAACTTGGCTGAAAGCTTGCATTTAATTGCTATTATGATTGAACCAGTAATGACCGAAACTGCACCAATTATGTTCAAGCAACTTGGTTTAAATTGGGACAATGAAGACGCTAAGCATTTGGCCTTTGGTGACTTTGATTGGGATGTTAAAGTAATTGAAAAACCACAACCAATTTTCCCAAGACTTAAGATGGACGAAGAAGTTAAGTACATCAAGGATGAAATGGCTAAAGCTAAGCCAAAGAAGACCACTAGAAGTGAACAAAAGAAGGGTGACGAAATCACCATTGACGATTTTGACAAGGTTAAGATCCAAGTAGGCCAAATTTTGTCAGTTGAACCAGTTAAAGGCTCAAGCAAGTTGCTCATGTTCAAGCTGGACTTTGGTAATGGCAAGGAAACCCAAATTTTGAGTGGTATCCGCAAGTTTTATCCAGATGCAAGTGAGCTATTAGACAAAAAGGTTTTAGCTGTTACTAACTTAAAGCCACGTAAGATGCTGGGTCACCTTAGTGAAGGGATGCTCTTATCAAGTGAAAAGCATGGCAAAATTAAGTTAGCTCTTGTTGGTGATGAACATGCAGTTGGGGCTGAACTCGGCTAATGGAGATCATTGATAATCATACTCATTTGAATGACGAGCCGTTTCGCGGCAAGGAACAATATTATTTAGAACGAGCAAAAGCACTTGATGTAACCAAGGTTATTTGTGCGGGGCAAGATCCTGACTTTAATCAAAGAGCGGTTGACTTAGCACAAAAGTTTGATAATGTCTATGCGATGGTCGGTTACTGTCCCGATGTGGCTAAAGACTATGATCAACAGGCTGAAGATAAACTAATTGAACAATTGAAGCAGCCTAAGGTAGTTGCAATGGGCGAAATCGGGCTAGATTATTATTGGGATGAATCGCCGCGCGACGTACAGCGCAATGTTTTTGCGCGGCAAATTGAAGTAGCACATGACTTGAAGATGCCGGTTGATATCCATACTAGGGATGCATTTGGAGATTGTTATAACATCTTGAAAAATAGCAATCTGGAATATGGTGCTGTTTTGCATAGTTTTAACGGTGGTGTTGACTGGTTAAATAAGTTTTTGGATTTGAATGTTTACTTTTCATATTCAGGTGTTGTTTCTTTCACTAAGGCTACGGAAGTACACGAGAGTGCAAAAGCTGCGCCACTTGACCGAATTTTAGTTGAAACCGACGCGCCATATTTAACGCCTAAGCCATATCGTGGTCATCAAAATGAAACTGGCTACGTACGTTATGTGGCAGAAGCAATTGCTAAGTTGAAGGATATTCCACTAGAGAAAGCGGCGGATGCTACTTATAAGAACACAGTGAGAGTTTATGGGCTTAAATAAAAAGAATTTTGATGCGGTAATCGTTGTTGAGGGGAAAGACGATACCATCCGTTTAAAACAATTTTTCCCAGGAATCGAGACAATTGAGACTAATGGATCAGCCGTTTCAGATGAAGTATTGAAGCAAATCCAAAAATTAAGTGAGAGTCGGCAAATTATTGTCTTTACTGATCCTGACTTTAATGGCGAAAGAATCCGGCGCATTGTAACTAAAGCTGTTCCTGATGCAAAGCAAGCTTTTATTACCCGTAAGGAAGGCGAACCTCATAAAAAGGGGAGTCTAGGTGTAGAACATGCTTCAAAAGAAGCACTTGAGCATGCACTAAGTGATTTGCATGAGGTTGAACCGCAAAAAAGTGATTTAACTCCAGCAATTTATCGGCAATTAGGTTTAGCTGGTGGTAGCGGCTCACGAAAATTACGTGAACAAGTAGGCATTAAATTACGAGTTGGCTATGGCAATTCCAAGCAGTTTTATAATCGCTTGCATACTTTTGGCGTTTCATTAGCTGAATTAAAGGCAGCTGTCAAGGAGGTAGAAAATGACAAATAATATTCCAATTGGCTCTCCAGTTAGAACACAAGCAATTGTTAACCGTTACTTTGTCAAAGCTAAAAAGAACTTAGGGCAAAATTTCTTAGTTGATCAGACTGCTATTTTAGGTATTGTTGAAGCTGCTGGGATAAAAAAAGATGATCAAGTCATTGAAATTGGACCAGGTATTGGCTCTTTGACTGAGCAACTACTGTTGGCAGGCGCTAAAATTTTTGCTTATGAAGTTGATGATAGCTTACCTACGATTTTACAGAATGAACTGCCTAAGAAAATTGATGATCAGCCTTTGGCTAGTCGCTTTAAGATTTTGCTTAAGGATGTATTAAAGGCTAATTTTAAAGAAGATATTGGTGACTTTTTTGACTTCACTAAACCGATCAAAGTTGTAGCCAATTTACCATACTACATTACGACACCGATTATTTTTGCTTTAGCTGAATCTGACTTGCACTTTACTTCGCTGACCTTGATGATGCAAAAAGAAGTGGCAGAGCGATTAGAAGCTCAATCAGGTAGCAAGGATTATGGCCCATTAACGATTTCTGTTCAAACAGAAATGAAAGTTAAGCTTGCTTTACAAGTGGGGCGTAATTCCTTTATGCCACGACCTAAAGTTGATTCTAGTGTAGTTGTTTTGACTCCGCTAAAAGAAAAGCCTGCTATTGAAGATCGCAAGCACTTTATTTGGGTTGTGAAAATGTGCTTTTCACAAAGAAGAAAGACACTGAACAATAACTTAAAGTCATTATTGCCAGATAAAACCAAACGAGATGAATTGATTACAGAATTAGGTGTAGAACCACGAATTCGGCCTGAAGACCTAACAATTGAACAATTCATTAAGATTGCTAAATTTATTCCTGCAAAGTAATGCCTAATATTGAATTTATTATATATTTGTGATATAATTTACATAAAGGAGCTGTTGTTTAGTGCCAACATCAATTATCACAATTAAACATAAGTTGGATTCTCACTTAGGTGATGCTTTAACAGTAGTAGCTCAAGCGGGTCGTAAGAAAGTTACTAAGAGACGGGGGATTCTAAGAGAGACTTTCCCTGCAGTGTTTGTGGTTGATTTAGACCAACATCAAAATAATTTTAAACATGTTTCTTACAGTTATACCGATTTACTAACTAAGAATATTGCATTAGAGTTTGATGATGAAGCTGAAGAGGCTGAAGCTTAAACACAATTTTTGAAATTGTCACTAGCATTTATTTAAAATGTTAGTGCTTTTTTTTGCCCTTTAGAGTATATTAATTAAGTATAAACCAAACATTAGAAAGGAAATTTCATGAAACGTTCAGAAAGATTGGTGGACATGACCAAATATTTAATGGAGCGTCCCCATACTTTAATTGCACTACCATTCTTTGCTAAGCGTTACGGCGCTGCTAAGTCATCTATTTCAGAAGATTTAGCTATTTTGAAGCACACTCTTGCCAGCAATCAAGATGGTATTTTGGAGACTGTAGCCGGTGCAGCTGGTGGCGTGCGCTATATTCCATTTTTAGGTAAAAAACACGCGGAAGTATATTTGTCAGATTTATCAACTAGGATTGAGGATCCAAGTAGAATTTTAGCCGGTGGTTTTGTGTATCTGTCAGATATTTTAGGCAATACGCAAGATTTACGTAAAATTGGTGAATTAGTAGCTACTCATTATGCTTATGAAGAAATCGATGCTGTCATGACAGTTGAAACAAAAGGGATTGCTTTAGCCCAAGCAGTTGCTCGTTTTTTAGATGTACCATTTGTTACAGCTAGAAAGCGATCAAAGGTAACAGAAGGTGCTACTGTTTCTGTTAACTATATTTCTTCATCGTTGTCTCGAGTATCGAAGATGGAATTACCGACTCGTGCTCTTAAAAAAGAAGCTAAAGTTTTAATTGTCGATGATTTTATGAAGGGTGGCGGTACCCTAACCGGAATGGAAGAATTAGTTAAGGAATTCGATGGTACTATTGCCGGCGTTTGTGTACTCTGTGAAGCCGATTTTGACAAAGAAAAGCTGATTAAGAACTATCTTTCATTAGTAAAAATTAGTGAAATTGATACTGCCCAAAAGCTGATTGTAGCAGAACCTGGTAACTTCTTAACTGAAACTGATTTTGACCGTTTCTAAAATGGTATACTAGAATCAAGTTTTGATTATTAAGAGGTTAATATTAATGGAAAAATATGTAGTCGTTCTTGCCGCAGGTAAGGGCACACGAATGAAGTCAAAGTTGTACAAGGTTTTACACAAAGTTTGTGGTAAAACCATGGTTGAGCATGTTGTTGATACAGCTCAAGGCGTTAATCCTGCAGAAATCGTTACAATCGTTGGTACAGGTGCTGGCGATGTAGAAAAAGTACTGGCAGACAAGTCTAAGTTTGCTTTCCAAGAAAAGCAATTAGGTACTGGTGACGCCGTAATGACTGCGCGTGAAGAATTGTGTGACAAAGATGGTGCTACTTTAGTAGTTACTGGTGATACACCACTTTTCACAACTGATACATTTAATGAACTATTCAAGTATCATGCAGAAAAAGGCAATGCTGCAACTGTATTGACCGCGAAAGCTCCAAATCCATTTGGCTATGGTCGAATTATTCGTGATGATCAAGGCAATGTTTTACGAATTGTAGAACAAAAAGATGGTAAACCAGAAGAATTAAAAGTAAAAGAAATCAATACTGGTGTATTTTGCTTTGACAATAAAAAATTATTTGAAGCATTGAAGCACGTTAATAATGACAATGCTCAAGGTGAATATTACTTAACTGATGTTTTAGAAATCTTGCGCAATAGTGGTGAACGCGTTGGTGCTTACAAGATGCCTGACTTTAGTGAAAGCCTTGGCGTTAATGACCGTATTGCATTAGCTCAAGCTACTAAGACTATGCAAAGAAGAATTAATGAACAGCATATGCGTGATGGTGTTTCATTTATCGACCCTGATACTGCTTATATTGATGCAGATGTTAAGATTGGCAACGACACTGTAATTGAAGGTAATGTTGTGATTAAAGGAAACACAGAAATCGGTAGTGATTGCTACATTACTAGTGGTTCAAGAATCGTTGATTCTAAGATTGGTAATAATGTCACTGTTACTTCTTCAACTGTTGAAGAAGCTGAAATGGACGATAATACTGACATCGGTCCTAATTCACACCTTCGTCCTAAGGCAATTATTCGCAAAGGTGCACATATTGGTAACTTTGTGGAAATTAAGAAGGCTGAGATTGGTGAAAATACTAAAGTAGGTCACTTGACTTATGTTGGAGACGCTACCTTAGGTAAAGACATTAACATTGGCTGTGGTACGATCTTCTCTAATTACGATGGTGTAAAGAAGTTCCATACTAATGTTGGTGATCATGCCTTTATTGGCGCTGGCTCAACATTGATTGCTCCAATTAATGTTGCGGATCACGCCTTTATTGCAGCTGATACCACTGTTACTAAGGACGTTAATAAATATGACATGGCAATTGGCCGTGGCCGTCAAGTTAATAAGCCAGATTATTGGCATAAGCTTCCTCTTTCTCAAGATAAAGAATGGGATTAAGAATAAGGCACTAGTGTATCAAGCTAGTGCTTTTTTGTTAAGAATTGCTAAATACTTATTGCAAAATAATAATTGAGACCTACAATAAGGTGTACTAATAATAATTTTTACATGAGGTAGGTAATACTATGAAATTAAGTCATAAGTTAGTTATGGTTTCAGCAGCTGTTTTGATGGGTGTTAGCCCAGTATTAGGCATGGCAGAAAATACTGTATCTGTTCAAGCTGCTACTAAGAGTACTAATGGTGTACATAATACTTACGGTAAAAACAGCAAAGTTAAAGTAACTAAGACTATGAAGTTTGTCGACCGTAATGGTAAGAAAACTTCTAAGACTGCTCCTAAGGGTGGTAGCTACACTATTTGGAACGTCAAGAATATCGACGGTCAAGTTTACTACAGTATTCAAACTGATTTGAAGTACTGGATTCCTGCAACTGCAACTGAAGGTACAGTAACTTATAAGTCAGGCAATACTACTTATACTTTAAAGAGTGATGGCAAGAAGGTAACAACTTCTACTTCAACTAAGAAGGCTGTTAAGAAGACTAATTCAAATAAAAACACTAAAAAAGTAGTTAAAGAATCAACTAAGAAAACTGCCACTAAGACTACTAAAAAAAGCAACTCAGAAAAGACTACTAAGAAAACTTCATCAAAGAAGACGCCAGTGGCTAAGGCAGTTAAGATAACTACTAAGAATAAGGCTTACGTTTACGACAAGAATGGTAAGCGTGTAAAAAACTATTTAGGCACTAGTTACATTGGTAAAAAGATCACTGTTAAAGGTTTAGGTACTAAGACCATTAATGGTGTTAAGTATTATGCTTTGCAACCAAATCATTATTACATTAAAGCTTCAGATGTAACTGTTAAGTAATAATTGATAGGAAAAAGACACTTTTTCGTTATGAAAAGATGTCTTTTTCGTTTCTAAATTGGCAAAAAAATATTTTAGATCTACAATATATAAATGAACTTTAAGTTTAGTAAGAATGAGGTATTTATCGATGAAATTAAGTCATAAATTAGTTATGGTCTCAGCAGCTGCATTGATGAGTGTTGCTCCACTTTTGGGTACTGCAGAAAACGTCAACACTGTTCAAGCTGCTCCTAAGAAGACTACTTCAAAGAAGACAGCAAGCAACAAGATCACTTTGGTACGTAATGCTTATGTGTACGATAAGAATGGTAAGCGTCTTGATAAGTACATGGGCAGTGCAAAATACACTACTATTGCTAAAGGCGTAACTGTTACTTCAACTGGCACTAAGACTATCAATGGTGTAAAGTACTACGATCTTGGCGGTGGTGCTTATATCAAGGCTGTTAACGTAGATGGTAAAGCTGCGTCATCAACTTCATCACTGTCAAAGGGTACTAAGGCTAAGTTTGTTTCTAACTCATACATTTATGACAAGAACGGTAAACGTATCAGCAAGTACCAAGGCAAATCTAAGTTTGTTAAGGGTGATTCAGTCACTACTTACGGTATTCAAACCATTAACGGTAAGAAGTATTACCAACTTGACAAGAAGGGTACTGCTTTTGTACGAACTGTTAACATTGATGGTAAAACCACTTCAAACCAAGAATCATCTGTTTCAAATGATGCAGAATCAACTAAAAAATATGACTACTCATTAAAGAAGAATGCTTATATTTATGATAATAATGGTAAGCGCATCAACAAGTACCAAGGTAAGTCTAAGCTTTTAAAGGGTGCCGCAATTGATGTTTATGGCATTGAAACCATTAAGGGTAAGGATTACTACCAACTTGACAAGAAAGGCACTGCTTTTGTTAAGGCAAGTAATGTAACTAGAACCGTTAAGGCAACTTCAATTACCATGAAGAAGAATGCTTACATCTACAATGGTAACGGTGACACCAAGAAGAAGACAGTTAAGAAGGGTAAGACTGTTAAAGCTACTGAAGCAAGATACATTGGTACTAAGCTTTACTACAAGATTAGTGATAATCAATTCGTTAAGGCTGCTAATGTAGGTAAAATTTCAGGCCCAGAACTAGAACCAGTTAACGAACCAGATGGTGCTGCTACTGTTGATACTGGTGATAATACTGTAGATCCAAACGTAACCAAGGTAACTACGATTAATGTTGCTCCACTTTACAATATTAAGGGACAACCAGATAACGTTAGAGCATTTGGCGAAGGTCAAAGTCAACAAGTTTCAGAATTGAGATATATTGCAACTTCTGCAACTGCTACTCCAGAATTATTCTATAAATTATCAAGCGGTAGAGGCTATTTAAAGGATTCAGACGTTGCTGTAAGTGGTAAGACATTAACTCCTGTTAACACTCCGGAACAAGCTAGAGAAGACGTTACTGTTGCCACAGCAGCTAACAAGGCTAAGTTGCTCCAAGACATTAATGAAGCAACTAGCGTTAAGGGTTCAGAAGCTTACAAGCTCGCTTCAAGTGATGTAAAGGCTGCATATGACAAGGCAATCAGTGATGGTACAACTGTTAACAACGATGCTACAGCTACTATTGCTCAAGTTAACGAAGCAGATGCTGCTATTGTTAGTGCAAAGGCTAAACTTGATGGCAAGAGAGTTGCTGTTGCTAACATGACCAATTTAACTTCAGATGAAATGGCAGCTATTATTAAGGTTGTAGCTAATGCTAATAATGTAGCAGAAAGTTCTGTTCAATTAACTACTAACGGTAGTTTATCAATTAGTGTTAACGGAGCTGCACAAATTTTGAACTTAGGCGATTATGTAACACAAGCTGCAGTTGCAAACAACTAAAAATATATAAAATAAGACGTAGTATCTAAAATGACACTACGTCTTATTTTTTAGGATATTTTCGTTGTACTAGAAAGTACAAATATATTCTAACTTTTTTAGCGATTAATAGTTAGTGCTTTTTTATGGTTGCGGCAAAATTCTTGCTATAATTAAGGAGAATGTGGTTCTTTTTAGAGCAACTTTTGCTAAAATAGAGCTGGTTAAATATTTTTACGGAGGAAATTATGTCCTATAAAGACGATATGATGATCTTCGCCCTTAACTCAAATGTACCATTAGCACAAAAGATTGCGGATCGTGTGGGTGTTCCACTTTCCAAGTCTAGTGTTGAACGTTTCAGTGATGGCGAAATTCAAATTAATATTGATGAAACTGTGCGTGGTAAAGATGTCTACCTTGTACAATCAACCAGTAAGCCAGTTAATGACAATTTAATGGAATTGTTGATTATGATTGACGCTGTACGTCGTGCAAGTGCTCGTACAATTAACATTGTGATGCCTTACTACGGTTATGCTCGTCAAGATCGTAAGACTCGTGCTCGTGAACCAATTACTGCTAAATTGGTTGCAGACATGCTTCAAGCTGCAGGTGCTGATCGCATTCTTTCACTTGACTTACATGCACCACAAATTCAAGGTTTCTTTGATATTCCAGTTGATAACTTAATGGGTGCTCCACTTTTGGCAGACTACTTCTTGCGTAACGGCTTAGAGAAGGACGCTGTTGTAGTTTCACCAGATCACGGTGGTGTTACTCGTGCTAGAAAGCTTGCTGAATTCTTAGGTTGCCCAATTGCCATCGTTGATAAGCGTCGTCCAAAGGCTAATGTTGCTGAAGTTATGAACATTATCGGTGACGTTAAGGGTAAGCGTGCTATCATCATTGATGACATGATTGATACTGCTGGTACTATTACTTTAGCTGCTCAAGCCTTAATTGATGCAGGTGCTACTGAAGTTTATGCTAGTGCAACTCATGCTGTTCTATCTGGTCCAGCTATTAAGAGATTGAACGATTCACCAATTAAGAATTTGGTTTTGACTGATTCAATCAATCAACCAGCAGAGAAGAAGCTTGACAAGATGCTTTTGGTATCAGTTGGTCCATTGATGGGTGATGCTATTAAGTGTATCCAAAACCATGAAGCACTTAGCCCATTGTTCAACACCAGATACGAAGCTGACAAGAACAAGTAAGATAAAATTTGATAATAAAAAATGGCTAGCCGAGAGGTTAGTCATTTTATTTTTTTTGGAAAAAATCATCACCATTTATAATAAATAAGAGTGTATAAAAATACACATGAGAAACATCTATAATTAGAGATAGATGTTTTTCATTTAAAGAGGACAAAATTATGACACAATATTTATCATTCGATATTGGCGGGACTAACTTGAAATATGCATTAATTGATCAAGAAGGGCATATTCTTGAAAAAGACCGGGTAAAGACTAATACTGAAAACCTAGATGCATTCATGCAGACGATGTATGAAGTCGCCGACAAGTATCAAGGAAAGTTCGCTGGCATTGCAGTCTGTGCTCCTGGTAAGATTGATACCAAGAATAAAATTATCTATTTTGGTGGAGCCTTGCCATTCTTAGATGGCTTGAATTTAGAAGAGACTTTAGGTAAAAAATATAATGTACCAGTTGGCGTAGAAAATGATGGTAAAGCAGCTGCTTTGTCAGAGCAATGGCTAGGCGAATTGCATGACGTCAATACTGGGATCGCAATTACCTTAGGCACTGGTGTTGGCGGCGGTGTCATAGTTGATAATCGTATTTTACATGGCTGGACTTTTCAAGCTGGCGAATTGAGTTGGATGATTACGAATTCAAGTATTGGTACTAGGAATATGGCTGCTTATGCTGGCTTTAGTTGTTCTGCGGTTAATATGATCAAAAAAGTTAACCTGGCTTTGGGGAATATCGATCTTGATAACGGCTTGACCGCGTTTGAGGCAATTAACAATGGCGATTTAAGAGCACTAGCCGTTTTTAAACGCTATTGCCGCAATGTAGCAATCATGATCCTCAATATTCAGGCAGTAATCAATGGCTCTAAAGTAATTATTGGTGGCGGGATTAGTGCACAGCCAATTTTGATTGAAGAAATTAACAATCAATTTGATAAAATTTTGCAGAATAATCCAATGTTGAATAATCAAGTGATTAAGCCGGTGATTGTGGCTGCTAAGCATGGCAATGATTCTAACTTATATGGTGCACTTTATGCATTACTGTTGGAATTAAATGACGAAGAAGTTAGGTAAATATTGCAACACAAAAAAGGGATGCGTCGCATCCCTTTTTTACATGAGCTAAATAATAATTTAATCTTTGCCAGAAACAATCTTGGCAATCGCAATGCTGGCACTAGCAACGCAAGCTACCATGGCGGTTTTACAACTAATCTTGACTACGTCTTTTACCAAATCCTTATTTTCATGAATGAAGTCAAAAGACATTTTAGTATAGTCCATGCAATAACCATGAACTGTGTCCATCAAGTCTTTAACTTGAGTATAGCCGCTCTTAGGTTCTGCCTTTACTTCATCTTCTGGATTAATTTGAGTTCTTACATCTGTATTTAAATCATGTCTGTTCATCATAAATACCTCGATTCTAGGATTTACCTTAATTTTACTTCTTTTGCTCACGTTTTGGTCTTCTCAAATATCTTAAGGCACCATTCTTAATATATTTTTGAAATTGCTCATAAAGTGGATCGAAAATTTGCGGCTGATCTTCATCGTGACTGAGCATAGTTTTAGGGAAGAAGAAGCGTTCATCTCCTTGGAAAGTACCATTTAATGCGCGAACCAATGGGCTGAGTTGGGATAACTCAATCATGCTGCCGTCGTCTTGCATAATTTCAATTTGACTATTAGCATTTTTCCCCGTTGGCTTATAAGCATCATATGGTTCATCGAATGCGGAATTGGTAGCGGTATAGTAATCAGGATTAAAGCCAGCTTGCTTGATTAGGCTCTTGAGCTTAGGTAAAAGATTTTTGGTTTCTTCATCGATTCGGACACTAGCTAGCGGTTCTCTGTACAAGTAACGCTTGGCTATGTCAGATAAGATTGGATCTTGTGCCTGGGTCCACATAGAAAAATTAGTTTCCATTACTCCATCATCAAGCTTTAAATAATCGTCTAAAGTCCAATTGCCTTCAAGGAATTTAGCCAAGCTAGGTGTAACTTGCAGATTTCCCTTTTTATAAACAGCTTGAGCGCGCTCTAAAAGGTGATGCAAGATGACTTCCATTGAGCGTCCTACGCGGTGGAAGTAGACCTGTTGGTACATCTGATAGCGTGACACGATATAGTCTTCAACGGCATGCATCCCATTGTTGGTAAAACAAATACCATTTTGATAAGGACGGATTACCCGTAAAATTCTTGATAAATCGAACCTACCATAGTTAACTCCGGTGAAATAAGCATCCCGCTGCAAATAATCCATCCGGTCAGCGTCAGCTTGACTTGAGATCATTTTAACCACTTGCGGATTAGGATAAGTCTTAGCGATTACGCTGGCGACTAATTCAGGAAAGTTAGGTGCAACTTGTTTTAATGCATGGTTAATTTCTGTATTAGGGTCAGTAATGATCTTTTGTCCAATTTTTTCATGATTGGTGCCAAAAAGGTGCTCGAATGTGTGCGAATAGGGCCCGTGACCGATGTCATGAAGCAATCCGGCACATTCTACCAGTAATCGATTATCATCGTTCCAGAGACCGTCTCCTGGCGTAATTGAGGGATATTTTTTGCTAAAGATATCGCAAATTCTTCTCGTTAATTCATAAACGCCTAAGTTGTGCTCAAATCTAGTGTGAGTTGCACCTGGAAAAACATAGCTAACAGGACCTAACTGTTTAATGCGACGCATGCGTTGAAATTCTTTAGACTTCAGTATGTCCAAAACAACTTTATCTTCAATATGAATATAGCCGTGAACCGGATCACGGAGAACAACCTCTTGTTTTAATTTTTCGCTTTGAAATCTTGCCATAAAAATCCACCAAGTTTAATTTATTAATTTTTTGAACTATATATAATAAAATAGATTATATCTAACTAAAATTATATCAGAGATATAGTAATAATGTTTAAAGGGGGCGCTTGTTTGACAGCAATTACGATTGATTTGACTAGTAAAATTACTCAAGACAATGAGACAGAGACTTTTACGCGACATGCGCAAGGGCAATTGACTGAGGAAGGCGACGTCACACGAATTTCTTATGCCGAAGAAGGGCAAATTCCAGTGAAGATGCTTCTAAAGGAGAATGAATTGTTGATTCGCCGCGGCGTTGACAGCAATAATTATTCTTTAATGAAATTTATTCCGGGTGAAAAAGGCAACTGCCGCTATGTAGTTGAAGGGCGCCGCATGGACATGACCAGCGTGACTAACTTGCTTGAATATCAGAGTCAAGATGATGGTTCACGTAAACTTCGGGTTGAATATGACCTCTTTAATGGACTATACTTAATAGGTAACTATGCAGTCACGTTGATTTTTACTTAAAGGCCTAGTAGAATAGTAAAGATTGTATAAGAGAGGACGTACAGCTGTGGGATTAGACAAATTTAAAGACAAAAATCGCGATGAATTGTCAATGATCGAAGTTGCTCGTGCAATTTTGGAAGACAATGGCAAGAGAATGGCATTTGCCGATATTGTTAATGCCGTACAAAAATACTTGAATAAGAGTGACGAAGAAATTCGTGAGCGTTTACCACAATTCTATACTAATATGAACACTGATGGTGAATTTATCTCAATGGGTGAAAATGTTTGGGCACTTCGTTCATGGTTCCCATATGAATCAGTTGATGAAGAAGTTAACCACCCTGAGGATGAAGAAGAAGACGATTCACGTAAGCACCATAAGAAGGTTAATGCCTTCTTAGCTAGTGCAACTGGTGATGATGACATTATCGACTACGATAACGATGATCCAGAAGATGACGACTTAGACGCCACAGACGATGATACTGATGACGATTATGGCGACGAAGATAATTAATTTGCTTGACTTAAGAAGAAAAAGCAGATAATATTTTTGTTGGGCACCCTATGTGCGTTTAGCTCCCCGTTAGTGGGAGCTTTTTTGTTTAAAGGATAAGTTAAAAGGAGCAGAACATGACAAAATACATCTTCGTAACTGGCGGTGTCGTATCTTCACTTGGTAAAGGGATTACTGCATCAAGTTTAGGTCGACTTCTTAAGAATCGTGGCTTGAAGGTCACTATGCAAAAGTTTGACCCATATATTAATATTGACCCAGGTACAATGAATCCATACCAACACGGTGAAGTTTATGTTACCGACGATGGTACAGAAGCTGACCTTGACTTAGGTCACTATGAAAGAATCGTAGATGTTAGAACTAGCAAGTATTCTAACGTAACTACTGGTAAGATTTACCAAGAAGTTTTGGAAAAAGAACGTCGTGGTGACTACCATGGTGCTACTGTACAAGTAATTCCTCATATTACTGACATGATCAAAAAGAAGATCATGCGTGCAGCTTTGACTACTGATTCAGATGTAATTATTTCTGAAATTGGTGGTACTGTTGGGGATATCGAATCAACTCCATTCATGGAAGCTATTCGTCAAATGCGCCGTGAAGTTGGTCCAGAAAATGTAATGTACATTCACTGTACTTTGGTTCCACTTCTTCACGCTGCTCATGAAATGAAGACTAAGCCAACACAACACTCAGTTGCTGAGCTTCGTAGTATTGGTATTCAACCAAATATGTTAGTGCTTCGTGCTGAACAACCAATTGACCAAGAACACAAAGACAAGATTTCTACTTTTACAGACGTGCCTGTTGATCGAATTATTGAATCAATTGATGCTCCTTCATTATTCGATGTGCCTTTGAACTTCCAAAAGCAAGGCATGGATCAAAAAGTCTGTGATTTCTTACACTTAGAGAGTCCAAAGCCAGAAGCTGACATGGAAGCTTGGAAGAAGCTTGATGAGCGTGCTAAGACCTTGAAGCATCACACTAAGATTACCTTGGTTGGTAAGTATGTAGAGCTTGAAGACGCTTATATTTCAGTTACTGATGCTTTGCAACATGCTGGTTATCTTTACAACACTAAGATTGATGTTGATAAGGTACAAGCTGAAGACGTAACTGAAGATAATATTGCAGAAATCATGAAGGATTCAGATGGTTTGATTGTCCCTGGTGGTTTTGGTACTCGTGGTCTTGAAGGAATGATTACTGCAATTAAGTATGCTCGTGAACATGACATCCCATTCTTAGGTATTTGTTTGGGGATGCAGATGGCTAGTGTTGAATTTGCACGCGATGTATTAAACCTTGAGGATGCTAATTCTGCAGAAGCAGAGCCAAACTGCAAGAATAATATTATCGACATTATGGCTGATAAGCGTGATGAAGAAAATATTGGTGGTACTTTGCGGTTAGGTATTTACCCAGCCACTCTTAAGAAGGGAACTAAGACTCGTGCGGCTTACGATGATCAAGATGTTATTCAAGAACGTCACCGTCACCGTTTTGAATTCAATAATGAATACCGTGAAGCCTTTGAAAAGGCTGGTATGGTCTTCTCAGGCGTTTCACCAGATAACCGCTTAGTTGAAATTATCGAATTACCAAAGAAAAAATTCTTTATTGCAGCACAATATCACCCAGAATTTTTGAGTCGTCCACAACGTCCAGAAGGCTTATTTAAGTCATTTATTGGTGCAGCTAGTGGTCTTCCAGCACAAGAATTTTAAAGTGATTAAAGTTTGATTATACAAAATCTTAAGAAAACAAGAACTGAGAGACCTCAGCTCTTGTTTTTTTTGTAAATATCCTTTAACATTATTATGATTAATTGAAAGTAGAAAAGGATTTGTTTTCGCCAATGAAGCAGATGATAATTCATGGTGGAAAGCCCCTGCAGGGTGATGTTTGGATTGGTGGAGCTAAGAACTCAACAGTTGCTCTTATTCCGGCATCAATTTTATCAAGAACACCAGTGACCTTGGAAGGCGTCCCAAGAATAGCTGATGTGGTTAACTTGATGGACTTGTTAAGTGAGATGGATGTACATTGTGATTTCGGTGAAACCACTTTAAGAATAGATCCAACTGATATCAAAATGAGTCCGTTGCCAGCTGGTAAGATTAAGAGTTTGCGCGCTTCATATTACTTTATGGGTGCGCTACTTGGTCGCTTTGGCAAGGCAGTAGTGGGCTTCCCTGGTGGTGACGATATTGGGCCACGTCCGATTGACCAACATATTAAGGGCTTTGAAGCCTTAGGCGCTAGCGTAAAAAATGAAAATGATCAAATTATAATTACTGCACCAGAAGATGGTTTGCATGGAGCAAAAATCCATTTAAAGATGCCATCAGTTGGGGCAACGATGAATATTATTATGGCTAGTGTGACGGCACAGGGCCAGACTATAATCGAAAATGCCGCAAAGGAACCGGAAATTATTGATTTAGCTACCTTCTTGAACAATATGGGGGCAGTTATTCGTGGTGCTGGTACTGACTCTATTCGAATTGAAGGGGTGGAGCAGCTTAAAGCACAAATTCCTCATACGATTATTCCAGACAGAATTGAAGCAGGGACTTATGTTGCTTTAGCTGCCTGTATTGGTAATGGCATTCGCATTCATAATATTATCGAAGAACACCTTGATTCATACCTGGCTAAAGTTGAAGAAATGGGTGTAGTAATCGATTCAGATGAAGATTCTTTGTATGTTTACCCAGCGGGCGACCTAAAAATGGTCCAGGTGAAGACAGATGTTTATCCTGGTTTTGCGACAGATTTACAGCAACCAATTACACCACTTTTATTAACTGCTAAAAGCGGTGAAGGTGTAGTAATCGATAATATTTATCCTAAACGGATTGGTCATATTGCTCAGTTGCAAAAGATGGGAGCCAATATTAAAGTTGAAGATAATATTATTTTGGCCCATCCAACTAAGCAGTTTCATGGTGAGGAAGTAACTGCAGGTGAGATTCGGGCAGGTGCCTGTCTGATGATTGCAGGCCTGATGGCTGATGGTACAACAACGATCGACAAGGCTGGTAATATCTTGCGTGGTTATGATCGGGTCCAAGAAAAGCTGCGTCAACTTGGAGCTGATGTAACTATCAAGGATGATCCTGCTGTACCGGGTATTTTAGATAATATTTAGTAAATAAAAACCACATGGAAAATCTCCGTGTGGTTTTTGTAATGATATGTCGATTTGTAGGTGAACAAATGAGTTTAATTTTTACAAGACGTGCACAAAATTCAGATGTGGATAAAATTGTGCAAATTTTGCAGGATGCGATTTCTTTTTTAAAGGAAAGTGGCTCATCGCAGTGGCAAAGTGGCTATCCTAACCGAGAAACGGTGGAGGAAGACATCGAAAAGCAAGTTGCTTGGGTATTAACTGTGGATAATGAAGTGGCTGGCTATGCGGCAGTGGTGATTGGAAAAGATCCAAATTATGCCAAAATTGATGGTGAGTGGAAAAATAATGTGGATACCTATGCGACGATCCATAGAATTGCGGTTGCTAGCCAATTTAGAGGGATGCATTTGACTCAATTGTTCTTAAGTAATATTATTTCGCTGACTTATGCACAGGGGATTCACAACTTTAGAATTGATACTGGCGCAAAAAATAAGATCGTCCAGCATATTGCATTGAGTCACAGTTTTGTTCAACGAGGGATAATTCAAGTAGATGATCCGATTAATCCTGATCGTTTAGCATATGAGTTGAATTTATGATGAAACGCGTATTAATTTTAGGTTCACCAGGAGCGGGCAAAAGTACATTTGCACGGAAATTGCAATCAAAAACGAAATTGCCATTGGTGTATATGGATCAACTTTTTTGGCATGCAAATAAAACTACGGTCTCCAAGCATGAATTAGATGAAAAAGTAAAGCGCATAGTAGCTAAACCAGCATGGATTATGGATGGAAACTATCAACGTACCTTGAAATATCGTTTACCCAAATGTGATACGATTTTTTGGTTAGATTATCCAACTGAAGTTTGTCTAGCTGGCGTAAAAGCTAGAAAAGGAAAACCACGTCCTGATTTGCCATGGATTGAAGAAGATGAAGATCCGGAATTTATGAGTTATATTGCCAAGTTTCGGACAGTTCAAAGACCGATTTTAGTCAAAGAATTGCAAAAATATCCAAATAAGCAGATCATTGTATTTCATTCTCGCCAAGAAGCAAATCTGTTCTTGCACAAAATAAGGTAAACGAAAAACCACATGGTTGAAAATTCCGTGTGGTTTTTGTATGCGATTAATTTTTTAATCAAGCAAGTCGTATTTCAAAGTCATTAAACCATGACCTTCGTCAACCATTTGACCAAGCAGTTCAACAGTGTTGTTATAAACTGTATCAGACATCTTTTGGTTAGCAGCAATTAACTTGTCTTGTAATTCCTTACCTGAAAGGTTCTTTGCTTCTTTGTCAGTATCATGTTGGATCTTGTGACATTGTGCTAAACTCTTTTGTTCAAAGGCATCTTCAAGTTCACCGTAAACACGGTAGTTGGTATCGCCTAATTGAGCAGTTAACTTGTTAAGCCAGAAAATCTTGCTCAAGTTAAATTTAGGAGTGGTTTGCCAAGCTTCAGGGGTAGTAGTGACATTAGTATAGAATGGCACCATTGAGTTAAAGGTGTTAGGACCAAAGGCTAACCATTGTACACCTGCAATTTCTGCAGGAACATCATTACGAATTTGCAAAATATGGGTTTCAAAGTTTCTGTTAATACCGATAGGACGGAAGGTCTTCTTTTGTTCAGGAGTACCTTGATCGCCATAAGCATCGTAAGGAGTGTCTTGGTAGTGTGAACTTTCAGCCCACTTAATATCTTCAATTGAGATTAAACGGTTGGCATGGCAGATGAAAGGTTGATCTTGATCTGCTGGAGTGCCACCGAAGTCAGGATCGAAGTAGTTGTGGATGTACCAAGCACGTGGATTATTGTAGTGAGCATCCTTGATTGTTGATGAACCAAAGATGTGACGCATGTTGTAGCCTTCACGGTCAGGATTCAAGTGATATTCGGCAATTAAGTCCTTCAAGTCGCTTGCTGCAGCGAAGTTGTCAGTATCGTTAAAGTCAAATTCATCAATGTTCAAACGGTTTGGTGCAATGACATAAGCATCATCTGGAATACGGCGTGCGATCCAGTGGTGGCCACCGATAGTTTCGAGGTACCAAATATTGTCCTTGTCAGAAAAGGCCATACCGTTCATTTCATAAGTACCGTATTTTTCAACTAAATAGCCGACACGTTTAACGCCATCAAGGGCTGAATGCAAATATGGCAAGGTTAAGGTAACAAAGTCTTCTTCACCAAGACCACCTTCACTTGGATCAAGTAATGGGTCAACACCTTGGATACGTGAATTAGTGGTAATAGTTTCAGTAGCAGTCATAGCTACGTTTTCAGCGTTAATTCCGGCTGCGCCCCAGATACCATTTTTACCTGAAACGTCAGGTGCTGAAGTATAGCGTAATGGTGTTTCTGCTAAATCAGCGTCGTCAATCTTTTGTTTAGAAATTACACTAGTGTAGTGCTTAGGTTGGTCAGCTGGGTTAACAGCTTTAAAGCCTTCAGGGATGATGACGCGACCACCGTCTTCACTACGAGCGATCATCGTAGAGCCATCAATAGTTGCTTTTTTACCAACTAAAATAGTAGTACATTCTGTTTGTTTCATTGGATCAGTCCTTTACTTTTATTATGTTTAAATTATTTCCTAATAATATTGTATGCAAAAATAATCCGATAAGCCAAAGAATATAATTAATTTCCCCGAAAGGCATTTGGACTAACACCGCTATAGCGTTTAAATGCCTTGGAGAAGGTAAATTCATCGCCGTAGCCGACTTTTTTGGCAATTTGCTTTAGATTGTGTGTGGTATTAATTAATTCTTTCTTAGCGGCTTCCATGCGCAATTGCATGAGGTACTTTTGAGGTGATAATTTAGTGTTTTTTCTGAATAAAGCATATAGAAAGCTGCGTGATACGCCTAATCTATGACAGAGTTCGACAATATTGCAGGTAGGATCGGTATAATTTTGCTTGAGATAGTTAATGGCAATTTGATACTGATCATTTTTCGGTGTTTTGCGGACCGGTGGGTGGTTAGGAAAGTCTTTTACTAGATGATAAAAAAGTTGATAAGTTAAAGCTGAAATTTTTAAATTGTTTAATAAGGTCTTTTTCTTCGCCAAACATTGATAAAGGTCATCTAGGGTTTGATAAAAGGCAGTTTTTTGAATTTGACGCAAGAAATTTTTATTAGGTAAATTTGATGCCTTGATGCTTTCATTAACGCCGTTGCCAGCTAGGCCAATCCAGAAGTATTCCCAGGGTTCATTGTGGTCAGCTTGAAAGGAACAAGTTTGACTGCGTGGAACGTAAAAAAGATCGCCAGCTTTTAATTTAACTGCGTGGTGTCTACTAGAAGTAAAGGTACCAGTTCCGCTAATGATGTAATAAAAAATATCGTTTTTACGAAGATTGTCACCTTGAAAGAATTCATCGGGCTGACATTTTTGTCGACCATAAAACATGATGTAGCTATCAAGATTTTGGTTATTTAAGTTAGGCATAGACTTCCTCACTGTTGAAAAATTATGTTACTTCTATTATAGAAGAGATTTTGCTTAAAAGGTGAAGAATGAAAAACGACCACATTAAGCGGTCGCTCGTGAATATTTATAGAAAATTATGATATGGAATTATGAAATGAAAAGGTATTTTACTTATTGGCACCACTTCTTCCATTGAATAATAGGTTAAGCAGAGTTGCACAAATGCTGGCAACTACGATCCCGTTACCCAAGAATAATTGAATAGTTTGAGGTAAATCTTGGAAGATTTGTGGGTAAACAGTTACGCCTAAGCCCATACCGATAGAAATTGCGACAATTAAAATGTTGCGATTATTTTCAAAATCAACTTTAGTTAACATTTTGATTCCTTGAACGGCAATCATGGTAAACATGACTAACATAGCGCCGCCTAAGACTGAATCAGGAATGATAGTTACTAAAGCGCCGATTTTAGGAAGAAGGCCCATTCCCATTAATAAACCAGCAGCCCAATAGATAGGGCGCTTGGTTTTAATACCGGATAATTGAAGTAAGCCAACGTTTTGTGAGAATGTGGTGTAAGGGAAGGTGTTGAAAAGCCCACCGAAGATTTGTGCTAATCCTTCTGCACGATAACCTTTTTTTAGGTCTTCTTCGGTAATATCTTTGTGGAGCAGGTCACCAATGGCAAAGAAGACGCCAGTGGATTCGACCAAGGAAACTAAGGCAATGATGATCATGGTCAAACAAGATGACCATTCGAATTCAGGAACGCCGAAGTAGAAAAATTGAGGTAAGTGGAACCAAGAGGCTTGTGTTACGGGTGTAAGTGAAACTAATCCCATGCAACCAGCAATGATAGTCCCAGCAATTAATCCAATTAAAACAGAGATGGAGCGGAGAAATCCCTTAGCCCAGACTTCAATGACAACGATGATGAGGATGGTAATAAAGGCAGCGATTAAATTTTTCGCATCACCGAAGTCTTTGGCTTGTGCGTTTCCGCCGCCCATATTTTGGAAAGCGACCGGAATTAAAGTTAGCCCAATTACTGTAATTAAGGTCCCAGTAACTACCGGCGGGAAGAGTTTTTTGATTTTTGAAAACCAGCCAGCAATTAGAAAGACGAAGATTCCAGCAATGATAATCGCACCGTACATGGTGTTAATTGAAAATTTTTGCCCAATCATTTCTAGAGGAGCAACAGCCTGAATTGCACAGCCTAAAACGACTGGCAAGCCAATTCCGAAGTATTTGTTGCGGAATAATTGGATTAATGTGGCTAAACCACACATAAAAATATCAATGGAAACTAGATAGGTCATATGCGTGCTGTTAAAGTGCAGCGCGGTTCCGATTAACAAAGGGACGGCAACCGCACCTGAGTACATTGCAAGCAAATGTTGCAAACCTAGGACAGCAGCTTTTTTGTGACTAACTTCTTTTTGTGCCATTTTTAATTATTCTTCTCCCTCGAAGTGTACTTGATCATTTTCAAAGCTATCGATTTTTGCTAGGGCTTCAAAACGTAGACCTTCTTTTTCTACCCATTCGCTTCCGCCTTGGAAGGTTTTTGCAACAACAGCGCCAACGCCAACAATGTTACAGCCGGCTTGCTTGGCGATGTTAACCATGCCTTTGACTGCTTCACCGTGGGCAACGAAGTCATCGATGATTAAGATATGTTCGCCTGGGTGCAAAAATTTTTCTTCAACGCAGATCTTATTGTTGACCTTCTTGGTGTAAGAAAAGACGTCAGCCCAATAAACTGCATCATTCAAAGTAGATGGCTTTTTCTTTCGGGCAAAGATCATTGGCACGTGCAGTTGGTAGGCTGCCATGACACCAGGAGCAATCCCAGACGCTTCACAAGTTAAGACCTTATCGACTTTTTCATCTTTAAAAAGGCGGGCAAATTCTTCACCAACATGCATCATTAGTTGCGGATCAACTTGGTGATTCAAAAATGAATTAATTTTAAGCACATTTCCAGGTAAAACTTCACCATCTTGTTTAATTCGATCTACTAATTCCTTCAATATTATTCTCCTCAAGAAAGAAATAAGGACTTCTTCTACCTAAAACAGGTAAAAGAAGTCCTTAAGATTATTCTTAACTTTCATTCACCTATAGTCCGGTATTTACGGTACCGGGTAGAGACTGTCGACCTTATTTCGACGATATATAGATATTTGTGTTGGCTTAATCTTAACAGAATATATTGCCGAACACAAGTGGAAAATTAAGGATTAATGTTCGATTATAGTAAAAATTATTCAGCTGCGATATCGTTATGGCACAGACTGATGATCTTTTCGATAATGCCATATAAGATCCCCGCGATTGGCCAGATGATCCAGCTGCGTTCCCAATCATTGGTAATGAAGCTATATCCTAGATAAAGTAAGACTGCTATTAACCAATAGAGTGTGGCGTATTTGTTCATAATTTTGCGACCAAGTTTTTCTTAAGAGTGTAATCATCTGTTTGTAATAAAATGTTGTAGCTGTCCATAATGATATTGCTTTTGACAAAGAAGAACACACCGATTGGATACAGCTTGCCGACTGACATTCATCTTTTCAGCTAGTGCTTCTTGAAAAAGATGATTTTTCTTGTGTAATGCCGCAATTTTTGACCTAATCTCATGATTGATCGTCCTTTCGTTTTGAAATAATTTGATTTAACGAAAATTTGCGGTTGCAGACCACCACTTTTTAATTGCATTTAGCACAACTAGTAGTTGCAACTGATGGTTGCTCAAGATAAAAGCCGAACAATGAATGGCTATTTTTAACTTTTTGATTGACCTTTTTAATTTTTCCTAGTAGAGTTAGTTAAAAATGCGTAATTGAAAAGAGGGAGTAAATAGTGGCTAAGAATCTAGACGATTTTGATAAAATTATTGTGCTTGACTTCGGTAGTCAATATAACCAATTAATTACCCGCCGTATTCGTGACTTCGGCATCTATTCTGAACTTTTACCACACGATCTTTCCATGGAGAAGATTAAACAGATCAATCCTAAGGGAATCATTTTCTCAGGTGGTCCTAACAGTGTTTACGATAATGGTGCATTAAAGGTTGATCCTGCAATCTTTAAGTTGGGTATTCCAATTTTGGGTATTTGTTACGGGATGCAATTAATGTCTCATGACTTAGGCGGTAAAGTTGAACAAGCTGAAAACAAGGAATATGGCCGCGCCAACATTACGGTTGAAGATCCAGACAGTATTTTGTTCAAGGGCTTGCCTTCAAAGCAATACGTTTGGATGAGTCACGGTGATTTGGTAACTCAAGCTCCAAAGGGCTTCGAAGTAACTGCCTCAAGCAAAAACTGTCCAATTGCTGCAATTGCTAATCCAGATAAAAAGTTTTATGGCATTCAATTCCACGCAGAAGTGCGCAATTCAGAATACGGTTTAGACATCTTGAAGCACTTTGCTTTTGAGGTTTGTGGTGCTGAGGCTAACTGGACCATGAACGACTTCATCGACATGAAGGTTGATGATATTCGTAAGGAAGTTGGCGACAAGAAAGTCATCTTAGGTCTTTCGGGTGGTGTAGATTCTAGCGTTACTGCTACTCTTTTACACAAAGCAATCGGCGATCAATTAACTGCAATTTTTGTTGATCACGGAATGCTGCGTAAAGACGAAGGCAATCAAGTAATGCAAGCCTTGAACAAGGATCTTGGTGTTAACATCATTCGGGTTAATGCCCAAAAGAGATTCTTAGACAAGTTGAAAGGTGTAACTGATCCTGAAAAGAAGCGTAAGATTATCGGTAAGGAATTCATCGAGGTCTTTAACGAAGAAGCTAAGAAGTTAAAGGATGTAGATTTCTTAGCTCAAGGTACGCTTTATACTGATGTTATCGAGTCAGGTACCAACACTGCCCAAACGATTAAGTCCCATCACAACGTTGGTGGTCTTCCTAAGGACATGCATTTCAAGCTGATTGAACCACTGCGTAAGTTGTTCAAGGACGAAGTACGTGAACTTGGTGAAAAGCTGGGCATTCCACATGACTTAGTATGGCGTCAGCCATTCCCAGGCCCTGGTCTTGGTATCCGTGTTCTTGGTGAAGTGACTGAAGACAAGCTTAAGATTGTGCGTGATTCTGATGCGATTTTACGAGAAGAAATCAAGAAGGCAGGTTTACAAGAAAAGATCTGGCAATACTTCACTGTTCTTCCAGGTATTCGCTCCGTTGGAGTAATGGGCGATGGACGTACTTATGACTATACGATTGGTATTCGTGCCGTAACCTCAATTGATGGGATGACTGCAGATTTTGCCCAAATTCCATGGGATGTACTTGGTCACATTTCAGATAGAATCGTCAATGAAGTAGATAACGTTAACCGCGTAGTTTACGATGTAACCAGTAAGCCACCTTCAACGATTGAATGGGAGTAATTTAATATATTAACATGAAGAGGGAACCCCAATATGACAGCATTTGAAGAGGGTCAATATTAGTAAAAAACACGGGTTAAAAGTAAGTTGTCTACCGAAAATTGAATATTTTGCTTACTTTTGTTGAAAAGTAAGTGACTGTTGTCCTACTTATCGTCAGTGATAAGTGGGGCATTTTTTGTTTCTGTTTGTTGCCACAAAAGAAATGCTGAAATCCAAACGGAGCAGTCTGTTTGATCGTTGTTGTTACTTATGACGAAAACATAAGTAAATCAGATATGAAATCTCGAAATGACCTTGAATGAAATCTCAAGGTACTCATTCTCGAATGCAATATCTGATCGGTCGCTAGGGTAAAGGGAAGACTATCAGGCCGCCCTTTCAAGCAGTATATAATATAATCAACAAATTAGTATATACCAATTAATACTGAGCAGAAACTAACCCGACGATTCATAAATTTAGTCAGCCGTTGTCGGTCGCAACCGAGTACTACGACGCTTTATCCCAAAGGTCAACCGATTGAGAAAATCACTGATGATGAGTTAATTCAAATTAACTGGTATTTGAACTCCAGGCCACTCAAATGTTTAAACTGGCGCACACTAATTGAGATCTTTTTGCGTAATCTGCGTCACTAACTTTGTTCAAGTTATTTCTTGCAATCTGCCGTTTGAAAAGAGATTAGCCTTGGCGGTTAGTCTCTTTTACTATCTGGTAAGTTGACTGCAAACAGAAAAAAGAGCCAAGCCGTCGTCAAAGTCGCTAAACCGTGCTATAATGTTATCGGATCTAAAAATACCACTAGTTATTAAATTTGGGAGGCAAGAATAACGATGAAGCGACTTAAATTTTTAGAAACTAAACGGACACCGCGTTATAGTTTGCGTAAGTTTAGCGTTGGTGTGGCTTCGTAACCATTTTTGGAATTAACTTTACAAATCATTCTGTAAAGGCAGCAACCACAGAAAGCGTTGGAACTAATACTCAGAAAGCAACTAATGCAACAGAAAAACAAAATGGTGCAAGTAACGATGTAACAGAAAAAGTTCAACAAAATGGTGCAAGTAACGATGTAACAGAAAAAGTTCAACAAAATGGTGCAAGTAACGATGTAACAGAAAAAGTTCAACAAAATGGTGCAAGTAACGATGTAACAGAAAAAGTTCAACAAAATGGTGCAAGTAACGATGTAACAGAAAAAGTTCAACAAAATGGTGCAAGTAACGATGTAACAGAAAAAGTTCAACAAAATAGTGCAAGTAACGATGTAACAGCTAATAATTCTGCAGAAGCTGCGACAACCTCACAATCTTTACCAAAGACGAAAGGTAGCGCTCACACTTATATTAGATCATTAGCAGCTAAATCAGCAGCGAAATTAGCAACTATGAATTTAATGCAAACTAATGGTATTAATGGTACTGATACTGACGGAAATGAAGCAGGTACTCCTGGTACTGATACTGGTACTGGTACTGACAGAAATGCAGGAGATACAGTAGATCAAAATAACATTAATGATCAGCCAGCTAAAGAAAATCAAAAATTGGCCAATGAGAATAATCTAACTTCTTCAGATAACTACAGTTCTAATATCTATAAAGGTACAGATGGAAAGTATTACAAGGTTGTAACTATTTATGGTAATGACTACGTTTACCATGCTGCTGATATTCAAGCTAATGGTGGGCAGACAGCTGCAGATACTAAAAATAATATCGATATTTCTAAAGAAGATTTAGGAAATGGTCAGACCCGTTGGACTGTTACTTTCTTTCCTAATAAGGGATTACAAAATGTTGGCGGTTCATTACATGGGTTAATTTCCGCAAAATTTGGTATTGCTCTCACTAAAGACTACCAAATCGTTGGTAATGTTGATATGAAAGTAATTAATGATCCTAATCAAAAATATACATATTATAAATTTGAGGACGGTAGCAATAGCCCTACTAGCATTACAGTACAAAATCCACAAAGTGAAGTAGACTTTTCATTTAATCCTAACACAGATGTTGATCCATATACTGGTTTAATTAATAATAGTAATACCTTGCCAGCTTATAACAATAAATATTTGCAACCCTCATACTATTTCACTACTGCTACTAATGCTGGTATTCAGAACTTATGGCAGACTTACTTTAAAGATGCTGATGAACGTAATAATGCATATGATAATTCCCCTTATCTAGGTGGCAATCATGACTTTCATTTTAGTACTGGTCAAATTGCAAATGAAACTGGAGTTGACGGTGCAAAACAAGGAGACCCAATCATTTATGACACACTGGGGGCTAGGAAGTTTAACAGTGAAGCTAATTCTAAGGGCGTATTTAGCAGTGATAACTTTAACCAAGCAATGGAATTTAAGTCACAAGGTAAATCAACAGGTAGCGTTTTTTATAGTCGATCACAATATTCTTCTTATGTTATTTCCTTTACTACGCAACACACAGACTCTCATGAAACAGAATTATCTACAGGTTCGAAAAATCAACAATTCTCAGGAATCTCAGCTAATATTTATTCTTATCAGAATGGTACCACTAATATGTTTTCTAGATTATATGGTGAGCAGAGAGTACTGGATTCAGCTGGTGAAGTAGTAAAACCTAACGATGTTATTTCTGGTTGGGTTGATGCCACTAGAGCTATGGCTAAGATTAATACTGACTATTTAAATAATGCTCAAATTTATGCTTTGCGTTATAAAATTCAAAATAACGTTACAGACTCTAATGCTTTAAATAACATTATTAAAGAAGGAAATGCCTTAAACGATGCTATGAAAAAGCTTGGTAATAGTATCGGACAGTATGATTCTGATGGCAGTTTTGCTGATCATAAGGAAGATACAACAAAGGCATCTGATCGCTATAAATACGCAAATCCAGATAAAAAGGCAGCTTATGACAATGCAACTGAAGCAACTAAAGCTTTGATTAACAAAGATACAGGTGCCTATGCAGATCAAGCGACGGTAGAAAAGCTTACTGAAGCTGAAAATAAGGCTTGGAACGAACTTAAAGTTGTCCTAGCAAATAAGATCACACCAAAATTTCCAAAAACCAAAGTACCAGTAACGGATCCAAGTCACTTAACTGATGGTGAAAAGGCTCAAGTTCAGAAGAATGTGGAAGACGCTAATAAGGATAACTTCCCAGAAGGCACTACAGTTACAGTAGGTGATAGTGGTGCAGCAACGATTACCTACCCAGATCAGTCAACTGATACAATGGGATATTTGGTACGTCCAAAAACTGACGCTGAGAAGACCACACCAAATGTTCCAGCAACCCCTGTACCAGTAGCAAATACCAGCAGCTTAACTGAAACTGAAAAAGATAAAGTTAAGAAGAATGTGGAAGACGCTAACAAGGATAAGTTCCCAGCTGACACAGTTGTGACAGTAGGTGATGATGGTACAGCAACGATTACCTACCCAGATAAGACTAAGTCAACTGATACAATCCCAGGTAGCCAGTTGGTACGTCCAACGGAAGATAAAGATAGCTACGATCCACATGGACCAAAGAATCCAGATGACAGAGTTCCAGTAAAAGATCCAGATCATTTGACTGATGGTGAAAAGAACGATGTTAAGGACGAAATAGGGAAAGAAAACCCAGATCTACCAAAGGGTACAGAAGTTGACGTAGATGATAAGGGTAACGCAACAATAAAATACCCAGATGGTTCAAAGGACACCATTCCAGGTGATCAATTAGTTCAAGGCCAAAAGGGCGACACAACTGATGCTGGTAAGATCACACCAACTGTTCCAGGTGGCAAGGTTACTGTTAAGGATCCAAGTCACTTAACTGATGATGAAAAGAATCAAGTTAAGAACAACGTCGATAATGCTAACAAGGATAAGTTCCCAGATGGCACTACAGTTACAGTAGGTGATGACGGTACAGCTACAGTAACTTACCCAGATGGTTCAAAGGACACTATTCCAGGTGACCAATTAGTTCAAGGCCAAAAGGGCGACACAACTGATGCTGGTAAGATCACACCAACTGTTCCAGGCGACAAGGTAACTGTTAAGGATCCAAGTCACTTAACTGATGATGAAAAGAATCAAGTTAAGAACAACGTCGATAATGCTAACAAGGATAAGTTCCCAGATGGCACTACAGTTACAGTAGGTGATGACGGTACAGCTACAGTAACTTACCCAGATGGTTCAAAGGACACTATTCCAGGTGACCAATTAGTTCAAGGCCAAAAGGGCGACACAACTGATGCTGGTAAGATCACACCAACTGTTCCAGGCGACAAGGTAACTGTTAAGGATCCAAGTCACTTAACTGATGATGAAAAGAATCAAGTTAAGAACAACGTCGATAATGCTAACAAGGATAAGTTCCCAGATGGCACTACAGTTACAGTAGGTGATGACGGTACAGCTACAGTAACTTACCCAGATGGTTCAAAGGACACTATTCCAGGTGACCAATTAGTTCAAGGCCAAAAGGGCGACACAACTGATGCTGGTAACATTACGCCAACTGTTCCAGGCGACAAGGTAACTGTTAAAGATCCAAGTCACTTAACAGATTCTGAAAAAGATCAAGTTAAGAAGAATGTGGAAGACGCTAATAAGGATAAGTTCCCAGATGGCACTACAGTTACAGTAGGTGATGACGGTACAGCTGCAGTAACTTACCCAGATGGTTCAAAGGATGTCATTGCTGGTACTGATTTAATCATCGCTGCTAAAGGCGAAGATGTTCTTGGAAGCAAGTATCATTCACACAAGAATGGTTCAAACTCCAGTCAAGCTGATAGAGTTAAGGGAGCTTCTACTGCTAATGGCAGCATCGCAAACGCTGGTAACAACCTAGCTGTTAAGGCTGAAACTGATAATGCCATTGTAGGTGTTAAGGGTGAAAGTGATAATGCCATTGGTAATAACAAGGCTACTAGCTTAAAGACATTACCACAAACAGGCACTAAAGATACTTCAATTTTGGGTGTGCTTGGTATGCTTTTAGCTTCACTTGGTCTATTCGGATTTAAGAAGAAGCGCGATAAAGAATAATTTATAATAGTTTTTTATAAATTCTATTGGTAAAAGTATCTAGAGAAAGTTAATTCTCAGATTTAAAAAGACGATCGAAAACTTTTGAAAAATTGTTTTTGATCGCCTTTTTGTGTGAAATGAAAACAAGATTCTACGTAAGCGTAAAATAACCGAGTATCTAGATTAGTTTTAGATTTCAATTATGATTAATTTATCAATATTTTGGAGGTTATTCATATGTCAGAAAAAAAGCTAATCGTCCCTCTTGCTCGTGAGCCAAAAGCTAAAAAGTCTAAGCCAGCTCGTAATCATTTACTGCTTTCTTTAAAGAAAAATGACCTAGAATTAGACTTCCAATGTCATTAAGTTAAGCTATTGACTTTTGAAAACTGATCTTTTTAGGAATCGAATCATTTGGATTCGATTCTTTTTTTTGCAAAAATAAAGGCGAAAAGACAAACGAAATTTAAAAGCCAAGTCTGCAGTATATTACATGTATCGCGTGGCCTAATAAAAAAGAAATACAAACTACGCTTATTTGGCGTACACAAAAAAGCATCAAATTGGCTATCTAAAGCCAAATGATGCTTTAATTGTTTTTTTCTCCAATGTCAATAGCTTAACTTAATGACATTGATTAAAGACCTTGATGGGTTTTTCTGTCCACTTAAATATTCAACTTAAATTTTACAATCTGCCTTTTTAATAATTTTTTTCAAGATTTTACGGTATTCTAGAGATTAAAAATAATATTTTCAAGGTACAGTTTTATAATTTTGTCCAAAAAGCGAACCATTTCACATTCTTATTATATATAAGTCAACCGTTTTATAGATTGACACTCCTCACCTCAATTTGATAAACTTTTGCGTAAAGGAAAGTAAACAAGATTAACTTTTATATCGAAAGATTATGGGTTAATCAAGTTTATTTTTTTTTGTGTGTAAACAAAGAAAATGCGAGGTAGACGCTTAACGTCCCAAAAAATTCTATTAACATGGCGAAAATATAAAAATGGTTGGTAAAAATAATAAATTTTTGAAAGAAAACAAGAATAATCAAAGATTTTTGCGTTTTTCATTACGAAAACTTAGCGTTGGAGTTGTTTCAGTAGCAATTGCTGCTGGTTTTTACATTGGCGGAAGCCAGAGCGTACTGGCCGATACCACTTCCAACGATAATTTGGCAGAGAATACTGACAAGAACACGGTTAACCCGCAGAATTTAAGTACTTCTGCTGACCCATCAGCAGTTGCTAGTGCCGCTGACATGCCGCTGACAGCACAGCTGCGGAAGCGGAGTGCTGCCCCAGTAAAGAGTGCCGCCCCAGCTGCTGAGAAACAGAAGACGGCTCCGCTTAACGTTGCTGATGCAAAGCCAGCATCAAATACGGCCGACCTGCAGCAGTAAACGAAGATTATTTATTGAAGAACATTAAAATCAGTAATCCAACTGATCCAAATTTTGTTCAATATCAGGATTTAGTGGATAGCTATATGAGCGATTATCATGGCGAGAAAAAGCCTTCGCAGTATGTATTTAGTGTCATTAGTGACAGTCGAATTTATACTGACTTTATTTGGACAGTTGATCAAGATACTGGGGAAAAGGTATCCGCCTACTTTAACAAGTGGAATAGTGGAATTACTGGCTATCACCAATTTAGCGATGCCGATTTTGATGACAATCATAATGATTACAGATACTCAAAGCGCGGAGTCACTCTAAGCTATGACAAGCCTAAAGGATCATCTGGTTCAATCAGTGTTGTTGATGATAATCATAATATATTGGATCTAGGTGACGCTAATTTACAGGATGTTTATGAAATAAATGGGAGTACTGACAATTCTCGTTCTGACTCATTTGCTGTTACATTGCCAGAGAAGGGACAACCGATTATTAAGTTCCTGTATAGAAATCCAGACACTGGAAAACTGATGGATTTGAGAGCCCCAATTTATTATTCAAATGGATTGACCGGTCAAAAGTTTGAGCTTGATATTGGCGATTCTTATAAACAAGAACTTAAAGATATGTTCGCTGGGTTCAAGCTTGTGGGTAGTAGTAAGGCAAGTGGAACATTTACCCAATTTGCTCAAGGGAAGACCTACGTTGAACATATTGCGTCTGATGATTCCGAAGTTATTTATCAGCAGATTGATGCTGAGGGAACAATGAAGGTTTTTTACAGAGAAAAAGATGGTGAGAAACAACCTCTTTTAGATAAGCATGGCAATCCATATCAGCTTGAAGCAGGAAGTTCTGTAAATATTGATACAGGGAATGGTATTATAACGGCTTACAACCCGTTTGTTACTGGCGATCATGCTTATGAACTAATCTATGAGCCTGAAGATCAATCCGCTAATATTGTCTATGTTGACAAGGATGGCAACAAGATCAAGACAGATACGGTCAATGGTAAGACAACTCAAACTGTTGATGTTAAATCCAATGTTCCAGCTGGTTGGAAGATCATCGATGGCCAGGTTCCAGAAATGATTCACTTTACGGGTGAAGGAACCCCAGACACGACGATCACGATTGAGCATGATACGACCAGCGTTGACCACACTAAGCCAATTAAGCCGGGCGATAAGACGCCATCTGGTAAGGAAATCAAGGGGGCTCACGAGAGTGACCTGAACCAGACAATCACGCGGACAATCAACGTGACGACGCCAGATGGTCAGACGACCACGACGAAGCAAGTAGCGAAGATCTACCGTGACGCCACGATCGATGACGTTACTGGTGAAGTAACTTACGGTGACTGGTCCGAAGGTACCTGGGTGGACTTCAAGCCAGGCCAAGTCGCCGGTTACACGGCTTCCCCAGCTGATGTACCAGCGGTAACGGTTAAGGATGGTCAAAAGGATCAAACCGTCAACATTAGCTACACGGCTAATGAGGGGACGGTTCTGATCAAGTACGTCGACCGCGATGGCAACGAGATCGGCCAGCAAGTGATCACCGGCCATGTTGGCGACACGATCAAGGTAACGCCGCAATTTCCAGAAAACTGGGTACCGGTAGATCCAGATACGGTTCCAGCCGAGGTTCAGATCAAGGAAGAGAACGGCCAAATCATCATCGTGGTTGTTCGCCACGCTGAGAAGGATCCGGTTCAAACCAAGAAAGTTACCCGGACGATCAAGGTAACTACGCCTGATGGTCAGACGAAGACCATCAAGCAAGTCGTCACGATCAGCCGTCACGGTGACCTGGACCTGGTTACCGGTCAAATTGCTTGGCAGCCATGGACAACCGCGCAATGGGATGTCTTCAAGCCGGCAGCAATTGCGGGCTACACCCCAAGTCTGGCGGAAGTACCAGCGGTAACGGTTGATGGTGAAACGACTGATCAGACGGTCGACATCACTTATGCGGCAGTTGCCACGCCTGCTCAACCAGAGCACCAGGCACCGACGGTTTCAGATACGACTGACGCCCAGCAAGCAACGAACCAGAAGGCGGACAGCAATGCCCAGCCAGCGGTTACTGTTGTAACTAGCCAACAGACGGCAACTGCTCAACCAGAGCACCAAGCACCGACGGCTTCAGATACGACTGACGCCCAGCAAGCAACGAACCAGAAGGCGGACAACAATGCCCAGCCAGCGGTTACTGTTGTAACTAGCCAACAGACGGCAACTGCTCAACAGGCAGAATCCACTACTAACAACCGCCGCTTGCCACAAACTGGTAATAGCCATGATGCTAGTGCCTTGGCAGGTCTGGGTCTGGCTTCCCTGATGGGACTGTTCGGCCTGGGCGGTAAGCGCCGCAAGCGTGACTAAGCACTAAAAATTGAAGATTCTTCCATAAATGAAGAAAACTTGAAGAACTAGACTAATCAGCCTTAGGCATTAGTCTGTAGTGACCCGCATTTTTCGGACACTTTATTGATATTATGCGACTAAGGACTTATTCCGATATTCTATCGGAGTAAGTTCTTTTAGTTTATCCTTAGTTCTTTCCGTATTGTAATAGTCTATATATTTTCTGATAGCTTGCTCTAATTCGTCAAGTGAAGCATATTTCTTCTCCTGACCATAGAACATTTCACGTTTGAGAATGCCAAAGAAGCCCTCCATTAAGCCATCATCTGGAGAACAGCCTTTTCTAGACATGCTTTGTTCAATACCGCGAATAGCTAGTTCATGTTGATAAGCCTTGTGTTGGTATTGCCAGCCTCGATCTGTATGAAAGATTAAACCATTTAGTGCCTGATTAGTTTTAAAAGCATCATCCAACATTGACATCACTTGTTTCAGATTAGGATGACGAGAAATATTATAAGCAACGATATCACGTCCGCAGCCATCAATGATAGGTGATAAATAGAGTTTCTTACCCCTTAGATTGAATTCGGTAATATCGGTATACCATTTCATATTCGGTCTTAAAGCAAAGAATTTGCGTTTAATTAAGTCTGGTTTGATTCTGCCTTTAATATCTCCTTGATAGCTGCTATATGGATGTCTACGCTTCATCACATAACCGTACAAATCCATTTTGCGCATTAAACGATTAACAGTTTTACGATTAATCTGATAGCCTTCACGATGCAAAATATGTGTAATACGACGATAACCTGGGGCAACATAACGATTCTTAATCTCATCATAGATCTCCCGAATGCGCATCATCACATCACTATGATGAACTTGATCCTTATCCTCACGAGTATAAACGTCATAGTAGTTACTGCGCGAGATGTGCGGCAGATCTTCATTAGCGTTAATAATTTCAATGATCTTCTTTACTGCGAGCCCCAGTTCATGCCTCAATTCGGTAACAGCTTGTGCTATTTCTGTTTTGGTTGGCTCTTTCTTTTTTGAACCAAGGCATCCAATTTTTTTATATATGCGTTTTCGACAGTAAGCTTTAAATTCTGGCGACGCAACTTGGCGTTTTCTTGCTTGAGCCGTTCTAATTCGTTTAACTCTTTCTTGCTCATGGATTCGTCGTCCTTTCTTCTTGATAACGACATTATATCCATTTTCTTTGTAAGAGCGAATCCAATTGCTTAACATACCATTACCAGGCAAACCTAGATCAAGTGCTACTGCATTAATCGATTCATTTCCTAAAAGCACTCTTTTTATGGCATGTTCTTTATACTCTTTTGAGTAATGCGTATAAGATTTATCAAGTACTGATAAGCCATGAATTTTAATTAAATTTATTAGATAATTTACCTTTTCTCTTCTGATACCATATTTCTTACTTAAGTACGTTCCACGTTTATTTTCTAAAGTCCATTCTTCAAAAATATGAATTTTATCCTTTTTAGTTAGTTTAGACATAGTAAAACCCTCGAGATTCATGTCCGAATTTCGAGGGTCACTACAGTCTGGTTCTTTTTTGTTGGTGGCGAATTTACAATTGAAATGCAACACAAAGTAAAAAAATAAACCCATACCGGGTAGAATATGTTTAACGACCAAATCAAACAATTCGAAGTATCCGGTATGAGCTATAAACATCTTACTATAAAAGAACGTGAAATGCTTATGTTTTTACAAGCTAAGGGGTTATCTATCTGGGCTGTTGCGTTACGGCTAGGGCGAAATCCAAGCACTATTTCACGAGAATTAAAACGTTGTGCAGGTCATTATTCCCCAAGTAAAGCAGAAAATGACTATCATCAAAAGCGAAAGAATTGTCACAAGAAGCGGCTATTAGACAGCCATCCACAACTACGCCGTCAAATTATTCATTACATCTTAGATCTGCACTGGTCACCAGAGCAGATTACCGCTCGCTTTAATAAGGAACATCAATAGTGTGTTAGCTACAACACAATCTACTGTCATATCTATCAACACAATTTAGGTGAGAAGTACTCCTCACATGGCGATACCAGTATTCAGCGCCATCTCAGACATAAACATCGGACGCGGCATTCAAAGAATACTAGACGACATCGAGAAGTACAGACGGACTACATCTCAATTCATGAGCGCCCTGGTTTTATCAACCAGCGTCAACGTATTGGTGACTGGGAAATCGATACTGTGATTGGGCGAACGGGTCATTCCATCCTTTTAACGGTTGTCGATCGGCTTAGTCGGCTTACTCTTATCAAAAAGGTTGCGCGAAAGGACTCGCAGGAGATAAATAAAGGCTTAGTTGAACTGTTAGGGGCCATTCCTAAAGAATTTGTTCATTCTATTACACCAGATCATGGGACCGAATTTCTTCATCTTGATGAAATCAGCGAAAGATTAGGTGTTACTGTCTATTGGCCCGATCCATATTCCCCTGAACAGCGTGGAACAAATGAGAATACAAATGGATTAATCCGGGAATATTTTCCCAAGCGAACAGATATTGATAATTATACAGAACAGGACGTTGAACACTGCCAAAAGCAGTTAAATCAACGTCCGCGCAAAGTGTTAAATTATGAAACCCCATATGAAGTATTTTTTGATAAACCGTTGCACTTAGTTTGACAATTCGCCAAAAAGAAATATAGTACAAGTGACTACAGCCGACTAGCGGCTAAATTCAAAATGAAAGTTGCCGACATCAGAAAGTATGCTGGAAAATTAAAACTACCTAAAGTTATTATGGTTGGTTATCTGCTTGGAGACACTGTTTCTTCCTATAAGAACTGGCAATCATTTATTGAGCCAACTAGCGTGAAACATAAGAATGACGAAAAACTTGTGTCACTTTATCAAAATGCTTTAATTAGTTATCAGTTTATACCATTTAGTGTTCCAAGTCCCGACTACCAGCGACGAGCTTTTCTTCAGGTGGAATTGCGTGACAACATTGCGTTGTCTTCAGCCCAAGATGGGCTAGAAGACTTAGCTGCAATGTTCGGTACCAAGCTGAAGCAGTTTGACAGTTATGATAACTACTCTGAGTTAATTAACATTATCCAAAGCAACCCAGATAAATTACCAGTTTCCGTTGTTGTGAATTATTTATACCTGGGTTTTATAACTAATCAAGTTAGAAAGATTAAGGAAGACGGCTTAATTAGTAAATTTCAGGTGCCAGCACGTTTATCGGAGCTTGGTGATAGAATAAGTGACCACTTTTACCAGGAGTCTTATGACAAAAGATTAACTAGACGGGTAATTAAAAGTATCTTTAGCAAAAATAGTATTGAAAACTATTTGAAACCAAGAGAATATGATCAGTTGCTATCGAAGGATGAGGTTAGTAAATGGAATAAATTAATTAAAGATGTTAGCAAGAATAATCGGCAACAAGATCAACTACTACGAAAGCTAGAGAGTTACCTTGCAAGAAATGCAATACGGTATCATTCCAATAATGAGGGTGAGATTTATAGGTCCTTTAAGAGAAAGAATATATTAAAACAAATTGATTTTAATTCATTGTATCAAAATAATCCTAATTTAAAAATTGAAAAAATATTTAACGAAAATATGGTTTTATCTCGTAAACCGACATGGTTGAACCCTTTCTGCAGTATATTGACCATAGTCCTCACCTCGGGGAGGAAAAAACAACTGCCGCTCATAAAACTTTCTGCGAGAACAATTATATCGAAATCTTGTTTGCAAAAGAAGACGAACAAGATAAAAAAGCTCGCAATTAGTTTGCGGGCTTTTAGCTATCAATTTTCTAATCGTTTGTACAGGGGTAATAATTGCTTAATACCATCAAGAATGAAATCTTCCATGTTTGAAACATGGTCTCTGTCTCGAAAAGCAAACTTTCCTAGTAAGAAACTTGTTTTTCCGGCTTCTAAATTAAATAATTTTTGCTTTTCCAAATTCGTTAAATATTCTTGTAAAGGTAAATGATCAGTAAACTCCATGTCATTTTTATCCCATAGATACCAATTCTGGGTTACTCGATTCTTTGCCCAGATTGGAATATCAGTTAGTAGTTCATTATATTGATCAGGTGTGTCGCCGCGTTTTTCACTCTTATAATGTTGAAACATTAAGTAAACTTGTAACTGTTTCTTATCAAGCATCACGCCAATGCATGGACTTTTGTCAGCCAAAGTATTTAAACGATAAGAAGCCCAGTAGTGATTACGTAGGTTCCAACCATTAGTCCAGCTTTCTACATGAACTTTAGCAAATTTAGGCAATTGTTGCGAAATGTTGAGATTTACTTCTTTCCAGATTTGCCAAACATCTTTAAATTGCACTTTTATTTGCGCTATTTCTTCCTCAGAATATTGTTCTTTTAATTTCTTAAAGGAAAATTCATCGCGATCAAAGATTGTATACATATCATTGGTTAACTTCGTCATAAAAAATCTGTCCTTGTATTTGCTTAGTTGTACTATTTCATTATCCTCATGTTAGCATTGGATTTGTAGAAATGGTAATGAATGGGTTATTGAAAAAGCTCGCAATTAGTTTGCGGGCTCTTATTCATGCAATTGATTATATTTGTCGCCCCATTTTTCCATTTCTAAAATTAATGGGGTAAGGGTCTCACCTAATGCAGTTAATTGATAACTTGTTTTAGGTGGTACTGTTGGAAAAATAGTTTTATCAATAATTTGATCACTTTTTAGTTCTTTTAATTGAAGTGACAACATTCGTCTGGAACAATTAGGCATCAATTTCTGCAATTCATTAAAACGACAGTGTTTTTTCTTGATTAAATGATAGATAATAACACTTTTCCATTTACCTGAAATAATTTGAAGTGTACTTTCAACAGGACAGCCTTCAGAGCAGTTATAAATATGACGTGGCATTCTTTCACCTCGATATAATAATTCAATTCTAAATCTTTAAATTTAATCAAGCTAGGGAAAAATTTGTTACTTAGTAAGGAAAAATTCACTTCTTGTTTTTATCTATGGCTTACTTACAATTAATTAGTAAATAAGGAAGGAAGATAAAAATGAAAGCAATTGGATTCAAAAAACACTTGAAGATTGATGATCCTGAAAGTTTGATTGATTTTGATATGGAAAAACCTACTGCTAAGGGTCATGACTTGTTAGTAAAAGTTAATGCAGTTTCAGTTAACCCAGTAGATGTTGGAGTTAGAAAAAGTGGACATATGGTCTTAAAAACGCCTAAAGTGATCGGTTGGGATGCATGTGGTGTAGTAGAAGAAGTAGGGTCGAAAGTTAGGCTCTTCAAACAAGGTGACAGGGTATTTTATGCAGGTTCATTTATTAGATCAGGCAGTGATAGTGAGTACCAACTAGTTGATGAAAGAATAGTTGGTCATGCTCCAAAGACTTTAAAAGATAATGAAGCGGCTGCAATGCCTTTAACCTCACTTACAGCTTATGAAGCCTTATTTGAACAAATGGGTTTAACTTGGAATCAAGAGAATAATCAGAGTAAAACGATCTTGATTATTAATGGTGCTGGGGGAGTAGGATCAGTAGCTACACAATTGGCACATTTAGCAGGATTAACAGTAATTGCAACTGCATCCCGTCCAGATAGTATTAAATGGACACAAGATCACGGCACAGATTATGTTGTGAACCATCGTGAAGACTTGGTAAAACAAGTAAGGAAATTAGGATATAAGTATGTTGATTACATCCTAGAATTAAAGGATTTAGATGGTCATTGGAAAGAAATGTGTGAGTTAATTAAACCAGAGGGACACATTGTTTCAATTACTGAAAATCATCGTCCAATAAATTTAAGGTTGCTTACCAAAAAGAAAGCACACTTTTCGTGGGAATGGATGTATACTAAATCCTATTATCAAACTGAAGATATGATTAGTCAGCATGATATTTTAAACAAAATTGCCCAGATGTTAGATAATGGCAAACTTAAATGCACTATGACTAAGTCATTAGAACCCTTAAATGCAATAAATTTACGAAAGGCTCATAAATTAGTAGAAAGTGGTCATATGACCGGTAAAGTTGTGGTTTATGACTGGGAAAACTAAGCATTAATAGAAAGCTCGCAATTAATTTTGCAGGCTTTTAATTTAAAAAATATGCTATAATTTAGATAAAGAAAAAGGAGATCCAAAGACCTCCTTTGCAGCCCGCTTTAAGAGCGGTGGTCGATATTATAAAAACGTTGAAAACGTCGCCCTATAACTCGCCAAAGTTATTACATTGAGCGGCGTTTTTATTTTTTGTCGTGATGATGGTCGATGTAAGTTAGCAGAGCTAACACAAACGTACCGAACAAAAGCATTAAGGAAATACTCTCGTAAACCGACATGGTTGAACCCTTTCTGTAGTATATTGACCATAGGCCTCACCTCCGGGAGGAAAAACAACCGCCGCTCATAAAACTTTCTGCAGTAATATTATACCGAAACTTTGTTTGCGAAAAAAGACGAACAAGTAAAAAAGCTTGCGATATGCGGGCTTTTCTTGTATCTAAGGTTCTTTAAACTGATTAATATCAACGCCTTCAAGTTTAAGCAACTGAATTTTCTTATCAATTCCACCGCCATAACCAGTTAAATTGTGATTAGCACCAACAACGCGGTGGCAAGGTATGATAATGCAAATATGATTTCTACCAATAGCACCACCGGCTGCTCGAATAGGTAAGTGGTCCTTATCTTTTGCAGCCTGTACGGCAATGTCTTTATAAGTAGTTGTCATCCCGTAAGGAATTTTTAGTAATGCTTGCCAGACTCTTTTTTGAAAATCAGTACCGATCAAATGTAATTGAGGAGTAAAATCTGGTTCTTTGCCTTGAAAATAGATATCTAACCACTTTTTAGCAGAAGCTAAATATTTATTTCCTCCTTCTGAATATTCTTTATCAAGATTGTCACCGTAGTAGCGATCAGTATCTAGCCATAAACCAATAAGTCCTTGTTCATCACTAGCGAGCAATATTTTGCCAATAGGTGAATTATAGTAAGAAGCTGTTTGCATGTTTTTTCTCCTATGATAAAAATAAGATGCTACCATCCATTATGATTGGTAGCATCTTATTAATCTAATTTATTTTCTTAGCTTGTGCACCTTATGTGCTAGCACCATTTCTTTATTGCGATCTTCATAGATCATATCCTTGATGTAATTCCATGGGATTAACAAAGGCGTTTTGCTATTTTTACGGAAAATAAAGTCTGCGTGTCGTCTTTCCAAGTGACGCAAATATCTTTTAGCATTTTGAATCTTAGTATGGTGTTCCAAATGCAATCGTGGTTCGAAATCGACGATTTTGTGTTCAGCGTTGAAAATAGGTCTAACTTTATGGTGCCAGTTCTCAGCACTAGAGATATGATCGCTGACCTTTTTTCCGGCTTCTACGATATTCTCTTTGGTTGCTGGACTTTTCTGATCCTTAAACTCCGCATGTGGATCTAGATAGTAGTTGCCCAAACCATCTTGACGATAAAGTCGTATTTTCTTGAATGTCTTATTTTTCTTGTCCATTCTTACTTCGATAACGTCACCATTTTTGTGATTCATTAAATACATGTGATGTTTTCTAGTGTAATTTGCACTCTTCATGATCAGAAATCTCACCTCTACATTAATTATTCTGAAACGATATTATACCAGTATTTTAACTATATTTTTGCTTTACGAGTATAAAAGTTTATAATTTTTAAAAAGAAATTTCAATTCTTGAGAATTAGAGAAGGAAAAAATCCTAATGAAGAAACTTAATATATTTTATTATGCTACCATTTGGAGTTTTATTATTGGAATATGCTGTGCTACATATTTAAACTTAATTAATTTTATTATTAATTTTGTCTGGCATGTTTTGTTTGATAAATTACCTGTTCCTAGTCAGGCTTTACCGTTTTTTATTTGTATTCCTTTTGGTTTCATTATTGGTATATTAATTAAGCGTTTAGGATCATATCCATTAACTATCGAAGAAGTTTTAATGAGTGTTAAGCAGGAGGGAAAGATCAATTATCACAATTGGTGGAAATCCTTAACCTTAGGTCTTATTTCTTTAGCCGCGGGTGGCAGTATTGGACCAGAGGCTTCAACTACTGTACTAGGAAGTGGCATGGTTAATTGGCTGGGAGATAGATTACGACTAATTGCTTATTCTTCTGATTGGAAATGGAATCATTTTTGGGATACTATCGTTTCGAAAAAACAACTAAAAAAACTGCCAAAATTTAGTAGCCTTTTTAAATCAAAATTGCATCAAAAAGTTTTTTGCTTAATTATGGTTATGATCGGCGTGGTTGGTGCAGCAATAGTCTTTAAATTATTCCCTGAAGAAGGATTATTTGGTATTCATCATCGCCATATTCTCTGGCAATGGCACTATAGTATGTATGTAATTATTCCATTGATTGTAGGTTGGAGCTTCGGTATGTTTTTCTTATGGAGCGAAAAATGGAGTGATTATTTTGCTGAAAAAATTACTATTTCACCGATTATTAAAGCAACTATATGGGGAATAGTTCTTGCATTACTTACCTTAATTACTAGTTATGCCCTGTATTCTGGTGAATTTCAAATTGTTCCATTTGTACACCAGGCGTTGCAAATATCACCATTATTTTTGCTAGTTATAGCAGTCATCAAAACCTTGTCTACTAATATAGGTTTTAGTTTAGGCTGGCGTGGTGGGAAAATTTTCCCTTCGATTTTTGCTAGTGTAGCAGTTGGCGCAGCGATTGCGCAATTTTTACCAATTATGCCAGTTATGTGTGTAGCCATTACAGTTAGTGCAAGTATTGCAGTTATCTTGGGTAAACCTTTATTAACAGCTATTTTATTGATTCTGTTATTACCAATAGAATTGGCTCCTGTCATTTTAGTAAGTGCGTATTTAGCTGCCTGTTTGACAAAAGTGAGCTATAGTTTTAGACAAAAGAATAATTAGGAGGTATTTTTTATGAGCGAAAAAAACGATGCAATAACTGGTGCTTCTTTGATAGAGAATCAAGAAGAAAAAGTAAAAAGCCCATGGCCGGGTCCTAAAGGTATGATTCCTGTAACAAGTGGGCGTGCTGACGATGCTAATGTACATAATCGTGCCTACTTAGACAATATCTTGGTGGAGATGCGTTTGCTTGATTCAGTTGAGCCAGACTTAACAACTGAGGTTTTTGGTAAAAAATATGCCTCACCTTTAACTCTGGCTGCAGTCTCTCATTTGAACAAGGTTTTACCAGATAAGACACGTAAGCCAATGCAAGAAAAGGCACGTGCGGCTAAGAATACCAATACTTTAAATTGGATTGGTATGGAGTCAAACGAAGAATATGCCGAAATTGTCAAAGAGGGCGGCGATACAGTTAGAATTGTGAAGCCTTACGCAGACCATGATAAAATTATGGGCGAACTAAAACAAGCAGAAGAATTGGGTGCCGTAGCTGTTGGAATGGATATTGATCATGTGCCTGGTGATAATGGTAAATATGATGTAGTCGATGGTATTCCACTAGGACCGATTTCATTTAGCGATCTTGAAAAGTATGTTCATGCAGTTAAACTGCCGTTTGTGGCTAAGGGCGTGCTATCCGTGCGTGATGCCGTTAAGGCTAGAGATGCTGGTGCCAAGGCAATAGTTGTTTCACATCACCACGGCCGCGTTCCATTTGGCGTGCCACCACTAAAAGTTTTGCCAGCAATCAAGCAAGCACTAAATGGCAGTGGAATGACCATTTTTGTAGATAGATCATTGATGACAGGCTACGATGCATACAAGGCTTTGGCATTAGGCGCAGATGCTGTACTGATTGGTCGAGGGATTCTTTCTGAATTGTTAAAAGATGGGCAAAAAGCAACAGAAGATAAGATTAAGAAAATGAATGAGCAGCTTGCACAAATGATGTTGTATACTGGCGTTAGAGATACTAAATCATTTGATCCTAGTGTGTTACATTTTGATTAGGATAGAAAAATGAAATAGTTTATTTTTTACAGTTTACTATAATTAAGTGGCTATTAGCCTATAATAAAGGCGTTTAAAGCTATACTGAATAGTGTTATGCTTAACTCGGACGTTGTTATAAGGTAATTATTTAAAAGTAATTAGTTGTATACGAAAACATGCTTAGCTCTGGTAAAAGCTAAGCATGATGTCTCATAATATTGAGCCGCTTGTAGATTATACTACAAGCGGTTTTATTTTAGATGAAAATAACAAGTATTTCAAAAAGTGAGTATCTATGTTTTGCTATTATGGAAATGGATTGATTTAGAAAATGATGCTATTGAAATTTCATTATGAGCGGGGATGCAAAACCTTTTTTAAAAAGCATAAGAATGAGCAAAAGATAATTAAGCAGTTAATCGATCAAGCGATTACTAAGGAATTGGCAACTGGTATGACTAAAGTGAAGATCGCTGCAATGACTCGGATTGAGGAAAAATCAATTTACGAGTTTCGCCTAAATTTGAAAAAAGCGGGTTCAGCGAGAGTCGCTTTTGCAGTAAAGGATGAGCAAGTACTAGTTCTTTTGATTACCTCTAATTTACAGAAGGATAGTTTTAGTCATGAATTAGAAACTGTTCTGAAAGGAAGTCATTATGCGTTTAATTCCAATTAAGCAGGCAGAGACTTTGCTCAAAAAAATCTGTAGTAATAAAAGTAAATATGTAGAAATTAAATTATTAACGGCAAAAAAGGATCGTTCAATTAGTGTGAAAAATGATGGTAAAAAGCTAATTTTAACTGAAGATGGCTATTTGAACTTTACGCAGGAATATGAATTGACTGATCCAGCTGTTGGCCGTCATGCAGTTTTAGCGGCTTTTAAAAAGGAATTTCCGCGTAGTAATCGTGCGTATCTGATTGCTAAATAGTATACTTTAACTATAAGAAAAACTATCAGTGCTGATCAGAAAGGAAGTCTTTTTATCAATGAAATATGCAGAAAAATCTCCCGCATTATGGGATGCCATTCATCATGAAGAACAGCGCCAACAAGACACCATCGAATTAATTGCCTCTGAAAATATTGTTTCTGATGCAGTTCGTGAAGCACAAGGTTCTGTTTTAACTAACAAGTATGCTGAAGGATATCCTGGTCGGCGTTATTACGGCGGTTGTCAATATATTGATCAAGTTGAGCAACTGGCTATTGATTATGCAAAAAAATTGTTTAACGCAAAGTTTGCTAATGTACAGCCGCACTCTGGATCACAGGCTAACATGGCAGTTTATCAAGCACTTTTGAAGCCAGGTGATGTCATTTTAGGTATGGGAATGGATGCTGGCGGTCACTTGACTCATGGATCCAAGGTTAACTTCAGTGGTAAGGAATATAAGTCTTACAGTTACGGCCTAAATGTTGAGACTGAAGAACTAGATTTTGATGCCATTCGTGAAATTGCTCTTAAGGTTAAACCTAAGTTAATTGTAGCCGGTGCTTCTGCGTACAGCCGCATCATTGATTGGCAAAAGTTCCGTGAAATTGCAGATGAAGTTGGGGCATACTTAATGGTTGATATGGCTCATATTGCTGGCTTAGTAGCAACCGGTCAACATCCAAGTCCTGTTCCAGTAGCTGATGTAGTAACTACAACTACACATAAGACCTTGCGTGGCCCTCGTGGTGGGATGATTTTGTCCAACAATTTAGAAATTGGTAAGAAAATCAATTCCGCTTTGTTCCCAGGCATTCAAGGTGGGCCACTTGAGCATGTCATCGCAGGTAAAGCGCAAGCATTTTATGAGGACTTGCAACCACAATTTACAGATTATATTAAGCAAGTCATTAAAAATGCTAAGGCAATGGCAGAAACTTTTGCTGAATCGGACAATATTCGTGTCGTATCTGGTGGTACTGATAACCATTTGATGATTATCGATATTACTAAGACTGGTATTACAGGTAAAGATGCTCAAAATTTACTCGACTCTGTTCACATCACTACCAACAAAGAATCAATTCCAGGCGATCAACGTTCACCATTTGTTACTAGTGGGTTGCGGATTGGTACGCCAGCAATTACTAGTCGTGGCTTTGATGAAGCAGATGCTAAGAAGACTGCGGAAATGATTATTGAAATTTTATCTGATCCAGAAAATTCCGCAACGATTGCTCATGTTAAAGAAGAAGTTCAGGCATTAACTAAAAAACATCCAATTGAATAATTTGTATAGCAGAATTTAGCCGTCCTAGTTCTCAGCTGGGGCGGCTTTTGTTATAATAAAAAATTAAAAATAATGGAGTTAAGAGTGAAGGAAACGTGATTATTTGGAAAAGTTAAAAAGACATAAAATAGGCTTATTTTCAGCGATTATGCTGGCCTTGAATTCCTTAATTGGTTCGGGGTGGCTTTTTGGTTCAGGTTCTGCAGCACAAATTGCAGGTCCAGCCGCAATTTTATCTTGGATTTTAGGTGCAGTAATTATTATCTCAATTGCATTGACTTATGTAGAATTAGGTTCGATGTTTCCCGAAAGTGGTGGGATGAGTCGATACGCTCAATATAGTCATGGGCCGTTATTGGGCTTTGTGGCTGCTTGGGCTAACTGGATTTCACTAGTCACATTGGTACCGATGGAAGCCGTAGCTGCCGTGCAATATATGAGTTCTTGGCCCTGGAGCTGGGCTAACTGGACTAAAAATTTTATTAAAAACGGCAGTATTACTTTTGCTGGCTTAGGTGTGGTTATTATTTTTATGCTGATTTTTACAATGATCAATTTTTGGTCAGTTAAAATCATGACCCATTTTACCAATTTGATTTCTATTTTTAAGATCTTATTGCCTACTTTGACGATTACAGTTTTAATTGCTTCAGGTTTTCATGGACAAAACTTTGGCAGTAATTTACATGAATTTATGCCTTATGGTAGTCGGTCCATCTTTGAAGCAACTTCTGTTTCAGGAATTATCATGTCCTATGATGCCTTTCAGACGGTCATCAATATGGGTGGGGAATTGAAAAATCCGCGTAAGAATATTGTGCGTGGGGTATTGATCTCAATGTTAATTACTGCGGCAATCTACATTATGTTGCAAGTGACTTTTATTGGTGCAGTTGAGCCAGGTATGTTAGCTAAAGTAGGCTGGCATGGAGTTAACTTTACCTCACCATTTGCGGACATTGCTATTATTTTAGGCATTAATTGGTTAGTAATTTTGCTCTACCTAGATGCATTTGTTTCACCATTTGGGACAGGGGTAGCATTTGTAGCTACGGCCTCAAGAGCCCTAGCGGCAATGACACACACACGTCATTTGCCAAAATGGTTAGGTAGATTGAATCAAAAATACTTAATACCACGTTATGCGATGATTGCTGACTTTGTTTTGGCGATTATTTTAGTAAGCTTATTTAGAAACTGGAATTTACTAGCAACAGTAATCACGGCCTCAACTTTGATTGCATATTTAACTGGTCCAGTTACGGTAATGACTCTAAGAAAGAAAAGACCAGATCTTGATCGTCCATTTAATCCTGGTTATATGAAGTGGCTAGCTCCAGTTGCCTTTATACTAACTAGTTTGGCAATTTACTGGTCAATGTGGCCAACGACTATTCAGGTGATAATTGTTATTGCCTTGGGTTTGCCGATTTATTTTTATTATGAAATTCACTACCAACATTCAAATTTAAAAGAACAATTACATAGTAGTTGGTGGATGATCGGTTATTTGATTTTTATGTCACTCATGTCCTTTGTGGGCAGTAGCGGTTTTGGTGGTCAGAACTGGATTAAGTATCCATTTGACTTTGTAGTAATTATCATTATTTCTCTCGCCTTCTATTATTGGGGAATTAAGACAGGGTTAAAGAAAATCGATCCTTATGCTGAAAAAATTGCGCAAAATAAAGAATAAGTAAAAAAACTGTTGGGATTTTTGGTCTCAACAGTTTTTTGTTCGCTATTCTGCTTCATCAAGATACTTATTTAGCACCTTGAAAACACCGTTGTCGTTATTAGTAGGTGCAATAAATTTAGCAGTCTTTTTAACGATATCTTGACCATTAGCCATGGCATAACTTAAACCAGCAAATTTCAACATTTCAAGGTCATTTTCACCATCACCGAAGGCAATTAATTCACTTCTTGGCACGTCTAAATAAGCTAAAAATTCCTTTAGCCCTGCGGCTTTATTTACACCTTCAGGAATAATATCCATGTAGCTCCAACCACTAGTTGTGACGTGGATTTTTTCTGTACTACGGCTGTTGAAGCCATGTTCTAATTCATGTCGAATCTTGCTGGGATAGTCCATTGTGATCTTAGTGTATTGGTCATCAGCAGGAATTTTATTAAAATCATCAATTTCGATGCTATTAGGATAAAAATAATGATGGGACCGCTTGTATTCTGGTGGTGTACTTTTTAAAAAGTAGGAGTGCTTAACGCCACTAATTAAAATGTTTTGGGCTGCACCAGGATAGCGTGCGTGCAAATATTCAATAAAATTTAGGATGCATTTTTTTGAAAAGCTTGTTGTACGAATAATTTTTCCATCGCGAACTAAGACCGCACCATTGTCGGCAACAAAGTCAATAGAATCGATAAATTCGCTAAAGTCATCAGCCAAACGACCAGCTGGGCGGCCGCTAGCAATAATAAAATGTGCCCCGTGTTGATGCAGACGAGTTAAAATCTCGCTAAACATTTGATGATCGTATTGTTTTTCATCGTTAACAAAAGTACCGTCAACGTCTACAGCAACGGCCTTAAAGGGAAGAGTAGTCATCTAATTACCTCACTAAAATTTGATACCGTTAACAGTTTACCATTTCTTGCAAGTGCTTACATAAATTATTTATATTATGTTTAACAATAAATTTGAAGTTTACGAGGTAGAAAAAATGACACCATGGTGGAAAAAAGCAGTTGTTTATCAAATTTATCCTAAGTCATTTCAGGACAGCAACGGTGATGGCATAGGTGACTTACAAGGAATTATTGCTCGTTTAGATTATTTGGAAAATCTAGGAGTTGATGCAATTTGGCTTTCACCGGTTTATCAATCTCCCGGTGTGGATAATGGCTATGATATTTCAAATTATGAAGCGATTGATCCGCAATATGGCACGATGGCTGATATGGATGAGTTGATTCAGAAAGCTAAGGAGCATCATATCCGAATTGTAATGGATCTGGTGGTTAATCATACATCTGACCAGCATCAATGGTTTGTGGAGGCACGAAAAAGTAAGGATAATCCTTACCGAGACTATTATATTTGGCGTGATCCTGTTGATGGACATGAGCCCAATAGTTTGAAGTCTGCTTTTTCTGGTTCAGCTTGGAAATTTGATGAGCAAACAGGACAATATTATTTACACTTCTTTGCGGAACAACAACCTGATTTAAATTGGAAAAATCCAGAGTTGCGGCAAAAAATCTACGATATGATGAACTTTTGGCTTGATAAGGGGATCGGTGGCTTCCGAATGGATGTGATTGAATTAATTGGTAAAGATCCCGACAAAATGATCCGTGAAAATGGTCCGATGCTTCATCCATATTTGCAAGAAATGAACAAGAATACATTTGGTGATCGAGATGTGATGACGGTGGGCGAAACTTGGAATGCGACACCGAAGATTGCAGAAGAGTACTCAGATCCAGCACGTCATGAATTATCAATGGTTTTCCAATTTGAGAATCAAGCTTTAGACCAGCAGGAGGGAAAAGAAAAGTGGGATTTAAAGCCGCTAGACTTAGGCGAATTGAAAAAGGTTTTAGTAAAGTGGCAGACAGAGCTTGATTTTAATCATGCTTGGAATAGTTTGTTCTGGGAAAATCATGATATTCCGCGCGTAATTTCACGTTGGGGCAATGATAAAAAATATCGGGTGCAGTGTGCTAAGATGTTTGCGACAGTTTTACATTTGATGCACGGCACACCATATATTTTTAACGGTGAAGAAATTGGTATGACTAATTGTCCGGTAAAAAATATTGATGAAGTAGAAGATATTGAAAGTGTCAATATGTATCATGAACGTCTGGCTGAAGGTTATGACAAAGATAAACTAATTCATGCGATCAATGTTAAAGGCAGGGATAATGCTCGTCGTCCAATGCAATGGAATGATGAGAAAAATGCCGGCTTTACTAAGTCAAAGCCATGGTTGACAGTAAATCCTAACTACAAAGAAATTAATGTGAAGAAGGCCTTGGCTGATCCTAATTCGATTTTTTATACTTACCAAGAATTGATTACTTTACGTCATGAAAATGAGATTGTGGTTAATGGTGACTTTAAGTTGGTTCATGATACTGGTGATGAAGTTCTTGCATATTATCGTATTTTAGGTACTGAAAAGTGGTTGGTGGTTGCTAACCTATCTGGTGAAGAGCAACAGTTTACGTCGACCGATCGCATTAAAGAAAACTTGCTTAGTAATTATGCTGTGCGTAATGATCTGCATGATATTACGCTTAAGCCTTATGAAGCATTTGCAGTGGCAATTAGATAAGCTAAAATTAAAAAGAACTTGAATTACTAACTTGAAGATGTTATTCTAGTTATCGTTAATCGATTAATCTATGATCTGTGATATGATCATGGCAAAGGAGTAATAAATTATGAAACAAGGTATTCATCCAGAATTTCAAGAAGTAGTTTTCATGGACTCAGCAACTGGTGCTAAGTTCTTAGCTGGCTCAACTTTGAAGCCATCAGAAACTATTGACTACGAAGGCGAAACTTACCCATTAGTACGTGTTGAAGTTTCATCAGATTCACACCCATTCTACACTGGCAAGCAAAAGTTTGCTCAAGCAGATGGTCGAATCGAAAAGTTCAACAAGAAGTACGGTTTGAAGAAGTAAACCTTTTATCTGGTGGAAGCAGTCCCATTGGGGCTGCTTTTTTCGTTAGAGATTATTTGGCAGAATGCATGAAAGACAGTATAATGTTTTCTGTATAAAAATGTTTTTATGGGAGTAAATATTCAATGAAAATGCAAATGGCGGAAATTGCCAAGGCTTTAAATACTACTTGTGAAGGTGACAATCAAACTGTTATTACTTCTGTTGCCTTTGACTCCAGAAAGATCACAGATGGTGGATTATTTGTACCACTTGAAGGTGAACGTGATGGGCACGAATTCATAGCTAGTGCTATTAATAATGGTGCTTCTGCTACTTTATGGAAAAAAGGGCATCCGAACAAGCCAGAAGATATTGCGGTTATTGAAGTTGATGATCCGCTTGCTGCTATGCAAGAGCTTGCTCGCTATTATTTGCGTAAGGTTAATCCAACCGTAGTGGGAATTACTGGTTCAAATGGTAAGACTACTACCAAGGATATGATTGCTGCTGTTTTGTCTAAACGCTTTAATGTACATAAAACTCAGGCCAACTTTAACAATGAGATTGGTGTGCCAATGACCATCCTTGAGATGAAGCCAAATACTGAAATTTTGGTGCTTGAAATGGGAATGGACAGACCAGGTCAATTGCATCATTTAAGTGAATTAACCCATCCAGATGTGGCCGTAATTACAATGATTGGTGAAGCTCATATTGAATTCTTTGGCAGCCGCGACAAGATTGCAGATGCTAAGATGGAAATTACTGACTTTTTGCGTGAAGATGGCGAATTTATCTTCAATGGGGATGAACCATTATTGCAAGAACGTGCTGAGAAATTGGATCAAGCTAAAGCAACTTTTGGTTTTAGAGATGAAGATACAGTTCATGCAACTGGCTTTAAGAGTTATATGCATCATGCTACCTTTACAGTTAATGATTCAGAGCAAAAATTCTCAATCCCAATGATTGGTAAACACAATGTTTCTAACGCAATGGCCGCAATTAGTGTTGGTCGTCATTTTGGTGAAAGTGATGAGGAAATTGCCTCATCATTGTCTAACTTTACCCCAACGGCTAATCGGATGGAGTGGGAAAAAGGCGATGCTGGAGAAAGCATCATGAGTGATGTCTATAACTCAAATCCAACTGCTGTTAGAGCTGTATTGACTAGTTTTGGCCAAGTTGAAGTAAAAGATAATGGGCGCAGAATTGCTGTTTTAGGTGATATGTTGGAATTAGGTAAAAACTCCCCTGAATTGCATGCTGGCCTTGAGGATACGTTAGATCCACAAATTATTAACGAAGTTTACTTATATGGCTCTGAAATGAAGAATTTGTATGATGCTTTACAAGATAAGTATGAGCCAGAGCATTTGCATTATTATACACAAGAACAGACAGATCGAATGATTGACGATCTGAAGAATGATATTAAGTCGGATGACATTGTTGTATTGAAGGGTTCACATGGAATGCACCTGGAAAATGTCTTGGCCCGACTAAGATAGGAGAACAATTTTTTGAAGTTTTCAGAATTAGGATTAAATGACGCGCTTCTTAAGGCAATTAAACGTTCAGGCTTTGAAGAAGCAACGCCAATCCAGGAACAGACTATTCCCCTTGCTTTGCAAGGCAAAGATGTAATTGGTCAAGCCCAGACTGGTACCGGTAAGACAGCTGCGTTTGGCTTGCCAATTTTACAGATGATCGACAAAAAAGAAAAAGCAATTCAAGCGGTTATTATTGAACCAACGCGTGAACTTGCTATTCAGACGCAAGAAGAATTATTCCGTTTAGGTCGTGATGAACACGCTCATGTTCAAGTGGTCTACGGAGGAGCAGATATTGGTCGTCAAATTCGCTCATTAAAACATCATATACCATCAATTTTAGTTGGTACTCCAGGGCGATTACTTGATCACCTTAAGCGTAAGACAATCAATTTGGATCAAGTTAAAGCAGTTGTTTTAGATGAAGCAGATGAAATGCTGGATATGGGCTTTATTCAAGATATTGAAAGTATTTTGAAATATGCTAAAAACCGGCAACAAACTTTGCTCTTTAGTGCAACAATGCCTAAGCCAATTTTGCGTATTGGTGAAAAATTTATGGATCATCCAGAGATTGTCCGAATTAAGGCTAAGGAATTAACGGCTGACTTGATCGAACAATATTTTGTCCGGGCCAAAGAATCCGAAAAGTTCGATATCATGTGCCGTTTGATTGATGTACAAGGTCCAGACTTAGCTTTGGTATTTGGTCGCACTAAACGCCGTGTAGATGAGCTTACACGTGGTTTGCAAGCACGTGGCTATAATGCTGCAGGAATTCACGGCGACTTGTCACAAGCACGGAGAATGGCTGTTTTAAAGAAGTTCCGTGACGGTAAACTGGATATTTTAGTGGCAACTGATGTAGCTGCACGTGGACTTGATATTTCGGGTGTAACGCACGTTTATAATTATGATATTCCACAAGATCCAGATTCATATGTCCACCGAATTGGAAGAACCGGGCGTGCAGGACAAAATGGTATTTCAGTTACTTTTGTAACGCCAAATGAAATTGGCTATATGAGAACCATTGAGCAGTTAACTAAGAAAAAGATGTCACCACTTCGTCCACCGACAGATGATCAAGCTCTGCATGGTCAATTAAAGCAAGCAAGAGCTGAAATCGAAGATTTAATGAATGGTGATTTGGGTAAATATACTCAAGGCGCAAGTGAGTTGCTTGATAATTATTCAGCACTTGACTTAGTTGCAGCATTTTTAAAGAATTTGGCTAAAGACGAAGTTAAAGTTAAGATTACACCAGAAAAACCTTTGCCATACAAGGGCGATGGTCGGCATCGTCGTGGTAAAGGTCATGGTCGTGGCAATAATCATGGACGTGATGATTATCGCCGCCGGCGCAATAATAATTCATACCGTCATAATGGTAATCGTGGTAAACGTGGTCATGGCAATGGACATGAATTCGTAATTAAGAATAAAAAAGGCTAAAATTTTAGTCTGAGGAGAAGTTGTAATTTTTGCAACTTCTTTTTTGTATTATAATGGTGTCATTGTGTGAGGTGAAAACGATGATTAAAGGTGTAGGAATTGACTCAATTGAAGTTGAGCGGATTCAAAAAATTGTTGCTAAAGGTGATGCTTTTGCTAAAAAAGTATTAACACCCAATGAATTTAACCAATATCAAAAAATGAAAGGCAAGCGTAAGGTTGAGTATCTTGGTGGTCGCTTTTCATTAAAAGAGTCCTTCTCAAAAGCCTTAGGGACAGGACTAGGTAAGTATGTTGGCTTTCAAGATGTTGAAACCTTGTGGGATGATTTAGGGCACCCGGTCATGACTTCAACTAAGTTTGATGGAAATATCTTTCCAAGTATCACACATGATAATCACGAAATTATTACTTTTGTAGTTTTGGAGGAAAATTAATATGGTTCCAGGCTATCACCGTCCAGCCGTTGTAAAGGTAAATTTGGGCGCAATTAGAAGAAATATTAAAAATGAAATGAAACATCTTGCAACAGGGCAAAAGATGTTAGCTGTAGTTAAGGCCAATGCTTATGGTCATGGTGCAGTTGAGGTGGCTAAAATTGCGATTGAGGAAGGTGCAGCAGGCCTTTGTGTAGCTATTTTAGATGAGGCCTTGCAATTGCGTCATGCTGACATTGTTAAGCCAATTTTAGTTTTGGGAGTAGTTTCTCCAGAATACGCTCCAATTGCGGCCGCAAACAATGTTTCATTAACGATTCCTAACCTTGAATGGCTAAAGGAAGCAGAAAAGTACCTTGAAAAAGAGCAGTTACAGTTGAAAGTTCATATTGGAGTAGATTCAGGCATGGGTCGGATCGGCTTTAACGAAGATGAGGATTTTATTGCTGCTAATAAATTCTTACAAAATAACGATAATTTCTACGTAGAGGGTATGTTCGCACACTTTGCTTCCGCAGACAGTGCCGATGATACTTACTTTAAGCATCAGGTAGAAAAATTTGCTCATATGAGAAGTTTGTTGACAGTTAAGCCTAAGTGGATTCACGTAGACAATACCGCTGCCAGCATCTTTAACAAGGATGTGCCTAGTGATTGTGTTCGTTTTGGAATTGGCATTTATGGTTTGAACCCATCCTCTAATCCTAATAGTCCTGACTTGAAGTCATCAATTTCGCTTGAACCAGCATTATCATTTGAGAGTGAACTAACTCATGTAAAAACTATTCATGAAGGTGACGGAGTAGGATATGGTTCTACCTTTGTAGCTGATCAAGATACAATTATTGGAACTGTGCCTGTTGGCTATGCTGATGGCTTTATTAGAAAGTTTCAAGGCTTTAAAGTTAAAGTTGGAGACGAATACTGTCCAATTGTCGGCCGAATTTGTATGGATCAATTTATGGTCAAAATGCCAAAGAAAATGCCGTTAGGAACTAAGGTAGTCATCATTTCCAATGATCCAACAGCGCCAAATAATATTAAGGCCGCCGCAGATTATGTTGATACTATTCACTATGAAGTAGCATGTTTGTTAAACGATCGTTTACCTCGTGTTTACTATGAAAAATAAGTTAGACAATAAAAAAATGCTTCTAGAACAAAAATCTAGAAGCATTTTTTGGTAGATCAATTTTTTAATCCTTAACAGGGTGTTCAATAAAGACACCTGGATTTTCATCACTCATAATAGTCATGCCGGCTTGCAAATCTTCGATTTCAGAAACTACGAAACCTTTTCTTTGTAACTTATCAACAATCGTTCTCATGGTAATATCTGAGACACCAGCGGGGAGAGTAAAGAGTGTTCTTCTAACAAAATTACCTTCGAGTTCGCCAGCAGCTGCATCAAGTGTCATTACACTAGACATATTAGTGTGCTTAGACACAATCTTGGACATCTTGATCAAGTTACCACGTGTATTGTCAGATAAAACGGTCAAAACGTATGAACCATTTTTAACATCCCACGCATCTGACAACATATCAAGCATTCTTGAGTGAGTAAGAATACCATAAAAATGATTATCTTCATCAAGGACAGCAATATAAGGCAAGTCCTTAATGTTGAAAAATACCTTGAAGAATGGTGAATTGACCTTAATTGTCTTAGTGGCATTCTTAAGTAAGTAAGTTACTGGTAGATTCATATCGCCACCTTGTGACTTATGACGGTAGATATGCATCTTATAAATGTTACCACGGAAAATAGTACCAGTATCGTCAACGATTGGCACACATCTGTAGCCTGAATCTTCTAAAACTTTTAAAGCTTCTGCTAATGTGGCTTTTTCATTAACTGTTGTTAAATAATCTTTTTTAATAACTAAAGATTTAATAAGCATGAGTTCGCCTCCGAAAGTGAGAAATGTTTCAAGTAATTATAGCATAGTTGATGAGTTAATTAAATATTAATTAAAGTTCATCTGAAGTAACAACTATATTTTAACAATAGTTAGACAAATAAAAAAGCATCTCTAAAAAAAGAGATGCCTTTAGATGAAACAAGTTTTAGATTATTGACGAACCTTAACGCCAGTTTCCTTAAATGCCTTGTCCATAACCTTCTTCAATTGATCTGCAGAAGCAGTCATCAATTCTTGTTCCTTGTCACTTAATGGCATTTCAATGATTTGTTCAAGACCCTTACGGCCAACAACTGCAGGAGTACCAATGTGAATGTCATGTAAGCCATATTGACCGTCCATAGGAACTGAAAGTGGAAGTACACGGTGTTCATCGTTCAAGATAGCCTTAGCGATCATTGCTGAAGCAGTACCGATTCCGTAGAAAGTAGCACCCTTCTTGTTAATGATTTCGTAAGCCATGTTAGCAACTTCCTTGTGGATGTCTTCAAGCTTAGATTCATCCATACCGTGAGCCTTAACCCAGTCACTAACCTTTACGCCACCAACATTGTTGTAGCTCCATGCTGGGAATTCAGTATCACCGTGTTCACCAAGCATGTAAGCATTAACTGAACGTGGGTCAACATGTTCCATTTCACCGATAACCTTTTGAAGACGACCAGTATCAAGTGAAGTACCTGAACCGATAACACGATCCTTAGGGAAACCTGACATTTTCCAAGTTGCGTGGGTTAAAATATCAACTGGGTTAGCAACAACTAAGAAAATACCTTCAAAGCCTGATTCAACAACTGGTTCAACGATTGATGATAAAATCTTCAAGTTCTTGTTAACAAGGTCAAGACGAGTTTCGCCTGGCTTTTGTGGAGCACCAGCAGTGATAACTACTAAGTCTGCATCCTTACAGTCAGGGTAGTCAGCTGCATAGATATTCTTTGGTGAAGTCCAAGGGGTAGCATCAGCTAAGTCAATTGCGTCACCTTCAACGTGTTCCTTAGCGATATCAATAATACCCAATTCTTCGGCGATACCTTGTTGTACCATTGAGAATGCGAAGGTTGAACCTACAGCACCATCACCAACAAGAATAACTTTACGAGGTCTTTCATCTCTTGGCATAAATAAAAATCTCCTTTTTTATTAGTGATATTTTTAACAAAATGAATTATACCATGATAGCAAGCATTAATAAAATTATTATTTCCTAATTGTGCTATTATATGTAAGATTGTGTGCATAGTGAGGAGTAAAAATAATGAAGATAATTGCAGGTTTAGGTAATCCAGGACAAAAATATGATAAAACAAAGCATAATACTGGTTTCATGACAATGGATCATTATTTGAATGAAAAGGGTTTGTCACTGGATAAAGATAAATTTGAAGGTCATTGGACTAAGCAAAAAATAAATGGTGAAGATGTAATTTTGCTTGAGCCGCAAACCTTTATGAATGAATCAGGTCGTTCAGTTAGTCAAGTGGCTAACTTCTTTAAGGTTGATCCAGCAGATGTGCTAATTATTCAAGATGATATGGATATGCCAATTGGTAAAATTAGAATTAGAGCTAATGGCAAATCTGGTGGACATAATGGAATTAAAAGCATCATTCGAGATTTAGGGACGGAAAAGTTTAATCGTTTGAAGATTGGTATTCGTCATCCGAAAAATACAACGGTTGTTTCATGGGTTTTGACACCATTTAATGATGAACAACAAAAATTGATGGATGATGCATTTGCGACAAGTGTAGATATTATTGACGACTTTATCAGCGGACATGGTAGTCAATATTTAATGAATAAATATAATTAAAATGCGTTTAACAGAGATTTTAGATAAAGATCAAGATTTAAATAATTTTATTTCAAAAACAAAACAAGTAAAAAATTCACTAATCACTGGCGCTAATGCCGGTGCTTTTAGTCTATTGCTAAAACAGATAACAACTAAATTAGCAGTTCCTCTTATTTTAATTGAAGAAAACGAAAGTAAAGCACAAAACTTATATGGTGAACTCAGTGCCATTATGGCAGATGAAACTGTGCAAATTTTTCCAGTAGATGCTACAATTGCAACGCAAACGGCAGTTAGTTCGCCTGATGAACTGAGCAGCCGAATTCAGGCACTTAATTTTTTGTTAAGTGGTAAGGCAGGAATAGTGGTAACAACGCCGCAGGGGCTGCAATACAAACTGACCAATCCAACTGATTTTGCGCAGGCAAAGCGGAGTTTTGAGCCAGGTCAAGAATATGAACTAAAAGAACTCAATGAATGGTTGCTTGCTTCAGGGTATCAGCGTGATTCTTTGATAGCACGGCCAGGCGAATTCGCCATCCGTGGTGATATTTTAGATGTTTATCCACTAGATCGAGAAAATCCCGTGCGAATCGAATTCTTTGGTGACGAAATAGATACAATTAAGGAATTCGATTTAGCTAGTCAACGGAGTCAAAAAGAGTTAGACAAAGTAGAAGTTGCAGCAGCTCAAGATCGAGTTTTTACTAAGGATGCAATTGCGGCAGCGGCTAAGAAAATTGAACAAGATATGGCCAATGCACCAGCTCCCGCTAAAGCTGTCAAGGACCACTTTGCGGCAGTTCTTGATGAATTAAACGATGGCGGTTTACCTAAAAACTATGCTTTCTTAATTGACTATTTGCTTGAAATTTCTAGTAGTTTACTCGAATATTTGCCTAAAAATGGGCAGATTTTATTTGACGATTTGCCTTTAATTAATCAAGCAGTTGAAACAGTTGATAAGCAAAACGCTGCTTTTATTAATGATGAACTAAAAACTGGTGCAATGTTGCCAGGGCAAAGCTTGCGGTCAGATTATACAAAGATTCTGAGCAAAGATAAGCACCATCGTATTTATTTCTCATTGTTTCAACGAAGCATGGGACGACTGCGCTTAGGCCAGATGCTCAATTGGTCAACACGTGAGCCAGAACAATTCTTTAGTCAAATGCCGCTGATTAAGTCAGAATTAGAATCTTATCAAAAGGCGGGGCAAACCGTCATTTTACAGGCTGATAATGAAAAAAGAGCACAGCAAATTGATCAAACAATGGTTGATTTTGGCTTAAATTTACCAATTGTTGGTGCAGACGAAATTGTTGAACAACGGACACAAATTGTAGTTGATGGCTTTGTTAGTGGCTTTAGTTTACCAACAGTTAAATTGGTATATCTAACGGAGCGTGAACTATTTAATAAGCGCCCACAACGTAAAAAAAGAATTAAGACACTGGAGAATGCCCAGCGTTTGCGCAATTATACTGAACTGAAGCCAGGGGATTATGTTGTTCATGTTAACCATGGGATTGGTCGGTTTGAAGGAATCAAGACTTTAGAAAATAATGGTACCAAGCGTGACTATATTACGATTACCTACCAGCATGGTGATCAGCTTTTTGTACCAGCAGATCAATTAAGCTTAGTACAAAAATACGTTGGTTCAGAAGGTAAGACACCACATATTAATAAGCTAGGTGGTAGTGAGTGGGCTAAAACCAAGCGTAAGGTTCAATCTAAAGTTGAAGATATTGCGGATGATTTGATTGAACTTTATGCCAAACGTGAATCAGAAAAAGGCTTTGCTTTTTCACCTGATGATGATCTACAAAAACAATTTGAAGATGCCTTTCCTTATCCAGAAACACCTGATCAATTGCGATCGGTTAAAGAAATTAAGCAAGATATGGAAAGCTCGAAGCCAATGGACCGTCTTTTAGTAGGGGATGTTGGTTTTGGAAAAACTGAGGTAGCCTTACGAGCAGCTTTTAAGGCAATTCAGGATAATAAACAAGTAGCCTTTTTAGTACCCACCACTATTTTGGCGCAACAACACTATGAGACGATTCAAGATCGCTTCAAAGATTTCCCAGTCAATACTGCTATGCTATCTCGTTTTCAAACGCTAGTTGAATCAAAGGAAATTATTGAAGGGCTAAAAAATGGCAAGATAGATTTGGTTGTTGGGACTCACCGTATTTTGTCTCAAGATGTAAAATTCAAGAATCTAGGATTGTTAATTGTTGACGAGGAGCAGCGGTTTGGCGTTAAGCACAAGGAAAAGTTAAAGCAGTTGAAGGCAAATATTGATGTTTTGACATTAACAGCTACGCCAATACCGCGAACGCTTCATATGTCAATGGTAGGTGTGCGTGATCTCTCAGTAATGGAAACGCCACCTCAAAACAGATACCCTATTCAAACTTATGTGATGGAACAAATTTCTAGTGTAGTAAGGGATGCATGCTTGCGTGAAATGCAACGTGATGGACAGGTCTTTTATTTACATAATCGGATTAGTGATATCGATGAAACTGTCGAAAAACTGCAGGAATTGATGCCACAGGCGCGAATTGCAGCTGCCCATGGTCGAATGAGTCAGAATCAGTTGGAAGATATTCTTTATCGCTTCCTGAATCGCGAGTTTGATATCTTGGTTACGACTACGATTATTGAAACAGGAATTGATATGCCCAATGTCAATACAATGATCATTGAAGATGCTGACCACTATGGTCTAAGTCAGTTGTATCAATTGCGGGGTAGAATTGGCCGTAGTGCTCGTTTGGCTTATGCTTACTTCTTGTATAAGCCAAATAAAGTTTTAACTGAGGTTGGTGAAAAACGGCTTGATGCGATCCGTGACTTCACTGAACTGGGTTCTGGTTTCAAAATAGCAATGCGTGACTTATCAATTCGTGGTGCTGGAAATATGCTGGGTGCACAACAGCATGGCTTTATTGATAGCGTTGGTTATGATTTGTACTCACAAATGCTGGCTGATGCAATTAAACAGCGTAAGGGGAAGACAACAGTCAAAAAGTCAAACGCAGAAATCGACCTTGGACTTGAGGCTTATATTCCAGATTCGTATATCGGTGATCAAGAAGAAAAAATTGAATTTTACAAAAAGATTAAAGCCGTCTCAAGTCAGGAAGAATTAGGTAAAATTGAAGATGAATTAATCGATCGTTTTGGTGACTATCCAACGGCCGTCGAGAATTTATTAGCTGTTGCCGGTCTAAAGGTTGATGCTGACATGGCTCAAGTGCTCAATGTGGTTAAAACTGACGATAAGATTAAAGTGGAATTTACGAACGCAGCTTCACGCGAACTTGAGGGACCTAATATTTTTAAGGCATTGGAGCATGTAAGCTTAAAGGCTCGCATTAGTATGAATCAAGAAAAAAGAATGGTTGTCTTACTATTGTTGCCGGATAAAATGAAGAATCGTGTTTTATTCAATGAACTGGCAACCTTTTTACAGGCAGCAAGCGACATTGTACAAAGGTAACTGTAGGAGAAAAATATGAGGATTGATAAATTTTTAAAAGTTTCACGATTAGTTAAGAGAAGAACCGTAGCTAAAGAAATGGCTGATCAAGGTAGAATCAAAGTCAATGGTCGAGTTGTAAAATCAAGCTACGATGTAAAAATTGATGATATTATTGAAGTAGGTTACGGCGCCAAAACCATCAAGGCTAAGGTGTTAAATATTCGCGAGACCACGAAAAAAGCAGAAGCAAGTGAACTGTACGAGCTAGTTGATTAATGACTTTTGATTAAATCGTTGTTATACTTGACTTAGTATAGTTATTTAGTAATTAGGGGATTAAACAATGAATCATGGTCCACGTATATATAATTCGTTGAGTCCAGAAGAGCAGAGGGCGCGTCTTAGACGTAAACAGGCTAAACTAGAGAAAGAAACACACCGCAAGCGGTTGAACGTAATTATGGCAGTTTTTGCTATCATTTTCGTTGCTTTAGGTGTACAGATTGCAATCAAGATTTCTCAAACTGGACGACTGAATAATCAAGTACAAGCTGAAAAACAGACTTTAACTAAAGTAAAAAATAAGAGAAATGACTTAGAAACTGAAAAGCAGGATTTGAAGGATCCAAATTATGTTGCTAAGCTGATTCGTTATAAATTCTATTATTCTAAATCAAATGAGAAGATTTATAACGTGCATGAAAGAAATGATGATAACTAATGGAAAAGTATCAAGCTGGTAATCGGGTGACTGGTGTAATTAATAACATTACTGACTTGGGCATCTTTGTTACTTTACCTAATCGGCATTCTGGTTTGGTTCATCATAGTGACTTTGGCAATAATTGGCTACGCGAACGTCGTCGTTATCATGTTGGCGATGAAGTGCGCGTGGTTGTGGTGCACATCCATAAAGGGAGATTTAATTTATCGATCACTCGAGTGAATGATCCGGAATTAGTTGACCATGATAATCAATTTTCTAAGACAAAGCCAGCTGATTTTGATCAAGTCCTGAATCAAACAACGCGGGATGCTAAAGAAGAAATTGAAAAGCTAAAGCAAGTATTAACTGAGAATTAAGGGATGGTCCGAAAGGGCCATTTTTTGTTAGAAAAATAATGAAAATTAATGATTTTTTTGAACAACATCAGATTGACTTAAAGGATAAAAGACTATTAGTAGCCGCAAGTGCGGGACCGGATTCCATGGCTTTACTAGATATGCTAGTTAATTTGCAAAAACAACTAAGTTTTACTGTTTTTGCGGCACATTTTGATCATCAATTGCGTGCGGATAGCTCATATGAAGTAGAAGTTTTGCAAAATTATTGTGCTCAAAAGAAGATTTGCCTGTTTAATGGCAAGTGGGATAAACATGATCAGCCCCAAACGGGAATTGAGGCAGCGGCGCGAGAGGCACGATATCATTTTTTGACTAATGTTGCTCATAGCGAGCGAATGAACTATTTATTAACTGCGCATCATGGTGATGATTTGCTAGAAAATATTTTGCTCAAATTTATTCGCTCGGGAAATCCTGAAGAGATGAATAGTTTGCAAGATATCGGCTCTATGCATGGCGTTGTTTTGCTTAGACCACTATTAGCCTATAGTAAGCAAGAATTACTCGAATATGATCAAGAGCGTGAAATTGACTATGTAATAGATTCAACTAATACGGAGGATGAGACTGTTCGAAATCGACTGCGTCATCATGTGGTGCCATTATTAAAAGAGGAGAATCCTAATTTAATTAGTAATGCACTGCGTTTTAGTGAAAAAATGAGTCAATTGACGGATTTGGCGGATGAGCAGTTGAATAGTATGAGAACGGTTGAGCCATTTTTGGGTGCTTGGCGAATTAAAACGGACAACTTAAATGATTTATCTACAGAAGAAAAAAATATTTTTTGGCAAAAGATAATCTGGCAAAAATATCATCGCCGGGTAAATGAAAATTTGGGCAATTTTGAGGTGATTGATTATCAAGGTTATAGTTATTTAGTTGAAAATAAGCCACAGAAAATTGTGCAGCCATTTAGTATCGAACTGAATCAGCAATTTGAATTCAACGGAGCTTATTATTTACTAACTACTGATAGGCAAGCTGATTTGAAAGAAATAGGAAGCTTTTGGCTAGAAAGGGATGCACATTTTACTGCGGGAAGTCTAGTACCTGCTAGCAAATTATTGTTGAAAAATGGTCAACGAGTTAAGGCGAAAAAGAAATTTGCAGAAAAGGCAATTCCCTTTGCCTTGCGCTCTTGCTGCATTTCAATTTATGTTGAAAATGAACCTGTTTTTGTAGAAAAATGTTATCAAAAACAAGACTTTATCACAGATGGTAAACATTATTTCCTATACATTTATTAAGAAGTCTTCAAAATAGGTGAAAATGTTAGTGGTTGCAAGCCAATTTGTGATAGAATTTTAAACGTATAACTTAAAGACTTTGCGGAGGTTTTTTATGAAGAATAACCGGAATCGGCTGCTTTCAAACGGCCTTTTCTATATAGTTGTGTTCCTTCTGCTCCTATGGGGAATCAACTGGGCACTCGGCGGCTCTAACAATAGTGGTAGCTCAGAGAATATCAGTTACTCACAATTTGTTAAAGATTTGCGTCAAGGCAAAGTTAAAAACTTTAGTGTTCAACCTGCTAATGGTGTTTACACTGTTTCAGGTAGTTACAAGACTGCACAAACAACAAAGAATCAATCAAATAATAGTTTTGATTTCTTTAGTAATAATTCAAGTAGAAAAGTTTCGCGCTTCTCTACTACCATGTTACAGAATGATTCTACCGTTTCTAACGCGCAAAACTTGGCACAAAAAAGTAATGCTCGGATGACAACTCAAGGAGAATCACAATCTGGCAATTGGATTTCGACCATTGTCATGCTTGTGCCAACCGTTTTGTTTATCGTCATGCTTTGGATGATGATGAACCAAGGTGGCGCTGGACGTGGTGGTGGCGGCGGAATAATGAATTTCGGTCGTTCACACGTCAAGCCAGAAGATCCTTCTAAGAATAAGGTTCGTTTCTCTGACGTAGCCGGTGAAGAAGAAGAAAAGCAAGAATTAGTCGAAGTAGTTGAATTTTTGAAAGATCCATCTAAGTACACTAAGTTGGGTGCAAGAATCCCATCTGGTGTTTTACTTGAGGGTCCTCCTGGTACTGGTAAGACTTTGCTTGCTCGTGCTGTAGCTGGTGAAGCTAACGTGCCATTTTATTCAATCTCAGGTTCAGACTTCGTTGAAATGTTTGTCGGTGTTGGTGCTAGTCGTGTACGTGACCTGTTTAACAATGCCAAGAAAAATGCACCAAGTATTATCTTTATCGATGAAATTGATGCCATTGGTCGTCGTCGTGGCAATGGCACCGGCGGTGGTAATGATGAACGTGAACAGACTTTGAACCAATTATTGGTTGAAATGGATGGTTTTGAAGGCGATGAAGGTGTTATTGTCATTGCTGCTACTAACCGTTCAGACGTCTTAGACCCAGCTTTGCTTCGTCCTGGTCGTTTTGACCGTAAGGTATTGGTAGGTCGTCCTGACGTTCGTGGTCGTGAAGCTATTTTAAAGGTTCACGCTAAGAACAAGCCACTTGCACCTGATGTTGATTTGAAGGAAGTTGCCCGTCAAACTCCTGGCTTTGTAGGTGCAGATTTGGCTAACGTCTTGAATGAAGCCGCATTAGTTGCTGCTCGTCGTAATGGTACTGAGATTACTGCATCAGATATTGATGAAGCCGAAGACCGTGTGATTGCCGGTCCAGCTAAGAAGGATCGTTTGATTTCTGAAAAAGAAAGAAGACGTGTTGCTTTCCACGAAGCTGGTCACTCAATCTGTGGTTTGGTCTTAAGCGACTCACGTACTGTACGTAAAGTTACTATCGTACCTCGTGGCCGTGCTGGTGGTTATAACATCATGTTGCCTAAAGATGATCAATTCATTTTGACTAAAAAGCAATTATTTGAACAAATTGTTGGTTTGATGGGTGGTCGTGCAGGTGAAGAAGCAACCATTGGTGATAAGTCAACTGGTGCTTCTAACGACTTTGAACAAGCTACTCAAATTGCGCATAGCATGGTAGTTAACTATGGTATGACCGAATCCTTAGGTATGGTTGAGCTTGAAAAGGAAGGCGAAAGCAATCCTTACGGCTTTAAGCCATATAGTGAAGCAACTTCAGCTAAAATTGATGAAGCTGTAAAGAAGATTTTGGATGAAGCTCATGCTAAGGCCCTTGAGATCGTTAAGGACAACAAAGAAAAGCATAGAATCATTGCCGAAGCTTTGCTCAAGTATGAAACCTTGAATGAAAAGCAAATTATGGCCTTGTATAAGACTGGTAAGATGCCTGAAAAAGACGAAGATGAATATCCGAGTGAATCAAAGGCTTCAACTTATGAAGAAGCTAAGGCTGCTGCAGAGAAGCGCGAAGTTGAAAAGGCAGAAAAAAAGGATTCAGATCAAGCATTAGCTGATCAAGAAAAAGATACCTTGGAGACTCCATCTGAAAAGAATCATGAAGTTGAAGAAAATAATCCTGAGAATCCCGAAAAGGATCAATCAGAAAATGAAACTTCAACTCAAGATACTTCTGCAGATGATGAGCATAAAGACAATTAAATAAAAGTAGGGCCTGTCACAGGCTCTATTTTTTTAGAAAAGAAGGATAAAAATGAGTGATTATTTAGTAAAGTCAATTGATAAGACTAAAAACTTACGCTTGTTAACCATTACCGCTAAGGGTGTAGTGAGTGAAGCACAAAAGCGGCACGACTTGTGGTCAGCTTCAGCTGCTGTGCTTGGTCGTACTTTAGTAGGATCTCTTTTACTTGCTGGTGCAGAATTGACAGATAAGGAAGAATTGACAGTCCGTTTATTAGGCAATGGCCCTGTTGGTCCAACCATCGTGACAGCTACCTCCGATTTGAAGGTAAAGGGTTATGTTAAGAATCCACATATTGCTTTACCACCTAAGAAAAATGGTCATATTGATGTGAAAAAGGCTGTTGGACAAGGATGGTTTGAAGTAACTAAGGACCTTGGCTTGAAGGAACCATACACAGGTCAGGTACCAATTGTTTCTGGTGAAATTGCTGAAGATTTTGCTTACTATTTGACTAAGTCAGAACAAATTCCGTCAGCTGTTGGTTTGTCAGTATTTGTTAATCCAAATAATTCAATCGGTGAAGCTGGTGGCTTTATGTTGCAAGCACTTCCTGGTGCTAGTGATGCTTTGATCGATAAAACGATTAAGCGAATTGATGCATTGCCAGCACTCTCAACTTCATTTTTGGATGGAATGACGCCAGAAGACTTAGCACGTAAAATCTTAGGAACCGATTGTAAGATTCTTGAAAAAGATGATGTAGCCTTTAACTGTGATTGTTCTAAAGAAAAGTATGCTGGTATTTTGGAAACTTTGAAGAGCGATCAATTGGAAGCAATGATTAATGAAGATCATGGTGCCGAACTTACTTGCAATTTCTGCGGTAACAAGTATCATTATTCAGAAGATGAATTGAAAGATATTTTAGCTAAAAAGAACAAAGATAAAGATTATTAAGGCAAATAAAGCCCTAAGGTTTTAACCAGCGGGGCTTTTTTGATATCATAATAGTGTAATTTTGAAAGGATGATTTGGTGAATAACAGCTGGAAAATTCGCGATATCACCATTCCAAACCGAGTTGTTGTTGCGCCGATGGCGGGAGTTTCAAACTCTGCATTCCGCGTTGTCTGTAAGGAATTCGGAGCGGGGCTGGTTGTCTGCGAAATGATTTCTGATCATGGGATCATTTATGGAAATAAAAAGACATTAAGTATGATGGATGTTGATCCGCGTGAACACCCAATGAGCATTCAAATCTTTGGCGGAAGCGAGGAAACTTTGCTTCAAGCTGCTCAATATATTGATCAACATACCGATGCGGATATTATTGATATTAATATGGGTTGTCCTGTACCTAAAGTAACAAAGACTGATGCAGGTTCGAAGTGGCTACTTGATTCAAACAAGATTTATCAGATGGTTCACGCAGTAGTGCAGAACGTTAAAAAGCCGGTTTCTGTTAAAATGAGAACAGGCTGGGATAAAAAGCATATTTTTGCTGTAGAAAATGCTTTAGCTGCTCAAGAAGCAGGCGCAAGCATGATTGCGATGCATGGTAGAACACGTAAACAAATGTATCAAGGTGAAGCTGACTGGAAAGTATTACATGATGTTGCCCAGGTGCTAGATGTGCCTTTTGTGGCTAATGGTGATATTAGAACACCCGAATTAGCTAAAAAAGCATTGGATGAGATCGGTTGTACTGCAGTAATGGTCGGTCGTGCTGCCTTAGGTAATCCGTGGATTCTGAAGGATATGGTTCACTATCTTGAAACTGGTGAAAAATTACAACCGCAAACTGTTCGCGAGAAGGTTGAAACGGCCAAACACCAGTTACATGCACTCGTTAAGATTCACGGTGAAAAGCGTGCTGTACCAGAATTTCGACAACAAGCTGCATACTATTTAAAGGGAATTCCCCGTTCGGCCCGTACTCGTGCTAAAATAAATGAGGTCTGGACGCGTCAAGAAGTATATGACTTGCTCGATAATTTTGTTGATGAATATGAAAAAAGAGAAGAAGCTCGTGCTGCACGACGCGCGGTAATGAACAAATAATGGAGGAAAGATAAATTGGCAAAGAATGAAATGAACGACCAATTAATAGTCCGTCGCCAAAAGATGGAAGAATTACGTGAAAACGGAATTGAACCATTTGGCCGAAGAAAATTTGATCGTCAAGATTTGGCAAGTACTTTGGAAGAAAAGTATGGCAATGAAGATAAGGAAGAATTAAACGCTGATATGCCTAAGACCAAAATTGCAGGTCGTATGCTTGCAAAACGTGGTAAGGGTAAGGTTGGTTTTGCTGATCTTTATGACCGTACTGGTAAGATTCAAATTTATGTACGTAAGGATATTGTTGGCGAAGATAACTACAAGATCTTTAAGAAATCTGATATTGGTGATTTCTTAGGTATTGAGGGTGAAGTTATGAAGACTGATACTGGAGAGCTTACTATTAGAGCCCTTCACGTAACTTTCTTATCAAAGGCTCTTCGTCCATTACCAGATAAGTACCATGGTTTAAAGGACGTTGAGGCAATTTATCGTCAACGTTACCTTGATTTGATTACCAACCATGATAGTTACATGCGTTTTGTTCACCGTACCCAAATTATCCAAGCTATTCGTGACTACTTAAATGGTCAAAACTTCTTGGAGGTTGAAACTCCAGTACTTCACAACATTCCTGGTGGTGCTGAAGCTCGTCCATTTATTACTCACCACAACGCCTTAGATATCAATCTTTACATGAGAATTGCTTTGGAACTTCCACTTAAGCGTTTGATTGTTGGTGATATGGAACGTGTTTACGAAATCGGCCGTGTATTCAGAAACGAAGGTTTGGACACTCACCACAACCCAGAATTTACTGAACTTGAAAGTTACGCAGCATACTGGGACTACCATGATGTTATGGATGAAGCTGAAGGTATTATCCGTGCTGCAGCTAAGGTTGTTTCAGATGACGGTAAGATCACTTACCAAGGTACTGACATTGACTTAGGCAAGCCATTCCGTCGCGTTCACATGGTTGATTTGATCAAGGAAAAGACTGGCGTTGACTTCTGGAAGCCAATGACCCTTGAAGAAGCAACTAAGATTGCGGAAGACCACGACATCCACGTTGAAAAGTTCTGGAAAGTTGGTCACATTATTAACGCCTTCTTTGAAAAGTACTGTGAAGAAACTATTGTTGACCCAACCTTCGTTTACGGTCACCCAGTAGAAATCTCACCACTTGCTAAGAAGAATGCTGACGATCCAAGATTTACTGATCGTTTCGAAATTTACATCATGGGTGAAGAATACGGTAACGCCTTCTCAGAATTGAACGATCCTGACGACCAACGTGAACGTTTCGAAGCTCAAATGGAAGAACGTGAAGCAGGTAACGACGAAGCTGACATGATCGATGAAGATTACCTTCGTGCTATGGAATACGGTATGCCACCTACAGGTGGTTTGGGTATCGGTATTGACCGTTTGGTAATGCTTTTGACTGATGCTCCAGCTATTCGTGATGTTCTTTTGTTCCCAACAATGCGTCCAGAACGTGTTGAAAGCGTAGAAGCTGAAGTTAAGGCTGATATGGAAAAGAAGAATAAAGAAAACAAGTAATATCAAATTTTGATATAAAAATAAATCTCATATCTGTGTTTTGAAACATGGGTATGAGATTTTTTGTTTATTCAAGGACTGTTGACATAAAGGTGCTTTGGTTATAAACTGCAAATGATTTTATTTTTGGAGGGATAGATTTATGAAATTAAAAAAGATTGGATCTCTGTTTTTAGCGTTATTCTTTTTTAGTTTAGTGGCTATAGGATTAACTACTAATCAAGCAGTTAAAGCAGATGATGATGATGAAGATTATCATGCTTCATCTGAACAATTGATAAATAAATTTTTTAATGAGCGTGAATTGTTAAAAAACGGAGCTCGTGCAGAAATTTTAGATGAGTCACAACCTGGGACTTGGTATGAACATACATTTATTATTTACAATGATCAATATCATGATTTTGATCATATGCCTTACGGTACTTATACAATTGCAAATGAAATGTATGTAAAGAATTGGAAAAAGCCAAGTGACCAAAACCTAAGATTGACTTTCTATTCGACTATTAATAATCCTAGAACGGATGCGGCAATTCGAGATAATATTCAAGGCTCCGTTGACATTCCGGCTGGTAAAGACAGCGGATATAGTTTCTGGGTTATTAAGGTTCGTTGTGATAAAGATGGATTAAAAGTTTTATCTCACAAAGATTATGATCACGATCCAGCTTCACCATATTCAGTAAAGCAAGTTAAGAATATTTTCTTAAAGAATTTAACTTTAAAGTCAGCTAAAAAGTCTGCTTTTGTAGGTAATAAACCTAAATTTAAATTTAGCAATATTTCTTTTGTTAACCCTAATATTATTAATGAAGCACGTGGTACTAATTGGAATCGTTCAATGCTTTCACATAAGGGCAAGCTTCCAGTTCACGATTATGATTTTAAAGCACATGTAAGAGTCAATAATTTTAAGCCAAGTAAAAGGAACAGAAATTATGATCTAGTAGACAAAGATGGCGATACCATCAGTGAAATTCATGTGCCTAAGAATTCTAAGAGCGGTACCGGTAATATTAAGTTGGACTTAGAGCTGACCTTTGATAGTTACTATTTTGAAGCTAAGTAATTCAACTTTTTCTCAAAAAGTATTTGCAAAGAGAATAATCTTTGCTATAATACTTTTTGTATCGCGGAAGTAGTTCAGTGGTAGAACATCACCTTGCCATGGTGGGGGTCGCGGGTTCGAATCCCGTCTTCCGCTCCAAGACAAAAGCTCATCTTTGGATGAGCTTTTTATTTTTCCATATATGCAGTTTTAGATGTAAGAAAACTTTTTGAATTTTTTACAAAAAACTATTGCAATGTATCAGATACCTGCTATAATTATACTTGCTGTTGCGGAAGTAGTTCAGTGGTAGAACATCACCTTGCCATGGTGGGGGTCGCGGGTTCGAATCCCGTCTTCCGCTCCAAGATAGAAGGCTCACCAAGTGGTGAGTCTTTTTTTACGGGAAATAGCTCAGTTTGGTAGAGCGCTACGTTCGGGACGTAGAGGTCGCCGGTTCAAGTCCGATTTTCCCGATATACAAGCTATCCGTTTGGGTAGCTTTTTTCTTTTTGCTATAATATCTTTTAAAACTTAAAGGGAGATTAAAAATGACTGCAACTACTGAAGAAAAATACAAATTATTAGTGGAGCAAGCTAGAGCTTTGATTGAGGGAGAAGATGATTGGATTGCTAATACAGCCAATTTGTCAGCTCTTTTGTTTAATTCGTTAAACGATGTAAATTTTGCGGGTGTTTATCGCTATGAAAATGGTGAACTGATATTAGGTCCATTTCAGGGGATGCCAGCATGTGTTCATATTCAAATGGGAAAAGGTGTTTGTGGTACGGCTGCACAAGCAAAAACAACGCAGATTGTTAAGGATGTACATGAATTTGCTGGTCACATTGCTTGTGATAGTGCTTCAAATTCGGAAATCGTTGTCCCAATTTTTAATCAGGGAAAACTTTGGGGCGTCTTTGATTTTGATTCGACCAAGCTAGCTAATTTTGACGAAATTGATAAAAAGTATTTAACTGAAATAGCGAAAGCAATTTTTGCGTAATTATTAGAATTGGACATAATGAAGTTGAAGATAAGTCAAATTGTTTTACTTACTGACAAAAGAAAAGTAAAATACCATAACGTATTTTAAAGGGTGGTGTTTGTATGGAAAATTCATATAGTAAGAGCGTTAATCAAGTATTGAAAATTGCACGTGAACAAGCACAAAATTTTCATCATCGCTTGATTGGCACAGAACATGTTTTATTGGCTCTAGTAATTGAAACTGACGGTGAAGCAGGAAAAATCTTGCGTTCATGGGGATTAACACCAACTGCAGTACGTGAAGAGATTGAGCGTTATACCGGTTATGGCTCTGCCCCTAAGACAAGCTACATGGAAATGTCACCACGTTTGAGTTTAGCTTTGGATTATGCTAGAAGACGAGCTAATGACGATGGAGTTAAGGAAGTTAACACTAATCATGTTTTGCTGGGAATTACTGCAAGTGAGCAGGTTTTATCAGCAATGATTTTGAAAAACTTGAATGTTGATATTCCTCGCTTGCAGCAGGATGTTGAAGACAGTTTGAGTCAAGACCAAGACTTTGGTGATTCAGCTAATTGGCTGGGTGATGATAACACGACGACTGGTCAAAAGAAGAGCAAGAGCACTACTCCTAACTTAGATAAGGTAGCAGTTAATTTAAATCAACGTGTGCGTAATGGCGAGATTGATCCGGTGATTGGCCGTGACCAAGAAATTAAGCGTGTGATTCAAATTTTGTCTCGACGGACTAAGAATAATCCTGTCTTAGTTGGTGAACCAGGAGTTGGTAAGACTGCTGTTGCTGAAGCGATTGCAACTGAGATTGTCAACAAAAAAGTGCCACAGGATATGCTTAAGAAACGGGTAATGGCCTTAAATTTAGGTAGTTTGGTTGCTGGGACTAAGTATCGTGGTGAGTTTGAAGACAGAATGAAGAAAATCCTGAACGAAGTCACCAAGGATGGCAATGTCATTCTCTTTGTTGATGAAATGCATACTTTAATTGGTGCTGGTGGTGCTGAAGGTGCAATTGATGCTTCTAATATATTGAAGCCTTCGCTTGCTCGTGGCGATATTCAAATGATTGGTGCAACTACTTTTAATGAATATCAAAAGTACATTGAAAAAGATCAAGCTTTGGCACGTCGTTTTCAACAAGTGCGCTTAAGTGAGCCTTCAAGAGATGATACTTTGACAATTATGCGTGGCTTGAAGTCGAAATATGAAAAGTTCCATCATGTGACTATTTCTGATGAGAGCTTGAAGGATGCAGTTGATTTGTCAACGCGCTATATTTCGGATCGCTTTTTGCCAGATAAGGCGATTGACTTAGTAGATGAAGCTAGTGCCGCAGTTAAGATTCGTAATAACATTAGCAATGATGCTGAGCTAGAAAAAGTTAATGAGCAAATTAAGAAACTGATTACGCAAAAGAATATGTCTGCCGCTAGTCAAAACTTTGTTAAAGCTGCTCAATTGCAGGATGAGCAGAACAACTTAGAAATGCAACGTGAAGCAATGGTAGAGAAGTTGAAAGACAAAGTTAGTGCTAAAGCTGTGGTTGAGCCAGAAGATATTGCTAAAGTGGTTTCCGACTGGACTGGCGTCCCTGTTACTCAAATGAAGCGTAATGAGTCACGGCAATTGGCTAACTTGGAAAAGATCTTGCATCAACGCGTGATTGGACAAGATAAAGCTGTTTCTGCAGTTGCCCGTGCTATTCGTCGTAGTAGAAGTGGCATCAAGGATGAGCGACGTCCAATTGGATCATTCCTTTTCCTAGGACCAACTGGAGTTGGTAAGACAGAATTGGCTAAATCAGTTGCAGCAGCAATGTTTGGCTCGGAAGACAATTTGATTAGGCTAGATATGTCTGAATATATGGACCAAATTGCTTCAAGCAAATTAATCGGCTCAGCACCAGGTTATGTCGGTTATGAAGAAGGCGGTCAATTATCTGAAAAGGTTCGTCGTCATCCATACTCGGTTATTTTGCTTGACGAAGTAGAAAAAGCTCATCCAGATGTCTTTAACTTGCTTTTGCAGGTTTTAGATGAAGGATTTTTGACTGACTCCAAAGGTAGAAAAGTTGACTTTAGAAATACAATTATAATCATGACTTCTAATTTAGGTTCTCGTTCGCTCTTTGATAATAAGGCAGTCGGCTTCAATGCAGATAATGCAGATCCAGCCAAGGCGAGATCAGCTAAAGTTGAACAAGCAATCAAACAATTCTTCCGCCCAGAATTTTTAAACAGAATCGATGAAACTATTATTTTCGATGAACTAGATAAGAAGCAGCTGCGCAATATTGTAACTTTGTTAACGCACAAGCTGGTAGTTCGTTTGCAAAAGAAGGGTATCGAATTGAAGCTATCACGGGCAGCACTGGATCAGATTGCACAAGATGGTTATGATCCAGAAAATGGTGCTCGACCATTGAGAAGAGCAATTCAAAATGATATTGAAGACAAGATTGCCGAGATGTTGATTGTAGGCGAAGTTAAGTCAGGCGACACTTTGAAAATTGGTAGTCAGCATGGACATTTGAAATTTGAAGTAGTTAATCCGAAGAAAGAAACTGTAAAAGTCAAGTGATATTGGTGCTATACCTTGACAAAATGCTGAAAATATCATATAATTTTTGCTGATTTAAAAAGACTGAGATTCAGGATTTTGCTGATCTATTGTCCAGCAAAATGATAAGGGACAAAAACGACAATTGTTGTTTTTGTCTTTTTTATGCCTAAAATTGCAGTTTTTTGAATTTGTAACAGAAATGTAATATTTGCTTTCTTAGACAGAAAGGATGTTTTTCCTTGTTAAATGGACACGTAGTGAACTACGGTAAACATCGAACTAGACGTAGCTTCTCCCGCATTAAGGAAGTATTGAAGTTACCTAACTTAACTGATGTTCAAACCGAATCATATAAGTGGTTTCTTGATAAAGGCATTAAAGAAGTCTTTGATGACATTATGCCGATTAGCGATTTCTCAGGTAAGCTTTCATTAGAATATGTTGGCTATAAATTGCAAAAGCCAAAGTATACAGTTGATGAAGCCCGTAACCATGATGCAACTTATGCTGCACCAATGCACGTTACCTTGAAATTGACTAACCAAGAAACTGGTGAAATTAAGACTCAAGATGTTTTCTTTGGTGATTTGCCATTAATGACCGAATCAGGTTCATTTATTGTTAACGGTGCTGAAAGAGTTATCGTTTCACAATTGGTAAGATCACCTGGTGTATATTACACTGGCGATTATGACAAGAATGGTCGTCAAATCTTTGGTACTACTGTTATTCCTAACCGTGGTGCTTGGCTTGAATATGAAACCGACGCAAAGAACGTTTCATTTGTTCGTGTAGACCGTACTCGTAAATTGCCTCTTACTGTATTGATTAGAGCAATGGGTATTGGCTCTGACAGTGACATTATTGATATGTTTGGTCAAAGTGATACTTTGCAATTCACTTTGGACAAGGATGTTCATAAGAACCCAGCTGATTCACGTGTAGCTGAAGCCTTAAAGGATATCTATGAAAGACTTCGTCCAGGTGAACCAAAGACTACTGATTCTTCACGTTCACTTTTGTATGCCCGTTTCTTTGATCCACGTCGTTACGATTTAGCACCTGTAGGTCGTTACAAGATCAATAAGAAGCTTTCACTTAAGAACCGTTTATACGGTCAAACTTTAGCTGAAACTTTAGCTGATCCAGATACTGGGGAAATTGTTGCTAAGAAGGGTACTGTAGTTACCCACGAAGTAATGGATAAGTTAGCTCCATACCTTGATCGTGATGACTTTAAGATGGTAACTTACCAACCTTCAAAGGAAGGCGTATTACCAGATCCTATTACAGTTCAAGAAATTAAGGTTTACTCAAAGGTAGACCCTGAACGTGAAGTTAAATTAATGTCAAATGGTCATATTGCTGATAACGTTAAGCATTTGACTCCAGCTGATGTTTTAGCTTCAATCAATTACTTCTTTGCATTGCAAGATGAGATTGGTACTACTGATGATATCGACCACTTGGGTAACCGTCGTATTCGTCGTGTTGGTGAACTTCTTCAAAACCAATTTAGAATTGGTTTGGCACGTATGGAACGTGTTGTTCGTGAAAGAATGTCAATCCAAGATCCTTCAACAGTTACTCCACAACAATTGATCAACATTCGTCCAATTGTTGCAAGTATTAAGGAATTCTTTGGTTCATCACAACTTTCACAGTTTATGGATCAACATAACCCATTAGGTGAATTGACTCATAAACGTCGTATGTCAGCCTTAGGGCCTGGTGGTTTGACCCGTGACCGTGCTGGTTATGAAGTTCGTGACGTTCACTATACTCACTATGGTCGTTTGTGTCCTATCGAAACTCCAGAAGGTCCTAACATTGGGTTGATCAACTCACTTGCTTCATATGCGATTATTAATAAGTATGGTTTTATCGAAACCCCATACCGTCGTGTTTCTTGGAAGGACCACAAGGTTACTGATAAGATCGACTATTTGACTGCCGACGAAGAAGATAATTACATTATCGCTGGTGCCAACACTCCATTGAATGATGATGGTTCATTTAAGGAGAAGTTGATCTTGGCTCGTCAAAAGGAAGATAACGTCGAAGTTTCTCCAGATAAGATTGACTACATGGACGTTATTCCTAAGCAAGTTGTTTCTGTCGCTTCAGCATGTATTCCATTCCTTGAAAACGATGACTCTAACCGTGCTTTGATGGGTGCCAACCAGCAACGTCAGGCTGCACCATTAATTAATCCGCATGGTTCACTTGTTGGTACTGGTATGGAATACCGTGCTGCACACGATTCAGGTGCTGCTTTAATCGCTAAGGCTGCTGGTGTAGTTGAATACGTTGATGCTAATGAAATCCGTATTAGACGTGAAGATGGTACTTTGGACAAATACACACTTGAAAAGTACCGTCGTTCAAATAACTCTAAGTCATACAACCAAACTCCTAATGTTAAATTAGGTGATCATGTTGACAAGAGTGATGTAATTGCTAACGGTCCAACTATGGATCATGGCGAACTTGCTTTAGGTCAAAACCCATTGATTGCCTTCATGACTTGGAATATGTACAACTATGAAGATGCCATCATGCTTTCTGAACGATTAGTTAAGGATGATGTTTATACTTCAATCAGTATTGAAGATTATGAATCAGAAGCTCGTGACACTAAGTTAGGTCCAGAAGAAATTACTAGAGAACTTCCTAATATTGGTGAGGATGCTTTGAAGGATCTTGATGCTGATGGTATCGTTCGTGTTGGTGCAGAAGTCCACGATGGCGACATTTTGGTAGGTAAGGTAACTCCTAAGGGTGTAACTGAATTATCTGCTGAAGAAAGATTACTTCACGCTATTTTCGGTGAAAAAGCTCGTGAAGTTCGTGATACTTCACTTCGTGTACCACACGGTGGTGGCGGTATTGTTCAAGACGTTAAGGTTTATACTCGTGAAGCCGGCGATGAACTTTCACCAGGTGTTAACACAATGGTTCGTGTTTACATCGCTCAAAAGAGAAAGATTCAAGTTGGGGACAAGATGTCTGGTCGTCACGGTAACAAGGGTACTGTTGCTGCAGTTGTTCCAGAAGAAGACATGCCATACTTACCAGATGGTACTCCAGTAGATATTTGTTTAAACCCAATGGGTGTTCCATCACGTATGAACATCGGACAGCTTCTTGAATTGCACTTAGGTGCAGCTGCTCGTCAATTGGGCATTCACGTTGCAACACCAGTATTTGATGGTGCTGACGAAAATGACGTTTGGGACACAGTTCGTCAAGCAGGTGTTGATAAAGATGGTAAGACCGTTGTTTATGATGGTCGTACCGGTGAACCATTCCACAACCGTGTATCTGTAGGTGTTATGCACTACTTGAAGTTGACCCACATGGTTGACGACAAGATCCACGCACGTTCAATTGGGCCTTACTCATTGGTTACTCAACAACCACTTGGTGGTAAAGCACAATTTGGTGGTCAGCGTTTTGGTGAAATGGAAGTTTGGGCCCTTGAAGCTTATGGTGCTGCTTACACATTGCAAGAGATTTTGACTTACAAGTCAGATGACGTTGTTGGTCGTGTAAAGGCATATGAAGCTATTGTTAAGGGTGAAAAGATTCCTAAGCCAGGTGTTCCAGAATCATTCCGTGTTCTTGTTAAGGAACTTCAATCATTAGGTTTGGATATCCGTGTTCTTGATATGAACCATAATGAAATTGAACTTCGTGATATGGATGAAGACTCAAGTGAACACTTGAACATCGATACTTTGTCACGGATGGCAGAAGAGCAAGAAAAGAAGAAGTTAGCCGAAGAAACTGGAAAATCAGAAGATAAAGACAGTAAAGAAAATGCAGATAAGCCGGTAGCTCCTGCAGATAAGTCTGACGATAAAGTTTCTAAATAGTAGGAGGTTAAACTTTTGATCGACGTAAATAAGTTTGAAAGTATGCAAATTGGTCTTGCATCACCTAACAAGATCAGAAGCTGGTCATATGGTGAAGTTAAAAAGCCAGAGACCATCAACTACCGTACTTTAAAGCCTGAAAAAGATGGCTTATTTGATGAGAGAATTTTTGGACCAACAAAAGATTGGTCATGTGCTTGTGGTAAGTACAAGGGCGTTAGATACCGTGGTATCGTTTGTGACCGTTGTGGTGTTGAAGTTACTTCTTCAAAGGTAAGAAGAGAACGTATGGGTCATATTGAATTGGCTGCACCTGTAACTCACATTTGGTACTTTAAGGGTATCCCATCAAGAATGGGATTAGTTTTGGACATTTCTCCAAGATTACTTGAAGAAGTTATTTACTTTGCTGCATACATTGTAATTGATCCAGGTGATACTGACCTTGAACCTAAGCAATTATTAACTGAAGCTGAATACCGTGAACAAAAAGCTAAGTACGGTAACCGTTTTGAAGCTAAGATGGGTGCTGAAGCTGTTCGCGATTTGCTTAAGAAAGTTGACCTTGATAAAGAAGTTAAGGATTTGAAGAAAGAACTTCAAACTGCCACTGGTCAAAAACGTACGCGTGCAATTAGACGGTTAGATATCTTGGATGCCTTCAAGAATTCAGGTAACAAGCCTGAATGGATGGTAATGGATGCCGTTCCAGTAATTCCACCAGATCTTCGTCCAATGGTTCAACTTGAAGGTGGCCGTTTTGCAACTTCAGATTTGAACGATTTGTACAGACGTGTAATCAACCGTAACAACCGTTTGAAGAGATTGCTTGATTTGAACGCACCTAATATTATTGTTCAAAACGAAAAGCGTATGCTTCAAGAAGCTGTTGATGCTTTAATTGATAACGGTCGTCGTGGTCGTCCAGTTGTTGGACCAGGTAACCGTCCATTGAAGTCACTTTCACATATGCTTAAGGGTAAGCAAGGACGTTTCCGTCAAAACTTGCTTGGTAAGCGTGTTGACTACTCTGGTCGTTCAGTTATCGATGTTTCACCAAAATTGAAGTTCTATCAATGTGGTGTGCCACGTCCAATGGCTTTGGAATTGTTCAAGCCATTTGTAATGCATGAATTAGTTAAACGTGGAATTGCATCAAACATCAAGAATGCTAAGCGTAAGATTGACCGTGAAGATGACGATATCTGGGATGTACTTGAAGATGTGATTAAGGAACGTCCAGTTCTTTTAAACCGTGCACCTACTCTTCACCGTTTGAGTATTCAAGCCTTTGAGCCAATCTTGGTACCAGGTAAGTCAATTAGACTTCACCCATTAGCTTGTGAAGCCTACAATGCCGACTTCGATGGTGACCAGATGGCTATTCACGTACCACTTTCTGATGAAGCTGTTGCTGAATCAAGATTGTTAATGTTGGCTGCTCACCACATTTTGGCTCCTAAGGATGGTAAGCCAATTGTTACTCCATCACAGGATATCGTTTTGGGTAACTACTGGTTAACTCAGGCCGAACGTGGTCGTGAAGGTGAAGGTATGATCTTCAGCTCACCAGCAGAAGCTGCTGTAGCTTACGAAAATGGCGATATTCACTACCATACCATTATTGGTATGTCTGCAGATGCTATGCCTAAAAAGCCATGGCCTAAGGGACATGAACACGGCATCTTTATTACCACTTATGGTAAGATTGTCTTCAATCAATTGTTCCCAGATGATTACTTCTATATCAATGAACCAACTGAAGAGAACTTGAACAATCCGTTGGATGCTAAGTACTTCTTAGGTGAAGGCGAAGAGATTGATAAGAAGATCGATGAAGTAGGCGATGATTTAATCGCTAGTCCATTTAAGGGAAGCTTCTTGTCAGATTCTATTGCTACTATTTACAAGTATTACAAGGTTCAAAGAACTTCAGAATACTTGGATGATTTGAAGAAGTTAGGCTACACTAGCTCAACTACTTCAGGTATTACTATTGGTATGACTGACGTTCCAGAAATCCAAGATAAGGATGAAAAGGTAGCCAAGGCACGTAAACAAGTTGATGTTGTTTCTAAGCAATTTAGACGTGGTTTGATTACTGAACAAGAACGTCACGACCGAGTAATTAGTATTTGGAATGCATGTAAGGACAAGATCCAAAACGAAATTGCACAAATTCACGCACCTCGTAATCCAATTTCAATCATGGCAGACTCAGGTGCCCGTGGTAACATTTCTAACTTTACTCAGTTAGCCGGTATGCGTGGTTTGATGGCCACTCCTAACGGTGGTTTGTTCGAAATTCCTGTTACTTCAAACTTTAAGGAAGGTTTGTCAGTATTGGAATTGTTCATGTCTACTCACGGTGCTCGTAAGGGTATGACTGATACTGCATTGAAGACTGCTCAGTCAGGTTACTTGACTCGTCGTTTGGTTGATGTTGCTCAGGACGTTATTATTCGTGATGACGATTGTGGTACTGATCGTGGTATTACAGTTAGTGCCATCATGGAAGGTGACGAAATGATCGAACCATTATTTGACCGTTTGGTTGGTCGTTTCACTGCTGAGACTGTTAAAGATCCTGAAACTGGCGAAACTATTGTCGGCAGAGATGTCATGATGGATGAAAACATGGCACACAAGATTTGTGATGCAGGTGTAACTCACGTTAAGATTCGTTCAATTCTTACCTGTGATACTCCTCACGGCGTATGTCGCAAGTGTTACGGTATGAACCTTGCTACTGGTGAAGAAGTTGAAGTTGGTGAAGCAGTTGGTACTGTTGCTGCTCAATCAATTGGTGAACCAGGTACTCAGCTTACTTTGAGAACTTTCCACAACGGTGGTGTTGCCGGTGCTGAAGATATCACTCAAGGTTTGCCTCGTGTGCAAGAATTGTTTGAAGCACGTAACCCTAAGGGTCGTGCAACCATTTCTGAAGTTGATGGTGTAATTGATTCAATTCAAGAAAACCCAGCAGAACATACTCGTGAAATTACTGTTAAGGGTAAGATTGATACTAGAAGCTACAGTGTTCCTTATACAGCTTCAGTTGCTGTTAGCGAAGGTGACTACGTTCATCGTGGTGACAAGTTAACTCTTGGTTCTGTTGATCCTAAGGAATTGATTCAAGTTACTGATACATTAACTACTGAAAAGTACATCTTGGCTGAAGTTCAAAAGGCTTATAGAATGCAGGGTGTAGACATTGCCGACAAGCACGTTGAAGTGTTAACTCGTCAAATGCTGCAAAAGGTTCGTGTCCTTGATCCAGGTGAAACTGACATCTTGCCAGGTGAAGTTATGGATATTGGTCAATTTAGAGACCGCAACAAGGAAGTTATTATTTCTGGTGGTATTCCAGCAACTGCTCAAAGCGTTATCTTGGGTATTACTAAGGCTGCTTTGGAAACTAACAGTTTCTTGTCAGCTGCTTCATTCCAGGAAACCACACGTGTTCTTACTGATGCATCTATTAGAGGTAAGAATGATCCACTTCTTGGACTTAAGGAAAACGTTATTATCGGTAAAATTATTCCAGCTGGTACTGGTATGCCTGTATACCGTAGCATGGAACCTGAAGCTGACGTTAAGAAGCCAGATTCAGTATACTCAATTGCTGATATTGAAAAGCAAATGAAAGAAAAGGATAAAGCTAAGCAAGACTAAGCTTTATTGAAAATAAATAAGCATTTCCAATCTTTTAAGAGCGGGAATGCTTATTTTTTGTCTAAAAAATTAATTGGGTTAGTACTAATCCTAGGAAAATATATGGAATAAATGGATAGCGATGGTTAATAGGAGTTTTTTCAATAAGAAAAATTGCAATTACCAAGATTGAAGCAAATAGAAAAACTAAATTGGCAAATGATGGGGTGAAGTAGCAAGCGATAATTAAGTAAATTAATAAATCGCCTAGCCCCATTTTTCTTTGCATTATGCTATAGCTAAAAATTCCTAGCAATAATGTAAAAGAGATCCAGTCGATTAATGTAAAAGCTGCAAATTGGTTGAATAAAATCGCAACGCTAATGGCTGGAATTAGTAGGAGAAGATCAAATTCTTGCTTTTGATAATCAGAGATTGCAACGACTAAAAGCGAAAAAAGCAAAATAGCGGTAATAATGTCCTGTGTCTTACTAAAATCGAGTAAACAAAAGGCAAAGCCGCCAATTAATTCAAATAAAAATAATTCAACTGGAATTTGTTGATAACAATAACGACATTTTCCTTGAAGAAAAAGATAAGATAATAATGGAATTTCATCCAAAATTGATAATTCAAGGTGACAGTTGTTGCACTGAGAACGTGAGTAAATAAAATTTTTATCATTCCAGTGCTCGTAAACTACTGCTGCGTGAGAAGCCAAGCAACTTCCAATTATAAAGTTAGTAAAAATAAATAAGTATTTCAAAAAAACACCTCCACTATTTATTACGCAAAAATAGCCGATTTTTCTTTTTTTATTTTGAAAAAGTTTGCTTTCTGCTTAAAACCGAGTACAATAGTCTTTGTATGTTTTGAACAGTCTATTCGTGAGTGAAAAAGAAACTCCCGGATGTGTGAACAAAATAGTATTTTAGGAGGAAAAATTAATGCCAACCATTAATCAATTGGTAAGAAAAGGCCGTCATTCAAAGGTCACTAAGTCAAAGTCACCTGCTTTGAATTACAGCTACAACAGTATGAAGAAGGAATCAGTATTCAACCCAGCTCCACAAATGCGTGGTGTTGCAACTCGTGTTGGTACTATGACTCCAAAGAAGCCTAACTCAGCTTTACGTAAGTACGCTCGTGTTCGTCTTTCAAACTTGATCGAAGTTACTGCTTACATTCCAGGTGAAGGCCACAACTTGCAAGAACACTCAGTTGTATTAATCCGTGGTGGTCGTGTAAAGGACCTTCCTGGTGTACGTTACCACATCGTTCGTGGTGCCCTTGATACTGCTGGTGTTGATGGCAGAAAGCAAAGCCGTTCTAAGTACGGTACTAAGAAAGATTAAAGGAGGAGTTAAATAATGCCTAGAAAAGGTCACGTAACTAAGAGAGACGTTTTAGCAGATCCAGTTTACAACTCAAAGCTTGTTACTAAGTTGATCAACCACTTAATGGTCGATGGTAAGAGAGCTAAGGCATCTTCAATCCTTTACGATGCTTTCAACATTGTTCAAGACAAGACTGGTAAGGAACCACTTGATGTATTTGAAGAAGCTATGAACAACGTTATGCCAGTTTTGGAAGTTAGAGCTCGTCGTATCGGTGGTTCAAACTACCAAATCCCAGTTGAAGTACGTCCTGAAAGAAGAACTACTTTAGGTTTAAGATGGCTTGTTTCATACGCTCGTTTACGTAACGAACACACTATGGATGAACGTTTAGCTAACGAAATTATCGATGCTTCAAACAACACTGGTTCAGCAGTTAAGAAGCGTGAAGATGTTCACCGTATGGCTGAAGCTAACCGTGCATTTGCACACTACCGCTTCTAATTTGTTCGTTTTAATTTAAGGAGAGAATAATTTATGGCTAACAAGCGTGAATTTCCATTAGCAAAGACACGTAACATTGGTATTATGGCCCACATCGATGCGGGTAAGACTACTACTACTGAACGTATCCTTTACTACACTGGTAAGATCCACAAAGTTGGTGAAACTCACGAAGGTGATTCACAAATGGACTGGATGGATGAAGAAAAGGAACGTGGTATCACCATTACTTCTGCAGCTACTACTGCACAATGGAAAGACCACAGAATTAACATCATCGACACCCCAGGACACGTTGACTTCACTATCGAAGTAGAACGTTCACTTCGTGTTCTTGATGGTGCCGTAACTGTTCTTGATGCCCAAGCTGGTGTTGAACCACAAACTGAAAACGTATGGCGTCAAGCTGAAACTTACGGTGTTCCTCGTATTGTTTTCGTTAACAAGATGGATAAGATCGGTGCTGACTTCGATAAGTCAGTTAAGTCATTGCACGAACGTTTAAACGCTAATGCCCATGCTGTTCAAATGCCAATTGGTTCAGCTGACACTTTTGAAGGTGTTATCGACTTAATCAACATGGTTGCCGACATCTACGACGAAGACAAGCTTGGTTCTAAGTGGGATACTGTTCCAGTTCCTGACGAATACAAGGAAGAAGCTGAAGCACGTCGTAACGACTTAATTGAAGCCGTAGCCGATGTTGATGACGGCATCATGGAAAAATTCCTTGGCGGTGAAGAAATTTCTAACGATGAATTAAAGGCAGCTATCCGTAAAGCTACTTTGGACTTGAAGTTCTTCCCAGTTTACGCTGGCTCAGCCTTCAAGAACAAGGGTGTTCAAATGATGCTTGACGGTGTTATTGACTACTTGCCATCACCACTTGACGTTAAGCCTTACGTTGCTCACAATCCTAAGACTGGTGATGAAGTTGAACTTATGGCTGACGATAAGAAGCCATTTGCAGCTCTTGCATTCAAGATCGCTACTGACCCATTCGTAGGTCGTTTGACTTTCATCCGTGTTTACACCGGTTCTCTTGAATCAGGTTCATACGTATTGAACGCTTCAAAGAACAGTCGTGAACGTGTAGGTCGTTTGCTTCAAATGCACGCCAACTCAAGAACTGAAATTCCAGAAGTATTCTCAGGTGATATCGCTGGTGCCATCGGTTTGAAGAACACCACTACTGGTGACTCATTAACTGACCCAGATCACCCACTTATTTTGGAAAGCTTGAAAGTTCCAGATCCAGTTATCCAAGTATCAGTTGAACCTAAGTCAAAGGCTGACCGTGATAAGATGGACGTTGCTTTGCAAAAGCTTACTGAAGAAGACCCAACTTTCCGTGCTGAAACTAACCCAGAAACTGGTCAAACCTTGATTTCAGGTATGGGTGAACTTCACCTTGACATCATGGTTGAACGTATGAGACGTGAATTTAACGTTGATGCTAAGATTGGTGAACCACAAGTTGCTTACCGTGAAACCTTCACCAAGGAAGCTAAGGCACAAGGTAAGTTTGTTCGTCAATCAGGTGGTAAAGGTCAATACGGTGACGTTTGGATTGACTTTACTCCTAACGAAGAAGGTAAGGGTTACGAATTCGAAGATGCCATCGTTGGTGGTGTTGTTCCTCGTGAATTCATTCCTTCAGTTGACCAAGGTTTACAAGAAGCTATGAAGAATGGTGTTCTTGCAGGTTACCCATTGATCGACGTTAAGGCTAAGCTTTACGATGGTAGTTACCACGAAGTCGACTCATCAGAAGCTGCCTTCAAGGTTGCTGCTTCACTTGCTTTGAAGAATGCTGCTTCAAAGGCTGGCGCAGTTATCTTGGAACCAATTATGAAGGTTCAAGTAACTACTCCAGAAGAATACTTAGGTGATGTTATGGGTTCAATCACTGCTCGTCGTGGTACCATGGAAGGTATGGAAGACAGAGCCGGTGCTAAGATCATCAACTCATTTGTTCCACTTTCAGAAATGTTTGGTTACGCAACTACTTTGCGTTCATCAACTCAGGGTCGTGGTACATTTACTATGGTATTTGATCACTACTCACCAACACCTAAATCAATTCAAGCTGACATCATTAAGAAGCGCGGCGGAGATGCTGAATAGCTTCCGTTAAGAACTGATTAATGCAGTTAGCTTAATTGAAAACAATTTCATATAAAAAAGAGTTATCATTTTTATTTTGATAACTCTTTTTTTGTAAATAAATTTAAGAAAAAAGTCGTAAACCCTTGATATTTAAGGAGGGACAAAGTACAATAGTCTTTGTGCTTATGGGACAGTGTGCCCTTAAGTGTGAAAATTGTTGTAAAGCGTTGACGCAAAAGGTTGCGGCACGCCAGGCTGCATTGCCACAGTGGCGTGCGGGGAATTTTTGCCGAGCGAGTCATCTTTTAAAGAAGACGTTAAGGAGGTAATTTAATGGCAAGTCAAACAATTCGTATTAGACTTAAGTCTTACGAACATGGTATTCTCGATGAATCAGCTGCTAAGATCGTAGCTACTGCAAAGAGAACTGGTGCTGAAATTTCAGGTCCAGTTCCTCTTCCAACAGAAAGAACTTTATTCACAGTTCTTCGTTCACCACACAAGAACAAGGACTCACGTGAACAATTCGAAATGCGCACTCACAAGCGTTTAATCGATATTTTGAATCCAACACCAAAGACTGTTGATTCATTAATGAAGCTTGATCTTCCAAGCGGTGTAGACATCGAAATTAAACTGTAATTTAAATAGAAAGAGGTGTAAACATGACCAAAGGAATCTTAGGAAGAAAAGTTGGTATGACTCAAATCTTTACTAAAGATGGTGTCCTTGTTCCTGTAACTGTTGTTGAAGCAACTCCTAACGTTGTTATGCAAGTTAAGACTGTTGAATCAGACGGTTACGAAGCAGTTCAATTAGGTTACCAAGACAAGCGTGAAGTTTTGAGCAACAAACCAGAAAAAGGTCATGCTGATAAAGCAAAGACTTCGCCTAAGCGCTTCATTCGGGAAATCCGCGGTGTTGAGCTTAAGGACTATGAAGTTGGCTCAGAAGTTACTGTGGATACATTTAAGGAAGGTGACGTTGTAAACGTTACTGGTACTTCAAGAGGTCATGGATACCAAGGTAACATCAAGCGTTGGGGCCAATCAAGAGGACCAGAAACTCACGGTTCAAGATACCACAGAATTCCTGGTTCAATGGGTTCCATCATTAACCGTGTACCAAAGGGCAAGCGTTTGCCAGGTCACATGGGTGTGAAGAAAGTTACCATTGAAAACTTAGTAATTGAAAAAGTTGTTGCAGACAAGAACGTATTGATGATTAAGGGTAACGTCCCAGGTGCTAAGAACTCATTAATCGTTGTTAAGACTGCTTCTAAAGCTGTAAAGGCTGATAAATAGGAAGGAGGACTAGAATGGCTAATTTAAAAGTTATGGATCAAAACGGTAAAGACTCTGGTGAAGTTACTTTAAACGATAAGGTTTTTGGTATTGAACCAAATGAAAGTGTCGTTTTTGAAGCAATTATTAGACAAAGAGCCGGCAAGCGTCAAGGTACCTCAAAGGTTAAGAATAGATCTGCTGTTCGCGGCGGTGGTAAGAAGCCTTGGAGACAAAAGGGTACTGGTCGTGCTCGTCAAGGTTCTATCAGAGCTCCACAATGGCGCGGTGGTGGTACAGTCTTTGGCCCAACTCCACGTTCATACGCATACACTATGCCAAGAAAGCAACGTCGTTTGGCTATTAAGTCAGTTCTTTCCCAAAAGTTGATTGACAATGATTTAATTGTTTTAGATAAGTTGACTATGTCAGCTCCTAAGACTAAGGAATTAGTATCAATGTTAAACGGCTTAAATGCTGACGGTAAAGTTTTAATTGTTTCAGATGATAACAATGTACAACTTTCCGCAAGAAACTTGACTAAGGTTAAGGTTGTTCCAGTTAATGGCTTAAACGTTGAAGATGCTGTTAACTATGGCAAGTTGATCTTAGATCAAGATGCTGTTAAGAAGATCGAGGAGGTTTTGGCTTAATGGACGCACGCGATATCATTTTAAGACCTGTCATTACTGAAAAGTCCACGAACTTAATGGATGATAAGAAGTACACATTCGACGTGCTTTTAACTGCAACCAAGACACAAGTTCGCAATGCTGTTGAAGAAATCTTCGATGTTAAAGTTAAGAACGTAAACATTATGAACGTTCGCGGCAAGGACAAGCGAGTAGGTCGTTACACTGGTAAGACCGCTCGTCGTAGAAAGGCTATCGTTACTTTAACTAACGATTCAAACGACATCAAGATTTTCCAAGACGATAACACAGAAGACAACAAGTAATAGGAGGTCAGTCAATTGGCTATTAAGATTTACAAGCCAACCACGAATGGTCGTCGTCATATGACTTCTTCCGACTTTGCTGAGATCACTAAGACAAAGCCTGAAAAGACTTTGCTTGAATCTCAATCACATACTGCAGGTCGTAACTCATATGGTCATATCACTGTAAGACACCGTGGTGGTGGTCACAAACAAAAATACCGTATCATCGACTTTAAGCGTAACAAGGACAACGCAAAGGCAGTTGTAAAGGCTATCGAATACGATCCAAACAGAACTGCTAACATTGCTTTGCTTCACTACACTGATGGTATCAAAGCTTACATCTTAGCTCCTAAGGGCTTAAAAGTTGGCGATGTAGTTGAATCAGGTGATTCAGTTGACATTAAGCCAGGTAACGCTTTGGAATTAAAGAATATCCCAACTGGTACTTCAATTCACAATATCGAATTAAAGCCAGGCAAGGGTGGCCAACTCGTAAGAAGTGCTGGTGCTTCAGCTCAAGTTTTAGGTGCTGATGGTGATTACACTTTAGTAAGATTACAAAGTGGTGAAGTTCGTAAGATTTTGTCATCATGCCGTGCAACTATCGGTACTGTTGGTAATGAACAACACTCATTGATTCAATTAGGTAAAGCTGGTCGTAAGCGTTGGTTGGGCAAGCGTCCACAATCACGTGGTTCTGTAATGAACCCTAACGATCACCCACATGGTGGTGGTGAAGGTAAGGCTCCAGTTGGTCGTCCTCAACCTATGACTCCATGGGGTAAGAAGGCACGTGGTATTAAGACTAGAGATACCAAGAAGGCCAGCGAGAAGTTAATCATTCGTCACCGTAAAGGTAGCAAGTAGTAGAAGGAGGGTTAATTAATGAGCCGTAGTATTAAAAAAGGTCCTTTTGCTGATGCATCATTGTTAAAGAAGGTTGATGCACAAGCAGATGCAGATAAGAAGCAAGTTATTAAGACTTGGTCACGTCGTTCAACTATTTTCCCTTCCTTTGTAGGTTTGACTATAGCTGTTTACGATGGTAGAAAACATGTCCCAGTATATGTAACTGAAGACATGGTTGGTCATAAGTTAGGTGAATTTGTTCCAACAAGAACTTTCCACGGACACAAATCCACTGATGATAAAGCCACAACACAAGCTTAGAGGAAGGAGAAACATCTAAATGGCAGAACAAATTAGTTCAGCTAAGGCTGAAGCAAGAACTGTTCGCATCGCTCCAAGAAAAGCTCGTTTAGTCGTTGACTTAATTCGTGGCAAGAGCGTTGCTGAAGCATTAGCAATCTTGGAATTTACGCCTAGAGCTGCTTCCCCAATCGTTGAAAAAGTTTTGCGTTCAGCTATTGCTAACGCAGAACATAACTACGATCTTGAAAGTGCAAACCTTTACGTATCAGAAGCTTATGTAAATGAAGGTGCAACTTTGAAGAGATTCCGCCCACGTGCTAAGGGTATGGCTTCTCCAATTAACAAGAGAACCAGTCACGTAGTTGTAGTAGTTTCAGAAAAGAACGATTAAGGGAGGTATATTAATGGGTCAAAAGATTAACCCAAACGGTTTTCGTCTCGGTGTTATCCGTGATTGGGAATCAAAATGGTATGCTGACAAGGGATACAAAGAAACTTTAAATGAAGACCTTCAAATCAGAAAATTTATTTCAGAAAAGTTGAAGGATGCCTCAGTATCTACTGTTGAAATTGAACGTGCAGCTAACAGAATCAACATTTCAATTCATACTGCTAAGCCAGGTATGGTAATTGGTAAAGGTGGTTCTGAAGTTGAAGCTTTGAGAAAACAATTAAATGCTTTAACTGGTAAGCAAGTTCACATTAATATTGTTGAAATTAAGAAACCAGATCTTGATGCTAAGTTAGTAGCAGATAGTATTGCTCGTCAACTTGAAGCTCGTATTGCTTTCAGACGTGCTATGCGTCAAGCTACTCAAAGAGCTATGCGTGCTGGTGCCAAGGGTATTAAGGTTCAAACTTCAGGTCGTTTGAACGGTGCCGATATGGCAAGAAGAGAATGGCACACAGAAGGTCGTGTTCCATTACAAACTTTGAGAGCTGATATTGATTACGCTTGGGTAAATGCCTTCACTACTTATGGTGAAATTGGTGTTCAAGTTTGGATCAACCGTGGCGAAATCTTACCTACTCGTAAGAATAAGCCAGCTTCAAAGCCAGCGAAGGGAGGAAATAGATAATGCCTTTAGTACCAAAGCGAGTAAAACACCGTCGTGAATTCCGTGGTAAGATGCGTGGTGCTGCTAAGGGTGGTAAATATATTGCCTTTGGTGAATATGGTCTTGAAGCCCTCGAATCACATTGGATTACTAACCGTCAAATCGAAGCAGCTCGTGTTGCTATGACTCGTTACATGAAACGTGGCGGTAAGGTTTGGATCAGAATTTTCCCTCAAAAGTCATACACTGCTAAAGGTGTTGGTGTACGTATGGGTTCAGGTAAAGGTGCACCAGCAGGTTGGGTAGCTGTAGTTAAGAGAGAAAAGATTATGTTCGAAATTGGTGGTGTTGATGAAGCAACTGCTCGTGAAGCTTTACGTCTTGCTTCAACTAAGTTACCAATTAAGACTAAGTTTGTAACTAGAAGTTCGGAAGTAGGTGGCGAATCTAATGAAGGCTAAAGATATCAGAGCATTAACCACTGATGAAATGTTAGAAAAAGAAAAGCAATACAAAGAAGAACTCTTCAATTTGCGTTTCCAACAAGCAACGGGTCAATTAGAAAATACCGCTCGCTTGAGCAAAGTCCGCAAGAATATCGCCAGAATCAAGACTATTCTGAGCGAAAAAGCGTTAGAAAACAATTAATGGAAGGGAGCTATTAACTTGAGCGAAACAAACGAAAGAAATCGTCGTCACGTATACCAAGGTCGTGTAGTTTCTGATAAGATGGACAAGACTATCGTTGTAGTTGTTGACACTTACAAGAACCACCCTGTTTACAACAAGCGTATTAGATATTCAAAGAAGTACTACGCACAAGACGAAAATAACGAAGCTAAAGTTGGCGATACTGTACGTATCATGGAAACCCGTCCATTATCTCGTAAGAAGCGCTTCCGTTTAGTAAAGATTGTTAAGAAATCTGTTTAATTTGCGGATTTAGTGAGGGGAGGATTACACAGTGATTCAAAACGAATCTCGTTTAAAGGTTGCTGATAACTCTGGTGCCAGAGAACTTTTAGTTATTAGAGTCTTAGGTGGTTCAAAGCGTAAGACCGGTAACATTGGTGACATCGTAGTATGTACTGTTAAACAAGCAACACCAGGTGGCGTTGTCAAAAAAGGCGACGTTGTAAAAGCTGTTATTGTTAGAACTAAATCAGGTGCACGTCGTGAAGATGGTTCATACATCAAGTTCGACGAAAATGCTGGCGTAATTATCAACGCAGACAAGAGCCCACGTGGTACTCGTATCTTTGGGCCAGTTGCACGTGAGTTACGTGAGAACGACTTTATGAAGATCGTCTCTCTTGCTCCTGAAGTCTTATAATTGATAGTGAGGTGCACTGATGTTCGTTAAAACTGGTGACAAAGTAAAAGTTATTGCCGGAAAAGATAAAGGTAAAGAAGGTACTGTTCTTTCTGTTAACGTTAAGAAAAACCGCGTAGTGGTTAAGGGCGTTAACAAGATTAAGAAGCACCAAAAGCCTTCACAAAGCAATGCTAATGGTGGTGTAGTTGAATCAGAAGGTTCAATTCACGCATCAAACGTTAAAGTAATTAGTAGTAAAAAAGAAGATAAGTAGAAGGGAGGACACACATGGCAAGTTATTTAGCTAAGGAATACAACGAAAAGGTAGCTCCTGCATTAGAAGAAAAGTTTAACTACAAGTCATCTATGCAAGTACCTAAGATCGACAAGATTGTTTTAAACATGGGTGTTGGTGATGCAGTTTCTAACGCCAAGAACTTAGATGAAGCAGTTGAAGAATTAACTTTGATCTCAGGTCAAAAGCCATTAATCACTAAGGCCAAGAAATCAATCGCTAACTTCCGTTTACGTGAAGGTATGTCTATCGGTGCTAAGGTAACTCTTAGAGGCGACAGAATGTACGATTTCTTGTACAAGTTAATCAATGTTTCTCTTCCACGTGTTCGTGACTTCCGTGGTGTATCAACTCGTTCATTTGATGGTCGTGGTAACTACACTTTAGGTATTAAAGAACAATTGATTTTCCCAGAAATCGATTTTGATAAGGTAAACCGCACTAGAGGTTTAGATATTGTTATCGTAACTACTGCCAACACTGATGAAGAAGCTCGTGAACTTTTGACTCAATTTGGTATGCCGTTTGCAAGATAGTGGAGGACATTAATGGCTAAAACATCACAAAAAATCAAAAATCGTCGTCCTGCTAAGTTCTCTTCACGCGAATATACACGTTGCGAGAGATGTGGTCGTCCACACTCCGTATACCGTAAATTCGGGTTATGCCGTATTTGCTTAAAGGAATTAGCACACAAGGGTCAAATCCCTGGTCTTAAAAAGGCTAGTTGGTAGTATACGGTTAGGAGGATAGCTTAAATGGTCATGACAGATCCAATCGCAGATTACTTGACTAGAATCAGAAATGCCAACATGGCAAAACACGATTCAGTTGAAATTCCTGCATCAAACATTAAAAAGTCTATTTCAGAAATTTTGAAACGTGAAGGCTTCATCCGTGATTACGAAGTTGCAGATGATAACAAGCAAGGCGTTATCAAGGTATTCTTGAAATATGGTCCAAATGGAGAACGTGTTATCTCAGGTTTGAAGCGTATTTCTAAGCCAGGTCTTAGAAACTACGTTGGCGCTGAAGACTTACCTAAAGTTCTTAATGGCTTAGGCATTGCCATCGTTTCTACTTCTGCTGGTGTTATTACCGACAAGGAAGCAAGACAAAAGAACGTTGGCGGCGAAGTAATTGCCTACATTTGGTAATACTGACAGAAAGGAGAACAATCAATGAGCCGAATCGGTTTAAAGACTATTGAAGTCCCTGACAGTGTCACTGTTACCAAGGAAGGCGACAATATTACTGTTAAGGGCCCAAAGGGTGAATTAACTAGATACTTCGATCCAAAGATTAAGTTTGAACAAAAAGATGGTGAAATTAACTTTTCACGTTCAAGCGAAAGCGACAAAGCACTTCACGGTACTGAAAGAGCTAACTTAGCTTCAATGATCGAAGGTGTAGTTGACGGTTATAAGAAGACTTTGAAGTTAATCGGTGTTGGTTACCGTGCACAAGCACAAGGTAACAAGATTACTTTAAATGTTGGTTATTCACACCCAGTTGTATTGACTGCACCAGAAGGTGTTTCTGTAAAGGCAACTTCAGCAACTGATGTAGAAGTTGAAGGTGTTTCAAAGCAAGATGTTGGTCAATTTGCAGCTGAAATCCGTGCCGTACGTCCACCAGAACCTTATAAGGGTAAAGGTATTCGTTATGTTGATGAATACGTACGTCGCAAGGAAGGTAAGACTGGTAAGTAATAAGTAGTTATTTTTGAGGTGAAATTGTGATTTCTAAACCAGATAAAAACAAGTTACGCTTAAAGCGTCATAGACGTATTCGTGGAAAAATTTCTGGTACTGCTGAGCGCCCACGCTTAAGCATTTTTCGTTCAAATAAAAACATCTACGCTCAATTAATTGATGACGTAGCGGGTGTTACGCTTGCAAGCGCCTCAACTTTGGATGAAAATGTATCAGATGCAACTAAAGTAGAACAAGCTGCTGCTGTAGGTAAGGCAATTGCTGAAGCTGCAAAGGCAAAGAACATTTCTACTGTTGTATTCGACAGAAGTGGTTACTTATACCACGGCCGTGTTCAAGCATTAGCTGATGCTGCTCGTGAAAACGGATTAGATTTCTAGGAAAGGAGAATTAACACATGGCAAACCGCAATGATTCTCGTAACAATCGCAGAAACAAAGACGATATCGAAGATCAATTAGTCGCTGTCAACCGTATTACTAAGGTTGTTAAAGGTGGCCGTCGCATGAGATTTGCTGCTCTTGTTGTTGTTGGCGACAAGAAAGGCCGTGTAGGTTTTGGTACTGGTAAAGCTCAAGAAGTCCCAGAAGCAATCCGTAAGGCTGTAGAAGACGGTAAGAAGAAAATGATCAATGTACCTAAAGTTGGTACTACTATTCCTCATGAAGTTATTGGTCACTACGGTTCAGGTAACATTTTATTTAAACCTGCTGAAGCTGGTTCTGGTGTTGCTGCTGGTGGTGCCGTACGTATCGTTATGGATATGGCTGGTATCTCAGACGTAACTTCAAAGTCACTTGGTTCAAACACTCCAATTAACGTTGTTCGTGCAACTATCGATGGTTTGAAGAAGCTTAGAACTAGTGAAGAAGTTGCAAAACTTCGTCAACCTGAAAGAGCTTAAGATTAGGGAGATCATAGATGACTGATTTAAAGATTACTTTAATTAGAAGTGTTGCTCACCGTCTACCTCAACAAAGAAAGATCGTTAAAGCTCTTGGTTTAGGTAGAGTGGATAGTACTGTTGTTCTTCCAGACAACGCTGCTACTCGTGGTGCATTATTAAAGATTGCTCACTTAATCTCTGTTGAAGAGATTAACAAATAGAATATCAAGGAGGTGCCAAATTAATGAAGCTTCATGAATTACATTCTGCTGAAGGCTCACGTCGCAATAGAAAACGTGTTGGTCGTGGTACTTCAAGTGGTTACGGTAAAACTTCAGGCCGTGGTCAAAAGGGTCAATTAGCTCGTCAAGGCGGTCATACTCGTTTAGGTTTTGAAGGTGGTCAAATGCCATTATTCAGAACTATGCCTAAGCGTGGTTTTAAGAACATTAACCGCAAGGAATATGCAATTGTAAACTTAGATGATTTAAACAAGTTCGAAGACGGCAGTGAAGTAACTGTAGAATCACTTAAAGATAATGGCTTAGTAAAGAAAGAATTGTCAGGTGTTAAGTTACTTGGCAAGGGCGAATTAAAAGTTAAGTTAACTGTAAAGGTTAATAAAGTTTCCGCATCTGCTAAGCAAGCAGTTGAAGCCGCTGGCGGAACTGTTGAGGTGATCTAATGTTTTCGACCTTGAAGAACGCCTTCAAAGATAAAGAAATTAGAAATAAGCTCTATTTCACGCTCTTTATTCTTTTGCTGTATCGGATCGGTGCAAACATTACCGTTCCCGGTGTTAATGCGAAGGCGATCACGCAGGTTGCGCAAACTGGTTTAGTTCCAATGCTGGATACTGTATCTGGTGGTGGACTAGATAACTATTCAATATTTTCTTTGGGTGTTTCTCCTTATATTACGGCTCAGATTGTTATCCAGCTGCTACAGATGGATATTGTTCCTACGTTAGTAGAATGGGGAAAACAAGGTGAAGTAGGTCGACGTAAAACAAATCAAGTAACTAGATATTTAGCATTAGTTGTTGCTTTTATCCAGAGTATTGGTATTACGTTAGGCTTTAACGCTTTAACTCAAATGGGTTTGGTAAAGAATCAAACACCACAGACTTATATAGAAATTGCTATTATTATGACTGCTGGAACTATGTTATTAACATGGTTGGGTGATGAAATCACTGATAAGGGTCTAGGTAATGGTATCTCAGTAATTATTTTTGCTGGTATTATTGCAAGACTACCAAGTGGTCTATGGCAAATTTATAAGGAAGAAATTATTAATAATAGTGCTAGTGATCGTTGGCAAGGCATTTTGTTCTTCATCGCGGTTATAGTTGCAATCCTTATCGTAACTCAATTTGTTACATGGGTTGAACAAGCTGATCGTCGTATTCCAATTCAATATACGAGAAGAGCGACGATGAGTGGTTCTGAAAGTTTTCTACCATTAAAGGTTAATGTATCTGGAGTTATTCCGGTTATTTTTGCCAGTTCATTTATTGTTACACCGGCAACGATTTTAATGGCCTTTCAAAGAACCCAGGGCGATCAACAATGGTTTAAAGTAATGAACCAAATCTTTAGCTTACAAACTACTCCTGGGGTAATTATCTACACTCTTTTAATTATCTTATTTACATTCTTCTACGCTTTCGTACAGGTCAACCCTGAGAAGCTAGCAGAAAACTTACAAAAGCAGGGTGCTTATATTCCTAGTGTATGGCCAGGAAAAGATACTCAGGATTATATTTCAAAGATGTTGATGAAATTATCAACAGTAGGTTCATTATTCTTGGGCTTAGTTGCTTTACTGCCTCAATTGGCTACTAACTTTTGGAATCTCCCAAGTTCCATTGGTTTAGGAGGAACAAGTCTTTTAATTGTGATTGGGGTTGTTCTCGAGTTATCTCGTCAAATTAACGGCTTGTTAATGAAGAGAGAATATGTTGGATTCATCAGATAGGAACGGATAAATGATTAACTTAATTCTTTTAGGGTTACCAGGTGCTGGTAAAGGTACAGCATCAGAGCGAATCGTTGATAAATATCACTTAACTCATATTTCAACTGGGGATATGTTTAGGGAAGCAATGGCTAACAAGACGAAGGTTGGTCTTGAAGCTAAGAGTTATATCGATAAGGGTAATCTAGTACCCGATGAAGTTACTGCAAAGTTGGTTGAGGAACGTTTAAGTCAACCTGATATTAAAGAAGGTTTTATCTTAGATGGTTTTCCAAGAACCACTGTACAAGCAGAACTTTTAGATGGTATTACAAAACGTTTGGAGAAACCTTTAACAAATGTCATTGCGCTTGAAGTTGACGAAGACACTTTGATTAAGCGTTTATCAGCAAGATACATGTGTAAAAATTGTGGAGCTACTTACAACAAGCTTTCCAAGCAGCCAAAAGTTGAGGGCACTTGTGATCGCTGTGGTGGCCATGAATTTTATCAACGTGAAGATGATAAACCAGAAGTTGTTAAGAATCGTCTTGAAGTTAATGAAAAGATGAATGCACCTTTGAAGGACTTTTATCAGAAGAAAGGCTTGCTCACTGTAATTAATGGTGAACAAACTCCAGAAAAAGTCTTTGAAGATATTGATGCGGTATTGAGTAATAATCAATAGAAGAAAAATTTGTATAATTTTTTATCCGTGTTATAATTTCAAAGTATATGACTGTTTAATTGCGGAGGAACAACTTTGGCAAAAGATGATGTCATTGAAGTAGAAGGTAAGGTAGTTGATACCTTACCTAATGCTATGTTTAAAGTTGAATTGGAAAATGGAGCCACAATTTTAGCACACGTTTCTGGTAAAATTAGGATGCACTACATTCGTATTTTGCCGGGAGACCGTGTGACTGTGGAATTATCTCCATATGATTTAACTAAAGGTAGAATTACGTATCGGTTTATAAAGTAATATAACGGAGGGAAACATGAAGGTTAGACCATCTGTTAAACCAATGTGTGAACATTGTAAAGTTATCAAGAGACATGGCCGTGTGATGGTAATTTGCTCAGCAAATCCAAAGCACAAGCAACGTCAAGGTTAGAAATAGAGGGGGTGTAGTTTATGGCTCGTATTGCTGGTGTTGACTTACCAAGAGATAAAAGAATCGTTATCGCTTTAACTTACATTTACGGTATCGGTGAAGCAACTGCCAAGAAAATTTGTGCTGATGCTGGAGTATCTGAAGATATTCGTTCAAAGGATTTAACTCCAGAAGATCAAGAAAAGCTTCGTGCTGAAGTTGACAAGTACCGTGTTGAAGGTGACTTACGTCGTGAAGTAAGCATGAACATTAAGCGTTTAGTTGATATTGGTTCTTACCGTGGTATTCGTCACCGCCGTGGACTTCCAGTTCGTGGCCAAAATACCAAGAACAATGCTCGTACTCGTAAGGGTACTAAGAGAAATCGTTAATTTTATTTATAAGGAGGTTTATTGATGCCTGCAAAGAAAACAGCACGTAAGCGTCGTGTGAAGAAGCATGTTGAAAGCGGTGTAGCACACATTCACTCAACGTTTAATAATACTTTAGTCATGATTACTGACGTTCAAGGTAATGCAGTTGCTTGGTCTTCAGCTGGTGCATTGGGCTTTAAGGGTAGTCGTAAGTCTACTCCATTTGCAGCTCAAATGGCAGCTGAAGCAGCAGCTAAGAGTGCAATGGACCAAGGCATGAAACATGTAGAAGTTTCAGTTAAAGGTCCTGGTGCTGGTCGTGAATCTGCTATTAGATCACTTCAAGCAACTGGTCTTGAAATTACTGCAATTCGTGACGTTACGCCAGTTCCTCACAATGGTTCCAGACCACCAAAACGTCGTCGTGTTTAATTTTGTCCTTGATATAGGACGTAACGTTTTGAAAGGGGCCCAGTAATGATTGAATTTGAAAAACCAAATATTACCGTTGTTGAACAAGAAGATTCTTACGGTAAGTTTGTTGTTGAACCACTTGAGCGAGGCTTTGGTACTACTTTAGGTAATTCTTTAAGAAGAGTATTACTTACTTCTATTCCAGGTACTGGACTTGTTTATGTGCAAATTGATGGCGTTTTACACGAGTTCTCAACAGTTCCTGGCGTCAGAGAAGATGTAACCAAGATCATCTTGAACTTGAAGAAACTTGAATTAAAGTCTCTTTCAGATGAACAAAAGGTTATTGAATTGGACATTGAAGGTCCAGCCACAGTAACTGCTGATGATCTTAAAGTTGATGCAGACGTTCAAGTCTTGAATCCGGATCAATATATTTGTACCATTGCTGAAGGTGGACACTTGCATATGGAACTTGCCGTAAAGAATGGTAGAGGTTATGTTGCTGCAAGTGACAATAAGAGTGATGACATGCCAATCGGAGTTATCCCAGTTGACTCTTTATTCTCACCAATTAAGAAGGTTAACTACCAAGTTGAATCAACTCGTGTTGGTAAGAGAGATGACTTTGATAAGCTCACTTTTGAGATTTGGACTGACGGTTCAATCAAGCCTAATGACGCCCTTAGTTTTGCTGCTAAAATTTTAGTTGAACACTTTAAGGTATTTGAATCAGCAGATGCAAATGCTAAATTCAGCGAAGTAATGGTGGAAAAGGAAGACGATAAGAAGGAAAAGAAGCTTGAGATGACTATCGAAGAGCTTGACCTTTCTGTTCGTTCATATAACTGCCTGAAGCGTGCTGGCATTAATACTCTTCAAGAGTTAACTGACAAGACAGAATCAGATATGATGCGTGTACGTAACTTAGGACGTAAATCATTGGAAGAAGTTAAAAATAAATTAACCGACTTAGGTCTTTCACTTCGTCAAGAAGACTAAGCTTAGGTGAATAAAGGAGGCAAATCCATGGCATACCGTAAATTAGGTCGCGATAGTGCTCACAGAAAAGCAATGCTTAGAGAAATGACTACTCAATTAATCATGAACGAACGCATTGTTACTACTGAAACTCGTGCTAAAGAAGTTCGTAAGACTGCCGAAAAGATGATCACTTTAGGTAAGCGCGGCGATTTAGCAGCTAGAAGAAAGGCTGCTGCATTTGTACGTGACGAAGTTGCAGATGTTCACGAAGAAAAAGATGCAGTTGTTGTTAAGTCAGCATTGCAAAAGCTTTTCAGTGATGTAGCACCTCGTTACAAGGACCGTAATGGTGGTTACACCAGAATTTTGAAGTTAGCCGTTCCTCGTAAGGGTGACGCTGCTCCAATGGTTATTCTTGAATTAGTTTAATTTAGAGTAACACAACTTAATACGTATTAAGAATTATCCATGAAAGTGAGAATAAGCGTAAAGATGATGGCGCAAGCTTAGTCTAGCTTAGATGATAAAAATCATCCCTCTTCATGGGTGATTTTTTTTGCTCTTTTTTTCTGTTACAATTGCTAATAAGCGATTTAAGAAAGGAAGTGGAAAAATGCCAGTAGATAGTGCTGTTGAATTTAAGGATGTCTCATTTACCTATCCCGATACTAAAAAAGCGATTCTTGATCAGATTAGTTTTAAAATAAAAAGAGGTTCCTGGACATCTTTGATAGGTCACAACGGTAGCGGTAAGTCCACAATTTCTAAATTAATTAATGGGTTACTTTTGCCTGATTCTGCTAATAATTCTAGAATCACTGTTTTAGGAATGACGTTAAATCAAAAGACAGTCTGGGATGTTAGGGAAAAAGTCGGTATTGTATTTCAGAATCCAGATAATCAGTTTGTTGGAGCTACTGTTGGCGATGATGTTGCTTTTGGGCTTGAGAATAGAGCTGTTCCTCGGGAGCAAATGGTAAAAATAGTCAGAAAAGTTTTAGCAGACGTTGGAATGCTGGATTATATAGATGCAGAGCCAGCTAATCTTTCTGGTGGACAAAAGCAAAGAGTAGCAATTGCAGGTATTCTTGCCGTAGAACCGAAAATTATTATTTTAGATGAATCAACTTCGATGCTTGATCCTAAGGGGAGAGAGCAGGTGCTAAAAATTATTAAGTATTTAAAGAAAGAGAAGAATTTGACAGTTATTTCGATTACACATGACATTGATGAGGCTAATATGGCTGATGATGTGATCGTCTTAAATGATGGCAAGATTTTAGCTCAAGGAACTCCAACGGAAATTTTTAGTAAAACTGAAATGTTGCAAGAAATAGGGCTAGACATTCCATTTGTACAAAAATTAATAAATAAATTAAATGAAGTGGGAATTTCTGTACCTAAAAATATAAAAACGAAAGATGAGTTGAAACAATATCTATGTCAATTAAATTTGAAAAAGTAAATTATATCTATTCTCCCGGAACTTCAATGGAGAAAAAAGGATTAGATAATGTTTCATTTGAATTAACTGAAAATAGTTTTGTTGCATTGGTAGGTCATACCGGTAGTGGTAAGTCGACTTTGATGCAGCATTTTAATGCATTACTGAAGCCGAGTTCAGGAACAATTGATATTGCTGGTTATCATATTACTGCTCAAACAGGAAATAAGAATTTGAAAAAGTTACGCAAGCGGGTTAGTTTGGTTTTTCAGTTTCCTGAAGCACAGCTTTTTGAAAATACTGTGCTTGAAGACATTGAATTTGGTCCTAAAAATTTTGGAGCAACCGATGATGAAGCTAAAAGTAAAGCTTTGAAATGGTTGAAGCGAGTAGGATTGGATGAATCGCTAGCAAATAAGTCGCCATTTGAGTTATCTGGAGGACAAATGCGGCGTGTTGCAATTGCTGGGGTAATGGCTGATGAACCAGAAATTTTATGCTTAGATGAGCCAGCAGCGGGGTTAGATCCTAAGTCTCGTAAGGAAATGATGAAATTATTTGTTGATTATCAAAAAGCAGGTCATACTGTAATCTTGGTTACGCATAATATGGATGATGTGGTCGAATATGCAGATGATGTTTTAGTTATGGAACATGGTAAATTAATTAGACATGATGCGCCTAAGTCGATTTTTACTAATAAAAACTGGCTAGAAAAGCACTATTTGAGTGAACCAACGGCTAGTCTTTTTGCCTCAGATTTGACGAACTTTAACTTTAAAGATAAACCGTTAACACTGGATCAGCTTGTTAATGAAATTAAGAAAAATTTGCGAGGGTAGTTTATGAGTAAGATAATTGTAGGACGTTATATTCCGGGAGATTCTCTTATTTATAAAATGGATCCTCGGAGTAAATTATTAGTTACCATATTATTTATATTGGCTATCTTTTTAGCTAATAATTCAATAACTTATGCGATTGTGACCATTTTTTGCTTCTTAGCTGTAGTTGCTACAGGATTAAATGCAAAAGTATTTTGGGATGGCGTTAAGCCTTTGATTGGTTTAATTTTCTTTACGTCGCTTTTGCAATTGTTTTTTATGACTGGTGGTCATATTTATTGGCATTGGTGGATTTTTTCATTATCTAGCTATGGTTTGATTAATGCAATCTATATTTTTATTCGTTTTACATTAATTATTTTAATTTCAACAGTAATGACAGTTACTACAATGCCACTTGAAATTGCTGATGCGATGGAATGGCTGCTTAAGCCGCTTAAGTTGTTTAAAGTGCCGGTGGATAAAATTGCGTTAGTAATTTCAATTGCGCTTCGTTTTGTACCGACTTTGTTTGATGAGACTTTTAAAATTATGAATGCGCAAAGATCACGTGGAGCGGACTTCAATGACGGTGGTTTAATTCAACGTGCTAAGGCAATTACGCCCATTTTGGTTCCGTTGTTTATTCAGTCTTTAGAAACGGCAATTGATTTATCTACAGCAATGGAATCACGTGGTTATCGTAGTAGTGAAGGACGAACTAAATATCGCGTTTTAAGTTGGTCAAAATATGATTTAATTGCATTATTTTATTTTGTACTGTTAGTCGGATTGCTATTAATTTTTAGGACACATTAGAAATATGACAACAAGATATAAAATGACGATGGCTTATGATGGTCATCTTTTTCATGGCTTTCAACTTCAACCAGACCAGCGAACTGTTCAGGGGACAATTGAAGATGCGTTGAAGAAAATGACTAAGGGGCAGCGTGTGATTGTGCAGGGGTCAGGTAGAACTGATGCCGGTGTACATGCGGTTGGACAGGTAATTCATTTTGATTATCCTGGTAAAACTATTCCAGCCAATCGAATGATTTTGGCAATGAATTCTATGATGCCAACCGATATTATCTTTGATGATTGCCAAATTGTTGATGAGAATTTTCATGCGCGTTATTCGATTAAGGGAAAATGGTATCGCTATCGTGTTAGTTTAGATCATTTTGTTAATCCTTTTAAGCGTTTTTATACTGGTCATTTTCCGTATCCATTAGATATTGAAAAAATGCAGGTTGCAGCTCAGGACTTATTGGGTAAGCACGATTTTACCAGTTTTGCGGCCAGCGGTGGTCAAATTGAAGATAAAGTTCGGACCATTTATTATGTAAACATTACTAAAGACGAAAAAGAAAATGAAGTAATTTTTGATTTTATTGGTTCAGGGTTTTTGTATAATATGGTACGGATTATGGTAGCGGCGCTACTGGAAATTGGTAATGATCGTAGGCCAATTCATGACTTGCAACGAGTAATTGCTGCCAAGGATCGTCAAGAGGTAAGACAAACTGCTCATGCGAGTGGTTTGTACCTTTATCATGTTTTTTACGATGAAATTCCACAAAAATATCGTTTAGACCAGCATTTATAATTGACTTTTTCTCTAAAAGGACGTACTCTAGTATAGTATGTTTGTCCACGATAGGCCCCGGAAACTTATTGTTTTCAAACTGCAAATAAACGGAGGAATTTAAATTGCGTACTACACCATTAGCAAAATCTAGTGAAATCGAACGTAAGTGGTACATTATTGATGCAACTGACGTAACTCTTGGTCGTCTTTCTGCAGCTGTTGCCACTATTTTGAGAGGTAAGAACAAGCCTCAATACACACCTAATGTTGATACTGGTGATAACGTTATCGTTATCAACGCATCAAAGATTAGATTGACTGGTAAAAAGGCTTCAGACAAGTTCTACTACCACCACTCATCATGGCGTGGCGGCTTGAAGGCCGTATCTTACGGTGAATTGCTTGCTAATAACCCAGTTAAGATGGTTGAAATCTCAGTTAAGGGTATGCTTCCAAAGAACACTCTTGGTCACCATGAATTCATGAAGATGCATGTTTATGCTGGCGAAGACCACAAGCACGAAGCACAAAAGCCTGAAAAGTTAGATATTAACAAATTAATCTAGGAGGTTATACAATGGCACAACAAGCTGCATACACAGGTACTGGTCGCCGCAAGGATTCAGTTGCGCGTGTTCGTTTAGTACCAGGTAACGGTAAGATCACTGTTAACGATAAAGATGTTGATCAATACATTCCATTCCCTAACTTGGTTAAGGACTTGAAGCAACCATTAACATTAACTGAAACTGAAGGTCAATACGACATTCACGTTAATGTTAACGGTGGTGGTTTCTCAGGTCAAGCTGGGGCTATCCGTCTTGGTATCGCTCGTGCTCTTCTTGAAGTAGACCCAGACTTCCGTGGTCCACTTAAGAAGGCAGGTTTCTTAACCCGTGACCCAAGAATGAAGGAAAGAAAGAAGCCAGGTTTGAAGAAAGCCCGTAAAGCTTCACAATTCTCAAAGCGTTAATCTTTGGATTTTACGTTTATATACAAGAAAAAGCATCGCGAAAAGCGATGCTTTTTTTGTGGAGGTTACTATGCACATATAAGCATCTAGTACAAATAATATATTCTACAACTTCTAAAAAACTTAACCAATTTACATTTTAAGCAACTTTTTCTTAAATTGTTTTCCTGAATTGTCAAATTAAGTGCAACAGTTAGGCTATGAGGAAATATATTGCTTGAAGAGTTCTTCTGCTGTGTGATATTGAAGGATTCGACGATGTTTGCGGTTAATGGCATCAGTTGCCTGTTGAACATAAGCAGCTGACTTATCTTTCATGCTTTTGCCTTTAGGGAAGAATTGACGCAGAAGTCCATTGCAGTTCTCATTGGTGCCTCTTTCCCATGGAGAATATGGGTGGGCGAAGTAGATCTGGCAGCCTTTGATCTTGGTCATATCCGCAAACTCAGAGCCATTGTCAAACGTGATCGATTTAAACCAGGCAGGATGTCTGTCAATCTCATTTTGAAGCAGCCTTTGGCATGTGCTTGCCCGATAGTCAGGAATCTTGATAACTACTTCAAAGCGTGTGGTTCTTTCGGTCAAAGTCATTAAAGCAGGCTGATTCTTGCGTCTGACGCCTTTAACCAGATCTCCTTCCCAGTGCAGCGGCGTTTTTCTGTCTTCAATCTCTTTAGGACGCTGTTCAATGGAATTGCCAAGATTCTTCTTGTGCAAAGCATGACCGCTCTGGCCGTGATGACGCTTGTTCCTGCGTCTTTTGAGCTTCATAGGCAGATCAATATTGCTTATGTCCAGCAAGCCCTGATCAATATAGCGATAGACAGTTGGTGTGCTGGGACAAGGGTAGCCTGGCATAGTCCTTTTGAATTCACCAACGAATTCATCGATGCTGGTGGCATCAAATTTAGCTTTGAAGCGTCTGGAGAGCATTCTCAAAAAGACAGCATAATGCTTCAATGGATTGCGCTGATAGCAGTTTTTGCGACGCTTCTCATAATAAAGCTGTGCAGTATCAGCGTAATAGTGCTCATACAATAAATAGCTGCTGTCTCTTTGCAGGACGCTTCCGCGTTTGATTTCGCGACTGATTGTCGACTTATGGCAGCCGACTTCTTGAGCGATAACAGTACGGGAAGTTATGCCGGAATCCAGCATTGCTTGAATTTGTCCACGTTGTACGCTGGTTAATTGATGATAGTGCTTAGAAATGCTAGAATTTGAATTGGTCATGAAGATCTTCCTTTCTTGATTTTTCGTCACTTCAAGTTTAGGTCTTCATGGCCTTTTTGTTTAACACTTGGTGTTGCACTTCAATTTTAAATCCGGGCTTAAATTGTTTTTTACTTGATAACCATATTTTGTTCAAACTATTCGCGTATTCTATTACTCAATCGATAGGACGAACAAAGAAAGGAATTATCAAGATGAAGAATAAAAATAAAGTTAAACTACTAACAACAGCGACATTGCTTACTACTTTTTTAATCAATACAGGGATTCAGTCATCTAATCAAATAGAAAATAATACTGCACAAGCAGCGACAAATAAGAAAAAAACTAAACCATCGGGGCAAAAGCCTAATGGTAAGTCTGGTAAGGGTGGTCCAAATACTCAATCATATGATTATAAGGGTACTTTAAAAGCTTCGCTTAATGTAAAATCTGGTACTACTAAGGTTGGCAAGAAGACAATTACTAATAACAAGACTGATCAAAATGTAGCTCTTGTACAAAAGAATGGTAAATTGAGTTTAGATGGTACTAAACTGAAGAAAACGGTCAATTCTAAAAATGATGATAGTGCTAATTTCTATGGTTTAGACTCAATTTTATTGGCAAACGGTAAAAATGCGGTTGCGACAGTTAAAAATGCTACTTTAACTTCTAAAGCAACAGGTGCTAATGGTGTTTTTGCCACTAACAAAGGTACCGTTAATGTATCAAATACCCAGATTAAGACTACAGGAAAAGCCAATTCAAGAGGCTTAGATGCAACTTACGGTGGTAAGATCAATGCCAATAAGGTAAAGATCTCAACTAAAGGTGATCACTCGGCAGCAGTTGCAACTGATCGTGGTGGTGGTACAGTCACAGTTAAAAATGCTAAAGTAACTACTAAAGGTACGGGATCACCTCTAGCATATTCAACAGGTACTATCAATTTTAATAATGTGACCGGTACTGCAAGTGGTAGCCAAATCGCTGGGATGGAAGGCTACAATAAGATTTCATTAGTAAATTCCGACTTAACGTCAACCAATAACAAAATTTCAGGTTCTGATCCAATTAAGAATGGTGTGATTATTTATCAATCAACTTCTGGGGATGCAGAAACGTCATCAAGTAAGAGTGCAGATTTCCAAGCTAAGGACTCTACTTTAAAAACCTCGATTACTAGTGGTGCAATGTTTTACGTAACTAACACTACAGGCAAAATCACTTTAGAAAATACTAAACTGAATTTTAATAATAGCAAAGTAGATTTATTAAATGTAGCCGGTAATAATTCTAATGGTTGGGGTACTAAGGGTAAAAATGGTGGTCATGTAACTCTGACAGCTAAAAACCAAACCCTAAAAGGTAATATTGTAGTCGATAGCATTTCAAGTGCTAATGTGAAGTTGACAGATGATTCAACTTACACTGGCAAAACTAGTATTGTGGCTAACAAATATGCTACAAGTTCATCCAAGAGCAAGACACCATTGACTATCAGCGTTGGGTCAAATTCAAAATGGATAGTTACAGGTAACTCAACTGTCACAAATTTAAATTTAGCTGATGGTGGTGAGATCGTCGATTCTCGAGGAAACAAAGTAACAATTATTGCTAATGGTAAAACTGTTCAAAAGGGTACAAGTTCCTATGCAGTAACAGTAAAAGGAAGCTTTACAACTAATTAATAATAAAATCTCTAGATAATCTATTCTCACTAAACAGATTCATTTTCAAGCAGTATCAACTTGCAAAAAAACTATAACTTAAATTTTTCTTCATTAAGGCATTCAATAGAGTGCCTTTTCTTTTTGCAGAATAGTTATTTCCTGGGTAATATTTGACGAAAAATGATATTTTTTGATAAATTAGGAAATAATCAGGCAAATAAAGGAGTGGGACAATAATCATGCAAATTAGAAAATACCAAGAGTCAGACTTTTCGACATTATGTGAAATACATGATCCAGCCAGAAAACAGGAGCTTGCAGCGGCTAATTTAACCGCTGCATTTATCCCATTTAAAATTGCATCTCAAAAAGAGGGACTATTTGACGATTATCAAGTATATGTTGCTCAAAAAGATAAGACTACAGTGGGTTTTGTAGCCTTCAATGATGAAGAATTAGGCTGGCTATATGTAAAACCAGAATATCAGCATCAAGGAATTGGCAGTCAATTAATCGATTTCGCAATAAAAAATGCAGGAAGACCGTTCTATTTAGAAGTACTAGAAGGAAATCCTGCACAAAAATTATATTTAGCCAAAGGCTTTAAGACTATTCAACACGAAAGTGGTAAGATGCCAGGCAATGAGAGCTTTCATGTTGAAGTAGATTTGATGAAATATGAAAAATGATTGGGCGATCAAACCCAATCATTTTTTATTACAAACTATCTTGAATATTATCGGCTAGGTAATTGTAGAGCATACCCTTCTTTAAGGCACTAGTGTCGACCCCTAAGGCTTCGGCAATTGCATAGGCAAAGGCCCAAGCGGTAGCAGGACCACGGCTTGTTAAAACTTTATGCTCTTTATCAGTAACGGTGATTTTCTCTGAAAAATGAGCACTTGGGGCATCTTTTAAGCATTCTTCTTCAATGCCTGGATAACAAGTGAAGTCCGCATCTGCCAAAACACCATAGCGAGCAAGAGCGCGTGGAGCAGCACACATTGCGGCATCCCACTTGCCAGCTTCATGACGCTTAATCATCAGATCACGTAATTTTTCATTATCGCGTAAGTTAGCAGAACCAGTCATGCCTCCTGGAAAGGCAACCAAGTCATAATCTAATAAACTGTCATCTACAACCTTGTCACAAGTGATTTCAATATGATGGTCACCATCTACTTTTTTACTTGTTAAACCTACCATATCGCATTCAACATTAAGTCTACGCAATACGTCAACAACGCTTAAACCTTCGACTTCTTCGCAACCGTCTGCAAATACTACAGCAACTTTTGTCATAAAATCATCCTTTCTATAACTATTTTAATTATCTACTTACATTAGATCTAAGTAAAATGAAAGATCTGCTAATTTGCTTAAATGAAGAGTAGGATGAGGTGAAATTGGTATCTTGTCTTTTTTAGGTGCCAGCCATAATGATTTTAGATTGGCATTTTCTGCACCTTGAATTTCTTCATCCAGATTAGTTCCAATTACTAAAACTGTGTCTGGATCAATATCTGGATTGTCTTTCAGAATCTTAAAGAAAATATTTTTGCTTGGCAGCTTGTCCGTAAAATCATCGGCGAAATAAGCATTGTCAAATGAAGAAAGCAATTCTGTAGGTGCAAGGCGCGGTTCGATTTGAGTGCGCTTTTCTTTAGCAAACAAAATCAAATGCAGCTTGCCACTGACTTCATCAATAAAGTCGATGGCGCCCTTGACTAACCTGGTTTGATCCTTCATTGCATCATCAAAAACAGTTCGCGTTTTAGAAAGATCTTCTTTTAAAAATGTAGATAAAGCTAAATCGATTTGATCATCGCTAGATAAATTTTTAAATTCTTTTTCTAAGCTAGTGTAGCGTAGTCGCTCAGCTGGTCCCCAGTCTAATCCATAATGTTTTAAAGTTTCCCGCAGCGCAGTTTTTTCTGCTAATTTTTCATTTAATAAACTGCCTTCTGGAATGAAAATTAAGGTTTCAAATGTAGCCATGAATAAACTTCCTTTGTGTTAGTTCCTATTAGAATTATAATGAACTAGACAATTTTAGGAAAGGAATTAAAAAATGACAATCTGGACCGTAATTTTCTTATTATTAGGTGGTGTTGCAGGTGGCTTATTATCGTCAGTGGCCTCAATGGCATCACTTGCATCATACCCAGTTTTGCTAGCAGTAGGAATTCCACCAGTATTTGCTAATGTAACTAATGATGCGGCGCTAATTTGGACTAGCATCGGTTCAACTGTATCTTCTACTAAGGAGTTAAAAGGACATTGGAAGCAAGTTTGGTTCTATACCATTTTTACAGTTGTGGGATCAATTTTAGGTTGTATTTTGCTTCTATCTTTTCCTCCTAAGATTTTTGAAAAAGCAGTACCGTTCTTTATTGCTTTCTCAGGCCTAATGATTATTGTTTCTGGTAAACACCATAGTTTAAATACTAAGACACAGCCTACTTGGCTTAAAATAATTTATTTTCTCGCACTTTTAGTCATGGGGATGTATACAGGTTACTTCGGTGCAGCTGGTGGGGTTATTGTACTGGTACTTTTAACTTATATTACTAATGATCGATTTATTGTTATTAACGCTATCAAAAATGTGATTTGTGGTTTTGCTAATTTAGTAGCCTTGATTATATTTATGTTTACCTCTCATATTTATTGGCTTCAGGCAATTCCTTTGGCAATCGGGATGTTCATTGGTGGCTATATTGGGCCAGCAATTTTAAGACGAGTACCGGAAAAGCCAGTTCGAATTTTCATTGCAAGCTTGGCCTTCATTCAAGCCGGTTACTTCTTTTATACGGCATACCTGCAATAAGTTTGGTACAATATTAAGCAATGAAAAGGGGGGGCTAAGGTTGATGGCAACAGAAGTTTATTTGGTACGTCATGGTGAAACAATGTTTAACCAATTGGACAAAGTTCAGGGTTGGTGCGATTCTCCTCTAACCGTGAAGGGGATTAACGATCTAAAGAGAACCGCTAAGGCCTTGAGTCAAGTTCACTTTGATAACATGTATTCATCGGATTTGAAGAGAGCAATTGATACCGTTCACTTGATGAAGGATGCTAATGTGGTCTCGGATATTGGTAAAATTAAAAAGCTGCCTGAATTTCGTGAGGTCTTCTTTGGAACTTTTGAAGGCGATGATATTAACCAGACTTGGGAGCAAGTAGCACTAGCCGCAGGAATTGGCCATGAATATGATGTAACTAAGATCATCAATCAGGTAGGCTTGCGCAAATTTCGTGCAGCAACAAAAAAGGCTGATCCGCGTCATTTAGCGGAAAATCAGGATGAGTTAGATGAGCGGATGGTACGGGCAATTGACGTTTTGCGCGATTTAACTAAAGATGAACAAAGAGTTTTGTTAGTTAGCCATGGTGACTTTATTAAAACTTTGTCCATAAAATATTGGAATAAGAGTAATGGCAAAAACGATATTGTTTTTCCAAATAATGGGAGCGTTACTCGTGGAATTTTGCACGATGACGGTTCATTTGAAATTGTTGATTATAATGTAGATGCTGAAGAGCTATAAAAGTCCTACTGCCGAAGTAGGGCCTTTTTTGGTACACTGATAACGAAAGGAAAATATTTTATGAATAAAGATCATACAACTAAGCGTTATGTCTTCGTAACTCTACTGAATGTTGTTATTACTATTGCTGAATTTATAGGTGGTATTTTTTCAGGTTCATTAGCACTGCTTTCAGATGCAGTTCATAATCTGAGTGATGTTGGTGCAATTATTTTATCTTTTGTGGCGCACCTGATTAGTCGCAAAAGTCGTAATCAGTTTAAGACCTTTGGTTATGAAAGAGCTGAAACTTTAGCCGCTTTTACTAATGGCGTTATCTTGATCGTGATCAGTGTGGTTTTGTTTGTTGAAGCAATTCAACGTTTCTGGAAGCCGGAACATATTCACGGTGGCATTATGCTGATTGTCTCGATTATTGGGCTGGCTGCCAATATTATTTCAATGCTAGCAATGCATAGCGATTCCAAGGCTAATTTGAATGTACGGTCAACTTTTATTCATATGTTAAGTGATGCCTTGTCCAGTGTAGCGGTTGTAATTGGTGCGATCTTCATTTACTTCTGGAATGTAACTTGGCTTGACCCGGTTTTGACTATTTTAGTTTCAATCTTTGTTTTGCATGAAGCTTATGAAATTACAATGAAAGCAGCCAATGTTTTGATGGAATCTAATCCTGATATCGACTTGAATGAAGTGAACAAGATTGTTTTATCGTTCCCCATAGTTCAAAATATCCATCATGTCCATGTTTGGCGCTACAGCGATGACTTTATTATGATGGACGCGCATATTAATGTAGCCCCAGGATTAAGAGCCGATGAATTAGAGCAGCTATACCAAGATATTGGACAGGAGTTACAAAAAGAGTTAGGTATTAATCATATTACCTTACAAGCAGAGTGCGAGCGTGGCAGAAAAGACAAGATGATCGTTCCAGGCCACGGTATTAACGAAGATTAGGTGAAAGAATGTTTAATGTTAATATTTTTACAGCGATTATTGTATTGATTATGGGTATTTATGACATGTCCTATGCTTTTAATAGGCGTAAGCAACCTACCAATAAAGGCGGCATTAGAGCCTTTATGGCTTTAGGAATTATCTTCACGATCGCAGGAATTGTTATGATCGTTAGAGTATTAATGAAGTAAGGAATCTTAGAATGGCTAAATTAGTATTAGTTCGACATGGCGAAAGTGTGGCAAATGCTGCCAATGTTTATACTGGCTGGAACGATGTTCCGTTGACTAAAAAAGGTGAAGAACAAGCAGAAAAAGCTGGTGAATTGATTAAAACCATTTCGGATTTTGCTCCCACCCACATTCATACTTCAGTCTTATCCCGTGCAATTGTGACAGCAAATATAGTAGCCGATGTCTGCAATTTATTATGGCTACCGATGACTAAGACCTGGCGGCTGAATGAACGCCACTACGGTGCTTTAAGGGGCCTTAATAAGGACATTTCACGTAAAGTATTTGGTGTGGAACAAGTTCTATTGTGGCGACGTAGTTTTGATTCAGTTCCACCTAAGCAGGGGTCGCCAATGATTGATCGCCGTTATAAGCATTTTGATCAGCATTTGATGCCACGGGCAGAAAGTTTACATCAAACTCAAAAAAGACTTATGCCATATTATTATGATCATATCGCATCTCGATTGATGAATGGTGAAGACCAACTGATCGTAGCCCACGGTTCAAGTTTGCGTGCTTTGATAAAAAAGCTAGAGCAGATTAATGATCATGACATCGTAAAACTGGAAGTTCCTAATGCGGAACCGATTGTTTATACTATGGATGAGCACTTAAAGATTATTAACAAACAAATTTTACGTAAATAATGTTAAAAATGCACCTTAGTGCATTTTTTTAATGCTCTAAATGAGGTTTTACACATATCTATGGTAAAATCTATTATGATTTCTAGTATATTTAGTTTGGAGTATTAGGCATGCGTAAATTATTTTTATTACGAGGTGCACCTGGCTCCGGTAAATCTTCTTTTATTGCTCGCCATCACTTAAATCCTTATGCGATCAGTCGTGATCAAATTAGGCTACTATTGGCGGATTTGACAGTTTACTATCAAGAGGATGCGGATGTTTTACACCAAGTCATTCCGCGGCACGTAACTGTGCGTACTGAGCAAATGGTGGATCACCTTGTAGAACACAAGATGGAATATGGCGAAACTGTTATTGTGGATGGGACGCATATCGTTCCAAGTGCGATTGAACATTTTAAGCCTTGGGTAGACAAGTATCACTATGAATGCTTTGTAGTAGATCTGATGGAACATACTACCTTAGAGAGTTTGCTTAAGCGTAATCAGACTAGAATGCATTACGATTGGGTTAAGCCTGAAGTGGTTAAGCAAATGTATCGTTCTTATGAAGCACATCCAGAAGTACCATACTGGGCACATAAAGTTGTGCCAAATCAGATGGATCATGCGTTGTCACAGCGTGAGACAAATTTAGATCGTTATGCTCATGTGATTGCGGTTCCTGACATGGTAGATGAAGAAGATTTTCCACATGTGCATATCTCGAACTTTTATTTTTCATTTAATGACAAGTTTACAGAAAAGTATGGAACTTATCGAAATGTAGTTTCAATTGCTAAAACTGAAGATGAAGCAGTTAAGCAGTTCAAGTTGCCATATTTTGTCTTTAAGTTTCATCACAAGCACTTTTTGATTTCAGCTTATCCAATTCGAAATGAGATGTTGGATCCGATCAGAAAGGTTAAGGGAGTTTGGACATATTCAACTGGTTTGTATAATGTAGCGGATTTTGTGAAAGAATTTCCGGAAAATAAAAAGCAACATGTGCATCAGTTCAACTTAAGTAAGTTAGATCCAACCCGCTTATTACATATTTGGTAAAAAAGACGTAGTTAGAACATTTTATCTAACTACGTCTTTTGTGTAATTTACTTATATTTTGTTTTACTTCAATTTGCCGGCCTTAGCTAAAACTTCTTTAGCCTTTTCAAGTGAATGGTGTTCTTCACGATAACGCTTGATGTCATAGCCATCAACATCGGTTAACTTGCAAAGTCTATCATCAAGGTCTTTGAATTCTTTTTCAAGATCCTTAATGACGCCTTCTTCATCTTCAACGTAAACATACTCATTTTCATCAGCTTTGGCATCAATCTTAGCATCGTATTCGCCGACTTTTCTAGCATGTTTCAAAATAGATTTAATATCCTTAATCGTTTCATGTTGTGCAGTACGGTGACGACGATCAGGTACTGAATCTTCAATTCTAGCAAGGTGACTTTCAGCATACTCAATCTTCTTAGAAATTCTATCTAAGGCTTTCAATTGTCTTTTTGAATAATCTGTCATGTTTTATACCTCCTAGGTAAAATGATAAGCTCTACTAAATGCGCTTTCATTGTAATTAGTAACGAAGGTATAAGCAAGAATTAACACTTATGAATAAAAAGAGTTACGCCTTAAAAACGTAACTCTTAGAAGTTTTGGATTAATATTTAAAAGCTAAGGCACCCATTGGATCCCATGGCAATAATTGAATTGGGTTATCTTTGCCTTCATCGTAAGCCTTCTTAAGATCTTCTGGTAAGAATTTCTTGTTGATAACTGCTTGGTAAACAAATGAATCAAACCAAGAATCACTCATTACGAAGTAACCCTTAAAGCCAGGTTTTTCACCCCATGAGTTTTCGATCTTCCATTTAGTTGGCTTACTGTCAACGATATCAACACCGGTAATCACCATGGCATGGTCCATCATGCTTTCACCAGAATCAAGCATGTCGGCTTTAGACATAGTGAAGTCAGCATCAAATAATTGATCACGGCGGTAAAGGTTAGTATCAAGAAGTCCAGCACGGCGTTCAGAATCCTTAACTACGTTTGAACCGAACCAAACAACTTCGCCACTCTTCAATTGTTTAATGATTAAGTCCTTCATTTCATCAACTTTAAGGTTTAAGTGGCGAACTTGGCGACCGCCTTCAACGTTACCTAAGTATTCAACTGAGAATACCTTGTGGAAAGGTTTGTCGTTAGTTGGAGCATTGATAGTTGAGATATGGTTTGCTAAATCCATGCCAACGTATTTGTCAAAGAATTCCTTTGGGGTAATGTCCCTGTCAATATGGTAATTCTTGTCATCATCGCGGTATTCGAAGTTGAACTTCTTTGGTGGAACACCCAATGAAGTAGCCAAAATACGGAAGACATCGTTTAGCATTTCTTCCTTGCGAGCTTGTACTTCATCTTCTGACTTGCCATCTTGAACTAATTTACGTAACTCAAGACCATCTTTACGAAGCAAAGTATTTAAAGTGTCGTTTAATGCACTTGAATTAGTAGCATTAGCAGTTTCTGGATAAACACTCTTAGGAACGATACCATATTTTTCAATAATACCGCAAAGCATGTCCCATTGACCGCCGTCTTGTTGAGGAGTCGCAAATAAGAATGAAACTTTACGATCGCCCAAGTCCTTATCAGCAGTTGCGATCACATTTTCAAAGAACCAGTTAGACTTTTCAAATTTATCCCAGAAGTTAGTGTAATTTTGAGATAATTCGAAGTCCTTTAACTTAAATTTCTTTTGTAATGGGTGACGCATAGTGTTTAAAGCACTGAACATCCAGCAGCGACCAGACTGCTTTTGATCGGCAGGGTTACCTGTATCAATTTCGATTGAGAAGGTTGGATCTAGGTCGATCTTAGTTTGTAAGTTTTGACTAGCTTTGTAGATACCGTTTTCTTGAGCAGCGTGACTAGCCACATCAAAAACAGGGTGGTTAGCTAAGTCTTGTTCAAATTTATTAATAGTATCATTGTTGATTTCTTTTACCATAAAAAAAATCCTCCTTTATAAGTACTTAAATTAATTTTATCTTATTCAAAATGAGTCGTCTAATAATCTTATCGATTAAATGGACGATGATACCAAATTTTGTGAAATTGAGGATGCTGGGTGAAGTAGTCAATGATCATAGGATCAAGCGGCCAAATGGGTAAGTTAGTTTCTTGAGCTAATTGCCAAACTTTTTGCATTTGTTTTTCAAGCAAATCCTGACTATTAAATTGTGGATTAATAAAAAAATGGTTCATTATCCAGACATTACTGTCTTTGCGAGCGATTTTATCTAAGGTAACGCTAGATAATAGTATGTCTTCTTCATTTTTTATAGTGAAAATTTTGTGCGTATCTTGCTTATTCATAAAAAATTCCTTTTTAAAGAAATAATCTCATTTTTTTGCGTAATAAATAATAGAGAGCTATTTATTTTGTGTTGACTAAAAACATTGTAAAATAGATAACTGTCAAAATAAAAGATAAATGGAGCTTTGGAATGAAAACACGTGGATTTGAAGTAGTCAAAAAGTATCAAGATCAGGAAATTAATCTTCCTCGCAGACAGACCCTAGCCAGTGCAGGCTATGACATCGAAGCGGCTGAAGACATTACTATCCCTAGCATTTGGCGACTAAATTTTGTGCGAATTTTTAGGTTGATTAGAAATGGACACCAGCTGTATGAGCGCGACTATGAGATGGCGGATCAGATTTTAAAGCCGTTGTTAGTGCCAACTGGACTTAAAGCTTATATGCCAGAAGATGAAGTGTTGATTTTAGCTAATCGTTCATCTAATACTTTTAAGCGTAATCTAGCTTTGCCAAATGGGATCGGCGTTATCGATGCAGATTATTACAATAATCCCAACAATGAGGGCGAAATTTTTGTACAAATGATTAATTATGGCGTACGGCCCTTGCACATCAAGAAGGGAGACCGTATTGCTCAAGGCATTTTTATCAAATACTTGAAGACCGACGATGATGATCCAATTAGTCGAAAAAGAGTTAGCGGCTTTGGATCAACTAATGAAAAGAAGGGTGATTAATGGCTAGAGTAAAAACACAATATAAGTGTCGTTCTTGCGGCTATATTTCGGCAAGTTATTTAGGCCGCTGCCCTAACTGTGGTGCCTGGAATCAATTTGAAAAAGAAACTGAAGAAGTGCAAAAGCGTTCTACTAAGGCAACTGCTAGTCGTTTGATTCAGAAGACTGGATTAAATGAACCGGTAAAGCTGGATAAGATTAAAGCTGAAAAAGAAGAACGAATTGTCACTAAATCTGAGGAATTAAACCGCGTTTTAGGTGGTGGTATTGTGCCAGGCTCACTAGTTTTAATTGGTGGAGATCCCGGAATTGGTAAGTCAACCTTGATGTTACAAATTATGAGTGACTTATCTGAAAAATATAAGGTGCTTTACGTTTCGGGAGAAGAATCAGCTAACCAAATCAAATTGCGGGCTGACCGACTGGGTGTAGGTCAAAGTAATATGCTCTTATATCCAGAGACTGACATGCATGATATTCGCGAACAAATCAATGATGTTAAGCCTGACTTTGTTGTGATCGACTCCATTCAAACTATGAATGAACCAAGTCTTGATTCGATGACTGGCTCTGCCTCACAGGTTCGTGAAGTAACAAGTGAATTAATGAAAATTGCCAAGATGGATGCCATTACAGTTTTTGTTATCGGCCACGTTACAAAAGAGGGTGCGATTGCTGGGCCTAAGATCTTGGAACATATGGTGGATACCGTTCTCTATTTTGAAGGGGATGAACACCATTCTTACCGAATTTTGCATTCTGTTAAAAACCGTTTTGGAGCAGCAAACGAAATTGGAATGTTTGAAATGGTTAATGAAGGCTTAAGAGAGGTAACTAATCCATCATCAATTTTTCTGGACCAAAGATTACCTAATTCTACTGGCTCTACTGTGGTGGTATCGCTTGAAGGAACTAGGCCACTTTTAGCAGAAATTCAGGCTTTGGTTACTCCGACAGCTTTTGGCTATGCTAAAAGGACCACGTCAGGTATTAGTTTTAACAAAGCTTCATTGCTGCTAGCGGTGCTTGAAAAGCGGGGAAACTTAATGTTGCAAAATCAAGATGTCTATTTGACTGCAACTGGTGGGATTAAATTGAATGAACCAGCAATTGATTTAGCAATTGCCATGGCAGTTGCATCCAGTTATACCGATAAAGAAATTTCGCCGACAGATTGTTTTGTAGGCGAAGTGGGCTTAACTGGTGAAGTTCGCCGAGTTGATAAAATCGATGCACGAGTAAAAGAAGCGGCTAAAGTAGGGTTTAAGCGGATCTTTATTCCACGGCATAATATGTATTCTGGATTAAAAGATCATGGCATTGAGGTAATTCCCGTTTCGAGTATTCCCCAAGCTTTAAAATTAGTTTTTGGCTAGCATTAATTGAATTCTTACTATATAACGAGTAAACTAAGATTGTTTGAATTTACTATTTTTTGAAAGAGGCATGAATTTTGGCTAAAGAAAAAATCCGTGTAAGATATGCACCAAGTCCAACTGGTCACTTGCACATTGGTAACGCACGTACTGCACTTTTTAACTATTTATTCGCTCGTCATAACAAGGGTACGATGGTCTTGAGAATTGAAGACACCGACCAAAAGCGTAATGTTAAGGGCGGTTCTAAGTCTCAAATGGAAAACCTTCACTGGTTAGGAATTGACTGGGATGAAGGTCCTGATAAGGGTGGCGACTATGGTCCTTATCGTCAATCAGAAAGAAAAGAAATTTACCAAAAGTATATTGATCAATTGATCGATGAAGGTAAAGCATATTACTCATACAAGACTGAGGAAGAACTTGAAGCACAACGTGAAGAACAACGTGCTGCAGGTGTTGCACCTCACTATACTTACGAATATGAGGGTATGACTGCTGATGAAATTAAGCAAGCTCAAGATGAAGCAAAGGCTAAGGGCTTAAAGCCAGTTGTTCGTATCCACATTCCAGAAATGGAAACTTATTCATGGGATGATATTGTTAAGGGACACCTTGAGTTTGAATCAGACACTATTGGTGGGGATTTCGTTATTCAAAAGCGTGACGGAATGCCAACTTACAACTTTGCCGTAGTTATCGATGACCACTTGATGAAGATCACTCACGTACTTCGTGGTGATGATCACGTTTCTAACACACCTAAGCAATTAGTTGTTTATGAGGCACTTGGTTGGGAACCTCCTAAGTTTGGTCATATGACATTGATCATTAATTCAGAAACTGGTAAAAAACTTTCTAAGCGTGACGAATCAGTTCTTCAATTTATTGAACAATATCGTGATCTTGGTTACTTACCAGAAGCTATGTTTAACTTCATTACTCTTCTTGGTTGGTCACCAAAGGGTGAAAACGAAATCTTTAACAAGCGTGAATTCATCAAGCAATTTGACCCTGCACGTTTGTCTAAGTCACCTGCTGCTTTTGACCAAAAGAAACTTGAATGGATTAACAACCAATACATCAAGAAGGCTGATCGCGACACTTTGCTTGATTTAGCTTTGAACAACTTGCAAGAAGCAGGTCTTGTTGATGAGCATCCAACACCAGAAAAGATGGAGTGGGTTCGTCAATTGGTTAACATCTACTCAGTACAAATGTCATACACTAAGCAAATTGTAGACATGGCTAAGATTTTCTTTGAAGAAGCTAAGGATCTTTCAGACGAAGAAATCGAAGAAATCAAGAATGATGATGGCCGTGGTGTAATTGAAGAATTCAAGAAGCAATTAGACCTCATCCCAAGATTTACTTCAGTTCAAATCATGAACGCTATTCAAGCAACTCGTAAGGCTACTGGCATCAAGGGAAGAAAGCTCTTTATGCCAATTAGAATTGCTACCACGCGTTCAATGGTTGGACCTGGTATTGGCGAAGCAATGGAGCTTTTAGGTAAAGAACGTGTATTAGAACACATTGATTTAACCTTGAAGCAAATGAGTGCTAATAATCTTTAATTAGATAAATTGAAAAAGAGGCTGCAAATAAATGCAGCTTCTTTTTTCATCTGCTAAAATAAAAATTAGTTATTTTGACAGAAGGGACAAGTGTTAGCCGTGAGAGTTTATAATACACTGACGCGTAAAAAAGAAGAATTTAAGCCATTAGTTCCAGGACATATCAGCATGTATGTCTGTGGACCAACGGTGTATAACTATATTCACATTGGTAATGCCAGAAGCGCAATTGCTTTTGACACCATTAGACGCTATTTTGAATATAAGGGTTATGACGTTAAGTATGTTTCTAACTTTACTGATGTTGATGACAAGATGATCAACGAAGCGAGAGCTGAAAAAACGACTGTACCCAAATTGGCTGAAAAGTTTATCAATGCTTTTTTGGCTGATACGACAGCGCTAAACATTGAGACGGCGACTTTGCATCCCCGTGCAACTCATGAAATTAATGACATTATCACTTTTGTTAAAAGCCTAATTGACAATGGCTATGCTTATGAAGTAGACGGCGATGTTTATTATCGTGCCAAAAAGTTTAAGCATTACGGTCAGTTAAGTGATCAAAATATTGAACAGCTTGAAGAGGGTGCTTCAGAGCACATTAACGATACAGAACAAAGCCGCAAAGAAGATCCAATCGATTTTGCTTTGTGGAAGGCGCAAAAGGAACCCGATGAAATTGCTTGGGATTCACCATGGGGCAAGGGACGGCCAGGCTGGCATATTGAATGTTCTGTCATGAGTACCAAATATTTAGGCGATACGATCGATATTCATGGTGGTGGTCAAGACCTTGAATTTCCGCACCATGAGAATGAAATTGCACAAAGTGAAGCTAAGACCGGGAAAAAGTTTGTTAATTATTGGCTGCATAACGGTTTTGTAACTGTCGGTAAAGATCAGGAAAAGATGTCTAAATCACTGCACAATTTCGTAACAGTGCACGATATTTTAAGGGAAGTTGATCCGCAAGTACTGCGCTTCTTCATGGCTAGCGTACAATATCGCCGCCAAATTAACTATTCTGCTGAAAATTTAGCACAAGCAGCTACAATTTTAGATCGCTTTAAAAATACTTTGACTAATATTAATTACCGTCTAGCAGATGATACAGCTAGTGAAGAATCAGCCGAATTAGCACAGGCGATTATGGCAACTAACGAAAAATTTGAACAGGCGATGGACGATGACTTTAATGTCCAAAATGCTTTAACAGCTATCTATGATTTGTTGCCTGTAGTCAATGCCAACGCTAATGCTGCTAGAGCTGACAAGCAAGAATTGCAAAAGTTTAAAGAGAAATTAGCTAGTTGGTTATTAGTGTTTGGCGTGGATACTAATAAGCTTTGCGTTAAAAATGCTGGCTCCAATGACGATGAAATTGACGCTTTAGTTAAAAAGCGTGATGAGGCTCGAGCAAATAAAGATTGGGCAACTAGTGATCAAATTCGTGATCAATTAAAGGAAATGGGGATCACTATTCAAGATACCCCACAAGGAACTAGGTGGACTCGTGACTAAAATAAAAAAACTAACGGAAGAGGATGTTAATCCGGATACTTTAAATGGACAAACTTTAGCCTATTTAGGGGATGCAGTGTATGAAGTAATTATTCGCAGACACCTAGTTAAAGGCGGTATCGTTAAACCACAAGTATTGCAGCGTGAAGCGACTCACTATGTTTCAGCTAAAGCACAAGCTGCGTTGGTAACTAAGATGCAAGATGAAGAAATGTTAACGGATGATGAATTAGCTGCTTTTCGTCGTGGACGTAATGCTAAAAGTCATACTAAGGCTAAGAATACTAGCTTGAAAACATACCAATTATCAACAGGCTTTGAAGCAATGATTGGTTATCTTGATTTACTGGGGAAAAATGATCGAGTGGCAGACTTAAGCAAGTGGTGTATTGATACTGTAGAAGAGGACGGGCTGAAAAATTATGACTTCAAATAAAGATTTTGTCTTTGGACGCCATGCCGGACTTGATTATTTAAAAACACAAAGTGCCGACAAGATTAATAAGGTTTTTTTGCAACACGGTGTACAAGAAGAATTTGCTAATCAAGTTTATAGTTTAGCTAAAAAAAAGCGTTTAGTTGTTCAAGACGTGCCTAAAAATAAGCTTGATCGTTTGGTTGCTGGTGGCAATCACCAAGGTCTAGTTTTAGCAATTTCTAGCTTTGAATATGCAGATTTAGATCAATTGCTGGACAAGTATGATGCAGAAGGTAAAGAACCATTTTTATTAATGTTGGATTCTATTGAAGACCCTCACAATCTGGGATCAATTTTGCGTTCAGCCGATGCTACCGGCGTTGACGGGATCATTATTCCTAAGCGTCACGCGACTGGCTTAACTTCGGTAGTAGCTAAAACATCTACAGGAGCAATTGATTATGTGCCAGTAGCGCGCGTTAATAATTTAGTTCAAACTACTAAAGAACTGAAGAAACGCGGTTACTGGGTCTTTGGAACTGATATGGCAGGTACTGATTATCGTGAATGGAATGCCCAAGGCAAGACTGTACTGGTAATTGGTAACGAAGGTAAAGGCATCGCCCCATTACTTAAAAAGCAGATGGATCAAACTATTACTTTGCCAATGGTTGGTCACGTACAATCCTTAAATGCTAGTGTGGCAACCGGGGTATTGCTTTATCAAGCTTATAATAGTAGAAATCCATTAGTAAAATAAACAGAAAGTAGACAAAAGTGTGAGTTTTGTCTACTTTTTTAGATACATAAAGCTCATTTCTGTCCATTAAACATGTGTTTTCTTCTCAAACTCAGGGGATAGTCTGTATTCTTTGAGGTGGAGGATAAATTGAATGATTAATGAAGAGAAGCTGATTAAGAAAGTACGGGCAGGAGATGACCAAGCTTTAGAAAAATTGTTTCATTTATATGAGCCGTTAGTAAATTCAATCGTGAAGCAATTCTATTTGCATCATTATGATCGCAAAGATTGGGATCAAGAGGCAATGATTGTTTGTTATGAAGCAGCACTAGTTTTCTCGCCTCAAAAGGGAAAATTTAGCAGTTTATATAAAACTAAATTGTTTAATCATGCACGGACCCTGGTACGTTACAATATGGCACGTCGCAGGCAAATCTATAGTCAATCGATTCCGCTAGAAAAGGCGGACATTCAAGGAAGCGTGAATGAACCATGCCGCTCTGAATTATCGATTCCAGTTGATGAGACTTACAATAATTTTGTTAATAGCTTGTCACACGTTGAATTAATTGCATTATTAACCATAATTGGCGAGATAAGTACAGAGTATGCGATTGATCATCTAAATATTGAAGCAATGAAGCTGGTCAGAGCTCGAGCACGAACTTTACAGAAAATGCGGAAAGTGCTTTTTTGATAGCTGATCAAAAGAAAGTGCGGTATAATAAGTAATGTAGAATATTTTAGGAGGTAATTTAAGATGGCAGACGAAATTATTAAGACTGCATTGTTAGACCGTCACATGAAGGAAGCTTTTGACTGGAGTGATTCAGATATGCCAGTTAGAGATGCCCTTTGGGACTACTTTATGGAAAAGAATGGTAGAGATACCATGAAGACGGAAGAAGATATGCTTCCATTTTTGAAAGACTCAGACGATAAAATCGAAGCCTTCGTTAACGAAAATCTTAAGAAGTAAATCCGACTAAAAAACAATGTTCTACGCACCGTGGTCACGCATAGTTTTGACCACTAAGACAGCTACCTTCTCCGGTGGCTGTTTTTTTATACTAAAATTAAGAAAGAATTTTAAAGATGAAATATATAATTGGCATAGACATAGGAACTACTGCGACTAAAGGTGTGTTGTATGGCGAAGATGGAAGTGAAGTAGCTAAATTGGCAATTTCCTATCCATTGATTCAGGAAGAAGCGGGGCAGGCTGAAGAAGATCCACAGCTTATTTTTGACGCGGTACAGAAAATGATTTATCAATTAAGTCAGAAAGCATCTGGTAAAATTTTGGCAATTTCTTGGTCTAGTCAGATGCACAGCTTAATTGGCTTAGGTGAAAATAATGAGTTACTGACAAACAGCATTACTTGGGCAGATAATCGTAGTAGTGATGTAGTGCAGCGGGCAAAAAAGTCGGGCTGGGCAAGAATGATTTATCAGCAAACGGGGATGCCGCCACATCCGATGGCACCAGTGTATAAATTGCTGTGGCTTAAAGAAGAACAGCCAACACTTTTTGCACAAGTAAAAAAATGGATTAGTATCAAAGAATATATTATTTGGCGCTTAACTGGAAAAATATTAACTGATACAACTATGGCTGCTGGCAGTGGAATGATGAATTTAAAAACGCTGACCTGGGATGAAAAGATATTGGCTCAGATTGGGCTAGATCAAGCTCAATTGCCGACAATTGCTGATCAACAATCTACTGTGGGTAAAATTATTCCAGAATATCGTGCTAAATTGGGTTTAAATGATGAAACTCAAATCGTTTTGGGCGCAAGCGATGGGTATTTGTCAACGATTGGTGTCGGCGTTTTGGATGAGAAAGATTTTGCATTGAATGTTGGCACTTCTGGTGCGGTTAGAGTAATTGCACCGAAGGCAATTGTTGATCAAAAGAATCGCTTTTTCTGTTACCCTGTTGACGCCAAACATTATTTGCTTGGCGGCCCTGTAAATAATGGTGGAATTGTGTTCGATTGGGCCAGAAAAACAATTTTTGGCCCAGATGAAACGGCAGAGTACGTCTTAAATGTGGCACAAACTGCTCCGGCTGGAAGTAATGGATTGTTGTTTCATCCTTATCTTGGTGGTGAACGAGCTCCAATTTGGAATGCTCAAGCACGTGGATCTTTTGTTGGCTTGACGCGAAATCACACTAAACCGCAGATGGCTAGAAGTGTTTTGGAGGGAATTGTTTTTAACTTGCTTGGCGCCTCTCAAGGATTGCTTGATCAAGTGGGACAGCCTCAAGCTTTACGTGTTACTGGTGGCTTTGTGCAAAGTGATTTTGTTAGACAATTAATCGCGGACATTTTTAACTTACCAGTGATTGTAATTAAAAATGAGCAGTGTGGTACCCTAGCAGCTATGTTTTTAGCTAAAACTGCATTAGAAGATAAGCCAGACCTGGAAAAGATTAAAAAGCGTACTGCCGAAAGCCAAGTTTATTTTCCAAATCCCCAAAATGTAGCGATTTATCAAGAATTGATTCTCGTTTATCGAAAAATTGAGCATGAACTTGAAGCCTCTTATGAAGATTTGGCTCAGTTTCAAGATAAGCATCCACAGAAATTTGAGTAAAACAAAAAAGACGCATTGCGTCTTTTTTTCATAGATTGATTAACTATTAAGCATTTTCAATATCTTCAACAATCTGATCAACTGTCATACGATTGTCTTTCAAAATTTCTTTCAAAGGTACTTGATCAGTATAGACACGTTTTTGGCCGTAGTTGAGTACTTTAATATCCTTGTCGCCAAGGTAGGAAGCTACTTTTTCACCAAAACCGCCGTCCAAAATATTGTCTTCAATAGTAACAATAACTTTGTTTTCTTGAGTCAATTTGTCTAAAGCGGCAGTGTCTAAAATATTAGCAGAAACTGGATTTACTAAGCTAGCACCTGTCTTTTCAGCCACCTTTTTACCTAGCATATCGTACATATCACCTAACGCTAAAACAGCAACATCTTTACCTGGTTTAATGTCGTACTTGATTTCTGAATAGTCAACAGCAGTAATTTCTTTACCTTCAGGAACATCTTTGGTAGGCATCTTAATTGCTACAGGATGCTTCTTTTGCTTAATAGCCCATTCCATCATTGCCTTTTCTTCGGCTAAGTTAGTTGGAGCAAGGTAGATCCAGTTAGGCAAGTTAGAAATCATTACTTGATCAAACACACCTAGGTGAGTCTTACTTGTGCCAGAAATCCCACCACCAGCAACCATCATTACAACTGGTAAATCATTAGCGGCAACATCGTGTGATAATTGATCAAATGCACGTTGCAAGAAGGTTGAATTTTCAAATAAAACTGGAGTTGCACCTTCCTTAGCCATTCCGGCAGCGAAGGCAACGGATTCTTGTTCAGCAATTCCTACATCATGGTAGTTTTCAGGATATTTGTTTTTAATTCTGTCTAAGCCGAAAACGCCGGGAATTGCGGCATTGATAGCCATGATCTTTTCACCATTATTGATGTGATCTTCAAGAACATCGAGTGCAATAGAGCTAGCGGTCGGACCTTCAGGCATTGCTACTGTCGTCTTGTCAGTCTTTAAATCGAATGGCATTACCCAGTGGTGTGCTTCTTCGTTGTCGATTGCAGGTTGATAACCTTTGCCCTTGAGAGTGTTGATATGAAGCAAAATAGGGTGATCAACATTTTTAACTGCTTTAAAAGCATCGATCATTGATTGGATATCATTACCATCTGCGACATAACGGTAATCAAAGCCCATTGCAGTAAATGGATTTTCTTTGGTTTCACCATTAGAATCACGTAGTTTCTTTAAAGCAGTAACTAAGCCACCGACGTTATCATCAATTGACATCTGATTGTCGTTTACCACTACAACTAAGTTATGCTTTTCAATTGCAGCATTGTTTAGCCCTTCATAAGCAAGGCCACCGGTCATTGAACCATCACCAATTAAGGCCATGATGTTTTCATGTTTGCCCATTAAATCGCGTGCTTTAGCCATCCCAGTTGCTAAGGCAATTGAGGTAGATGTGTGACCGACGGCGTAATAGTCATATGGGCTTTCATCAGGGTTGCTATATGGAGTTACATCTTCATAGTGGTCTGGATCAAGCCAAGCGAGTGCACGTCCAGTTAACATTTTGTGCGGGTAAGTTTGGTGGGAAACATCCCAGACAATCTTGTCCTTTGGTGCATCAAAAACATAGTGATAAGCAATTGTAGCTTCAACGATTCCTAAGTCGGGACCTAGGTGACCACCTTCAGCGGCATCTTTTTCTAAGATTAGAGTCCTAATTTCACTGGCTAACTTTTCCATTTCTGGAAGAGATAATTTTTTTAAATCAGCAGGACCAGAAATTTTATTCAATAGATATTCAGGATGTTTATTCATTATTATGTCCTTTCTAACAAGTAGTTACACTTATTATAGATAAGCAAAAATCAAAATAAAAATATTTAGTTGTAATTGAGCTCGATTACTTTTAGTAATGTAAATCAGATTATTGACGTAGGAAGGGACAACAGTATAAAATACTGAGTAAGTATGTGTTTTTATAAAAGTTTGGAAGTGAGATTATGGCAGTGAAAAAAGCAGCCTTAGCCTGCAGTGTTTGTGGGTCACGCAACTACTCAATCACCGCAAGTAAGAATCGCACTCAGCGACTTGAACTTCAAAAGTTTTGCAAACATTGCGGTAAGAAGACATTGCATAAGGAAACGAGGTAAATAAAGCTAATGATTAAGTTTTTTAAGAGTGTTGGTCATGAAATGAAATTGGTTAAATGGCCATCCGCAAAGCAAAATAGACGTGATACAGCAACTGTTATTACTAGTTCAATTTTATTTGCGGCATATTTAGGTGCACTTGACTGGCTCTTCACTTGGTTGACTCAAAGATTAATGTAATTGCTAGCAGAATTAGAAATTATCAGCGATTCATGCTATAATATTGACAGCTAAAAGAAAACCTCTGTGGGAGGTTTTTTTGTTTACCTAAAATTTAAGGAGAAAAATATGGTCGAAACAGCACAAAAGAAATGGTACGTTTTGCATACTTATTCAGGCTATGAAGACAAGGTTAAGTCAGACTTGTTGTCACGTGCACAAAGCATGGGGATGCAAGACTACATTTTCCGTGTAATGGTTCCAGAAGAAGAAAAAGTAGAAACCGTTCGCGGCAAGAAACAAGAAATTGAAGAAAAGATTTTCCCAGGATATGTTTTAGTTGAAATGGTAATGACTGATGAAAGTTGGTTCATCGTTAGAAACACACCTAATGTAACTGGGTTCGTTGGCTCACACGGTGGTGGTTCTAAGCCATCACCACTTCTTGATGAAGAAGTAACGCGTTTGCTTAAGAATCAAGGTCAACCTGCTAAGAAACCAGTAGCTAACTTTGATATTGGCGAATCAGTAACTATTACTGAAGGTGCATTTAATGGCATGGTAGGTAAGATTACTGATATTCAACCAGATAAGTACAAATTATACGTATCAGTTGACATGTTTGGTCGTGCGACTACTGCTGAACTTGATTATGATCAAGTTAAGAAGCTTGACGAAAACGAATAATATTTAGAATTTTTAGTTGTAATTGTACCCAAACGATGTTATTCTAATACGGTACGTTTATTATTGTGGGAGGAGAAAAAAGGAAAATTCTCCATTTTAACCGCATCACGGAATCAAGGAGGTTTTGACCGTGGCAAAGAAAGTTATTAACGTAGTTAAGTTACAAATCCCAGCTGGCGCTGCTACCCCAGCACCTCCAGTTGGTCCTGCATTGGGTCAAGCTGGTATTAACATTGTTGGTTTTACTAAGGACTTCAATGCTAGAACCGCTGACCAAAAGGGCATGATTATCCCTGTAGTTATTACTGTATATGAAGATCGTTCATTCGAATTCATTACTAAGACTCCACCAGCACCAGTTCTTTTAAAGCAAGCTGCTAAGATCCAAAAGGCTTCTGGTGAACCTAATACCAAGAAGGTTGGTAAGGTAACCAAGGACCAAGTTAAGGAAATTGCCGAGACTAAGATGAAAGACCTTAACGCTGCTGATGTTGAAGCTGCTATGCGCATGGTTGAAGGTACCGCTAGAAGTATGGGTATCGAAGTCGAAGACTAATCCTGTTATTTAGGTAATAAATTAGGTGGGAGAGTTAAGAGAAGCTCGTTTGACCACATATACAAGGAGGAAATCACATGCCAAAGCATGGTAAGAAATATTTAGATGCTGCCAAGAAGGTAGACTCAAATAAATTATACTCAGTAGCAGAAGCTATGAAACTTGTTAAGGAAACTTCATACGCAAACTTTGATGCTACTGTTGATGTAGCTTACAACTTAAGCGTAGATCCTAAGCAAGCTGACCAACAAATTCGTGGTTCTATCGTTTTACCAAATGGTACCGGTAAGACCCAAACCGTTGTAGTATTTGCTGAAGGCCCACAAGCTGATCAAGCTAAGGCTGCAGGTGCTGACTTTGTTGGCTCAGATGACTTGGTAGAAAAGATCCAAGGCGGCTGGTTAGACTTTGACGTTGTAGTAGCTACTCCAATGATGATGGCTAAGGTAGGTCGTTTAGGTCGTATTCTTGGACCTAAGGGCTTAATGCCTAACCCTAAGACTGGTACTGTTACTATGGATATCGAAAAGGCTGTTAAGAATGTTAAGGCTGGTCAAGTTGAATACCGTGTTGACCGCCAAGCAGCTATTCACACTCCTATTGGTAAGGTATCATTCACTGAAGACCAATTAGTTGAAAACTTTGACGCATTACGCGACGTTATCTTACGTGCTCGTCCAGCTTCAGCTAAGGGTCAATACATTAAGAGTGTTGCTGTTTCAGCAACCTTTGGCCCAGGGATCAAGCTTGATCCATTAAACTTGGACTAATTTAAAATAGACTATTAAAAGCCTCGCTATTGCGAGGCTTTTTTCTATTCATTGACCTATTATTTTCGAACATGGTATCATAAATTGAACTTACAAATCTATATATTAAGGATAATGTCATGAAAAAGCATTCTATTGGAAAACTAGTCATTATGTTGGTGCTAATGCTAGCTTTTGTTACGGGCTGTGCTAATAATGGTTCTAAAATCACTATTGTTGGTTCAAGTGCAATGCAGCTTTTAGCAGAACAAGCGGGTAATGATTATCGCTTAAGTCATCAAGACAGCAACATTGTCGTGCAGGGTGGAGGATCAGGTACAGGATTGAGCCAGGTTCAAGCTGGTGCAGTCCAGATTGGAACCTCTGATGTTTTTGCCGAAACACAAAAGGGAATTGATGCCAAGAAACTTCGTGATTATAAAATTGCAGTAGTTGGTATTGTTCCAATTGTTAATAAGGGTGTAGGTGTGAAAAATGTTTCGCAAAAGCAATTGAAACAAATCTTCACTGGTAAATTAACGAATTGGAAGCAACTAGGTGGCAAAAATGAAGCCATAACTGTGATCAATCGTTCTAAGGGAAGTGGTACTAGATCTGCTTTCGAAGATATAATTTTACAAGGAACAAAACCAGTTAAGTCGCAAGAACAGGACTCTAACGGTGCCGTTAAAAAGATTGTTAATTCAACGCCTGGTACGATTAGTTACTTGTCCTTTCCTTATGCTCATGATACCAATATTCAAAAGTTGAGTATTAATGGGGTAAAGCCAACTAACAAAAATATTACTACTAATAAGTGGAATATTTGGTGTTATGAGCACATGTACACTAAGGGTAAGCCCAACAAACAAACTAAAGCGTTTATTAATTATATGTTAGGTGAAAAAGTACAAAAAGATCTTGTACCTAAGATTGGGTACCTTAGTATCAATGAAATGAAAGTAACTCGTAATAGCAAGAATCAAGTTACACAAATAGGAAAATAGTTCATGGATAAGAAGGATAAATTAAAGGAAGTTGTTGATCAAGCAATTGCTAGTCAACACGTTCCACACGTTAAATTAAAAAAGATGGGTCCGACTAGTGTTGATATTGATAAATTAACCAAGCCATCTAAAGAGACTCATCAAGAATATTGGGGCAAGGGTTTAACTTACTTGGCAATTGTTTTGATTATTGTCTTAGTTGTCTCAATTATCGGCTTTGTCGGCTATCACGGCTTGGCTACTTTTGTCAGCGATCATGTTAATGTCTTTCACTTTTTGACTTCAACTGATTGGGACCCGGGCGAGGGCAAGAATCATGTTGGTGCTGCGGTAATGATCGTTACTTCGTTCTTAGTAACTCTTTTAGCAGCATTGGTAGCCACCCCGTTTGCAATTGCAATAGCTCTTTATATGACTGAATATTCATCTAAAAAGGGTGCCAATTTCTTACAGTCAGTGACTGAATTATTAGTTGGAATTCCGTCTGTAGTTTATGGTTTCTTGGGATTAACTATCATCGTGCCTGTGATTAGAAAACTATTTGGTGGAACAGGTTTTGGTATTTTAGCAGCTACGTTGGTGTTGTTCGTTATGGTTTTACCAACAATCACATCATTAACGGTTGATAGCTTAAAGGCTGTACCAAGTCATTTTAGAAAAGCTTCAATGGCCTTAGGTTCTACGCATTGGCAGACTATTTATCATGTTGTTTTGCGAGTTGCTACGCCTAGAATTTTGACGGCGGTAATCTTCGGAATGGCAAGGGCCTTCGGTGAAGCTTTAGCCGTACAAATGGTTATCGGTAATGCCGTCTTGATGCCATACAATTTGGTCAGTCCATCAGCAACATTAACTAGCCAATTAACTAGTCAAATGGGAAATACGGTCATGGGAACTTTGCCAAACAATGCATTATGGTCATTAGCATTATTGCTTTTAATTATGTCTTTGGTATTTAATTTCCTAGTTAAGTTAATTGGAAAGAAGGGACAAAAGTAATATGGATGCAAAAAAGAAAGATAAATTAGCTACGGCGATTATCTATATTTTGGTAGGAATTGTTGTATTAATTTTGGCCGGTATCCTAGGTGATATCTTGATTACAGGTATTCCACATTTGTCCTGGCACTTTTTGAGTTCTGAAGCCTCATCATACCAAGCTGGTGGTGGGGTACGTGATCAACTTTTCAATTCAATTTATTTGTTAATTTTGACTACTATTATCTCCTTACCAATTGCTTTAGGAGCAGCAATTTATCTAGCAGAATATGCTAAAGATAATTGGGTGACCAATTTGATTAGAACTACAATTCAAATTCTTAGTTCATTACCATCAATTGTAGTTGGCTTATTTGGTTATTTATTGTTTGTAGTTCAATTTGGCTTTGGTTTTTCAATTATTTCTGGTGCTTTAGCTTTGACCTTCTTTAATTTGCCAATTTTAACTAGCAATATTGAAGAAGCAATAAAGGGCGTCCCACAAGATCAACGTGAAGCAGGATTGGCTTTAGGATTATCTAATTGGAAAACTATTCGCGGGATTGTTTTACCCGCTGCTCTTCCCGGAATTTTAACTGGAATTATTTTGAGTGCGGGCCGAATCTTCGGGGAAGCTGCCGCTTTGATCTATACAGCGGGACAAAGTGGATCAACAGTCAATTATGCGGACTGGAATCCATTTAGTCCAACTAGTCCACTTAATGTAATGCGGCCAGCCGAAACATTGGCGGTCCACATTTGGAAAGTAAATACTGAAGGAATTATTCCTGATGCCACGATTGTTTCAGCAGCTACTTCAGCGCTCTTGGTTATTGTGGTAATCGTATTTAATTTAGGTGCACGTTATTTAGGCAATAAATTGTACCGCAAGTTAACTGCAGCTAAGTAGGTGAAATAATGCAAGATTTAAAACCTAGCTATATTAAAACTTTTGCAAATGATGATTTGGAATTATCAACTGAAGATTTAAGTGTTCTTTATGGCGGTAAGGTACAAAAATTATTTGATGCCAGTCTTCAATTTAAAAAGAACACGATTACAGCTTTGATCGGTGCTTCGGGTTCAGGTAAATCAACATTTTTACGTTCATTAAATCGAATGAATGATCGAGTAGCAACTGTTAACGGAAAAATCTGGTTTCATGGTTTAGATGTGAATAAGCCTAATATCAATGTTTATGAATTAAGAAAAAACATTGGCATGGTTTTTCAGCGGCCTAATCCATTTCCTAAATCAATTAGAGAAAATATTGTTTATGCTTTGAAGGCAGATGGACATAAGGATCGGGCAGAACTTGATCGAGTTGTAGAAGAAAGTTTGCGTGCGGCTGCTTTATGGGATGAAGTTAAAGATAAGCTGGATAAAAGTGCATTAGCATTGTCGGGTGGTCAACAACAGCGTTTATGCATTGCTCGTGCTTTAGCTGTTAAGCCAGAAATTTTACTACTGGACGAACCTGCCAGCGCTTTGGATCCTGTTTCTACTTCTAAACTGGAAGATACCCTTAAGCAGTTGAGGAGTAAGTATACTATGATTATGGTAACTCACAACATGCAGCAAGCCTCAAGAATTAGTGATTATACTGCATTCTTCCATTTAGGACATGCAATTGAATATAATTCAACGGCAGAGATCTTTACTAATCCTAAGGGTAAGATTACTGAAAACTATATTCAGGGAAGTTTTGGATAAAATGACAACAATAATTTCAGCAAAAGATGTACATCTAAGTTATGGCAATTATGAAGCACTGCACGGGATCAGTCTTGATTTTAAGAAAAAAGAATTAACAGCTTTGATCGGTCCAAGTGGTTGTGGTAAATCTACTTTTTTACGCTGTCTTAATCGAATGAACGATGACATCGAAAACATTAAGATCACAGGTGAAATCAAGTTTGAAGGCCAAGATATCTATAATTCTAAAATGGATTTGGTCAGTCTACGTAAAGAAGTCGGCATGGTTTTTCAACAGCCAACCCCATTCCCGTTTTCCGTATATGACAATGTGGCTTATGGCTTAAAAATTGCTGGTGTTAAAGACAAAGAGCTAATTGATCAGCGGGTAGAAGAGAGTCTTAAGCAAGCTGCTATTTGGAAAGAAACAAAGGACAATTTAACTAGAAACGCTCAAGCATTTTCAGGAGGACAGCAGCAAAGAATTTGTATTGCTCGTGCGTTGGCTGTTAGACCTAAAGTTGTTTTATTAGATGAGCCCACAAGTGCGCTTGATCCAATTTCAAGTAGTGAGATTGAAGAGACACTGATGGAACTAAAGCATCAGTATACTTTTATTATGGTGACTCACAATTTGCAGCAAGCAGGACGAATTTCTGATCAGACCGCCTTTTTGATGAATGGCGATTTGATTGAAGCTGGTCCAACTGAAGAAATGTTTATTGCACCTAAGAAACAAATCACAAGTGATTATCTTAACGGTCGTTTTGGTTAAAATTTTGAGGTAAAAAGATGCACGAAATATTTTTGGATGAACTGAAAAAATTAAATACACAATTTATGGAAATGGGTGTCCTCGTCAACGATGATATTGACCATGCTACCCGTGCTTTTGTTGATCATGATAAAAAGACTGCGCAGTCAATGGTTGATGATGAAGAAAAGATTCCTACAGAATCAATTGATATTCAAAAGCAAGCCTTAAAATTAATGGCCTTGCAGCAACCGGTAGCTACTGATTTTAGAGTTGTTATCAGTATTTTAAAGGCCACTACTGACTTGGAGCGAATTGGTGAAAATGCTATGAGTATTGCTCTGGAAACAATCAGAGTAAAAGGTAATCCTCGTATTCCAGAAGTTGAAGAAATTATTTCTAATATGACACATAATGTGCGACATATGTTAATTCAAGTTTTAACTGCTTACGTGCAAGATGATGAAAAAATGGCACGTGAAGTGGCTAGTCGTGATAGCATGATTGACCACGACTATGTAAGAGCTCGTCAATTGATCGTTGATGGAATTGAAGATGATCCTTCGCGTGCAATGGCTTCATCAAGCTATTTTGTAGTTACCCGTTTACTTGAACGAATCGGTGACCACATTGTTAACTTGGCTAGCTGGGTGGTTTATAAAACTACGGGTGAACTAGAAGAACTATCTAATTCAACTGAAAGTGAAACGATTTAAATAAAGTACCGTAAAAAGCGGTGCTTTTTTTGTAATAAAAAACAGTTGATACGCGTGGTGCTAGTTAAATCGTTCTAGACAATATGCCATATTATAAGCTAAAATAGCTATTTCTAGCCGCTGTTGAAAGCCTACTGGACTTCTTGCTCGATTATTCTCAGCGTTGTAATAACTAAGCAAAGAAAAGTCGCTTTCAATGCTTCTTCTAATTGCCATCATCGCTTACTATTGCGTGGACCTTGAAGCCATAATAATAGACTTTCTTGGTTGCTTTATAACCAATATCAGCTACGCCCCGAAAGATCTTGACACGATAATTGCGAACAGGCTGGGAAACTGGCACTGGGAAACTATCAATAATCAAAAATTCTCCAGCTGTCTTTACTTCTTGATTCCAAGCCTGACGGATACAACGAATTAGAGGCAAGAGCATTCGAGCTCGACGGTTAAAGCGAGAATGAGATAAGCCAACGAAGAATTTACAGAATCTTCGTTGAGATTCAATTCCAATTTCAGTTTGCCAAATGAGCATCGCTAAGATAGAACTATCAGGAAGCTTGGTCTGATCAACATTTTTACGATGTTTAAGTCCATCAGGCGCATAAAGCTTATACAGCGAGCGACAAATCACATTTAACCGATTAAAACTAACTTGTAAATGGTGAGAAAAACGCTTAAGCTTGAGATAGTTCAATTAGATCAGACTCTTTTCTATTTAAATTACTTACAACTTTTATTAACTAAAACGATTTAACTAGCACCACGCGTATAATTAATGAATATTTCAAAAACTGTATTGGCGTTATACCAAACAATTATTGGTGAAAAACAGAAACGCTTAATTAAGACAGCAGATGCTTATTTGGACATTAACTACGGTGATAAAGTTTATCAGATAATTGATCAAGTTAAGGAACGTAATATTCCGATTTTGTCTTTTGGGGATACAGCAGATCAAAACAATACTTACTCAAACTACACTGTTTTTGGCAATGATCGAGTAGACGAGATGGTGGATAAAATTAATGAAATCATCAATAACCAAAATAAATAAAATTATCTTTTGCATTTTACAGCAAAGCTTGCTATAATAATTAACTGTAAATTCTACCTAAGACTCGGGTGGCATGACGCCTCAAAATCCCGCCGAGGCCAGAAGATGATGAAGATTTTTATGCTCCATGTCTTTCGGCATGGAGCTTTTGCTTTTTTTAGGCCTTATAGAATTTATCAATGTGATCATGGAGGTGAAATAATTTGAGTAAAGCTGCTATTGCTGAAAAAGAAAAGTTCGTTGATGCATTTGCTGAAGAACTTAAAGCTGCTAAGGCAATCTTGGTAATTAACTACCTTGGTTTGACTGTTGAAGAAGTTACTAACATGCGTAAGGAACTTCGTGATAACGATGTTAAGATGAAGGTTATCAAGAATACCTACTTAAGACGTGCTGCTGCTAAGGCTGGTATCGAAGGTCTTGATGATACTTTTGTTGGACCAACTGCTGTTATCTACACTGATAACGCTGATGACGTTACTGAACCTGCACGTATCGTTTCTAAGTACGAAGATGACTTTGACGTTATCGAAATTAAGGGTGGTATGCTTGAAGGTAAGTTGACTTCTAAGGATGAAATCAAGGAACTTGCTGCTATCCCAGGCCGCGAAGGTTTGCTTTCAATGCTTGTTTCTGTATTACAAGCTCCTGTACGCGACTTCGCATATGCTGTTAAGGCTGTTGCTGAATCTAAGGATGAAGACTCAGCTGAATAATAAAGAAATTTATATTTAATATCTAAATTCTAATTTTTCGGAGGATACTTAAATGGCTTTAGATACTGATAAGATTATTGAAGAATTGAAGGGTGCTACCATCCTTGAATTGAACGACCTTGTAAAGGCTATTGAAGACGAATTTGACGTTACTGCTGCTGCTCCAGTTGCTGCTGCAGGTGCTGCAGACGCAGGTGCTGCTAAGTCAGAATTCGACGTTGAATTGACTGAAGCAGGTCAAGAAAAGGTTAAGGTTATTAAGGCAGTTCGTGACATTACTGGTCTTGGCCTTAAGGACTCAAAGGACCTTGTTGATGGTGCTCCTAAGAACGTTAAGGAAGGCGTTTCAGAAGACGAAGCTAACGACATCAAGGCTAAGCTTGAAGAAGTTGGTGCTACTGTAACCCTTAAATAGTTACAGCCCAACTGGGCAACTATGAATAAGCTCTTTGCTATGTGCGAAGAGCTTATTTTTTTGTATAATTAAATTTATGATGAAAGATATAGAAAGAAGACTAACGCCATATCAATGGGTAATGGCCATTTTAGCTATTATTTCGATTTTTTTGATTATTTTAGATTTTGCTGCGGTTATTAATATTGATGAACCGACTAGTAAATGGTTCTGGATCAATAGTGCAATTGTAGTATATTTTGCAATTGATTACTTTCGTGGCTTACATGCAGCAGAAGACAAGAAACTATATTTCAAAACTCACATTTATGACTTGCTGAGTATTATTCCAATGGGGTTATTGTTTATCAGCTTAAATATTTTTAATTTATCTGGGCTGGTATCAGATTTGCGGCTTTTGCGTTTGATTCGATTAGCTGGTTTGATGGGAAAATTACGTAATATTTTTCATACTAATGGCCTACTCTATGTAATCTTTTTTACAATTACATTTTTGTTGGTAGGAGCGGAAGCATTCGCAATCACTGAACATGTAACGCTGGATACTGCTTTTTGGTGGGTCATTTCAACAGCTTCTACTGTCGGTTATGATGCAATTTTTGGCAAAACAATTCCACCGCATAGTATTGTAGGAAAATTCGTTACATTAGTAATGATGCTTTTAGGAATTGGAATAGTTGGTATGTTAACGTCATCGATTACTTCGTATTTGATGAGGAGAACGAATGGCGCGAATACGTTAAAAACGCATGATAATATTCAATTAATTTTGAAAAAGCTTGATAATTTAGAAAAGCAAAACAAGGATTTGGCTGATCAAAACAAAAAGATGCAAGCACAGATTAATGAATTGAAAGATGTACAGAATACAACGGAGCTGCATAAGATAAAAGAATGGTTTGAGAAAAAGAAAGGTTAGTTAAAATGAGTGAAGAAAAAAATCAAATGTATTTTGCGACTGATCCTACTGCCAAGCATGATCAACATGTTGTTGATTATCATGTGGATAATATTGATTTGAAATTCACAACAGACGCAGGTGTCTTTTCTAAAATGAGGGTTGATTATGGCTCAGGCGTATTGATCAAGGCAATGAAAGATGTTGTTTTTCCTAAGGATAATATCTTGGATGTTGGTACCGGTTATGGTCCGATTGGTTTATTTGCGGCTAAGTTTTGGCCTGATCAAACTGTAGATATGGTTGATGTAAATGAGCGTGGATTAAGCTTGGCAAAGCAGAATGCACAAGTTAATCACATAGATAATGTAAATATCTATTCCTCTGATTGTTATGAACATGTGGATAATGATAAAAAGTTTGGTCTAATATTAACAAATCCGCCTATTAGAGCAGGAAAAAAAGTGGTTAATGAGATTTTACTGGGAGCAAATGAGCATTTGGTTAATGGCGGTATCTTATTAGTAGTTATTCAGAAAAAGCAGGGAGAACCTAGTGCGCGTAAGCTGATGACCAATACATATGGTAATTGTGAAATTTTAACAAGAGATAAAGGCTATTATATCTTAAAATCAACTAAGAAATAACTAAATAAAAAATGCTTGAAAGTACTATTAAATAAGCATTAGACTTTATAAAAGTGCTTTCAAAACTGGATTTATCCTCGTATAATAATCTTGTAAATATCAAGAGTATGTGAAGAGGATAATTATTATGAAAAAGGCTTGGAAATACATTGTTGCAGTATTGATTGTAATTGTTGGTGTGTTTATGTTAGGTATGATTTCCGGTGATAACGAGACTGCTGCTCCAGCTGGAATTGCTGCATTATACTTGATCTTGTCAGGAATCTTTTTCTACCACAACTTTAGAAATCGTAACATTGAACCATTGTAAAAAGTAAGCAGCTAGTCGCAAATAGCTGCTTTTTTGATACAATAAATAAAAACGATGAATTGAGAAGTGATAAAATGCTGTCTGGCGAAGATAAAAGGAAATACATGCAATTAGCCATTGACCAGGCAAAAGAAGCTGAAAAGCAAGGAGAGGTGCCGATAGGGGCAGTTGTTGTTGATCCTGATGGCCGCGTAGTTGGTACTGGATATAACAGGCGTGAACTTGATGAAGATGCTACCCAACATGCAGAAATGATTGCGATTAAAGAAGCTTGCAGTAAGTTAGGCATGTGGCGCTTAATTGACTGCAGCTTATTCGTGACTTTGGAACCATGCCCGATGTGTGCAGGGGCAATTATTAATTCTAGAATAAAAGACGTTTATTTCGGTGCACTTGATCCAAAAGCCGGAGCTTGTGGATCAGTTGTGGATTTATTTAGCGTAGAAAAATTTAATCATCATCCGCATGCAATTCGTGGACTGTATCGTGATCAATGTGCACAAATGCTAAAAGATTTTTTCAGAGCGATTCGTGAGAAACAAAAAGCAGCTAAATTAGCTCAAAAAGAAGTATAAAATCAGTAATTTTTAAAACAAGATGCTGGTAATATTTACTGAAATACGTTAACATAGTTGTTGGGCAATGTTTGACCTCTGAATTGTGTCAGGACCGGAAGGTAGCAGCACTAAGGTTGTTCAGGCATGTGCCTTTTTTGTTAGAATATTAACAGCTCTTAGCTCTTCGAGAGCTAGGAGCTTTTTTACTTAGGAAAGAGAATTTATGGCTTATCAAGCGCTATATCGTAAGTGGCGGCCGCGGACTTTTGACAGTGTGATTGGTCAAGAAGCGATTACCGATACCTTAAAAAATGCGATTAAACGTGGTAAGGTTTCCCATGCGTTTCTTTTCGCAGGACCCCGCGGAACTGGTAAAACATCTTGTGCTAAGATTTTTGCTAAGGCATTGAATTGTACTAATTTGCAAGATGGTGAACCATGCAATGAGTGTGCTAACTGTATTGCAGCTGATCAAGGTTCAATGCCAGATATCATGGAAATTGATGCCGCTTCAAATAATGGGGTTGATGAAATTCGTGAAATTCGCGATAAGGTAAAATATGCTCCAACGGAAGGTAAATACAAGGTATATATCATCGACGAAGTTCATATGTTGTCGATGGGAGCTTTTAATGCTTTGCTGAAGACATTAGAAGAGCCACCAGAGCATGTAGTATTTATTTTAGCAACGACTGAATTGCAAAAAGTGCCTGCGACGATTATTTCTAGAACGCAGCGCTATAATTTTAAGCGAATTTCCAAAGAAGACCTTGAGAAGAGAATGAAATACATTCTTGATCAAGAAAATATTAAATATGAATATAAAGCTTTAGCAGTCATTGCTCAAGTAGCCGATGGTGGGATGCGGGATGCTCTTAGCATTTTGGATCAACTGTTGAGTTACGAGAAGGAAAGCGTCAACTATGATGATGCTTTGCAGATTACAGGCTTTGCAGATCGAGAAAATATTGAAAAAATTCTTTTAGCTTTGTTAAATCAGGATGCAGGTCAAGCCTTGCAGCTTACACAAGATGAGTTGGCTAAAGGAGCTAGTTCAAAAAACATTTTAGATGAAATCATCGATCTAACTACTAAGAGTTTATTAATCGTCAAAACCGATGAAAATAAACAGGAAACTTTTTTAACAAAAGACTTTATTGAAAAAATAAAGAGCGTTTCTACAGATAGTTATTATCGATTGATTAATTTGGCTAATAATGCTTTGAATGATTTACGCTATACTAATCAGCAACAGATACCACTGGAAGTGTTCTTAGTAGAAGCAAGTAGTCCTGCACCAGTGCAGACAAGCGCTGCCCCAGCTAAGACAACACCAGCTCAACCTGCACAAGGTAATACTGATTTGCAGGCTGAACTAGCAGCGTTGAAGAAGCAAGTCGTTGATTTAACACAAAAACTTAGTGAAGTATCCAATAAGCCAAGTTTATCAACAAATCAGGTATTTCACTTGGATACTGCGGTACCTAAAGTGGCTCCTAAGCCTGCTGTTAAACCAAAAGAGAAGCAAACTAAAAAGCCGGTTAGAAAAGTTAAAAAAACTACGGCAGAAAATCGCAAACAAGTATATCATGTTCTTGAAAATGCTACTCGAAACGATTTAGAGACAATTAAGAATGTCTGGCCTGATTTACAATCTGTTTTAGCTGTCTCTGAAAAAGCACTGCTTGATGTATTAGAACCAGTGGCTGCTAGTCCTGAACAAGTTGTCATGAAATGCAAATATACTTTATGGTTTGAAAATGCGAGCGCAGATAATGATCTGTTAGGGCGCTTAACGGACTATATTGAAAAGTTTGCTAAACATTCTTACGGCATTGTCTTGGTGCCAGATAACGATTGGCTGGCAGTTAGAAAAGAATTTGTTGAAAGCCATAAGGATGAGCTACTTGCTAAGAAAAAGCAACAGATTGAGATTCAAGAAGAAAAGTCAGATGAACCAGAAGTTGATCCAGAAGTGATTAATAAGGCAAAGGATCTTTTTGGGGATGCAGTCAATATTAAAGACTAAAGTACTATGAGCAATGATTATAATATTAAAGTTTTAAATAAAGAAACAACATTACAGATCTTACTAGAAGATCATAATTCTAGCTGGTTCGCTAAAAGAGCTCCTGTTAGAAGGCAGCAATCGCCGTTTATTAGTAGGATTATCTGATGTTTTTGAAAAGTTAGATCGCTATAATGATTATTGCCGTAATTTTTATCAAAATAGTTTCTTCCCGAATAATCATGACTTGTTAAGAGAAGTTGAATTGCAATACAATGTATACGTTTCTACTTTCTTTTCACGGCCATATATTGATTTAGTAGATAAAAGTCACGCTAAAGATTATTTTGCTAAAATGAAACAGCTTTGGCAGGATCATGATCTTTTAATTGTAGAAGGTAAATATAGTCGCTCAGGCGAAGGCATGACTTGTTTTCTAATGCTAGATCAATTAGTAGACTCATTTGTCCGCCAACTAATGCATATAGTCGCAAAAAAGTTATTGAAGATGAAATTATTAAAAATGCAGCTAATAGGTTGATTTTACTGATGTTAGGTCCTACTGCAAAAGTGATTGTGGCTGATTTGATAGCTCAGCTTAATAATCAAATGATTGATATAGGGCACATCGATTCAGAATATGAATGGATGAAAATGGGCGTAACTAATAAGGTGAAGATACCGCATAAGCATACTGCTGAGTTTAATTTTGATGATAAACAAGTTAAACTAGAGAAAGATGACAATTTTGATAAGCAGATTATTAGTATAATAGAATAATAAAGGAGAAAAATTATGAGTAGAAGACCTAATTTTGGTGGTATGGGCATGGGCGGCATGAACATGCAACAAATGATGAAGCAAGCTAAGAAGTTGCAAGCACAAATGGCAGAAGAGCAGGAAAACATTACTGCTCAAGAATTTACTGGTAAGTCTGCCGATGATTTAGTAGTAGCTACCTTTACTGGTGACCGCAAGTTGAAGGACATCAAGATTGATAAGGAAGCAATTGATCCAGACGACCCAGATATGTTACAAGATTTGGTAATTGATGTGGTTAACAAGGGCTTGGCCAAAATTGATGAGGCAACTCAGGCAAGCTTAGGTAAATACACGAAAGGTTTGATGTAATTGCAATATCCATTACCAATTGCTCATTTAATTGATGCTTATATGAAGCTACCTGGAATCGGTGAAAAAACGGCGACTCGGTTGGCTTTTTATACGATGGATATGCCTGATCAGGATGTCGATGATTTTGCTAAGTCTTTAGTTCAAGTAAAAAAAGACATTCATCAATGTCCGATCTGTGGCAATATTACCGAAAAAGATGTCTGTGATATTTGCTCTAATCCTAATCGCGATCAAACAACTATTATGGTAGTTGAACAACCAAAGGATTTGATGGCTTTTGAGGAAATGGGCGAATATGACGGACTTTATCACGTGCTTCATGGTGTTCTTTCACCAATGGATGGAATTGGACCAGAAGAGATCAATATCAAGTCTTTAATTACGCGTTTGCAAAAAAATGATGCTGTTAAAGAAGTGATTTTGGCGCTTAATTCAACTCCAGAAGGCGAATCAACTGCGATGTATATCAGCAAATTAATTAAGCCAGCTGGTATTAAGGTAACTAGATTGGCCGCTGGTTTGTCAGTTGGTAGTGACATTGAATATGCTAATTCCATTACTTTAAAGCGCGCAGTGCAAGGAAGAACGGCATTATAATGGCTAATAAAAAGCAAGCAAAGATCAAAGCAATGGGTGATCAAAAGTTGGTAGCCGAGATTGAAAAGCTACAAAATCAAATTGCATTAGAGCAAGATCTCGATCAAACAACTTTAGATTTATCCGAAGATAATTATGTGCAAAATCGAATCTTAAAGGCAAAGTATACTTTTTTGTATAATGAAGCTCGTCATCGAGGCACAAGATTTAGTGGTATTACTAATGCTATTACCCAGTAGAAAAAGACCGAATATGTAGTGACCCTCGAAATTCGGACATGAATCTCGAGGGTTTTACTATGTCTAAACTAACTAAAAAGGATAAAATTCATATTTTTGAAGAATGGACTTTAGAAAATAAACGTGGAACGTACTTAAGTAAGAAATATGGTATCAGAAGAGAAAAGGTAAATTATCTAATAAATTTAATTAAAATTCATGGCTTATCAGTACTTGATAAATCTTATACGCATTACTCAAAAGAGTATAAAGAACATGCCATAAAAAGAGTGCTTTTAGGAAATGAATCGATTAATGCAGTAGCACTTGATCTAGGTTTGCCTGGTAATGGTATGTTAAGCAATTGGATTCGCTCTTACAAAGAAAATGGATATAATGTCGTTATCAAGAAGAAAGGACGACGAATCCATGAGCAAGAAAGAGTTAAACGAATTAGAACGGCTCAAGCAAGAAAACGCCAAGTTGCGTCGCCAGAATTTAAAGCTTACTGTCGAAAACGCATATATAAAAAAATTGGATGCCTTGGTTCAAAAAAGAAAGAGCCAACCAAAACAGAAATAGCACAAGCTGTTACCGAATTGAGGCATGAACTGGGGCTCGCAGTAAAGAAGATCATTGAAATTATTAACGCTAATGAAGATCTGCCGCACATCTCGCGCAGTAACTACTATGACGTTTATACTCGTGAGGATAAGGATCAAGTTCATCATAGTGATGTGATGATGCGCATTCGGGAGATCTATGATGAGATTAAGAATCGTTATGTTGCCCCAGGTTATCGTCGTATTACACATATTTTGCATCGTGAAGGCTATCAGATTAATCGTAAAACTGTTAATCGTTTAATGCGCAAAATGGATTTGTACGGTTATGTGATGAAGCGTAGACATCCATATAGCAGCTATCAAGGAGATATTAAAGGCAGAATCAAACCAGACTTAATTAAACGCAAATTCTTTGCTTTAAGACCGAATATGAAATGGTATACCGATATTACCGAATTCAATCTAAGGGGTAAGAAACTCTATTTATCACCTATCATTGATGGCTGCGGACGTGATATCGTTGCTTATAATATTTCTCGTCATCCTAATCTGAAACAAGTGATGTCAATGTTGGATGATGCTTTTAAAACTAATCAGGCACTAAATGGTTTAATCTTTCATACAGATCGAGGCTGGCAATACCAACACAAGGCTTATCAACATGAACTAGCTATTCGCGGTATTGAACAAAGCATGTCTAGAAAAGGCTGTTCTCCAGATGATGGCTTAATGGAGGGCTTCTTTGGCATTCTCAAACGTGAAATGTTCTATGGTCAGGAGAAGAAATATGCTTCACTTGACGAATTAGAGCAAGCTATCAGAAAATATATAGACTATTACAATACGGAAAGAACTAAGGATAAACTAAAAGAACTTACTCCGATAGAATATCGGAATAAGTCCTTAGTCGCATAATATCAATAAAGTGTCCGAAAAATGCGGGTCACTACAATATTGGTCTTTTTTTATTTTGAATAAATAAAAAATAGTAGGACTGTTAATCTCTATGAAACTTCTGTAGAATAGACATATGGAGGATTTTATGAGAGGTTATTTTGTTAGTTTTGAAGGCCCTGATGGCGCCGGGAAAAGTACAGTTTTAAAAGAAGTATTGAACCAAATTGGTTCAGAGCTTAAGACACAATATCTTGTGACGCGTGAACCAGGCGGTTCAAAAATTGCAGAAAAAATTCGCGACATTATTTTAGATCCTGCTAACGACAAGATGGACAATAAGACCGAAGCGCTTTTATATGCTGCATCACGTAGTCAGCATGTGGAAGAGATTATTCGTCCAGCTTTAAAGGAAGGCAAAGTCGTATTTTCAGATCGCTATGTCGATAGTTCTTTAGCTTATCAAGGAGCGGGACGTGATTTAGGAATTCAGGAAGTTAAGCAAATTAATGATTTTGCAACGGATAAATTAGATCCTGATCTTACTTTTTTCTTAGATCTTGATCCTGAAGTAGGGTTAAAACGAATTGAAAAGCTGCGTCCGGGTCAGGAAGATCGTTTGGAACAAGAGAATCTTGCCTTTCATAAAAAGGTTTATGCCGGTTTTCTCAAGGTAAAAGAGACGTATCCTGAACGCTTCGTAACTGTTGATGCTACGCAGCCAATTGATCAGGTAGTTGCTCAAGTTATTGCAACATTAAAGCAAAGAATGCCAGAGTTATTTTAAGGATTGATTTAGATGAAGTTAGTAATTGCAATTGTGCAAAAAGAAGACTCTAATGATTTACAACGGGCCTTTGTTCAAAATGATTTTCGTGCTACTAAGTTAGCAACTTCAGGTGGTTTTTTAAGTCAAGGAAATACTACCTTTTTAGTAGGTTGTGATGACGATAAAGTAGACGATGTATTAAAGATTATTAAGGAACAGTCTCGAGCAAGAGAGGAAATTGCAACACCACATATGGTTTCAACTGGGTATGAAATTACACAGCCTTTGAAAGTGACAGTCGGTGGTGCAACTTGTTTTGTTGTTCCAGTTGATGAGTTTAAACGCTTCTGATGATTGATCTTAGTAATGTTGGGAAAAAGCAAACCCAATTTTTAAAAAGAGCATATGACCAAAAAAAGTTAGCTCATAGTTATCTTTTTGTTGATAGCGATGAGGCACGGGCATTGAATACTGCATACTGGCTAGCTTGTTTGTTTAATTGTACTGGTGAAAATAAGCCGGATGGCAGCTGTCAAAATTGTCGGCAAATTTTGTCAGGTAACCACCCAGATGTATTGCTAGTAGCGCCTGATGGAAAACAGACTCTAGGGATTGATCAAATTCGTCCCTTAAAAGAAGAATTAGCCAAAAGCCCAGTTGAAAGTACTCGCCGTTTCTTCTTTATTAATGAAGCACAAAAGTTAACTTTAGCTGCAGCAAACGGATTATTAAACTTACTAGAAGAACCAGTAGCGCCAGTAGTTACGATTTTGATTACTAACAATAGTGATCAGATTTTACCAACGGTGCGTTCACGGACCCAGATCATTAATTTTGACAATGGTGAGAGGGCTAGTGATAGGACTGCAGTCTTACTGGGGAATGGTTTTTCAAAAGCAGAGATTGAGGAACTGGGTAATCTTGATAAATGGAATCAGGCAATTAAATATTTTTATCAAGAAATGCTGGAACACAACAGCTTAGCACTTGTCAGTGCACACAAGCTAGCTGCTGATGCTAAGCTAGTGTCAGAGCAGGGTTACATCTTGCTTCAGTTAAAATTATTGGCCGAGCAAGATTTGCGTAATCCTGCTAAAAGAATAATGGCGGCGACAATGCTTAAGAATTTAATTGAAATAGACAAAATGCGTTTGAGTAACGTAAATTTACAAAATGCGTTAGATTATCTCGCCTTAAAATGGAAGTAGGTGTTTAGATTGGATCCATATTCAAAACTGAAAAAGATTGAAGAAACAACAGAAAATATGACCAAGACGATTGCCAGCTTGGAAAATGATATTTTAGAAACATTAAAAGAAAACACGGAGTTGAAGGTAGAAAACCAATTACTCCATGAGAAGCTGGACAAGTTAACGGCAAATCAGCCTGCACCTGAGACTAAAACGCAGAGTGGCTTGGAATCATTAAAGAAGATTTATGATTCAGGGTACCACATTTGCAATATGTACTATGGCTCGCATCGTGATCCAAGTGCAGATTGTATGTTTTGTCTTGATATTTTGGACAATTTTGGCGAAAAAAAGGGCAAGAAAAAGGACGGTAGATAATGAAACGTCAAAGCAGTTATGCAAAAGATGAAGGAAAGCTTTATTTAGTGCCAACTCCGATTGGTAACTTGGAAGATATTACTATTCGCGCTAAAAAAGTTTTAACCGATGCAGATTATGTAGCCGCAGAAGATACAAGAACTAGTGGGATTTTACTGGAAAAAATTGGGGTTCATAATAAAATGATCTCTTTTCATAAGTATAATTCCAAGGAGCGGGCGCCGGAATTGATCAAGTTGATGAAGGAAGGTGCTGTGATTGCCGAGATTAGTGACGCGGGGATGCCCGTGATTTCTGACCCAGGTTATGTATTAGTACAAGAATGCATTAAGCATGATATTCCGGTTGTACCACTTCCTGGTCCAAATGCTTTTTCAACTGCTTTGATTGCTTCCGGTTTTAATCAGCCATTTACTTATTATGGCTTTTTACCAAGAAAATCATCGGAACAGAAGACCTATTTTGCACAGATGCGCGATAATAGAGCAACATCAATTTTTTATGAAGCCCCGCATCGTCTAGCAAAAAACCTCAAAACATTGGCTAGTGTGCTGCCAAAAGATCGTCAAATTGTAGCTGCACGTGAACTGACCAAAATCCACGAAGAGTTTATCCGGGGTAGTGTGGAAGAAGTTACGAATTACTTCAATGAGAATGCTCCACGCGGGGAATTTGTGATTCTAGTTTCACCTAATACAGAAGCGCCTAAGCAACTATCTTGGACAGAATTAATTGACTTAGTTAATGACTTGGTTGAAAAAGGTGAATCCAAGAAAGATGCAATTAAACAGGTAGCCAAGCAGCATCATGTTTCTAAGAATGAATTGTATGATCAATATCACCAGGACTAATTATGAAATATACCGAAGAATATCAAATTGAATTTAAAGATTGTGATGAAAATCGCCGATTAAAGTTACCAGCACTAGTTGATTTGATGATGCAGGTTTCTGAGCATCAATTAAGTCAAGGTGGTGCTGGGACTGATGACTTGGTTAAGCGTGGTCTAGGCTGGGTCGTTACTCAATATCATTTTGAGATTAAAGACCTGCCTAAACCGGGTGATCAAGTTATTCTAAGTACTGAAGCTAGCGGCTATAATCGTTTTTTTGAGTATCGTGATTTTGGCGTTAGTACGCAAGACGGTAAGCCATTAGTGACTGTAAAAAGCCAGTGGGTAATGCTCGACTTGAAGAAGCGGCATATGGTGCCAGCCGATACTAAAATGATGGAAGATTGGGGTGCACCACTACTTAAAAAGATGCCACGTTTTCCAAGATTGCGTCCGCAAACCGAATACGAGCAAAAGCGTTCATACCGTGCGCGTTACGATGACTTAGATACTAATCATCATGTAACTAATAGTCATTATTTCAGTTGGTTTGTTGATATGTTGGATCGTAACTTTTTAAAAGAACATATTGTTACAGCAATTGATATTAAATTTGATAAAGAAGTTCATTATGGTGAGAGTATAAATTCTTGCATGGACTTGGTTCAATATGATATTATGACTACGTCTCATGCAATTGAAGCAGAAGATGGGACAGTTAAGGCTGTCTGTGAATTAAGTTGGCGTGTGATATAGTAACAACATGACGCTATCAGTTGTTTTTAATTATGGGAGGAATCGGTCAAATGAATACAAAGAAAATTTTACGAACGGATTTACAGCAACTAGTCTTTTTAGGTATTGTTGTTTCAATGAAAATTATTCTAAGTCAGTTTTCTTTTGGTCCAGTAATGGTTAAAGTGGGACTGGGTTTCATTGGGAGTGTGCTATTAGGATATCTCTTTGGTCCGCTCTGGGGAACAATTGGCGGTGGAATTAGTGATTTAATTTCATCTGCACTTTTTGGCAATCAAGGTGGCTTTTTCATTGGTTTTACTTTAACAGCAATGGCAGGCCCATTTATCTACGCCCTGTTTTTATATAATAAGCCAGTTAAAATTTGGCGGATTATTGCTTCTACTATTCTGGTGACTGTAATTGTCAATATTGGCATGAATACCTTATGGCTACATATTATGTATGGTATCAATTTCAATGCGGCTTTGATCCAACGTTTACCTAAGGAGACGATCGTTCCTTGGATTCAAATGGTTATCAGCTACTTTGTTTTACAAGCCGTTTCTCGTGTTAAAATAAAAAAGTGATTTAAAGCGAAAAGAGAAAAATGTATAAAATGAAAATTTTAAGTGTTTCGACAGCTACTAATCATTTGAGCGTGGCCTTGAATGATGGTCAACAAATTATTGTTGAGAAAAATGAACGAGATGAGCGTAATCATAGCGAACATCTTGATCCTTTGATTGATGAAATCTTAAAAGATAATGATTTAAGCTTAAAAGATATTGATCGTTTTGCAGTTGCTATTGGGCCAGGTTCTTATACTGGACTAAGAATTGGAATCACTACTGTTAAGATGTTTGCCAGCATTTTAGATAAAGAGGTTGTAGGAATCTCAACTTTACAAGCTTTGGCTAAAGGCGTTCAAGAAGACGCTTTGGTAATTACTGGTTTAGATGCAAGAAATGACAATTATTTTGCGGCCGGTTATTTAAGCGGTGCTGTACCAGAGAATGTCATTCCAGACGGTCATTACAATATCGACGTTTTAATTAAGGCGATTCAAGATTATGCGGCCAAGCATGAAGTTAAGAAAATTGTTTTTGTGGGCTCAGGTCTTGAAAAGCAAGATGAAAAATTTAAAGCTTTGAATATTCCATATGTTTATGGAACTGAAGAAGAGAATGTCATCCATGCTGGGCTAATTGGACAATTAGCTGAAAATGCGGTTCCAGTTGATCCAGATAAATTATTGCCAAGTTACTTGCGTCGAACTCAGGCTGAAGTAGACTGGCATAAAAAGACAGGCAAACCATTCGAGCCAGATAGTCATTATGTTGAAGAAGTTTAATCAATTTTTCCATCAACAGTTAAATCGGATTGATATGAGTTTAACCCCGTTTATTGCGAATGTAAACGGTAAGAGACTACAAATTATGCAAGCTACAGATGACAATATTCCTGACCTGCTTGTATTAGAGGAGCAAGTTTATTCAGGTCGGACACCGTGGAATAAGTTTTCATTTGAGCGAGAACTAGAGAAGCGGCATAATTGTCTTTATTTGGTAGTGTATTATGAATCGATGCTAGTTGCATTTATTGGTGCGCGTTTTACTCCAGAAGAGACGCATATTACTAATATTGCAGTAGCGCCGGCTTTTCAAAATATGCATATTGGTCGTTACTTAATGCAATTGATTATTGATCGGGCGCGTGAAAATGACAGTGATTGCGTTAGTCTAGAGGTAAGAGTAGATAATGAGATTGCCCAAAAGCTATATCGTTCCTTAGGTTTTGAAGGTACCTTCATTCGTAAAAACTATTACCATGATACTCATACCGATGCTATGAACATGGTTTTATGGTTAAAACCACATCAGATTAAAAGAAAGAAGTTTACGTTTTGAGTGAAAAAAAATGTTCGCATTTTAGCTTATGAGAGTTCTTGTGATGAAACTTCCACTGCTGTCATTAAAAATGGGCGTGAGATTGAAAGCTTAATCGTAGCAACGCAGATTAAGAGTCATCAACGCTTTGGTGGTGTAGTCCCTGAAGTTGCTAGTCGTCATCATATTGAAGTGGTTAGTCAGATTACTAAAGAAGCTTTGGCTGAAGCTAATTGTACTTGGAAAGATATCGATGCAATTGCTGTGACTTATGGCCCTGGCTTAGTTGGTGCTCTTTTAATTGGTGTAAGTGCAGCTAAGGCTGCTTCAATGGCAACGGGTATTCCTTTGATTGGTGTTGATCATATTATGGGGCACATTATGGCAGCTCAACTAAAAGATGAGATTGAATATCCAGCTCTTGCATTACAGGTTTCAGGTGGACATACTGAAATAGTTTTACTTAAGGATCCTGTTCATTTTGAAATTATCGGTGATACGCGCGATGATGCTGCTGGCGAAGCATACGATAAGATTGGTCGTGTTCTTGGGGTAAACTATCCAGCAGGTAAAACTATCGATGCCTGGGCTCATGAAGGCAAGGATACCTTTAACTTCCCACGAGCAATGATGGAAGATGATGACTATGACTTCTCATTCTCAGGTTTAAAGTCAGCTTTTATTAACACTTGTCATCATGCTGATCAGATTCATGAAAAGTTGAATAAGTATGATCTGGCTGCAAGTTTTCAAGCAGCAGTAATTGATGTTTTGGCTCATAAAACAATTCGCGCAATTAAGCAATATAAGCCCAAGACCTTTATCATGGGTGGTGGAGTTGCTGCTAACCATGGCTTACGTGATCGCATGAGTGCAGAAATTGCTAAACTACCTAAGGCAGATCAACCAAAGGTGATTTTACCAGATATCAATCTTTGTGGTGATAACGCTGCGATGATTGGTGCTGCTGCATATAATCTTTATAATGATAATCAATTTGCGGATTTGACTTTGAATGCTGATCCATCATTGGAATTGCCATATGCTAAGAGCATGTTGAATTAAATAGAATAACTTTTTAAATCAAATACCTAGAACGATTATTTCTAGGTATTTTTTATTATGTAATAACATATATGTTGACTTATGCAATTGTATTCTTTATTATCAATTGTGTAAGCAATATGTTATTACATAATAGAAGAGGCTTAAATTATGAAATACACTTTAGATGATTTTGCTAGATTAATTGATCACACCAATTTACATGCGGATGCAACGCAGGCGGACATGAAAAAGCTTTGTGATGAGGCGAAAAAGTATCACTTCAAGATGGTGGCGATTAACCAAGTGCAGTCTAAGTTCTGTGCTAAGCAATTAAAGGGCACGGATATTGATACAGGTGCTGCGATTGCTTTTCCTTTAGGACAACAGACGATTGAATCAAAAGTTTTTGATACGAGGGATGCAATCAAAAATGGCGCTAACGAAATTGATTACGTCATTAACATTACCGAATTAAAGGCTAAGAACTACGATTATATTAAGCGAGAAATGACTGAAGTGGTTGCTGTTTGTCATGAGCATCATATTCCATGCAAAGTAATTTTTGAAAACTGCTACTTAACTAAGGATGAAATTAAGAAGCTGGCTGAGATCGCTAAAGAAGTTAAGCCTGATTTTATTAAAACTTCCACTGGCTTTGGGATATCTGGCGCTAAGGTTGAAGACGTCAAGTTAATGAAGTCTGTGGTTGGCGATGATGTTAAAGTTAAGGCAGCCGGCGGCATTCGCAACAGTGATGACTTTTTAGCCATGGTTCGGGCAGGTGCCGATCGAATTGGCTGTTCTGCCGGTGTGAAGATTTACGAAGCATTAAAGCGGCGGATGGAAGATGATCATGTGGACAGTATTGAGATTGAACGTTAGGAGAAAAAATGGAGTTAGGAATCGTTGGTAGTGGCCAGATTGTTCATGATTTTTTATCTGCAAGTAATCAAATGCAGGATGTAGAACTAGTGGCAATTTCTACTTTAGCTAGGTCAAAAAGCGTGGCAGAGGGATTAGCCCAAAAGTATCAAATTAACAAAGTCTACACAGACAATGAGGCAATGTTTGCAGCTAGCAACATTGATACGGTTTATATTGGCGTGCCTAATTCACTGCATTTTTCCATTGCTAAAGAGGCTTTAGCAGCTGGTAAAAATGTTGTTTGTGAAAAGCCTTTAGTTGAAACTAGTGAGCAAGTAAAAGAGCTTAAAAAGATAGCGGATGAGCACCATGTGTTGCTGTTTGAAGCCATGACCGTTCTTTATCTTGAAAACTATTTCCACTTAAAAGAAGATCTGGAAAAGATTGGCAAGGTTCATGTTGTAGCTTTAAATTTAACGCAGATTTCTAGTCATTATTCAGAATTTTTAGCTGGTGTGCATATCCCTAAGTTTGACCGCAAAATGGGTGGCGGAGCCTTGATGGATATGAACATCTATAATATCAATTTCTGTGTCAGTCTGTTTGGTCAGCCAAAGAAGATCACATATTTGCCAACGATTCAGCACGATACCGATACGTCAGGAATTTTGAATTTAAGCTATGACGATAAGCAAGCTAGTTTAATTGCGGCTAAGGATGCTGTGGGCCCTACCCGGTCATATATTGAAGGCGAGAAGGGCTTAATTTATTTCGATGGCCCATTAAACGTGCTACCTGATTATTACGTTCAGATAGGTAAAGAAGAGGCTAAACGCTATAACTTCAATAAATATAGTCACCGCATGATTAGTGAGTTTAATTATTTTGCTCAAAAGATCAAGAATCATGATCAACAAGCAGCAGACGAAGCCTATGAGCATAGCTTGAATGCGATTATCGTTTTGGAAAAGGCACAGGAGTTTTTACCTAAGAATGACTAAGGCGAAATATCAGGAAATCGAAGAGATTTTATGTAAACAGATAACTGATGGCGGTTATCAAGTGGGTGATTTGATTCCTAAAGAAATAGAGCTTGCAGCTAAGTATCAGGTATCCCGTCCGACGATTAGTCATGCAGTCCAGGATCTGGTTAATCAGGGGTATTTAGAACGTCGCAAGCATGTGGGAACAATTGTCAGACAAACGAAAATTGCGCAAGAATTTACTCATGTGATTCAAAGCTATGATCGTGAGATGAAGCAAAAGGGGTTAACTGCTCAGACTCAAGTACTTTATTTTAAAAAAGTCAAGCCCACAGAAGATGTAAAACAAGCCTTAAAGCTAAAGGAAAACGATGAGGTTTATAAATTAACGCGTTTGCGTTCGGCTGATGGTAATCTTAATGTCGTGGTTACAACATATTTACCGGTAAAACACTTGGCTAATTTTGAAGAGATCGATTTTTCAATTCAGTCGCTTTATCAAGAATTGAGGAAAAGAAATTTGCCGGTTGTCCATGTGAAGCGAAAATTGGAAGTTAAAGCTGCTAATGAAATGACGGCGGATTTATTAGATATTAAAGAGCAAGATCCGGTATTTTATTTTCATACTTATGGCTATACCAAGAATGAAGTTCCGATTGAGTATTCGATTGCCACATATCGTGGGGATGAGAACTACTTTTTGATTGATTTAAAAAAATAAAGGGGGGGGTAGATGATCGACAATTTTATGTGAAGATCATTACCCTTTTATTTTTAGTAATTTTTATCTAAAGGATAGTCCAGAAAATCCTGAAACGCCTCAGAAACTTGAAGAGCCGCAAAAGCAAAATCCAGAAGTTCCTAACAAAGACTATAAACATTTAATTGAGCATAAGTCACGTAAAGTGGAGAATAATGATAAGAAGGAGAAAGTAAGAACAGTAGCTAAAAAACATTTGACCAGTTCAAATAGACCAGCTAAGGCCGAAACATCTAACAGAAGTAACGGGCCTAAGTCTGAATTGTTAATGAAGAGGATTAAGTAAAATAATGTTCCTAAGTCTATGGTTAATAATTCTCATAGTACAGCTATAGATAATAAGGCTAAAACTAATGAAGAAACTTTACCACAGACTGGTGAAAAGAGTAGTAAGATTGGTATTATTCTAGGGTTATTGACTATATCGCTAGCAAGTTTGTTTGGACTTGGTAAAAAGGACAGAAAAGAGGATTAAGTAATTTAATTAGAATGAAAGATTCACTTGATTAGAAGAAGCATTCCTACAGATGAGAAATCTGTAACAGGGATGCTTTTTTATTACCATCAAGTAAAAATTGTTATTTCACTCTTTTTCAGAATTCTAAGTATATTTTATTAATCTCTGGTAGTACAATGATCGTATAAGACATAAGATAAAATTGAGGACAATGCCTTTGTTATTTTTAGGGAGTGATAGAGATGCGTGAGAGGAAAAATCATTATTCTATTAGAAAATTAACAATTGGAGTTGCAAGTGTCTTAATTGGGATTAGCTTTTTCGGGATCAAAGCTGATACAGTTCAAGCGGAAACCAGCAATTCTAATGAATCAATTTCTCAAGAGAGTGAACAAACTAACGCCAATACTTCTGAGTCGGCTCAAGATATTAAACCAGCTACTACAGAAAGACAAAATGCTGATAAGTCGCACGTCGTAGAAGCCAAGGCAGAAACCACTGCTGATAGTCCGTCTAATTCTACTACCAGCAATGTGCAAGAAGATAGAACTGATCCAGCTGCTAACCGAGATAAAATTGGCAAAGAGGCTCCATCTGCGAGTGCTACTTTTGGCAAAAACAGTACATTAACTATTGATCATGGTCAGCTCGATGAAAAGCAAAAGACTGCTAAATTAACTATGAATTCAGCCAACTTTCAAGCTGGTGACACTTATACTATTACCATTCCTAAGAAGGGTGGTCTGAGTTTAGGAACAACCGATGTAGCAGTTTTGGCTCCTGTTTTTGGGAAGACTACTTTTACTGAAACTATCGATTATTACAAGATCGAAGATCATTTCATTAATGGTGGCACTATTACTCAAAACATTAATCTGCATTATGATCAGAATATAAATCCCTTAGCCTCGATGACTAATACGATTACAGTTGATACTACGGGTTCTGCAGAAAAGCATGCCAGCTTGAAGGTTATCGCAATCGGTAAAGAGCCTGAATTAAGCGCAGATTTAGTTCATGTTCCCCAACCTATCATTAACGGACAAGAATTTACGACCCGTCCTGCTTTAACCTTGGGGACACCACTGAAGGACTTTAATCAAGTTGATCTGAACTTAGCCTTGGATAAGAATTACAAGTTAACTAATATTACTTTGAACGATGAAGATCAGTCATTAGTTCTAACCCCTGATCAATTAACGATTGACGCCAATAATGTAGCTCATATCGTGTTAAATGAAGAACAGATCACTAGCTTATTAAAGGGGCAGTCAAATCACTTTAACTTTAAGATAACCGGCCACTTCGATATTCCGGCAAGTGATTTTGTTAATAAGAAGTATCATGCTAAGTTCTTAGATAAAGATAAATCAACTATTTCGGGTACGATGGTTAATGTGACTACTAAGCCTAGCCATATAGGGACCATTACCGGTACAGGCGTTGATGACTTAACGATTTATCCAACTGTGAAAGATATTGATTGGGCGGCCACGGTAAATTATTTAACGGAATATACTGCCCATGATAAAGATAATCCAGGCAAGGACACTAGTGGAGTTATGGTTGTTGATGGCAAGGCAAGTTCTACTACTGATATGCATTACTTTACGCTCAGCAATCAATCGACGGTGGATATAACAGATGCTAACCTAACCGTTGACCTGCCTGATGGATATAATGTTCCGGCAACTTTAACTTTGTCAGAGAATACAATCTATCAAGATCAAGATCCAGATAATATTAATTTTATCGTTAGCTACGTTGATGGTACTTCCGCAGTGATTACCCCTGACCAATTTGGCAATACTTTAACATTTCACGTAACTCCGAATAAGAAAATCAGATCATTGAACGTACGAATAGCCCAATGGAATCCAGATGTTGAATATGATCTGTCATCTAAGCACGGCACTTATTCTAAGACCTACGCTAATGGCCAACCAGTACTAGTTGGCGATCTTTTGACTACCAAAACGACTTTGTCTTCACCTAGTTTTAATGGTGAAGTGATGATGCCAATGACAACGGTCATTGATCGGCTGGTTAATAAAGTTAAGGAAGCCACATTTACCGCTGTATATCCATTTTTACCTAATCAGACTAGTACGGTGCCCGGCGAGAAAAATGCCGGTAGCCTGACTTATGAAACCTGTGTATCAAATAATGGGCATCCAATGTTGAAGCATCCAATTACCTATATTATGGTGCCTGATAATGCGGAAGTTGCCGATCTGTCAAAAGTTACAGTTAAATATTCAGGAGCATATGTAGACTATCAGCCACTATTGACACCAAAGTCAGTGTCTGTAATTACGGTAGATGGTCATCGCTTTGTTAAGTGTGACTGTTCTAACTATGACTTGCTAGAAGACGGACTGAATGTGACAGTTCCTTACTCAAATGCTCCAGACGTGCAGAATTCAACTAAGCCAAGTGTCTTCTTCACGGTTGCTGATAACCTTAAGAACGGTAATCTGAATGAGCCTGATCACACTGTTGCTCAGGCTCTAAAAGGCTTGGTACAAAAAGAAAAGATTGATACTAGCAAAGTTGTTTATAATGGCTCAATAGGCGTTTACTCAGGTTCTTGGATAATTAATACTGTTGAGGGAATGTCATCTGCCACTATGGTCTCAGGGAATACCTCAGGTATTTCAACTTTAGCTACGCAGGATGTACATGGAATTAATCCAGATCAAATGAAGATCTATGGTTCAATCATCAATGCCACTAATAATCAGATTGCTAATGCTTACCAGATTATCAACATTCCTGATAGGCAAGATAAGGTTAGTCAATTCACGCCAACGATGTCCGGGCAGGCTAGCTTAATCGATGCCGTCAATGGCACGGATTTATCGAGTGCTGGTGAGTTGCTGTATTCCACTGCGTTGACAGATTTGAATAACGCACAAGCTGCAGCTGCTGATGGGCACTGGCTAACGGCAGATCAGATAACTAATTGGTCCAAGGTCAAGTCAGTCATGCTCAAGTTTGATAGTAAAGCTTTACCAGGAAAGACTTCAGCCCGGGTTGAGATTCCTTTAGTAGATAAAGACATCTATCAACATGTTGGCAAGAGCATTAGCGTTTCAAGTGCTATCTTTAGTGAAAACAAGGCTTCTAGCAATAGCAATTTGCCTAACTTGACTATTTTACCGGGGAAGCCTGCTTCAGCTAAGCTGACGGTGACTGGACAAGCAAAGGTTAACGTCAAGGTGCATTACAAAGATGATCAAGGCAATAATCACTATGTTGATCTGCCAGATCAGGCTAAGACTTATCACGAAGGTCAAGATATTATGAAGCCAGAAGACTTCATGACTAAGAATAGCGACTTGACTGATGCTGATCGTATCTTGTTGCCTGCTGGCATAGTAATCAATTGGGCAGCGGGACCAACTATTCAGAACTCAGATGCTCAATATGCAGCTGGTTATCAAAATGGAACAGCTGCTTTTGATCAAACTGTTGCTCCAGATTTTGATGGCGATACATTAATCTATGAAGGCGCATTTGCTAAACCAGTAACTGATACACATAAAGTTACGCGGACGATTAAGTTTGTTGATCAAAATGGAAAACAGATTTATCCCGATGTTGCCCAACATTCTATTGAGTTCACCAGATCAGGCTTTGAAGATCCATTTACACATAAGATCGCGTGGGCTGAAATTCCTGGCAGCGATATTTTGCCTCAATACCAAGTACCGAAAATAGATGGCTATACGCCTGATGAGAGTCAGGTTGCACAAGCTACTGTTAAATTTGGCGATCCAGATAGTGCTATAACTGTAACGTATAAAGCAAATTCACAGGTAATTAAAGTTAACTTTATCGACGACACTACAGGTGAGACACTTAATAGTAAATCATTAGATGGTATAAGCGATGCAGATGCTAACTACAATACTAAGGCCGATATTAACAATTATGAAAAGCAACATTATGTTTTGGTAAGAGATAGCAGTGATGGACAAGATTTGATTTTTGATCATGATGATCAGGCAACGCAATCATATGATGTCCGCTTTACCCACGATACCAAGCCAGATAGTCGTCAAGATACTGTCACTCGTACGATTACCTACACTGGTGCTGGAAATAAGACGCCAAGTGCTGTAACGCAAAGCGTTCACTTTACTCAGGCAGGAACTAAAGACTTAGTGACTGGTAAGACGAAGTGGAACGATGTAGCTGATCAGAACTTTGTCTCGGTTGGTACGCCAGAAGTAGCAGGCTATACGCCTGATAAGAGTCAGGTTGCACAAGCTACTGTTAAATATGGCGATAAGGACACTACAGTTACTGTCACCTATGTGGCTGATAAGCAACAAGCAAAGTTGCGCTTCTATGACGATACCGCGAAGAAATTCATCGATGCCGCACCTGTTCTTGATGCTAGTGGCAAGACTGATGCCCAGGTAGGGTTCACCATTCCAAACAGCTATGACTTTAGCAAGTACAACTTTGTCAATGTGACAAAGGGCGCTGATCCTGAATCTACTGACCAATTAGCAGGCGCTGATTTATCAGCTGTTCAATACGGCAAGTACGATACGGATGACAAGAAGGATCAGGTCTTCGTTGCTCACTTTACTCATAAGATTAAGGCAATTAATGAAAAGGTAACGGTAAACGAAACCATTCATTATGTCTATGAAGACGGTAGCAAGGCTCATGATGACTATCAAGCAACGCCGTTGGTATTCACGAAGACAGGGACCAAAGACTTGGTAACCGGAGAAGAAAAGGCAACTTGGACGAAATCACAAAAGTTCGCCGAAGTTGCATCCCCAGAAATCCCAGGCTACACTCCAGATCAAGCCGTGGTACCTGCAGTAGAAGTAGCTCATGGCGACAATGATGTAGTAAGAACGGTAACTTACAGCAAGAATATTGAACCACAAGAGCCAACTACTCCAACTGACAATCCAGTAACGCCTAAGGCACCTGAAGAGCCACAACAGCCTGCGACTCCGGATGATAATTCTGACGTTGTACGCCCACACTCTGATAATTCACCTCAAAAGAAGCAGGATAGCAAGCAGACCAACAAGACTACTGAAGTTAATAAGACTGTTAAGAGATCTTCAACTGTGAAGCCTAAGGCTACAGCTATTACTAAGCGTAATGGAACTAAGGTTCAATTAGCTACAAAGGACGCTTCAAAGCAGAGTAATCCTAAAGCTGTAGTTAATAGCACTAGTACGACGGTTGTTAACAATAAAGGCGAAAAGAAAGCTGAAACTTTACCACAGACGGGTGAAAAGGACAATAAACTAGGTATCTTAGGATTATTGACTCTGTCGCTAGCAAGCTTGTTTGGATTTAGTGAGAAGAAAAAGAAAGAGGACTAGACAGTTTAGGTAAAATTTGAATATTGAAAAAGCATCCCTGCAGATGATTGCGAATAGGGATGCCAAAATAATTTGTGAAATAGCTGCACTGTCTATGTGTAGCTATTTTTGCTTCAGAAAAAATAATAGGGCTATATGAGAAAGACCGGGTACTATCAATAGCGGTAGTGCCTGGTTTTTGATTGGTAAAATGATTAAAGGCAGTGTAAGTTTTCCACCATTTTCAGACTTTTATTTTATATTAGAGTAGCACTTTGAGAGACTAACTCTAGTTGGCTTGCCGTCGGGGGTTCCAGTGGAATCCATTAAGCCTGAGAGTGCTTGAACGATAGTATCGTAAGCAGCTTGCTTAGACCAAGGACCATATTGACCAAAACCAGAAATTGAAGCAAAAATCAATTTAGGATATTTCTTAACCATTTCTTCGGGATCAAAACCTAAACGGGTCATGATACCAGGACGGAAGTTTTCTACTACTACGTCGGCTTTAGAGATCATTTTTTCTACTAAGGCATGGTCCTTAGGATCTTTTAAATCTAAGGCGATTGATTCCTTGCCTGCGTTACAAATTCTAAAGTATTCGCTAGAACCATCTGCGATATATGGCCCCATGTGACGCGTGTCATCGCCTGTTTTTCTTTCGATATGAATTACCCGGGCACCACTATCTGCGAGCATTCTGGTGCAGGTAGGGGCTGAGAGGACGTGGGTAAAGTCAATAACGAGCATCCCGCTTAAAGGATAAGGTTTGTTTTTATCTAAATGACTGTTTTTTGCTTCTAGCTCAGCATAATTAGGTTCTGTCATAGTTGTACGCTTTCTATTTTAAAAAGAAAAAGCTGTTCGAAGTGAACAGCTTTTTGATGAGAATAAATTAATTATTCACCCTTGATAACTTCAGTACGTGGATTCTTAGGACCTTGAGCCTTAGAAATTACGCCTTCTTCAGTCAATTTTTCGATTTGATCTGGATCATAACCAAGTGAAGCTAAAATTTCCTTGTTGTTTTCACCAAGATCTGGAGCACGCTTGTAGTTAGAAAGTGAGAATGGCAAACCAATAGTCTTGAACTTACCACGGTTACCACCTTGGTCGATGGTTACGATAGTACCATCCTTGTTCAAGTCCGGGCCATTTTCAATTTCGTGCCAGTCAAGAACTGGACCTACAGGAATACCAGCAGCACCAAGCTTCTTAGTTAATTCATACTTGTCGTATTGCTTAGTGTAGCTTTCAATTAATGGGTAAATTTCTTCCTTGTGTAATTGACGGTTGTGCCAGCCATCAAAGCGAGGATTAGTAATCCATTCTGGGTGACCCATAGTGTTGGCAATTGCTGCCCAGCTCTTGTCACTGTTTTGGATAACGATGTAAACATAAGCGTTAGGATTAGTTTCCCAACCTTTAGCCTTGTAAGTCCAACCGATAACTTGGCCACCTTCAGTGTTCTCAGCACGAGGAATTGCCTTGCCCCATTTCCAGTTAGGGTAAACAGCGTAGTGAGGAAGGGCACCTAAGTTGTCTAACATGATTTGGTTACGCAACTTGATACGGCAGAGGTTCAATACAGCGTCTTGCATTGACTGGTGAACAAAAGTACCTTCACCGGTGTGTTCACGTTGAAGAAGGGCAGCTAAGATACCAATAGTAAGGTGCATCCCTGGGTTTGAGTCACCTAAAGTAGCAGCTGATTGAGTAGGAACGTTGGCTTTGCCTTCGTTCCAACCAGTAGCAGAAGCAGCACCACCAGCAGATTGAGCAACTGGTTCAAAGAAGTGAGATGACTTTCTTACCAGTTTCAACAGCTGCAGCAATGGCATAACCTAAGCCGACACCCATTACGCCCCAAGTACCAGTATCAAGACGGTGACGAGGTTTTTGCATGCCGATTAAGTTACGACCGATGTCCAAAGTGTTGGCACCTTCACTTACGATGTAAGTATCTGGATGCTTTTGCATTAAGTCATTGATGGGTTCAATCGCACTGTAAAAGCCTAAAGTTGGCTTAGCTTCTGAAGCAGCAATTCTTTTAGCAAATTTTTCATTGTTAGCTTCACAGGCATTCTTAATTGAATCTAGCCAGTCTTGAGGGGCCTTAACGTCAGCTTTTTCAAGGGCTGCGTTTAGTTTTTGCAAAACAGAGGTAATGTCACCTTGTAATGGGGCATCGATCTTTCTGTTTGAGTCAAATTCAGTAGCGTCAATATCGACTTGAACAAACTTAGCGTCTTCATTAAACAATGGAGCCTCACCATTTGAAAGCATCCAATTAAGCCGAGCACCGATTAATAAGACTACATCGGCTTGACCTAAAGTAAATGGATGAGCTGAAGCAGCTGATGATGGTGAGTCATCTGGTACAACGCCTTTAGCCATTGACATCGGCAAAAATGGAATACCAGTCTTAGTAACTAATTCTCTGACTTCTGCTTCACTTCTAGCATAAGCTGAGCCCTTACCTAGGATAATAGCAGGGTGTTTAGCGTTCTTTAATAATTCAACAGCACGTTCAACACGATAAGCTGCTTTACATAAAGGTTTAGCAACATTGTATTGATCAAGTCCTTCATAGTCTCCACGGTCGAGGTCGATGATATGACGATCTGATGAACCTGAGATCATAATCATTGGGAAGCAATTCTTAGTGGCTTCTGCTAAAGCAGTTAAACCATTTAAGAAACCAGGAGCAGAAATTGTTAAGGCTACACCAGGCTTGTCGGTAAGAAAACCAGCAGCAGCGGCTGCGTCTACAGCTGCATCTTCTCTTCTAAATTCATAAAACTTCATACCCTTTAATTTAGCTAAACGTGCAAAGTCAGTAACTGGAATGCCGACAACACCATACATGTTGTTTAAACCGTTTGCTTGTAAAGCATCGATTAAAAGTGCAGCACCAGTAAGTGATACATCTTGTGTCACGAAAAAAATTCTTTCAAAAAATCACCAAATGCTTATGTTTATGCATTTCAAAACCAAGATACACCTCTTGAATTGTATATACAGGCATAATTGAATAATAAGGTACGTTATTTTAATATACGTATATAAAAATAAGCAAGTCCTAATATATTAGAACTTACTTATTATACTTTTATTCAAAATTGTCCATTTCTTCGATTGCCTTTTCCCAGGCAGAATTTGCTTCATCTAATTTCTGTTGTACATCAGAAAGCTGTTCTTGCAGTGGCCCCAATTTATCAAAGCTTGAAGCAATTTCTGGATTGGCCATTTCGGTTTGGATTTCTTGCTCTCGTTCTTCAAGCTGTTCAATTTGTTTTTCTGCATTATCAATTGCACGCTGCAACTTTCTCTTTTGAGAATCACGTTGCTTTTGCTCTTGGTAAGAAAGTTTTTGCTGGCTAATTTGTTTGCTTGGCTCGACTTCTGTCTCAGCGGCACTATTTTCAGCCATAGCTGCTTGTTTTGCCTTCTCATCAAGATAATAAGAATAATTGCCATCGTAGACTTTAGCATGCCCATCGCGAACTAAAACAATCTTATTAGCTAGTTGATTGATAAAGTAACGGTCGTGGGAAACAAAGAGCAGGGTACCATCAAAGTCTTTTAAAGCTTTTTCTAGTACTTCTTTTGCTTCGATATCTAAGTGGTTAGTTGGTTCATCCATCAGTAAGAAGTTATCATGCTCAAGTGATAAAACAGTTAAAGTTAACCGTGCTTTTTGTCCACCAGATAATTGACCTACCGTTTTATCAATGTCTTTAGCTGTGAATAAAAAGCTGGCTAAGATTGACCGTACATCGCGTTCAGGCATGGTTTTGTGACGATCCCAAACAGTATCCAATACAGTCTTAGATGGATCTAGTCCTTGTAATTCTTGGTCGTAATAACCAATCTCAAGGGATGCGCCATACTTAATTGAGCCACTCTTGGGCGTTAATTGCTTCATAATAGTCTTAAGCAGGGTAGATTTACCGATTCCATTTGGTCCAATGATCGCGACGCGATCTCCTTTATTAATCTGGAAGGAAATATCTTTAACCATGGTTTTATCGGGATAACCAATCGTCAAATCGTTGAAAATTAATACTTCCTTGCCAGAAGGATGATCGCTTGAAAAATGAATCCGTACCTTATTTTTATGTTTAGGTGGAGTAATCCGCTCAATTTTTTCTAGTTTTTTACGCCGACTTTGTGCACGCTTAGTGGTAGTTGCTCGAACCAAGTTTTTTTGGATAAATTCTTCATCTTTTTTGATTTCAGCTTGTTGCTTTTCATAAGCGGCTTCTTGGTCTTTATCACGTTGCTCGCGCTGCATGACATAGGCTGAATAGTTGCCCTTAAAAGCAGTTAATTTACCAAATTCTAGTTCAAAAATTTGGGTTGCTAAATGATCTAAGAAATATTGGTCGTGGGAAACCACGAGGATTGCACCACTGTAATTCTTTAAAAATCCTTCCAACCAATCTAGGGTATCTAAATCTAAGTAGTTAGTTGGCTCGTCCAATAACAACAGAGCAGGTTTGCGTAAAAGTAATTTAACGAAAGCTAACCGTGTTTTTTCACCACCGGATAAACTACCAATCTTTTTCTGCCAAGTACCTTCAGGAAACTTAAATCCATTTAAGATACTCTTGATATCAGATTGATAAGTATAACCGCCTTTTTGTTCAAAGTTGAATTGCTTTTGATCGTATTGCTTAAGCAATTCTTGATCTTCAGGATGATCTGCAATTTTTTCTTGTAGTTGGACTAAGCTTTTTCCTTCCCTTATTAAAGGAGCGAAAACGGTTTCCATTTCATCCCAAATGGTTTTATTTTCATCTAATGCATTTTCCTGAGCGATATAACCAACATCAATGCCTTTATTAACTGTAAATTCGCCGTGAGTTGGTTCTTGCTCACCTGTCATTATTTTTAACAGGGTAGTCTTACCAACCCCGTTAGGACCAACTAAGCCGATTCTGGCATTGGAATCGATTGAAAAATTAACATTTTTGAATAATGTGTTGGCCCCAAATTGTTGTTCTAAATCGTGTCCTTGTGCAATAATCATAATTTTTCACCTAACCACTATTCTACCATATAGCGCAAATTGTTTGTTTTTAAGTTAAATATGTGAAAAAATGATGATTTGTGAAAAAGATACTTGCATAAGTACTATCATAGCAGGTATGATAGTAGTGCTTGACTGTACATTCACAAACATTTAAGTTTGGAGGGTTCCTATATGGAAAAAATAAAAATCCCAAAAGCAACGGCAAAAAGATTACCATTATATTACCGTTATTTGATTATTTTAAATGAAGAAGGCAAAGATAAGGTTTCTTCAACTGAGCTGTCAGAGGCAGTTCAAGTAGATAGTGCTTCAATTAGAAGAGATTTTTCATACTTTGGTGCGTTGGGAAAACGTGGCTATGGATATGATGTAAAGAATTTATTGAGCTTCTTCAAGAAAATTTTGAATCAAGATACTTTAACTAATGTTGCTTTAATAGGTGTAGGTAATCTGGGACGGGCGCTGCTTAATTACAACTTTAAGCGCAGTAATAATATTCGAATTTCCTGTGCTTTTGATATCAATAAGGAGATTACTGGTCGTATCTTAAGTGGTGTCCCTGTTTATGACATGGACGACTTAAAGCAACAACTAAGTGATCAACAGATTACAATTGCAATTTTGACAGTTCCTTCAACAGCTGCTCAGAAAACTACAGATGAAATGGTTGATGCGGGTGTAAAGGGAATTATGAACTTTACTCCGATTCGTTTATCAGCTCCAGCTGATGTGCGAGTACAAAATGTAGACTTAGCAACCGAATTGCAAACGTTGATCTATTTCTTAGATAGTGATAAGGAAGATAAAGAAAATTAACAGAGGTATGAATTATCTTTGAAATCATTCATTTACGGTTGGGTCGTATTTGAATGATTTTTTTATAATGAAAATAAGAGGCAAAATTACAATGAGAATAGGTTCAGCTTTAAAAAAAGAGAGATTACGCATGGGATTGACTCAAGATGAAATGATCCAAGGAATTATTAAAAAGAGTCATTATTCAAAAGTCGAGCGAAATTTAGAAGGGATTTCTGCTGATAGTTTATTTGAAATTCTGTTTGCTCACAATATTGATATTGATAATTTCCTAGATCAAATAAAGGATGAATATAGGTCAGTTGAAGGCAAAAAAGCAATAAAGCTAAATCAAGAGGTTATAAAAGCTTTTAATGAATCTGCTACTAATAAAATGCAAGAAAAATTACATGATATTTTGCAATTAAAGGGTCAAACTATTTTTAAATATAGAGCTATTGTTTCTGTAGCTATTCTTAGTGGACAACTGAATTTATTGAGCCCTGATCTTAAAAAGCAAATTTTTTTGCAGTTTGCAAAGTATGATAACTGGTTTGAAAATGTGGATGCTTTACGCCTGCTTGCTAATTGCCTGCCTATTTTTAAGATAGAGCAATTGGACAACGTTATTAACCAACTACTTAGGCATTATTCTAAAAACAGAAGCTATTCAGAAAGAATGATCGAACGGATTGCCATTATTTGTAATAATTACCTATACTATTGCTTTTATTCCAATGTCGAGGGGAAGAATATTAGTGCTTGTCTAAAGTTTTTAAGTAATTTAGATTGTAGTTATCATTTTCTTTTTTATCATATTGCGGGAAAGTTTTATCTCAACTTATTTAAAGATGAAAAGAATGAAGCTAGAAAAATTAAAAAGCAGTTGATCTCTTATGGATATAAGAATTTAGTAAGTTCATGGAGGACGTAGTTTAGTAAGACGAAACTTTTGCAACAAATTTAATATTTGGAGTAATAATTAGATTATCGTTAAAAAAGCGAGATGATAAATTTGATTTGGGAATTACCTATTATTGTAAATTGATTTTTTATAAAAGGAAAGAAGGTGAAAAAAATGAGACTTGAAGAAGAAGTTGAATTTGGCCCGTACAATAAGCCAAATACTTGTAATTGTACTACAGCTTGTTAGACTGTGATTTACAAAAGACTGATGAAATATGTTCAATGTCTTAATTTAATGATATTGAGATGTATTATCAGTCTTTTTTACTTATAATGGAGAAAATAATGGAGAAATTAAAAACTAATCTGGGATTTTTAGGAAATAAGAAGGATAGAATTTATGTTAATATTCCAGGTATTGACAGTGATCTCTTAACTATTCGGGTAGATAATTATAAGAAAGCTTTTAAATATTTAACAGATATATCAATTAATGGCAAAAATCAAATAACAGATTCGATTTCAAAATCATATAATCAATTTTTGGCAAAGCAGAATTTACTTTATTTAGACTATGATATTCAAAAGGAAAAGAATGTTAGAGCACTAAATTTCTTTAATAATATTTCACCGCTACCTAGTCGATATTCTATACAAGATAAATTTAAAAATTATACTATTGCAATTATAGGATTAGGGACACTTGGTACTTCATTGTTACAGTACCTTATTCAATTAGGAATAAAAAATTTTGTATTAATAGATGGTGATAAAGTTGAGAAAAAGAATATTAGTCATCAAAGGTTTTATTCACTAGTAGATATTGGCAAAGCTAAGGTTAGTGTTTTAAAGGAAAAGCTTCCAACTATTTGTGAAAATATTAATGTAGTAGCTTGTAATAAATATTTATCCGAGAATAATTTATTTTCAAAAATAATTGACAAGAAACTGAATGCTGTATTTTGTGCTTTTGATAATGCATGCTAATTCAGATATTTTAAGAGACATTTTTGATTACTGCCATGAAAAAAATATTATTCCATATATTGCGGGATATAAACGAGAAAGTGTTACAGCACAATTACTTTCGACTAGATCTATTAAAAGTCTTATTACTGAGAGTGATCAATATGACATTATAAAAGAAAATTCTGGTGTAGGGTATTTAGGAGATATGGCTGCCATTTTATTAATAAGATTATGGCTACAAAGTATAGTTTCTTCTGCTGATTATGGTTGGGATTATTTAGAGTATAATTTGTTTTCTAATAAGCAGAGTTTAGTAGATAATAATGTACTGAATTATTATAAAATAGAAAGAAATACTACCTCTAATTTCTTTGATAAATATATTTTAAATCCTTATATTGATAAATTATATAGTGAATATTTGAGAACATCACAAAATCAGTATAAATTTGAAATAAGTACATTGTTGAAAAAGTTTAAAAAGAAAAATAACTTTGTAGAAAATACTGAGGAAAGACAATATGAAAAAATGTTGGACCACCTTACTATTTCATACAAAGATAAAATATATTCTATACAAGAATTTTATTATAAGGTCTTAGCAGAGAATCAGGTGCCTTTAAAAAAGTATAAAGAATTTTATCAGAAGTTATATAAGGTAAAAAGTAATGCACTAAATGTTTTAAAAGAGAAGCAGAAAAGAATTGCAAAAAAATACAGAAAATCTATTTCTAACTCTATTGAAGAAATCATTGATCCAATTGTAATCAATTTAAACGAATTATATTTTGAAAACAATAAGGTGGATTTTATTAAGTATAATCTAAATTATAAGTATAATTATAAAATGTCATTAAATGATCAAATAGAAAAAATTTGCCGTCTTGATAATTTTTTACCAGGTTACGAAATGACACAACATATTAAATATTTGTTTGATCATAATTTTATTGATATGAGACTGTAAAATAGTTTGTGTAAGGATGAATGATTCCTTAAATTTATTTCTTTAAACATTAGAAAAAGGAGTTCCTTTCTCGTATGATTGGTTTGAACAAAAAAACACATACAGAAAGAAGAACTCCTTCATGAATGATTTTACCAAAGATTTTGCTCAAGCTCTATTCAATCCAGACAAAATAAATGATTTATTGCGCAAAGAGCTACAACAGGCTGTTAATAACTTGCTAGAAGCTGAGTTGACTGCCTTTCTAGGCTATGATCCCTATGCCAGAAATGGCTGGAATACTGGCAATTCTAGAAATGGTGCTTATTTCCGCAAGGTTGATACCCAGTTTGGACCAATTGAAGTGCAAGTGCCTCGAGACCGCAACGGTCAGTTTCATCAGCACACGCTGCCTGACTACAAGCAGCACTCTGATGTTTTGGAAAGCACGATTATCAAGCTATACTCCAAAGGCGTAACTACCAGAGAAATCGCTGACTTGATTGAGAAAATGTATGGCAGTCATTATAGTCCAGCTCAAGTATCAAATATTTCCAAGCAGATGCTCCCCAAGATTGAGGCTTATCACAAGCGCAAGCTAAGCGACAAGTTTTTCTGTGTCTATTTGGATGCGACATACCTTCCTTTGCGCCGAGAAACGTTTGAGCGTGAAGCAGTATATATTGCCATTGGCATTAAACCTAATGGACATAAGGAAGTCATTGACTACTGCATTGCTCCTAGTGAGAACATTGAAGTTTGGACAGAGATGCTTCAAAACATGAAGTCCAGAGGCTTGAAGCAAGTTGAGCTTTTTCTTTCTGATGGTGTTGTTGGCATGAAAACAGCCTTGGCCAGGACTTATCCTAAAGCTCATTTTCAACGCTGCCTGGTTCATGTCATGCGCAATATCTGCGCTAAAGTACGCGTCGACGATCGTGAAAAGATCATGAACGAATTCAAGCAGATACATCAACAGACAAGCAAAAAAGAAGCTGCAGCTGTCTTGCACAAATTCTATGCCAAATGGAATAAAGCTTATAGCCATGTCATCAAAGGTTTGAAGGAAATTGAGCCCGATCTGCTAGTCTTCTACAATTATCCCAAACAAATCAGAGCTTCAATTTATTCAACCAATATGATTGAATCCTTTAACAACGTCATCAAGCGTAAAGCTAAGCCTAAGGCAGAATTTCCAACTGAACAGTCGCTTGATGCATTTATTGGCATCCAGGCAATGAGCTACAATGACCGTTATTTCAATCGAATTCATAAAGGCTTTGGTCAGGTTCAGGACACCTTAGAATCCTACTTTGATTAAATAAATAATTAAAAAATCAATTTACGAGAAAGATCTATTTACACAAAAGATTTGACAGTTTCATTGATATTTCAAGAAATAATAAAAATTCTTTTACTATATTAAATCAAAGACAATTTGATATGAATACAGTTATTTCTTTTAAAAATGATATTTCAGGGCTTCTTAATATGGCACATGAAGTTGGCTTAAATTATTTCTCTTCATTTGTGTTAGATAAAAAAATAGTCGATAATTTCTCATCCTATACAAGGGAACTTTTTTCTTTTATGAATGAGATACTTATTTTATATAGTAGTAAAAATTGGAAAAGAAAGATTAGTTATAGAGAATTATTAGAATACGCGTGGTGCTAGTTAAATCTTTCTAGACAATAAGCCAAATTATAAGCTAAAATTGCAATTTCCAACCGGCTTTGAAAGCCTATCAGACTACGTGCTCGATTGTTCTCGGCATTGTAATAGGTCAGAAGCGAAAAGTCGCTTTCAATTGTTCTGCGAATAGCCATCAATTGATGATCATTGTGCTTTTTAGCTCCTGTCATATTTTTACGATATGGTGTCCAAAGTTCATAACCCATTTGTTTTAGCTGTTGATGCAGTTCTTTGCCTAAATAGCCTTCGTCGCCAAGAAGATAGTAATTAGATGGATGTGCATTTTCCATCAGTTCAACTGTCTCCTTGGCATCATGAACTGATGCTTTTGTTACGACATAATCAAGAATGTAACCGTCATCGCTAACAATGGCATGAACTTTGAAACCATAGAAGTAAATTTTCTTGGTGGCCTTATAACCAATGTTGGCATAACCGCGAAAAATTTTAGCACGATAGTTGCGAATTGGTTGGCAAACAGGTACCGGAAAGCTGTCAATGATCAAGAAATGTCCATTCAGGTCAACCTTTTTATTCATTTCTTGCCGTATCTGATAAATCAATTGCAATAGCTGACGTGAACGCCGATTAAAACGTGAGTGTGATAAACAATTGAAACATTCACAGAATCTTCTTTGTGATTCAATTCCTGTCTTAGCTTGCCAGATAAGTAAAGCCAAAATCAGACTGTCCGTAGTTTTAATTTGATCAATATTTCGCCGATGAGTAAACTCAGCCGGTGCATACAAACGATACCAGTGCCGACAAATTATCACTAAATCTTTAAAACTAACTTGTAAATGGTGGCTAAAACGCTTAAGCTTAAGGCAGTTCAATCAGATCAGACTCTTTTCTATTATTACTATTTACAAGTCGAGTCTAACAAGATTGGACTTTTTTATTAACTAAAACGATTTAACTAGCACCACGCGTATTAGAATATTTATATAGACAGATTTCTAATCCATATTCAATTGATTTATATGAAGAAGGTATTTTTACAAGCAAAAACACCTTAGATTGGACTAGTATACTTTCTATTAGACGAAGTATCACACATAGGTTGAATCCTAATATTAAGTTTACTAATTTTGATGTAACTAACCTAAATATTGTCACAAATTTTGGAATTCTTTTTTCGGAGAGAAAATTGTATCTCTATCCAGAAATGTATTTAATAGCTTTCTTTTTAGTTCAAAAGTTTCTAGAAGAACCATTATTATATGAAAAGTTTATAAATTATTTGAGTCAATCGAATGACTTAGAATATAATACGATATTAAATAAGGTATATGGAGAAACAGTGCAAGGAGCAATCAAAAAGGGTGGAAAAGCATTACTCTCTTTTTTAAGGAACTATGGTGTAGATAATGGCAATTAAAATAGCTAAACCAATAACCACATTGATGTTTATTTTTCTTGCAATAATTCGGTCATGTCAAACGCTTTTCATTGCTTGGGTAGTAAAATTACTAATTAATTTTGCTACAGGTAAAAGTAGTGGTTTACTAAATATCGTTCTTTTAAGCACTTTTGGATTGTTCTTCTTTTTACTGTTTGATCTCTTGTATGAAAAGGTATATTCCAAGTTAATATTGGAAATAAACATGAAGATAAAATCTAGGGCAGCATTATGTTTAATCTTCAATCCAGATGTTGCAAAAGATGTTGATACTTCATTTCTAACAAATGATCTTAAGCAAATTGAAATAAATAAAATCGCTTCAGAGTTGGAAATTATCACAAATATTATTCAGTTGACTTTAGCATTGATTTTTGCGTTATACAATTCTGCTTTGCTGACTATTATATTTCTTTTTGCATCTTTTATTCCAGGAATTTCACAGCGTTTATTTGGTATTCCAATTGAAAAAAGTTCAGAAAAATGGGAGCAAAAAAACAGTAATTACACAGAAATTGTAAAAGAAACACAAAATATTTCTGAGACAGCCCGGCTATATAATTCACGACAGAATATTTGGAATAGGTTTAGATCCGCAGCTTTTCGAATGGAAGAATCATTATTTAGGTTAAACTGTTTGCGTGGCTTTTCAAATGAAACAGTAGAATTACTTGCTTATGCTTTTAGCATGCTGATTCCTACTGCAGTTGGCGTGCTTTTAGTAAAAGAAAATAGTGTTACCTTAGGAACATTAATGATGATTAGTACCTTATCTAATAGTTTTGTCAATCCATCAATTTCAATTTTCTATTCGTTAAACAATATCAAGACAACCAAGCCAATGTGGGATAAGTTTACTAAGTTAAATGTAGTAACAAGTAAAAATAATCGCTTACCGTTTGGAAAATTCTCCGGGTTGACCTTGAAAAACGTATATGTTGAATTAGGAAATCATTCAATTATTAATAATCTTAGTTTAAATATTAAACAAGGTGAAAAGGTGCTATTAATGGCACCATCTGGTTGGGGTAAAACTACATTATTAAAGACTTTATTAGGCATAATTCCAATCAAAAAAGGAAAATACTTATTAAATGGTAATGATGCCGAAAAAGAAAAAAGTGAAATTCATTTATATTTTAGTTGTATTAATCAACAACCTAAATTATTAAATGATACGATTCTATATAATATAACTTTAGGAAATAAAATTTCAGATCATCAGTTAAAAAACATAGTTAATATTTCAGGGCTCGATACTCTTATTCAAGAGAAAGGTTTGAACTATATTATAGGACAAGATGGAAAGAGGTTGTCTGGAGGTCAGAAACAAAGAATTGAGATTGCCAGAGCATTGTACTTTGATCGATCAATTATTATTGCGGATGAAGCAACTTCAGCGTTGGACAATAGGCTTTCTCAGGAAATTCATGATGCATTGACTAACATTAAAGGTAAAACTATTATTGAGGTAGCACACAAGATATCTGATAATGAAAAAAAGCAGTTCGATAGAATAATCGAACTAGATAAACTGAATTAATTGGCTATATAGAGCAAAAAGGGAGTAGGTTATGCTACTCCCTTTTTTTTATGTGTGTCGGGCATGGAATTCATCTAGTTCAATGAAAGTTTGTACCACGGGTAGTTGTCACCAAGTGTAGTGAACCACAAGCTGGTAACGGTGACGTTATGAGTGAAGAAAGTGGCTAGCGAGTTTTCCGAGCCTACGTATAGAAACCTGGTCAGGCCAAATGGCGAATAAGACTGCCATTCAAGTCGAAGTCCCAAAGACAAACGTAAAGCCAAGACGGTAAACCAGGAGGCAGTGGAAAGCAAAAGATGAATGCCTTACCCCGAGAGATCTTGCGGATAGGCAAGCCGAGCAAGCTTTAATATCAGCGATCGTAAGCCTGGTCGAAAAAGGTTAATCACGAGAAGTCAGCTGAGGTCATAGTAGCGAAGAGGGTCTTGTAATGAGACTGGATGCGAAGGACCTAATGTTTGTAAGAGCATATCCCGCTATAAGCAATGTTCAGACAGTCCGAATAAGAGGATAGCCTAGCACAAAGAGAACGTAGCTCTTTGATGGTGAAAGCAATTGGGATAATTCTGAATAAATCTACAAGTAGAATGGAGATATCACGAGATGAAATTAATTGAACAGATTCTGAGTCAAAGCAATCTCAAAGAAGCGATTCGCAGAGTCAAAATCAATAAAGGCGCCCCTGGCGTGGACCGAAAGAGTGTTGATGAGCTTGATGCCTATTTTAAGAAGCATCAAACCGAAATCAAAGCCTCAATCATGGAAATGAAGTATCGCCCACAGCCAGTCAAACGGGTTTATATTCCCAAAGCCAACGGCAAGAAGCGGCCTTTAGGAATACCCACGGTCGTAGACCGGGTAATCCAACAGGCAGTAGCTCAGGTGCTGATGAAGATCTATGATCCTCATTTTAGTGAGCATAGCTATGGCTTTAGACCTAAACGCAGTGCCCATGATGCCATTGAGCAAGTCTTGGAGTACTTGGATGAAGGTTATCAATGGATAATTGATTTAGACATTGAGAAATACTTTGACACGGTCAATCATGACAAGTTAATTTCAATAGTAAGAGAACGGGTAAATGACAAAACCACCCTCCATTTGATTCGAGCCTTCCTTAAAGCTGGAGTCATGGAAGATGGTTTGGTTAAGCCTAACAAGCTTGGCGTACCACAAGGCGAACCGCTTTCGCCAATCCTGTCCAACATCTATCTAGATAAAATGGACAAGGAATTGGAACAGCGTGGCTTGCATTTTGTCCGTTACGCGGATGACTACAATATCTTTGTCAGAAGTGGAAAATCTGCCAAACGCGTGATGAACTCAATTTCATTATGGCTGGCAAGAAAGCTGTTCTTAAAAGTCAACGCAACTAAAACCAAGGTTGTCAGACCAACTAAGAGCAACTTTCTAGGCTTTAGCTTTTGGAAAGGCGGTCAGCACTGGCAAGCAAAGCCAGGAGATGACCGCAAAACCAAGCTTTATGACAAAATCAGATTGCTTTTATGTCGTAAAAGAGCAGCGGCACAGCCTTTATCGCTAATATTTACTAAAGTAAATCAAGTGATTAGAGGCTGGATCAACTACTTTGGCATTGGCACAATGAATACTTTATGGATAAATTTGGTCAATGGCTGCGGCATAAGATACGGGTGGTAATCATTAAACAATGGAAACGTCCTAGAAGAATATATACCAACTTGATGCGAATAAACAAGGCGTTAAAGTGCAACTTTAGTGATGAAGATATTAATAAAGTAGCCAATACGCGCTTAGGCTGGTATAGAAGAATCAACGGGACTATCATTAATTTCATGCTCAGCCCTAAAGTATTAGGGATCAAGAAAGCGGATCGACCAGGACTGGTCAATCCGCTGGAATACTATTTATCTCGTAGATAATTACAAATATAGCGCCGGATATGGAACCGTACGTCCGATGCAATGAGAGGGGCGAGCTTGAAAGCTCTACTCTATGCCGTCGTGTCACTTTTAATCAATTTAACGGGTAAAACATAATTCTTCTGTTTAAATTTCTGGTCTGGTTGTGCAATTCGCTCCAGGATTAAATTAACCAATAAAGTTGCGATATCGTGAATTGGTTGAGCAATTGTAGATAAATCTGAATGGTAAGTCTGAATTTGCTTAGTTCCATCAAAGCCGATTACTTTTAATTTATTAGGCACGTCAATGCCTAATTTTTTTGCTTCTTGTAGAACTAAAATTGCAGTTAAGTCATCTGTACAAACTACGCCATCAGGCCGATCACTGACCAACATATCGTGAATTTGCATGTTTTTGATATTGGAAGAATCTGAAAAAGCAACCGAACGAATATGAGGCGTAAAATGATATTTCTTAGCCTCATCTAAATAAGCGTCTAGACGTTCATCAGTAGGATTGCCTTTTTTATGTTCATTACCTAAAAAATAAATCTTTTGGCAACCAGCTTGCATTAGATCACGCACAGCTAATTGGATTCCTTGATAATTGTCGCAACTAACGATCGGAACATTATCGGACAATTTTCGGTCGAAGGAAACAATTGGCAAACCTAATTGTTGATACTCGTCAATCCCTAAATTATGAGCCCCAGCGATGATGCCATCTACCTGATTGGCTTGCAGCATCCGTAAATATTCGCGTTCCTTATTCTTATTTTGCCCTGCATTGCATAAAATTACTTTGTAATTTTGTTTAAATAAAGTAGTTTCGATATCCTGCACTAATTCTGCGAAAAAAGGATTAGTAATTTCAGGAAAAATCAAACCTACTAATTTCATTTTCTTTCCTTGTAATGAGCGGGCAATAGAATTGGGACGATAATTTAATTCCCGCATTGCGGCAAAAACTTTATCTTTAGTTTTTTGACTTAAATAGCCATGGTTGTTGATTACCCGCGAAACGGTAGTTACAGAGCAACCGGCTTTTTTTGCAACGTCGCTTAATTTTGCTGCCATAGTATCACCTGATGTTTAAAGAATTGTTTGCATTTGCCAAAGCTTGCCAGTGTAGTCAATGTCTTGAGCAAACGCAATTTTTTTGTTGGTCTGATCGGCAAAGTAGCGTCCAGTCAATACCTTTTCACCATCATTAACGAATACTTCAATTAATGAATGATCAACAAAGATATCAAGCTTGAGGTCATGATTTGGTGAAAGCGTAATAGCTCGACTTTCGCCATAATCAACTGCTACTTTTTGCCCAGCATGAGCACGATCTAATACTAATTTACCATTTTTGGTATCGAAATTGAGCTGTAAACTGTTACTTAAGTCATTATTTGCAGCTAAATGTAAAGTGCCACTTTGGTTAGCCTTAATTGTTAATTCAAGTTCAAATTGTTGGCCGGCTTGATCGCTTACTACTTGATTAGATATGCTTGCTTCGTTTTTGCGGATACTGCTTATTGCCTTAACTGGCGTTTGAATTAACTTGTCACTCTTTAGGTGGAGTTCCTTCACTTGACTCAAGCAGTTAGCCCAGTTTTCATCATCAGTAGGGTAAGTAGTGTCAGGCAAGCCAACCCAACTGACTTCGTAGGCATTACCATCTGGGGAGTTAAAGGCCTGAGTGGCATAAACATCGAACCCGTGATCCAAATTGTGTAATTTACCTGGATTAATTAACTTATGATTTTCCCAGTCAATATCATCAGCAATAACGTACATATTTGGGTAAATGTCATCATAAGCTGCTACTTTTTTGTCTAAACCCTGAGGACAGAAAATGACCACGACTTTGCCATCAACACGGACGATGTTGGGACACTCGATCATGTAGCCCATGTCTTCGTTGGTAAAGTCTAAGAAGCCCAATTCTTCCCAGTTCTTTAGATCCTGAGACTTCCAAACGTCAATGTGACCGTGTTTTTCCTTTTTATCTTGGGCACCTAAAATTGCGTAGTAAGTGTCATTTTCTTTGATAATTTGGGGATCGCGAAAATGTTCGGTGATGTGATCTGGATTCTTAAATAGGATGGTTTTGTCTGAAACTTTATTATTTTTATCCATCCAAGCACCGATTTGATAAGGAGTACGTACCCAATTTTCATCGCGGTGGTTACCGGTATACATGATGAAAAGCTTACCATCGATTTCGCGAGCAGAGCCAGAATAAGCTCCATGTGAATCAGCCATTGTGTCTGGTTCAATACCTAAGCCTAAGTTTTCCCAGTGAACCATGTCAGTTGATTTGAAGTGCCACCATGACTTTAGACCGTGAACTGCGCCGAATGGATATGATTGATAGAAGAGGTGGTAAGCACCATCAAAGTAGGAAAATCCATTAGGGTCATTAATTAAGCCAGAAATAGGATGCAAATGATAGCGCATTTGGTAAGGTGAGTTTGCGGCTTGTGCTTGCAAATGCATTAATGTATCAGCGTCCCAATCTTGATAAGATAAGTAACGTTTTTCTCTTGTCCATTCCATAAATATGCCTCCATGAAAGCGTTGTCTTTTTACATGTATTTTAAGTTAGTCTGAAAAATATGTCAAACGTTTAACAGAAAGAAAAATACTTATTAATTCATAAGTAAATAAAAGAAATAAAGAATTTTATGTCAAACGATTGACATATTTTTTGAATGCGTTATCATAATTAGTGAATTGAGAATAAAACGTTTACATAGGAGGAATCAATATGGACCACAGAAAAGTGGCTGAACGAGTAATTAAAGACGTCGGCCGTGACAATATTATTGCCGGTGCCCACTGTGCTACTCGTCTGCGTTTAGTATTAAAAGATGATTCAAAAGTCGACCAAAAAGCATTGGATAATGATCCAGATGTTAAGGGTACTTTTAAAACCAATGGTCAATATCAAGTAATTATTGGGCCAGGGGATGTTAATGACGTTTATGATGAATTCATTAAAATCACTGGTTTGAAAGAATTATCAACCGATGATTTGAAGAAGGTTGCTGCAGAAGGTAAAAAGAAGAATCCAGTAATGGATTTCATTAAACTTTTGTCTGACATCTTTGTTCCAATCATTCCAGCCTTAGTTGCTGGTGGTTTGTTGATGGCTTTGAACAACTTCTTGACTTCACCAGGTCTGTTTGGACCAAAGTCAGTTGTTCAGATGGTACCGAATGTTGCTGGTATTTCAAGTATGATTCAAGTTATGTCAGCAGCTCCGTTTATTTTTATGCCAATTCTAGTCGGAATGTCGGCAGCTAAACGGTTCGGTGCTAACCAATTCTTGGGTGCTACAATCGGAATGATTATGACGACACCTGGACTCCTTGGTGCAAATCACTTCTGGGACATTTTTGGCTTGCATGTTGCGCAAACTAACTATCAATACCAGGTTATTCCAGTTTTAGTAGCTGTTTGGGTATTGTCAATTTTGGAAAAGTACTTCCACAAGCACTTGCCATCAGCTGTTGACTTTACCTTTACGCCACTTCTTTCAATTATGATTACTGGCTTTTTGACTTTTACAATTATTGGGCCAGTCTTCAAAGGCGTATCAGATGGTATTACCAATGCTATCGTTTGGCTATATGACACTACTGGTGCCTTTGGGATGGGTGTCTTTGGTCTTACCTATTCAGCTATTGTTACTACTGGGCTTCATCAAAGTTTTCCAGCGGTTGAAACTCAGCTTTTAGCAGCCTTTGCTAAGAATCCAGCCAGCTCTGGTGACTTTATCTTTGTTACCGCATGTATGGCTAACGTAGCTCAAGGTGCCGCAACTTTCGCTGTTTACTTCTTAACTAAGAACAAGAAGATGAAGGGCTTGGCTAGTTCATCAGGTGTTTCAGCACTTCTTGGTATTACTGAACCAGCACTTTTCGGTGTTAACTTGAAGTATAAATTCCCATTCTTCTGTGCTTTAATTGGTTCAGGTGTAGCTGCTGCTTTTGCGGGCTTGATGCATGTTACTGCAGCCGCTCTTGGTTCAGCTGGTTTCTTAGGCTTCCTTTCAATTTATCCTAAGACTATTCCAATGTGGGTTGTTTCCGTATTAATTAGTTTTGCTGTTGCCTTCATCCTTACTTATGTTTATGGTAAGGGTCATTTGAAGGAAGAAGTTGCTGAACAAGATGTTCCAGTAAACGACGCAACTGATTATGCTGAAGAAACTCAAAAGGCTGAAAAGCTTGGTAAGGAACAAATGGCATTAAAGGATGAAGTTATTGCTTCACCAGTTGATGGTACTCCTGAGAGTTTAACTAAAGTTAATGATCAAGTATTCTCTGCTAAGTTAATGGGTGATGGTGCAGCCGTTATTCCAAGTGATGGTACGATCTATTCACCAGTTACTGGTACTGTGACTATTGCTTATGAAACTAAGCATGCTTATGGCATTAAGTCAAACGATGGTGCAGAAGTATTGATTCACATTGGTCTTGATACTGTAAACCTTAAGGGCGAGCACTTCGAAAGTTTCGTTAAGCAAGGTCAAAGAGTTAACAAGGGCGATAAGCTCGGCACAGTTGACTTAGATGCTGTGAAGAAGGCAGGCTATGATACTACTGTCATGGTAGTAATTACTAATACTGCCAACTATGCAAATGTTTCAAGAATTACTGATGCGGGTGACAAGCACGGCGACAAGTTGATTGCTGTTACTGCACACAATTAGTTTCTTCTACTCCTCTAGAAAAAATTAAAACAATTAGAATAAAAGACGCTAAGAAAGATTGTTTCTTGGCGTTTTTTAGTACTAAGTGTTGCACTTCAATTTTAAGTTTGAGTAAAATGTTCTCTATAAAGAAAAACAAAGTGAGGGTATGTTTTATGAAGTTAAAAAGTGGAGTTATTGGAGTATTAGTAACTGGATTAACTGTCTTTAGCATTAATCTAACTAGCTCTAAAATAAAGGCAGCGATAACAGTGCCTAATCCTAAGACAGATTATGTAGTTAAAACTACTTCTAATGTGTATAAGAGTAATGGTAAGAGGACCAGTTTTAAGACACGTGGTCAGATACAAACCGGTAATGTTCCAGTAATTGAATCACAACTATATGAAGGCAAGTTCATTAATGTGCAAGGAACTAAGACGATTAATGGTACTGCTTATTATAAGATCGGTCCTAACGCATACATTAAACAAAATAATGTTTTAAATTATGCTCAAGAAAAAGCAAAGCTTGAGGCATATCAGGCACAAGATGATGTGAATGATGATTCAGATCAGTCAACAGAATTAAGCTCTGATGATGTGAATTTTGACATAGCTTGGTATGACAATATTAATGAGGATCCATCTCCAGCGATGTTCGATGATTCAGGATATCATAATAGAGTGATTAAGAATGCTCGTAAATTATTAGGCTATTTCACTTATGGAACAGGTGCATACCGAACTAATTTTGGCAGTTGGCGTCATCCTAATAAAAACGGTTCAACTGATTGTTCAGGATTTGTGTGGATCGTAATGAAGAGAGCAGGATATCGTGTAGGAAATGCTCCATTTTTTACTCTGCCAATGGAACGAGATGCTAAAAGTACTCATGGCTATTTGAAGAAAATTTCTGCCAAGAATATTCGCCCAGGTGATATTGTGATTGTTAATACTGGCAATGGTGTTGGTCAAAACGGACATGCAGCAATTGTTGATGGCAAATATGATGGTTGGGACACGCAAATTATTGAAGAGGGCGGCAACTTAGGTGTAGATGATGTGCACCGCTCTAGTTTAGGTAGCTCACTGAGCGATAAGCTGGCCAAAGGTCGAATCACTTATGCTCGCCCCGTTAAATAGTATGCTCTATGCTATAATTTTGCTAATCAATAAAGGATAATAAGAATGAAAAAGAACAGCACGCTTAAACATGTCTGGATTATGACGGCTGTCTATTGGGTAGTAGGTATTCTAAGTATTTTCTGGGGTAAGCTTGATCATACTTTTGCGTCTCAATTAAAAGAGATCAATAATATTTACGTGTTAGTTTTAATAATTATCTTAAGCTTGCCGCTACTTTTATCGCTGTTATTGTCGGTTAAAGTAAAAATGCCACGTTTGATCTGCAATCCACTAGTTGCTGTAATTTATCTATTAGTGGTAATTGCAGCAGGTGTAGCATATAACTTACAAAATATTATTGGCTACTTCTTCCCAATCATTCTCTTCATTATTATGGCGCTAGTTGCTGTTTTCTATGCTTTGGTTAAGACTTTTAGCAGCAGAAAAAGTGGTAAATATTTTTTTATTGATGGTAAAGATAAGAAAGAATGCCATGATTTCTGGGATGCTTATAAGAAGTACTATGTAATGGGATTAACTTACGGCATTATTGATGGTTTGATTACTGTAATTAGTTAAAAAAGTTAAGAAAAATCAAAATTAGCACTCAATTGAAAAAAGTGCTAATTTTTTCTTGCTTTTTTTCACAAAACAGTTTATTATCATATTTGTAAGTTAGCACTTAGCAAATAAGAGTGCTAATGATTAATAAAGTAATAAAAAATATAATGAAGAAAATTAAACATAAGGGGGACTAAACGTGTTACAACCAATTGGTGATCGCGTGATCGTTAAAGTTAAGAAAGAAGAAGAAGAAACTGTTGGTGGCATCGTTTTAGCATCAAATGCTAAGAAGAAGCCAACTGAAGGCGAAGTTGTAGCTGTTGGTGAAGGTGCTTACGCATCAAACGGTGAAAAGATTCCAATGGCTGTTAAGAAGGGTGACGTAGTTCTTTACGATAAATACTCAGGCACTGACGTTGAATACGAAGGTGAAAAGTACTTAGTCCTTCACGAAAAAGACATTTTAGCTATTGCTAAGTAATTTAGTTAAAATTTCCAACGATAATTAAGTAAATTAAGGAGCATAGATAATCTATGGCAAAAGATATTAAATTCTCAGAAAATGCAAGACGTTCTCTTTTAAAGGGTGTTAATAAGTTAGCTGATACTGTTAAGACTACTATTGGTCCTAAGGGTAGAAACGTTGTTTTGGAACAAAGTTACGGCAACCCTGACATCACTAACGATGGTGTTACCATTGCAAAATCCATCGAGTTAAAGGACCACTACGAAAACATGGGTGCTAAACTTGTTGCTGAAGCTGCTCAAAAGACTAATGATATTGCTGGTGACGGTACTACTACCGCAACTGTTTTGACTCAAGCAATTACTAATGAAGGTATGAAGAACGTAACTGCTGGTGCTAACCCAGTTGGCATTCGTCGTGGTATTGAAAAAGCTACTGAAGCTGCTGTTAATGAATTGCACAAGATTAGCCACAAGGTTGAATCAAGAGACCAAATTGCTAACGTAGCTGCAGTTTCATCATCTTCAAAGGAAGTTGGTAACTTAATCGCTGACGCTATGGAAAAGGTTGGTCACGATGGCGTTATCACTATTGAAGATTCACGTGGTATCAATACTGAACTTTCAGTAGTTGAAGGTATGCAATTTGATCGTGGTTACTTATCACAATACATGGTAACTGACAACGATAAGATGGAAGCAGATCTTGATAATCCTTACATTTTGATCACTGACAAGAAGATCTCAAACATTCAAGATATCTTGCCACTTCTTCAAGAAATTGTTCAACAAGGTAAGTCATTATTGATCATTGCTGATGACGTTACTGGTGAAGCTCTTCCAACACTTGTATTGAACAAGATTCGTGGTACCTTCAACGTTGTAGCTGTTAAGGCTCCTGGCTTTGGTGACCGTCGTAAGGCTCAGTTACAAGATATTGCTGCTTTGACTGGTGGTACTGTGATTACTGATGACTTAGGTCTTGAATTAAAGGACACTAAGATTGATCAATTAGGTCAAGCTCGTCGTGTAACTGTAACCAAGGACTCAACTACTATTGTTGACGGTGCTGGTTCAAAGGATGCTATTCAAGAACGTGAAGATTCAATCAGAAAGCAAATTGAAGAATCAACTTCAGACTTTGACAAGAAGAAGCTTCAAGAACGTCTTGCTAAGTTAACTGGTGGTGTAGCTGTTATCCACGTAGGTGCTGCTACTGAAACCGAATTGAAGGAACGTCGTTACAGAATTGAAGACGCTTTGAACTCAACTCGTGCCGCTGTTGATGAAGGTTACGTTGCTGGTGGTGGTACTGCTTTAGTAGACGTTGAGAAGGCTATCAATGATCTTAAGGCTGATACTGCAGATGAAAATACTGGTATCCAAATCGTATTAAGAGCTTTGTCAGCACCAGTTCGTCAAATTGCTGAAAACGCAGGTAAGAATGGTGAAGTTGTTTTGAACCACTTACTCAAGCAAGAAAACGAAATTGGCTACAATGCTGCTACTGATACTTGGGAAAACATGGTAGATGCTGGTATCATTGACCCAACCAAGGTAACCAGAACCGCTTTGCAAAATGCTGCTTCAATTGCCGCTCTTCTGCTTACTACTGAAGCTGTTGTTGCAGAAATTCCTGAAGAAAAGCCAGCTAACCCAGCTCCACAAGCTGGTGCACCAGGAATGGGTATGTAATTATATATCTTAATGCTTTAGCATTTAGATATATAATTCTTGATTACGAAGTAATCAAGTTCATTTACAGTGCTTTAGCACTAAACTTATGCACAAACTCTCACTCTAGTTCAAAAACAAATATAATTAGAATGACTTCGAAGTTAAACAATCAGTTCAGCTTCGAAGTTTTTCTTTTTGTAGCGTATAATATTGTACGTAACTCTATCTAAAATACGAAATAGGAAAGAGACATAAATGACGGAAAAAACAACTCCAATGATGGAGCAATATTACGAAATTAAAAAACAATATCCTGATGCCTTTCTTTTTTATCGCGTCGGAGACTTTTACGAACTGTTTGAAGATGACGCAGTTAAAGGTGCACAGATTCTTGAATTGACTTTAACGCACCGATCAAATAGAACTAAGAATCCAATTCCAATGGCAGGTGTGCCTCATATGGCTGTGGATACTTATGTAAATACTTTAGTTGAAAAGGGTTATAAAGTAGCACTTTGTGAACAACTTGAGGATCCTAAAAAGGCCAAAGGCATGGTTAAGCGGGGAATTATTCAATTAGTGACGCCGGGAACCATGATGAATGAAGGCCCAAATGATGCTAAAGATTCAAATTACTTAACATCAGTAATTACCACTAAGAGTGGCTTTGGTTTAGCCTACAGTGATTTATCCACTGGTGAAATTTATGCTACTCATTTAAAGAGTTTCGATGCTGTTTCCAATGAGCTCTTGTCACTTCGTACTCGTGAAGTTGTGTATAACGGGTCATTATCTGAACAAAACAAAGACTTTATGCACAAGGCCAACATTACGATTTCTCGTCCTACTCCAATTGAAGATGAACATGCTGAAATTTCTTATGTTGAACAGAATTTGACTAATGGGGCTGAAAAAGAGGCTACCCGTCAGTTAGTTGGCTATTTGCTTTCAACTCAAAAGAGAAGTTTAGCGCACTTGCAGATTGCCAAAAGCTATGAAGTAAATCAATATTTGCAGATGTCACATACTGTGCAGAATAATTTGGAATTGGTTGCTTCTGCCAAAACTGGCAAAAAAATGGGTTCACTTTTCTGGGTTTTGGATAAAACACACACTGCCATGGGTGGACGCTTGCTTAAGCAGTGGCTAGCTCGTCCATTATTAAACATGGATGAAATTAACCATCGTGAAGAAATGGTGCAGGCCTTGCTTGATGGCTACTTTACACGAGAAAATGCAGTTGATGCCTTAAAGGGTGTTTACGACTTGGAACGTTTAACTGGTCGAATTGCTTTTGGTAACGTTAATGCGCGCGAATTACTACAATTATCACGTTCTTTGCAGGCCGTTCCAGTTATTTTAGATGCTTTAGAGCAATCAGATTCAGATATCTTGGTCGATTTTGCTAAAAAAATTGATCCATTAAAGGGCGTTGCCGAAATGATTACTTCCACTATCGTGAAGGATCCACCTGTGTTGACTACTGAAGGTGGCCTGATTCAAGGTGGGGTTGATCCGCAGCTTGATCGCTATCGGGATGCCATGAACAATGGAAAAAAATGGTTGGCTGAGATGGAAGCAGATGAGCGGCAAAAGACAGGTATTGATAACTTAAAGGTCGGTTATAACAAGGTCTTTGGCTATTATATTCAGGTTTCTAACGGTAACAAGTCTAAGGTGCCACTTGATCGTTATACGCGTAAACAAACTTTGACTAACGCTGAGCGTTATATCACACCGGAACTCAAGGAACATGAGAATCTAATTCTTGAGGCACAGACACGGTCAACTGACTTGGAATATGATTTATTTGTTAAGCTGCGTGAGGACGTTAAGAAGTATATCCCTGCTTTACAAAAATTAGGTGGGCAACTAGCAGCGCTGGATGTTTATTGTGGTTTTGCGACAGTAGCTGAACAAAATAATTATTGCCGGCCAACTTTTCACGCAGATAATCAAGATATTAATGTGACTAACGGCCGTCATCCAGTTGTGGAAAAAGTAATGACGGCTGGTTCATATATTCCTAACGATGTCAAAATGGATGAAGGAACCAACATTTATTTAATTACAGGTCCTAACATGTCTGGTAAGAGTACCTATATGAGACAAATGGCTTTGATTGCGATCATGGCTCAAGTAGGTTCCTTTGTGCCAGCTGATAGTGCTGATTTGCCAATTTTTGATCAAATTTTTACAAGAATCGGAGCAGCTGATGACTTAATTTCAGGTCAAAGTACCTTTATGGTAGAGATGAGTGAAGCTAATGAAGCCTTGCAGTATGCTACTAAGCGCAGTTTGGTTCTCTTTGACGAAATTGGTCGTGGTACGGCTACTTACGATGGAATGGCTTTAGCTGGTGCAATTGTTAAGTACTTACACGACAAAGTTGGTGCTAAGGCATTATTTGCTACGCACTATCATGAATTGACAGTGATGGATGAGACTCTGGATCATCTGAAAAATATTCACGTTGGTGCTACCGAAGAAAATGGCAAGTTAATCTTCTTGCATAAAATCCTACCTGGACCTGCTGATCAAAGTTACGGAATTCATGTAGCTCAATTAGCAGGTTTGCCGCGCAACGTTTTGCGAGAGGCAACTAAATTATTAAAGCGGCTTGAAGCACAAGGCAGTGAACTAGCACCAGTTTCGCAGCAATTAGATTTATTTGCAGAGCCTGTGGAAAACAGTGTTGAAGAAACTGAAACACAAAATGACAAGCCCGCAATAACTGATGCACAACAAGATATACTTGATGATATTTCTAATCTTTATTTAGCAGATAAGACACCGTTGCAGGTTATGCAAATGGTAGCTGATTGGCAAAAAGATTTAAAGGATGACGATTAATGAGCAAAATTCATGAGTTATCGGAAACTTTAACTAATCAGATTGCAGCCGGAGAAGTAATTGAGCGCCCAGCTAGCGTAGTTAAGGAATTAGTAGAAAACTCGTTAGATGCTGGTGCTACTCGAATTCGCGTTGATTTTGTAGATGCTGGTTTGAAACAGATTGTAGTTCAAGACAATGGGACGGGGATTGCACGTGATCAAGTTGATTTAGCCTTTACCCGACATGCGACAAGCAAGATTGCCAATGAACACGATTTATTTAAAGTTTCCACTTTAGGCTTCCGCGGAGAAGCATTAGCTTCGATTTCTGCTGTTAGCCATGTGGAAATTCTGACTGCAACTGAAAACGCAATTGGTATTCGAGCTAACTATAGTGGAGGCAATAAAAAAGGCCAAGAAGATGCAGCGGCTCGTAAGGGAACAAAAATTACAGTCAAGGATTTGTTCTTTAACACGCCAGCCAGATTAAAGTATTTGCGTAGTCCAAGAACTGAAATTATGAAGATTGTGGATATTATTAATCGACTTGCGTTAGGTTATCCACATGTGTCTTTCACTTTGTCAAATACTGGCAAAATTTTATTAAGAACGCCAGGAAATAATAATTTAAAGCAAACAGTTGCTAACGTGTATGGTCGTCATATCGCAGAAAAAATGGAAAAATTTGAGGCAAAAGACAGCGATTTTAAGATTACAGGTCTGATGTCTAAACCGGAATTAACACGTTCTACACGCAATTTTATTTCGATTCTCTTAAACGGCCGCTATATTAAAAATTTTCAATTAAATACTGCGATTCTGGATGGCTATGGCTCAAAATTAGCAGCGCGGCATTATCCGATTATTGTGTTAGCAATTAAAGTAGATCCTTTGTTAGTGGATGTTAACGTGCATCCCACTAAGCAGGAAGTTCGTTTATCCAAGGAAAAAGAACTGGGTCGTTTAATCACCCGTGCAATTAGTAATACACTTGTGGAAAAAGTTGAACAAATTAGCGCTTTTGCTAATTTGGAAAATAAACGTGATACGCTAGTTGATCAGCTTAGTTTTAACTTAAATCAAGATGTTGTAAATACAGCTCGTAAAAAAGAACCGGAAATTCGCGAACAAGAAAAGCCAAAATTTTTAACGATTGAATCTGATGATTCAGAAGATAATATTCAAAATGAGGCGGTAAAGCAGGATAGTGAAAAGAAATATGTTGATCTTAATCAGCCACGTGAAGATGATCAATATATCGTTACTAAGACCTGGAAACAAAATGTTGCTCTGCAGCAAGCACTAACGCCATTTCCTACAACTAGGACTAATCAGGAAGTCATTTCAAGTGGGGATGAAACTTTAGCTAATAATCTGCCTCGCTTGGTTTATGTTGGAAAGACCGATACTTATTTACTTGCCCAACATAATGGCGACCTATTTTTAATTGATCAGGTTGCTGCTAGACGAAGGTTAAAATTTGAGCAAATTTTTCACATGATAACTGCCAAAAAAGTAGTACAACAAGGTTTGTTAACACCAATTATTTTAGAATTTGGTAATCTTGATTTTATGCAAATTAAGGATCAAGTAGAACAGATTAAGCAGGTTGGAATCTATTTGGAAGATTTTGGACAAAATAGTTTTATTGTTCGTTCGTATCCAACTTGGATTCACGATAATGTCGAAGATTCAATTCGGAAGATTTTAGATGGTTATTTGAATGTGGATAAAGGAAAGGCAAAGAACCTGTTTAGCCGGATAGCAGCAATGCAAGCTAAGCGAGAAATTACTGGCAAGATTAAATTATCTGCAGCTGAAGCTGAGCAAATTTTACTTGATTTACGCAAGTGTACTGATCCATATCATGATGCAGATGGACGGATAATTTTGGTTAGAATGAGCCAAAATGAATTGAGAAAAATGTTTAAGAAGGATGAATAATGTACGAATATTTTGAAGGTGTGATTACTGTGGTTACACCAAGCTATGTTGTAGTTGATGTCGGGGGCGTTGGCTACAAGGTCTATAGTCCTACACCTTTTGCCTATACTCAAGGCCAAAAAGCTAAGGTCTTTATTGAGCAAGTGGTGCGTGATACTGGCATTACTTTATATGGTTTTCAAAGTCAAGATGATAAGGGCTTGTTCTTAAAACTACTTAGTGTTAGCGGGATTGGTCCTAAGAGTGCAATGGCAATCATGGCAGCTGAGGATAGTAATTCTTTGGCGGAAGCGATTGAACAAGGTGAAGTTAAGTACCTAACTCGTTTTCCAGGTGTGGGTAAAAAGACGGCTTCACAAATTGTGCTTGATTTAAAGGGTAAATTAGGTGATTATGTTGCTCGGCTTGATCGTCCAGACAATGGTGAGGATGTGCCGCCAGCATTAAATGATGCACTGCTTGCTTTAATTGCTTTGGGTTATACCCAAAAAGAAGTGGATCGGATCACGCCTAAACTGGAGAAAGTTGCTGCAAATACTGCAGATCAATATATTAAAAAGGGCTTAGCATTACTGCTTAAAAAGTAGATCTTGGTATAATAGAACAGATAATTATTTTTTAAGGAAGTGAAACTGGTGGCAGAAGATCAAGTAACTTCAGGTGATATTGAGAATCCTGAAGAACAACAAATGGAACTTTCTTTGCGGCCGCAAACGCTCGACCAGTACTTAGGTCAAAAGCGGGTCAAAAAAGAAATGAGCATTTATATTAAGGCGGCGCGCCAACGTGATGAAGCATTAGATCACGTTTTGCTTTATGGACCACCGGGGTTAGGAAAGACAACTTTGGCTTTCGTAATTGCTAATGAATTGGGAGTTCATTTAAAGAGTACAAGTGGTCCGGCCATTGAAAAGTCAGGCGACTTGGTGGCACTTTTGTCCGACTTAGATCCTGGGGATGTTTTGTTCATTGATGAAATTCACCGTTTAGCTAAACCAGTAGAAGAAGTACTCTACTCTGCAATGGAAGACTACTATATCGATATTGTGATTGGCGAGGGGCAGACTACTCATGCAGTTCACGTGCCGCTGCCACCATTTACTCTAATTGGGGCAACGACTTTGGCTGGGCAATTGTCAGCACCTTTGCGTGATCGCTTTGGTATCGTAGAGCACATGCAGTATTACACTATCGATGAGCTAGAACAAATTGTTTTGCGTTCAAGTGATGTTTTTCACACTTCAATTGCGCCTGAGGCGGCCCATGAATTGGCACGACGCTCGCGTGGTACACCTCGTGTTGCTAATCGCTTACTTAAGCGGGTGCGTGATTTTGCGGAAGTTAAGGGAGAAAAAACAATTTCGCTCGAGACTACTGAAGGCGCGTTAAAACAATTGCAGGTTGACGATGAGGGACTTGATCAGACAGACCGCAGATTATTGAGAACGATGATCGAAGGATATAATGGTGGTCCTGTTGGTATTCGGACTTTGGCAGCTAATGTTGGTGAAGATATGGAAACGATTGAGTCACTATATGAGCCATATTTGTTGCAGCATGGTTTTATTTTACTCACGCCGCGTGGCAGAATGGTGACGGATAAAGCATATTTACAGTTAGGATTACCAATTCCAGGTGATAAATAGTCCCATTTTCTGTATAATGGTTATAATATCTAGAAAATAATTTTAATGAGGTGGAAATTTTGAACATTTTATTTTTAGCAAATGCCGGTGCTGCAGCAAGTAGCAACTGGATGATGATCGGTTTATTTATTATTTTGATCGCTTTCACTTACTTTGGTATGATTCGTCCTCAAAAGAAGCAACAACAACAAAGAATGCAAATGATGGACAAATTGAAGAAGGGTGACGAAGTCATCTTAGTTGATGGTTTGCATGGTAAGGTTGACAAGATCAACAGTGATAAGACTATCGTGGTTGATGCAGATGGCATTTACTTAACTTTTGAAAGAATGGCTGTCCGTCGTGTGATTCCAGTTGCTGCACCAGCAACTCCTGCAGCTGAAACTAAGGCTGAAGCTCCAGCAGAAAAGCCGGAAGAAAAAGCAGACGAAACTAAAAAAGAGGATAAGTAATCATATTACTTAAGAGCGTCATTTTAGGCGCTTTTTGTTTTGCTAAAAAAATCCTTGTTGTAAAATAGAAGTGACAATTTTAGTTCAAAGAAAGGGATCTGAAATGAAGAATATTCCCGTTGTAATGATTATTTTTGGTGGTAGTGGTGATTTGGCTCACCGCAAGCTTTATCCAGCTTTGTTTAATTTGTATGAACAAGGCTTAATTCACGATAACTTTGCAGTAATTGGAACTGCTCGTCGTCCTTGGTCACATGAGTATTTGCGTGAGCAGGTTAGTGATGCTATTCATGAAACGCACGATACTGTTGATGAAAATGAGTTGAAAGCTTTTGCAAGTCATTTTTATTATCAATCACATGATGTAACTAATGTGGAACACTATGAGATTTTGAAAAACTTGGCACAAGAGCTCGATGATCGTTATAGTGCACAAGGCAATCGTCTCTTCTACATGGCTATGGCACCAAGATTCTTTGGCACAATAGCAACGCATATTAATGACCAAGACTTGACTGGTAGTGGCTTTAATCGAATTGTAGTTGAAAAGCCATTTGGTCATGATTTGGCTTCAGCAGAGGAATTAAATAAGCAAATCACGGCTTCATTTGATGAAAATGATATTTTTAGAATTGACCACTATTTAGGTAAAGAAATGGTTCAAAATATCATGCCAATGCGTTTTACTAACCCAATGGTTCAAAATATTTGGTGCAGCAAGTATATTAAGAATATCCAAGTTACCTTGGCAGAACGTCTTGGCGTGGAAGCACGTGGAGGTTACTATGATACTTCAGGTGCTTTACGTGATATGGTACAAAACCATATTTTTCAAATTATTACTCTGCTAGCAATGCCAGAACCGAAGGATCTTTCTTCTGCTAGTGTTCACCAAGCCAAGCAAGATTTGCTTAAGAGTTTAATTATTCCTACGCCAGATGATGTCAAGAAATACTTTGTTCGTGGTCAATATTTGGGTAGTGATACTACTTTTGCTTATAAGCAAGAGCCAAATGTTGATCCAGAGTCAACTACTGAAACCTTCGTTGCAGGTAAAGTTAAGTTTAATGAGGGACCAATTGCTGGCGTACCAATTTACTTTAGAACGGGTAAGGAATTCAAAGAAAAGAAGAACCGGATTGACATTGTTTTAAAGCATATTAATAATCCATATGGGCAAGCTCATTCTAACAATATTACGATCGTGATTGACCCAACTAGTGAAATTTACTTTACTATTAATGGCAAACGAATTGACCAACCAGGAATTCGCCGTGAAAACTTAACTTATGAATTTTCAAAAGCCGAAATGGCTAAGGTACCTGATGGTTATGAAAGATTGCTTCATGATGTTTTTGTCAATGATTCAACTAACTTTACGCACTGGAGCGAATTGAAGCGTTATTGGGAATTTATCGATGCAGTTGAAGATGCTTGGCAGAAGGAAAATGAAGCAGGCAATCCAGCCATTGCACAATATTTGCCATACAGAATGGGGCCAAAGGAAGCTAATACAATCTTTGAGTCACCAACTGAACATTGGATTTATGAATAAAGAAAATTTATTACCGCAAAATGACATCCATCGTCGGATTATTCATCTGGACATGGATGCTTTTTACGCTTCGGTTGAAATGCAGGAGCATCCCGAATGGAAAAATAAGGCATTGATTGTTGGGCAAGATCCACGACAAAATGGTGGACATGGAGTAGTGGCTACTTGCAATTATGTAGCTCGTAAGTATGGCGTTCATTCAGCTATGGCCGCAATTCAAGCAGTACGTTTGGTTCCTAAGGAGCTAATAGTTTTTACTAGACCACGATTTGATAAATATCGTGCAGTGTCAGCTAAAATCCATTCTTTTATGCATGATGTGACAGATCAGGTTGAATCAGTGGCTTTAGATGAAGCTTATCTAGACGTGACACATCCAAAGATAGAGCAGGAGTCTGCAGTTCAAATTGCTTTAGATTTACAGAAAAGGATTCGGCAAGAAGTAGGCTTAAACTCGTCTTTTGGCGTTTCCTATAATAAGTTTTTAGCTAAAATGGGATCAGAATACGCCAAACCGTTTGGTCGAACCGTAATTTTGCCTAGTGAAGTGCAGAACTTTTTAGCAATGCAAAAGATTGAGAAGTTTCCTGGTATTGGACCGAAGACGCAAGAAGAGCTGCATCAGATGGGTGTTTATACTGGGGCAGATTTACAAAAAGTTGAGGTTTTAACCTTAATTAAAAAATTTAAGAAAATGGGGTATATTTTAGCCCAACATGCACGTGGAATAGATTTAAGACCTGTTGTTACAGACTCAGAGGCTAATCGAAAATCAATTGGCATGGAGCGGACTTACGAGCCTGCAATTTATACTGAGGATGAAGCCCTAACCAATATTCGTAACTATTGCAATCATTTGGAAGCAGCATTAAAAAAACGCAATTTTAAGGCAGGTACTGTTGTTATTAAAGTAAGAAATAATAATTTTGATACGGTAACCAAGAGAAAAAAGTTGAAAACACCTTCTGATAGTCACTTAGATTTTTATGATGTGGCTCGTGACTTGTTCGAAGCAACAAGTTCCTTTTTAGATGATGGAATTCGTTTATTGGGAGTCACTGTAACTGACTTTGAAAAGAAAAAATATCAATCAATCAGTTTGTTCGACTAATAAATAAAGCTATTTTTCTGGTAAACTAGATACAGATATTTTTACAAGATGAGGAGATTAAAAATGAGTAGTTTTGATGACATTTATGAAAAAATCTTGCAATATCCTACAATTATCTTGCACCGCCACACTAGTCCTGATCCAGACGCAATTGGTTCACAAGCTGGTTTAGCTAGAGCATTAATGGAAAAATTCCCGGACAAGCGCATTCTTTGTGCTGGGGAAAACGATGAAGGCGACTTAGCTTGGATTAACCACATGGATCAAGTTAAGGCAACTGATTACGAAGGTGCTTTGGTAATTACTACTGATACCGCTAATACACCAAGAATTTCTAATAAGTTGTATGATAAGGGTGACTTTTTAATTAAGATTGACCACCACCCAGATGTTGATCCATATGCTGATATGAGTTACGTAGATCCAGATGCTCCAGCAGCATGCCAAATCATTGTAGACTTCTTGAATGAAGAGGGCTTTAAGATTACCAAGGAAGTTGCTTCCCCACTTTATGCTGGAATTGTAGGCGATACCGGTCGTTTCATGTATCCAGAAACTTCAGAGCATACTTTTAAGGTGGCTGCTCAATTAGCTTCTACTGGAATTAACATTACTGAAATCGCTCGTAATATTGCTGATGTAACTTTTGATGAGGCAAAATTGCAAGCCTTGGCAATGGACAAGATGGAAATTGATCCCGTTGGTGCAGCTTATACAATTTTGATGCAGTCAGACTTGAAGAAGTTAGGTTTGACTGATGATCAAGCAAATGTTGCTGTATCTACTCCAGGACGTATTAAAGATGTGCTTGCTTGGAATGTTTTTGTTGAAAAACCAGATGGTACTTTCCGCGTACATTACCGTTCAAAGGGCCCTGTAATCAATGAATTAGCTGCTAAGCATGATGGTGGTGGTCATGCATTAGCTAGTGGTGCTAACGCTAAGGATATGGACGAAGTAAAGCAGGTATTTGCGGAAGTCGTTGAAGTAACTAAGAAGTTTAAAGAAGATCATGAATAATATTTTTATAGATTCAAGAATTAAACCAGCTATTCAGGCTGGTTTAAAGAAGATCCATTTTGAAAAGCCAACTAAGGTGCAGGAGAAAGTTATTCCTGCTATGTTGTCTGACTTGAGTGTAGTAGTGCAAGCAGCAACTGGCTCAGGAAAAACGCATGCTTATTTAGTACCAATTTTTAATGAAATTGAAGAAGATAAACGCTATGTTCAAGCAATCGTTACTTTGCCTAGTCGTGAATTAGCCGATCAGCTTTATCAAGTAGCACGGCAGCTCCGTGATGCGGCAGGGATGCATTTTTCAATTGCACATCTTGCGGGCGGAACTGATCGTGAACGTCAATTAGAAAAGTATCAAAATAATACTCCACAATTGGTGATTGCAACTCCAGGACGTTTGTTAGACTTTGTTCAAAAGAAGGTTTTTGCAGTTGATCAAGTAAAAACTTTTGTTATCGACGAAGCTGACATGACCTTGGACATGGGCTTTTTGAACGACATTGATCAAGTTGCTGCTAAATTGCCGAAGGATGTCCAAATTGCTGCCTTTTCAGCAACTATTCCAGTTAAATTGTCTAACTTTTTACGCAAATATATGGCTCATCCTGATGAGATCGTTATTGATAATCCTAGTGTTATTGCGCCAACGATTAAAAACGATTTGCTTGATATTGGCTCAAAGGATCGCAAGAATGTCTTGTACAAATTGTTAACTATGGGACAACCATATTTGGCGTTGGTTTTTGCTAACACTAAGCAAAAGGTTGATGAGTTGACTAATTATTTGCAAGATCAGGGTTTGAAGGTAGCTAAAATTCACGGTGGGGTAACTGAACGTGAAAGAAAGCGTACTCTGCGTCAGGTTGAGCAAGGACAGTATCAATATGTGGTAGCTAGTGACCTAGCTGCTCGTGGCTTAGATATTGATGGTGTTAGTCTGGTTGTCAATTATGAAATACCACGTGATATTGAGTTCGTGATTCACCGGATTGGCCGGACGGGGCGTAATGGCTTATCTGGTCATGCGATAACTTTAATTCGTGAAGAAGAAATGAACCGAATTGAAGAATTGGAAAAGATGGGTGTTCATTTTGACTTCGTTGAAATTAAAAATGGTGAATTAATGCCACGTAAACACTATCGCAGTCGTGAAAATCGTCAAAGCAAGAATCGTAAGCTTGATACCAAGCTGGTGGGTTACGTTAAAAAAGAGAAGAGAAAGCGTAAGCCAGGTTACAAGAAGAAGATTAAGCGTGCGATTCAAGAGGATAATCGTCAAAAACGTAAGTTGGAACAGCGTCATGAGGTTCGTAAGGCAAAACGTTTGAGAAAGCGCAAGCGTGAACAAGGGCTTTGACAGAAGCGGATTTTGTAGTACAATTATTTCAGCTTAAGATATGTTTTTTGATCAATTATTTCAAAGAGAGAGCCAGTTAGATGAGAATGGCTTAATAATAGTCAAAAAATGCTCCTTTAAGTTTCATAATTAAGAATATCAAGAGGTAACAAACACTGTTGCAATCAAGGTGGTACCGCGCGTGGAGCGTCCTTGAAGAAAGCAATAGTGTTTTTTATTTATTTTTAGGGAGATTTATTTTAATGAAGAAACTAAATAGTTCAGAGTTTCGCCAAATGTTTTTAGACTTCTTCAAGGATCATGGTCACATGATTATGCCAAGTGCATCATTAATCCCACAAGATGACCCAACTCTTCTTTGGATTAACTCAGGTGTTGCTACCATGAAGAAGTACTTTGATGGCTCAGTTGTACCAAAGAATCACAGAATTACTTCATCTCAAAAGTCAATCAGAACCAACGATATTGAAAATGTTGGTAAGACTGCACGTCACCAAACTTTCTTTGAAATGCTTGGTAACTTCTCAGTTGGTGACTACTTTAGAGATGAAGCTATTCCTTGGGCATGGGAATTCTTAACTAGTCCTGATTGGCTTGGCTTGCCAAAGGAAAAGCTTTACTGTACTGTTTATCCAAAAGATGAAGACTCATTTAATGTTTGGGTAAAGGCAGGGATGCCAGCTGATCATATTGTTAAGTTGGAAGATAACTTCTGGGATATTGGTGAAGGTCCATGTGGTCCTGATACCGAAATTTTCTACGATCGTGGTCAAGAAAACAACGACGTTGCTGAAGATGATCCAGAAAACTTCCCTGGTGGTGAAAATGCACGTTACCTTGAAATTTGGAACATCGTATTTTCACAATACAACCACTTGCCAAATGGCAAATATGTCGATCAACCACATAAGAACATCGATACTGGTATGGGACTAGAACGTGTTCTTTCAATTTTGCAAGATGCTCCAACAAACTTCGAAACCGACTTGTTCTTGCCAATTATTCACGCCACTGAAGAAATGACTGATGACAAGAAGTACGGCGTTAACAAGGAAGACACTACTGCTTTCAAGATTATCGCTGACCACGTTCGTGCCGTAAGTTTTGCGATTGCTGATGGTGCGCTTCCTTCAAACTCGGGCCGTGGTTATGTTCTTCGTCGTTTGATCCGTCGCGCAGACTTGAATGGTCAACGCTTAGGAATTAAGGGTGCCTTCCTTTACAAGTTGGTTCCAGTTGTTGGAAAAATCATGGAAAGTCACTACCCAGAAGTTATGGATCAACGCGGCTTTATCGAAAACGTTATCCAAAACGAAGAAGAAAGATTTCAATCAACTCTTGATACTGGTTTGACTTTGCTTGACGACTTAATCGACAAGGCAAAGAATTCTAAGGATAAGACCATTTCAGGTAAAGATGCCTTCAAGATGTTTGATACTTACGGCTTCCCATATGAATTGACTTTTGAATCAGCACAAGATGCTGGCCTTAAGGTTGACAAGAAGGGCTTTGACGCAGAAATGGCTGCTCAAAAAGAGCGTGCACGTAAAGCTCGTGGTGACCTTCAATCAATGGGACGTCAAGATGTAACTTTAATGAACATTAAGGATAAGTCAGTCTTTGAACGTGATACTTACGAAGAACCACATGCAAAGCTAGTTGACATTGTTGTTGATGATAAGTTGGTTGATAAGGCCGATGGCGAACATGCTACTTTGGTCTTTGACAAGACTCCATTTTACGCAGAACGTGGTGGTCAAGTTGCTGATCATGGTAAGATTTATAACCAAAATGGCGAATTAGTAGCTGAAGTTACTGACGTCCAACACGCACCTAACGACCAAAACTTACACTTTGTTGACCTTATTTTGCCAGTTGAAAAGGGTCAAGAATACGTATTGAAGTTAGATAAGGAACGTCGTGAAGGGTTACGTCACTCTCACTCAGCAACTCACCTTCTTCACGCTGCTCTTCGTCAAGTCTTAGGTGAACACACTCACCAAGCTGGTTCATTAGTTGATCCTGACTACTTAAGATTTGACTTTACTGCAATGGAACCAATGACCAAGCGTGAGCTTAAGACCGTTGAAGAATTGGTTAACCAAAAGATTTGGGAAGCTATTCAAGTTAAGACTACTATCACTACCCCTGAAGAGGGTGAAAAGATGGGTGCTTTAGCCCTCTTTGATAGCAAGTACGGTGATAAGGTTCGTGTTGTTCAAATGGGTGACTTCTCAAGTGAATTCTGTGGTGGTACTCACGTGGACAATACTAACCAAATTGGAATCTTCAAGATTACTTCAGAATCAGCTGTCGGTGCTGGTATGCGTAGAATTGAAGCTGTAACTTCTAAGAAGGCTTATGAATACTTGGCAAACCGTTCAGACTTACTTGATGATATTCAAGAAGAAGTTAAGGCAACCAAGCCAGATAACATTGTCGATAAGATTGATTCACTTGAAAGTGATTTGCACGATGCTCAAAAGCAAGTTGAAACTTTGAACAAGAAGATCAATGCTGCTAAGGCTGGTCAAATCTTTAATGACGTTAAACAAGCTGGTGACTTGACTGTCATTGCTGCTACTGCAGATGTTAACGGGATGAGTGACTTGCGTGAACTTGCTGATAACTGGAAGAGCGGCAACAAGTCTGATGTTTTAGTTTTAGCTGCTGAAAATGCTGGCAAGGCTAATATGATTATTGCTTTAGGCCAAAAGGCATTAGACAAGGGCCTTAAAGCAGGTAACTTAATCAAGATCGCTGCCCCAATCTTTGGAGGTGGCGGTGGCGGCCGTCCAAACATGGCTCAAGCCGGTGGTAAGAATCCAGCAGGCTTGAATGATGCTATTAAGGCAGTTATTGACGAAATTTCTAAGAACTAAGAATTAATTAATTGTGTTTAAGCTTTTTTTCAAGTAAAATTGTTGACAGGAGGAATAAATATGAGTTCGCTAGATAAGACTATGCATTTTGACTTTAATCAGAACAAAGGAAAAAATGTTTATGATACTCTGCAAGATGTTTACAATGCGCTTGAAGAAAAGGGCTATAATCCTATTAACCAGATTGTAGGTTACTTACTTTCTGGCGATCCTGCTTATATTCCACGGCATAACGATGCCCGTAATTTGATTCTTAAGCACGAACGTGACGAGATTATTGAAGAACTTGTTAAGAGTTATCTTGGTAAGAATAAATAATGCGTTTATTAGGTTTAGATGTAGGTTCTAAAACTGTGGGAGTAGCAATTAGCGATGAGCTAGGAATTACTGCCCAGAAGTTGGAGACTATCCAGATTGATGAAAGCAGATATAACTTTGGTATGCGTCCATTGAAGAAGCTAGTCAGACAATATGAAGTTGACGGTTTCGTATTAGGTTTACCTAAGAATATGGATGGTACTTCTGGTAGTTCCGTAGCTAGAAGTAAGGCATACGGCAAACGACTAGAGGAAAAGTTTGGTTTACCTGTACATTATTCTGATGAGAGATTGACAACAATTGAATCACGACGAGTACTTGTTGAGGATGCAGGGATCCATGATCGCAAGAAGCGTAAACAAGTAATTGATCAGATGGCAGCGGTGCTCATCTTGCAAAATTATTTAGATTTACACCGAAAGGATTAAAATGGCAGCACAAGTTAATGGTGACGATCAAGATCGTCAAATTACTTTGATTGATGATCAAGGTAATGAAGAATTGTATGAGATATTATTTACTTTTCATTCAGATGACTATGACAAATCTTACGTGCTTCTTTATCCAGCCGCTGTTGGCGATGATGAAGATATTGAGGTGCAAGCTTTCAGTTATGATGCCGATGATGCCGGCGATGTAACAAGTAGCGATTTGCATGAGATTGAATCTGATGATGAGTGGGACATGGTCCAGGGAGTTTTAAATACTTTCTTAGATGATGACCGCTTGAGTGGTAAATAATAAAAAGAGGACTGGCTGTGGCTGGTCCTTTTTGTTAGTTTTAGAAAAAAGATAAAAATGAACAAGAAAATATTAGAGATTTTAGAATTTGGCGAAATTACTAAGCGCTTGAGTAAATTAGCGATTACTGGTCCCGCTAAAAAAGAAGCGGAGGAATTATTACCTAGTGGTGATTTTGAACAAGTACAAAATGAGTTAAAGCAGACTTTAGCTTTGACTAATTTGCTACGAATTAAGGGACAACTTCCTTTAACGGACTTTCAGGACGTACGTCCAAGTACTAAACGTTTAAGCGTGAAAGCTAATTTAAATGCTAAGGAATTAGGTAATTTATTATTAGTATTAAGTTTAGCTCATGAAATTAATGACTTTTTGGCAGAAATAGATCCAAACAAACTGGATTTAACTGCAATTGATGAAATTTTAGATCAATTAGATGTGCCGGATCTTTTATTTAGAGAATTAAAGAAATCAGTTGATTATGATGGTGAGGTATTAGATACAGCCTCACATGAACTAGCTCGTTTGCGTCATGATATACGTTCTAATGAAGAGGAAATTAAGAATAAGATGGATGCTTATACTAAGGGCAATAGTAGTAAGTATTTATCTGAGCAAATTGTGACTATTCGTGATGACCGCTATGTTATTCCAGTTAAGCAAGAATATCGGGCAAAATTTGGTGGGGTAGTTCATGATCAAAGTGCCAGTGGTCAAACACTGTTTATAGAGCCGGAAGCCGTTTTAAACCTTAATAACCGCCAACAGAATTTAATTGCTCAAGAAAAACAAGAAATTCGTAATATTTTGAAGCACTTATCTAATTTGGCTCGTGAAGAAATTACTAGTTTGAATAATATTGCGGCTGCATTAACTGAACTAGATTTCTTGCAGGCTAAAGCCAAGTTAGCAAAAGAAATGAAGGCAAGTGAGCCTCGTCTGACACAAGACCATTCTTTGAACTTATTAAAAGCGCGTCACCCATTGATTGACCCAGAAAAGGTAGTACCTAATGACATTCGTTTAGGTGGTGAATTTGATACTATGCTGATCACGGGGCCTAACACCGGTGGTAAGACAATTACCTTAAAAACAGCAGGATTGCTTCAATTGATGGCACAGTCTGGATTATTTATCCCGGCTGAAGAAGGTAGCAAGGTTGGCGTCTTTAAGCAAGTTTATGCTGATATTGGCGATGAACAGTCAATTGAACAATCGTTAAGTACTTTTTCATCACATATCAATGATATTATTGCGATCATGAAGAATGTTGATTCTGAGACCTTAGTTTTAATTGATGAAATTGGTGCAGGGACTGATCCAGAAGAGGGTGCTAGTTTGGCAATTAGTATCTTAGACTTTTTGCGTAAAAAAGATGCTAAGATCATGGTGACAACGCACTATCCTGAATTGAAGCTTTATGGTTATAATCGGCCACGGACGACTAATGCCTCAATGGAATTTGACTTAAAGACCTTGTCGCCAACTTATCATTTGCAGATTGGTATTCCTGGTCATAGTAATGCCTTTGCCATTGCCCGCAAGCTAGGGATGCGTGAAGATGTTGTCAAAAATGCCCAGAACTTAATGTCAGATGAAGATTCTGATATTAATAAGATGATCACCAAGTTGAATACGCAAACCAAGGCAGCTGCTGTGGCTCGCAATCGTCTGCAAACCAGTTTGGATCGGAGCCAAAAATTGGAGCAAAAGTTGCAACAAGCACTTGATTGGTATAACCAACGTGTACAAAAACAGCTTGATTTTGCACAAGAGCGAGCTAATGAAGTTGTTGCCAAACGCCGTAAAAAAGCTGATGAGATTATTGCCCAACTTGAAAAACAAAAGAACATGGGCGTCAAGGAAAATAAGATTATTGAAGCTAAAGGCGAACTCAACAGTTTAGAGCGTCAGGCTAATAATTTGGCTCATAATAAGGTCTTACAGCGTGAAAAACGTCGTCACCATGTAAGTGTAGGCGATCGAGTAAAGGTCCTCTCATATGGTCAGACAGGTACGATTACTAAGAAATTATCTGAACATGAATATGAGGTTCAGATGGGAATTATCAAAGTTAAGGTTAGTGATCGCGATATTGAGAGAATTGAAAAGGGCGAAAGTACTAAGCCTAGACAAACTGTTAGAGCAACCAGTGCGGTTAGAAGAAGTAATGCTCATAGCGAGCTGGATTTGCGAGGTCAACGCTATGATGAAGCAATGACTAATTTGGATCGATATATTGATTCTGTTTTACTGGCAGGACTTGATACGGTTACGATTATTCACGGTATTGGTACTGGTGCGATTAGAAAAGGTGTTTGGCAATATCTCCGCAGCAGCAATCATGTAAAGAACTTTAATTATGCACCAGCTAATGAAGGTGGCAATGGTGCAACAATTGTACAATTAAAGTAAGCGTCTTACTTGCAAAAAGTAAGTATAATAGAATATACTTATAATATAAATAAATGAATTGAAAAAATGTGAGGTAATAATTATGGTTGAAGCAATTAATGATCAAAATTTTGAAGAAGAAACTAAGAATGGTGTAGCATTAGTAGACTTTTGGGCAACTTGGTGTGGTCCATGTAAGATGCAATCACCAGTAATTGATCAATTATCTGAAGAACGTCAAGACGTTAACTTCTACAAGATGGATGTTGACCAAAATCAAGATACAGCTAAGAATTTGGGTATTATGGCTATTCCTACTTTAATCGTAAAGAAGGATGGCAATATTGTAGACCGAATTACTGGTTACACTCCAAAAGAAAAGTTAAACCAAATTTTGGATCAATATACTGATTAATTTAAAAATCAAAAAAAGCTTGAGACGATGTTGCCTCAAGCTTTTTTGATATATCACTTATTTTGATTTACTTGCTTTTTTAGCAAGTCACGAATTTCTTCTAAATAGTCGGCCTCAGTTGGACCAGCTTCTTTTTCTTTCTTGGGCATTACTCTATTTAAAGCCTTGATCATTAAAAATACCACAAATGAAATGATCAAGAAGTTAATGACAGAATTGATGAAGCTGCCATATTTAAATGTAGCATCCCCAACCTTAAAAACGAGGTTAGAAAAATCAATTTTGCCGGCAAAGATCCCAAGTAGGGGGTTGATCAAGTTTTTTACTAAAGATTGTACGATAGCAGTGAAGGCAGCACCAATGATTACACCAACTGCCATGTCCATTACATTGCCACGTGAAATAAACTCTTTAAATTCTTTAATCATGCTCTACTCCTATATCTAATATATATATACGCGTGGTGCTAGTTAAATCGTTCTAGACAATAAGCCAAATTATAAGCTAAAATTGCAATTTCCAACCGGCTTTGAAAGCCTATCAGACTACGTGCTCGATTGTTCTCGGCATTGTAATAGGTCAGAAGCGAAAAGTCGCTTTCAATTGTTCTGCGAATAGCCATCAATTGATGATCATTGTGCTTTTTAGCTCCTGTCATATTTTTACGATATGGTGTCCAAAGTTCATAACCCATTTGTTTTAGCTGTTGATGCAGTTCTTTGCCTAAATAGCCTTCGTCGCCAAGAAGATAGTAATTAGATGGATGTGCATTTTCCATCAGTTCAACTGTCTCCTTGGCATCATGAACTGATGCTTTTGTTACGACATAATCAAGAATGTAACCGTCATCGCTAACAATGGCATGAACTTTGAAACCATAGAAGTAAATTTTCTTGGTGGCCTTATAACCAATGTTGGCATAACCGCGAAAAATTTTAGCACGATAGTTGCGAATTGGTTGGCAAACAGGTACCGGAAAGCTGTCAATGATCAAGAAATGTCCATTCAGGTCAACCTTTTTATTCATTTCTTGCCGTATCTGATAAATCAATTGCAATAGCTGACGTGAACGCCGATTAAAACGTGAGTGTGATAAACAATTGAAACATTCACAGAATCTTCTTTGTGATTCAATTCCTGTCTTAGCTTGCCAGATAAGTAAAGCCAAAATCAGACTGTCCGTAGTTTTAATTTGATCAATATTTCGCCGATGAGTAAACTCAGCCGGTGCATACAAACGATACCAGTGCCGACAAATTATCACTAAATCTTTAAAACTAACTTGTAAATGGTGGCTAAAACGCTTAAGCTTAAGGCAGTTCAATCAGATCAGACTCTTTTCTATTATTACTATTTACAAGTCGAGTCTAACAAGATTGGACTTTTTTATTAACTAAAACGATTTAACTAGCACCACGCGTATATATATATAAATGCGATTTTAACTAAAGTATATATGAGTGGTTATTTATAGTCTATCAATTTGCTTTTAACCGAAGCGAGCGATAAATTGAACTTTCTTTTCTTTATCTAAAATATTAATTTCACATTCGGTGGTTCGACCAGTTGATTTTTGAAATGCTTCCGCGATCATTCCGCCTTCAAGGGAGAATTCCTTGCTGGCGCTATTCAAACGATCAGTGACAGTTTGGCCACTTAATTCGTAAGTAGTAAATGATCGTCTTTCTTTAACTTTTTCTAGCTTACCAAATTCAGCCATGTTGAAGAATTCAACTAAATCATCATAATCACTTAAATCATATTTTCGCGCGATTCTCTTGCCAGCCCAATAAAGAATTGAGGCGTCATCATCGCCTAAAATAGTTGGCAAAAGGAAATCGCGGTAAAGTTGGTTAATAAAATATACGTGCTCGTTTGTGTTTTCTGTGTTTTCTGTGTTTTCTGTCATAAACTTGTTCATCCCTTTTATTCTTTTTTATTTTACCGTAAACTAGTATAAGTAGAAAATAAATTTTTGATTTTAAGAGGGTTTTATTATGGATAATCGTCCGATTGGATTATTGGATTCAGGGCTAGGTGGCCTATCTGTTGCAAAAAAAGTAATTGAAAAATTGCCTAATGAATCAACTGTTTTTATTGGTGATAACGCTCATATGCCGTATGGCGATCGAACTAAAGAAGAGATTATTGAACTAGTTAGAAAATCAGTCCAATTTTTGTTAGATAAAAATGTTAAGCTGATAATTTTTGCCTGCAATACTGCGACAGCAATGGCTATGAGTACGATTCAAGCAGAAATCGATCCACAAATTATCGGAGTTATTCAGTCGGGGAGTTTGGCCGCTTCACGGACAACTAAGAATAAAAAAGTTGCGGTAGTTTCAACTAAAGCAACAGCAGAATCACATGCTTATGCTAAAGAGATCCGTTTCCGTGATCCAGAAATTCAGGTAACGGAATTAGCTGCCCCTAAACTTGCACCACTTGTGGAGGCTCAAAAAGATCATGAAACCAACTTAAAAGTAGTTAAAGAGAGTTTGACCCCCTTACAAGGAAAAGACTTTGACACTTTAATTATGGGCTGTACGCATTATCCATTGATTCAGAAAGAATTTAAAGAAGCAATTAATGATAAAAATGTTACTATCTTTGATCCTGCAGATCAAGTTGCACAGTATACGTTTAATGTGATGCGGCGCGATGGTTTGTTTAGTGATGGTAATGAAAAAGTCAGTCATGAATATTATACTACAGGCGATCCAACTAGCTTTGATCGTTTAGCAAGAACATTCATGGATGATGCTACTTTAACTTCTAAGCATGTGGATACGGAGAATGAATAATGGTTAAAGAAATTTTATTTGCGACTGGTAATCAAGGTAAAGCAAAAGAACTAAAAGAAGCCTTTAAACAAGCTGGGGTAGATATCGAGATTAAGACGAATGCTGACTTAGACAATCCGCCTCATCCGATTGAAAGTGGCCATACGTTTGAAGCTAATGCCAAGATTAAGGCCCATGAATTAGCTGAGTTTAGCAAGTTGCCTACGATTGCCGATGATTCAGGTTTAATGGTTGATGCTTTGGATGGCGAACCAGGTGTTAGAAGTGCTCGCTATGCTGGCGAAGCTCATAATGATGCAAAGAATAACGCAAAGTTATTAGCTAATTTAGGCGGTGTGCCAGATGAAAAAAGAACGGCCAAGTTTTGGACTACGATTGTGGTTTCAATGCCAGGTGAATTTGATAAAGACTTGGTTGTGTCAGGTACTTGCAGTGGTCGTATTTTGGCCGCACCACGTGGTGAAGATGGTTTTGGGTATGATCCATTGTTTTATATTCCAGAAAAAGAAAAAACTTTTGCACAGATGACTACTGATGAAAAGAATGAGATTTCTCATCGTGGTAATGCAGTGCGAAAATTGCTCCAAGAATTGCCAGCTTGGTTAGAACAATTTGATTAGATAAAAATAGCTCAGTTCGGGTCATTGATGTGTGTGATTTGAACTGAGTTATTTTTAGTGAAATGAGGTGGATATATATGTCAAAAAGTATTGGGGAAGCGCTGAAAGAGGAAAGATGGTCTTTAGGATTAACACAGGAACAATTTATTAAAGGGATTATTAGTGAATCGTTTTATTCAAAAGTAGAACGAGGTAAGAATGAAATAGTAGCAGTAGATTTACTAAAGATTTTAGCTGCTAATAACATTAGTGAAGAAGAATTTTTAAGTAAACTAAATGTTAAGGAAAATAATAATTTAGAGGAAGACTTAAAAGTTCAATTACTTAATGCATATTCTATTCATGATAAAAAGAAAATCAGTATGTTAGTCCAAAAAATACAAAATGCAGCTATGGATGAAAATACTAAAATATCAGCTCGTTTGATTGATGCAGTTGTAAATAATAAGATTAATGATTTAACTCAAAGAGAAATTACACAAATTAAGAGAAAATTTTTTGAAGTTGATGATTGGACCAAAAATATTACAACCTTACAACTTTTTTGTAATTCAATGCTTTTGTTTGATTTTGATGAGCTGGTTCTTTTTGTAAAAAAACTGGAAAAAACATGTAAAGGGAAGTTGATGAAATTACCATTTAATACTCAAAAGATAATTGCATCGATTTGCATAAATTATTTTCATAATTGTTATACAAATGATTGTGGTCAAGATGCAAGCTATGGTTATGAAATAATAGGAGAATTAGCTAATATTCCAGATTTGGGAATATATGTAATAGTTACTAATTTTTATAAGGCATATTTTCAAGGGAATAAAAAGAAAAGTCAACAGATACTAGATTTCTTGAATCAGAATGGATTAAGCGAAATATCTAGCAGATTACCATAGTCATATATGAAGACTTAATTCAAATATGAAGAATATTAGATTTTTTTAATGTTTATACTATAATTTTAATAATTAATGTAACTCTTAGGATTAGCCTAAGGGTTATTTTAGTAACAAAATTATTTATGTGGAGAAAGAAAAATGAGATCGCAATATTTCCAAGCCACTTTTCGAATTGCACGTAAGTCGAAAAAGAATATGTTGCTTGCTGTTTTATTGGTACTTTGCATGATTTTTGCTGTACTGGTTGTAGAAAAGCAGAAAATCAACGATGGCTACCGTCAATGGCGAGACTACAATGAGTCAGTTCATGTTAATGCAGATTATTTTTCTAGCAATTTGCTACGAAAAAAGGATTACAAACAAACTTTTAATAATCTGAATAAACAGGCTGAGTATTTGGCCGGTGTACAAAATGGTGAAGTATTTGATTCGCCTCAAGATTATTTGCAAAATTCCAAAAAGTTAGTGCAAACGATGCTGGCGGGTTATCAAAATAATTATCGCGGTGCTTCAACGCTAAATGTTCCACCGAAGTATCAACTGCAACAAAAATTAGTAGTTTATGATTATTTGCACCAACATCACTTAGCAATTGTCATGAATTCTAAAGAATCTAGCACCTACTTAATCTATATTTTAGGATTAGTCGGCATGTTCTTATTTTTCTACGTTTTATTTATTGCTAGTGATAGCTGGATGATTAATTTATCACATCCAACTCTGCTTAAAAATATTCCTTATCAGATTAGGGATGAAGTTGAAGGCAAATTTATCATCAATCTTGCTTTGACTTTGCTTCCATTAGTGATTGGTGTGTTAGGAAGTTACTTATTTGCTGGTTTTAAGAATGGCTTTAATAGTTTGAATTATCCAGCAGTTTTGTATTTCGGTAAAATTAGCGCGGTTCCACTGTGGCTTTATTGTTTGTTGTATTTAGTCTATGCAGTTGTACTAGTGATGTTTGTGACTAGCCTGGCATTGTTGCTTAATCAATTAACTCATAGCGTTTATCTAACGATTTTTATTGCGGCATTGGTCTACAGTATTTCACTTTTACCGGGTAGCATTGCTAAATATCTTTTCTTTTTACCTTCAGCTTATCTAAATATCAGTAAGGTTTTAGATGGGACTGTCGCAAGTCAATCAATTATTCCGGCAAATTGGGCAGTTGGTATGACTATTTTACTAGTGTGGGCTGTAGTGCTGGTAATCTGGTTCAGGCATTTGGTTAACCAAGGTGGTGTTGAAAAATGAAAAGGCAATATTTTTTATTTCAATTAAAAATATTTTTGACTAATCCTAAAAATGTGGGGCTGTTTTTCATTACCGTCGTGCTTGCACTTTACTTTGGTTTAGTCAGCGCACCGCAACATCATGTGATTGAAGATGTTGATCCATATGCAATTTCGAAAGAATATCAAGATGATCAAGCCTTTTTAAAGGTGGCTGAAAAAGAATTTGCACGGGCAGATAAAGGTACTTCGGATTATGATCCCAGTGAAGGTGCTAAAGATGCTGTTACCACATATCCGACCATCATTAAGTATGACCATGAGCGTTTAAAAGCACTTAAGAATCATGATTGGCGTTTGTATACCAAATACAGTAGCAAGTGGTATCAGAAAATGGATAATTTGATTTGGGTTAAAGAAAATCAGAATTACATGTATCCCTTGGAATACTACCACAATAATAATTACAAAGAAGATGGACATTTTGGGTATCAAAGAACATTTCACTTCTATGATGGTTTACTTAAAAGTAAAGCAAAATTAGACAAAAATGTTTTAGAAGAACGGACTACTTTACAGAGATTACAGCAGTCGCTTTCTGGGTGGACGATGATTATTTTAATTGTGATTGTTGTTTTGTTTGCGGCAGATATGATAACCAATGATCAAAAATACCGTACAGTAGTGAAGAATATTCCTCTTTCTAAAAGGACAATTCTTTGGCTAAAAACTGCGGTTATTGAAGTGGGAATTTTATTTAACTTTCTAGTTGCTTTTTTAGTCGTTACGTTGTGTACTGCGCCAAGGTATGGTTTTGGCTCCTTTAATTTATTAACGCCAATTTATACTGGTCGTCTGTATTTCAAAACGCCCTTTGTTTATCAGACGCTGGGACAATATTATCTTGGTTTCTTGATCTTTGCAGTTGTAATTACCTTTATTTTCATTAGATTGACTTTATTATTGTCGCTGATTTTTAGAAATGAATATGTAGCGGCTATTATTTCAAGTGTTTTGGCAATGAGTGCTAAAGTTCTTTATTTTTCATTGGGTATGGGCTTTGTTTATCCATTTTTGAAACACTTACCAATGACATATTTTACAATCGGCGAAAGTTTGACTAGTAATTTATCGTATTTAATGGACTCACCAGGTTGGGGCTTTAATGATGGAATTATTCCGTTAGTTACATTAGCAATTGTAATTGAATTAACTATTTGGCTATTTTGTCAGTTTAGAAAAGTAGTATTAGTGAAGTAGGTGAAAACATGTTAAAAATTCATAATGTTAAATTAGCTTTTGGCGAACATGTTGTCTTAGATGAAATTAGTTTAAATTTTCAAATAGGAACTATCGTAGGTTTAGTTGCACCAAATGGTACAGGAAAATCCACACTACTAAACGTAATTTTACATAATCTTGAGCCACAAGCTGGTTATGTAGAATATGATCATTTACGTTATCGCAGCAATCGTGAGATTATTAAACTGCATCGACTGATTTGTGCTTTTCCTGATCAAAGTGATCTGTTTCCATTTATGAGCGGTAGGGATCATTTAAAGCTTTATGCGGATCTTTGGAAAAATTCGGATAAAAATGTAGATAATATTATTAATAAATTACAAATGGAAAAATATGTTGATCGCCCAACACAAACTTATTCTTTGGGGATGAAACAACGGCTTTGTTTTGCCATGGTGGTTGCAGCTGATACGCCAGTAATGCTTTTAGATGAGGTGATGAACGGACTTGATCCCCAAAACGTACAATTGATTTCAGATTACTTATTAGATCTAAAAAAAGAAAATAAATTGATTATTATGGCTTCACATTTGTTAAATAATCTACAATCTTACGCAGATCGTGTACTTTTCTTGAAGGCAGGAAAGGTAATTGAAGATCTCGATAATCAACATCAGGCTAAGCAGTATCTGAAAACTGAAGCAAATGAGCAAGTTGAAGCTCTGTTAAAAGATAAAAAGCTTACTAAGTTGCCTGACAATAAAATTATTTTGCCATTAGAAGATAATGATCCAGAATTAGATCAGCTTGTGTTGCGAATGACTAAACAAAAAATTCCGTATTCAATTGGGCGAATTGATTTGACGGAATTGTTTAGCAAGTTTTATGGATAACAAATAAGTCGCAAAGTGTATTACATTTTGCGGCTTATTTGTTTTGGAATAGAAATTAGTGTAAATTAATGAAAAATTATATTCCCGGATTTAAAATTGAAGTGCAACACCAAGTGTTAAACAAAAAGGCCATGAAGACCTAAACTTGAAGTGACGAAAAATCAAGAAAGGAAGATCTTCATGACCAATTCAAATTCTAGCATTTCTAAGCACTATCATCAATTAACCAGCGTACAACGTGGACAAATTCAAGCAATGCTGGATTCCGGCATAACTTCCCGTACTGTTATCGCTCAAGAAGTCGGCTGCCATAAGTCGACAATCAGTCGCGAAATCAAACGCGGAAGCGTCCTGCAAAGAGACAGCAGCTATTTATTGTATGAGCACTATTACGCTGATACTGCACAGCTTTATTATGAGAAGCGTCGCAAAAACTGCTATCAGCGCAATCCATTGAAGCATTATGCTGTCTTTTTGAGAATGCTCTCCAGACGCTTCAAAGCTAAATTTGATGCCACCAGCATCGATGAATTCGTTGGTGAATTCAAAAGGACTATGCCAGGCTACCCTTGTCCCAGCACACCAACTGTCTATCGCTATATTGATCAGGGCTTGCTGGACATAAGCAATATTGATCTGCCTATGAAGCTCAAAAGACGCAGGAACAAGCGTCATCACGGCCAGAGCGGTCATGCTTTGCACAAGAAGAATCTTGGCAATTCCATTGAACAGCGTCCTAAAGAGATTGAAGACAGAAAAACGCCGCTGCACTGGGAAGGAGATCTGGTTAAAGGCGTCAGACGCAAGAATCAGCCTGCTTTAATGACTTTGACCGAAAGAACCACACGCTTTGAAGTAGTTATCAAGATTCCTGACTATCGGGCAAGCACATGCCAAAGGCTGCTTCAAAATGAGATTGACAGACATCCTGCCTGGTTTAAATCGATCACGTTTGACAATGGCTCTGAGTTTGCGGATATGACCAAGATCAAAGGCTGCCAGATCTACTTCGCCCACCCATATTCTCCATGGGAAAGAGGCACCAATGAGAACTGCAATGGACTTCTGCGTCAATTCTTCCCTAAAGGCAAAAGCATGAAAGATAAGTCAGCTGCTTATGTTCAACAGGCAACTGATGCCATTAACCGCAAACATCGTCGAATCCTTCAATATCACACAGCAGAAGAACTCTTCAAGCAATATATTTCCTCATAGCCTAACTGTTGCACTTAATTTGACAATTCAGGGAAAAATTATATTAATAAAGGATGGATGGAAATTATTAGTCCGCCGCCTATGAGTATAGTAAATATAAATCTCTTAGCAAGTTTAATATTCATGATTAAGGATCCCTTTTATGATAAGAAAAGATAACATATACGGCCCAAAATTTAGAAAACTACGAGTATTACATCATATTAGTTTAGTAGATGCCGCCAAGGACATAACAAATAAATCAACATTAGCAGAATGGGAAAAGGGAAAAGATAATTTGTCTTGGTGCAAAGTAATTGAACTTCTTTTCAATATCCACATTCAACCAATAGAATTTTTGGAAGATAGTGTATCTTCACAATTATATGAAGCAATAGCCAATATTGCTGTTGCATATCAAAATAATGATGAGAAACAACTGATAAGGATTTTTAAAGAAAATTTGCAAAAATACAAAGATGATAAGACCAAAGATTATATGTTTCGAACTGCCATTGCAGCAAATTTTTATGAAGATTTGACGGGGCACAGCATGTGTCCTTTAGTTTTGAAAGAAAAAATTATTTTGTACTTTTCAAATGTAATTGATAATGAAAATTTTTGGTGTTATGAAGATATATTTTATTTTGAATTAATTACACAGTTATTAGATGCAAAGCATTTATATGGTTTTTCTCTAAAATTATTAGAATATGTCAAAAAGAATATAATTAATTCCAAAACATGGCAGGAGCTAACACTAACTGCTTTATTTAATGCTGAGTTTTCTTTAATCAAAAAAGATCTTAAAAAAGCTCAAAGCTTATTTGAAAAAATGAGACTGTAAAATAGTTTGTGTAAGGATGAATGATTCCTTAAATTTATTTCTTTAAACATTAGAAAAAGGAGTTCCTTTCTCGTATGATTGGTTTGAACAAAAAAACACATACAGAAAGAAGAACTCCTTCATGAATGATTTTACCAAAGATTTTGCTCAAGCTCTATTCAATCCAGACAAAATAAATGATTTATTGCGCAAAGAGCTACAACAGGCTGTTAATAACTTGCTAGAAGCTGAGTTGACTGCCTTTCTAGGCTATGATCCCTATGCCAGAAATGGCTGGAATACTGGCAATTCTAGAAATGGTGCTTATTTCCGCAAGGTTGATACCCAGTTTGGACCAATTGAAGTGCAAGTGCCTCGAGACCGCAACGGTCAGTTTCATCAGCACACGCTGCCTGACTACAAGCAGCACTCTGATGTTTTGGAAAGCACGATTATCAAGCTATACTCCAAAGGCGTAACTACCAGAGAAATCGCTGACTTGATTGAGAAAATGTATGGCAGTCATTATAGTCCAGCTCAAGTATCAAATATTTCCAAGCAGATGCTCCCCAAGATTGAGGCTTATCACAAGCGCAAGCTAAGCGACAAGTTTTTCTGTGTCTATTTGGATGCGACATACCTTCCTTTGCGCCGAGAAACGTTTGAGCGTGAAGCAGTATATATTGCCATTGGCATTAAACCTAATGGACATAAGGAAGTCATTGACTACTGCATTGCTCCTAGTGAGAACATTGAAGTTTGGACAGAGATGCTTCAAAACATGAAGTCCAGAGGCTTGAAGCAAGTTGAGCTTTTTCTTTCTGATGGTGTTGTTGGCATGAAAACAGCCTTGGCCAGGACTTATCCTAAAGCTCATTTTCAACGCTGCCTGGTTCATGTCATGCGCAATATCTGCGCTAAAGTACGCGTCGACGATCGTGAAAAGATCATGAACGAATTCAAGCAGATACATCAACAGACAAGCAAAAAAGAAGCTGCAGCTGTCTTGCACAAATTCTATGCCAAATGGAATAAAGCTTATAGCCATGTCATCAAAGGTTTGAAGGAAATTGAGCCCGATCTGCTAGTCTTCTACAATTATCCCAAACAAATCAGAGCTTCAATTTATTCAACCAATATGATTGAATCCTTTAACAACGTCATCAAGCGTAAAGCTAAGCCTAAGGCAGAATTTCCAACTGAACAGTCGCTTGATGCATTTATTGGCATCCAGGCAATGAGCTACAATGACCGTTATTTCAATCGAATTCATAAAGGCTTTGGTCAGGTTCAGGACACCTTAGAATCCTACTTTGATTAAATAAATAATTAAAAAATCAATTTACGAGAAAGATCTATTTACACAAAAGATTTGACAGTTTCGAAAAAATAAATGTATTAGAAATTGGTGATGATTATACTGAAGAAAGTATTCGTAAAAAATTCATGAAAGCTTTAATCCAGTATTTAAAGAATGATAATAATACTGAAATCTATTCTATGTTTAATTGTCTAGACTTCTTGGGTTTAAACAATATGAAATCAGACTTTGAAACAGCATTCCTACAGGTTAAAAGAATATATGACAAATGATCAATATTTTTTCAATTTAATAATGTCCCCTAAGATATTAAATAAATTAATTCCGAAAAATCGGAATTAATCGCATAGCAACTAAAGATAGTGGGACAATAAATTTGTGAAAACAATAAGAAATTCAGAAAGTGTGAGTAAGGATGGCACTAGTATTAATAACCATTTTGGCATTAATAGTTATGATCATAACATGTTTGCCGATCATTCGGAGAAGTTTTAACAAATACCTTGAAAAAATGGGATACTGGAGTCTTTTGATTATTTTTATTGTCTATGTTTTCTTTGATATCTGGCTTTGGTTAAAGACATCAAATATAACTACTAATTTCTGGTTGTCATTTATTATGTCTAATATTGCAGGGATAGTTGCTCTTTTTAGAACTTATCTGGATATTAAGCATCATGAATAAAATAAAATGCCCAGTTTTTGAACTGGACATTTTTTAGTTGCTATTTTTAGCTGTATCTGACTGTCGAGCCGCGCTTGCAAATTCAATCTTATTTTGATGCAAGGTTTGAATATATTGGGTCAAATACAAATTTCTCACAGCAGATTGTTTACCAGGCTTAACTTGAAAATGAATGGAATAAACAAATTTTTTCCCTGTTTGTTCGGTCACACCGACAATAGTAGGACCTGATACAATTGTCTTTTTCTCAGGCTGGATCTTACGATTGCATTCTTTGATTAACTTGTTAACTTCATCAATATCGTTTTTGGTATCAAGATCCAAATTAATGTCTAGTGCTACACCGCCATGGGCTAGGTTTTGCACAATGGTAATGTTGCGGTTAGGGATGAAAATAATTGAGCCATCTGAACCCTTGAGACGAGTAGTTCTGAGGCCTAGTTGCACGACGGTACCAACATTAGTGCCAATCTGAACTAAATCTCCAACATCAAATTGGTCTTCACTTAGAATAAAGAAACCGTTGACCAAATCACTAACAAAGCCTTGTGCGCCCATTCCTAAAGCTAGGGAAAAAATTCCAGCACTGGCTAACAAGGTGCCAACTGGTATACCTAGAATAGAGAGAATACCGAATAAATAGAAGAAGATAAGGGTATATTGAAAAACGCTGTTAATCAAAGCTGAGATAGTTCGAGTTCTTTTATTCTTAACTGTGTTATGCTTAGCTAAGTAATTATTAATTATTTTATGACCAAAATGGGATAAAAGGTAAAAAATGAGTGAAGTAATAGCTAATTGCCAAATAATTGACAATAAATTTTGGCTAATTTTACTCCAATCAATTTCAATTTTCTGTATATTTATGTGAGTAGGAATCTTCATTTGGTGTCCTTTCTATTGCTTACGGGTATAATTAAGAATAACAAGACATTAATTGAGAATAAAGGATATTCATGCTAAACTTTTTTTAGATGTTGATGGAGGTAGAAAATGACAATTTCTTATGGTGCTTTAGCAGGCTTAATTGCGGCGATTGCATTCTTAATTTTAGTATTATTTACGATTCCAATGCTAATTCGGACCGCGAAGTTGTTGAAAGAAACTAGTGCAACTATTCAAACAACTAACGAGTCAATGAAGAAAATTTCTGAAGATATGGATGGCTTGATGGATCAAACTTCGGATTTGTTAGATAAAACTAATGACCTAATGACCGATGTTAATGGTAAAATGAAGACATTAGATCCAGTTGTTAAAGCTGCTGCAGATTTAGGCGAAAGCGTATCAGAATTAAACGATTCATCTAAAAAGATCGCTAAACGCTTTAGCAGCAATCATTTAAGCCGTACGGGTCTTATTTCTTCAATAGCTGCGACGGCATTTGCAAGACGCAAGCGTCGCAGAGGTGAAAATTAATAAAGGAGGAATTCACCATGAAAAAATTCGCAAGTTTCTTATTAGGTGCCGTTGCAGGATGTGCAGCAGGTTTTCTCGCAGGTTCACTTCTTGTTAGTGATGAACAAGTTGATGACGTTAAGAACAAGATTAAAGATAATGACAAGCTTCAAGATTTGAAGAAGAAGTATGACAATGGTACTGAAATCGTTAAGAATCAATTAGCATCATTCCCTAAGAATGTTGAAGATGATTCAGAATTGAAAGATTTTGACGACATCGTAATCGATGACTCAAATAAAGATGACGATGACAGTGAAAATGCTGAAGAGTCAGTTAACGATTTGAACAATGCTGAAAAAGATGATACTGATGCAGCATCTACTTCAGAAAAACCACAAGCTTAATTAAAGTCAAAAAGAAAAGGAGCTGGTCGTGATGATCAGCTCCTTTTTTATGACTAAAATTAGTCTTTAAGTGGTAAAACTTTTAAGTCCTTGTCAGTGTGAGTAAAGGTTTCAAAGCCGTCCTTAGTAACGACACCACAATCTTCAATTCTGACACCAGCAAAGCCAGGGATGTAGATACCTGGTTCAATGGAGAAGCACATTCCTTCTTCAAGAACTAAGTCGTTACCTTGTACGATTGATGGATATTCATGAACGTTTTTACCAATGCCGTGACCTAGGCGGTGAATGAAGTATTCACCATAGCCAGCCTTAGTAATGATGTCACGAGCCACGCTATCTAATTCTTCAGCGGTGATTCCTGGCTTAGCAGCTTCGATTGCGGCTTGTTGAGCTTCACGATCAACTTCATAAATTTCGCGTTGCTTAGCAGTAGGTTCACCGTAAGCAACAGTTCGACTAGAATCTGATGCGTAACCATCGTGCATGGTACCTAAGTCGAATAAAACTAATTCATTTGGTTGAACAGTGTTCATAGTTGGACCAAGGTGAGGATTAGCGGCGTTTTTACCAGCTTGCACGATAGTTTCAAAACTTTCATGCATAACACCTTTTTGAATTTTTAGTTGGTAATCAATTTGTCCAGCGATGCTTCTTTCGGTGACGCCAGTTCTAATTGCGTCAAAGCCAATCTTAAAAGCGAAGTCTGCTTCTGCACCAGCGCCTTGCAACTTCTTGATTTCTTCAGGTGTCTTGTAAAGACGAAGTTTTTCAATAAAAGGTGAAACATCGTTAGTGAAACTAGCGTTAGGAAATTCACCACGTAAGAGCTGGTAGTGGGCAACAGACAAATCATCTTTTTCAATTGCCCAATTATGGGTATCGTGAGTTCTCTTTTTGACATTAGTTGCTATGATGTTCCAAGGATTTTCGGAATCAAGGTAGCCAATAACGTCGCCATCCCATGCGGAAGCTTTTGCTTCTTCTACATTTAAGGCAGGACAGAAGATAAAAGGTTCTGCATCCTTTAAAACAATTAAAGCAAAGATTCTTTCATGGGGCTCCATTGAGTAGCCAGTGAAGTAGGAAATGGTAATTGGATTAGAAATGTAAGCAAGATCATTATTGGAGTCTTGCAACCATTGTTGTAATTTATCTAAGTTCATATTGTCCTCTTTTCTTGCAAATTATGTTGACTGTAGTATATCATGATTTCTTAATGAAAAAATGAAAGAAAATCTGTAAACGTTTGCATTTTATGCAGCATCGTGATATCTTTAAGTGAAGAATTTTTTGGAAGGACTGAGAGATAAGAGATGCATAAACAAGAAGTTACAATCTATGACGTCGCTCGGGAAGCTAAGGTTTCAATGGCTACGGTTTCTCGTGTTGTGAATGGTAATAGTAATGTTAGAAAAGAGACACGTGACCGTGTTCTCGAAGTTATTAAAAGACTGCACTATCAACCAAACGCTGTAGCTCAAGGTTTAGCTTCTAAGCGGACTACTACAGTAGGGTTAATTGTCCCAGATTTAACTAATTTATACTTTGCAGAATTATCTAAGGGTATTGATGATATTGCACTTTTATATAAATACAACATCATTATTACTAGTATTGAAAACCGCTTGATGAAGGAAGACCAAGTTATTCAAAGTTTGCTGAATAAGCAAGTTGACGGTGTAATTTATATGTCTAACCGTTTATCAGATGAAGCAGCTGATGCCTTTAAGCGGACTGATACTCCTGTGGTTTTAGCAGGTACTAAAGATAATCGTGATGATTTTGCTTCTGTCACAATTGACTATAAGAAGGCTGATACTGAAGCATTAAATTTGATGTACCATGATGGTAAGAAGCATTTGGGAATCGTAGTTGGTGATCAAGATGCTGTAGTTAACAGCGAAAACAGAATCCCTGCTTATGAAGAATTCATGGAAGAAAATGATTTGGGCACTCCTCGAATCTATACTGATATTAAAGACTATTCAGATGGTTATAATTTATACCCACAATTAGTTAAAGATGGCGTTGATGGTGTAATTGTTACTCGCAATATTTCATCAGTTGGTATTTTGAATTCTGCGATGGATGCAGGTAAGAAAGTGCCAGAAGATTTGGAAATCGTGACCGCCAGTGCTACGCAGTTAGCTTCTGTTGTTCGTCCAGCTTTGACTACGATTAAGCAGCCACTTTATGATATGGGTGCCGTAGCAATGAGAATGTTGACTAAGTTGATGAACAATGAAGAAGTAGATGATACTCATATTGTTTTGCCATATGAATTAGTTAAAAAGCAAAGTACTTTAAATCAATAATTAAGTGAAGCAAAAAAGACCAGTTTACTGGTCTTTTTGTTTTAGTAGATAATTTTGTTAATCTGTTGAAGCTTTTGTGTAAAAGTGGTTGGCGCAATTGCTTGATTAGGATTATAGGGCAAAAGCACGAGATTAGTGTACTGACTGACCCGTGGTAAGGACTGATAATCTCTGAAATCGTCTTGACTAAAGAAGCCATAGAACAAGATATCTTTTGCCTTAACCCAACCTAGTTTGGTATAAATCCACATGTTTTTAGGACTACCATTAAAATTTTGAATTTTTAATAATTGATTTGCGGGTAATTTTTGCTGCGTTTTGGCTTGGTTATCAGGATAACGATAAATTGTAACTTTTTGGTTAGGTTTAGCGATAATTTTCTTATTTTGATAAGGAGCAATATCTCGCTTTGTTAAGTCAAAATTAACGAATTCTGCCGAAATAAAAGTTTTTTCAGCAATTTGATAAAATAAGCGATCATCTACACGGACGCCATAAGTGACATTGACTTTTTGACCTGGTTGCACGTACTTTTTTTCTTTGATGCGAACATACGGATTCATCATTGTAGCGGCTTTAGTTTTACCAAAATAAATTCCAGTTCTATTAATAGCGTACTTTTTAGTGCCACTTTTGGCTAATTTATATTTAAAACCAGTAGCGGGATAGTTGGTAACCACGCCATCAACATTCCGATTAATTAGCCAATGCCATAGGGCAGGCGATTCGTCCATTTCGGCCCAGACAAACAGTTGCTTATGTAATTTGTGAAGCCAGTGAATTAAAAAGGGATGCTCTTGCACAATATCAGAAGAAGCATTGATAGCATTAACTTGAGGTAAATTACTGAAATTAATGCGTTTCAGGCTGCCAACGATCAAAATTAGATAAGCTTCGGGCATAATTTTTCTAAAGTGAAAGAGACTAGCAGCGGAAAATGAATGAATCATGATTCTTTTCTGCATATGGTATTTTTTAACTATTTGTGCGATTTTATCCTCTAACTCATAGGACGGATTTAATCCATGATCAATTTTAGTCTCTAAGACAAATTTAGTGTTTGGTTTATTTTGATAATGCTTAAAAAGCTCACTGAGTGACATAACGTGTTCGCCATTGTCATATTGCAGTTGTTTAAGTGCTGTAAAATTATTTTGTGATACAATTGCATGTGTATGAGTAACTCGGAAGAGGTCATCATCATGTGCAATGACCGGAACTCCATCCTTTGAGAGCTGGAGATCGAGTTCAACGTAATCAGCACCAGAATTAAAGGCGGAATCGTCAGCCTGAATTGTTTCTTCAGGATATTTGATGGGATCACCACGGTGCCCTACAACTGTAAAACCACTATTTATGAAAAAGACTAAGCTAAAAAAAAGAACCCAAACGAGTCGGCTTTTAAATTTCATGTGTACACCTCTATCGCATACTTAACAATAGCATGGTTACACATTTTTTTCTATTTATAGTACTATTCTTTTATCAGTAATCGGTATGATTGAAATCTAAAGGATGAGATTTAATGGAACAATTGGACTTAATTGAAGAAGTTACCAGAAATGATGGCAGTCGATATTATGAAATCTCTAATATTGACCAAAATGGAATTGCAGAATTAGCTGCAGATCATGGCTTAATTAAAAAAGTCAAAATACTGCAGCTGAATATTCCTCGAACTAAGGCACTGATTGCTTATGAAAAATATATCAATGATACTTATGACTTGCAGACTTTGACTAATGAAAGTGATTGGAAAAATCCAAAATGGGTAGAATGGGATAAACCTAAGGGAAAAATTTTAGACGCATATAATATGATCTTAAAAGCCAATCGAATTGGTTAGAAAGTGGCATAAAAAATGGAACAACTGCGAATTTTACATACCAATGATCTTCATTCACATTTTGAACATTTCCCTAAAATTGGACGTTACTTGAAAAAAGCGCAGGCTGATCAATCGGTTGATGGTATCTACACTTTTGATGCAGGAGACTTTATGGATCGGTCTCATCCTTTAACTGATGCTACGGAAGGTCAAGCCAACATCAAATTGATGAATGGGTTTAACTATGATGCAATTACGATTGGCAATAATGAGGGAATTTCTAATCCACATTGGGTATTGGAACATTTATTTGATCATGCGGACTTTCCGACAGTTTTAGCAAATTTGCGTGAAGAAGATGAATCAATGCCTAAATGGGCAGTCGGCCATATGTTTTTAACTACTAAGAAAAAGACGCGAATTGCTTTAATTGGCCTGACTGCAGCTTATCCAATGACTTATGGTCCTAATCATTGGCATGTCAAGATGTTAGGTGACAGTATGGATCACGAATTAGCTCAAATTGAAGGAAAGTATGATGTCTTAATTTTATTGACTCATGTTGGATTAAAAATGGATCGCTGGTTAGCTAAACATTATCCTCAAATTAATTTAATTGTAGGAGGCCACAGCCATGATCTGATTGAACATGGTGAAAAAGTGGGGCATACTTGGATTACGCAAACAGGTAAATGGGGAAACTATGTGGGTGATATTCATCTAGAACTTGAAGATCATCACGTGATTAAGGTAGTACCTCGCACTATTTCTACTGCTTCGATGCCAGAAGAACCGGAAGATAAGGCAGTGATTCAGGGCTACTATGATGAAGGTAAGCGACTTTTATCAGAACGAAAAGTGGCTAATTTACCTGAAAAATTTGCGGATGATAAAGTAGCAGCCGTTCAAGTTTCTCTTGATGCGATTGCTGATTTTGCTAAAACAGATTTAGCCATTTTAAGCTCAGGCCTATTCTTGACCCCGTTTAAGAGTGGAATAATTACTCAATATGATTTACAAAATGCCTTACCGCATCCAATGCACGTTGTTCGTTCAACCTTGAAAGGTTATGATTTGTGGCGACTAGTGATGGAAATTGAAAAGAATCGGCATTACCTAGACCATTTTCCACTGCAAGGGATGAGTTTTCGAGGAAAAATTTTTGGTCAGATGTATTACAAAGGGATCAAGGTTGATATGCGTAGACGTGTAGTTTACGTCAATGGGCATGAAATTGATCCACAAAAAGAATATAAAATTGCCTGTTTGGATCATTATGTCTTAGTTCCATTTTTTCCAACTTTGGCTATTGTCGGTGAAAATGAGTTTTTATTCCCACAATTTTTACGTGAAGTTGTTGGTAAATATTTGGCTGAAAAATATCCTTTAACAGCGAGAAGTGAAAAAGATGACTGAAGAAAATAAATTTGAACAAGAGCAGCCAATTAGACACCCACTTGCTGACGTGGTGCAAGATGGTAAGAGCATTAAGATTGGTGCGCAGCTTTATAGCATCATTGTCAATGAGCGAGACGCACTTGATTTAGAATCTTTGCGTAAAAAATATGATCCTTATCTTGACCAGTATGATTATCTGGTGGGGGACGTTTCTAGTGAACATTTACGCTTGAAAGGCTTTTATAAAGACGGTGCTAGAACCGCAATTGATAAAAAAGAAATGGCGATCGTGGATTATTTAACGGAATATTGTAATCCCGGCGGACCTTATTTTATCTTGGAATTAACGCATCCAGTACATTATTATCAGCATCAACGTACTAAAATACGGCGATCACGTGAACGACGCGAGCGCGATTTTGGTAAAAATGAGCGTTATCATGCACGACGTCGAAATTATCGGAAGAATAAAAATGAAAATAATCCGTTTAAGAAGCGGCGTGTTCATCAAACTAAATTTAAGAAAAAACAATCAATTGCAGTGAAAAAAGAATTTGGACGGCATCATTCATTTATTATTAAAAAGAGAAAGGGAAACTAGTGAAAGATTACCGGGTATTTTTAATTGACTTAGACGGAACTGTTTATCGTGGTAAGGAAACAGTTGAATCAGGAGTAAAATTTGTTCATCGTTTAGTTCAAGCAGGGAAAGACTATTTGTTTTTAACCAACAATACGACCAGAACACCGCAAATGGTAGTTGATAAACTAAAGGGACACGGTATCGAAACTGATACGGACCATGTTTATACGCCAAGTATGGCCACAGCTAGCTATATTTTACAAAGAGAACACAAGGAAAAGATCGGCTTGTATATTATTGGGCAGATTGGTCTCTGGCGTGAATTATTGCAACATCCAGAGTTTGAGCTTAATGAAGAAAATCCCGATTATGTAATTGTCGGTATGGATACAGATCTGACTTATCATAAAGTACGAGTAGCTTCACGGGCGATTAGACGTGGAGCCACTTTTATTGGGACTAATGCCGATATGAATTTACCAGCAGAGGATGAGCTAATTCCAGGCAATGGTTCACAATGTGCATTCGTTGCTGCAGCAAGTGGAGTAGAGCCACTGTATATTGGTAAGCCTGAATCAATTATTGTAAAAATGGCTTTGGATAAAGTTGGCTATAGCAAAGATGAGGCACTTTTGGTAGGTGATAATTACGATACCGATATTAAAGCTGGCTTTAATAGTGGAGTAGATCAGTTGTTGACTTTGACAGGTGTGACGACCAAAGTGGATATTGCAGATAAACGTCAACCAACAATTTTAGTTAATAACCTAGATGAATTTGAATTATGATTACTAAAAACAATATTTTTTCGCTGATTTATCATTTTTTGTTTGCTGTTTCTAGCAGTGTAATTGGGGCAATTGTGGCTAGTTGGCCATTATTGTTTATTTTTATGATCGTACAAAAGACATATGAGACGGTTCACATGTCTTTGTTTAAGGTAATGCATAATTATAACCAGCTGATGTTTTATTTGCTCTGGCCCTTTAAAAAGCAGCTTAAAATGGATAATTTCCCTACATCTGCTAATGCGGCAGAACATTTTGCGGAATGTAAGCATTTATTTATTCTGACTCTATTAGTTTTTATTATCTGCATCATAGTGCACTTTGTTTTTAAACGACAAAAGAAAAAGCTACTGCTTAATTTGGATAAATCAGTAGCCCTTATTTTGCTATTATTGCCAATTATTATTTTTCCATTTGCAGTAACCAATTTCGACAGTTTCTTTGTGATTTTTCACCATATTTTGTTTAACAATAGTGATTGGCTGTTTGATCCTAATACTGACCCAATTATCAATGTGCTAACGGAAGGCTTCTTTGCTTCTTGTTTTGCCGTTGCTGGGGTTATTTATGAATTATATTTTGCTGAAAAATTATTACGTAAGTAAAAAAGAGTTCCTTAGTGGAACTCTTTTTTGAGTGATATTTTTTTCTTGATTGCGACAATTGCGATTGGCACAACTGATACTAAAATGATAGCAATTACGATCATTGAAAAATGGTCCTTTACAAATGGAATATTGCCAAAGAAGAAACCAATGATTGTGAACAATCCTGTCCAAAGCAAGCCACCCAAGATGTTGTAGGTGATAAATTTACCATAATGCATCTTACTGCCGCCGGAAATGAATGGGACAAAAGTACGAATAAATGGTATAAATCTACCTATAACGATCGTAATTGGTCCGTGGCGCTCAAAGAACTTTTCAGCGGCCAACCGATTATTTTGATTAATTAATTTATTGAACCAGCTATGTTTTTCACCAGCTCTGGTTGACCAGGCACCAATTTCATAGTTGATACTGTCACCGATTATGGCGGCGAATGCTACTATAAGATAAACTAGCCAAATATTTAAGCCATACTTAGGATTAGCAGCCATTGCACTCGCAGCAAAAATCAACGAATCGCCTGGAAGAAATGGAAAAACGACTAAGCCTGTTTCAATAAAAATGATAGCGAATAAGATTAAATAGGACCAACCACCGAATTGGTTAACAATCGTGATTAAATGGTCATCAATGTGCAAAATGAAATCGATTAAACTCATCTGGAACTCCTAAAAACTAGTTGAATGAATTGTCAAAGTTTTTTCAGGGAAAAGATCACGCATAATCGCGGTGATTGCAATCTGGGCTTCGCCAAAACCGAGAGCGATTAAAGGGACGCGTCCAGGATAGGTAACAACATCGCCAGCTGCATAAACACTGGCGATATTAGTTTGCATTGTTGAATTCACCTTAATTTGTGCGCCAGCTAAATCGATTCCCCATTTTTTGACAAAGCGATTATTAGCTTTAAAGCCATATGCAACGACTGCTTGGTCTAACTTGATATTAGTTAAACTATCTTTTCCCATTTCTTTTAAATTAACGTTCAGTTGATTATCAACCAAATTGATTTGTTTAGGAAGATAGGGAGTTAAAATTTCAACATTTTTTAAAGACTTAAGTTTTTTGACATTAGATTCAAGACCGCGAAATTGATTACGGCGATGAATGATTTTGACATTGGCATAATTAGCTAATTCTAGTGCCAGGTCTAATGCTGAATCGCCGCCACCAAAGACGCCAACTGTTTGTCCGACAAATTTTTGGGGATCTTTAATAAAGTAATGAATCCTTTTTTGAGTATCATCATCCATAGATAATGGTAAAGCTTTAGGTTTAAAGGCACCGGCACCAGTGGTAATCAATATGCTGCGGGATGCAACTATATCATCGATAATAAAGCCGTCTTTTTGTTTAGTGACATTTTCAACTTTATGGTTAGTAAAAATAGTTGTATCCGTTAAATTATGTCGTAAATTGTCGATTAGTTCAGTTCCTGTAATAGAGTCGTAAGCAGGAATATCTTTGATTTTCTTAAAAGGATAAAGCATTTGTGGCTGTCCGCCTGTTTCAGATAATGAATCAAACAGTACGGTCTTGAGTCCATGAAGATGGGCAAATCGCGCGGCAAATAGGCCAACAGGTCCGCCACCGATAATAGTTAAATCAAATTTTTTAATTTTAATGACCTCCTCAAAGTAGTGATGTATCAACTTTAACATGAATTTTGTAAATATTCATTTAAAAATAAGCTTGTCAAAAAATGAATTTTAAGGTATATTATTGAAGTCGCCTTTTTAAGAGCGAGCATAATTCTTTATTGAAAAAAATACTTGCAATTAATATTCAAGTATTATATATTAATAAAGTCGCTTCGAGAGATGCGACGAGAGCTTAAAAACAGACATGTAAGGAAAGAAAACAAATAAAAAGAAAAAAAGTACTTGCAAAGAAGTAAATAAGCTGGTAATATATTTAAATGTCGTCAGGTGAAAGCAGAAAAAGCTTGAGCAAGACGAAAAAACAAATCAAAAAGTTCTTGACAAAGAAATGATGGTTTGATAAAATATAAAAGCTGTCTGCTTTACAAAAAGCAAGACAGAGGTAGTACTTTGAAAACTGAACAAAGTTTCGCTAAAAGTGTGCGGGTGTAAAAACCCAAACAAGAAGCGAAGTCAATTCGCAAGCAATAAATTTGAGACAAAGATCTTAAATAAGGAATGAGCAATCATTCAAACTTTTTAAAATGAGAGTTTGATCCTGGCTCAGGACGAACGCTGGCGGCGTGCCTAATACATGCAAGTCGAGCGAGCGGAACTAACAGATTTACTTCGGTAATGACGTTAGGAAAGCGAGCGGCGGATGGGTGAGTAACACGTGGGGAACCTGCCCCATAGTCTGGGATACCACTTGGAAACAGGTGCTAATACCGGATAAGAAAGCAGATCGCATGATCAGCTTTTAAAAGGCGGCGTAAGCTGTCGCTATGGGATGGCCCCGCGGTGCATTAGCTAGTTGGTAAGGTAAAGGCTTACCAAGGCGATGATGCATAGCCGAGTTGAGAGACTGATCGGCCACATTGGGACTGAGACACGGCCCAAACTCCTACGGGAGGCAGCAGTAGGGAATCTTCCACAATGGACGCAAGTCTGATGGAGCAACGCCGCGTGAGTGAAGAAGGTTTTCGGATCGTAAAGCTCTGTTGTTGGTGAAGAAGGATAGAGGTAGTAACTGGCCTTTATTTGACGGTAATCAACCAGAAAGTCACGGCTAACTACGTGCCAGCAGCCGCGGTAATACGTAGGTGGCAAGCGTTGTCCGGATTTATTGGGCGTAAAGCGAGCGCAGGCGGAAGAATAAGTCTGATGTGAAAGCCCTCGGCTTAACCGAGGAACTGCATCGGAAACTGTTTTTCTTGAGTGCAGAAGAGGAGAGTGGAACTCCATGTGTAGCGGTGGAATGCGTAGATATATGGAAGAACACCAGTGGCGAAGGCGGCTCTCTGGTCTGCAACTGACGCTGAGGCTCGAAAGCATGGGTAGCGAACAGGATTAGATACCCTGGTAGTCCATGCCGTAAACGATGAGTGCTAAGTGTTGGGAGGTTTCCGCCTCTCAGTGCTGCAGCTAACGCATTAAGCACTCCGCCTGGGGAGTACGACCGCAAGGTTGAAACTCAAAGGAATTGACGGGGGCCCGCACAAGCGGTGGAGCATGTGGTTTAATTCGAAGCAACGCGAAGAACCTTACCAGGTCTTGACATCTAGTGCCATTTGTAGAGATACAAAGTTCCCTTCGGGGACGCTAAGACAGGTGGTGCATGGCTGTCGTCAGCTCGTGTCGTGAGATGTTGGGTTAAGTCCCGCAACGAGCGCAACCCTTGTTATTAGTTGCCAGCATTAAGTTGGGCACTCTAATGAGACTGCCGGTGACAAACCGGAGGAAGGTGGGGATGACGTCAAGTCATCATGCCCCTTATGACCTGGGCTACACACGTGCTACAATGGGCAGTACAACGAGAAGCGAGCCTGCGAAGGCAAGCGAATCTCTGAAAGCTGTTCTCAGTTCGGACTGCAGTCTGCAACTCGACTGCACGAAGCTGGAATCGCTAGTAATCGCGGATCAGCACGCCGCGGTGAATACGTTCCCGGGCCTTGTACACACCGCCCGTCACACCATGGGAGTCTGCAATGCCCAAAGCCGGTGGCCTAACCTTCGGGAAGGAGCCGTCTAAGGCAGGGCAGATGACTGGGGTGAAGTCGTAACAAGGTAGCCGTAGGAGAACCTGCGGCTGGATCACCTCCTTTCTAAGGAAGCGAAGGATATGGAGAGCAGGAATGCTAAGAGAAGTATCCAGAGCAAGCGGAAGCACACTGAGAAACTTTGTTTAGTTTTGAGGGTAGTACCTCAAAGATTTGAAAAACGCCAAGCGTTAGTCGGGCCTATAGCTCAGCTGGTTTAGAGCGCACGCCTGATAAGCGTGAGGTCGATGGTTCAAGTCCATTTAGGCCCATTGACATAACGAGGAAAAAGAGTTAAAGTTATGTCTGGCCGAAAATAAAATACTCTGGGGGCTTAGCTCAGTTGGGAGAGCACCTGCTTTGCACGCAGGAGGTCATCGGTTCGAACCCGTTAGCCTCCATTGATCCAGAAAAAGGATCAAAGAGCTAGTACATTGAAAACTGAATATAATCCAAGCAAAAAACCGAGACAATCAAAGAGAACAGATTGTAGAGCGACCGAGAAGAGAATTCTTGAGTAAGGTCAAGTAGAAAAGGGCGCACGGTGAATGCCTAGGCACTAACAGCCGAAGAAGGACGTGACGAACTACGAAAAGCTTCGGGGAGCGGTAAGTACGCAGTGATCCGGAGATATCCGAATGGGGGAACCCAATGCAGAGATGCATTATTGATTAGTGAATAGATAGCTAATCAAAGGAAGACGCAGTGAACTGAAACATCTAAGTAGCTGCAGGAAGAGAAAGAAAGATCGATTTCCTTAGTAGCGGCGAGCGAAGAGGAAAGAGCCCAAACCAAGTGATTTATCATTTGGGGTTGTAGGACTGCGACGTGGCAGTGTAAGAGATAGTTGAATTATCTGGGAAGGTAAGCCAGAGAGGGTGAGAGCCCCGTAAGCGAAATCTCAAGCACGCCTAGCAGAATCCTGAGTAGGCCGGGACACGAGGAATCCCGGTTGAAACCGCGAGGACCATCTCGCAAGGCTAAATACTAGTTAGTGACCGATAGTGAACCAGTACCGTGAGGGAAAGGTGAAAAGAACCCCGGAAGGGGAGTGAAAAAGAACCTGAAACCGTGTGTCTACAAGTAGTCAAAGCACATTAAAGTGCAATGGCGTGCCTTTTGTAGAATGAACCGGCGAGTTACGTTATCTAGCGAGGTTAAGTCAGAAAAGACGGAGCCGGAGCGAAAGCGAGTCTTAATAGGGCGAAAAGTTAGGTGACGTAGACCCGAAACCAAGTGACCTACCCATGACCAGGCTGAAGGTGTGGTAAAACGCACTGGAGGGCCGAACCCACGTAAGTTAAAAATTGCGGGGATGAGTTGTGGGTAGCGGTGAAATTCCAAACGAACTTGGAGATAGCTGGTTCTCTCCGAAATAGCTTTAGGGCTAGCCTCGTGGAGAGGATAATGGAGGTAGAGCTCTGTTTGGACTAGGGGCCCGTCAGGGGTTACTGAATCCAGATAAACTACGAATTCCAGATATCCATACACGGGAGTCAGACTGCGAGTGATAAGATCCGTAGTCGAAAGGGAAACAGCCCAGATCACCAGTTAAGGTCCCCAAATCTATGCTAAGTGGAAAAGGATGTGGAGTTGCGTAGACAACTAGGACGTTGGCTCAGAAGCAGCCATCATTCAAAGAGTGCGTAATAGCTCACTAGTCGAGTGGCGCTGCGCCGAAAATTTACCGGGGCTAAGCATAGTACCGAAACTGTGGATGTGTTTTAAAGAGCACGTGGTAGGAGAGCGTTCTAAGGGCGGAGAAGTTGAATCGAGAGGATCAATGGAGCGCTTAGAAGTGAGAATGCCGGTATGAGTAGCGAAAGATAGGTGAGAATCCTATCCGCCGAAAGACTAAGGTTTCCTGGGGCAGGCTCGTCCGCCCAGGGTAAGTCGGGACCTAAGGCAAGGCCGAGAGGCGTAGTCGATGGATAACAGGTAGAGATTCCTGTACTGTGTCAAATCGTTAAGAGCGAAGGAGGGACGCAGGAGGTGAAGCACGCATCGCGATGGAACGATGTTCAAGCAACAAGTGCGGTTAAGAGTCAAATGCTTCTAACCAGCAACACGAGTTGTGAAGAGGAGTGAATTAAAAGTAGCGAAGGTGTGGTAATCACACTGCCAAGAAAAGCTTCTAGCCAGAGATGACATACCCGTACCGCAAACCGACACAGGTAGTCGAGTGGAGAACACTAAGGTGAGCGAGAGAACTCTCGTTAAGGAACTCGGCAAAATGACCCCGTAACTTCGGAAGAAGGGGTGCTAGCCAAGAGATTGGTTAGCCGCAGTGAATAGGCCCAAACAACTGTTTATCAAAAACACAGGTCTCTGCAAAATCGTAAGATGACGTATAGAGGCTGACACCTGCCCGGTGCTGGAAGGTTAAGAGGAGAGCTTAGCGTAAGCGAAGGTTTGAATTGAAGCCCCAGTAAACGGCGGCCGTAACTATAACGGTCCTAAGGTAGCGAAATTCCTTGTCGGGTAAGTTCCGACCTGCACGAAAGGTGTAATGATTTGGGCACTGTCTCAACGAGAGACTCGGTGAAATTATAATACCCGTGAAGATGCGGGTTACCCGCGACAGGACGGAAAGACCCCATGGAGCTTCACTGTAGCTTGATATTGAGTATCTTTTAAACATGTACAGGATAGGTAGGAGCCAGAGAAGATAGGACGCTAGTCTTATTGGAGGCAATGTTGGGATACTACCCTTGTTTGAAGGATGCTCTAACCTCGACCTGTAAGCCAGGCCAGGGACAGTGTCAGGTGGGCAGTTTGACTGGGGCGGTCGCCTCCTAAAGTGTAACGGAGGCGCTCAAAGGTTCCCTCAGAATGGTTGGAAATCATTCGCAGAGTGTAAAGGTATAAGGGAGCTTGACTGCGAGAGAGACAACTCGAGCAGGTAGGAAACTAGGACTTAGTGATCTGGTGGTACCGTATGGAAGGGCCATCACTCAACGGATAAAAGCTACCCTGGGGATAACAGGCTTATCTCCCCCAAGAGTTCACATCGACGGGGAGGTTTGGCACCTCGATGTCGGCTCGTCGCATCCTGGGGCTGAAGTCGGTCCCAAGGGTTGGGCTGTTCGCCCATTAAAGCGGCACGCGAGCTGGGTTCAGAACGTCGTGAGACAGTTCGGTCCCTATCCGTCGTGGGCGTAGGAAATTTGAGAGGAGCTGTCCTTAGTACGAGAGGACCGGGATGGACGCACCGCTGGTGTACCAGTTGTTCCGCCAGGAGCATCGCTGGGTAGCTATGTGCGGAAGGGATAAGCGCTGAAAGCATCTAAGTGCGAAGCCCCCCTCAAGATGAGATTTCCTTTGCGTAAGCAGTAAGACACCTCAGAGACGATGAGGTAGATAGGCTGGGAGTGGAAGTCCTGTGAAGGATGGAGCGGACCAGTACTAATCAGTCGAGGACTTGACCAAAGCGAAGCAAACTGGAAGTTTTTTTGCGAGGAGGATTATGTTTAGTTTTGAGTGTAAAAGCTCAAAAGAGTACGGTGGCGAAAGCAAGAAGGATACACCTGTTCCCATGCCGAACACAGAAGTTAAGCTTCTTAACGCCGAAAGTAGTTGGTGGGCAACTGCCTGCGAGGAAAGGAAGCTGCCGTGCTCAATATGGAGGATTAGCTCAGCTGGGAGAGCATCTGCCTTACAAGCAGGAGGTCACAGGTTCGAGCCCTGTATCCTCCATATCGAGTCGTTAGCTCAGTTGGTAGAGCAACGGACTTTTAATCCGTGGGTCGAGGGTTCAAGTCCCTCACGGCTCATGACCCTATATATGCGGGTGTGGCGGAATTGGCAGACGCGCTAGATTTAGGTTCTAGTGTTTTCGGACGTGTGGGTTCAAGTCCCACCACCCGTATTGCCAACCACATATTGACAATATGCCGATTTAGCTCAGTTGGTAGAGCATCTGTCTTGTAAACAGGGGGTCGTACGTTCAAGTCGTATAATCGGCATTTATATTACGCGGAAGTAGTTCAGTGGTAGAACATCACCTTGCCATGGTGGGGGTCGCGGGTTCGAATCCCGTCTTCCGCTTTCATCAACACGCCGGAGTGGCGGAATTGGTAGACGCACGGGACTTAAAATCCCGCGGTTGGTTTCAACCGTATCGGTTCGACTCCGATCCCCGGCATTGATGATGCGCCCTTAGCGCAACTGGATAGAGTGTCTGACTACGAATCAGAAGGTTGAAGGTTCAAATCCTTCAGGGCGCATATAACGGGAAATGGCTCAGTTTGGTAGAGCACCTGGTTTGGGACCAGGGGGTCGCAGGTTCGAATCCTGTTTTCCCGATTGTAATCTAATGGTGATTGGTTACATTTTGGCGGTGTAGCTCAGCTGGCTAGAGCGTCCGGTTCATACCCGGGAGGTCGAGGGTTCGATCCCCCCCGCCGCTATAATTGTAAGCTTGGACCTTTAGCTCAGTTGGTTAGAGCAGACGGCTCATAACCGTCCTGTCGTAGGTTCGAGTCCTACAAGGTCCATAATATGGCTTTTATATTAATATCGCGGGATGGAGCAGTCTGGTAGCTCGTCGGGCTCATAACCCGAAGGTCGTTGGTTCAAATCCAGCTCCCGCAATTTGGTCCATTGGAGCAGTGGTTTATCTCGCCTCCCTGTCACGGAGGAGATCATGGGTTCAAATCCCATATGGACCGTAAGATGGCTCGGTAGCTCAGTTGGTAGAGCAAAGGATTGAAGCTCCTTGTGTCGGCGGTTCGATTCCGTCCCGCGCCATTTCATTTTATATTAGGTGCGGGTATAGTTTAGTGGTAAAACGAAAGCCTTCCAAGCTTTAGTCGCGAGTCCGATTCTCGTTACCCGCTTTATATGGGCCTATAGCTCAGCTGGTTTAGAGCGCACGCCTGATAAGCGTGAGGTCGATGGTTCAAGTCCATTTAGGCCCATTGGAGACATACTCAAGTGGCTGAAGAGGCGCCCCTGCTAAGGGTGTAGATCGGGTTATTCCGGTGCGAGGGTTCGAATCTCTCTGTCTCCGCTATATAGAAAAGTAACTGTTTTAGATTAATTTCTAGAGCAGTTTTTTTGTGTACCGAGCGGCATTCTTAGTCCGATGAAAGTGTTAGAACTAAGAGCCAGTAGCAATGATATTATGAGTATGGGACGTTTACAAAGGAGTAAATACCTGCTGAAACAGTAAGGAATTACAAATGTATCGTCTTATATGCAACCATATGTATAGTGGATGGAAGGAGATGAGTTCGTTAAGTTCTCTCTGCATTGAAAACACGTCATAAGATGTTAAAACCTTAATTTTGAGTTATTGATAAACCTAAATGCATATTATTTTGAATGACTTAATGGCAATTATTACACTTCTTTTAGGTAAAAGTCTTGGACATTGATTTAAGTCAATAATCGTGTATATAACATAGGAAGAGCCGATTGTTTTAAATTTCTTCTGTATGATCTATATTAAAAAAATAATTTTGTGGGGGATTTCATAGTGATATAAAGAAGCAGTTTAATATGGAACAATTTATAAAGATCATTTAATTAAAGATAAGAGAAGCTGTTTTGCTCTAGCTAATTTGAAGTATTAAGATAGATATAAATGTTTTACAACAAAAAAATAAAAAAGTACTTGCATTTTGACTGAATATCTATTAATATTAAATACGTTGTGATTGAAAGATCACAATAGTAGTAGCTAATTAAAAAATAAATAAAAAGTTCTTGACTTTTGAAATGTGATTAGTTATTATAATAAAGTGCTCTTGAGTGAGTTGCATGACCCGTTGGTCAAGTGGTTAAGACACGGCCCTTTCACGGCCGTAACATGGGTTCAAATCCCGTACGGGTCATTGCCACAATTTAATTTTTTGGCATTAAGCAATGGAGGATTACCCAAGTGGCTTAAGGGGACGGTTTTGAAAACCGTTAGGCGGTTCTGCCGCGCGTGGGTTCAAATCCCACATCCTCCTTAATTGAATATCGCGGGATGGAGCAGTCTGGTAGCTCGTCGGGCTCATAACCCGAAGGTCGTTGGTTCAAATCCAGCTCCCGCAATTTGGTCCATTGGAGCAGTGGTTTATCTCGCCTCCCTGTCACGGAGGAGATCATGGGTTCAAATCCCATATGGACCGTAAGATGGCTCGGTAGCTCAGTTGGTAGAGCAAAGGATTGAAGCTCCTTGTGTCGGCGGTTCGATTCCGTCCCGCGCCATCATCTGGAGGAGTAGCGAAGTGGCTAAACGCGGCGGTCTGTAAAACCGCTCTCTCTGAGTTCGGCGGTTCGAATCCACCCTCCTCCATAATAGGGATATCGTATAAAGGTAGTACATCGGTCTCCAAAACCGCTAGTGTGGGTTCAATTCCTACTATCCCTGTTTACCTTCATGGCGGAATTGGTGAAGGGGTTAACACACTGGTTTGTGGATCCAGCATGCGTGGGTTCGATTCCCACATTCCGCCCTAGTATTGGGATATAGCCAAGTGGTAAGGCATTAGACTTTGACTCTAACATGCGCTGGTTCGAATCCAGCTATCCCAATTCTAAATAATTTCATAACTTATGGCGGTGTAGCCAAGTGGTAAGGCAGAGGTCTGCAAAACCTTAATCGTCGGTTCAAATCCGACCTCCGCCTTATCAACCGAATAAGTTGATTATTTTAAAATTTAATATTATGGCGGTGTGGCGGAATTGGCAGACGCGTCAGACTCAAAATCTGGTGTCCATTACGGACGTATCGGTTCGACCCCGATCACCGCTATTATTATGAAGCGATCCAATTATTGGATCGCTTTTTTTTATTTTAAAATGTTAGCATTTTATTATATAAATTGCACATGAATACAGGAATCTTTATAATGCTACATATGGAGGTACTCAAATGAATATTGGTCTTTATACCGATACATATTTTCCCCAGATAAGTGGCGTAGCTACTTCAATTAAAACGTTAAAAGAAGCGTTGGAAAAGCAGGGACATAATGTATTTATTTTTACTACTACTGATCCGAACGTGAAAAAAGGAACTGTAGAACCGAATGTATTTCGTTTTAGCAGTATTCCTTTTGTCTCATTTACCGATCGGCGAATAGCATTTAGAGGACTATTTGAAGCAACCAAAGTAGCTAAAGAAGTCAATCTTGATATAGTTCATACTCAAACTGAATTTGCATTAGGTACTATTGGCAAATATGTAGCTCATCAATTAGATATTCCTGCTATCCACACTTACCATACGATGTATGAAGATTACTTGCACTATATTTTAAATGGGCATTTGCTTCGTCCATATCATGTTAGACAATTTGTTAAAAGCTATTTGAAAAATATGGATGGATGTATTGCTCCTAGTGGCCGAGTTGAAGAATTATTACGGCGCTATGGCGTTCAAATACCAATTAGGGTGATTCCTACTGGAGTAGATTTGCAGGGCATGAACAACGATATTCAACGTGATGTGCGGCAAGAACTTGGAATTGATCAAGATGCGCCTGTAATTTTAACCTTAAGTAGAATTGCAGCCGAAAAAAAGATTAATCATATTTTGAACGTAATGCCTGAAATTATTGATGAATTTCCTAATGTGAAATTTGTTATCGCAGGTGATGGCCCTGATGTTGATGTGTTAAAGGATCAGGTAGAGCGATTAACACTAGAGAATTACGTTATTTTTGTCGGTAATGTAGAGCATGGCGATGTTGGTAATTATTATCGAATGGCTGATCTTTTTGTTTCAGCTAGTGATACAGAAACACAGGGGTTGACTTATATTGAGGCTCTAGCTGCAGGTACGCCATGTGTGGTTTATGACACAGACTATACCGAAAACATTTTTGATCAAGATATTTTTGGGCTGACATTTACTACACAACAAGAAATGTTAGAAGAGATTATTACTTTGCTTAAGCAAGGGACGAAAAGAATCCCGCAGGAACTTTTGCAAAATAAATTACAGAAGATTTCAGCTGATCAATTTGCTAAAAATGTGTCTGATTTTTATCAGTATGCAATTGATCACTATCAAACTAAGCATGATGAGGAGACTAAAAAGAGGAACTAAATGATTAGAATTAATATGTTCTCGCAAGCTGATTCTGTTAAAGGACAGGGTGTAGGTTCAGCTTATAATGAATTGATTAAACTTCTGAGGACGCACTTAGTAGACGAATTTTATGTAACGATTAACAAATATGGCAATAGCGATTTAACGCATTATCACACGATTAATCCAACCTATTACGCAAATAGTTTTTCACCAGCACGTGGCAGGAAGATTGGCTATGTTCACTTTTTACCAGATACATTAGAAGGCTCAATTAAGTTGCCAGGCGTAGCTAAAAAAGTTTTTTATCAATATGTAATTGATTTTTATAAACGCATGGATCAAATTGTTGTAGTTAATCCAATCTTTATTGATAAGTTGGTTAACTATGGAATTGATCGGAACAAGGTTAGATATATTCCTAATTTTGTTTCAAAAACAGAATTTTATGAAGAATCATTGGCCAGCAAAAACGCATTTCGTCATGAATTAGGAATTCCACTTGATAAATTTGTTGTTTTTGGTGATGGTCAAGTACAGGAACGCAAGGGGATCGATGACTTTGTTAAGATGGCACAAGCTAATCCTGATATTCAATTTATCTGGGCAGGCGGTTTTTCGTTTGGCAAAATCACTGATGGCTATGATCATTACAAAGAAATGGTTGACAATCCACCTAAGAATATGACGTTTGCGGGAATTGTAGAGCGAGAGAAGTTAGTTAAGTATTTAAATATTGCAGACTTATTTGTTCTTCCATCATATGATGAATTGTTCCCAATGTCAGTTTTGGAAGCATTCAGTTGTGGAACACCAGTATTATTGCGTGACCTTGATCTTTATAAGGCAATTATCGATGGCTATTATCTAAGCGGGAAAGATTTTGGCGAAATGAATCAAGTATTGCAAAAAGTAGTTGCCAATCCACAAACTTTGCAGAAATACAGCGAATTATCGCGTAAGGCAAGTCAACAGTATTCAGAAGATCATTTAGCTAAAATTTGGGACGAATTTTATCATGAGCAATATGAATTAGGAAAAGAGCTAGGTCAAATACATTAATGAATAAAAAACATTTGTGGGGCATTCTGGTTGTTTTAGCAATCAGTGCCTTTGTGCTATATGCAGATTTAAAAGCTACACCGATATCGGAAATATTACGGGCAGCTCATGGCCTGAATATTTTTGCATTAATCATGGTTTTTGCTTTAATGCTTTTGTCCTATGTATGTGAAGCCGGTATCTTAGCTACTTTAGCTCATCGAAAGAAAGAGCCTAAAAGGTCAGCTTGGTCGTTTTTGCGAATTCCAATTATTCAAGCTCTATTTAATGCAATTACACCAATGTCCACGGGTGGACAACCATCACAGCTAGCCGCAATGATTCAAATGGGCATGGAAGGTGGCCGTTCCACCTCAATTTTGCTGATGAAATTTATTATTTATCAGATCGTTGTTTTGTTTGCCTATGTATTTACAATTATTTTTGGCTTTCACATGGTAATGACTAAGTTCGCTGGTTTAGCAATTTTTATTGCAATTGGCTTTTTGATTCATGTTAGTTCAATTATCTTTTTGCTGGCAATTATGTTTGCTTATCGTTTTACTAAAAAGGCAACTAATTGGTTAATGGACTTGTTGGCAAAAATGATGAAAAAGGAACGAGTTGAGAAGTGGCGTAAGGCTACTTTAGAAAAGATTGATACTTTTTATGCAGAGAGTCAGAAACTAAAAAAAGAAAAGAAGAAATTATTTGTTGCCTCGCTTTTAACAGTATTGCAGCTACTTTTCTTTTACTCCATTCCATTTATGGTATTAACAGCGCTAAATGTACCTTGTTCTTGGTATCAAGTTACGCAAATGAATATAATGATTATCATGTTTATGGCGATCATTCCTATTCCAGGTGCGTCAGGAGGGGCAGAATATAGTTTCCAAACGTTATTCTCCACCTTCATTTCTTCACATGGTGCGTTAATTTTGGCTATGTTTATTTGGCGCTTTTCAACATATTTTTTCGGTATGCTTCTCGGCATCTTAGGCTGGATTTTTAAGCCGAAAAAGATAAAAAGCACAAAAAATGATTAATTTTTATTAAAACAACGGTGTCTTACTAAATTTCGTAGTAAGATAAATTACCGTAATGAGAGGAGCAGAAGCGCGTGGAACACACTAAATCTTTTTTTAGGTGGCTGACACAGACTAAGTTAGGCTTTTTTACGATTGTTTTAGTCTTGTTTTGGCTTAAAACTTATTTTATCTATTTAACTAAGTTTAATTTAGGAGCAGTTGGTCCAATGCAGCAATTTTTATTGCTGATTAATCCGATTCCTTCAGGGATGCTTTTGCTGGGAATTGGGCTATTTTTTAAAGGACGTAAATCCTATTGGATTATTTTAGTTATCGATTTTTTGCTAACACTGTGGTTATTTGCCAATATTTTATATTATCGTGAATTTTCAAACTTTTTGTCATTTTCAATTATTAAGACATCCGGCTCGACTTCCGATAATTTGGGTAAAAGTATTGCAGGAATTACACTAGCTAGCGATTTTTTAGCTTTTGCTGATATTGCTGTAATTATCGTGTTATTGGCGACCAAAGTAATTAAGATGGATGTTCGTCCACTGAAGCTAAAAGTTAATTTGTTAATTGAGGCTTTGGCTGTCAGCTTAATGGGACTGAATTTATTGATGGCCCAAAATGATCGTTCTGGACTTTTGACGAGAACTTTTGATAATAATTACATCGTCAAATATCTGGGAATCAATGAATATGCTATTTATGATGGCTATAAGACAGCACAAACTAGTGCACAGATGGCCAAAGCTAATGTTTCTGATTTGAAGTCTGTTAGAAACTATTTAAAAGAAAATTACGTTAAACCTAATCCCGCTTACACCGGCGTGGCTAAAGGAAAAAATGTGTTAATCATCCATTTGGAAAGTTTTCAACAATTTCTGATTGGCTACAAATGGAAAGGTAAAGAGGTAACGCCAAATCTGAATAAGATTTATCATCAAAAAGACACCATTAGTTTTGATAATTTCTTTAATCAAGTAGGACAAGGCAAGACTTCTGATGCCGAAATGATGCTTGAAAATTCTTTATACGGACTACAATCAGGTAGTGCAATGTCTACGTATGGTACTTCTAATACTTTTGAAAGTGCTCCAGCCATTTTGCATCAACAAGCTGGTTATACTACTGCTGTAATGCATGGTGGTGCTGGCTCCTTCTGGAATAGAAATAATGCTTATAAGTCATTTGGCTACCAATACTTTATGCCACTGTCTTTCTATCAGAACAAACCAAGCTACTATATCGGATATGGCTTAAAAGATAAAATTTTCTTTGATCAGTCAATCAAGTACATTGAGCGTTTACCACAACCATTTTATTTAAAGATGATTACTGTAACGAACCACTATCCGTATAATATCGATAAAAAGAATCAGACGATTGATAAAACGAATACTGGGGATGAAACAGTTGATGGTTATGTGCAGACCGCGCATTATTTAGACCAAGCAATTGGTGAATTTATGCGTTGGATGAAGAAGACGGGCCTAGATAAGAAGACACTAGTAGTATTTTATGGTGATCACTATGGGATTTCAGGTAATCACCATAAGGCTAGTGCAGAATTGCTTAAGAAAGATTCGTTTAATGACTTTGATAATTTGCAGTTCCAGCGAGTTCCTTTGATGTTCCATATGAAAGGACTAAAGGGTGGCATTAATCACACCTACGGCGGTGAAATCGATGTTTTACCAACCTTACTGAACTTGCTGGGGATCAAAGACAAAGATACGATCCAATTTGGTTATGACTTGCTAAGCAAAAATGCACCGCAAATTGTAGCACAAAGAAATGGTGACTTTATCACTCCGGAATATTCTAAGGTGGGTAGCGATTATTATGACACCAAGACGGGCGAAAGGATCAAACCTAATAAGAAATTAAAAGAAAAATTAACTGCAATTTCTAACACCGTAACTACACAGCTGTCTTTGTCAGATCGTGTAATTAATGGCAATCTGCTCCGATTCTATAAACCAAAATGGTTTACTAGAGTCAAGCCGAAGGATTACGACTATAACAAGGCGCCATCTTTAAAACGTTTGTTTGATGATCCAAGCAAAACTTCACTGTGGTATCAAAATCATCGTAAAACGACGCAAAAAGATTTCAAGACAGATGCGCCTGAACTAAAAAAATAACTGCAAAAACTAGTAATTTGTGATAAACTTGGTAAGTAAATCGTATGTGTGTATTGGAGGCAGCGCATTGTATAATTTAGTTATGACGCTACTAATCATTGTTTCAATCTTAATTGTCATTGCAACAATGATGCAGCCACAAAAACAACAAGATGCATTGAACGCCTTATCTGGCGGTGCCGTTTTTAGTGGGCAAACCAAAAAACGTGGTTTTGAAGCATTTATGGAAAAAGTAACCTCAGTTTTATTGGTACTCTTTTTCGTCTTTGCTATTATCTTAGCTTATATGTCTTCAAAATAAATTTTGTACCTCCCGATCAAAATATGATGGGGAGGCTTTTTTTATTAAATTTAAAGATCGGAGAATAACTGCATGGCACAAAACGAAAAAATTTTGGCCGGCGTTTTAGAAATTTTTCGCCATAATCCACAAAAACAATTTCGTGTAGATCAAATTGAACGTGAAGCACGTCGTGATAGATTAGGTAATTTTACTGAATTAATTAAGGCTCTTTCTTTTTTAGAGCACGATAAAAAGATTATTACAGATGGCAAAGGACAATACCAATTAGCTCAAGAAAATACTGAAGTTGAAGGTGAATTCAGAGCTAATGATAAAGGCTTTGGCTTTGTTAGATTAGATGATGAAAATGCGGACGACGTCTTTGTTGCCGCAGATTATACCAAGTATGCCGTTAATGGTGACCGAGTAAAAGTAAAGATCACTGCTGGTGGTAATCCTTGGAATGGTAAAGGACCAGAAGGTCAAGTTGAAGAGATCCTTGAACATGGTTTGGAAACGTTAGTTGGTGAATTTCATCCGCTAACTGATGAGCAAAGAAAAATCAGTCATTTTATCGGCTATGCTTTGAGTAACGATAAAAAGTTGCATAAATACCGAGTTTATTTGTCTGAAAATGGCTTGATCCCTCAAATGGGCGATATGGTTAAGGTCTCAATTAAGGATTATCCAGATGAGGAAAATCCTGAGTCAATGACTGGTGCAGTAGTCAACATTATTGGTAATAAAAATGACCCTGGTGTTGACATTATGTCAATTGTGGCAGCACATGATGTAAGAACTGAATGGCCTGAAGATGCAATGGCGCAAGCTAATGCTATTCCTGATCATGTTACTGAAGAGGAAAAAAAGGGTAGAGTAGATATTACTGACCAACCTGCAGTCACTATCGATGGGGATGATTCTAAGGACTTTGACGATGCTGTAGTTTTATGGAAAAAGCCTAACGGCAATTATCACCTTGGTGTTCACATTGCGGACGTTTCTCACTATGTGACAGAAAATACGCCGTTGAACGAAGAGGCATTTGCTCGTGGCAACAGTACTTACTTAGTTGATCGGGTAATTCCAATGCTGCCATTTAGACTTTCTAATGGAATTTGTTCCTTAAATGAAGGCGTGGACCGGCTTGTTTTGTCATGTGACATGGAAATTACGCCAGAAGGTAAAAGAGTAGGTTATAAAATTTATCCTTCTGTCATGCGCTCACATGGTCGAATGACCTACAACAAGGTTAACAAAACTCTTAAGGGCGAAATGAATGGTTTAGAGGATAAGTATGTTAAACTCCGACCAATGCTTGAAGAAATGGCAGATTTGCATGCTGCTTTGTATAAACAACGTCATCAACGTGGTGCTATTGACTTTGAAGAACCAGAAGCAAAAATTATTGTTGATGATCAAGGCAAGCCAACAGATATTGTTTTGCATGAACGTGGTACTGCCGAAAAGATGATCGAATCATTTATGTTAATGGCTAATGAAACCGTGGCCGAAGATTTCTTCAAAAAGCATGTTCCATTCTTGTACCGTGTTCACGAAACACCAGATGCCGAGAGAATCAAGACTTTCTTTGAATTTTGTAGCGCATTTGGCTTGAATATTCATGCGGATCCAAATAACGTTAAGCCAATTGATTTACAAAAAGTAGTTTCTAAAACTACAGATACTCCAGAGGAAGCTGTAGTACAAATGATGATGCTACGTAGCTTAAAGCAAGCGCATTATTCAGAAGAAGCACTGGGACACTTTGGCTTAGCTGCAGAATACTATACTCACTTTACTTCACCAATTAGACGTTATTCTGACTTGATGGTGCACCGGATGATCCATGCATATCAAGACCAGGGGACTAATGAAGAAGTGCAAAAGCATTTTGCTAGTTACTTGCCAGATGTTGCAGAACAAACTTCAACGCAAGAAAGACGTTCAATTGATACTGAACGTGAAGTAAATGACTTGAAGATGACAGAATATATGGCCGATCAAGTGGGGCAACACTTTGACGCGGTAGTATCTTCGGTAACTAGTTTTGGGATGTTTATTCAATTACCAAATACGATTGAGGGATTAATCCATATTTCGAATTTGACTGATGATTTTTACAGTTTTAATGAAAAATCATTGACGCTAACTGGTCGAGGTACTCATAAGCAATATAAGGTAGGGATGCCAATTAAGGTAACCTTGATTAATGCTAACGTTGAACAACATCAGTTAGACTTTGAAATATATGATCCTAATGCGCCTAAGCATGAGCATAACGATCGCGGAATGAATAATCGTCGTCGTGGAAACCGTGGCTTCCGCAATAATCACGGACGCCGTGGTGGTCAGTTTAATAATCACAGCGATCATGGCCGTGGCCGAGGTAATGGAAACCGTGGAGGTCGGAGAAATTTTAAACATTAGGGATTGATCTTAATGAAAAAAGAAAAAGAAGATAATTTAATTGCACAAAATAAAAAAGCACGACACGACTATTTTATTAAGGAAACATTGGAAGCAGGAATTGCTTTAACTGGAACTGAAATTAAGTCTGTACGAGCTAGAAGAATCAACTTGCGGGATGGTTATGTGCAGATCGTCAACGGACAAGCCTGGCTAGAAAATGTTCATATTAGTGAATATAAGCAAGGCAATCGGTACAATCATGAACCACTACGTAGTCGGCGCCTTCTTTTGCATAAAAAAGAAATTGCACGTTTGGCCAAAGCACAATCAGAGCGTGGTATTGCAATTATTCCACTTAAAGTGTATTTAAAACATGGCTTTGCCAAGGTATTGATTGGTGTTGGCCAAGGTAAAAAGGAATATGACAAACGGCAAACAATTAAAGAAAGAGACCAGAAGCGCGATATTCGACGCAAGTATGGTGTCTAAAATGAGTCTGAGAAGAATCTCAGACTTTTTTTGTTGAAAAATTTTAAAAAAGTTTTTTTAATTTTCACAAAGTAATGTTCGAATAATTTTAAGAATGCAGAGAAAATCAAGCTGAATGTTTTTCAAATTATTATAGATACGAATAATAGTATTAAGATACGTTTGATATTGAAATATTCATATTAAAAATCCGAACGAAGAGCAAGACTTGCCAAAGCGGAGAAAATAAGGTAAATTAATAAAGTCGCTTCGAGAGATGCGACGAGAGCTTAAAAACAGACATGCAAGGAAAGAAAACAAATAAAAAGAAAAAAGTACTTGCAAAGAAGTAAATAAGCTGGTAATATATTTAAATGTCGTCAGGTGAAAGCAGAAAAAGCTTGAGCAAGACGAAAAAACAAATCAAAAAGTTCTTGACAAAGAAATGATGGTTTGATAAAATATAAAAGCTGTCTGCTTTACAAAAAGCAAGACAGAGGTAGTACTTTGAAAACTGAACAAAGTTTCGCTAAAAGTGTGCGGGTGTAAAAACCCAAACAAGAAGCGAAGTCAATTCGCAAGCAATAAATTTGAGACAAAGATCTTAAATAAGGAATGAGCAATCATTCAAACTTTTTAAAATGAGAGTTTGATCCTGGCTCAGGACGAACGCTGGCGGCGTGCCTAATACATGCAAGTCGAGCGAGCGGAACTAACAGATTTACTTCGGTAATGACGTTAGGAAAGCGAGCGGCGGATGGGTGAGTAACACGTGGGGAACCTGCCCCATAGTCTGGGATACCACTTGGAAACAGGTGCTAATACCGGATAAGAAAGCAGATCGCATGATCAGCTTTTAAAAGGCGGCGTAAGCTGTCGCTATGGGATGGCCCCGCGGTGCATTAGCTAGTTGGTAAGGTAAAGGCTTACCAAGGCGATGATGCATAGCCGAGTTGAGAGACTGATCGGCCACATTGGGACTGAGACACGGCCCAAACTCCTACGGGAGGCAGCAGTAGGGAATCTTCCACAATGGACGCAAGTCTGATGGAGCAACGCCGCGTGAGTGAAGAAGGTTTTCGGATCGTAAAGCTCTGTTGTTGGTGAAGAAGGATAGAGGTAGTAACTGGCCTTTATTTGACGGTAATCAACCAGAAAGTCACGGCTAACTACGTGCCAGCAGCCGCGGTAATACGTAGGTGGCAAGCGTTGTCCGGATTTATTGGGCGTAAAGCGAGCGCAGGCGGAAGAATAAGTCTGATGTGAAAGCCCTCGGCTTAACCGAGGAACTGCATCGGAAACTGTTTTTCTTGAGTGCAGAAGAGGAGAGTGGAACTCCATGTGTAGCGGTGGAATGCGTAGATATATGGAAGAACACCAGTGGCGAAGGCGGCTCTCTGGTCTGCAACTGACGCTGAGGCTCGAAAGCATGGGTAGCGAACAGGATTAGATACCCTGGTAGTCCATGCCGTAAACGATGAGTGCTAAGTGTTGGGAGGTTTCCGCCTCTCAGTGCTGCAGCTAACGCATTAAGCACTCCGCCTGGGGAGTACGACCGCAAGGTTGAAACTCAAAGGAATTGACGGGGGCCCGCACAAGCGGTGGAGCATGTGGTTTAATTCGAAGCAACGCGAAGAACCTTACCAGGTCTTGACATCTAGTGCCATTTGTAGAGATACAAAGTTCCCTTCGGGGACGCTAAGACAGGTGGTGCATGGCTGTCGTCAGCTCGTGTCGTGAGATGTTGGGTTAAGTCCCGCAACGAGCGCAACCCTTGTTATTAGTTGCCAGCATTAAGTTGGGCACTCTAATGAGACTGCCGGTGACAAACCGGAGGAAGGTGGGGATGACGTCAAGTCATCATGCCCCTTATGACCTGGGCTACACACGTGCTACAATGGGCAGTACAACGAGAAGCGAGCCTGCGAAGGCAAGCGAATCTCTGAAAGCTGTTCTCAGTTCGGACTGCAGTCTGCAACTCGACTGCACGAAGCTGGAATCGCTAGTAATCGCGGATCAGCACGCCGCGGTGAATACGTTCCCGGGCCTTGTACACACCGCCCGTCACACCATGGGAGTCTGCAATGCCCAAAGCCGGTGGCCTAACCTTCGGGAAGGAGCCGTCTAAGGCAGGGCAGATGACTGGGGTGAAGTCGTAACAAGGTAGCCGTAGGAGAACCTGCGGCTGGATCACCTCCTTTCTAAGGAAGCGAAGGATATGGAGAGCAGGAATGCTAAGAGAAGTATCCAGAGCAAGCGGAAGCACACTGAGAAACTTTGTTTAGTTTTGAGGGTAGTACCTCAAAAAAGAGCTAGTACATTGAAAACTGAATATAATCCAAGCAAAAAACCGAGACAATCAAAGAGAACAGATTGTAGAGCGACCGAGAAGAGAATTCTTGAGTAAGGTCAAGTAGAAAAGGGCGCACGGTGAATGCCTAGGCACTAACAGCCGAAGAAGGACGTGACGAACTACGAAAAGCTTCGGGGAGCGGTAAGTACGCAGTGATCCGGAGATATCCGAATGGGGGAACCCAATGCAGAGATGCATTATTGATTAGTGAATAGATAGCTAATCAAAGGAAGACGCAGTGAACTGAAACATCTAAGTAGCTGCAGGAAGAGAAAGAAAGATCGATTTCCTTAGTAGCGGCGAGCGAAGAGGAAAGAGCCCAAACCAAGTGATTTATCATTTGGGGTTGTAGGACTGCGACGTGGCAGTGTAAGAGATAGTTGAATTATCTGGGAAGGTAAGCCAGAGAGGGTGAGAGCCCCGTAAGCGAAATCTCAAGCACGCCTAGCAGAATCCTGAGTAGGCCGGGACACGAGGAATCCCGGTTGAAACCGCGAGGACCATCTCGCAAGGCTAAATACTAGTTAGTGACCGATAGTGAACCAGTACCGTGAGGGAAAGGTGAAAAGAACCCCCGGAAGGGGAGTGAAAAAGAACCTGAAACCGTGTGTCTACAAGTAGTCAAAGCACATTAAAGTGCAATGGCGTGCCTTTTGTAGAATGAACCGGCGAGTTACGTTATCTAGCGAGGTTAAGTCAGAAAAGACGGAGCCGGAGCGAAAGCGAGTCTTAATAGGGCGAAAAGTTAGGTGACGTAGACCCGAAACCAAGTGACCTACCCATGACCAGGCTGAAGGTGTGGTAAAACGCACTGGAGGGCCGAACCCACGTAAGTTAAAAATTGCGGGGATGAGTTGTGGGTAGCGGTGAAATTCCAAACGAACTTGGAGATAGCTGGTTCTCTCCGAAATAGCTTTAGGGCTAGCCTCGTGGAGAGGATAATGGAGGTAGAGCTCTGTTTGGACTAGGGGCCCGTCAGGGGTTACTGAATCCAGATAAACTACGAATTCCAGATATCCATACACGGGAGTCAGACTGCGAGTGATAAGATCCGTAGTCGAAAGGGAAACAGCCCAGATCACCAGTTAAGGTCCCCAAATCTATGCTAAGTGGAAAAGGATGTGGAGTTGCGTAGACAACTAGGACGTTGGCTCAGAAGCAGCCATCATTCAAAGAGTGCGTAATAGCTCACTAGTCGAGTGGCGCTGCGCCGAAAATTTACCGGGGCTAAGCATAGTACCGAAACTGTGGATGTGTTTTAAAGAGCACGTGGTAGGAGAGCGTTCTAAGGGCGGAGAAGTTGAATCGAGAGGATCAATGGAGCGCTTAGAAGTGAGAATGCCGGTATGAGTAGCGAAAGATAGGTGAGAATCCTATCCGCCGAAAGACTAAGGTTTCCTGGGGCAGGCTCGTCCGCCCAGGGTAAGTCGGGACCTAAGGCAAGGCCGAGAGGCGTAGTCGATGGATAACAGGTAGAGATTCCTGTACTGTGTCAAATCGTTAAGAGCGAAGGAGGGACGCAGGAGGTGAAGCACGCATCGCGATGGAACGATGTTCAAGCAACAAGTGCGGTTAAGAGTCAAATGCTTCTAACCAGCAACACGAGTTGTGAAGAGGAGTGAATTAAAAGTAGCGAAGGTGTGGTAATCACACTGCCAAGAAAAGCTTCTAGCCAGAGATGACATACCCGTACCGCAAACCGACACAGGTAGTCGAGTGGAGAACACTAAGGTGAGCGAGAGAACTCTCGTTAAGGAACTCGGCAAAATGACCCCGTAACTTCGGAAGAAGGGGTGCTAGCCAAGAGATTGGTTAGCCGCAGTGAATAGGCCCAAACAACTGTTTATCAAAAACACAGGTCTCTGCAAAATCGTAAGATGACGTATAGAGGCTGACACCTGCCCGGTGCTGGAAGGTTAAGAGGAGAGCTTAGCGTAAGCGAAGGTTTGAATTGAAGCCCCAGTAAACGGCGGCCGTAACTATAACGGTCCTAAGGTAGCGAAATTCCTTGTCGGGTAAGTTCCGACCTGCACGAAAGGTGTAATGATTTGGGCACTGTCTCAACGAGAGACTCGGTGAAATTATAATACCCGTGAAGATGCGGGTTACCCGCGACAGGACGGAAAGACCCCATGGAGCTTCACTGTAGCTTGATATTGAGTATCTTTTAAACATGTACAGGATAGGTAGGAGCCAGAGAAGATAGGACGCTAGTCTTATTGGAGGCAATGTTGGGATACTACCCTTGTTTGAAGGATGCTCTAACCTCGACCTGTAAGCCAGGCCAGGGACAGTGTCAGGTGGGCAGTTTGACTGGGGCGGTCGCCTCCTAAAGTGTAACGGAGGCGCTCAAAGGTTCCCTCAGAATGGTTGGAAATCATTCGCAGAGTGTAAAGGTATAAGGGAGCTTGACTGCGAGAGAGACAACTCGAGCAGGTAGGAAACTAGGACTTAGTGATCTGGTGGTACCGTATGGAAGGGCCATCACTCAACGGATAAAAGCTACCCTGGGGATAACAGGCTTATCTCCCCCAAGAGTTCACATCGACGGGGAGGTTTGGCACCTCGATGTCGGCTCGTCGCATCCTGGGGCTGAAGTCGGTCCCAAGGGTTGGGCTGTTCGCCCATTAAAGCGGCACGCGAGCTGGGTTCAGAACGTCGTGAGACAGTTCGGTCCCTATCCGTCGTGGGCGTAGGAAATTTGAGAGGAGCTGTCCTTAGTACGAGAGGACCGGGATGGACGCACCGCTGGTGTACCAGTTGTTCCGCCAGGAGCATCGCTGGGTAGCTATGTGCGGAAGGGATAAGCGCTGAAAGCATCTAAGTGCGAAGCCCCCCTCAAGATGAGATTTCCTTTGCGTAAGCAGTAAGACACCTCAGAGACGATGAGGTAGATAGGCTGGGAGTGGAAGTCCTGTGAAGGATGGAGCGGACCAGTACTAATCAGTCGAGGACTTGACCAAAGCGAAGCAAACTGGAAGTTTTTTTGCGAGGAGGATTATGTTTAGTTTTGAGTGTAAAAGCTCAAAAGAGTACGGTGGCGAAAGCAAGAAGGATACACCTGTTCCCATGCCGAACACAGAAGTTAAGCTTCTTAACGCCGAAAGTAGTTGGTGGGCAACTGCCTGCGAGGAAAGGAAGCTGCCGTGCTCTTTTTTAATATTCCGGCTTAGCTCAGTTGGTAGAGCGCTTGACTGTTAATCAAGATGTCGTCAGTTCGAGTCTGACAGCCGGAGTGCTTTGTATGGAATGTTGTCCGAGCGGCTTAAGGAGCATGATTGGAAATCATGTATACGGGCTTATACCTGTATCGAGGGTTCAAATCCCTCACATTCCGTAAATATATATGAATTGGAACTATGTTAACATAGTTCCTTTTTTTCTACCTAATTTTTCATATATAATGGAGAAAGGGAGGAAATATCGTGAAGCTACGAAAACTAATTCCATTTCTATTTTTAATATCTCTATTAGCTATAACATTTTCCGCTTGTTCGACAAAGGGAGAAGAGAATACTGCTAAGCATAGAGTTAATATTGTAACTTCTACTAATATTTATGCAGATATTGCTAAAAATATAGTTGGTAAACATGGTCATGTACAAGCTATTATAAAAAACGGCGATACAGATCCACATGATTTTGAGCCTACGACTGGCTCTGCCAAAGAAGTAGCTAATGCTAATATTGTTATTGCCAACGGTCTAGGATATGATGACTGGATGACTAATTTAGCCAATGCTAATGATATTCATGTGGTTAAAGTTGGTAATCAATTGATGGGATTAAAACAGGGGGATAATCCTCATATTTGGTATAACTTAAACATGCCTAAAAAGTATGTTGATTATCTAGTTAAAACAGCAAGTAAAATTGATCCAAAACATGCAGCATATTTTAAGTCTAATGCTGCAAGCTATTTGCAAAAGATTGATAGTATAAAGAAAATTGCTGCTAAAATTAATGGGCGTGAAGATAAAGCGGTTTATGTTAGTGAGCCCGTGTTTGATTATGCACTAGAACGGTGTCATTTTAAGATTGGCAATCAGGCATTTGAAGAAGCTGTAGAAAATGAAACGGATCCGAGTGCGCAAGTTATTCATGAGATGCAAGTCAAAATTAAAGCTAGAAAAATTGCTTTCTTTGTTAATAATATTCAAGCATCAAGTAGTACAGTTAGTGGCATGGTTAAACTAGCAGAGCAACATAATATTCCAGTTCTCGATGTAAGGGAAACAATGCCTAATGGAATTAGTTATTATTACTGGATGAAAGCGAATTATCAAAAATTATTTGAAATTTTTTTAAAATAACTATTGCATAATTAGGGACTATCAGGTAATATAATAAACGTTGTGATTGAGAGATCACGGTGGTAATAACTAATAAAAATAAATAAAAAAAGTTCTTGACTTTTAAAACATGATTAGTTATTATAATAAAGTGCTCTTGATTAAGAGATATGACCCGTTGGTCAAGTGGTTAAGACACGGCCCTTTCACGGCCGTAACATGGGTTCAAATCCCGTACGGGTCACTAATGGAGGATTAGCTCAGCTGGGAGAGCATCTGCCTTACAAGCAGGAGGTCACAGGTTCGAGCCCTGTATCCTCCATTGTTCGGGACTACCGCCGCCGCGGTAGTCTTTTTTTATGCAAAAAGAACGAACAAGCAAAATTATTATTTTATCGGTTCAAGTCCTGAGAGGATTCACTATGATTAGTGAAGATGCCTTGTAACCGAATAGCTAATGTCTATATAGGGGGACTAATATGGAAAGACGTTTGTTTACTTCAGAATCAGTTTCTGAAGGACATCCGGATAAAGTTGCTGATCAGATTTCTGATGCAATTTTAGATGCGATGTTAAAGAAGGATCCTAATTCACACGTAGCTTGTGAAACGATCGTAACTACTGGGATGGTTTTTGTCTTTGGTGAAATTTCTACCAACGCTTATGTTGATATTCAAGATGTAGTGCGGAAGACTATTTTGAAGATCGGCTATGATCGTCCAGAATTAGGTTTTGATGGCAATAACTGTGCTGTGATGGTTGACATCGATGAGCAATCACCTGATATTGCTGGTGGGGTTGATCACTCACTTGAAACTAGAGAAAACAAGTCTGATAACGATGAATTGGATCAAATTGGTGCTGGTGACCAAGGTTTGATGTTTGGCTTTGCGATTAAAGAGACACCTGAACTCATGCCATTACCAATTTCGCTTGCTCATCGTTTAATGAGACGTGTTGCTGCTTTGAGAAAAGACCATACTTTAGATTGGCTTCGTCCGGATGCTAAGGCTCAAGTCACTGTTGAATATGATGGAAACAATAAGCCATTAAGAGTGGATACTGTTGTTATCTCTACTCAAACTGATGCAGAAGTTTCTAATGAAGAAATCCATCGGGCAATGATTGATTTAGTCATTAAGGAAGTTATTCCGGCCAAGTACCTAGATGAAAAGACTAAGTTTTTGATTAATCCGTCAGGGCGTTTTGTTATTGGAGGTCCAAAGGGCGATTCTGGTTTAACTGGTCGTAAGATTATCGTTGATACCTATGGTGGTTACGCTCGCCACGGCGGTGGTGCATTTTCAGGTAAGGATCCAACAAAGGTTGACCGTTCAGCTAGTTATGCAGCTCGTTATGTCGCTAAAAATATTGTGGCTGCCGGCCTTGCTTATCGCTGTGAAGTTCAATTGGCTTATGCAATTGGTGTAGCTCACCCAGTTTCAATTATGATTGATACTGCGGGTACTGGTAAGGTTGACGATGATTTGTTAACTGAAGCAGTACGCAATGTTTTTGATCTTCGTCCAGCCGGTATCATTAAGATGCTTGACCTTCGTCGTCCAATCTATGAACAAACGGCCGCATACGGTCACTTTGGTAGAACAGACGTTGATTTGCCATGGGAAAAGACTGATAAAACACAAGATTTGCTTGATTATATTAAAAATAAAAAGAGGAAGTAAAAAAGAATGAAAAAAACAAACGTGCCTATAGTCACGCTTGCGATTTTTATGACAACTTTTATGACTGCCATTGAAGGGACAATTGTTTCTACTGCAATGCCAACCATAGTTTCTGACCTAGATGGGCTCGAGATTATGAATTGGGTTGTATCAATTTTCTTGCTAATGACGGCCGTTTCAACTCCTTTATATGGAAAACTGGCGGATAGCATTGGGCGGAAGCCAGTTTTTTTGTTTGGAATTGCGTTGTTTGTCATAGGCTCATCGCTGTGTGGACTTGCACAAAATATGGTGGAGCTTATCTTATTCAGAGTAATTCAGGGATTAGGTTCTGGCGCGGTTCAGCCAGTTGCCATCACCATTATTGCGGATTTATATGCTCTGCAAAAAAGAGCGAAAATGTTAGGTCTTAACTCTGGTTTTTGGGGAGTAGCATCAGTTATTGCACCGCTATTAGGTGGCTTTATAGTTCAGCATCTATCATGGCACTGGGTTTTCTACATCAATGTGCCAATTGGAATAATTGCCTTTTTGCTAGTAATTTTTTGTTTGCAAGAGCCTAAACATAGCTCTAAGCCTAAGTTAGATTTGCAGGGAACCATTTGGTTAGTAATTTTATTGCTAGCTTTGATGTTTTTCTTACAAGATTTAGGTTCAAACACTAATATCGCCATAATGGCCGCTCTAGCCGTTTTAGTGGTAATTAGTATAATTATGTTCTTTAGAGCAGAAAAGCGCGCAGTTGATCCAATAATGCCACTCACTATGTTAAAAGATAAGGAGTTCCTTGCAATTAACCTGATTACGTTATTGATTTCTGGCGTAGTAATCGGCTTTGAATTTTACATTCCTACCTGGATGCAAGGTATTAATGGTACTAATCCATCTCTAGCCGGTTTTGCTGTAACGCCTAGTTCATTAATGTGGATTGTGGGTTCATTCTTGATTGGTGGAATGCTCGGCCGCTGGGGGATTAAAAAGACATATGATTATATGTTATTGGTTTTAGTTGTGGCCGATTTGGTTTTGATTTTAGTGCCGATTTACACATCATTCTGGGTCTTCTGTGTTATTGCTGCCTTTAATGGGACCGCCTTTGGTGCGATTACGACAGCTTCACAGGTGAGATCGCAGGTTTTGGTTCCGAAGGATGACATAGGTGTTGCCACTTCGTTTAATACGCTGATGAAGTATCTGGGACAGACAATGATGGTTTCTATCTACGGGATTGCTTTTAACACGATGGTAGCTCATGGATTAAATAAGAGACTTGGGTTGAATCAGGAAATGATGAATAAAATTGTTTCGGCAGAAAACGCTAAAAGTTTGGCTGCTAATGTAGTGCCGCAACTGCGGCAGGTCCTGTTAGGCGGTTTAAAAGCCGTTTACGTTGTTTCGATGATTGTCATTGTAGTCTCAATTGTGTTGAATCAACTGTATCGAGATCGAAAATTGAAGAAAAATTAGGTTAATGAGCCACATGCAAAGTAGAGCATGTGGCTTTTTTACTGGAAATTTAATTTCAGCATTTTTATTATATCTACATATATTGAAATATTATTTCTATGAAAGTAAAATAGAGTTAAAAGCAAGGTGATTAAATGAATGTTAGAGATAGAATTTTAGAGAATTATACAGAGTTAAAAAAATCATCACGTATTATTGCTGATGCGGTACTTGAAAATCCAAAAATTTTGTTAAATAAAAATGCTAAAGAAATAGGGAATTATACTAATACATCTGCAGCATCAGTAATTCGTTTTTGTAAGCAATTAAATTATAAAGGGTTAAAGGACTTTCAAATCGATTTAGCTCAAAGTACTGTCAAACAGTCACAACTTAAGCCAATAGATATGATTGTAACTAAAGATGACAAAGCTGATGAAGTTATGACTAAATTAAGGGTTAGTTTGAGTCAAAACTTTGAAGATTTATCTAAGACTATTGATATCAAGGATTTACAAAAAGCTGTATCCTTAATTAAAAAAAGTCGAGCTGTGTATATAGCTGGTATTGGGGCTTCAAGCTTTTCTGCTAAGGATCTTTTTTATAAACTCATTAGAAGTGGAAAAACGGTTTTTTATAATGATGATGTCCACATTGCATTAGAGAGAATATACTATTCAACGCCAAAAGATGTCATGATATGTTTTTCTTATAGCGGATTGACTCAGGAACTATTACTTGCAGTTAAACAAGCTAAAAAAAATAAAACACCAATTGTTGCAGTGACTAGAAAATCCGAATCCCCTTTGAGTAAATTAGCAGATATAAATTTAAAATTACCGGATCATGAATCGCTGATGAGAGTTGGTGCTATAAATTCAACTTTTGCTCAAATGTTTATTTCAAATGTGCTTTATTTATGCTCAATTTCAAGTGATTTAGGTGAGGTAAAACAAGAAATGGAGGCTACAGGAAAGCTTCTCGAAAAATTAAAAGAAAGGAATGATTAATATGAATATCAAGGATTTAACTACAGAGAAAAGAAACAGTGCAACTATGCATATCGATAATATGTCAACTTTAGATATGGTTAAAACTATTAATAAAGAAGATCAGAAAGTTGCTGAAGCAGTAGGAACTCAGGAGGAGCAAATTGCTCAGGCAATTGACATGGCTTCTAAGAAATACCATGATGGTGGACGATTAATATATATTGGAGCTGGCACTAGTGGAAGATTAGGTATATTAGATGCAGTAGAGTTAGTACCAACGTATGGAATTAGCCCTGATCATGCAATAGGATTAATTGCTGGCGGTAAAACTGCAATGTATTTAGCTGTTGAAGGTGCAGAAGATTCAGAATCACTTGCTGCTGAAGACTTAGGTAAGCTAAATTTAACTAGTAAAGATGTAGTTCTAGGATTAGCTGCTAGTGGTCGAACGCCATATGTTATTGGAGGATTAGACTATGCACAAAAAATCGGTGCAGGGACAATTTCAATTGCCTGTGTTAATAATAGTTTAATTGGAAAACATGCAGAAATAGCTATTGAAGCTGTAGTAGGGCCTGAAGTAATTACTGGATCAACTAGAATGAAAGCAGGAACTGCACAAAAGATGATCTTAAATACGATTTCAACGGGCGTAATGATTAAACAAGGAAAAGTTTATCAAAATGTTATGATTGATGTCTTGCCTACTAATAAAAAGCTAGTAAATCGAGCAATTAGAATTATTACGTCAGTTACTAACGTATCAATAGAGCAGGCGAAAGATGTCTTGCTTAAAGCTGATAAAAATGTAGGATTAGCAATTGTTATGGCAAAAACAGGGTTAAATAGTGATGATGCAAGTAAACTATTAGAAAAAAATAATAACAATGTCAGCCAAGTTTTAAATAATTAGCTATACTTTGAAATTAAATTTCAAAAATCATTGATTATATGTCTTAAAAGTGATATTTTGGTATTGAAGTAAGCGCTTACTAATAAAGAATAATGAAATATTATTTCTATTTGTACAAAAATTGCATATTAGTGATTGCTTTTTCAAAAGAGTTTTGATAATACTACTTTGCTAATGAATATTAGTAATAAGTAAGGGAGGGAGAATAATGAAACATCGCAATTTTTTATTAGTTGCTCTTTCAGTTTTACTTTTAGGAGCAGGCTTAACTGGATGCAGTCAGAAAAAAGAGGCTACAGCTACTCCGGCTGTTACACCTCATAAGAGTCAAGTTGTTACAACAACTATGTATTCGAAAAAATTACATATGGATTGGAATTATGATGTATATTTACCAGCAGGTTACAATCCAAAAAGCAGTAAAAGATATCCTGTTTTATATATGTTGCATGGAATCTATGGTAATCATAGAAACTTGCTAGAAAGATTTAATTCTCAACAAATTCTTGATGGAGAAATTCATCGCTGTAATAAAAAGATGATCGTAGTTTTTGTTGATGGCTTTAATAGCTTTTATATTAATCAAAAGCAAGGTGGGATGCAGATGGAAAGTGCCATCGTTGATGACATGGTCCCTACTATTAATAAATTGTATAAGACAGAAACCAATCCTAAACATGTAGGTATTGGTGGTATCTCAATGGGTGGATATGGTGCTGCCAGATTGGCTTTGAAATATCCAGATATTTTTGGAAATGGTGTTCTAATTTCTCCTGCAGTTTGGTACCGTTTGCCAAATAACAACCCAATTAAAACTTCACAGCATGCTTTTCAAGATGGAAAAAGTAACTGGGATTGGAAATTTTATGATAGTGTATTTCCAACTAGGTACATTAATAGTAAATCAGAGAAAGATAAGTTCTTTGTAGAGACTACTTCAAGTGATACTACCGTTCCAGTAAAAAATGTCGATCGCTTTGTGAAAACTCTTAAAAACCATGACATTAGTGTTAAGTTTGTAAGAGACAACGGTGGCAACCATAATTGGGCTTATTGGACTTCAGCAGCTCCACAAGCTTATCAATGGGCATTAGATAATTTAAATTAGGAGGTGTAAAAAATGAGCAAAGATAGTGAATTAGCCAGCAGCATTTTGAATGATATTGGTGGTAAAGACAACGTTTCCGCAGTTATTTCATGTATGACTCGTCTACGGATTAGTGTTAAAGATGATTCAAAAATTAATTTAGATCAGTTAAAGCGGCTTAATGGAGTTTTAGGAGTAGTTCAGTCTGAAACTTTACAAGTTGTACTGGGACCGGGAAAGGTTACTAAAGTTGGAACTGAATTTAGTAAATTAGCCGGTGTGCCACTTGGAGAAGAAGGCGGCGATGATTCCAATGAAACATTAGATGAAGTTAAAGCTAGAGCTCAAAAAAATAAAGCGGCACAAAAAGCTAAACATGATAAGCCTTTACAACGTGGATTGCATCATATTGCTAATGTTTTTATTCCTTTACTTCCAGGAATTATTGCTGCAGGTTTAGTCAATGGTATCTGCAATGTTATTGATTATCAATCTGGTAGTGCTTTTGCCAATGATTGGTGGTATTTAACTATTAAAACAATAGGATGGGGACTATTTGCATTCTTACCAATCTTTGTAGGGATGAATGCAGCTAAAGAATTTAAAGGTAGTGCAATTCTAGGTGGAATTGGTGGTGTATTCTGTTTAAATTTAACAGGTTTTGCTGCGTACCCTTTAAATTCACTGGCAGTATCAATGCCATTCACTAATAAGCCATATGTTGCTGGTGTTGGTGGTTTGCTTACCGCACTGTTTATGGGGATCTTTATCGCATGGACAGAAAGACAGATTAGAAAGTTTATGCCTAATGCTTTAGATACATTCTTAACACCTCTTTGCACCCTGATTTTTTGTGGTTTAATTTCAGTGGTTTTCTTACAACCAGTTGGTGGTTGGCTAACCAATATTATTTACGTGGCTATGGACTTCTTATATGATAAGTTAAGCTGGTTCGGCGGTTATATTTTATCGTCAACTTTCTTAGCATTAGTATCTGTTGGTTTGCATCAAGCTTTAACGCCAATTCATGTTATGCTGAATGACCCTACTGGTCCAACTCATGGAATTAACTATTTACTTCCTATTTTAATGATGGCCGGAGGTGGTCAAGTTGGTGCTGGTTTTGCTCTTTGGCTTAAGAGCAAAAATAAGCGTTTTAAAAATATGGTTATGAGTTCAATTCCTGTAGCTATTTTAGGAGTTGGTGAACCATTAATGTATGCTGTGACCTTACCATTAGGACGTCCATTTATTACGGCTTGTCTTGGTGCTGGTTTCGGTGGTGTTGCAGCATCATTATTCCATTTAGGTACTGTCTCACAGGGGGTATCTGGATTATTTGGACTGTTAATTATGCAGCCAGGTCAACAGGTTGAATTCTTGATTGCTTTGTTAATTTCTTATGTAGGTGGCTTTGTTTTAACATGGTTCTTTGGAATAGATGAAGCAAGAATTAATGAAGTCTTTCCTGAATGATAAAATTAAAGAAATAATTGAAATCATTGTAACTATTACAATGATTTTTATTTTTAACGGAGAAGAAAAAATGCTAGGAATATCTGTATATTTCCAAGATTATGATGAAAACTATTTGAAAAAAGCAGCTCAAGCTGGTGCAAAATACGTTTTTACGTCACTTCAGATTCCAGAAGAAGATTATTCAGATCTGGATCAAAAATTACCTGAATTCTTTGAACTGTGTAATGAATTGGGGCTTGAAGTAATTCCCGATGTTTCTCCAGCAACTTTGGAAAAGCTAGGAATTAAAGAAGGCGATTTTGAAGCTCTAAAAGATAAGGGATTCAAGGCTTTAAGATTAGATTATGGTTTTGATGACTTTGATTTAATCAAAAAGCTACAAAAAAATTTCTTTATTTTACTAAATGCAAGTGTTGTGTCACTGGATTATTTAGATCGCGCTAGAAATGCAGGAGTTGATTTTAATAAATTAGCTCTAACGTATAATTTCTATCCACATACTGATACAGGTATGGGATGGTCAGATTTTAAACGGAAAAATTGGATGTTGAAGGATTATGGCTTAAGAACTCAAGCTTTTGTTCCTGGGGATGCACTTAAACGTTTTCCATTGTATGAGGGTTTGCCAACTGTAGAAAAGCATCGTGGAGTTTCACCTTACGTTGCAGCTGTTGAATTAATTCATGAGGCGAATGTAGATGATGTGTTTATTGGTGATAGCCAGGCTTCAATCAAAAATCTCCAATATATTGTAGATTACCAAAAAGATAAGACTTTAAACTTAGAATGCTCTTTATTGCCACAGTATCAACAACTGTATGATCAAGTGATTGAAGTAAGAAAAGCTGATTCGATTAAGTTTATCTAGAAAACCTGATATTCCAGTTTGCAATACTTTAAATAGGCATAGGGGCACTATTACAATGCAAAACAAATTGGCGCAAAGATATAGTGGTGAAGTTAGTTTGATTAAGTCGAATTTGCTTTTTGAAGCACGTAGTAATGTGATTGGCTTTATTTCGCCTGAGTATGTGAATTTGCTTGATTTTATTGATTCGAATACGAAAATTATTTTTAAAAAGATGTCTTAAAGAAAAATTTATAAAATAACAACTAAATAAATTTAAAAAAATCAAAAATATTTTCATGATGAAAATAATAAAAATAAAGAAAAAAAGGACCAGTTTGTAGTGACCCTCGAAATTCGGACATGAATCTCGAGGGTTTTACTATGTCTAAACTAACTAAAAAGGATAAAATTCATATTTTTGAAGAATGGACTTTAGAAAATAAACGTGGAACGTACTTAAGTAAGAAATATGGTATCAGAAGAGAAAAGGTAAATTATCTAATAAATTTAATTAAAATTCATGGCTTATCAGTACTTGATAAATCTTATACGCATTACTCAAAAGAGTATAAAGAACATGCCATAAAAAGAGTGCTTTTAGGAAATGAATCGATTAATGCAGTAGCACTTGATCTAGGTTTGCCTGGTAATGGTATGTTAAGCAATTGGATTCGCTCTTACAAAGAAAATGGATATAATGTCGTTATCAAGAAGAAAGGACGACGAATCCATGAGCAAGAAAGAGTTAAACGAATTAGAACGGCTCAAGCAAGAAAACGCCAAGTTGCGTCGCCAGAATTTAAAGCTTACTGTCGAAAACGCATATATAAAAAAATTGGATGCCTTGGTTCAAAAAAGAAAGAGCCAACCAAAACAGAAATAGCACAAGCTGTTACCGAATTGAGGCATGAACTGGGGCTCGCAGTAAAGAAGATCATTGAAATTATTAACGCTAATGAAGATCTGCCGCACATCTCGCGCAGTAACTACTATGACGTTTATACTCGTGAGGATAAGGATCAAGTTCATCATAGTGATGTGATGATGCGCATTCGGGAGATCTATGATGAGATTAAGAATCGTTATGTTGCCCCAGGTTATCGTCGTATTACACATATTTTGCATCGTGAAGGCTATCAGATTAATCGTAAAACTGTTAATCGTTTAATGCGCAAAATGGATTTGTACGGTTATGTGATGAAGCGTAGACATCCATATAGCAGCTATCAAGGAGATATTAAAGGCAGAATCAAACCAGACTTAATTAAACGCAAATTCTTTGCTTTAAGACCGAATATGAAATGGTATACCGATATTACCGAATTCAATCTAAGGGGTAAGAAACTCTATTTATCACCTATCATTGATGGCTGCGGACGTGATATCGTTGCTTATAATATTTCTCGTCATCCTAATCTGAAACAAGTGATGTCAATGTTGGATGATGCTTTTAAAACTAATCAGGCACTAAATGGTTTAATCTTTCATACAGATCGAGGCTGGCAATACCAACACAAGGCTTATCAACATGAACTAGCTATTCGCGGTATTGAACAAAGCATGTCTAGAAAAGGCTGTTCTCCAGATGATGGCTTAATGGAGGGCTTCTTTGGCATTCTCAAACGTGAAATGTTCTATGGTCAGGAGAAGAAATATGCTTCACTTGACGAATTAGAGCAAGCTATCAGAAAATATATAGACTATTACAATACGGAAAGAACTAAGGATAAACTAAAAGAACTTACTCCGATAGAATATCGGAATAAGTCCTTAGTCGCATAATATCAATAAAGTGTCCGAAAAATGCGGGTCACTACAGTTTGGTCCTTTTTTAGTACTTTTTTTGCGGTTGGAATAAATCTATATTTGACAATGCTATAATTATAAATGGAAAGTGACTTAAAAATAAGATAACACTATTGAAAGCGCATTACTTGCCTCCTTGCAAGTAAATTTAAGTAGCAGTAAACTTAAATTGGATAAAATAGTATTTGTTATTATTAATGACAGAGACTAGTAATGCAAGTCAGAATATGGGGGCGTAAAAATGGATATTACTAGTTTAGCAAGATTCCAATTTGCTATGACGACGATCTTTCACTTTTTCTTCGTGCCATTTTCAATTGGTACGATATTCGTTGTCGCAATTATGGAATCAATGTATGTTCATACAGGCAAGCCTGAATATAAAAAGATGACCAAGTTTTGGGCTAATATCTTTTTATTGAGTTTTGCCGTTGGTGTTGTAACCGGTATCATTCAAGAATTCCAATTTGGTATGAATTGGTCCGATTATTCTAGATTCATGGGGGACATCTTTGGTGCTCCACTTGCTTTTGAAGCATTGTTGTCATTCTTTATTGAATCTACCTTTATTGGTTTGTGGATGTTTACTTGGGATAAAGTGGGGAAGAAATTACACTTATTCTTTGGATGGATGATCGTCTTTGGGACAATGACTTCTGCATTATGGATTTTAACAGCAAACTCCTTCATGCAGCATCCCGTCGGCTTTGCTTTACGCAACGGTCGTGCCGAAATGGCTGACTTTGGAGCACTTCTTAAGAATCCACAATTAATGTATGAATATGGTCACGTAATTGTTGGTGCACTTTTAACTGGTACTACAATTTTGACTGGGTTAGCTGCTTTCCAACTATTGAAGAAACGTAACCTTTCAGACATTAACAAGAAGATCTATCGTAAGACAATTCGTTTAGGCTTAATCTTAATGTTAATTTTCTCAGCTGGTGAAATTGCTGTGGGTGATATGCAAATGCAATATACTTTGCATGATCAACCAATGAAGTTCGCCGCAACTGAAGCTGTTTATAAGACAACTGGAGAAAAGGCTCCATGGACGGTAGTTGCAATTGCTAATCCAAAGACCCATGAAGTTAAGGGAATTGATATTCCAGACATGTTAAGTATTCTTTCTTACCACAAGACTACTGGTTCTGTAAAAGGTATGGAAGAAATTAACAAAGAACTTGAAAAGAAGTATGGTACACATATTGATGGTCGCAAGATGGACTACTATGTACCAGTTAATACTTTATTCTGGTCCTTCAGAGTAATGTGTGGTTTTGCTGCATTATTATTCTTGATGGCAATTGTTGGTTTAATCATGACTCGTAAGAATAAAGAAACCCTTTATAACCATCGTTGGCTATTATGGATCTTCGCACTTCTTACATTCTCACCATTCCTGGTCAACACTGCTGGTTGGTTAATCACTGAACTAGGCCGTGCACCATGGACAGTTTATGGTCTATTCACTATTGATCAAAGTGTTTCACCGAATGTTTCAGTGGCTTCACTTTTGACTTCAAATATTGTTTACTTCTGCTTGTTTACTGTTTTGGCAATTATCATGATTGCATTGGTTGTTCGCTTCTTGCACAACGATCCAGATGAATATGATAAGGCTCAAGAGGCAAGCAAAGTAGTTGATCCGTTCTCAAAGGGGGCCATCTAAAATGTCATTTTTACAAATACTTTGGTTCATTTTAATTGGAGTATTGTTCTCAGGCTTCTTCTTCCTCGATGGATTTGACTTCGGGGTAGGAATGGCTGTGAAGACATTAGCTCATAATGAACCTGAAAGAGATCAAATTGTTAGCACAATTGGACCAGTTTGGGATGGTAATGAAGTTTGGTTGATTACTGCTGGTGGTGCAATGTTTGCATCATTCCCATACTGGTATGCAACCTTATTCTCAGGTTACTATTTAATTTTATTATTGATCTTAGTTGGCTTAATTATTCGTGGTGTGTCATTTGAATTTAGAGCAAAATGTGCTCCATATCAAAAGAATATTTGGGATAATGCAATGGCGATCGGTAGCGTAATGGCCACCTTTCTCTTTGGGGTAATGTTTATCTCAATGATTAAAGGGATGCCAATCGATGCTAAAGGCAATATTTCAGCTAGCTTCTTTGACTACTTTAACTGGTTCTCAATCGTTGGTGGTATTGCTTTAACACTTCTTTGCTATTTACACGGCTTAAACTATATTACTATTAAAACTAAGGGCGTTATTTCAGATAGAGCACAAAACTATGCACAAGCTTTATACTGGGTACTCTACGTCGGTGAAGTGGTCTTTGCTTTATTATTGATTTTCCAAACCGACTTCATGAGAGTACATCCAATTGCAACTTTAATATGTTTAGTATTAATTGTCGGCTTCTCTGTGGCAGCACATGTAGCTACCTTTATCAATAAGCAAGGAATGGCTTTAGCTTGCAGTGGATTAACTCTGATCTCATTGGTTGCATTAATCTTCTGTGGCTTATTCCCAAGAGTAATGATTTCATCAATCAGTAGCAAGTATGATTTGCTTATTCATAGTGCATCATCATCTAACTACACTTTGATTGTTATGACTGTTGCTACTTGCATCTTGGTACCATGTGTCTTGGCTTACACCATCTGGGCATATTGGATTTTCCGCAAGCGGATTTCAATGCCAAGAATCGGAGAGGTTAAATAATGATTGATAAACAGCTATTTAAAATTGATGGCGCTGGTTCAATCTTAAAAAAACTTGCAGGGCTTGAGATTCTGCAAGCTTTTTTTATAGTAGGACAAGCCTTGGCACTAGCGTCAGTCTTAAGCAAATTGTGGGCAGGTCAACCTCTCGATTGGCTACTACTAATTACTTTTGCAGCTTGCTTTATCGCCAGACAATTGATCAGCACACTGAGAGATTCAATGTTAGAAAAATATTCCGGTCGGGTTGCAGAAGAATTAAGACAGCAGCTCTTAAATAAAGTCTTTCGTGATGGACAGGCTTTAGTACAAAAACAAGGAACCGGTAGTTTGATTACTATGTCCCTAGATGGTGTTGATGAGGTCAGGCAATACATCAAGTTAATCTACAGCAAAGTTTTAACAATGATGATTGTGCCAGTTTTAATCTTTGTCGGCATGCTGTTTTTAAGCTGGACATCAGCTGTGATTCTGCTAGTCATGTATCCTTTAATTGTCTTATTCATGATTATCCTAGGTCATGCTGCACAGGATCGAGCAATTAAACAATTTGGTAACTTTCAGGTTTTATCTAATAACTTTATTGATTCTTTAAGGGGAATTGATACGCTGAAGTATTTAGGCCTGAGTAAAAGATATTCCAAGTCAATTTTTAACTTGAGTGAGGGTTTTAGAAAAAAGACGATGGCGGTGCTAAAAGTAGCAATGCTTTCAACTTTTGCCTTAGACTTTTTCACTACCTTGTCTATTGCAATCATTGCTGTTTTTCTTGGTTTTGACTTGATGAATGGTAAAATTGCACTTTTTCCTGCTTTAGGAATTCTGATTCTGGCGCCAGATTATTTTTTGCCAATTCGAGATTTTGCGGGGGATTTCCATGCAACCTTGAATGGTAAAAATGCCTTTAAGCGGATCAACGAATTGATTAATCTGCCAGAGGAAAAAACTAATGATTTACCTTTAAAAACTTGGTCAGCTCAAGATCAATTGAAGATCAAGAACTTGAAGTTTACTTATCAAAAGGAAACCGAAATTGGACCGGTTTCATTACAAGTCCAAGGATTCAAGAAAATTGGCATTATCGGAATGAGCGGATCTGGTAAAACTAGTTTAATTAACCTGCTCAGCGGCTTTTTGACTCCGGATCAAGCGCAAATTGAACTACAAGGGCAGAAAACTACGACCATGAATATTCCTGCTTGGCAGCGTCAAATGACCTATATTCCGCAGGAGCCATACGTTTTTACTAAGAGCTTGCGTGAAAATATTGCTTTTTATAATCCGCAGGCAAGTGATGATGAAATTAAGCAGGCGATTCATATCATGGGTCTGGATGCCTTGTTAAATGATTTGCCTAACGGACTTGATACGGTGATTGGCCGCGGTAAGCGTGTCTTGTCTGGAGGTCAGTCACAAAGAATTGCCTTAGCGAGAGCATTTTTGGATCCTAAGCGAAAAATTATGATCTTCGATGAGCCGACTGCTCACTTAGATATCGAAACAGAAATTGACTTAAAGAAGCGGATGATGCCATTAATGCAAAATAAACTGGTCTTCTTTGCGACTCACAGACTGCATTGGTTAAAAGAAATGGACTATATTCTAGTGATGGATCACGGTCAATTGGTTGAGCAAGGAAGTTATGAGCAACTGCAAAAGAATCAAGGCTACTTCTGCAAGTTAATGGCAGGAATGAGAGGTGAAAACAATGATCAATAAGATTCCGGTTTTAAGAGCATTAAAAAATGATCGTTGGGTTCGCCCATATTTGGAAAAATATCGTAAAACGTTGATTTTGGCGATTGCACTGGGCATTTTAACTTTTGTCTGTGGTGGGGGCTTGATGTTCTGTGCTGGTTATTTGATCAGTCGCTCAGCAGCCAAACCTGAAAATATTTTGTTAATCTATGTGCCAATTGTCTTAACTAGAGCATTTGGGATTACGCGGCCAGCTGTCCGTTATTTTGAGCGGCTGGTTAGTCACAATTGGGTGCTCAAAATGACCTCCAAATTTAGACAACAGCTTTATGACTCATTGGAGCGCGATGCGACTATTTTTAATAGTAAGTATCAGCTAGGAAATATTCTGGGACTTTTGTCTGATGATGTCAGCCATATTCAAAACTTTTACCTAAGAACGATCTTTCCAATGTTTGTAGCTTGGGGCTTGTATGCAATTATCGTAATTGGCTTAGGCATCATTTCCCCACTGATGGGCATTTGGATGTTGATCCTGTTTTTCCTAATTATTTTCGCTATTCCTATTTGGTCAGTTTTAATCAATGGTGCGCGGCAAAGCTATGAAAAAACGGTTCAAGACAAGCTCTACGTTGACTTGACTGATAATGTGATGGGAGTAGATGACTGGATTTTGTCTGGCCGCAGCAAAGAATACTTGGCCTTGCACGTCAATGATCAAGATAAATTTTTGCAAATCAACGCGAAGATGAAAAAATTTGATCGCTGGCGCGACTTTGTTTTACAAATCTTCTGGGTGTTGGTAATTGTGAGCCTAGTAATTTGGGGTGCTGCCAGATTTGGCGGGCGTTCAACTTATTATACTAATTGGATTGCGGCATTTGCTTTGGCATTATTCCCGACTGTTGAGGCTTTTGCCAGTTTGCCGACTGCTGCTCAAGAGACGAATATCTACAAAGATTCGCTTAAGCGTTTGAATAATTTGCCAGCTCCTGATCGGACTAAGCATAAACCAATCAAATTAACCGCACCGTTTAATTTAGTATTAACTGATGTGCATTATGCCTACCCTCAAACTAATAAAGAGGTTTTGCATGGGATCAACTTAAATATACATGATGGTGAAAAGATTGCTATTTTGGGTCGTAGTGGTGCGGGTAAAAGTACTTTAGCTGCCTTGCTCAGAGGTGATCGAGTACCTACTAAAGGCCGAGTAACTTTAAATGGAATTGATACTAGCAAGTTTGGTGATCAAATGTCCAACTATTTTAGTATCATCAATCAAACGCCGTACTTGTTCAATACCACGATTGCTAATAACTTGCGGTTAGGTAATGAAGATGCCACAGATGAACAATTATGGGATGTTTTACGCCGAGTCGGTTTGGCCGAAATGGTTCAGAAATTAACGGATGGTCTTGATACGAAGGTAGATGAGGCAGGATTACGCTTTTCAGGTGGTGAACGCCATCGTTTAGCCTTAGCGCGAATCTTACTGAAGAATACGCCAATTGTCTTACTTGATGAGCCAACAGTTGGCTTGGATCCAATTACGGAGCAAGCTGTAATTAATATGTTTATTAAGGAATTATCCGGTAAAACTTTAATTTGGATTACACACCACTTGCAAGGAATTGATCAGATGGATCAAGTAATTTTTATTGAAGATGGACAAATTAATATGCAGGGTACACCGGAAAAATTATGGCAGACAGAGCCGCGTTATCGTGAATTGAAAAAGGCTGATTTAGGATTATAGAGGTTCATTATGCTAACGAATAAAGTGCCAGAACAAGATGTGCATGACCTGTTTACTAGGGTCGCGCCTAAGTATGATTTGATGAATAATATTGTTAGTTTAGGGATTCAAAAGAGTTGGCGTAAGAAATTTTTACGGCAGTTAGATTTAAATAAAAATTCTATTTGCTTAGATTTGTGTTGTGGTAGCGCTGATTCAACTATTGATTTGGCTAAAAAAGCTAAATTAGTGACTGGTCTAGATTTTAACCAGGAGATGTTGAAGATTGCCCAAAAAAAGATTCGTCAAAAGCAGCTGCAGTCCAAGATAAAGTTGATTGCAGGGGATGCAATGAATTTACCTTTTGCAGCTAATAGTTTTGATTGTGTAACTATTTGTTTTGGTCTACGCAATGTTCCTAATGCGGCCAAAACAATACAAGAAAGCTATCGTGTACTTAAGCCAGGTGGGCAATTTGCTGTTTTAGAAATGTCTCAGCCCACTAATGCATTAGTTAAATTGGGCTGGCAAGCTTATTTTAAAATTTTTCCGTATTTTGCTAAGTTGACACACGGTAATATCAAGGACTACCAGTATTTGTCAAAAACAAGTAAAGAATTTCTCTCGGCTGAGCAATTAAAAAAGCTACTTGAGCAAAATGGTTTTACTCGAGTAGCGGTTACTAAGTTAACTTACGGTGCAGGTGCGATTCATGTAGGACGCAAAGATTAAAGCGTTCGATTGACTAATTTACGCGTCATCTTTTTGAGCAAGACGGTCGCATTAGTTTGCGGCAGTTGGGCTAAGTTAGCTAATGCCCGATTAGTATATTGTTCAGCTAAGGCATGAGTTTCTTCAATGACTGAGCTGTTTAGCAAAATCTTTTGGATTTGTTCGATATCGTTTTTGCTCATTTGTCGCTTTTTTTCAAGTAGCGGTACTAATTGCTCTCGTAATTCCTTTTTGCTAAGAGCTAGCAGAATAGGTAGAGAGTAGACGCCGGTAGTCAAATCTTCTAGCGTTGGCTTGTTCAGGTGCTTACCGCCAGTGTAATCAAGAATGTCGTCAACAATTTGAAAAGCAATGCCTAAGTTTTCACCAAAGGAGGCTAAAGCTTGAGTAGTTTGCTCATCTCCATTGCCAAAATGACTCCCTTCTTCGGCAGCTAAACGAAAAAGTGCAGCTGTCTTTCCTTTAACATTAGTTAAGTAGTCGTTGAAATCTTGGCTTAGGTTAAAACGTTCAGCCATTTGGCCTAATTCGCCAGCCAGTAAATGATGCATTGTGTGAGCATTTTTGATCATGTAATCTTGTTCGGAAATGGCGTTCAAAATTAGGTCAAAAAAGTGCGTAAAAAGCAAGTCGCCAGCGTAAACTGCGGTGTCTTTGCCAAAACGGGCTTGGATGCTAATTTTACCGCGGCGCTCGTCAGAATCGTCAATGATATCATCATGAATTAATGAGGCCATATGCAAAATTTCGATTGATGAGGCAAGTTGAATAATTTGTTTTGATACAGTTTCTTTTTTGCTAGCAATTTGAGCTGACAAAATTAGTAAACTAGGCCGTAAATATTTACCACCGTTACTAGCCATTTCAAGGAGTGCATCTTGCAAGTCTGAATATGGAGTGCGGATGGTTGCCTGAATTAATTGATTAACTTCTTCAAGCGGTTTACGAATAAGTGGATATTTTTGCCAAGGTTGAGAGTTATTCATGATAGATTTCCTTATAATAGAGTTAACAGAATAGTGATCCTTTGAAAGGATGTGGATCGATGTCATTAAGTGTATTTTTAGAATTAATTGAGATTAAAGCAAAAACCGCTAGTGTCATTCCCTTTTTCTTAGGGATGTGCTACAGCGTGTATTATTATCACCAGGTTAACTGGGGATTTGCCCTAGTCTTCTTCATTGCAATGCTACTATTTAACATGGTAGTAGATATGTTTGATAACTACTGTGATTATTATCACGCAGATAGCAAGAATTACCAAGAGAAGACTAACATTATCGGGCGAGAAAATATTTCACCTAATTTAGTTCTGGGATTAATTATTTCCTTTAGTCTTATTGCAATTTTATTAGGTTTGTATCTAGTCGCTAAAGTAGGCTTGCCTGTATTGTGGATGGGCTTGTTCTGTTTTATGGTTGGTTATTTATATTCATTTGGTCCGCATCCTATTTCTAGCTTGCCACTAGGTGAATTGTTCTCTGGTTTCACAATGGGCTTCATGATTGTCCTGCTCAGTGTTTATATCAATAGTTTTCAAGCTTTTGATTGGAACTGGATCACAATCGGTCGTATCTTCTTATTAGCTTTAGCTGATGAATTATGGATTTCTAATTTAATGCTAGCTAATAACTTATGCGATGCCCAAGAGGACGAGGATAATCACCGCACCACAATTATTCACTTTATTGGTAAAAAAGGTGGCTTGATTGCTTTTAGTGTCAAAAATATTTTAGCATTTTTGGTAATCTTCCTCCTACCGTTCTTGGGAATTGCTCCTAAGACGGTTTGGTTAACAGTAATAATTGTACCGTTCGTTTATAAGCAGAACAAGATCTTAATTGGCAAGCAAGTTAAGACAGAGACATTTATCACAGGAGTAAAAACGTTGCTAGTTGGTTCACTGACTTACTTAATAACTTACTTTTTAGGAATTCTATTTTAGAGAGGTTGAAAATTATGAAAACAGTTGTAGTTTTAGGTGCTGGTTTTGCCGGCTTGAAAACAGTTGTCGCTTTGCAAAAGAAGTTGCGTGAACAAGTTAAGATTATCTTGGTTGACCGTAATCCATACCACTACGAAACAATTCGCTTATATGAAGTGGCTACTGGCGAAATTCCCTACACTGGGATGTCATATGAAATTAATGATGTAATTAATCCGAAGATGACTACTGTGATTACGGATGAAGTTGAAAAAGTTAATATTGCTGATAAAACAGTTGAGTTAAAGGATCATGCTCCACTTAAATATGACTATTGTGTTGTTGGCTTAGGCTTTACCTTGAGCAATATGGGCATTAAAGGTGTAACCGAAAATGCTTTGCCAATGAGCAATGTAAAACAAGCTGAAGCTATTCGCGACCACCTTTATGCTGAAATGAAAGCTTATCGCCAAGACCATGATTCTAAACACCTGTCAGTAGTAATTTGTGGGGCAGGTTTTCAAGCAATTGAATTAGGAAATGCCATTGCAAAGGTTCGCCCAGAACTAGCTCAAATGGCTGGCGCCCAACCAGATGAAATTACCATCAGAATGATTGATGGTTCGCCACGTCTTTTGCCAATGTTCCAAGGTAAATTGCTTGATTACGCTTTAAACACAATTAAGAAAAATAAAGTCGAAATTATTAAGCCAGCTTATGTTAATGAAGTAACCTCTACCTCGGTTTTGTATAAAATGGCTAATGAAAAAGACAATGCTGAACTGCAAGAAATTAAGGCAGGTACTAGAATCTGGATGATGGGCTTTAGTGGCAGTCCAGTAATTGAGGCATCTGGATTTAAGAACCGTCGTGGTCGGGTCATGGTTGGTGATCATTTAACCGCGCCAGAAAGTGATGATATCTACGTCTTAGGCGATGTTTCAAGCGTCATGGTTCCTGGTAAGAAATGGCCATATCCTAACACTGGTCAATTGGCTCTTTCAATGGCTAACTACGCTGCAAAAGATATTAAAAGCAGAATTATGGGTCAAACTAGACCGGATAAATATGCTTACCATGACTTAGGTGTAGTAGTTAACTTGGGTAATTCAGAAGCCGCAGGATTGGCAATGGGGCATGCTTTTAAAGGATACTTTGCAGCAACTCTTAAGAAGATTACCATTGATAAGTCGGTTCTTGAAACTGGTGGTATTAAAGAAACAATGGCGATTGGTCAATTTGACTTCTATCACTAAAATTGAAAATAAAAGAGAATAAAAAATCACTTCAGTTTGATTTGATATGAACCCCCAAATTTGGGACATATTATTGAACTGCTTTATTTAAAACCATATTTCGATATTCTATCGGAGTATGGTTTTTTAGTACTGTTTTAATTCTATCATGATTGTAGTAATGAATGTATTAGGACTAAAGTGTGAAGTTGCGCCATTTTATGCCACACCAAGAAGATAAAGTTTCGATTCTTGATGTCCTGATTACGGATAGCAGAGGCAGGCGTTACAATGTGGAAATGCAGGTCGCGCATAAAGCAGACATGGATAAACGAGCCAGGCAATACCTGTTCAAGATGATGGAAGATGGCTTTTTACGACGAAAACAAGAATATGGCGAGCTGCACGCTGCATATGTAATTTTTATTCTGCCGTTTGATCCCAAAGGAAAAGGCTTGAAGCGATATACTTTTGTTTATACTGCTAAGGAAGACCCGTCAGTTGAATTAAATGACGATTCTGCGATAATATATTTAAACACAAAAGGAACAAAAGGCGAGATCAGACCTGAGCTTGATGACCTTTATCGCATGATTGAAGGCAAGCCAACTTCAAATGGAAAACTCGTCAGTCGAATCAAAAAGTCGATGAACAATTATCGTAGAACCGAAGAATGGAGGCAACACGTCATGAACACAGAAGAAGTAGCAGAAGCAGCAAAGCAGCTTGGCATGGAGGAAGGCATGCATGAGGCAACTGTTGCAGCAATCCATAAAACGATTAACATGCTTAGAAGGATGAAGCGCAGTCCCAAGCAAATCTTGCAAGAATTAGAACAAGATTATGGCAATGAATTTTCTGAAGAAGAACTAGCAGACTTTGTGAAAAACGCCTAGTCGATAAGATATAATGATAGCTGTGAAGCTATCATTTTTTAGATAACGGGGGCTTGATCATGAATAATCCTGAAGAATTACAACATTTTTTAGATGTTCTGCTAAAAGAGAGTAACTTTACTAGGGCAGCTAAAGAATTATATATTTCCCAGCCTTATTTAACGCAGCTAATTGGACGAATTGAGAAAAAATTAGGCACCAAGATCATCAACCGAGATGAAAGACCCTACACGTTAACTCCTGCAGGCTTAATTTACTACCAATATTTGGAGAATGTTTCATATAATAAACAGCAATTAGGGCGCAAGCTGGAGGCATATACTCATCCTGACCAACAGATAATTAAAATCGGCATTTTAGAGAGCTTAGGTACATATTTATTGCCAGAAATTTTGCCGCAATTTTTGCAAGAAAACCCCAACGTCAAGATTCAGCTATTTGAAAATTTCCCCAGAGAAAATGAAAGAAGATTGCTTAATGGCGAGCTGGATTGTTATATTGGTCAGACGCCAGAAGCACTTGACTCGAGTTTAGATGTGGTTGCGGGTGGCGGGGAACGCTATTACGTAGTGATTTCGCCAGCCTCACCATATTACCAAGCAGGAAAGTTTATCTTAAATTCGGATGAACCTGATCTAAAAGAGGTACTGCAGGAGCCTTTAGTGTTGAGTTCACCTGGTTCAGCTATCCGGCATCAAGTTAATGGCTTATTTCAGAGATTAAGACTCGAAAAAAATATTGTGATGGAGTCTAATAGTATTATTACTGCAACTAACTTAGCAATTCACGGCGTGGGTATTACCATTTCTTCGGCAAGTATTATCAGAAGAATGGAACAAACGCCAATTAACTTGTTGCCACTAGATCGAAAGTTAATGGATGTTGTCTTTTTCATTGCTAGCAAAAGCGGTGAAAAGTCGCCAGCATTAGAAAACCTAATTTCAATTTTTCAAAAGACGCGTTTACAAGCAAAAATAGGATAAAGAAAAAGGCATCATGTGATGCCTTTTAAATTGCTTTGATTTCTATTGTTTTCGTTTCATGTCGATCATCTTCGGCTCAATGTAGAAGTGATAGAGGAAGGAATAACCAAGCAGTACAAAGGTAATTCCTTCAATCCAACCGCCGAATACATCAGATGGATAATGCACGTGGACGAAAATTCTGGTGTAGCCAATCATCAGTGGGAATAAAGCCCAGATAATAATCAACAGCGTTTTCCAAAACTTGCTCTTGATTAGCAGAATAGTTAGGATAATCAAAACACCAAATAGCGCCGCGCTACCAACTGAGTGCCCCGATGGAAAACTATAACCATCCGCATAAACTAAGTGCTTGACCGTTGGACGCTGCCGCATCACCGCGTGCTTGACAATCCAATTATAGCCATTAGCACAGATCATGACACCAGCGGTAAACCAAGCGTATGCATATTGCTTAAAGACCAGTAAAACTATGAAAACAATGATTGTTTCAATTGTGATCACGCTTGTATTGCCGAGATTAGTAAAATCTTTAGCAAAAGCGACATTAGCTGGATTATTGTTGCAAACAATGCTGACCACAGCATTATCAAAATTGTGAATAAATTGTGAGCCGGATGAAACCAGTGCGGCCCAGACAGCATAAATAACCACGAAGCAGATACCAGGTATTAGGGTGTCCTTAGGTGGTCGTTTCGTATTAATCAAAAAAGTACTCCCCTCTTGTATTTTTTAGCATTTGTGGTAAATTATAATCATTATCTATAAGAAAATAAAGGTCGAGAAGTAGTAACAAGAATATTTTTTCAGAGAGAGGCTGGCTGCTGTGAAGTCTTAAAATAGGATTGTGAACTCGTCTCGTGTTGAAGAAACCTAGCGTTGCCATCCGCGTTAAGGAGCAATTAAGTGTCACAAATTGTGAAACTTAGGTGGTACCGCGATGATTCGTCCTATGATTTTTTCATAGGGCGTTTTTTAATAGTAAAGGAGAAGTATTTTGTATAACCACAAAGTAATTGAAAAGAAATGGCAAGATTATTGGGCAAAGCACGATACTTTTAAGACAGGCACTGACCCTGATAAGAAGAATTATTATGCATTGGATATGTTCCCATTCCCATCTGGCAAGGGACTTCACGTAGGTCACCCAGAAGGATATACTGCAACTGATATCGTTTCAAGAATGAAGCGTGCACAAGGCTATAATGTGCTTCACCCAATGGGCTGGGATGCATTTGGTTTACCAACTGAACAATATGCGTTAAAGACTGGCGAAGATCCAGAAGTTGTTACTAAGAACAATATTGCTAACTTTAAGCGTCAATTGAATAAATTGGGTTTCTCATATGATTGGGACCGTGAAGTAACCACCTCAGATCCAAATTACTACAAGTGGACGCAATGGGTTTTTGAACAAATGTACAAAAAGGGCTTGGCATATGAAGCTGAAGTTCCTGTTAACTGGTCACCAGATTTAGGTACTGTTGTGGCTAATGAAGAAGTTATTGATGGTAAAACCGAGCGCGGTGGCTACCCAGTATATCGTAAGAATATGCGTCAATGGATGCTTAAGATGACCGCATATGCCGATCGCTTGTTGGAAGATCTCGATGACTTAGATTGGCCAGAACCAGTTAAGGAAATGCAGCGTAACTGGATCGGTCGTTCGGAAGGTGCACAAGTTACTTTTAAGGTAAAGGATAGTGACAAGACTTTTGATGTCTTTACCACTCGTCCAGATACTTTGTTTGGTTGTTCTTACACTGTTCTTGCTCCAGAAAGTAAATTAGTGCAAGAAATTACGACCCCTGAACAAAAAGAAGCAGTTGATGCTTATATTAAGAAGATTGAATCAAAATCTGACCTTGAGAGAACTGATCTTAATAAGGATAAAACTGGTGTCTTCACTGGGGCTTATGCAATTAACCCAGTAAATGGTAAAGAAGTTCCAATTTGGATTTCTGACTATGTTTTAGCAAGTTACGGCACTGGTGCCGTAATGGCTGTTCCAGCTCATGATGATCGTGATTATGCTTTTGCAACTAAGTTTGGTTTGCCAATTAATCCAGTTATTGAAGGCGGCAATATTGAAAAGGAAGCCTTCACCGGCAATGGCAAGCACTTTAATTCTGAATTCTTAGATGACTTAGACAACGAAGAAGCCAAGAAGCGCATGATTGAATGGCTTGAGGACCATAACTGCGGTAAGAAGAAGGTCAACTACAAGTTGCGTGATTGGGACTTCTCTCGTCAACGCTACTGGGGTGAACCAATTCCAGTAATCCACTGGGAAGATGGTACGACTTCACTTGTACCAGAAGATCAATTGCCACTTCGCTTGCCACATGCAACTGACATTAAGCCATCCGGTACGCCAGAAAGTCCACTTGCTAACTTGACTGACTGGGTAGATGTTGTTGACGAAAACGGTAGAAAAGGTAAGCGTGAAACCAACACGATGCCTAACTGGGCTGGTTCTAGCTGGTACTACTTGCGTTACGTTGATCCACATAATGATAAGGAATTAGCTGACTACGATTTGCTTAAAAAGTGGCTTCCAGTTGACTTGTACATTGGTGGGGCAGAACACGCAGTACGTCACCTACTTTATGCAAGATTCTGGCACAAGGTTCTTTATGACTTGGGTGTTGTTCCAACCAAGGAACCATTCCAAAGACTGTACAATCAAGGTCTAATCTTGAAGAACCATGAAAAGATGTCTAAGTCAAAGGGTAACGTTGTTAACCCAGATGATGTGATTGACGAATACGGTGCTGACTCACTTAGAATGTACGAAATGTTCATGGGCCCACTTGATGCTTCAATCGACTGGGATGACAATGGTCCAGCTTCAACTAAGAAGTTCTTAGATCGTGTATGGCGTTTGTTTGTGAATGATCTTGATCTTAAGGCAATTCCACAAGAAAGAATCGTTGACGAAAACGATGGTACGCTTGATAAAGTTTATGCTGAGACAGTCAAGAAGGTTACCGAAGACTTCGATGCACTCCACTTTAACACTGCAATTAGTCAAATGATGGTCTTCATGAATGCGGCTCAAAAGGCTAAGACTATTCCACGGGAATACGCAGAAGGCTTTGTTAAGCTTTTGGCTCCAGTTGCACCACATATGATGGAAGAAATTTGGCAAGTCTTTGGTCATGATGAATCAATTACTTATGCTAAGTGGCCAACTTACGATCCAGCTAAGCTAGTTGAATCAACTGTAGAAATTATGGTTCAAGTTAACGGTAAGCTCCGTGGCAAGTTCCAAGCTCCTAAGGACGCCGATCGCGATGACGTGCAAAAACAAGCTATGGAAATTGAACACGTTAAGAAGTTCTTAGAAGGTAAAGACGTCAAGAAGGTTATTGTCGTTCCAAACAAGATCGTTAATATCGTTGCTAAATAAGTAAAATTTTTCCTAAAAGAACAATAGAGCTTTACTTTATTGTTCAAATTGCGTGACAATTAAATAGTTAATTCATATATTGGGAAAAATTTCATGGAAGAAGAAAATAACTTAAATAGCAAAGATACACAAAATACTTTTCTAAAAGGTTCCGCTTGGATGACCTTTGGCTCAATTGCCTCGAGAATTTTGGGTGCTTTGTATATTATTCCGTGGTATGCCTGGATGGGCTCCTACGGCAATATTGCCAATGCTTTGACTGCGCGTAGTTATAACATTTATACAATTTTTATCTTAATCTCGACAGCCGGAATTCCAGGAGCAATTGCTAAGCAGGTAGCCAAGTATAATGCACTAAACGAATATGGGATTGGCCGTAAGTTGTTTCGTAAAGGCTTAATTTTAATGTCCATCTTGGGGATCGTATCTGCTGCAATTATGTATTTTGCTTCGCCGCTATTAGCATCTAATGGTAGTCAAAGTGATCCGAGGCAGGTTGCGGTTATGCGCAGCCTATCTTATGCGATCTTGATTATTCCTATCTTAAGTATTATGCGAGGATACTTCCAAGGATATGCCGATATGATGCCGAGTGCGATGTCACAGTTTGTTGAACAATTTGCCCGGGTGGTCTGGATGCTCTTAACTGCATTTGTGATTATGCAAATTCAACATGGCTCATATGTGCATGCAGTTATTCAATCCAACTTGGCCGCTGCGATTGGGGCGCTATTTGGAATTGGTTTGCTGATATGGTTTCTATTTTCGCGCAGAAATCAATTGAATTATCTAGTTGAACATTCAAATAATAGAATCCATGTTTCTACGACTGAATTATTCATGGAAATTATTGAACAGGCTATTCCTTTTATTATTATTGATTCAGGAATTACCTTGTTCTCGTTGGTTGATCAGTATACGTTCCACCCAATGATTGCAAGCCTAGTTCACGCTAGTTCAGATACAATTGAAGATTGGTATGCCTTGTTTGGCTTGAATGCTAATAAATTGATTATGATTATTGTCTCTTTGGCAAGTGCGATGGCAGTAACGGCGATTCCGCTATTATCGGCTGCGCATACTAGGGGAGACTATAAGAGCATTTCAAAGCAGATTGCTAACACGATGGATTTGTTTTTATTTGTAATGATTCCAGCCGCTTTTGGAATGGCCGCCATTAGTAGACCCATTTATACAGTTTTCTATGGCCCAGATCTATTGGGGAGCAACGTATTATATCTGTCGTCATTTACCGCGATTAGTTTAGGATTATTTACGGTGTTGATGGCGATTTTGCAAGGTCTTTCAGAAAATGGGCTGGCTATTAAGTACTTGGTTCTAGGATTGATTTTAAAAGGGATCCTGCAATATCCAATGATTTTCCTATTTAAGGTATATGGTCCACTAGTTGCTACTAATTTAGGTTTATTAATTATTGTGGCACTTTCTTTAAAACATTTGGAAGTGCAGTATGATTTTAATTTGAATCGAACTAGTAGGAGATTAGCTGGAGTTACCGCATTTTCAATTGGTATGTTCCTTGTAGTTAAATTGTGTGAAATGGGACTAGGCAAGTTCCTTAATCCTGATCATAGATTTACTGCATTGGTGCTAGTAATTGTAGCTGTAGGTGCTGGGATTGTCTTTTATGGCTTGGTGACATTGAAGACAGGGTTAGCACAAAGTGTCTTAGGTAGTAAGGTAGAAAGTATTTTAGTTAGACTACATATGGATAAATAAAAGAAAATCAAACTGTTGTGATGGCAGTTTGATTTTCTTTTTTATTTAATTATAAAAAATTACTTATTTGATCTATGATAAAGGTGTCAAAAGAAAAGTAAGTTCTCTATTTAAATAACACAGCAATAATCAAGGACTAAGTGTATTAACGGAAATGATTTTTTGTGTTAATATAATTGATGTAGAAATAAATTGCAGATGTTATTTGAGTGATATCGAGATACGCCGCCGCAAAAAGTGTGTGTCATAGATTAATGCTTAATAAGGATGTAAATTAGGAGGATTTTGAATATGGTATCTAAGAATAACCGTATTAAGAAAATCCTGAATTGTCAAATTAAGTGCAACAGTTAGGCTATGAGGAAATATATTGCTTGAAGAGTTCTTCTGCTGTGTGATATTGAAGGATTCGACGATGTTTGCGGTTAATGGCATCAGTTGCCTGTTGAACATAAGCAGCTGACTTATCTTTCATGCTTTTGCCTTTAGGGAAGAATTGACGCAGAAGTCCATTGCAGTTCTCATTGGTGCCTCTTTCCCATGGAGAATATGGGTGGGCGAAGTAGATCTGGCAGCCTTTGATCTTGGTCATATCCGCAAACTCAGAGCCATTGTCAAACGTGATCGATTTAAACCAGGCAGGATGTCTGTCAATCTCATTTTGAAGCAGCCTTTGGCATGTGCTTGCCCGATAGTCAGGAATCTTGATAACTACTTCAAAGCGTGTGGTTCTTTCGGTCAAAGTCATTAAAGCAGGCTGATTCTTGCGTCTGACGCCTTTAACCAGATCTCCTTCCCAGTGCAGCGGCGTTTTTCTGTCTTCAATCTCTTTAGGACGCTGTTCAATGGAATTGCCAAGATTCTTCTTGTGCAAAGCATGACCGCTCTGGCCGTGATGACGCTTGTTCCTGCGTCTTTTGAGCTTCATAGGCAGATCAATATTGCTTATGTCCAGCAAGCCCTGATCAATATAGCGATAGACAGTTGGTGTGCTGGGACAAGGGTAGCCTGGCATAGTCCTTTTGAATTCACCAACGAATTCATCGATGCTGGTGGCATCAAATTTAGCTTTGAAGCGTCTGGAGAGCATTCTCAAAAAGACAGCATAATGCTTCAATGGATTGCGCTGATAGCAGTTTTTGCGACGCTTCTCATAATAAAGCTGTGCAGTATCAGCGTAATAGTGCTCATACAATAAATAGCTGCTGTCTCTTTGCAGGACGCTTCCGCGTTTGATTTCGCGACTGATTGTCGACTTATGGCAGCCGACTTCTTGAGCGATAACAGTACGGGAAGTTATGCCGGAATCCAGCATTGCTTGAATTTGTCCACGTTGTACGCTGGTTAATTGATGATAGTGCTTAGAAATGCTAGAATTTGAATTGGTCATGAAGATCTTCCTTTCTTGATTTTTCGTCACTTCAAGTTTAGGTCTTCATGGCCTTTTTGTTTAACACTTGGTGTTGCACTTCAATTTTAAATCCGGGGTATTAAGAAAATGGAAAAGGCTGCCGAGAGAAAGCCACACTTCGCTATTAGAAAGCTTACTATCGGCGCTGCTTCTGTTTTGTTAGGTACTACTCTTTGGATGAGTACTACGGCTTCAACATCACACGCGGATACAAATGATGATGCTAATAGTCCTGAATCTCATGAAAAGAGTAATACTACAGCAGATAATGGCACAGGGGATGCCAATAAGACTGTTGTAATTACTAATAATGACGCTGCTAAGGCTGCCGCAGATGCAACTACTGACAACGTTACTATCAATAACAATGAATCAACTGAAACTAAGGCTGCTCAAGATAAGAACAGCTCTAATTCTGTGTCTGAAAAGAAGTCTACAGAAACTAAGTCATCAGTTGATACTTCAAGCTTGGAAAAGAGCAATGTTTCAGCTTCAACTGTAACAACTGACAAGTCAACTCAAGCTTCAGCTGCAAATAAGGCAAGTAACAATGTAGCTACAACAACTAACAAGGTTGCAAATGCTTCAACAACTACTAATAAGTCAGCTTCAACTACAGTAAACAATACTGAAAAGGCTGCAGCAAAGTTAGCTGAAGATGCTAATGTAAATACTGGAAACATTACTAAGTCAACTGTTTCAAAGGACACTACTATTACCGATGCAGGTAAGGTTGGTAAGCAAGATCAAAATAATGTAGATACTCAAACTTTCAACTTGAACACTGCTGAACTTGGCAAGTTGACTAAGAGTAGTGATAGTCACTTTAATCCTAAACTGGCTGCTGCTTTGTTTGGTAATAGTCTTATTCAAGCTAATGCTAATAATGCTGTTAATGCAAATACTAGTGCTTTAAATAGTAGTGCTTTGACTAATGGGGATGCCAGTGCATTAGGTGCTAGTCTTAGAGCTGCTAGCGGCAATAATGATACTTCAAATTACCAAACTGTAACTAACTGGTCAGGCTTAAAGGGCGCCGTAAATAGTAGTGCTTCTGGTGTTATTATTTCCGGTACAATTAATGTTCCACAATTTACAACTGTAAATCAAAATAATGACTTAAATATTAATAAAGATTTCACTATTATTGGTGCTGATGAAAATGCAACACTTAATCTTAATAATAATGTAATTAATAACAATGGCAATCTTACTTTAAAGAATATTAATATTAAGGGTGCTGTTGCTGGTAATGGTACTGTTAATATTGAAGGCAAAGTTACCTCAACTGTTGGTTCAGATAATTCAATCATTAAAGGTAAAACTATTGATGAAGCTAATGCAGCTGTACAAGACCAAACAAGCACTGGCAAGATTGGAACGCAAGGTACAAGTTGGGTAGCTGGAAGTAATAATCGAAATGGTTGGACCGTAAAAGGTTGGAATTACGCTAACTTTAGTGGCTCAAATGTTAATATAGCTGCTGATGCTAACTTAACTATTAGTCGTTCAGCAATCGGTGATGGTATTCATTTAACAAATAATGGTACAGTTAATGTTGCTGACAATGGCCAGTTGACTATTAATATGAATACTAACAACGATTTGAATACTACTGCTCGTTATCACAATGCAGGTATTTTTGCTGTAGGTAACGGTAACTTTACTACAGGTTATAAATCTGTTGTTACATTGAATACCAGTATCGGTCAAGGTATTTCGATGACTGGTATGAGACCTTATGTGACTGATGATGATCGTTTTGGTGGCTATGGTGCTCGTGATCGTAGTGATGGCTCTGGTCAAATTAATTTAGGGCAATATTCAACTTTGAATTTCACTGGTCGTGATGGTGTTATTTTAGGTAATAACTCTCATTTTAACGTTGGTGATAGTGCAAATGTTCACTTTGAAAACAAGGGCCGTGGTGTTGCTCTTGATCTAGCTGCTAATAGTGACATTAATATTGGTGACCATGCAGTAACTTATTTCCATTCTGTAGGAAAGAATAATATCGACGCGCTTGGTAGAAATGCAGGTGTTGCTTCAGGTAGTTATGATGGTTACAACTATATTGGTGTAAACGAAGGCGGTAACATCACTGTTGGTCAGTTTGCAACCTTTAGAGTTATACTTGAAGGTCGTGGCGATAACGCTTGGGATGATGTTGTTTCGTTAGACTCACGAGATGTTAATACTAATGCTGCTTTTACTTCTAAAACCGGTGCAACTATTGACATTCGTGATGATAACACTAACTTCTATGCAGAATTGATTTCATTTCCATTAGGCGCATCTCAATCAAGAATTGATATTCATGACCCATTGTTGCTTAACTTACAACGTTATTCTAGTGGTGGTGCAACTACTGGTTGGATGGCAACTGGTGGTGACAAGATTAATACTACCTCATCACAATACACTTCTAACCTAATTTATATGTCAGGAGCTAATGGTGAATTTAGTGTTGATGGAACAAATTATGTAGTTTACCAACGTATTAAGTCTGATGGTTCTAAGCAAATTTGGTTAAACGTTAATGGCGTTAATATTCCAATGAATGGTTTCCAAACTAAGAATATTTGGGATAATAAGGCCAACCCTGATGTATCAATTAATGGTAATGGTTTAACTGGTGGTGTTAGAGCTAACCAAGTTCACAACTATTATGGTTCTCCGTTAATTGGTAAGGATGCTCCGTACTATGGTATTTCTACGCAACGTGCTAGTCACCAAATTTGGTTCCCACACCAGACCACAATGGAAGTAACTGGTACTCATACTAATACTATTAAGTATGTATATTCAGATGGTACTCCAGTTACAGATGCTAATGGTAATCCAATTGTTAAAACTCAGGATATTACATTAACCCGTAAACTTACTCTTGATATTAGCCAAGATAAGATTGAAGATATTCAAAATTACGCTTTATCACATACCTCTGATGAAACTCTTGAATATATTAAGAATGCTCAAGCTGTCACTGCAGATTCAGGTTGGACTTATACTGATGCGCAGGGTAACAAGATAACTAGTCCATATGCTGAGGTAGTTTCTCCAACCGTAAAGGGATACACCGCTACAATTCAATCATCTAATGTCCCAGGAATTAAGAAAGGCGCCGATGGTTCTTCAGTAACTGCTAAGTTGCAATTTAAGGAAGATCTTGTTCAAAACGGTGAGATATCTAGTGATTATAAGGCACAAGGTATTAGTGCGATTATTCCAGATAATTATGAAACTGTAGTTGTTTACAGTGTTCCTCAAGATGTAAAAGATACTCTTAAGTTCTATGATGATGCAACTAAGTCATACATTACTGATGCTCCTGACCAAACTGCAATTGGTAAGGAAAATGATACTGTTAACTTTAAAGATGGAGCAAGTACTGTAAAATCATTAGAAGACAAAGGATACAAGTTTGTAAATGTAACTGACGGTACTCCTGATGATACTAAGGCAACTATTTTAACTGGTAATTCATTTGATAAAGTAGACTTTGGTAAATTTGGTAAGAGTGGTAAGACGTTTGTTGTTCACTTAACTCACAAGGTAATCCCAGTAACTCCAGATACTCCAAACATTCCATCTAATAGTAAGATTACTAAGGATGATCTTACTAAGACAGCTACTCGTACTATTCACTATGTTGAAAACGGTCAAAATGGTGCTGCTTTAAAGGATCCAACTGTACAAACTGTAACTTACTCAGGTACTGCATACATCGATGAAGTTACTGGTCAAATGGTTAATGCCAAGGCAGATGGAAAAGATTCTCAAGGTAATACTACTTATGTAGTAGACCCTGACAACAAGACTACACCATCAATCACTTGGACTACTTCTAACAATGGCAAGTTTGCTCAAGTAACTCCAGATGCAACTATTAATAAAGATGGTCAAAACTGGAACACAACTGTTAAGTCAGTTAATGAAGAAAATGCACCAGAAGTCTCAAAAATCACTGGTAAGACAACTAACGAAGATGTCTACGTACCATACACTTTGCAACAAAAGACTTATACTGGTGTAGACGAAAACAAGACAGTTACTCGTACAATTAAATACCTTGATAATGAAACCAAAGAAGAAATTAAGGGTCTTGATCCTGTAACTCAAACTACAAACCTTCACCGTACACAAATTAAGGATGAAAAGGGTAATGTAGTTGGTTACGGTACTATCAGTGCAGATGGTCACAGTTATACTATTAACAATAACTGGATTATTGATAACAATGGTTGGTCAGCACAAGTTTCACCTGATGCAACTGGCTTAGGTTACAAGAAGACACCTCACTTTGATAATGGTCAAGATGCTTCAACTGTTCCAGCTGGTACTGTAAGCGTAACTGATCCACAAGATAAAACAGTTAAAGTTTACTACGATCATGATTATGAACCTGTAAACCCAGATCATCCTGAGTACACTAAGGACGTTAACGAAACTGTTCACTATGTATATAGCGATGGTACAAAAGCTGCTGATGACAATGTTCAAACTTCTAAGTGGAGCAGAACTCTTACAGTTGATAAGGTGACAGGTCAGCTTGTTCCAAATGGTCAATACACTACTGAGTGGGCAATTGCTAAGGGTCAACCAAGTGAATACTCACAAGTAAACTCTCCAGTTATTAAGGGTTACTACGCAAATCAAGCGAATGTTCCTGCAACTAAAGTAACTCAAGATGACATTGAAAAGACTGTTACCTACAAGCCACTTGGCCACATTATTCCAGTTGACCCAACTACTGGTGACCCAATTCCAAACGCACCACAACCACAATTTCCTAACAATCCAACTGATCCAACTAAGGGTAATCCAGGTGAAAAACCAACTGTTCCAGGTTACCACCCACAAGATGGCAAGCCAGGCGAACCAGTTAGCCCAGTTCCAGGCAACCCAGGCGAAGATGTTAAGGTTCCTTACGTTAAGGACCAAGGTACTGTTTCAGTTATCTTCCACGATGACACTACTAACAGCACTATTCCAAACGTTGGTTTCAACTCTGGTGATGCAGCAGCTGATACTCCTGTAACTTACAATCCTGAAAAGAACATTTCTGATCTTGAAAAACAAGGTTACGTATATGTACGTACTGAAGGTACTCTTCCTGGCAAGGTTGAAGCTAACAAGAACATTACAGTTACTGTTCACATGAAGCACGGTGTACAACCAGTAACACCAACTACACCACCAACTGATGTACCAAAGAACACACCAAAGGAAGCTCAACCAGATCAATTGACGAAGAAGGTTAACTTAACTGTTAACTATGTCAATGCTGATGGCACTACATTTAATGGTAATGTTCCAGCTAACGCTAAGCAAACTGCTACATTTACTGGTACTGCTTATGTAGATAAGATTACTGGTCAATTAGTAAACGCTAAGCAAGAAGATGGCAAGTGGGTAATTAATACTGATGACACTGCAACTCCAGAAATTACTTGGACTAGCGACAAGACTTCATTTGAAGGAGTAACTTCACCAGCTGAAAAGGGTTACCACGTATCTAATGTTTCATCACATGCTGATGGTGACAACGTTGCTGCAATCACTGGCTTAACTAAGGATAGTCAAGACATTACAGTTACTGTAACTTACGCTAAGAACGGTACTAAGATTGTAGGTGAACGGACTGTTGAAGGTTCAATGACTGTTCACTATACAGGTGCCGGGGACTTAACTCCAAAAGATAATGTTCAAAGTGGTGTAAACTTCCACTACACTGGTGATGTACATGACGCCGAAACTAATGAATTAGTTTCTAAAGGTCACTGGGAAGTAAATGGCGTTACTGGCGACAGCTACCAATTTAACGAAGTAGATTCACCAGCAGTTTCAGGTTATACTGCGGAAGTTAAGGTTGTACCAGGCTTTAAGGCTACTCCAGATAAACCAACATTTGAAACTACTGTAAACTACACTAAGAACGGTACTGAAATTCAAAATAAGAAGAATGTCCCAGCTTCTCAAACTGTTCAATATGTAGATGATCAAGGAAACGTCTTACGCCCTGAAGTAAAGCAAAATTCCGAATTCCAATACAGTGGTGATACTGTTGACAAGGTAACTGGTGAAACTATTAAGCCAGGTTCATGGAACGAAACCACTCATAACTTCACTGCTGAAAATGTTCCTGTAATTAAAGGTTATGTAGCGGTTTCTGGCTACACTAACAACAATGGTAAATACACTGCCGGTGGCTTTACTGCTACTAATACTGGTTCTAAAGAAGATAATAACAAGGTCTTCAAGGTTGTTTACAAGAAGGTCGGTAACCTTGTTCCTCAGGATCCAAATGGCAACCCAATTCCAGATCCAAAGAACCCAGGTCAAAATGTACCAAATGTTCCTTACACTAATGATCCAACAGATCCAACTAAGGTAACACCAAACGAAAAGACTCCAGATATTCCAGGTTGGCACACTGATACTCCAAACGTAACTCCAACAGATCCAACTAAGGACACTCCAGTTGTTTACACTAAGAATGTTGAAAACCAAAATGTAACTGTTAAGTACTTTGACGATACAAAAGAAACTGATTTAAGTTCATATGACAAGTCAATTTCTGCTAAGCCAGGCGAAGCACTTAACTACAGTACTCAACCTTCAATTACTGAACTTGAAAACAAGGGTTACAAGCTTGTAAGTGATAACTTCAATGTAACAACTATGCCTGAAAAGGGTGGAAATTACGAAGTTCACTTTGTTCACAAGACTACTACTATTACTCCAGGTAAGCCAGGTAAGCCAGGTGAGCCAATTAACCCTAACGATCCTAATGGTCCTAAGTGGCCAACAGGTACCGATGCTAAGGCTTTGACTAAGCAAGGTAATCAAACTGTTCACTATGTATATGCTGACGGTACTAAGGCAGCAGATGATAATGTACAAAATACTACATTTGCTCACACTTTAGTGTTTGATAACGTAACTGGTAAGCAAATTGAAGACAAGGGCTGGACTCCTGAAAGTCATACGTTCAAGGATGTAACTTCACCAGAAATTGATGGTTACCACGCTGATAAGAAGACGGTTGCCGGTGCTACTGTAACTGTTAATGATCCAACTAGTGAAACTACTGTAATTTACGCTAAGAACGATACAGAAATTAGAAATCATCAGGAAGTTACAGCTTCACAACTTGTTAAATATGTTGATGAAGACGGTAACGAATTAAGAGCTTCTAAGAATCAAAACTTCACCTTTACTTACACAGGTGATACTTATGATAAAGAAACTGGTAAGCAAATTGCTACTGGTAAGTGGAACCAAACAAGTACTGACTTTACTAGTGAGAACGTCCCTGTAATTGATGGTTACGTTGCTGTTAAGGGTTATACTCGTGATGACAATGACAAAGTTGTTGCAGGTGGATTCACTACTTCTTACGATGCAAGTGATGCAAAACGCAATAGAACATTTACTGTTGTTTACAAGAAGGTAGGAAAGATTGTTCCGGTTGATCCATCTAAGAACCCAATTCCAGATGCACCAACTCCAAGTTACGAGAACGATCCAACTGATCCAACTAAGGTAACTCCAGATGAACCAACTCCAAATGTTCCAGGTTACACTCCAAGTCAAAACACTGTAACTCCTCCAGATCCAACTAAGGATACTCCAGTTGTTTACACTAAGAACGTTGAACAAAAGGCTAAGGTTCAATATATTGACTTAGACGATAACAACAAGGTAATGTCTGAATCTCCTGTATTAACTGGTCAAGCAGGCGATAAGATTGATTACTCAACTACTAATGAAATTGCTAACTACGAAAAGCAAGGTTACGTTCTTGCAGATGATGGTTTCAGCAATAACCCAGTATTTGATAACGTTGAAGGTAATGAACAAATCTTTAAAGTAACCTTCCACCATGGTCAAATCCCAGTAAATCCAGATCATCCACACGACGGTGTAGATCCAAGCAAATACACTAAGGATGTTAAGGAAACTGTTCACTATGTAGATACTGAAGGTAATAAGGTACACGATGATAATGTTCAAACTTCTAAGTGGACTAGAACATTAACTGTTGATGCAGTAACTGGTAAGACTATCGACAATGGTCAATACACTACTGATTGGTCAATTGCTAAGGGTGAAAAGACTGTTTACGATCAAGTAAACACTCCAGTTGTTGACGGTTACCACGCAGATAAGAGAGAAGTTCCAGCAACTGCTGTAACTCAAGACAATATTGATGTCACAGTAATTTATGCTAAGAACGGTAAGATTATTCCAACCGATCCAAGTGGCAAGCCAATTCCAAACGTACCAACACCAACGTACCCAACTGATCCAACTGATCCAACCAAGGTAACTCCAGATGAGCCAGTACCTGATATCCCAGGATTGATTCCAAGCAAGCCAACAGTAACTCCAACTGATCCAGGCAAGGATACTCCAGTTCCATATAACCCAGTAATCCCAGCTAAGGATCAAGCAGCAGTTGTCAACTACATCGATTCAGATGAAGGCAATAAGGTAATTACCACTTCAGGCAACTTAAGTGGTAAGGCAGGATCAACGATTGACTACTCAACTAAGTCAACTATTGCTGATCTTGAAAATAAGGGTTACGTACTTGTAAATGATGGATTCCCAGCAGGTGCTAAGTTTGATAATGATGACAACACCACTCAAATCTTCACTGTTGTTTTGAAGCATGGTACAGTGCCAGTAACTCCAGACAAGCCAGGTAAGCCAGGTGAACCAATCAATCCAAATGATCCAGACGGTCCTAAGTGGCCAGAAGGCACTGATGAAAACAGTGTTAAGAAGACAGGTACTCAAACTATCCACTATGTAGGTGCAGGCGAGAACACTCCAAAGGATGATGTTCAAACATTCGACTTTACCAAGAAGATGGTAGTTGACAAAGTAACTGGCAAGATCATTGATTCAGGTGAATGGAATGTAACTAGTCACACATTTGGCTACAAGGATACTCCAGTTATTGATGGTTACCACGCAGACAAGCGTAACGCTGGTGGTTCAGTAGTAACTCCAGATGACTTGAACAAGACAGTAACGGTAACTTACACTCAAAACGGTAAGATTATCCCAACTGATCCAAGTGGCAAGCCAATTCCAAACGTACCAAATCCAACTTACCCAACTGATCCAACTGATCCAACCAAGGTAACTCCAGACGAGCCAGTTCCAGATATTCCAGGAATGATTCCAAGTAAGCCAACAGTAACACCAACTGATCCGGGCAAGGATACTCCAGTTCCTTACACACCTGTAACTCCAGTTGTTAATACTGTAACTGGTAAGATCACTTACATCGATGATGATGCTACTGGTAACAAGATTCTTGATGTGGATAACTTCAGTGGTAAGGTAGGAGACAAGATCGACTACACTACAGCTGGTGAAATCCAAAGTTACGTAAACAAGGGCTATGTACTTGTATCTAATAACTTCAAGGATGGCGATGAAACCTTTGCTAAGGATGGCAATGTCTTTGAAGTTCACTTCAAGCACGGAACTACAACAGTAACTCCAGAGAAGCCAGGTAAGCCAGGTGAACCAATTGACCCATCTAACCCAGAAGGACCTAAGTATCCAGCTGGTACTGATGAACACGCAGTTAAGAGAACGGGTACTCAAACAGTTCACTTCACTGGTGCAGGTGACAAGACTCCAGCTGATAAGAAGCAAAGCTTCGACTTCACTAGAAAGATCACCTTCGACAATGTAACTGGTAAGATCATCACTACTACTCCATGGAATGAAGCAAGCCACACATTTGGCTACGAAAACGTTCCTGTAGTTGATGGATTCCACACTACTGTTAAGACTGCTGGTGGTACAACGGTAACTCCTGATGACTTGGACAAGACAGTAACTGTAAACTACAGCCAAAACGGTAAGATTATCCCAGTTGATCCAAGTGGAAAGCCAATTCCAAATGCACCAACACCAACTTACCCAACTGATCCAACTGATCCAACTAAGGTAGTTCCAAATGAACCAGTACCAAATATTCCTGGTATGGTACCAAGTAAAAACACTGTAACTCCAAGTGATCCGGGCAAGGATACACCTGTGATTTACAACAACGGAAATACTCCGGTAAATCCAGATACTCCAACGACTCCAACCAACCCAACTACACCTACAACACCAACGACTCCAGATGAGCCAACTAATGTAACTCCACATGCAGAGACGCCAGAGACTCCATCTGAGCCAGAAAAGCCAAGTGATGACACCAACACTGTGAAGCCACATGCAGGTGTAGTACCAACTTCAAAAAAGAAGTCTACAACTACTACCAAGACAGTAACTCCACATGCACAAAGAGAAGTAAGAATTACCAAGAACGGTAATATCATCAACTCTAAGGGTCACACCATTGGTTATGTAGATGACAAGGGTCAAGTACACAAGACACTTCCACAAACTGGTGACAGCGCAGAATTAGCAGAGGCAGAAGCAATTCTAGGTGGAATTGCAGCAGGCTTAGGCTTGATCGGCTTAGCTGGAAGCAAGAAGCGTCGTCGTAATTAATAAGTAATTTATATAAAAGTAAAATAAGCTAGAAAGCAATATTAATGAGCTTTCTAGCTTATTTTTATTAAAAATACTGTGTTATTTTAAAAAAGAAAAAAATCTTCAAAAAACATTGATAAATCGTAAAAAAATACTCACCATTTTAGATAACACGTGTTATTATAATATGTGAAGAGAGAAAACGAGATAAAAAAGAGGCAATTAAAATGTTTGAGAATAAAGAATTAGAAGAAACAACGTCATTACACTTTAACACTAAGGACTTTACTATTAACGATATTACTTCAATGCTTGAAGTAAATGGTTGGGCTACTGAAAACTAAAAAGATAATTAATAGGGGATTATTTAAAATGTTTGAAAACGAAAAGAATGTTAAAAATTCTGAAACTAACCTGCACTTTGGGACTAAGAAAGTTAGTGTTTCAAGTATGGTTTCCATGCTTGAAGCAGATGGCTGGAATTTAGAAAAATAATTAAAGTAGAAAAGCGTTACTTAATATAATTCTTTCTCAAATATAAATTTAAAAAATAGAATTATAGTGTATCTATAGTTCTATTTTTTAATATATCGTGACTATATGTATAATAATTAGATTATAATGAATATAGTTAACTTCATGAATTAATTGTAATTACATAGCTTATGAAACTGTCAAATCTTTTGTGTAAATAGATCTTTCTCGTAAATTGATTTTTTAATTATTTATTTAATCAAAGTAGGATTCTAAGGTGTCCTGAACCTGACCAAAGCCTTTATGAATTCGATTGAAATAACGGTCATTGTAGCTCATTGCCTGGATGCCAATAAATGCATCAAGCGACTGTTCAGTTGGAAATTCTGCCTTAGGCTTAGCTTTACGCTTGATGACGTTGTTAAAGGATTCAATCATATTGGTTGAATAAATTGAAGCTCTGATTTGTTTGGGATAATTGTAGAAGACTAGCAGATCGGGCTCAATTTCCTTCAAACCTTTGATGACATGGCTATAAGCTTTATTCCATTTGGCATAGAATTTGTGCAAGACAGCTGCAGCTTCTTTTTTGCTTGTCTGTTGATGTATCTGCTTGAATTCGTTCATGATCTTTTCACGATCGTCGACGCGTACTTTAGCGCAGATATTGCGCATGACATGAACCAGGCAGCGTTGAAAATGAGCTTTAGGATAAGTCCTGGCCAAGGCTGTTTTCATGCCAACAACACCATCAGAAAGAAAAAGCTCAACTTGCTTCAAGCCTCTGGACTTCATGTTTTGAAGCATCTCTGTCCAAACTTCAATGTTCTCACTAGGAGCAATGCAGTAGTCAATGACTTCCTTATGTCCATTAGGTTTAATGCCAATGGCAATATATACTGCTTCACGCTCAAACGTTTCTCGGCGCAAAGGAAGGTATGTCGCATCCAAATAGACACAGAAAAACTTGTCGCTTAGCTTGCGCTTGTGATAAGCCTCAATCTTGGGGAGCATCTGCTTGGAAATATTTGATACTTGAGCTGGACTATAATGACTGCCATACATTTTCTCAATCAAGTCAGCGATTTCTCTGGTAGTTACGCCTTTGGAGTATAGCTTGATAATCGTGCTTTCCAAAACATCAGAGTGCTGCTTGTAGTCAGGCAGCGTGTGCTGATGAAACTGACCGTTGCGGTCTCGAGGCACTTGCACTTCAATTGGTCCAAACTGGGTATCAACCTTGCGGAAATAAGCACCATTTCTAGAATTGCCAGTATTCCAGCCATTTCTGGCATAGGGATCATAGCCTAGAAAGGCAGTCAACTCAGCTTCTAGCAAGTTATTAACAGCCTGTTGTAGCTCTTTGCGCAATAAATCATTTATTTTGTCTGGATTGAATAGAGCTTGAGCAAAATCTTTGGTAAAATCATTCATGAAGGAGTTCTTCTTTCTGTATGTGTTTTTTTGTTCAAACCAATCATACGAGAAAGGAACTCCTTTTTCTAATGTTTAAAGAAATAAATTTAAGGAATCATTCATCCTTACACAAACTATTTTACAGTCTCTAGCTTATTGTAGATCTTTATTTTGTTTTCTAAATAAGGGTAGTAGATATAGATGGAAAGGCCTAAAATGAATAAATTCACATCAATTTTTGGCAAAAATATCAAGGCTGTCGTTAAGTATGTTGATTTAGACAACGATGGTGAAGTTTTAGAAAGTACTAAAAAATTTGAGGGAAAACCAAAAACACAGGTGGAATATGATCCCTCTGATGAAATTGCAAAGTATCTAAATCAAGGTTATGTTTTGGAAAGAGATGGCTTTGATGAGAATCCTATTTTTGAAGAAGATGTGGATGAATACGTTATTTCATTTAAGCATAAGCATTTAGTTAAAGAATATGAACAAAAGAAGATTAAGCAATTGGTACACTATCAAGGTGCAGCAAGCAGAACACCGGAAGATAGTACTACTGAGATCGAGTTTGTTCATAATCAAGAAATAGACGCTGTTGATAATCATGTGATTAAGGACTTAGGTTGGAAGCCTAAAGAGCAGAGCTTTATGATCATTGGCACGCCCACATTGCCTGGATTTGTTCCGGATTTGATTGAAGCAGGTGGTGAGACCGTTACTGCTGAAGATAAGGATAAGGAATACACGGTTAACTTCACAGTTAATAATAAGCCATCTACTAGTGAACAAAGTGCAGTTGTTAAGTTTGTTGACTTAAGTGATCAAAATAAAGTTATTTTCCAAAAGAATTTAACTGGTCAGCCTAATATGCAGATTGAATATGACCCAGAAGCTGAAATTAAGCGGCTAGAAGATGAAGGCTATTCATTAGTTAAGAACGGCTTCAATGACAATGGAGATATTCAATTTTATGGTAATGCAGATGGTTACCAACCAGTGTTCATTATTACCATGAAATACAGTGCAGTTGCTGTAGATGCCAAGCATCCTAATGACGCTGTTGATCCAGATATTTACAGTAAAGAAAGTAAATTAACAGTTAAGTTTGTTGGTGTAGATGATGCGCCAAAAGACAAGGTTCAAACGATTCATTGGAACAGAACAGTTACTTTATTGCCAAGTACTAAAAAGGTAATTGAATCAGGACGCTATGATAGTGACTGGAAAGCTGATAAGCAATACCAAGATGTAAAGGTACCTCAAATTGAAGACTATCATGCAGATATGGAGGTCGTAAAGGCACCTGAATTAAGCCAGGATGATCAAGTTATTACTGTATCATATGCTAAGAATGAAGCTGTTAAAGAAGCCAAAGCTGAGCCTGTTCATGAAAATGAAAGCTACACCGATGATGATAGTATTACCGATCAACCAGTCGCTAAACAAACTGAAATAACCAAAGTTGTCAGCGACCTTGAACAAAATTCAACTGTTAAAGAACAAGTGGCAATTATTAATTTCATTGATGTTGATAATGATGGTAATTCAATTACTTCATCTGGAATTTTAAATGGTAAACCAGGTGAAAGCATTAATGATTTATACAGTACTGAAAATCCTCTTAAGATCATTGCAAGAGCAGGTTATCATGTTGTATTTAATAATTTTGATAAGAAGGGTACTGTTCAAAGATTCAATGATAATGCATTGATGCCACAAGTCTTTACAATTGGGGTAAGCAAAAAAGCAAAGGGTACTGATGTTTTAGATAAAGATGCAACTAAGAAAGAAATCGAAAAGATTAAGAATGATTTAGCTGTATCTAAAGAAGCTAACCCAGATTATTCTAAGACAATGATGGACTTAACCAACGTCGTTTCATCATTATATGATTTGGTTTCAAAATCTGAATAAAAGAAATTAAAACATTAAAAAGACACTACAGATTCAAAGTTTTGTTTCTGTAGTGCCTTTTTTATAAATATCAATAAATTTTAGGAGTGTAATAAGATTTTAGAATTAATTAGGTTCAACTGCTGTTAATGTAATGACTCCAATTAATTCAAGTGCCAAAAATGTAATTCCAAGGATAGTAATCATAGTGCCCATCTCCTTATCTAGGAGATAAATAATTAGAATATTTATCTTTTAATTCAATTATTGCTTACACTGTTACTGTACCACATAATTGCATTTTGTGAAAGCGATTACACTAAATTGGGAGAAAAAAAGTTGATCTCCGAAGAAATCAACTTGTGCCCCTGCCAAGGACCTATATTATAGCATTCATTTATTCTGACTGATCATCCTTTTTCTCAGTTGAGTCAGGATTTTGATCGTCAGACTTGGTGAAATCACCATTCATGGTATTGGGGCGACCAGTTTGATAATCAGCTGTGTGCTTTTCAGCCTTAGGTGCGCTTTGACCAGGTTCAGGCATAACCATAGCAGCTATAATATATAAAGCAACGCCAGGAAATACACCCGTGAATAATATTAATGCGGCACCGATGATTCTAACCCAAGCAGGATCTAGATCAAAGTAGTTAGCAATACCGCCCAAAACGCCAGCTAAAATTTTATTTTGTGATTTTGTAAGTCTTTTTTGCATAATAATCAACTCGTTTCTAACTGTTCTATCTCTTTTACATATATTATACAGCAAAGGCATGAAAAAAGTGTTGATTGCTCAACACTTACACATAATTATGATGCCCGCTAAAGGATTCGAACCTTCACTTAGTCACCTAAACAGCGACCTGAACGCTGCGCGTCTGCCAATTCCGCCAAGCGGGCATTTTTTATTTGTACATGAATAATAATACCAAATATTTGGTAAAATGTAAGCATAAAATACTTTAATTATTCAAAAGGATGGAATTTCATGTTTTTTAGTAAAAAAATAAAACGTGCAGTAATTACAACTATCGCTGCCGTGTCAATTTTTTCGTGTGGTGCAGTTTTTGCGACTACGCCAGTTAATGCAGATACAACTAATAGTTATCAAGCAGACCAAGTTAAGCTGAATGTAAAATCAGCGATTGCTATTGATAGCGATTCGGGTCAAATTTTATATGCGAAAAATGCAACTCAAACTTTGCCAATTGCTTCAATGACAAAGTTAGTGACGGTTTATTTAGCCTTACAAGCAATTAAGAATAATAAGCTTTCATGGGATCAAAAGGTAAAACCAACTGCCCCCATCGTTAAGGTAGCTAATAACGCGGAATATTCTAATGTGCCACTAAAAATGGGACATTCATACACTATTAAGCAGCTTTACCAAGCAACTTTAATTGAGTCTGCTAATGGTGCTGCAATGCTCTTAGGACAAACTATTGCGGGCTCTCAGAAGGCCTTTATCGATCAAATGAGAGCTCAAGTAAAGAAATGGGGCATTGAAGATGCTAAGATTTACACTGCATGTGGATTGCCTAATGGTAATTTGGGTAAAGATGCATATCCTGGTGTAAATAAGAATGCAGAAAATTCAATGTCAGCCAAGGACATGGCAATTGTAGGTCAAAATTTGATCAAAGATTTCCCAGAAGTTTTAGATACTACCAAGTTGGCCCACTTAGACTTTAAGGATGCAGGTCATACTACTAAGATGGCCAACTTTAATTGGATGCTAAAGGGTCTTTCTCAATATGATCAAGCTTACCCAGTTGATGGCTTGAAGACTGGTACTACTGACGCTGCAGGAGCTTGTTTTATTGGAACTGTACAACATAATGGTGCGCGTTTGATCACTGTGGTAATGGGTGCACGTCACCGTGATGGAACGGATCCAGCTAGATTTATGCAGACAAAGAAGTTAATGAACTATATCTTTACTAAATATCGTCCTGTAACAATGACTGCAGGTAGTCAAATGAACGGTGCCAAGACTATTAAGGTAACTGATGGTGATAATGCTACTACTAATTTGGGTCTCAAGAGTAAGACTACTATTTGGGATCCAGCAGATGGTAAGACTTTGGTTGCATCATTGAACAAAAAGACTGTCGAAGCTCCAATTAAGAAGGGACAGACAGTTGGCGACTATCAATTTAAGTCTGGTGATGAAAAGATTGTATCATTGTCCAATCCTAACGGAATGAATGTCCAAGCTAAGGCACTTTCAGCTAATAATAAAGTGAACTTTTTTGTTAGAATTTGGCGCTGGATTTTCGGAGGAAGATAAATATGACTGAAATTTCTGAAGATATCTTGAAAAAGGTAATTAAAGAAAGAGAAAGCGATACACATAAAGGCGATTACGGTCGTGTACTCTTGATCGGTGGTAGCGAGAACTATGGCGGCGCTATTATTATGTCTACCGAAGGCGCTATTAATGCTGGCACAGGTTTGACTGCTGTTGCAACACACCCTTTGAATTTAGCACCGCTACATGCACGAGTGCCTGAAGCAATGTTTATCGACTGGCGCGATGCTAAGTTAGCAGATTTAATCAAAAATATGGATGTTGTAGTTTGCGGGCCAGGATTAGGCATGAGTGATCTCGCTAAGCAAATTTTAGTTATCTTGCGAAGATGTACTTCAGAAAAACAAACCGTTGTCTTAGATGCCAGCGCTCTTGATTTAATTAGTCAGGATAAGAACTTATTGCCAACTAATGCTGGCCACTTAATCTTGACGCCGCATCAAATGGAATGGCAACGATTGAGTCAAATTCGTATTCCGTTTCAAACAGATAGTGCCAATATTGATGCTTTAAACCAATTGATTCCAGATACTAATGCGCTTTTAGTACTCAAATCGAATCATACTCATGTTTATGATGGGACTGGTCAAATTTTTGTTAATCCAATTGGCAATCCAGGCATGGCCACTGGTGGAATGGGTGATACTTTAGCAGGAATCATCGGTGGGATGGTTGCTCAATTTGGTCCAGGAGTTGAGACGATTCAAGCTGCTGTCTATCTTCATTCTTTAGCAGGTGACTTGCTTGCCAAAGATAATTATGTGGTACGACCAACGGAACTTTCTAAAGTATTGCCTAAATTGATGAAAAAGTATTCAGAATTGGCATAAACATGTTAAAATTCTAATAGTAAATAAATGCATCCCTAGTTGAGGGATGTTTTTTAGAGACTGTAAAATAGTTTGTGTAAGGATGAATGATTCCTTAAATTTATTTCTTTAAACATTAGAAAAAGGAGTTCCTTTCTCGTATGATTGGTTTGAACAAAAAAACACATACAGAAAGAAGAACTCCTTCATGAATGATTTTACCAAAGATTTTGCTCAAGCTCTATTCAATCCAGACAAAATAAATGATTTATTGCGCAAAGAGCTACAACAGGCTGTTAATAACTTGCTAGAAGCTGAGTTGACTGCCTTTCTAGGCTATGATCCCTATGCCAGAAATGGCTGGAATACTGGCAATTCTAGAAATGGTGCTTATTTCCGCAAGGTTGATACCCAGTTTGGACCAATTGAAGTGCAAGTGCCTCGAGACCGCAACGGTCAGTTTCATCAGCACACGCTGCCTGACTACAAGCAGCACTCTGATGTTTTGGAAAGCACGATTATCAAGCTATACTCCAAAGGCGTAACTACCAGAGAAATCGCTGACTTGATTGAGAAAATGTATGGCAGTCATTATAGTCCAGCTCAAGTATCAAATATTTCCAAGCAGATGCTCCCCAAGATTGAGGCTTATCACAAGCGCAAGCTAAGCGACAAGTTTTTCTGTGTCTATTTGGATGCGACATACCTTCCTTTGCGCCGAGAAACGTTTGAGCGTGAAGCAGTATATATTGCCATTGGCATTAAACCTAATGGACATAAGGAAGTCATTGACTACTGCATTGCTCCTAGTGAGAACATTGAAGTTTGGACAGAGATGCTTCAAAACATGAAGTCCAGAGGCTTGAAGCAAGTTGAGCTTTTTCTTTCTGATGGTGTTGTTGGCATGAAAACAGCCTTGGCCAGGACTTATCCTAAAGCTCATTTTCAACGCTGCCTGGTTCATGTCATGCGCAATATCTGCGCTAAAGTACGCGTCGACGATCGTGAAAAGATCATGAACGAATTCAAGCAGATACATCAACAGACAAGCAAAAAAGAAGCTGCAGCTGTCTTGCACAAATTCTATGCCAAATGGAATAAAGCTTATAGCCATGTCATCAAAGGTTTGAAGGAAATTGAGCCCGATCTGCTAGTCTTCTACAATTATCCCAAACAAATCAGAGCTTCAATTTATTCAACCAATATGATTGAATCCTTTAACAACGTCATCAAGCGTAAAGCTAAGCCTAAGGCAGAATTTCCAACTGAACAGTCGCTTGATGCATTTATTGGCATCCAGGCAATGAGCTACAATGACCGTTATTTCAATCGAATTCATAAAGGCTTTGGTCAGGTTCAGGACACCTTAGAATCCTACTTTGATTAAATAAATAATTAAAAAATCAATTTACGAGAAAGATCTATTTACACAAAAGATTTGACAGTTTCGTTTTTTAACGCTTCAAAGACGAAAAAGCATAATATAATTGAGTTAAATATTAATAAAAAAGAAGATTAACATATTTATGAAAAAAAACATTATTATCGGCGTAACTAGTATCGTTCTAGCTTTTGGTGCAATTATCGGCTTAGCTAAGGTATGCGCACCTAAGTCTGATGTCTCACAAGAAGCTGCTACAACGCAGACTAAGGCCAAAACTAAGAAAATAAATAAAACTAATAAAAAACAAGCTAAAAAAGTAGATAATGGTGCTTTATATCGACCATATAGCGATCCTAAGGACTTGCGCAAGGCAGGCACTTGGAAGAAAAAGAGTGAGCCTAAAAAATATCCTAAGATTAAGCCGTATGAAAAGGATTTGACTTTGCGGGTATCATTAAAAGGAAACCGAACCTATTTGTTAAGAAAAGGCAAGGTTTTGTATACCATGTTATCAACTGGTGGAATCTACAAGAAGGGCAAGTCATTGACCCCAACTGGAACTTTTAGGATCCAAAATGGTCGTGGAGACAGCTTTTTTAATTATAACTTAGGTGAAGGAGCTAATAATTGGACTAGTTGGAGTCCTGATAACGTGTACTTGTTCCACTCTGTGCCAACTAAAGCTGATTATAGCTATAACTTAAAAGAAGCAGCCAAATTGGGAAGAACTCAAGGTTCACATGGTTGTATCCGTTTGAGTGTACCTGATTCTAAGTGGATTATGGATCACATCCCAGATGGTACGAAGGTAGTAATTAAAAATAATTAACAAGAACGTTGCTTTTTAAGCAACGTTTTTTAAAAATTGCAGTAAAAAACTTTGTTCAAAGCGTTCAAGATTTTAATCCAACTCAAGAATGGCTTTTTTAACTAAATTAGTGGCAGAAGCCGTTTTTTCCTGCTATAATCATGTTTGCCAAGAAGTCAAAAGTAGTAGTTATTTTCTTTTTAAGCGAGTCTATGGTGGTGCAAGATAGATACTAGAAAATAATGAAGGCGTGTTTGACTGACAAAATCAAGAATTTAAATAAGCGGATACTTTGTATCAATCTGAGTGGTACCGCGGGTTTTTAACTCGTCTCTTTCTACGTTTGTAGAAAGAGACTTTTTTATTTAGAAGAGAGGAATAAGATGGACTTTAAGAATGAAGTAGTTGACTTGGTTGCTAGTCAAGTTGATTTACCTAAAGAAAAGATTGCCGCATTAATTGAACGCCCTAAAAATGCTAAGATGGGAGACTATGCTTTCCCAGCATTTATTTTGGCTAAGACTTTGCACAAAAATCCTGCAGAAATTGCTAAAAATATTGCGGACAACTTATCAAGTGATGATTTTGCTAATATTCAAGCAGTCGGTCCTTACGTTAACTTTGCGATTGACCATGAAAAATTAGTTTCATCGACTTTGAAGGATGTTTTGACTGAAAAAGAACATTATGGTGATCAAAAGATTGGTGAAGGAAATGTGCCAATTGATATGTCCAGCCCTAACATTGCTAAGCCAATGTCAATGGGCCACCTTCGTTCAACTGTAATTGGTAATTCAATTGCTAAGACAATGGAGAAGGTTGGCTATACTCCTATTAAAATCAATTACTTAGGTGACTATGGTACTCAATTTGGTAAGTTGATTGCTGCCTACAAGCACTGGGGTAATGAAGAAGACGTTAAAAAAGATCCAATTATGAATCTTTTCCACTACTATGTAAAGTTCCACCAAGAAGCTGAGAAAGATCCCGAACTTGATAATGAAGGTCGTGAATGGTTCAAGAAACTTGAAGACGGGGATCCAGAAGCAGTTAAACTATGGAAATGGTTCCGTGAGGTTTCATTAAAAGACTTCAAGCGAATTTATAAAGAACTAGGCGTAACTTTTGATTCATACAATGGTGAAGCTTTCTTTAACGATAAGATGCAACCAGTAATTGATGAATTAAAAGAAAAAGGTCTTCTTCATGAATCACGTGGTGCGCAAGTTGTTGACATGGGTGAAGGTGAAAATCCTGCTATTATCGTTAAATCTGATGGTATTTCAATTTACTTAACTCGTGACCTCGCCGCTGCTGAATGGAGAATGAAAGAATATAACTTCGTTAAGATGCTTTATGTTGTAGGTAACGAGCAAGCCCAACACTTTGTTGAATTAAAGACTGTTTTGAAAAAGATGGGTTATGATTGGGCTGATGAGATTCACCATGTACCGTTTGGTTTAATCACTCAAGGCGGTAAAAAGTTATCTACTAGAAAAGGTAACGTTGTCTTCCTCGATCAAGTATTAAAGGATGCTGTTTCACTTGCTAAAAAACAAATTCAAGAAAAGAATCCAGATTTAGCAGATCAAGATCAAGTTGCTCATGATGTTGGTGTTGGTGCTGTTGTCTTCCACGATTTGAAGAATGATCGTCTTGATAATTTTGACTTCGATTTGGAAGAAGTTGTTCGTTTTGAAGGAGACACTGGTCCTTACGTTCAATATACTAATGCTCGTGCTCAAAGTGTCTTGAGAAAGGCCGCTGCTATGGGTGAAAAGCCTAGCGAAACTGATCTAGCTCTTGATGATGACTGGGCTTTTGCCGTAGCCAAAGATTTAGCAGATTTCCCAAGAATTGTAGCTAGAAGTGCCGAAAAGTTTGAGCCTTCAGTAATTGCTAAGTTTGCCTTAGATTTGGCTAAAAAATTCAATAAGTACTATGCTAATGTGAAGATTTTAACCAAGGACGATAAAATTGATGCTCGTCTCGCCTTAGTTCAAGCAACATCAATCGTTTTAACGGAATCACTTAGATTGTTAGGTGTCAATGCTCCTAAAGAAATGTAAGAGAAAAACAATGAAAATAAGAAAATAACGCTTACATTTTGTGAAAAATTGTTCATATTTCAATTATTAGGGTACAATAGGCATGTAAGATATTTAGGAGGTATTTTTTAATGGCTTATTTTGACAACGGTAATCAAATCTTTAAAGATGCTCGTAAGAACCATTACGCTGTAGGTGCTTACAACACTAACAACTTGGAATGGACTCGTGCAGAATTACGTGCTGCTGAAGAAACTAGAACTCCATTGTTGATCCAAGTATCAACTGGTGCTGCTAAGTACATGGGTGGTTACAAGTTCGTTAAGGACATGGTAGCTGACCAAATGGATTCAATGAACATCTCAGTTCCAGTTATCTTAAACTTGGACCACGGTGACTTTGAATCAGCTAAGGAATGTATCGCTCTTGGTTACTCATCAGTTATGTTTGATGGTCACGCACTTCCAACTGACGAAAACTTGGAGAAGACTAAGGAAATCATCAAGTTAGCACATGAACGTGGTATTTCAGTTGAAGCTGAAATTGGTAAGATCGGTGAAAACCAAGGCGGCGGTGAATTAGCTTCTGTTGAAGATGCTAAGAAGTTCGTTGCAGCTGGTGTTGACAAGCTTGCTTGTGGTATTGGTAACATCCACGGTGTATACCCAGCAGACTGGAAGGGCTTAAACTTCGACCGTCTTAAGGAAATTGCTGAAGCAGTTCCTGACACTCCACTTGTACTTCACGGTGGTTCAGGTATTCCTGAGGACCAAGTTAAGAAGGCTATTAAGCTTGGTATTGCTAAGATCAACATCAACACTGAATTCCAATTAGCATTCCAAGAAGCTACTCGTAAGTACATCGAAGACGAAAAGGACCTTGACAAGAAGGCTAAGGGTTACGACCCACGTAAGTTGTTATTGCCAGGTGCAGAAGCAATTACCGCCAAGATGAAGGAAATGATTTCTTGGATGGGTACTAAGACTATCGATGACGAACTTAAGGATGCTTCATTCGACCGTTCATCATTGAACGAAGAATAATCATTTGATTATCTGTTAAATAAAGCTCAGCAATTCACTGGGCTTTATTTTTTTAGGAAAATTATGAATAAACAAGAATTAAAACTTCATTTACAAGATACCCAATGGCCATTGACCTATATTGATCATGACCGTAATATCGTTCGTGCAATTGTGATTGATGAAAAACAGAATTTTTATTTTGTGAGAGCTAAGAGAAATGATGATTTTGGTGAAGCAACTTTAATTGAAACTTCAGGCGGCGGTGTTGAAGCAGACGAGAATTTAGAAGAAGCATTAAAGCGAGAACTAAAAGAAGAACTCGGTGCGAATGTGGAAATAATTGATAGAATAGGTGTTGTTGACGATTATTATAATCTAATTCACCGCCACAATATTAATAACTATTATTTGTGTAAAGCTATTTCTTTTGGTAAAAAGCATTTAACGCCTGATGAGATAAATGAATTTCATTTATCAACGTTGAAGCTTAGTTATGATGAAGCCTTGCGAGAATATAACCGCTGTGCAAATACACGAATCGGCAAATTGATTGCGGCACGTGAATTACCAATATTAAAGCAAGCTAAAAATTTACTGGATCGGAAGAAAAATAGATGAATAAATATAATAAATTATGGCAATATATTAAAGATAATAAGGCTGGGGGTTGTCTTAGATCATTCCTTTTTGCGTTATAAAAAAGAATTACCAGCTTATGGCTTTGAAGTGAAAAAAATTTCATTGAAGAATAAAGTGGTGAAGTTTCATCAGTTGTAATGAAAGCTATTAATAACTAAAGTAGTAGTTTGCGATAATATCTTCAAAATTAGTAACTATGTTTTGTTTTAGAAAAAGACTAAGATGTAAGTAAAAAATGGGAGGATTAATAAGTTACTATGAAGAAGGTTTTATCTTGGCCAGTATATTATCAACTATCAGAGATTTATACGGCGCCATTAAATGTAATTTGGTTTGTCTTTGGCGCGGCAATGTCGTTTCAACAATATCACATGTTTAATTTGATTAACATTTTGCTGTGCTTAGTAGATGTTTTTCTGTTTGATTTAGCAGTTAATATTGCTGATAATTACTATGATTATCTTCATGGCAAAGATCGACATTTTTTGACTGATATAAATCCAATTGGACGTCTTAAGTTACCTTTAACTGATGTTAGAAACTTAGTGTGGATTAGTTACTTTATTTCGGCGATTCCGGGTATTATTTTGGTTTATCGCACCGGCTGGCCAGTACTAATAATGGGAGTTGTAGGATATTTCATTGGAATATTTTACACTGCGGGTCCTAAGCCACTGAATGCAACACCGATCTGTGAATTAGTGGTATCTTTCTTTATTTCGTATTTCATTATGCTAGTAAGTATCTATGTCACAATTTACGGCACTTATCCTTTGACCTGGAACTTAGCATTAACTACTCTAATAAGATGTTTGCCTTTAACACTCATTTTCTATGCTTTGCAGTTAGCTAATAATACTTGTGATTTGCATGAAGATTTAAACAATGGGCGCCATACTTTAGCCAGTTATACTGGTAAAAAATATGCTCTTAAAATAATTAAGACGTTGATTATTGCGGGATTATTATTTCCAATTATCGTTGTTCTTTTTGGTTTGGCAAAATGGCCATTGATCTTTAGTTGTTTTTTGTTGCCAATATTATGGCCAAAATTAAAACAATTTTTTGAGCATCCGGATAAACAAACTACCTATTTACAAATAATTAAGTATTTATCGATATTTTTCATTACATATATAGCTATTTACACAGTTTTGGTTTTAATTTAGGTGTAGGAAAATTTGGTGAGCAGGATAGGAGAGACTATCCTGTTTTTTTGAAGCAAATTTGACATCCAATGCGGGGAAATATGACGAGTTGTTAATAATGGGTGAAAATATGATATTATATCTCCGAATTATGATTATTGATGAAAGAGGTATAAACAATGAAATTGAAAAAAATTTGGACAGGTTTGTTAATGTTTGCAGGAGTTGTAGTAATGTTTGTGGCTATGCCTAAACAAGTAAATGCGGCATCTGATGGAAATGTGGTTGAACAATATGCGACTGCTGTGGTTAGTGAACAGAATATGAAGCTGGGAGAAAATGTTGTTGATAGTAGTGCTGCTATTAATCCTTTCGTAAATTTTGATAGAGTAATACCAGGAACTACAAATTGGTGGCGAGTTTTATATAATAAATGGAGACATGGAAAGAGATAATAATGTCAGATTTATCATTTAAGGTAACACTACAAACTATATTTATCATTATTTTTGTTACGTTTGACGTCTTAATATTTGATAAAATATCTTTTTCTGCACGCAATAAAAAAGATAAGATTTTTTTATGTTTATTTGCTGTTATTATAATTCTCGTAAGCATAGTAAGCTCAATCTTTTTTGATAATTTTTATTTATTCACAACAATATGTGAAATCTTAGGCTTATATATTTATTTTGGAATAATTAGAAAGAAAAATAAAAAACTTATTTTAGGGTCAGCTATAATTTTCAGTGAAACTGTCAAATCTTTTGTGTAAATAGATCTTTCTCGTAAATTGATTTTTTAATTATTTATTTAATCAAAGTAGGATTCTAAGGTGTCCTGAACTTGACCGAAGCCTTTATGAATTCGATTGAAATAACGGTCATTGTAGCTCATTGCCTGAATACCAATAAAAGCATCAAGCGACTGTTCAGTTGGAAATTCTGCCTTAGGCTTAGCTTTGCGCTTGATCACATTGTTAAATGATTCAATCATGTTAGTCGAATAAATTGAAGCTCTGATCTGCTTGGGATAGTTATAAAAGACCAGCAGATCTGGTTCTATGTCTTTCAAGCTTCTGATAACATGACTGTAAACCTTGCCCCATTTGGTATAGAAGTCATGCAGGACAGCTATGGCTTCTTCTTTGTTTGTCTGTTGATGTACCTGTTTGAATTCGTTCATGATCTTTTCACGATCGTCGACGCGTACTTTAGCGCAGATATTGCGCATGACATGAACCAAACAGCGTTGAAAATGAGCTTTAGGATAAGTTCTAGCCAAGGCTGTTTTCATGCCAACAACGCCATCTGAAAGAAAAAGCTCAACTTGCTTTAAGCCTCGGGATTTCATGTTTTGAAGCATCTCTGTCCAGACTTCAATGTTCTCGCTAGGAGCAATGCAGTAGTCAATGACTGCCTTGTGCCCATTAGGCTTGATGCCAATTGCAATATAGACTACTTCACGCTCAAACGTTTCCCGGCGCAAAGGAAGGTATGTCGCATCCAGATAAATGCAGAAGAACTTGTCGCTTAGCTTGCGTTTGTGGTAAGCCTCAACCTTTGGAATCATCTGCTTGGAAATATTTGATACTTGAGCTGGACTATAATGACTGCCATACATTTTCTCAATCAAGTCAGCGATTTCTCTGGTAGTTACGCCTTTGGAGTATAGCTTGATAATCGTGCTTTCCAAAACATCAGAGTGCTGCTTGTAGTCAGGCAGCGTGTGCTGATGAAATTGACCGTTGCGATCCCGAGGCACTTGCACTTCAATTGGGCCAAATTGCGTATCAACTTTGCGGAAATAAGCACCATTTCTAGAGTTGCCAGTATTCCAGCCATTTCTGGCATAGGGATCATAGCCCAGAAATGCAGTCAATTCAGCTTCTAACAAGTTATTAACAGCCTGTTGTAGCTCTTTGCGCAATAAATCATTTATTTTGTCCGGATTGAATAGAGCTTGAGCAAAATCTTTGGTAAAATCATTCATGAAGGAGTTCTTCTTTCTGTATGTGTTTTTTTGTTCAAACCAATCATACGAGAAAGGAACTCCTTTTTCTAATGTTTAAAGAAATAAATTTAAGGAATCATTCATCCTTACACAAACTATTTTACAGTCTCGATTATTGATTATATCGATTACGCTAAGGATGCATATTTGTTATTTTCCACCAAAAATTATTTTGCTAAATTTAGTGAGCGTGAAAGCAGCCCAAAGTATTATTTTACAGATAATGGCATTTTAAATTTGTTTTATCTGGATAAATTGCCAGCATTACTAGAAAATCTAGTTGCGATCAAGTTGCATAATAAATATCAAGAGAATTTATTTTATTTAAAATCTCAAAAGACAGGGATAGATATTGATTTTTATGTACCAGCTAGTAAAACTGCAATTCAAGTTGCATGGGAAGTGAATGATACGTCAAAAGAACGTGAAGTTGGGAACCTAATTAAATTAGCTGATAATTTTGATGAAGTTGAAAACTTAATAATCGTTACTCATGGTGAAGAGGCTGAAATTCAGCAAAAAGATAAGATAATTCAGTTAATGCCACTATATAAATTTTTATTAATGAGATAGTTTTTCGATAACTCATAAAATGGTAATGCTCAAAATTTTTTGAGCATTTTTTATAACTATAAGATCTAAAGAGATATAAAAATGGACATAAGATCTAAAGAGATATAAAATTAAAGCCAACAACTAAAATAATGAAAATAGGTGAACATCAATTATGTCTGAAATAACGAATCCATTTGACCCTAACTTTGGCAAAGTTCCCAAAATATATTTGGGGCGACAAAAAATAGTAGAAGATATAGTAAGATCACTTGAAAGTGGCACCGGACCCTATCAAACTTCAATGATCTATGGGATGCGCGGGGTTGGTAAAACTTCATTACTGAGACTGTAAAATAGTTTGTGTAAGGATGAATGATTCCTTAAATTTATTTCTTTAAACATTAGAAAAAGGAGTTCCTTTCTCGTATGATTGGTTTGAACAAAAAAACACATACAGAAAGAAGAACTCCTTCATGAATGATTTTACCAAAGATTTTGCTCAAGCTCTATTCAATCCAGACAAAATAAATGATTTATTGCGCAAAGAGCTACAACAGGCTGTTAATAACTTGCTAGAAGCTGAGTTGACTGCCTTTCTAGGCTATGATCCCTATGCCAGAAATGGCTGGAATACTGGCAATTCTAGAAATGGTGCTTATTTCCGCAAGGTTGATACCCAGTTTGGACCAATTGAAGTGCAAGTGCCTCGAGACCGCAACGGTCAGTTTCATCAGCACACGCTGCCTGACTACAAGCAGCACTCTGATGTTTTGGAAAGCACGATTATCAAGCTATACTCCAAAGGCGTAACTACCAGAGAAATCGCTGACTTGATTGAGAAAATGTATGGCAGTCATTATAGTCCAGCTCAAGTATCAAATATTTCCAAGCAGATGCTCCCCAAGATTGAGGCTTATCACAAGCGCAAGCTAAGCGACAAGTTTTTCTGTGTCTATTTGGATGCGACATACCTTCCTTTGCGCCGAGAAACGTTTGAGCGTGAAGCAGTATATATTGCCATTGGCATTAAACCTAATGGACATAAGGAAGTCATTGACTACTGCATTGCTCCTAGTGAGAACATTGAAGTTTGGACAGAGATGCTTCAAAACATGAAGTCCAGAGGCTTGAAGCAAGTTGAGCTTTTTCTTTCTGATGGTGTTGTTGGCATGAAAACAGCCTTGGCCAGGACTTATCCTAAAGCTCATTTTCAACGCTGCCTGGTTCATGTCATGCGCAATATCTGCGCTAAAGTACGCGTCGACGATCGTGAAAAGATCATGAACGAATTCAAGCAGATACATCAACAGACAAGCAAAAAAGAAGCTGCAGCTGTCTTGCACAAATTCTATGCCAAATGGAATAAAGCTTATAGCCATGTCATCAAAGGTTTGAAGGAAATTGAGCCCGATCTGCTAGTCTTCTACAATTATCCCAAACAAATCAGAGCTTCAATTTATTCAACCAATATGATTGAATCCTTTAACAACGTCATCAAGCGTAAAGCTAAGCCTAAGGCAGAATTTCCAACTGAACAGTCGCTTGATGCATTTATTGGCATCCAGGCAATGAGCTACAATGACCGTTATTTCAATCGAATTCATAAAGGCTTTGGTCAGGTTCAGGACACCTTAGAATCCTACTTTGATTAAATAAATAATTAAAAAATCAATTTACGAGAAAGATCTATTTACACAAAAGATTTGACAGTTTCTCATTACTTGCTGATATTACCTCAACTTTAGAACAAAAAGATAACTGGATTGTTATTTACTTAGCCATGACAAATGATTTGCTTGCCACGCTCATCCAAAGTATTTATCAAGAAGCAGCGAATCCAGTAAAAAAGGCGTTGAACAAAATTGATGGTGTAAAGTTTTCGGCTTTTGGCTTTGAATTGGAAGTTCATATATCAAATCCTCAATCTACTTATCAAGTGTTACTTGAAGAAATGTTAAAAGTTTTAAAAAAGCATCACCAATCTTTATTGATAGCAATAGATGAGGTTAAAGAAACTCCTGAGATTGTTAATTTGGCGTCTATCTATCAAATTATGGTGTTAAAAAAGTATTCAATTAGTATGATGATGACTGGGCTGCCTAAGAATGTTTCTGAACTCCAAAATAATGATGTATTAACATTTCTTTTAAGAAGCGGTCGTGTACCATTAGGACCACTTGATCTTTTCGATATTAAGTATCGGTATCAAAAAGCATTTGAAAGAGGTAATAAAGAGATTAATAATACTGCCTTAATGAAAATGACTAAGCTGACTAGAGGTTACGCTTATGCATTTCAAGACTTGGGATATCATGTTTGGCAACATTCTACTGATCAGGTAACAGATGAAAGTATTGAAAATTCGATCTCATCGTTTAAAAATGATCTGTTTCGTAATGCTTATATCAAGATTATCTCTGAATTATCGCCAGTCGATCGAAAATTTTTATTCATCATGGCTCATAATGATAAAAATGTTGTTAATATAAGTGATATTCGCAAGCAAATGGGAAAAAGTTCTAATTATATTTCGCAATATCGGCAGCGATTAATGGATAGTCAGGTAATCATTGATGCAGGATATGGCAAAGTGGCATTTTCTCTGCCATTCATGAAAGACTTTTTGTTAGAAGCAGAAGAATTATATGAAATTGATAATTAACGAAAAAAGCTGCTAATTAAACTCTTCGCTTTCGTCCACCAAACGTGTAAGCAATAAGCCGAAGTGAATGACAAGATCCAGGTTAACAGCCAGATTCCAAATAAAGTTAAGAATGGATGGTAAATGGCATGGTATTGCATGTTAAGACCGCGCCAAACTAATTGATTCCAGAAGACATTGGATAAATATGCGCGATAAGCATAAGTAGCCAAGAAATGGAATACTTTTAAACTGGTTTGCGAATTTTTTCTAACTTGATGCAGGCAAAAAACTGAAATCAGTGCAATTACTGCTAAACAATAGAGAGTCATTGACGGCTTGTAATATGGTGCATTATTGAAGTTGATTGGATAACCGAACTTGTGCAACTCAACATTAGTCCAAATGAAGCAAGCAATAAATAATATGGTAATTACCCACCAAAACTTAGTGACCAGCTGGTTGTAATAACCACGCAATTGCCATGCTAAGACGCCATACACACCATAGATGAAGAATGAAATAAAAATGCGGTCGAGTAAATACCAATCATGTTCATGCATGCCGTGAAAGACGTTGTAATCATAGAACCAAAGCCAGGCAAAATAGAGTACGAAAGTGATTACTGCAATCCAAATGCCTCGAGTTAGATTGTGTCCTACATAGCGGCTTAATCCCCAGAAGATTGGCATTAAAATAATAAACTGCAACATCATCGTGTTGTACCACAAGTGCGGGGCGGCATTACCATTAATGAATTGCCAACAGAATGAACCAATATTGTTAAAATGATTAACTTGTTGCAACCAGGGCATCCCTAATAGATAAATGAGCGTCCACCAAATAGTAGGTACAAAAAGATTAGACCAATTTGTCTGCATATGTTTTGCATAAGAAAAACTATTTTTTTCATTATTAGTACGGATTGTGGTATACAAAATACCAAAAATAAAGGCTGGAGCCGTATATTTGACTAAATTATAAAAAACGCCAAAAACATCTTGTGTGTGAACCGGTTGTTCTACGTCCATGACCAGCGACATAATTGGCTGTGAGATTACTGCGCTGCAGGCGAATACTTTTAAATAATCGCCAATATCAGCTATTTGATAGCTTTTAAATTGATCTGTTTTCATGAACTTGCTCTCTTCTTTTCCTAATATTATTGTGTCATTTTTTAAAATTAGGCGAAAGGATAATCATGTTAAAATTAGTTTAGCTATTTTGGAAATGGGGTCAAAATGTCAGTAGAAAAGATCACACAAAACGCACTAAAAGCATTGCTTTATGAAGTAGTTACCAATCCTAAGCCAGGTTTAGTGGATCCAGTTGACGTGGGGTCTCATCCTGATATGAATGTGTATTTGTTTATTAATAGCAGTTTGAGTTTAGAAAATTATTTTCGGCAAGCAGCTAAAATTGGAGCAGATTTTACGGGGCAGGATTTGCGGCAAATGTTTGAACAATTGCGTCAAGCTGGCATTGAGGCAGAAAAAGCAATGTTTAAGACAACGCATAATATAAATACCCATAAAGGCGCGATTTTTTCGTTAGGGTTGTTTGGCTGTGCAAGTAGCTATTGTGAAAATAATAATCAAGGTGAATTTGAAGTGATCCAGCAGATGACTAAGGGCTTAGTAAAGCACGATTTAGGCAAGAGGAATAAGACTGCTGGAGAAAAACAATTTTTGCAATATGGTAAAGGCGGAGTTAGAGCAGAAGCAGAAGCTGGTTATCCTTTGGTGAGGGATGTAGCACTGCCATTTTTAGCTCAAACCGAAGGTGATTTGAATGTTCGTTTACTCGATACGTTGATGAAAATAGTTAGTGCGATTGAAGACTCGAATTTAATAAAAAGAGCGGGAAATATTGAGGTTGTTTCTTGGGCACATAATCAAGCAAAAAAATATTTGGCATTAGGTGGCTACGGTACTCAAGCTGGTAAACAGTTTATGTTAGAACTAAATCGGATTTTTAAGGAAAAAAATTATAGCCTTGGTGGCAGTGCAGATTTATTGATTATTACAATTTTTATGGCGTTGCAGCGTGGGATTATTTAACGCAAAAATTGTCTAGTTAAGAACTAGACAGTTTTTTTGCTTTTAGATTTAAAGAGATTTAAAATGAAAAATCCTTTTAATCCGACTTTTGGAGATATACCACAAATTTTTTTAAAAGATAATTCGGACCCGGATTTAAAATTGAAGTGCAACACCAAGTGTTAAACAAAAAGGCCATGAAGACCTAAACTTGAAGTGACGAAAAATCAAGAAAGGAAGATCTTCATGACCAATTCAAATTCTAGCATTTCTAAGCACTATCATCAATTAACCAGCGTACAACGTGGACAAATTCAAGCAATGCTGGATTCCGGCATAACTTCCCGTACTGTTATCGCTCAAGAAGTCGGCTGCCATAAGTCGACAATCAGTCGCGAAATCAAACGCGGAAGCGTCCTGCAAAGAGACAGCAGCTATTTATTGTATGAGCACTATTACGCTGATACTGCACAGCTTTATTATGAGAAGCGTCGCAAAAACTGCTATCAGCGCAATCCATTGAAGCATTATGCTGTCTTTTTGAGAATGCTCTCCAGACGCTTCAAAGCTAAATTTGATGCCACCAGCATCGATGAATTCGTTGGTGAATTCAAAAGGACTATGCCAGGCTACCCTTGTCCCAGCACACCAACTGTCTATCGCTATATTGATCAGGGCTTGCTGGACATAAGCAATATTGATCTGCCTATGAAGCTCAAAAGACGCAGGAACAAGCGTCATCACGGCCAGAGCGGTCATGCTTTGCACAAGAAGAATCTTGGCAATTCCATTGAACAGCGTCCTAAAGAGATTGAAGACAGAAAAACGCCGCTGCACTGGGAAGGAGATCTGGTTAAAGGCGTCAGACGCAAGAATCAGCCTGCTTTAATGACTTTGACCGAAAGAACCACACGCTTTGAAGTAGTTATCAAGATTCCTGACTATCGGGCAAGCACATGCCAAAGGCTGCTTCAAAATGAGATTGACAGACATCCTGCCTGGTTTAAATCGATCACGTTTGACAATGGCTCTGAGTTTGCGGATATGACCAAGATCAAAGGCTGCCAGATCTACTTCGCCCACCCATATTCTCCATGGGAAAGAGGCACCAATGAGAACTGCAATGGACTTCTGCGTCAATTCTTCCCTAAAGGCAAAAGCATGAAAGATAAGTCAGCTGCTTATGTTCAACAGGCAACTGATGCCATTAACCGCAAACATCGTCGAATCCTTCAATATCACACAGCAGAAGAACTCTTCAAGCAATATATTTCCTCATAGCCTAACTGTTGCACTTAATTTGACAATTCAGGAAGATAATTCGGATAATGAAACTAAAAATGTAGATTCAATTTTCTATTTAGGTTTAGATACTGAGTATTGAAAAAGCATTAAGCTATTGCAGATAGCTTAATGCTTTTTTTACTATTTGATTAGATCTCTTATAATCCAAATGCAATTTTGTATAATAATGCACCACAGATTCCACCTGCAATTGGTGCAACCACTGGTACCCAACTGTAATCCCAGTGGGCTGAACCTTTGTGTGGCAAAGGACATAAAGCATAAACAATTCTTGGACCTAGATCTCTAGCTGGATTCAAAGCTGGTCCAGTTGGCCCACCAACTGCCATAACTAAAGCAGTAATTAGGAAACCAACCCCGATGTTAGCAATGTCTTCAGATTGCTTGAAGAACATGCCACGATATAAACCAACTGCGATGAAAAGCAAAATAGCAGTGCCAAAGAATTCGGTAATAAAACCGTTGAACTTACTGTTAGCTGAATCACCAGTCGCAAAACTGGCAAAAACAGCATCATCACTAGTGGTTCTGCCAATGTAAGGCCAGTAGATGGCTACTAAGATTAGTTGTCCCACGATGGCACCAAGCATTTGTACCAAGATGTAAGGCATTACTTGATCCCATGGGAAGACGCCTGAACAAGCCTGAGCTAAGGTAACAGCAGGGTTTAAGTGGTTCCCTGAAATTGAACCAAAGAGCATGGCTGGGAGCATTACCCCAAACCCAAAACCGAAGGCGATCAAGAGCCACCCACCATTGGCTTGACCGTCACGGCTATTACCACCGGTATCACGTAGTACAGAATTGGCAACTGATCCGTTACCTAAAACAACTAAAATAATCGTACCGAAAAATTCGGCAAAATACTTCATTAACCAAGTATGTTCCATAATAGATACTTTCTTCTCCTTTAGTAGAAAAAATAAGTGAAAAATAGTACAACCAAAAATTATACTCTTAACTCGAAAAATAGATATAGTTTTTTGTAAAAAAGCAAGAAAATAGCATTAAAAAACACTAACTTTTAAATAGTTTTAAATTAATTAAAAAGATTTACTATTTGGCTGCAATCATCACAATTTTCTAATTATCCAGCAACTCAATAAATTAGACCGTTCCAAATATGAACATTATTTAACAAGCCCTAGATAATGCCAAATCTACTTTTGACAAATAAATGCATAATCATTATATTAATTTCACAAATTTGGTATATAGCTTTATATATACTTAATATATAACTTTAAACGCTTTCAAAATATTGTGGTACTATACAGTTGTTCACAATTAATATGCATAAAAGGAAAGAGAGTAGCAGTTAATGAGAACAATATATTTGGTGCGACATGGGCAAACTTTGTTCAATGTGCATCATAAAATACAAGGTACTTGTGATTCTCCTCTGACGGAATTAGGGAGAGCGCAGGCGACAGCGGTGCGGCAGTATTTTTTGCAAAAAGAAATTAGTTTTGATGCCGCATTTTGCTCAAAGCAGGAAAGGGCAAGCGATACTTTAGAAATTATAACTGATAATCAATTGTCTTATACGCGACTGCGTGACCTGCATGAAAAATCTCATGGTGAATATGAAGGACAAGATGAATTCATGTTGCCATGGCGACGTGGCTTTAGCCGTATTAATGCCGCAATGGAGCCGGATCAACATGTTGAAGAAAGAATGGAACGAGCGATCACTAAAATCATTGATTCAACCCATGCCAACGATACAATTTTGATTGTTGGACATGGGACGGCTTTAAGGTTATTTACGCAGCGAGTAAATCCAACTTTTAAAGAATATGATAATTGCGGGATAGTAAAAATGTCTGCTGTTGATAATAACTTGAAATATTTAAGTTATGTAGCACCCGCTAAAGATGTGGTTTTAAATAAAGCAGCTAAAAATGAAATGTTAGTTGTGCGTTAACGAAAAGAGAACAAGCATGAATAGAGATAATTATATTTTGTGGTTTGATCAATTGCATCGCGATGATGTTGATTTAGTCGGTGGTAAGTCATCCTCATTAGGTGAGCTGACTTCTGAAACGAATGTCCCGGTTCCGTATGGTTTTGCGACTACTGCCATAGCTTATCGCCACTTTATGAATTATTCTGATTTAAATCAAAAAATTGATAAATTATTGGCCACTTTAACTGATCCAGAAGATTCTGAGCAATTGCATCGAATTTGCACCAAAATTAGAAAATTAATTATAGAAGCGCCGATGCCAAATGATTTAGCCTTAGAAATTAGCTGTGCTTACGATAGCTTAGCCCAAAAGATGCACCAAAATGAGCCATTCGTTGCTGTACGTTCTAGTGCAACTGCCGAAGACCTGCCTGATGCTAGTTTTGCTGGCGAACAAGATACTTATTTAAATATTCATGGTCGTGAGAATGTTTTGAAAAAGGTGCAAGAATGTTACGCTTCTCTTTTCACCGACCGGGCAACTTATTACCGAATTAAACAAAACTTTCCACAAGAAAAAGTTGCTTTATCAGCTGCGATTCAAATGATGGCCTTTTCTAAAGCAGCTGGTGTGATGTTTACAGTCAATGTAGCAACTGGTGATGACACTAAGGTTATGATTGAGGCCTCTTGGGGACTAGGCGAATACGTGGTGTCTGGAACTGTTACACCCGATAACTATGTAGTTGATAAAAATACGATGAAGATTGTACACAAAATGGTGACTAAAAAGCCAATTGAGTTGATCAGATTGCCATCGGGAGGAACAATTGAACAAAAGGTAGCACCAGATCAAGTGAATGAGCCTGCTTTGACTGATGCGCAAATCATTGAATTAGCTGGTTATGCTAAAGAAATTGAAAAACATTATGGCTGCTACATGGATATGGAGTGGTCACTTGATCAAAATGATAAGTTGTGGTTAGTTCAAGCACGCCCAGAAACTGTTTGGTCACAAAAGAAAAAGCAGGAGAAAACCGATGCACCACAAGAAGCAACTACAGAACACCGAGTATTGTTAAAAGGCTTGCCAGCTTCACCTGGTTTTGTCTCAGGCAAGGTACATATTATTGATGATCCAAAAGATATCAATGAATTTAAGCAGGGCGAGGTTTTGGTCACTCTAATGACGTCGCCTGATTGGGTGCCAGCAATGAAAAAGGCGGCCGCAATTATTACCAATAATGGTGGAATGACCTGTCATGCTGCAATTGTATCACGTGAAATGCAGATACCTTGTTTAGTTGGAACAACTAGCCGTGGACAAGCTGCAACGAAAACTTTGAAAAACGGCGAGACTGTCACCGTCGATGCTAAAAATGGTGTAGTTTATGCTGGAGTTGTTAAAGACGCGGTTAAAAAAGTCGATGAAAAGCCAGCTGAGCCTGCTGCAGTTGAATATTTCCCACCAACTGCAACCAGAGTCATGATGAACTTAGGAGATCCTGATCTTGCTGAAAAATATGCATCTTTGCCAGCTGATGGGATTGGTTTAATGCGCGAAGAATTTTTATGGACGACTTATATTCACCAGCATCCCCTTTATTTGATTGAAACTGGTCATCCAGAGAGGGTAGTTAACGAACTAGCTAATGGAATCGGTAAAGTCGCGCGGGCAATGGCACCACGGCCAGTAGTTTTACGTTTTTCAGACTTTAAGTCTGGCGAATATCGCAACTTAAAGGGCGGCGACAAATATGAGCCGCATGAACCAGCAGACCTATTAGGCTGGCGCGGTGCTTCTAGATATTATGATCCAAAATATATTAATGCTTTTAAATTGGAACTTGAAGCGGTAAAAAAGGTGCGCGATGAGTTCGGATTAAAGAATTTACATGTGATGATTCCATTTTGCCGAACAGTGGATGAAGCGCGCAAAGTGACGGAAATCATGCGGACACAAGGTTTAGTTAGAAGCGCAGACTTCAAGGTTTACATGATGGCTGAAATTCCAGCTAATATTATTTTGGCGGACCAGTTCAATCAATTTATTGATGGTTATTCAATTGGTTCAAATGACCTAACGATGCTTTTACTGGGGTGCGATCGGAATAATGATGTGATTGCTGATCTTTTTGATGAAAGAAATCTTGCCGTCAAAAGGGCGATTAGACACTTGATAAAGGTTGCTCATCAAGATGGTAAGACGGTTTCGATTTGTGGTCAAGCACCATCAGAATATCCAGAATTTACTGAATTTTTAGTCAGAAGTGGCATTGATTTTGTATCAGTTAACCCTGACATGGTGAAGGCGACTAAGCTAAATATAGCTCATTATGAGCAGAGGATCCTCCTTGATCATGCAACTGGCTTAGGTAAAAAGGATCCAAATGAATATAATTGGTAAAATTTATAATTTGATGAAAAGTCTTTGATTGCAGTATTGCAGTCAAAGGCTTTTTTAGAGTTCAATTTTGTTTTTGGGCAATTTTACATTTAATTTAGTAAAAGAGTAAGGTTGAACTAATGAAATTTCGTAAGCATCTAGGGCTAATCTCTCACTGGCAAAATCAGGGTTATATAAAGGATCGCCTACAATAGGACTTCCTAAAGAGGCAAGGTGAACGCGAATCTGGTGTGTACGACCAGTTTCAAGCGTCAATTTGACAATCGCAGTATTGTCATCATTTTTTTGTAAAACTTGATAATGAGTAACTGCTCTTAATCCAGTAGGATCGATTTTGCGTTTGCGTTGATCAAGTGGATCGTGACCAATTGGGGCATTAATCGTACCTCTTTCAGCTAAGTGATCAGCATTGATAACTTTAGCTAAATAATCGCGGTGAAAAATTTTGCTGGTTAATTCACGATTTAAAATAGGTACAACTGCAGGATTTTTAGCAATTAAAAGTAAACCACCAGTTAACATATCTAATCGATGAACAATATAGGGACTCTGACCAAGATAAGTAGTACAATCGTTCAGAGCAGTATTAGTTTCATTTAGATTAGGGTGCGTTTTTTGCCCTTTTTTCTTATTAATAATTAAAAGATTATCATCTTCATAGATAACATCGGGCATCTTACCGCTTGGTGCATAAGCCTGTTGATCACTTTCAACATGATCCAAGTTAATTTCAATTTTATCACCAGGTAAAATGTTTTGATTAAAATAGCGATAGTTGCCGTTAACTAAAATATTTTGTTCAATTCGCAAAAAATGACGCCACTTGCGAGGGATTAAAAGTTGACGTAGTACTTCATTGACAGATGCCGGAGCAAGATTTTCTGGGTAAAAAAGTGTAAAATGGAAACTCATAATAATTTCTTAAGTCTAATCTAGTTATAAACACGTGTTTTGATAGTATGGTACAATTTTCTTGTTTCTAAAAAGGAGCAATATTTAATGAATAACGACCAACCAAGAAGAGGTGGCTTTAAAGATGCTTGGCATCGATTTGATAGTCGCTTCTTTATCGGACGCTGGATTATTTTAATCCTGCTCACATTGATGCTCTTAACTTGTACCTATTATACAATTAAAGTTAAGACATCAAACATAGCTAATTTGAAGGCCTCGCTTTCAACCACAACTACAATCTATGACTACAAGGGTAAAAAAGCAGGTTCTTTATACTCGCAAAAAGGATCATTTGTGGAATATGACCAGATTTCGCCTAATATTCAAAATGCCGTAATTTCGACTGAAGATCGGACTTTTTGGAAGAACCCAGGTTTTAGTATTAAAGGCATGGCGCGAGCTGCTTTAAGTTTAGTGATTCATCACGGTCAAGTAACGGGTGGTGGTTCGACCTTAACTCAGCAGTTAGCCAAGAACTCGCTTTTGACCCAGCAGCAGACTTTTTCAAGAAAATTGGAAGAACTCTTTTTTGCAATTGAAATTAACCATGTTTACTCCAAAAAAGATATTTTAACGATGTACTTGAATAATGCTTACTTTGGTAACGGAGTTTGGGGCGTGCAAGATGCAAGTCGTCGCTATTTTGGCAAAAACGCAAGTGAACTTAATCCGAGTGAAGCCGCAACTTTAGCTGGAATTTTACGAAATCCTAGTTTTTATAATCCGGTTGATCACATGTCGAATGCTTTAGCAAGACGAAATTTAATCTTAAACTTGATGGTGGATAATAATAAGTTGACAGCGGCTCAAGCTAAAATGTATCAAAAGCAAGGATTAACTTTGCGGAATACTTTTCAAAATAAAAACGGCTATCGCTATCCTTACTTCTTTGATGCTGTAGTTGACGAGGCAATCTCTAAATATGGCTTAACTGAAGAACAAGTCATGAATAAGGGGCTTAAAATTTATACTACTTTAAATCAAAATTATCAGGGTAAATTGCAGGATACTTTTGAGCAAAGCTGGCTTTTCCCACAAAATGGTAGTGATGGAACTGAAAGCCAAGGCGCTAGCGTGGCAATGGACCCAAGTACTGGTGCTGTTCGGGCAATCATCGGTGGTCGCGGTAAGCACGTCTTCCGGGGTTACAATCGTGCAACGCAGATGAAGCGGCAGCCAGGGTCATCAATCAAGCCGTTGGCAGTATATGCCCCAGCTTTACAAAATGGCTATCACTATGACTCGCAACTATCGAACAAGTTGCAGAAATTTGGTAAAAATGGCTATGAACCGCATAATGTGGACAATGGCTATTCTAATACAATTCCAATGTATGAAGCTTTAGAGCAAAGTAAAAATGTGCCAGCTGTTTGGCTATTGGATAAGATTGGTGTAAGTAAAGGCGTGCAATCTGTTGAAAACTTTGGAATTAAGGTACCAAAGAGTGACCGTAATTTAGCGCTTGCCTTAGGTGGATTATCTTCAGGTGTTTCGCCAATTCAGATGGCACGTGCATATTCAGCTTTTGCCAACAAGGGTAATTTGCCTAATAATTCTTTCTTTATTACCAAAATTACTGATGCTTCGGGTAACGTTTTAGCCGAAAATAATAATCCAAGCAGCCACCGCGTTATTTCTGAAAATACTGCTAAAGAAATGACGACTATGATGCTCGGCGTTTTCACTAATGGTACAGGACGCTCTGCTCAGCCAAATGGCTTCCGTGTAGCTGGGAAGACTGGGTCAACTGAAGTACCTAACTCATATGGATTTGGTACCAAGGACCAGTGGATCGTCGGTTATACGCCTGACATTGTACTTGCTACCTGGGTTGGTTTTGACCACACTAACAAGCAACACTACATGCAGGGCATTTCTGAAACAGGAATTACGCGTTTATATAAGGCTGAGATGGAAGGAATTTTGCCGTACACCGCGCAAACTGAATTCACGGAGAAGGCACCTAACCAGATTGTGAAGAATAACGGTTCTAATGATGACTGGACTAATGGATTAGGTGAAAAAATTCAAGATGGACTCGGTTCTGCAGGACAGAAAATCAATGAATGGTATAATAGCCTTAAAGGCTTATTTGGCCAATAAAATTTAGGAGGACTAGATGGTTAACATTTACGATGCTGCTAACAAGTTAGCAGAAGATTTGACTCAAACTGATCAATACAAGAAGTTGCAAGAAGCAATTAAAGCTGTTGAAGATGATAAGGATGCTTCAGCTTTATTCAAAAAGATGGATGAATTGCAAAATAAGATCATGCAAGCACAACAAGCTGGTCAACCACTTTCAGCTGAAGATCAACAAGCTTACAAGGACTTAAATGATCAAGTTCAAAAGAATGATAAAATTGTTTCACTTCTTACGAATGAACAGGGTTTGTACGATTTGCTTGGTGAAGTACAAAAAGCTTACACTAAGCCAATTAATGATCTTTATGAAGATCTTAGAAATTAATATTCGCGATGAAATTTATTCACTTTGCGGATGCGCACTTAGATAGTCCATTTCGTGGGCTATCTTTTTTGCCATCTGAAGAATTTAACCATATCTATCAGGCAGCTGATCAGTCGCTAAAAAGAATTGTCGACCTAGCATTAGCTGAAAAAGTTGATTTAGTTTTAATAGCAGGGGATACCTTTGATAGCAGTCAGCCGTCACCACGGGCTCAATTGTTTTTTGCTGAGCAAGTGAAGAGATTAACTGATGCACAAATTCAGGTAGTGATGATTTTTGGTAATCATGACCACATGAAGCAAGAAGATCTGCTAGTTAGTCCCAGTCCTTACTTTAAATTGTTAGGCAATAATGAAACAGTAGAGCAAGCTACTTTTACTACGGATGCGGGTTTTAACTATGACGTAATCGGCTTTTCATATCTGAATAACCATATCACTGAGGATAAAATCCCAGAATTACCAGCAAAAGGAAAAAATTATACTTTTGGTTTAATGCATGCTCAAGAGAAATCAGCTACTGCTAGTCAGAATGTGTATGCACCGTTTACAGTTGATGAGTTGCAAAACTTGAATTATGACTATTTTGCTTTGGGTCATATTCATGCGAGAAATAATTTAAGTAGTACGCCGTGGATTGTTTATCCAGGTAACATTCAAGGTCGCCACATTAATGAGATGGGAGCCAAGGGATGCTATCTAGGTGAGATTGATGAAAATAGTGGTAAGACTACTATTGATTTTAAAGAAACAGGGCCAATTTTATGGCAAGGGACAAAAATTAATCTTGAAGGAGCTATCAGTAAAGCTGACTTACAAGCAAAAATTATTGCCAAGCTTGAATCTGGACAAAAAACGTACTTTAGTTTGACGATTGCTGGTGCTCAATATTTGAGTGCCGAAGAACGCGATTTAGTTCAGGATCCTGATTTTTGGCAAACTATTTCTCAATCGCTGCCATTTGCTTCTCAGTTAGTTGATGTGCGCTTTGTTGTGAATACTAGTTTAAAGTTAAATGACAATGACCAACAAGCCTTCCAAGCTGCCAAAGAAGAGTTATTTGCACCAGCTGAATTCAAGCAAATTGTTAGTGACTGGCAAAAAAAGGATCCAGAAGCTGCTAAATTGGCGGCTGATCCAGACTTTATTGCGGCGGTTAAGAATCTAACAGAAGTAAAACTAATGAGTAAATTGAAAGGAATTAAGGATGAGACTGAAACAAATTAAGATTATTAACTTTGGGCAGTTCTCGAATAAAACCTTCGATTTGCCTAGTGATCAAATTAATGTTTTCTTTGGTGCCAATGAAGCTGGTAAAAGTACAACGGTAGCTTTTATTAAACAGATCTTATTTGGCTTTCATTTGAGAAGTAACTCTTCACCGTTTTTTGAAGATTATACGCCGCTAGCTCATGTTAGTCCGATGGGCGGTAATTTAGTTTTTACTGCAGCTGATGGTGAATACGAACTTGAGCGACTCTATGCTAAAGGTGACAAGACTAAAAAGGGAATTTTAACCGTCAAAAAAGATGGTCAAGTTGTACCTGAGAGTGTATTTTTTGATCAGATTCAAAATATTGATGGCTCTTTTTACGCTGATAGTTTTATTTTTAACCAAGAAATGCTGGGTCAGGTTAACAGTTTAAGTCAAGAGGATTTGCTTGAGCGAATTTATTACTTGGGAGCAGCAGATTCTAGCAAGTTGCTGGAAATGCGCGACGATTTTGCCAAAGAATCAGGTAAGCTTTTTAAAAAGACAGGTAAAAAGCCCGAAGTAAACCGTCTGCTTAAGGAAATGACTGATCAACGTGATAAATTAGCGCAGACTAAAAATGAGTTTAATGATTATGAACAGCTGCACCAAGATTTTGTACAAAAAAGAGCGGCATTAAACAGACAAAAACAAGATCTGGCTGTTTTACAAAAACAAGAACAAGATTTGCATGATTTGCAAAAAGAAATGGGCAATTATCAGACGCTGCTTGATTTGCAAAAACAGGTCAAGGATGTCGACTTTAATGGTCAAAATTATCAAAAAGCCCAAGATATTATGGCTCAGGGACGTAATTTGCAAAAGACGATTCAATCGGTAGAAGCGCAGTTGCAGGACCTGGGTGAAAACGATCAATCTGATTTTACGCTAGAGAAGAAGCTAATCCAGCAGAAGCCTCAACTCTTGCAGTGGCAAGCGGAATATCGTAATTGTTTGCAAAAGGCTGACCAATTGAAGCAGGAGAAAGAGCAACTATTAGCTTTGACACCTGAGTTAAAAAATCTACTCAAGTTGACACCAGAGCAAATTGAACAAATGCAGGCAGACTATCAAGCTTTGCCAGGTGCTGTCAATGAGCCTGCTTATGTAACTACTAATGACAAGCTTTGGTATGTTATCGGTGCAGTGTTAGCGGCATTAGGTGTAGTTCTTTTGGTAGCGTTGGGTACAGTTGGTGTAATTGCATTAATTACTGGACTAATTTTCCTAGCAGCAGGATACTTAAAAAATAGTAACCAAAATAAGCAAAATGCGGCAGTATTAGAAAAGCAAAAGCTGGTTGCTCAAAAACGCCAAGCTTTCCAAACAAAATATGGATTGAATCCTGATACGCTAAACTTAAATAGCTTACTAACTAATCTGAATCAATATCAAATCAAAAAGAATGCCGCACAGACTAATAATAAGCAAGTAACTGTTTTGAATCAGAATGTGGCTCAACTGGCCTCAAGTGTCCAAAATGCATTGAAGCAACCGATTGATAATGACTTTAGTCAAGTTTTGAACGGTTTGGACGAACTTGAGACACAAATTAGTGAAAAACAAGAATTGTTTCAAAGAAAATCCAGCTTAACTGCATCACTAAAGCAGGACAAGCAAGATTTGAAAGAATTGGGTCTGAAATTACAGGCACTTTTTGCCCAAGCTAATGTGGAAAATATGGCAGGTTACGATCAGCTTTATCAAGATTCACTTAATCAGGCTAAACTGAAGACGCAGATTGCGGCCTTGAAGGAATCGTTAGGCGATGATCTTCAACAGCTGCAAACGCAGACAAATTCAACCGAATTAGCAGATAAATTAACGGCTTTGACTGAACAAATTAGTACTAAGAATGCAGAAATTAATGAACTTCAGAGTCAAGTTGCTCAGTTGCAAGTGCAGTTAGACAATTTAGCTGATTCTACTGCGGTGTTTAAGGCTAAGCAGGATCTGGCTAATACAGAAACCAATTTTGTCCAGAGCAGTAAAGAATACTTGGCTAACTTGTTTGCGGCAAGGTGGATCAGTCGCTCGCTTGACTTGGCATCTAATGAACGGTTCCCCAAGATGCTTAAGGCGGCTCAGGAATACTTAGCTTTGCTAACGGGCGGCAGATATGTTGGGATTAATTTAGATAAGAAGCTAACAGTAGTCAGAAGTGATGGTAAAAAGCGCGAAGTAAAATACTTGTCACGGGGGACTGCTGAGCAATTATACTTTGCCTTGAAGTTAGCTTTTATTGAGCAGATCAAGGATGAAATTAATTTGCCAATCTTGATTGATGATTCGTTTGTAAACTTTGATGATCAGCGAGTCAGCTATATCGATCAGTTATTGCAAAAGATTAGCGAAAACAATCAAGTTTTAATTTTCACAGCTCAAAAGAATTTAGTTGATCAGCTTGGGATTGAGCCATTAACTTTTACGAAAGGAACACAGGATGCTTAAGAGATTGTTAGATTACAACGATGGAGAAGAAATGGACATTGTTGTTTTGATTAAAAACTCACAGTTGCGTCATAATAAAAAGAATAAGTTGTTTTTAGCGATGCAATTCAGTGATGGCTCAGGCGAGATTCGCGGTAATTACTGGGATGCTAACAATCAAGATGCAGCAACTTTTTCAACTGGGACAATCGTTGAGTTGAATGGCAAAAGAGAAGAATATCAGGGTCGCCCCCAGATTAGGATCTATTCTCTGCGCGTGGTCGGTCCACAAGAAGGCTATGAATTAGATCAATTTATTAAATCAGCGCCGGAACCAGTTAATGAGATGGAAGCTGAAATTAATAAATTTGTGATGCAGATTGATAATCCGACCTGGACAAAAATTGTGAAGTATTTACTTCAAAAATGGCATGATCGTTTTTATGATCATCCTGCTGGTAAAAGCAACCACCATGCGGTCCGCGGAGGTTTGGCTTTTCATACTTTATCGATGCTTAAGGATGCCAAAGGTTTGACTGATAATTATGAGCAAGTGAATAGATCGCTACTTTATGCGGGATGCATTTTGCATGATATGGGAAAAGTACTGGAACTTTCAGGTCCTGCCGCAACTCAATACACGACTGAAGGCAATTTGGTTGGGCATCTGGTTTTAATTGATGAACAAATTATGCTGGCCGCTCAGGATATGAAGATGAATCTGGAGTCGGAAGATTTACTCTTATTGCGGCATATGGTGCTTAGTCACCATGGCCGCTTTGAATATGGTTCACCCAAATTGCCGGCATTGCTAGAAGCGGAATTATTGCACCGAATTGATGATTTAGATGCTGCAGTTTATGCAGTAACGAATGCCCTGCAGCATACGCCTAAAGGCGAGTTCACCGAGCCACTACTGAGTCAAGATGGCAAGCGATATTATCGACCGATGCACGATTCAGCGCTAGATAACGCAAAACATTTAGAATAAGAAATAAGCATCACTGCAGTTGATTTGCAGGGATGCTTATTTTGTTTTGGTGAAAAATTGTGTCAATAATTTTTTGAACAAAGTTATTGAAAAATTAGCTGAAGAATAATAACATGTTTATACAATTGAAAAGCAGAGATGTTTTTGGATAGATTAGAGACTTGTCTCCTTTCTATTTTTTTATTGATAAAAAGTTCAAGAGGTATACATTGATTTCCTCTTGGACTTTTTTGATGCATTGAATTGCTAAAGATGTTATAAAAATTAGGGGAGAGAATAAAAATGAAAGCATCAAAAAAATTAATTTTAGTATCGGCAGCTACGATAATGTTGACTGTACCTGTTTTAGCAAATAATCATTTGTCTAATCCAGTTGCTGCCGCAAGTCAAGATAATACACAAACTACTAAATTAACGTTCTATATTAACCACAATGCCTATGTTTACAATCATCAAGGTAAGCGTACCAAGAGCAAGATTAAGAAGGGAAAGTTGCTAAAGGTGACTATATTGAAGCCTAAGGCAATTACTAACCCAAATCAAAGCAAGTATTTCTTCAATAATGTATTAGCTGGCAAGTATTTTTCATTACCGACAGTAAGCATTAAGAAGACAGACTTTGTTAATATTAGCAAAAATAAATATATTAAGCCAGGCAACATTGGTAGAATCTCGCCAGGAAAATATCAATATGCGGATCTGTCAACTAAGGAAATCAAGGTAATTACCAAAAAGACTGCTCCAGTAACTAATCAAGTAGGGATGCCAATTGCCGCTCCAATTAAGAAGGGAACTAAGCTTACAGTTGATCAGAATTATTACAATAATGTTGATGGCGCTGATGACTATCTAAGTAATCTCGAGTATTATCGTATTAAAGGTACTAACAAGTGGGTCAATTTACCTGATATCAAGAAATTAACCCGAATTATGCCAAATAATTTTGTAATAGCGCCTATTATGGTTAATTATGTAACTGCTGGCAAGTCAGCATATCTTTACAATATTAATGGCGAAATCGTTGACAAGAGTTATTTATTGATTCCAGATGTTAATGTTGGCGTTGATCGAGCTCTTTATATTTGGAACAAGCAAACTAAACAAGCTGATCTATATTATCATCTTACGGCTAACAAAAAATTGGTCTGGGTTCCAGCTCTTGATGGAACAGGCAAGACTGGTACTACGATTACCAGCAACGGCTCATATGCTCACCAAACTAAAGATACAGCAAATACTTTTGTTAAAGCTAGTGATGTGACAAGTCAAAATCCAGTTGCATTAAAAGTTGATAATACACCGAGCGAAGCACAAGCAGATGCAAGTCAGGCCACTGCTAGTGACTATGGTGAGTTGCAAGCCTTAGTTGATCGAGCAGGTCAAATTAAAAAATCGACTTTATATCGTTTGACTGAAAAAGCACAGCAAGAAAGATATGATTTGGCCGTTGATAACGCACAAAAGTTATTGACTAACAAGAATACTTCTATTGCGGCAGTTAAGCAGGCTAGTTGGCAAATTAAATACGATCAAAGTAAACTAGACGGACAAAAAGTTTGGGTTAAAAACATAAATAAACTAACTAAGGCAGAAAAGTCTTGGGTAACTATATTAGCTAATCGCGACATTCATGGTGATCCACAAAAAGAATATGCTGGCTTTTATAAAGGTAAAATTGCGGTAGTAACTTATAATAAAAAGACTTTCAAGAGTGAACTTGTTCGCTATTTGAAGTTGGCTGATTATGCTACTGATAAATAAAATTAAAGAGCTCAAGAATGCTTTAATGATGAAGCATCTTGAGCCTTTTGATTTTTAGTAAAAAAATATCCAAGACCGAAATCTTGGATACTCATTGGAGCTGGAACTGTGCTTGATGAGGCAACTGCTAGAATGGCGATTGTTTCAGGAGCTAGATTCGTTGTTAGCCCATCTTTTAACGAAAATACTGCTAAGGAATGCAATCTGTATGCGGTTCCTTACATGCCCGGTTGCTTTAGTCCAACGGAAATTCAATCTGCTTTAACTTATGGTGCTGACGTAGTCAAAATCTTCCCAGGTTCAATTGCTGGTAAAGGCATTATTTCTGAAATTCATGGACCTTTTCCATATGTTAATGTAATGCCAAGTGGTGGTGTATCATTAGGAAATATGCATGAATGGTTTGCTAGTGGTGCCTATGTTGTTGGTGTAGGTGGCGGATTAGTTGGACCTGCTAAAAATGATGATTATAAAGCTGTATTGCATAATGCTCAAGCTTTTCATAATGAATTTCAAAGTATTATTTATGCCAACTCAGCTGTTACTAGGAAGGTGCCAGTGAAGGCATAGTTTTTTTGGGGGGGAATATGACACCCCTATTTAAAAAATAAATTAATGAAATAAAAAAAACGTCGAATCCATTCAGATTCGGCGTTTTTGATTAACTAAATATATTTGTTACTTAGTAGTTGAAACGTATGATGATAATACATCCTTCAAGTCGCTATCCTTGATTGAAACGTCAGCCTTCTTCAAAACAGTAGCAATAACGTCTTTCATAGTAGCTTGGTCTTGAGCCATTGATGCGTAAATTTGATCATCAATAGCCTTCTTGTGGTCAGCAAACTTACCCTTAGCTGGGTGGCTGATCATCTTGATTACGTGGTAACCGGATTGTGACTTAACTGGAGTTGAAGTAACTTCACCAGTCTTAAGCTTGAAGGCAGCGGTCTTGAATGAGCTGTCTAAAGTAGTGTCAGTTGAGTCGAATGATGGCAACTTACCAGCCTTGTTCTTAGTAGCAGTATCAAGTGAGTACTTCTTAGCTAAAACCTTGAAGCTCTTGCCATCTTTCAATTGCTTGATGATGCTTTGAGCAGTTGACTTCTTAGCAACCAAGATGTGTTGAACAGTTACCTTAGGTTGGTAGCTCTTCCAAGCTTGTTGTTCTTGCTTCTTAGTAACTTTCTTAATGTGCTTCAATGCTTGTTCAGAAAGAAGGTTAGTCTTAATGTTTTGCTTGAAGCTTGAAGCAGTCATACCGTTTTGTTGTAAAACAGCACTAAATTGTGAGCCGTATTGCTTCTTGTAGTTGTTGTATTGCTTGTCGACTTTCTTTTGAGATACGTACTTGCCGTATTGTTGTTCCAAAGCGCGGTTGATGATCATGTTAGCCAAAGTTGACTTACCGGCTTGTGACTTCTTCATCTCATCGTAGTATTGTTCTTGAGTAATCTTGCCACCCTTGTATGAAGCAACAGTAGCCTTAGTGCCGCTATTAGAACAAGCAGCAGTTGATAATGCAACGCCAGCTACAGCTACGACTGCAGCAATTTTTTTCATATAACTCTTCATAAAAATAATATCTCCACATCCTTAAATAAGTAACTGTTCATTAATATACCATAAAAAAGGGCGTTTCGTTTTTAAATTACGAATTTTCACAGAAAAATCAAATTTTCTTTATTTTTTCTTAGTTCTTTGTGTCTTGTGAGTTAGTATCTGGCACGATGTTTTCCAAATCTTGGTTCAATTTATCGCTCTTTTTTTCTATGCGGTTAACGATAGGTTGAATATGGTCGGAATAATGTTCAACACTATCATTAATATCACTAATTGTACGTTCAGCTGTTGGCATTTGTTCATTTAATTCTTGACTAGCCTTTTTAGCTTTTTGCAAGGCAGAATTAAAGCGTTGGCTTTCATGTTTAATTGCTTCGAACTCATCTTTTAATGGCTTGCCTGGGCGATTACCATTGCTATCTTTCATACAGGAAAAAACTAGCCCAGCTGTTGCACCAAAAACTGTGCCTAATAAGAAATGTTTCATTTTTAACCTCTAAAATTGTGCCTTAATTTTGTTAGCAACTTCGTTGTATTTAGCTTCGTTGTATTTGTCAGCGTTGTTGCGGGTCATCAGCTTCAAGCCGTCGCCTTCAAAACGAGGAATGAAGTGAATGTGTGAGTGCATAACTACTTGATTTGCGGCCTTACCATTATTAGTAGTAATGTTCATTGCAGTAACATTAGGGAAGGCTGCCTTAATTGCATTAGCAATTTCAGGAATATATTGTAAATAGCGTTGTGCGTCTTCCTTGGTGTAGTCAAACAAGTTAACGATGTGCTTTTTTGGCACCATTAAGGTGTGGCCTGGGTTAACTTGAGAAATATCTAAGAAGGCCTTAACATCGTCATTTTCAAAAACGGTATAGCTAGGAATTTCACCGCGGATAATTTTGCAGAATAAACAATCTTTGTCTAAATTTTCCATAATAAAACCTCATATCCTTGTACTTTAGTTTACTATTAAATCCATGCTATCATAATAAAGGTATAAATTCAGTAAAGAAAGATAGGAAAAATGACATTAAAAATTGAACATTTAACGGGAGGCTACACGGGTGTCCCGGTTATTAAAGATATTAATTTGGAAATTAAGCCGGGTGAGGCACTAGGCTTGATTGGGCTAAACGGCGCGGGGAAGTCAACTACGATTAAACATATTTTGGGTTTACTTCGCCCGCAAAAGGGTAAGATCAGCTTGAACGATGTTGTATTGACGCAGCAACCAACTAAGTTTAAGCGTGAAGTAGCTTATATTCCAGAAACACCGATTTTGTATCCGGAATTGACTTTAAAGGAACATTTGGAGCTAACCATGTTGAGTTACCACTTGGATGAAAATAAAGCATGGGAACGCGCACATGAGCTGCTTAAGATGTTCAGACTTGATGACAAGCTAGAATGGCTGCCGATTCACTTCTCCAAGGGGATGCGGCAAAAAGTAATGATCGTTTCTGCCTTTTTAGCAGATACTAGTTTGCTTGTAATTGATGAACCATTTACTGGCCTTGATCCTTTGGCAGTTGCTAACTTAATCGATTTAATAAAAAAAGCAATTGCTGACAAAAAGATGGTCTTAATGACTACTCACGTTTTAGCTGATGCACAGCAAGCGATTTCGAATTATGCTGTGTTAAACCGCGGCACGATCGAAGTTGTGGGGAGTTTGCAAGAAATTCGTCAGCACTATGGCCTTAAGCCAGATGATCCTTTTGACAAGTTATACCTTGCTTTGAATAGAGAGGATAATGGCAATGCGTGAGTTAGCGAATAGAAGGTTGAGCGAGAATCTTAAACAATCAGTAAAATATTTGACGCTGGTGTTTAATGACTTCTTTATTTTAGCGTTGATCTTTTTGTTTGGGGCGCTGATGTTCTGGTATGCCCAAGCTATGCGCGTAATTCCCAATAATCTGTGGTTCTATAAGCCACTTGTCGGCTTTATCATGTGGTTGCCATTATTAGCTGGTCGATTAGTTACCTTATTAAAAGAGGCCGACATGCAATTTCTGTTTACGCAAGATGAACAAATGGGTGAATATCTGAAGCCGATGATTCGTTACAGTATGGTGCTGCCAACAATTCTGATTGTTTTGCTTGGCGGAATTCTGTTTCCGTTTGCGACGGTAAAAGCTGGAATCCCAGTTTGGTCATATGTAATCCTGATTATCAGCACTGTTTTATTAAAATTGTGTATGTTGCTGATTGAAAAAGAGAGTTTGTACTTCTACTACAATTATCCGCAATGGATATTATTAGTGATAACTCTGGCAGCTTTGTTGATTGGCTCACTAGGATCATTTATTTATCCAATTGAAGTTGTAGTATTAATGGTAATTACACATTTTGGTACTAAAAAAGAAAAGGGCGTCTTTAACTGGCGCTATGCGATTAAAACTGAACAAGCTAGAAAAGATCGCGTTTATTCAATCTTCAGTATGTTTACCGATGTGGCAGAAAAGCAAGTTACAATCAAACGCAGAAGATACCTCGACTTTCTTTTACCAAAATCATTGGCTAAGGAAAATCCTAATTTGTTCTTGTATCGGAGATCACTTTTGCGTAATCCAGAATACTTGAACTTATTAGTCAGAATGACTGTCTTTGCAATCTTGGTATCGTGGTTAGTGCAAGATTGGCGTTGGGCACTAGGCCTTTCATGCTTGGTAATCTTTTTAACGGTCTATCAATTATTGCCAATGGCAACAGAGTTTGACCGCAACTTCATGTACCGCGTTTACCCAATTGAACGGCAAAATCGTGGCAGGGACTTGGTAAAGGTGTTGACAATGGGCTTGTTTATTCAATGGCTCTTGATTAGTGTCTGCTGGTTAATTGTGCTACCAATTAATGTTAACTTGTTTGAAGCGATGGCAATTTTACTTGGTTTCACTATGATTGTAACTGCCACTTACTTGCCAGGCAGAGTTAAAAAAATGAATCAAAAAAATTTTGGAATTAGATAGGAATAGAGAATGAGATTAAGAAATAAACCTTGGGCTGTTAAGCTTGTAAACGACCATCCAGAAAGTGTTTTGCAAAATCCTGATCCTGAAAAAAAGATCGACTGGACTGAACGATTTGGTAATGATCATCCCATCGAAATTGAAGTAGGTTCTGGTAAGGGGCATTTCATTACTACGTTAGCTGAACAAAATCCTGATAAAAATTATGTCGCATTAGAATTGCAAACTACGGCTGCGGGGATTATCTTGCGAACAAAGTTGGAAAAGGGCTTGGATAATTTACAAATCTTACGCGGAGATGCGGCTGACATCAACTGCTTCTTTCCAGCAAATAGCACCAATGTTATCTACTTGAATTTTAGCGATCCATGGCCAAAGACTCGTCATGAAAAGCGTCGTTTGACTTACAAGAGTTTTTTGAGCAAGTATGAACAAGTTCTGAAGCCAGAAGGACATATTGAATTTAAAACCGACAATGCGGGCTTGTATGCTTACTCTGTTCAGAGCTTGAATAATTATGGAATGAAGTTTGATTTTGTTTCAGTTGATCTTCATCATGAAAAGCCAGAGATTGTGGAAAAGAATATTGAAACAGAATACGAGCATAAATTTGCAGCTAAGGGTAATCCAATTTATGCTTTGCACGCTCATTTTGAGGATGAATAGTTTGAAGCGTCTAGAGTTACAGCAGATAAACTCTAGGCGTTTTTTAATGCTTTATTGGATAAAATCTTGCTACTAGCTCATCGCTTTAGTTATTTTGTTTTAGAATAGTTTCAGATTATTGGAGGGAAAATTATGGAAGATAAACCTTATTATAAACAAGAATATCACGAACCTAAAACTGATATTCCTAGACCAACTTTTGGACAAGCATTCAAACTTTTGTTTACTGCACCATTTAAGTGGAATGCACGTAGTATTCGTCGTGGATTTTGGTATGCCTATGTTTGGGCAATTATTTTGCGAGTCATTTTAGCAGCATGTTCAGCTACGGCATATTCAATTGATGGCATTGCTTATTAAAGTAATGAATTCTTCTTATTAACGCACGTTTCAACTGGTACACTTATTATTCAAATAATTATCTATCTACTGATTATTTGGATCTTATTAGGCTTACTTGGCTTTACCATAAGAAGATTGCATGATACTGACCACACCGGTTGGTGGTACTGGATCTCGGTTATTCCATTTGGGTATTTGTTTTTACTTTACTTCATGGTTTTGCCAACTGTTGAAAAACCAGTTCGTTGGGGCAGTTATCTATTTAAAGAAAAGAAATAATTGTAAGATTCAATTTCTAGCTTTTTAGTTAAAGAATGGTTATAATAATATCGACTTATAAAAAGTAAGAAATACATGAGGTATGAAAAATGGAAAAGATTAAAGAATTAACTGAAGATCAATTAAAGGAAATTACTAAAGAAGGACGTACTGTGCTTGAATTCTCAGCTGATTGGTGCCCAGACTGCAAGTTTCTTGCTCCATTTATGCCTGAAATTGAAAAAGATTTTTCTGATGCAAAATTCTACGAAATTGACCGCGACGGTTCAATTGACATAGCAAAAAAATTAATGATTATGGGAATTCCTTCATTTGTTGTCTACCAAGATGGCAAAGAAATTGGTAGACTAGTAAATAAGGACCGTAAAACTAAAGATGAAGTGGAAAACTTTTTACGATCACTTGACTAATAGAGGAGAATAAAAAAGCATGATTACTAGTACTAATAAAGAAGCTTATCCTAACACTTTGATCGTTATCTTAGGTCACGATGAAGGCCGTAGCTCATTTGAGGAAAAAGAAGACGTTACTCGCGTAACTAACGATGAAGGCAAGACCATTGGTTACAACTTCTTCAACGTTGATAAGTTAGTTGACTTTGATAAGTTACCAAATGGTCCAGTTAAGTTGTCAGACGATGAGCTTGTTGCACTGAACAAGAAGCTTGATGAAGTTGGTTTTACTGACAAGTTAGCATATGGCAAGCCAACTTTAGTTTATGGCTACGTTAAGACTTGTGAACCACACCCTGATTCAGATCACTTGCACGTAACTACTGTTGAGGTTGCTGATGGTGAAGAACACCAAATCGTTTGTGGTGCACCAAATATCGCTCAAGGTCAAAAAGTAGTTGTTGCACTTCCAGGTACTTTAATGCCAAATGGTGCACAAATTTGGCCAGGTGAATTGCGCGGTGTTGATTCATACGGCATGATTTGTTCAGCTCGTGAATTAGGTTTGCCACACGCACCACAAAAGCGCGGGATCATGGTTGTTCCTGATAGCTTCGAAGTTGGTGCAGAATTTGAACCAACTAAGTGTGATGAACTGATCGCTAGTGGTGAAATTACTTTATAATTTGAATAAAGCAAAAATAAAAAGTTGACCAGTTGGTGCAAAAAAGCTAATTGATCAACTTTTTTATTTTGTCTAAGAAAAGCCACCAGTTTCACCTTTTAAGGAGCTAGTGAACCGATTTTGTGGGAAATAGTTTTACCCGTAAGATCTTTAATGATCAAATGATCGACAGTATTAACATAATTGTCGTTTTCATCATAGATTTCTTTTGATTTTAAAAATTTTAGCATAAGAAAAATGGTAAAATAGTTAACGAATAAAAACGTTAAAAATTCGAGGGTAAATAAATGTTAGACAAGAATAAGCAAATTTGGTTCATTGGTATTAAGGGTACAGGTATGGCATCCCTTGCCTTGCTTTTACATGACTTAGGCTATGATGTAGCAGGTAGTGACATTGAAAAATATACCTTTACGCAAGTGCCACTTGAAAATGTGGGCATTGATGTTAAAAACTTTAACCCGGATAACATCAAGAGCAATGATGAACAAGTAATTGTTAAAGGGAATGCTTTTAAAGAAGACAATCCAGAAGTTAAAGCTTGCCTTGAAAAGGGTGTTAAGTGGCAATCATATCCAGATACTGTTGAAGAAATTGTGCAAATGCATACTTCAATTGGTATTTCAGGCACTCACGGCAAGACCTCAACTACCAGTCTTTTATCACACGTCTTAGGTGAAGTTGCCCCAACTTCATACTTAATCGGTGATGGTCGCGGCAAGGGCGTGGCAAATTCACGTTTCTTTGTTTATGAAGCTGATGAATATCGTCGTCACTTTTTGGCATATCACCCAGATTACCAAATCATGACTAACATTGACTTTGACCACCCAGATTACTTCAAGGATCAAGCCGATTACACTAGTGCTTTTCAATCAGCAGCTGATCAAACTAAGAAGGCGCTCTTTGTTTGGGGTGACGACAAACGTTTGCAAAGTTTGAAGACTGACATTCCTAAGTACACTTATGGCTTCAAGGATACCGATGACTTTCAAGCTGTTGACATTAAGAAGTCCACTACTGGTTCTAAGTTCCATGTTTTAGCACATGGTAAAGATTTAGGTGAATTTGAAATTCACTTATTTGGTGATCACAGCATCTTGAACTCAACTGCTGTTATTGCGGTTGCTTACACTGAAAAAGTGCCGATGGATGACATTCGTGAAGGGATGTTGACCTTTAAGGGTGCTAAGCGGAGATTTAGTGAAAAATACTTTGGCGATATTGCTGTTATCGATGATTATGCTCACCACCCAACCGAAATGCGAGCAACTATTCAAGCTGCTCGTCAAAAGTTCCCAGATAAAAAGTTAGTCGTAGTCTTCCAACCACATACTTTCTCAAGAACCAAGAAGTATCAAAAAGACTTCGAAGAAATTTTGCGCGATGTAGATAAAGCATACGTTACTCCAATTTATGCTTCAGCTCGTGAAGCTAACGGTGATATTTCAAGCGAAGACTTAGTTAAGAATATTCCTGGCTCAGAAGTAATTGACTTAGACAATATTGCTGACTTGACTAAGAATAAGAATTCAGTCATTGTCTTTATGGGTGCCGGCGATATTCCTAAGTATGAAGATGCTTTTGAAAAGTTGCTTTAATTGAAAGATAAGCATGAAAAAAACTGTTCTCAATAAGAGAGCAGTTTTTATTTTGGCTAATCTTTGATTTTATCCTTGAGATCCAGGCTCTTTTCATAAATAAAGTAACCGATGATGCAGGTGATGATATCACTGGCTGCTTGAGCCCAAACGATACCGTGGTAGCCAAATGTGACTTTTAGAATTTCTAATGCGATAAAGTAGACAACGCCTTGACGAGTAATTGCCATGATGAAGGCAGCCCAAGCATTACCAACTGATTGGAAGACGGTAGTGTAAACTAAAATGATACCAACGATTGGTGTAGTAATGATGGTCGCAATTAACATGTAACTGCCGGCATTAACGATGTCCGGTTGATTCATAAATAAAGCAGTAACTGGACGAGCAAATAAAATTAATAATCCGCCTGAAATTACAGCATAAACAACTTGCACAAGAATATCGAAGTTTAGAATTTTCTTTAATCGTTTCCAGTTTTTAGCACCATAGTTGTAACCAATTAAAGGTTGTGAACCAAAGGCAAAACCAACGATTACCAAGATAACGATACTGTAAATCTTTTGGGTGATTCCCATTGCGGCAACTTTGTTTGCACCGTATAGAGCTAAAGATGAGTTAAGAAGTGCCATACCAAAGCTTTGAGCGAAGTTGGTGATTGAACCGGGGATGCCGATTGCTACGATATCTTTGATTGTTTTGCCGCTAATTTTGCTATATTTTAGCTTTAATTTGATGTAGTCAGTTTTGTATAAAACGTAGTAAATGAGAATAGCATCAGTGACTAGATAACCTGTAACGTTGGCAATCCCAACACCGATTGCACCCATTTTGAAAACAAACAAGAAAATAGGATCAAGGATGATAGCTAAAATAGTTCCCGTCATTGTAGCAACCATTGCTTGGGTAGCTAAACCTTCTGTTCTGATTAAGTTCTGCGGAATGATTGAGAAGATAATTGGCGCAGCACCAATTGATATTACACGATAAAAATCGGCAGCATCTTGATAGGTGGCAGCTTTTGCTCCTAAAAGATGAATGATCGGATTTTCCAAAATTAGTAAAATGGCTGTTAGTATTAAACCAGTAACAAATCCACCGATCATACAAAAACTGCTTACACGTTTACTTAATTGATAATTTCTTTCACCGAATAGCCGTGAAATTAGTGAAGATCCACCGAGCCCAAAAATGTCAGAAACAGCGATTAAAAAAGTAAAAAGTGGAGCACCAATCGTAATTCCTGCTACTAGATTTGTATCACCCGTTTTGGCAACAAACATCGTGTCTGCCAAGTTGTAGATCATGGTAGTGATCATCCCTAAGACGACCGGTAATGCTAGCTTAAAGTAGACCTTTTTAATCGGCGCTTTAGCAAATAATTCATCCATAAATTTTCTCCCACATTGAAAAAAGCGACCTAGAAAGATACTTTGAGGTAAACCTCACTATTCTAGGTCGCTACGTTATATCATTTATTTAATTTTAGCATATTGTGTTAATTTGCGAGGTGATTATCTAAATTAAAGTTACCTTGAAATTCATCAGTAGTGCTTTCTTGATCCATACCATATTCGGCATCGTCGCCCCAGTAAATGTATTGTGCTTTTTTACCTTTGGTGCCAGCAATTCTGAAGTAAAGGCCAGCTTCATCACCTTCACCAGTGGTCTTGGTGGCATCTACCTTAACTTTTTGACCAATCTTGAGCAACTTGCTGGTTGACTTAAGCTTATTATTTAAAACGTGGATCTTGTTTAAAATAGTGGCGGTAGTAGTACCAGAAGCTTGGTAAAGGGTGTTGCCGTTGACAAAGCCAACATTTGAAGCATAGATATAAGCGCCATTACCTAAGGCGTAGAATGGCTTGCCCTTGATAGTGGTTGTGTTCAAACTTCTCTTTTTAGACCCGCTAAGATTTGAGAAGTAGTAAAATACGTCATTCTTAGTTGTGGCGTGGGTTTTAGCTGGTGTTTTAACTAACATATATTTAGGGATGAGTGACAAACCATTGAAAGTAGTGCGGTGACCGTTTTTATCATAAATGCGAGAGTTGGAACTCAAGATTAAAACATTTTGTCCATCCATTGAGCTAACATTCAAAGATTTGATGTAGCGTTTTTTACCGATGTTAACGTAAGAAGCGGTAGTGTAGTGGTAGTTCTTAGAAGTTTTTGCATCTACTTTTTTACCTTGGATCAGGATAGGCTTGCCATAATATTTAAAACTTGAGCCTGATTTAATCGTTGAAGCAACAGTCATCTTCTTGCCATTGACTTTTTTGGTAGTGGTAGTGGCATTGCCTTTGCTGTTGAAGACTTGAACTGTGCCGTTAAAGGATTTCTTGAGAGTAACTTTACCTTTTTGTGATTGCGTAGCTGCTTGAACTGTGTGAACAGGTTGATTGATAATAGCAGTTGCTGGTGCAACACTGATTAATAAAGCTGCTGCGATAGTTGCTAATTTTTTAGTAGTCATATTTTGTCTCCTTTGTAATAATCCCTTAAGTTGATTTTAGCACTTATGAGACTATAAAAATAACCTCGAAACTCAAACGTTTTCGGGGTTATTTGATTTTATTCACTTAAGTACTTAGGATCAATAAATTTATTGATCACATTGTTAACCTTCTTTGAATTATCGTACTTGCGGATAATGTTCAAGAAGTCTTGTGCAGTTGCTTGCTTCAAGTAGTAAGTTTGGTAGTAATCGTGTAAAGCATCAAAAAACTTATTTTCACCCATGGCTACTTTTAAAACAGCAGGGAAGTCCATCCCAAGTTCGTAAGCCATGTCTTTAGTGTTAACGCCCTTTGGTGGATTATTAACAGGGTAGTTGATGTAGTTGGTCTTTTGATTCTTATTAATGAATTGGTTAGCATTTTCTTTTAAGATCTTGTTAGCACGCTTGACGTTCTTACGAGTGTAGAACTTACTGTGCATCAGTTTAGCACAGTAGGACTTGCTCTTAGTGTAGGTCAAATCGTAAACGCCATTTTCAAGGAGGTTGGTAAGACTTTCGTCAAGCCAAGGTTCCATGTATTCGTCGCTGCCGACAGTGCCGTAGAACCATTGGTGACCAACTTCGTGAGAAACATCTTCAGTTAATTCATTATATCTATCAAGTGGGTGCTTCTTTTGTAAAAAGCCGCTGGCATCGATCATGATCAAGCCAGGATATTCCATCCCACCGGTATCTTTGCCAAGCAAGCCTTCAGTAATATCGATTTCTTTGTAAGGATATTTGCCGATCTTTTTGGTAAAAATGTGAAAACTGTCTTGGGCAGTCATCAAAGCAAGCTTGTTGTATTGCTTGCTGTTTTTGCTTGCAAGGTAGTAGTCGTTGATTCTTACGCCGTTTGCATAAGCGTGGTCAACCTTGAACTTGTTGGAAGTAGCGATTGCGAACTCACGCATGTTGTTGGCGGTAATTGTAGTTTTGCCATTTTTGGTTGTGCTTTGACCAGAAGCGGCAACTTTGTAGCTCTTTGGTGCGAAGAAGCTAACGTGGAAATTGCTTACAGCACTATTGCGGTTTTCACCAGCATCGTAGTATGGGTGATAATTCCACTTACCGTTGCGATAATCGCTTAAGTATGGGAAACAGAATGACAGGTGATAAACCTTACCGCCGTTGATATTTTGGTAGTCAAAACGATCTTGTCTCTTAGGCACGCCGGTAACTACGTTAACAGTTAAATCAGTAGATTCACCTGTATTTAGACTTTTGTTAACAAATAAATTGCTCTTGTCTTTACTGGTAGTGTAAGAAAGCTTTTGACCATCTGATGAAATGCTTTTAACTGAAGTTGTCGCATTTCTTGTAGCCTTAAAATGCTTGTGGTCGTATTTCAACACGCCGCTAGCAATATTTCTAACCAATAAATTTTTAACAGGTTCATTGCCGTTATTAACAACGTGCATGGTAACTTTTTCTGTTAATTGATTCTTGCAAGTGTTCAACTTCACGGTCATGTTGTAATTTGTTGCCTTGATCGTAGGATCAGCCGCAGCTTGAACTTTTGAGTTGAAGTTAAATAATGCCGCAATGGTTACTGCACTCGACAATAAAAGTGTTGTTCTTCTTTTAATAATTTTCCCTCCAAGAAAAATTTACTCTAATTATTGGAAATTATCGGCATAAAGTAAATCTATTTTTTGATGATAGGATACGCGTGGTGCTAGTTAAATCGTTCTAGACAATAAGCCAAATTATAAGCTAAAATTGCAATTTCCAACCGGCTTTGAAAGCCTATCAGACTACGTGCTCGATTGTTCTCGGCATTGTAATAGGTCAGAAGCGAAAAGTCGCTTTCAATTGTTCTGCGAATAGCCATCAATTGATGATCATTGTGCTTTTTAGCTCCTGTCATATTTTTACGATATGGTGTCCAAAGTTCATAACCCATTTGTTTTAGCTGTTGATGCAGTTCTTTGCCTAAATAGCCTTCGTCGCCAAGAAGATAGTAATTAGATGGATGTGCATTTTCCATCAGTTCAACTGTCTCCTTGGCATCATGAACTGATGCTTTTGTTACGACATAATCAAGAATGTAACCGTCATCGCTAACAATGGCATGAACTTTGAAACCATAGAAGTAAATTTTCTTGGTGGCCTTATAACCAATGTTGGCATAACCGCGAAAAATTTTAGCACGATAGTTGCGAATTGGTTGGCAAACAGGTACCGGAAAGCTGTCAATGATCAAGAAATGTCCATTCAGGTCAACCTTTTTATTCATTTCTTGCCGTATCTGATAAATCAATTGCAATAGCTGACGTGAACGCCGATTAAAACGTGAGTGTGATAAACAATTGAAACATTCACAGAATCTTCTTTGTGATTCAATTCCTGTCTTAGCTTGCCAGATAAGTAAAGCCAAAATCAGACTGTCCGTAGTTTTAATTTGATCAATATTTCGCCGATGAGTAAACTCAGCCGGTGCATACAAACGATACCAGTGCCGACAAATTATCACTAAATCTTTAAAACTAACTTGTAAATGGTGGCTAAAACGCTTAAGCTTAAGGCAGTTCAATCAGATCAGACTCTTTTCTATTATTACTATTTACAAGTCGAGTCTAACAAGATTGGACTTTTTTATTAACTAAAACGATTTAACTAGCACCACGCGTAATTGAAACAATATTTTAAATAGTTTATTATTGTTGATTGACAATAATGAACTATTTCCTTTTTCTAGGATATATTTTTGAGATGGCCCAATGGGTTCAGACTCTTTGAATCACACTCATCACAATACCTCGAATACTACGTCAAATACGACTAAGCGCAATGGTTCTAACACCCAACAAAGTAGTAGCACTACAAGTAATAGATCAAGCACTAACAGTAGTTCTAAGCAAAGTAACTCAAATAGCACTTCAGGCACTACTAATAGCAGCTCAACTACAAATAAATCAACTTCAGGTAACTCAACTACTGATAAAGAGGATTCAAGTAAGTCAGATACAAGCAAGAAAGATTCAAGTAAAAAGAATCAATCTAAGCCTGATTCAAAGACTCAGTCATCTAAGTCGACTGACAGTAAAAGCTCCATAAAAGTGGAGCTTTTTTTCTACCCAAAGTCAAGTATTATCAATGATTTAAGAAAATAAATTTACTTGTTTTAATGATGCGAATAAGGTTAAAGCAAATAAGAGTTTAAATTTAAGAAAAAGCGAAAGTACCACAAATAAGCCTATGAATACTTGTAGTTTTTCCATAGGTTGCTTATACTTAAGTTGATTATTTGATTTCAGCCAAAGTCTTTTATTTTCGGTGGCTATGTTGTAATCATATGATTGATCATGTTTGATAAGAGCAAACATTGTGCGTATCAGTTTATGGACTGATGCAATGGCGATTTTCTTATAGCCTTGGCTATTTGAAGATCGTTTTTTCTTGTCATAATAATCAGTTATATGGCAAGGCTGCGTAGCCTTTACCGTCTCCATTTGAGTAATAACTCGATAAAGTATTTTTCTGGCAATATGATTGCCATGCTTGGTAATGCCAAGAGAACTGTCTTTTTCACCAGATTGGTACCTTCCTGGATCAATGCCAACAAACGCATCAATTTGAGCTGAAGTGCTAAACCGTCTTAGATCACCGAGCTCTGCTACTAATCTCACTGCTGTAATTCTAGCAACCCCTGGGATACTCAAATAGATGGATAAAGCACGAGCGTTTACTGCTTTAGCCAGCTTTTCCATGTAGTTAATTACATAGTCGCGTTCTTGCTGGAGTGAAAATAAATTAGAAATGTTCCTTTGAATAGCTCTAACGATAATACTATCTTTGGAATCATAAGGATAAGCTTCTCTAGCAAAAGCGTATAATCTTGTGGTTAAGTACCGTGCCCTTTGTTGTCCTATTCCAGAAATAGAATTAAGCATTTGAGTTACCTGTGTCTCATTCTTTTCTAGAACATATCCAGCATGTGGGAAAAGACTAACAAGCGCCCAATAAATTCTGCCAGATGGATGAGACAGTATTTCTTCAATTTGTGGGAAAGTGGATTGGAGGTTGCGGTGCAATTGATTTTTAGTAGTAACTATACTCCTAGTAAGTTCTTCATAATAGCGACTGGCATTCTGAAGTTCATGATACTCTCTGGGCTGTGGATCACGCAGCTTTTGCGGGGCATTAAATTGAATTAAAGCCAGGCGATAAGCATCTACCTTATCAGTTTTATTATGGCGTAAATTATTGTCCATTAGCTTTTTCGCTTTAAGCGGATTAAGCTTCAAATACTTAATATGATAATCCTCTAAGAAAGCTTGCAGGCTTAGAGAATAAACACCAGTAGCTTCGAAAACAACTAAAGGAGTTATCAAATATTGGTTCAGTTGCTCATAAAGTTTTTGATAGCCAAAGGAATCATTAGAGATTCTAAAAGATTCGCCTTGTTTGATCCGGTCATTAACCACACAAACTGTGGAAGATTTACTGCTAACATCAATACCGAAAATAATTTGTGATTCCATAATATAACCTCCGCTGTGAAGATAAACCTCTTTATCAACCTATTAATTCTAATTTTCTAAACACGGCATCTAAGTGCCCACAGACTTCGAAGAGACTTAAGAATAGGTGGTAAAGCAGTCCGTTTCTTTTACGACATCAAGTGTCTAAAAAGCTGAAGACTTGATTTGCTTTATCTTCACTTTCTATTTTAGACAAAATAAAAAGTGCCAGATCGTGAATCCGTCGATTCATGATCCAACACTAGGTTAGTATGTTTCTTTTACATTAAACTTCCTATTAAAAGATTACCCTTGAAACTGGTAAAATAGATAAGTAAGTATAGAGAACAATTTTTATAAAAGGGGAATAAAATGGCAGATAAAAAATTACTTCTAATCGATGGTAACTCTGTAGCTTTCAGAGCCTTTTACGCTCTTTATCGTCAACTAGAATCTTTCAAGAGTCCAGACGGCCTGCACACTAATGCCATTTACGCTTTTAAGAACATGCTCGATGTCCTTTTAAAATACGTTGATCCAACCCACGTATTGGTAGCTTTTGATGCAGGAAAAGTCACTTTTAGAACAAAAATGTATGGTGAATACAAAGGCGGACGTGCGAAAACCCCAGAGGAGTTACTTGAACAAATGCCTTATATTCAAGAAATGTTGCATGACATAGGTATTAAAACCTATGAATTAAAGGACTATGAGGCTGATGATATTATTGGTACTTTTGCCACTAAGGGTGAAGAAAATGGATTTACGACTACAATTGTGACAGGGGACCGTGATTTGACTCAGCTAGCTTCAGACAAGACAACAGTTGAAGTGACTAAGTCGGGTGTATCTCAGCTTGAAGCCTATACTCCTGAACACATGAAGGAAGTTAATGGTGTAACGCCAACTGAATTCATCGATATGAAAGCTTTGATGGGCGATAATTCTGATAACTATCCTGGCGTCACTAAGGTAGGTCCAAAAACCGCTTCTCGTCTTATTCAAAAGTATGGATCAATTGAGAATCTTTATGCTCATGTGGATGAGATGAAGAAATCCAAATTAAAGGAAAACTTGATTAATGATAAAGACAAGGCCTTTTTAGCTAAAAAATTGGCTACGATTGATCGCCATTCACCAGTTACAATTGATATTGATGACGTTAAACGTGAACCAGTAGACTATGAAAAATTGCGTCAATTTTATGAAAAATTGAATTTCCGCAAGTTTTTAGCTGAACTCAATGCCTCAGGAAAAGGACAAGATGGTACTGAAGTAGAAAAAGTTGAATACACTGTTTTAGATGATAAGAATGTAGACCAAGTTAAAGCAACTGAAAACGACCAAGTAGAATTTTACTTAGCAATGCTGGGAGCTAATTACCATCTAGCTGATTTTGTTGGTTTCAGTTTAAAGGTTAACGATAAAATTTATGTTTCAAGAGATGTCGATTTACTTAATGAAAGCAATATCAAGCACCTTTTGGAAGATGAAAAAATTAAAAAGAATGTTTTTGATTTAAAGAGAACTACAGTTGGCTTGCATCGCTTAGGGATTCACGCTCACGGTTTAGATTATGATATGTTGCTTGCTTCGTACTTAGTTAATAATGAAAATAATTCAAATGATTTAGGTGAAATTGCCCATTTATATGGTGATTATTCCGTTAAAACTGATATCGAAGTTTATGGCAAAGGTAAGAGTGAACATGTGCCAGACGACGATGATGAGCTCTTTAATCATTTGGCTTCTAAAGTTAATGCAATTGAACAGCTAAAGCAGCCATTACTGGAAAAGCTAAAAGAACATGAACAAGATGACTTGTTTGATACGATTGAAATTCCAACTGCTCGAGTTCTTGCCAAGATGGAAATCAATGGTATGAAGGTTGAAGCAAGTACTTTAATTCAATTGCAAAATGAATTTGCTGTGAAGCTGCAGGATTTAGAGAAAAAGATCTATCAACAAGCCGGGGAAGAATTTAATTTAAATTCGCCTAAGCAATTAGGACATATCTTATTTGAAAAGTTAGGCTTGCCAGTTTTGAAGAAAACTAAGACTGGATACTCAACCTCTGTTGAAGTGCTTGATCAATTAAAGACGCAAAGTCCAATTGTTAAAGAAATTCTTGACTACCGTCAAATCGCTAAGATCCAATCAACTTATGTTAAGGGACTGCTTGACGTAATCCAACCTGATGGTCGTGTTCATACGCGCTACTTGCAAACTTTAACTGCAACGGGACGCTTATCTAGTGTTGATCCTAACTTGCAAAATATTCCAACTCGTACTGAAGAAGGCAAGCAGATTAGAAAGGCATTTGTACCACGTGATCCTGATGGTTATATCTTCTCTTGCGATTATTCTCAAGTTGAACTTCGTGTGTTGGCACATGTTTCTGGTGATGCTCATATGCAAGAAGCATTTAAGACGGGCTACGATATTCACTCCCATACTGCGATGAAGATCTTCCATTTAGATTCTCCAGATGAAGTAACTCCACTTCAGCGTCGTCATGCTAAGGCAGTTAACTTCGGTATTGTTTATGGTATTTCTGATTATGGCTTGTCTAAGAACCTAGGTATTTCAAGAAAACAAGCTAAAGAATTTATTGATAATTATTTTGAACAATACCCACAGATTAAGGATTATATGGATAAGGCGGTACAAGAAGCCCGTGATAAAGGCTATGCAGAAACGATCATGCACCGCCGCAGATATTTACCAGATATTCATGCTAAGAAATACACCGTTCGTGCCTTTGCAGAAAGAACTGCGATTAACTCGCCTATTCAAGGATCAGCGGCCGATATTATCAAGATTGCTATGATCAATATGCAAAAGAAGCTAGATGAACTACATTTGAAGACCAAGATGGTCGTTCAAGTACATGACGAATTGATTTTTGATGTGCCAAAAGATGAATTAGAAACGATTAAGAAGATAGTTCCAGAAGTTATGCAATCGGCAGTGAAGCTTGATGTGCCATTGATTGCAGATTCTGGTTGGGGTCATAATTGGTATGATGCAAAGTAGGTGATTTAATGCCAGAAATGCCTGAAGTCGAGACGGTGCGACGGACTTTAACTCCGCTAATCGTTGGAAAAACGATTAAAAAAGTAGTACTTTGGTATCCCAAAATTGTGGCAACAGACCATGAGAAATTTATCAAAGAATTACCAGGTAAAAAGGTCTTAAAGATTGATCGCTATGCTAAATATTTACTGATACGCCTAAGTGATAATTTAACTATTGTGTCACATTTACGCATGGAGGGAAAATATCATTTAACCACTTCCGATGCGCCTAAGGATAAGCATGACCACGTAGAGTTTATTTTTACTGATCAAACTGCCTTGCGTTATAATGACGTGCGTAAGTTTGGCCGCATGCAGCTGATTTTAACAGGTACTGAGCGCCAAGTGACGGGGATTGGCAAACTGGGCCCTGAGCCTAATAGCATAGAATTTTCGTCAGATTATTTTATCAAGGCCTTGAGCCGTAAGAAGAAAAATATTAAAAATGTCTTGCTTGATCAAACAACCGTTGCAGGTTTAGGTAATATCTATGTTGATGAGACACTGTGGCAGAGTGGAATTCATCCTTTGAGTGCCGCAAATAAAATTCCGGCAGAAAAAGCAAAAGAGCTGTGGCAGAATATTAACCAAACTATTAAAATTGCAACAAAAAAGCGTGGGACGACTGTTCATACTTATTTAGATGCCAACGGAAATGTTGGTGGCTATCAAGAAATGCTCAAGGTTTATGGTCATGCAGGTGAACCTTGTGCAAAGTGTGGCACGGAACTAGAAAAGATTAAAGTATCAGGCAGAGGGACAACCTTCTGTCCACATTGTCAGGTGGTTTATTAATGAGCTATGTTTTAGCCTTAACTGGTGGTATTGCAACTGGGAAAAGTACAGCGGACCAGTTTTTTAAAGCAAATAAAATTCCTGTGATCGATGATGATCAGATTGCTCATGATTTGATGGAGCCTGGGCAAGCTTCTTGGCAGGCGATTAAAGATTATTTTGGCTCAGAGTATTTAAATGATGACCAAACGATTAATCGAAAGAAATTAGGGCAATTGGTATTTAAGGATTCGCGGGCTTTAACTAAATTAAATGAGTTAACGCATCCGTTGATTTTTTTGCAAACAAAGAAATTGCTAAATCAATATCAAGCTCAACCAATAGTTATTCTTGATGTCCCACTTTATTTTGAGTCAGGGATGGATAAGAAAGATATAGCTGACGGTGTTTTAGTGATTACTTTGCCTGAGAAAATGCAATTACAGCGTTTGAAGGAGCGGAATCATTTAACCGATGAAGAAGCAAGAATTCGGATGCAAAGTCAGTTGCCTATGGTCAAAAAAGAGCAATTGGCTGATTTTGTGATTGAAAATACTGGTACAATAAAAGAACTAGAGAATAAACTAGCACAATTATTGGTAAAGATTAGAGAAGAGGGATAGCTATGGAATGTCCAAATTGTCATCAAAATGCTTCTCGCGTTATTGATTCGCGGCCTAGTGATGAAAACCGGGCTATTAGACGGCGCAGAGAATGTGAAAATTGTGGTTTTCGCTTTACTACTTTTGAACGAGTGGAAACTGCTCCTTTGTTGGTAGTAAAAAATGATGGTACCCGTGAACCATTCAGTCGAAAGAAAATTTTGCACGGAGTAATGGCAGCCGGACAAAAACGGCCAATCAGTAGTGAACAATTTGAGCAATTGGTTGATCGTGTCGAAAATAAGATAAGAAAACAAGGCGTTAGTGAAATTTCATCTAAGAAGATTGGTCAGTATGTCATGGATGATTTGGCTAATTTGGATGACGTAGCTTATATTCGCTTTGCTTCAATTTACCGTGAGTTCAAGGATATGTCTAGCTTTATGAAGACAATGGAAGATATGATGGCCAAAAAAGGAAAGGGTAATTAGTCATGTTTGCAACGTCTGATCCTAAGCATCTTTATTATGTAGCCAACAAGATTACCCTTTTTCCAGAGAATGAGAAAATCTTGATTAAACTGTATCAGCCTTTGGTTGGCGCGGTGGCAATTGCCTTGTATCAGACTTTGATCAATGACTATGATCCATATGGTATTGTTTCTGATGCAAAGGGAATTTATTCACTACAGGAGCAACTTGATTGTAGTTTAAAAGATATGTTTCATTCTTTGCATAAACTGGAAGCCGTAGGTTTAGTGCAAACTTTTTTAGCGGATAATGTCTTCAATAATATCATTGTTTTTAAGTTATTACAGGTTCCTAGTGCAGACAAATTTTTTGCAACACCACTGCTAGCAAGTTTGTTGAAAGAAAAAGTTGGCAGCCCAACCTTTCATGACTTGAGTCATGCTTTTGCTAAGGAAGCAAAACTGCGTGAAAAGCCAATCAAGAATGCGCGCGATGTCTCAGCCAACTTTTTTGATGTTTTTCGCTTGCCAGGGGATGAAGCAATTAATCCATCTAATGAGGTAGTAGAAGCTGCGCAGGAAAATAAAGCGCCTGAGGTAGAAACTGCTGAAATTAATGCCCAGGATCCAATTGATTGGGATCTGATTAAAGATCAATATAATGTCTATCAAATTCCAGCTCAAGAAGTAGAAATTAAAAAGAACCAAATTCGGGGCTTAATACAGACATATAATTTATCGGAACAGGAATTTGTGGATGAGACTGTTCCCTGTTTGCATGGTACACATAAATTAAACATGCATGAAATTAGTAATACCATAGCAGAAAATTATAAACGATTGCATACTAGGGAAAACATTCAAAAACAAATTGAAGAAGGCAAAAAGCGCGCTATTGCGACTATCAAAGGTTTGGATGCTAATGATAGAAAACTGTTACTCGAAGCAAATGAAAATTCCCCATCTGAATTTTTATACAAATTAAAAACTGAAAAGGGTGGAATTGTAGCTCCAGGCGAAAACTATATTATTAATCAGCTGCACACGCAGTATGGCTTGCCGGAAGATTTGATTAATATTTTGATTCATACCTGTTTGACCTACGATACTGTTGTAACTTCTAATCGTGCTTATCGAATAGCTAATGATTGGCTGCAAGGTGGTATTAGTACTGGGGTACAAGCTCTTGAATATGTGAAGAAGCGTAAAGCCGATATTCTTAAAAAGAAAAATCGACAGTCATATCGACAAAATAAGCGAGTCGAAAAAGGTACCGATTGGAGCAAGAAAAAGGCTAAAAATGAAGGTATGTCAACAGAACAGCTGAAGGATATCTTTAAGGATCTGAAAAATAAGTAAATAGAGGGTAGGTGAAATAATGGAAGCAATTGGTGATTTGCTTAAAAAAATAGTTAAAGAGCGTAATTTAGGTAATGAGAAAGAACTGTTGAAAACTGCTTTACACGATCCAGATGTGCAAGCGTTTTTGCAGGCAAATAGGGAAAAAATAGATAAGGCGATGATTCGAAATAGTATGGCCAATATCTATGAATATTATGCGCAAAAACATAGTCAGAATCAGGTGCTGGCCGGTTATGCTCCGCAATTATTTTTAAACGGCAAAGTAATTGATGTACGTTACAAACCTACCGAGGCTAAGATTGTAGCAGATCAGCAACGAGCAGCCAAGCGGCGTCTTCATTTAATTGATCTGCCTGCTAAATTGCATGATGTTAATTTAAGTGATATTGAGGTTACAAATGATCGCCAGCAAGCTTTAACCCTGATTTATGATTTTTTGAAAAAGTACAAAGCTGATCCTCACCAACAAGGCCTTTATTTGTCGGGCGACTTTGGGATCGGGAAGACCTATATGCTAGCGGGACTTGCAAACTATGTAGCAACTAATTTTGATCGGAATGTTGTATTTTTACACGTTCCAACTTTTATTGCAGGTTTATCAAGTCATTTTGGTGATAACAGCTTGCAAGATGAGATCAGGAATTTAGCTGAATGCGATATCTTAATTTTGGATGATATTGGGGCAGAAACATTAAGTCAGTGGTCACGTGATGACGTTTTAGGAGTAATTTTACAGGCAAGAATGGATAATGTTTTGCCAACCTTTTTCTCTTCTAATTTAGATATGGAAGCATTAGAGTCACACTTTGAGGAAACCCGTAATGCAACTGATCCAGTTAAAGCTAAAAGATTAATGCAACGAGTACGTTTTTTAGCTAAAGAAGTAGTAGTTTCCGGTCCTGATCGACGAAATTTTTCGCATTAATTTCAAAAAGGTCTTGCATCGTTCACTTTGATGCGTATAATTGAAGTTAATTAAACGAGACATGATGATGTTCGGCTCAGAGAGAAGGACCTAGTTCTGGAAGTTCTTCATTAGAAAATCACCCCAATCGTTTATTCCCCAAAATTGAATTTTAAGAGGCTGGATACCTTTATCAATCTATACGAGAGGTTAGACGTACGCTAACCTGAATTTTGGGTGGAACCACGCAATTAACACGTCCCAGTGCTTTTATTAGCACTGGGATTTTTTTATTGGAGGTAAAAATATGAGTTTTTCAGTTACTTTGCCAGACGGTTCAAAGAAAGATTTTGATAAGGCTGTTTCAGTTAAGGAAGTAGCTTCATCAATCGCTACATCTCTTGGAAAAGCTGCCGTTGGTGCTAAAGTAAATGGCGTTGTTAAGCCACTTGATTATGAAATTGACAATGATGTTGAAGTTGCCATTCTTACTGATAAGGATGAAGAAGGCTTGGATATTTTAAGAGCTACTGCTGCTTTTGCACTTGAAGCAGTTGCTAAGAATAAGTACCCAGAACTTCGTTTGGGTCAACATGTTGCTGATGAAGGCGGTTTTTACGTAGATACTGACAAAGATGACCAAATTAAGGTTACTGAATTGCCAGAACTTGAAAAAGCTATGGAGAAGTTGATCAAGAGTGGTCAAGCAATTGAACATGTTGTAATGGACAAGTCAGAACTTGAAGATATTTTCAAGGATGACCCTTACAAGACTGATCTTTTGAAGGAAATTGACAGTGACAAGGTTGATGCTTACAAGTTAGGTGATTTCGTTGACTTTGGCTTTGATGCTTTATTGCCAAACACTGGTAAGATTAAGCACTTCAAGCTTTTGTCAGTTGCTGGTGCTTACTGGCTTGGTAAATCATCCAACCCAATGCTTCAAAGAATCTTCGGTACTGCTTTCTTCAAGGAAGCTGCTTTAAAGGAAGATTTGAAGCGTCGTGCAGAAATTAAGGAACGCGACCACAGAACTATCGGTCGTGACCTTGACCTCTTCTTCGTTGATCCTAAGGTTGGTGCTGGTCTTCCTTACTGGATGCCAAAGGGTGCTACTATTCGTCGTGTTGTTGAACGCTATATCATCGACCGTGAAGTTGCTGACGGTTATCAACACGTTTATACTCCAGTATTAATGAACCTTGATGCTTACAAGACTTCAGGTCACTGGGCACACTACCGTGATGACATGTTCCCACCAATGGACATGGGTGATGGCGAAATGCTTGAACTTCGTCCAATGAACTGTCCTTCACATATTCAAATTTATAAGCACCACATTCGTTCATACCGTGACTTGCCACTTCGTGTTGCTGAACTTGGTATGATGCACAGATATGAAAAGTCAGGCGCTTTGTCAGGCCTTCAACGTGTACGTGAAATGACTTTGAATGATGGCCACACTTTTGTTGCCTTGGATCAAGTTCAAACTGAATTCGCTAAGATTTTGAAGTTAATCATGGACGTATACAAGGACTTCGATATTACTGATTACTACTTCAGACTTTCATACCGTGATCCAAAGAATACTGACAAGTACTTTGCAAATGACGAAATGTGGGAAAGAAGTCAAAAGATGCTTAAGGGTGCTATGGATGACCTTGGCCTTGACTATGTTGAAGCTGAAGGTGAAGCAGCATTCTACGGTCCTAAGCTTGATATTCAAACTAAGACTGCTTTGGGTAATGACGAAACTATGTCAACTATCCAACTTGACTTCATGCTTCCAGAAAGATTTGGCTTAACTTACGTTGGTCAAGATGGTGAAGAACACCGTCCAGTTATGATTCACCGTGGTATTGTTGGTACTATGGAAAGATTCATTGCTTACCTTACTGAAATTTACAAGGGTGCATTCCCAACTTGGCTTGCTCCAGTTCAAGTTGAAATTATCCCAGTTAACCTTGATGCTCATGGTGAATATGCAGAAAAGGTTCGTCAAGAACTTGCTAAGCGTGGCTTCAGAGCAGAAGTTGATACTCGTAACGAAAAGATGGGTTACAAGATTCGTGAATCACAAACTCAAAAGGTACCTTACACTTTGGTATTAGGTGATGACGAAATGAACGCTAATGGCGTAAACGTACGTCCTTACGGTACTGACCAAGAAAATTCAATGAGCCTTGATGACTTTATTAAGGAAATTGACGCTGACGTTAAGTCATACTCACGTGATGAAAAGTAATTAAATAGATAATTATTTAGAAGATACCTCATGCGATTTTGCATGGGGTATTTTTTTAAAAGTGTAGCCGTTCCTATGTTCCCTTTAGTATAATATTTTAGTAGAAACTAAAAAGATTGAGGAATACGTATGAAACAAATGATGACCGTTGATCAGTTGATTCAACATATGAACAAAAAAGGGATCAAATTTGAGCTTTGTACTGAAGAAGAAGCTAAAGTATTTTTGAAAGAAACCATGTATTATTTTAAAGTTGCAGCTTATCGGCAACTTTATCCTAAGATATTAGAAGGAAACAGAAAAGGACAGTATCAAAAATTAGATTTTGCTTACTTGAAAGAATTGTATAATATTGATGCCTCAATAAGAAATATGATAAGAGATATGTGTTTAGATATAGAGACTCAAATCAAGGTTAAGCTAATAAATAGTACCACTCAGAACGAGAATGAAGATGGATATTCTCTTGTGAAAAATTACTTAACTTCTGAGGACAAAAATTTTCATACTCTAAAGAACATACAACAGCACAAATCAGGCGAGTATTGTCGTAACTTAATAAAAAAATATTATCCATTTTTTCCAATTTGGGTTTTAGTTGAATTAATTTCTTTTGGCACCTTACTTCACATATGTCAATATTATGAAGATAGCTATAAAGAAGAGATTATTCCTAAAAATAAATTTATGAATATTATTCGCGATTTAAGGAACGCAACCTCACATAATAATTGTTTAATAAATAATATTGCTGAAAAAATGGATGAGTCTAAACATCCAGATATTGAAATCACAAATTTTATTAAAAGATTAAACATTGTATCAACACAGACTAGAAGAAAACAACTTAGAAAAAAATTCGTATACAACATTGTAGTATTACTCTTTGTATATTGTTCATTAATTCCGATAGAAGCAAAAAGAAATAGAATACGACAATTAAAAGAATTAATGGATAGTATTTCAACTAATGATGAATTTTTCAAAAGTAATCCTCAAATTACTTCTGTCAATAATTTTTTTAATAAACTTATTGATAAATTAGCAGAAGAATGTTAATCTAAACATACAATTGAAAAGCATGATGGCTTTCAGATAGAGCGGAGACTTGTCCTGCTACTATCTTTTTTTATACCCTCTTTTATGAATATCTATTCTCATACGTAATAAAGATGTAAAAATGTAACTTGATTACGCGTGGTGCTAGTTAAATCGTTTTAGTTAATAAAAAAGTCCAATCTTGTTAGACTCGACTTGTAAATAGTAATAATAGAAAAGAGTCTGATCTGATTGAACTGCCTTAAGCTTAAGCGTTTTAGCCACCATTTACAAGTTAGTTTTAAAGATTTAGTGATAATTTGTCGGCACTGGTATCGTTTGTATGCACCGGCTGAGTTTACTCATCGGCGAAATATTGATCAAATTAAAACTACGGACAGTCTGATTTTGGCTTTACTTATCTGGCAAGCTAAGACAGGAATTGAATCACAAAGAAGATTCTGTGAATGTTTCAATTGTTTATCACACTCACGTTTTAATCGGCGTTCACGTCAGCTATTGCAATTGATTTATCAGATACGGCAAGAAATGAATAAAAAGGTTGACCTGAATGGACATTTCTTGATCATTGACAGCTTTCCGGTACCTGTTTGCCAACCAATTCGCAACTATCGTGCTAAAATTTTTCGCGGTTATGCCAACATTGGTTATAAGGCCACCAAGAAAATTTACTTCTATGGTTTCAAAGTTCATGCCATTGTTAGCGATGACGGTTACATTCTTGATTATGTCGTAACAAAAGCATCAGTTCATGATGCCAAGGAGACAGTTGAACTGATGGAAAATGCACATCCATCTAATTACTATCTTCTTGGCGACGAAGGCTATTTAGGCAAAGAACTGCATCAACAGCTAAAACAAATGGGTTATGAACTTTGGACACCATATCGTAAAAATATGACAGGAGCTAAAAAGCACAATGATCATCAATTGATGGCTATTCGCAGAACAATTGAAAGCGACTTTTCGCTTCTGACCTATTACAATGCCGAGAACAATCGAGCACGTAGTCTGATAGGCTTTCAAAGCCGGTTGGAAATTGCAATTTTAGCTTATAATTTGGCTTATTGTCTAGAACGATTTAACTAGCACCACGCGTAAGTAATTTAAATAGAAAAGAGTCTGATCTAATTGAACTATCTCAAGCTTAAGCGTTTTTCTCACCATTTACAAGTTAGTTTTAATCGGTTAAATGTGATTTGTCGCTCGCTGTATAAGCTTTATGCGCCTGATGGACTTAAACATCGTAAAAATGTTGATCAGACCAAGCTTCCTGATAGTTCTATCTTAGCGATGCTCATTTGGCAAACTGAAATTGGAATTGAATCTCAACGAAGATTCTGTAAATTCTTCGTTGGCTTATCTCATTCTCGCTTTAACCGTCGAGCTCGAATGCTCTTGCCTCTAATTCGTTGTATCCGTCAGGCTTGGAATCAAGAAGTAAAGACAGCTGGAGAATTTTTGATTATTGATAGTTTCCCAGCCTGTTCGCAATTATCGTGTCAAGATCTTTCGGGGCGTAGCTGATATTGGTTATAAAGCAACCGAGAAAGTCTATTATTATGGCTTCAAGGTCCACGCAATAGTAAGCGATGATGGCAATTAGAAGAAGCATTGAAAGCGACTTTTCTTTGCTTAGTTATTACAACGCTGAGAATAATCGAGCAAGAAGTCCAGTAGGCTTTCAACAGCGGCTAGAAATAGCTATTTTAGCTTATAATATGGCATATTGTCTAGAACGATTTAACTAGCACCACGCGTAACTTGATTGTAAAATAAATGCTTTTTCTCCAATTTTTTGTAGTAAAATGATGATATAAAATTTTAAGGGAGATATTAAAGATGAAGAAAAAAGTTGTAATATTTTTCACTGCATTATTGGTTATCTTGGGTTTAGCTAGTGTTAATACACAAAAAGCAAAAGCAGCTACTAACACTTGGGGTGCAAAGGAAGTTTTCACCACACCTAAGAGTACTCGTGGTACCTGGTACTACAAAGAAAAAGGCAAAGTTAAGAAATTTAGCATTACTGCTCATACAGTCAACGGCCTTAAATTGTATAAGCGGTTGAAAGGGAAAACGGGAGACAAGATAGATTCTAAGTTCGCAGAAGAGAATGAAAAATCCGACTTTAAGTTAGAGGAAAAAGTAAGCACTTCAAAGCTTGAAGCATACACTTTCAAATATCGTGGTGTGACTGGCTTCAATGCTAATGGCTGGCTTGCTCCAACTGGCAATGGTTTTTACTATGTTTCAGTTAAAAGAACCATTAAGGGTAAAAAAGTAAATGCATTGCGCGTAGGTGAAGGTGCTGGTAATTACTTTGCATACTATGCTTACAAAAAGGCTAGTTTAGCTAAATAATTTAATTTGATTTCGATGCCTCATGATACAAATCATGGGGTATTTTTGTACTTAAAAAGCTAAATTAAGACCATTCACCTTGGAAAAACTACCATTTACCGATTTTTTATGACAAAAAAATTAGAATTATCTATACTAATAATCAAATGAAGGAGGGATCAGCTTGAAAGTAAAATTCAATATTGATGAAAATTTACCTGAAGAAAAAGCTGAGTTCTGGCTACATAAGATGACAGATAAAATCAGTCAGATTGCTAATGAGTTGACTAATAAGAAGGAGTTCATCTGGTGTTTTCATCGAGGGGATGCGTATCCAGTAAAATTTAGCGAAATCTATCTGGTACAAGTGGAAAATGAGAAAACTTACGTGTATACGGAGCAGGATACCTATTTGTATAAAGGTCGTTTATATCAAGTGCAAAAAGTTTTGCCATCAGATTTCGTGACAGTATCGAGAAGTGCACTGCTCAATTATCGTCAATTAGATCATCTGCAAATTCTGAGTAACGGTAATATTGATGCTATTTTGAATAATGATCTGCATGTGCAAATCTCACGACGAAGGATTAAAGAACTGAAAGAGAGGCTAGGATTATGAAACGTGTTCGATATATGCTGGATAGCGGTTTGATGGGAATTGGAATTGGCATGATCTGGTTTGCGGTGGACCTATTATCTTCTTCTAACTGGAGAAATTTGGAAGCGACAAAATTGTCAGCTATTAATTTCTTGTTTTGGTTAATAATATCCTTCTTTATCGGTGTCTTTTTTTATTTTGCAGGTTGGATTTTTAATAATGATTCTTGGTCTTTAAGGACACAAATTGTAGTCAATTTCTTTGTTTGTCTAGCAGCATGGTTACTTTTCAATTTAATTATCAACAATTTTAGCTATTCTTGGTCTTTGCTAATGACTACGGTTATCAGTTTTATCATTATGTACGCTATTGCTTATGGATCTTATTTCTTTCATTTATGGCATGAAGTTAATCAAATTAACAAAAAATTGAAGAAAAATGGTGAGTAAAAATGATGGCATTATTAACAGTAGACAAATTATCAAAAACTTATCAAGCCACAAGCAAGAAAGCAGTAAAAGATATTTCTTTTGCGGTAGATCATGGCGATATAGTTGCCTTTCTTGGACTAAATGGTGCGGGCAAGACGACAACTTTAAAGATGATTTTGAATTTAGTTAGTCCTGATCATGGAAAAGTATATTTTGAGGGGAAAGAGATGACCAATAGCAATTTATTGCTCCTAAAAAATACGGGAGTTCTTTTGGAAGGCTCGCGGAATATGTTTTGGTCCTTGTCACCGATTGAGAATTTTATTTATTGGGGTGGCCAACGAGGTTTATCTAGAAAAGAAGCGGAGCATAATGGCCTTCAATTGCTAAAGAAGTTTGGTCTGTTGGATAAAAAAGATACGACGATTACCAGTTTAAGTCGCGGGATGCAACAAATAGTAGGGATCTGTTGCGCAATGATTGCGCAGCCAAAATTACTGATATTAGATGAGCCGACCTTAGGGTTAGATCTTAAATCAGCTCAAATAGTAATTAATATTTTGAAAGAACTAAGTGCCGATGGCGTGGGAGTCTTGATTACTACTCATCAATTAGGTTTTTCTCAAAAAGTGGCTCAAAAAATTTTATTGATCAATCAGGGAGAGCTAGTCTTTTCAGATAATATGAAAGAAAGCCTGGTCAGATTGAATAAATGGACGATTTTGGAATTTACCTTGTCACAATCACTTACTGCTAAGGAAAAAGAAAAAATATCAACTTATTGTAATTTAACAAAAAAGCAGGCTGATCGTTATCAATTAGAAGTTAAATGCCAAAATGATTTACCAAAAGTGCTTCAGTTATTAGGAGAATTACCGATTAGTCAGGTCCAAACTAAAAAGAGAAATTTAGAAGATATATTTGAATACTACACAGGAGAAGAATAATGACGAGTTTAAAAGCTGAGTTCTGGCGACAAATGTGGCTGTATAAAAGATATTCATTTAGTTACTTTTCAGACTTTATTTTGCTAATCATGATGTTTATAGCTATCTTTCTTGGAGGTACCTTAGTAGGCGGCGGGGTAATTGGAACTTCACTGAATGCCTTGGTCATTGGCTATATTTTGTGGACTTTAATCCAGAACACAATTAGTCAAATGGGGATGACTATGACCAACCAAATGCAAAATGGTATTTTAGAGCAACAGTTTTTGATGCCAATTTCTGCTAGAAGATTATTTCTTAATAAAAGCATAGTTAATATCATTATTTCGGCGGTGCAGGCAGTGTTAGCATTAATAATCATTATGTTGCTAACTGATCATTGGATTAAATTTCCTATTGTTCTGGTTGTTCCTTTCTTGTTAGCTTTGGTGACTACTACTGGTTTAGGATACTTAGTTGTGAGTTTGATTTTGCATTTTAAGCGAATTGGCAGTACTTTAGCAATTTTTCAATATGTATATTTGGGAATTTTACTAATTAATTTTGAAAATTATTCTTTGGGAGTTAAGTGTTTATTTTGTCTTTTACCTATTTCTCCCATGGTTAGCTGGATGAGACTAGCTGTTAACCAACATCCCTACAGTCTAGGCTTTTACTTAGCTGCTTCTTTGTTTAACGCCGTGCTTTGGTTAATAATTGGACTGATCATGTTTGAAATTACTAATCGTAATGTGAGAAAAAACGGATCGTTAGCATTATACTAAGAGTTAAATTGATGAATAAGAGAAATAAATATGATTACAACAAAAATAATTGATTCACAGCACAAAGTAGATATTAATATTCTTAATGAGCCATTTAAATTATTCGGACAAATTTTGGTTTCTTATAATAACGGTAAATGGGATTATCAATTAAAAAAGTATTCATCAGAAAAAGTTACAGAAATGTGCTTTCCTGATGAAAATTATGACTATGATGCAATGAAAGAGAGTACATTCATTGGTGCATATGATGGTAAAAATTGTATTGGATTAGCAATTTTACAACCAGGATTTTTTAAATATATGTATTTATCTGATCTTAAAGTGAATAAAAACTATCGTGGCCAGCATGTGGGCAAAAGTTAATAGCTAAGGCAAAGGAAATCGCCAAAGAAAATGACTATGCTGGACTTTACACACAAGGGCAAGATAATAATCCTGGTGCATGTTTATTTTATTTACATACAGGTTTTTATGTTGGCGGATTGGATACTAATGTTTATCGCCATACCAAGCAAGAGGGGAAAGCAGATATCATTTTTTATTGTGAGGTTGATTAATGATTTTGAGAAAACTGTAATATCGTGTTGACGCAGGTTAGATAAACGGGTATAATTCTACTAGTTGAGAACAAGAAGAAGCACCCGCTTCTCGCCTAAGTTAAGTAAACCTCTAGGCTGATCGATAATTTCTGTTGATTAAAGGCGGGTATGAATCTTATAACCCGCCTTTTTCTTGTCCTCAAATTAACACGGAGGTGAACAGTTATACCAAGAAGTTTAATCCTAAACGAAAGAATTCGCGCTCGCGAAGTTCGTTTAATCGATGAAGATGGTCAGCAGGTTGGTGTGATGAGCAAGAGTGATGCTTTGCGTCGTGCAAGCGATGCGGGGCTTGATTTAGCTTTGATCTCACCTAATGCTAAGCCACCTGTAGCACGTATCATGGATTACGGGAAGTACCGCTTCGAACAACAAAAGAAGCTTAAGGAAGCCCGTAAGAATTCCAAGACAGTCAGTGTCAAAGAAATTCGTTTGAGTCCAACTATTGAAGGTAACGACTTCGAAACTAAACTTAAGCACGTTCGTAAGTTCATTTCTAAAGAAGGAGCTAAGGTTCGCGTCTCAATTCGTTTTAGAGGTCGTGCCATCACTCACAAGGAATTAGGTCAACAAGTACTTGAAAAAATGGCTGAAGCAACCTCAGACATTGCTAATGTAATTAGTAAGCCTAAGATGGAAGGTCGTTCAATGTTCTTGATGCTTGCACCTAAGAGTGATAAGGACAAAAAGAAAAAGTAGTTAATTGGAGGAAATAGAAATATGCCAAAGATGAAAACACACCGCGCTTCTGCTAAGCGTTTTAAGAGAACTGCAAATGGTGGTTTAAAGCGTCACCACGCATTTACTGGTCACCGTTTCCACGGTAAGACAAAGAAGCAACGTCGTCACTTGAGAAAAGCTGCTATGGTTTCAAAGAGTGATATGAAGCGTATCAAGCAAATGGTTGCTCAAATGCACTAATACTTGTTCTTAATTAAGACAGACTATAGTAGGAGGAATTTTAAATGCCAAGAGTTAAAGGTGGAACAGTAACACGTCAACGTCGTAAGAAGATCATGAAGCTTGCCAAGGGTTACCGTGGCGCAAAGCACATGCAATTTAAGGCTGCAAGCACTCAATTATTCGTTTCATACAAGTACGCATTCCGCGACCGTAGAAGACGTAAGAGTGAATTCAGAAAGTTATGGATTGCTCGTATTAACGCAGCTGCAAGACAAAACGACATCTCATACTCTAAGTTAATGCACGGCTTGAAGTTAGCTGGTGTTGACATGAACCGTAAGATGTTAGCTGATATTGCTTACAACGATTCAAAGACTTTTGCGCAATTAGCAGAAACTGCTAAGAAGGCTTTGAACTAATCACAAAAGAAATAAGCTGGGGAAATTTTCCTAGCTTATTTTTTTATCTATTTTTGAATTAATGCCCGTAATCTGATTTTTTCATCTGGCGTGGTAAAGGCTGCGTCAACCGCGTTGAGATAAAGAGTGGTTTCTTCTTCAGGAGTTAAGGCAGTTTTTTCTTCAAGTAGCTGGTATTCATGCGGTAAATTGGTATTGGAAACGGTCATATCGTCAGAATTTAGCGTGACTTTCATTCCCATGTGCAATAATTTTTTAATAGGGTAAGAATCGATCTGATCAAAAGCCTTAGTGTTCATATTTGAGGTGGCACAACATTCTAAGATAATTTGATGATCAATTAAATATTGGGTAAGCGCTGGATCTTCAGTGCAGCGAATGCCGTGCCCAATTCGCTTAGCGCCCATTTCTAGTGCTTGGCGAATTGAATCAGGACCGGCAGCTTCTCCAGCGTGGATAGTGTAAGGAACATCCAAGTCTTGTGCACGTTGGAAAAACTTTTGGTAGTTGATGTTAGGAATAGGTCCTTCTGCACCCGCTAAGTCCAGCCCTACAACGCCTTTCCCTAAAAATTCTTTTGCTAATTCGACGGTTTCCATATTTTCAATATTATTATGAGCAAAGCGCATTAGACATAGAATTAAACCAGCATGTAGTTCAGGATGGTCCTTGTCCTCTTTTTGCCGTTGATAAAATTTCTTAATTCCACCGATGGCGGATGCGATTACTTCTTTTTGAGTTAAACCTTTTTTTGTGTGCAGTTGCGGTGCAAAGCGAATTTCTGCATACACCAAGCCTTGGCTTTTTAATTCAGTCAGCAAGTCAAAAACAATGGTTTCTAAATCATGCTTGGTCTGCATTAATTGATTAGGAAGGGCGAACTTTTCTAAAAATTCTTCTAAGCTGCTGCAAGAATTATCGACGGACAATTCTTGATCAGTTAATTGAGGCATGCCATGTTCTTGCATTAATTTTTTTACAGTTGCAACCGGAACAGAGCCATCTAGGTGAAGGTGTAAATCGATGAATTTTCTCATGTTAATCCTTTCTGTTATCTGATGATTTTGCTTAAATTGTTTAGTATTGTACCACTTTTTAACAGAAGAAAACAAAAATTTCTAAAGCAAACCCATTTTTGATATGATATAAGGTGATAAAAAATGGAGTGTTGATATGCTTTTTAGACCAAAATATACAATTGATACAATTTATAATCTGGACCCCCGGAAATTGAATAAAATGGGTATTAAGGCAGTTTTCTCAGATTTGGATAATACATTGCTAGCTTGGAATAAATTTGAGACTGCCAAGGAAATGGATAACTTTAATCAAAAATTAGCCAAGGCTGGAATTACTCTTGTGGTGATTTCTAACAATAATGCTCAAAGAGTAGGTAAGGTGCTTGATCCATACCATATCGAATTTGTTGCAAAATCTCGCAAGCCGCTGCCGTTTGCGATCACCAAAAAGCGTGAAGCAATGCATTTGAAGAAAGATCAAGTTATGATGGTTGGTGATCAGCTAATCACTGACATGCAAGCAGGCAACTTAGCAGGCGTTGAGACCGTTTTAGTTAAGCCGTTAGTTGAAACAGATAAGTGGAATACAAGAATTAATCGTTTCTTTGAAAAAATTATCTTTTTCTTCTTGGGCTTATCACATCGAGTAACATTTAAGAAGGAGCTATCAAATGGATGAAGATATTATTTGTATCGGCTGTGGTGCAAAACTACAATCTGATGATCCTGAAAAAGCGGGTTATTTGCCAAAAAGCGCGCTAGAAAAAGCAAAACAAGAAGAAAATGCGGATGTCTATTGTCAACGCTGTTTTAGATTACGGCACTACAATGAAATCATGCCAGTTGATTTAAACAATGATGATTTTTGGGCTTTGCTTAACTCTTTAGGACAAAAGAAAGCTTTAATTGTTAATGTAGTTGACTTATTTGATTTTTCAAATTCTTTGCTATCATCATTGAAGCGTTTTGTTGGAAATAATGATTTTATTTTAGTTGGTAATAAATTTGATCTATTTCCTAAAAACTCTAAGCAAAGTAAGATTAAGGATTGGATGAGACAAGAAGCTAACCGAATGGGGCTTTATCCTAAGGAAATCTTCTTGGTTTCAGCTAAAAAGAAGTTGAACTTGGAAGATTTGATCGCTTATATTAATAAGCAATCGCAAGACAAAGATGTCTATTTTGTAGGGACAACTAATGTTGGTAAGTCAACTTTAATCAATGCCATTATTGACATGATGGGTGATATTCAAGACCTGATCACCGCTTCACGCTTTCCTGGAACTACTTTAGACAAAATTGAAATTCCTCTAGAAAATGGTCACTTTTTGATTGATACGCCCGGGATCATGACCGAGAATCAATTGGCTACGCACTTAAATGCTAAGGATTTGGAGCTGGTCTCACCTAAGAAGCCTTTAAAGCCAGCTACTTACCAATTATTGCCTGGTAATACTTTATTCTTAGCTGGTTTGGGACGGATTGATTATCTCAAGGGCGAATCGACTAGCTTTACTGTTTACGTTGCTCGTGGAATGTATATTCACCGTACTAAGACAGCTAATGCGGATGACTTTTATAAAAAGCATAAAGGTGAATTGTTATCCCCACCAGCTGCAGATGATGAAATGGCACCACTAAAGGGTCAAGAATTTAGAACGGAATATAAGAGTGACCTTTTATTTGGTGGAATTGGTTTTGTGACTGTACCCAAGGGATGCGTTGTTAAGACTTACACACCAGATGGGATTGGTTTAGGTATTCGTCGTGCATTGATTTAGAGGTTTGCATATGGTTAATCCAAAATGTATTGAAAAAATGCCAACTGCTAAAGTTGAAGCAGAATTGGAACAAGAACAAGGTAAAGGTCGTCAGATTGGGATTATGGGTGGTACCTTTAATCCGGTGCATATTGCGCACTTGGTAGCGGCAGAGCAAGCAATGACTAAGTTAAAGCTGGATGAGGTCTGGTTTATTCCGGATAATATTCCACCGCATAAAAATGCGCCGCTGACTTCTGCTAAGGATCGGGCAACGATGCTTGATTTAGCTACGCGCGATAATCCTAAGTTTAGGGTAAAACTATTGGAATTGTTTCGAGGCGGCGTTTCTTATACTGTGGATACTATGCGTTATCTCAAGGAAAAAGCACCTCAGAATGACTATTATTTGATTATGGGCAGTGATCAGGTTAACAGTTTCCATACTTGGAAGGAAGCTCCGACCCTGGCTAAGCTAGTAACATTGGTCGGAATTCGTCGTCCAGGTTATCCACAAGATCCGCAATATCCCATGATTTGGGTTGACGCACCAGATATTCGCCTAAGTTCGACTGCTATTCGTCGCAGTGTCGCAACTGGCACTTCAATTCGTTACTTGGTACCAGAAGCCGTCAGAGAATATATTGAAGAAAAGGGGCTTTACCTTGACGAAACTAATTTTTAAAAATACTTATTCACCATTCTCTAGTGAACAAATTGTTGCTAAAGAAAAGGCAAACATGAAGAAAAAACGTTTTGAACATTGTGTTCGTGTTAGTGAAACTGCACGTAAGTTGGCTAAGTTAAATGGATATGATGAAGAAAAAGCAGCCTTAGCTGGCTTTGTTCATGATTATGCCAAGCAGGTACCGGTAGAAGAGTATCGTAAGGTAATTAAGGAACAGAATTTTGATCCAGATTTGCTTAATTGGAATCGGGCCATCTGGCATGGCATTGTGGGGACTTTCTTTATTGAACGTGATTTAAAAATTAGGGATCCTGAAATTTTAACTGCCGTACGTCGTCATACGACTGGTGATACTAAGATGACTACATTAGATAAAATTATCTTTGTAGCTGATTTTATTGAACCCGGACGAGATTTTCCAGGAGTTGAAGAAGCGCGCAAAGTTGCTTATGCTAGTCTTGATGAAGGGGTAGGCTATGAATTGCAGCACACCTTAGAGTTTTTAATTGAAAATAAAAATAAAGTATATCCTCGTACTTTAGAAGCATACAATGTATGGGGAATTAAGTAATAAAAAGGAGAAAAATATTGACTAGTCAAGAAATTTTAGATTTTACTACCCAAGCAATTAGTGACCGTCATGGTGAAGATACTGAAGCTTACGATATGCGTGGAATCAGTATTTTAGCTGATTACTATGTCATTACCAGTGCAGGCTCTAATCGTCAATTACATGCGATCGTTAACTCAATTGTTGATGCGGCTCACGAAAACAACTACACTGACTACCGTATTGAAGGTACCAGAGATTCTAACTGGCTTTTGCTCGATTTAGGTGATGTTGTAGTCAACGTCTTTACTAAGGAAGCACGTGAATTTTATAACTTGGAAAAGCTATGGGCTAACGGTAAGCAAGTTGAATTGAAGGAAGATTAAGCAATGAGTGTTGTTGGGATCATTGCGGAATTTAATCCTTTCCATAGTGGACATGAGTTCTTGCTAAATCAAGCACGCTTGGTTGCTGGTAATGATCCAATTGTGGTGCTCATGTCTGGTAACTACGTGCAACGTGGTGAGATGGCGATTATGAGCAAGTGGGAGCGGGCTAAGGTGGCTTTACAATCTGGTGCCGATTTGGTATTTGAAACACCATTTTCAACGGTAGTGGAACCAGCTGATCTTTTTGCTCTCGGAAACATTGAACAACTTGCTAAATTAGGCGTAACTGATTTAGTCTTTGGTGTAGAAGATGCTAACCTGAATTTTGCTTATTTGGGCAAAAGAATTGCGGAAATTCCCCAGAATCACATGGATTTTAGAGATTATAGCCAAACTTATTCAACACAATATAACCAAATGGTAGCGCATGAAGTAGGCTATGAAGTTAATCAGCCAAATGCTATTTTGGGGTTAGCGTATTCAGTAGCTAATCATAATTTAGGTTCACCATTAAACCTGCATCCGGTCAACCGAATTGGAGCAGGACATGATGACCTTTTACAAAGAGAAAAAGTTGTCCAAAGTGCCAGTGCGATTCGCAATTTATTGCTGCATGGTGAAGATACTGAAAATTTAAAGTATTGGATGCCTAAAAAAGAAGCAGCAGTGTTAGCTAAACAAAAAGTTTATCCTAATTGGAATTTGCTTTATCCGTTTTTGAAGTATCGAATCGAATCATCTTCAGTTGAAGATTTGCAACGAATTTACCAAATGAGTGAGGGGCTTGAATACAAGATGAAGCAAGAAATTCATTTGGCACGCGACTTTACTGAATTTTTACGGCATATTAAGTCTAAGCGGTATACATATTCTCGGCTGCGTAGGTTAAGTTTGTATACATTGCTCAATGTTACTCAAGATGATATGCTTGCTAGTTTTAATCATGAATCGTTGATGCTTTTAGGTTTTAGTAAAACAGGGCGCAAGTTTTTGAAGCAACAACGTAAAGATTTTCAGACAGAAATTGTTTCAAAGGTCGATAAAAGAAGTGCTAAGAGCGGTTCTTTGGCTTTACAAGTTAGGGTAGATCGTTTATTTGAACAAATAATGGGTGTTGATCAAAACTTTGGTCGACGGCCAATCGAGGTGTAAAAATGTTAGAACTTAGTTTTTCTAGGATTCAAAATTCCAAGGAACCATTAACTCACATTGAACGTGATTTGGAAATGCGTCCAGAATTTTTTAAGCGTAGTAAAGATCTACTAATTGATGCGAAAAATGTAAAAGTGAGCGGTGACTTGTTCTATCAAGAACCATTTGTGACTGGCAGTTTTCATGTGGCCGCTGATCTGGTTGTGCCATCAAGCAGAAGCCTTAAGCCGGTAGACTATCATGAAGATTTTACTTTTACTGAAAACTACCTTGATCGTAAGCCAACCAAGGAAGAATTGGAAGAAAACGATACTATTGTACAAGTTGAGAATGACCAAATTGACTTGCAAACAGCGGTAGAAGATAATATTTTACTCCATATTCCAACTACTATTTTGACTCCTGAAGAAAAAGAAAAGAATATTTTCCCAGAGGGTCAAGGTTGGGAAGTTGTTTCTGAAGCCTCTTTTGAAGAAGGCAAGAAGAACCAAGTTAACCCAGCTTTTGCTAAATTGAAGGTCTTGCTTGATGGGCAAGATAATGATAAGGACAATAAAAATAAGTAATAAATGTAATTGAAAAATATGGTGGACAATCAAAGAAAATTTTTACTTTGATTGTTTTTTAATCTTGTGTTAGAAGCAATTTTAAAGTATCCTTTAATTATAAAAACATTTTTTAATTAATTTATTAGTATTAGAAAACCAAATTGATCTACGAGGAAATGAATTAACATGGCAAAAATTCTAATTATTGAAGATGAAAAGAACTTATCTCGCTTTGTCGAGCTTGAATTGCAACATGAAAATTACGAGACTGTTGTTGAGAATAATGGTCGTAAGGGATTAGAAGATGCATTGAGTCAAGACTTTGATGCTATCTTGCTTGACTTGATGTTACCTGATTTAAATGGGTTGGAAATTGCACGTCGTGTTCGTCAAGTTAAGACTACGCCAATTATCATGATGACTGCACGTGATTCAGTGATCGACCGTGTTTCTGGTTTGGATCATGGCGCTGACGATTATATTGTTAAACCTTTTGCAATTGAAGAACTTTTAGCTCGTCTTCGCGCAGTGTTACGTCGCGTTAAAATCGAAAAGGACGCATCAAAGGTTACTGTTGCTAAGCAAAAGATTGTAAAATTTAAGGATTTGACAATTGAAACTGCTAACCGAATTGTGCACCGTGGTGATGGCAAGGCAATCGATTTAACTAAACGCGAATACAACTTATTAATGACCTTGATTGAAAATAAGAACAACGTAGTTAGTCGTGATCAATTATTGAATAAGATCTGGGGTCCAGAATCTAATATCGAAACTAACGTAGTTGAAGTTTATGTACGTTATTTACGCAATAAGATTGACGCTCCAGGTCAACCATCTTACATTAACACGGTTCGTGGTACCGGTTATATGGTAAGAGATGAAGATGATGATCAAGAATAAAGACGAGGAAAAAGAGGCCAAGCACTCATCGCTAATTGTGCGATGGGTTAGTATCGTTGCATTAACGATTACGGTCTCTTTTGTCATATTTTCAGTTGTTGCCTATCAAATTGTTAGTCATCAATCGATGGAACAGCAACAAGAGGCATCTAATAATGTAGTTATCACGATGGACCGGACATTAAGTTCTATTCAAGATGAGCTAGAAATCTCAAATGTAATTCCTGCTCTGTCACCGTCTACCAGGCGTATTTTGAGGGGCGGTCCTGCTATTAGCAAAAAAGATACAGAGAATAAAGCATTTAGTGATAGCCTGATTTCATCGATTTCGAATCCAGATATTAATGTAGCAGTTTACAACAAACATGATGAAATTGTTTTTACTAATGGTAATTCTGCACCTAAGCTAAAAGAATTTGCCGGCAACCAACTTGAAGAAGTAGTAAACCGAAAAAAAGGCAAAATGCTTTTAACCTACCAGAAAATCTATTCTGAGGTAAATGGCAAATTAACTGGCTATGTAGTGGTTTCTAATAGTATGACTTATTACAATAGCTTGATGAGTAATTTGCTTCATTGGATGGTAATTATTTCACTGATTGCAATAATTATCTTCATTGCAATTTCTTATATTTTGGTTGTTAATGTAGTTCGGCCAATTAAGACGATGTCTAAGGTGGCTAAGGAAGTTAATGCTGATCCTAATAGTGAGGCTAGAATTAAAGAACTACATCGAGATGATGAGTTAGAAGAATTAGCTACTTCGATTAATCAAATGCTAGACCGGATGCAAGGTTACATTGAGCAACAAAAGCAATTTGTTGGTGATGTCTCACATGAATTAAGGACACCAGTGGCAGTAATTGAAGGGCATTTGAACCTGCTTGAAAGATGGGGCAAGGATGATCCGCAGATTTTGGATGAATCAATTAAGGCTTCGTTGCAAGAAGCTGATCGGATGAAACATTTAATTCAGGAAATGCTTGATTTAACTCGAGCCGAGCAAATCGATGTTCAATATCCGTATGAAGTAAGTGATGTTAATGAAATCATCCGCAGAGTGGTCGCTGATATGGCAATGGTTCATCCTGACTTCAAGATTCAGCTGGATGAGGATGATTTACCTGATGATACAGAGATTCAAATGTATCACGGTCATTTGGAACAGTTGCTAGTAATTTTGATCGATAATGGGATTAAATATTCGACTGATCGCAAGCAGATTAATGTTTCAGCTGGTGTAACTAAGAAGAATGTTAATATTATTGTGCAAGACTTTGGTGAGGGGATTTCTGAAGAAGATCAAAAGAAAATCTTCAATCGCTTCTATCGTGTGGATAAGGCTAGAACCCGTGAAAAAGGTGGCAATGGTTTAGGTCTATCGATTGCACAAAAATTAGTTGCTAGTTATAACGGAACAATTAGTGTTGAATCTGTTGAGGGTCAGGGCAGCCAGTTTAAATTGAAGTTCCCTCGGTTGACTAAGAAAAAAGCCGCTAAGTTAAGAAAATTAAATGAGAAGAAACAAATGCCTAAGAGCAATCTTGAGGCATAAACAAAATCCTATTAAATCAAGGTTTGGGTACCAAGATTTAATAGGACTTTTTTTCTCTAGAGGCTTAGGTATTAGAAAATAAGAAATAAAATGCTCCGAAAATAATTATAATTTTTATTAATTTAAGCGATATAATTAGCTAAAAATATTTAAACTTAAGGGATGTGACGTAATGAAAGAACGCATTTTTTCAAGGAAATTCTGGCAGAAAGTTTTTAACTATCAATTGATTATCTGGTTTCTCTTGATGATTAGTTATACTTTTTCTCAGCGGAACAATCATTTTTATTTTATAGGGGATTTGTTCAATCTAGCTTTTAGTACGGCGATCATGGGATTGAACTTTTACGTGCAATTTAAAAAGGATTCCAGCAAGACTAATACTCAAATTGTTCGCTGGCTGACCATAGTAATTTTTCCTTTCAATTTTTGCTAAATTTGGCATATCACTGGGAATTTTTTGCTAAAAAACCTGCCGGCTATCGAGATTCTATTAGTATTACTGCTATGGGCGGTTTATATTTTCTTGCTAGTTCCAATTGCAGTTGTACATATAGATTCCCAAAGTATCGCATCCCTGTTGCAATCTATGGTTCAGCAATTTTGTTCGGCCTTAGTCATTTAAGTAATTTTGGCTGGCATGGAGAAAGTTTTACTGCAACAATTGCACAAGTTATTGGCGTAATGGGGAGCGCCTTTATCTGGGCAGAATTGTATCTCTATACAGGAAAACTATGGTTGCCGATGATCTATCACTTTTTAATGGATTATATTTCTGATTTGCAATCTGGTTGGAATTCTGCTGGCTGGTCTTGGAATGGCGAAATCACTGATTATATTTATACTGTATTAATTGTTGGCGTTCCATTGCTATTCTCAATTTGGATGCTTTTCGGTAAAAGAAGACAAGTAATGGAAGATAATGCAGATTTGATTTTGAATCTAAACGGTAGGCAAAGCATGATTTAGCAGTGACTTATATTAAAGGGACTATAATGTATATGCAAGGGTAAAATAATTAAGAGAGGTCATAAATTATGAAACTTAAGAGAATTGTATTAAGTATTGTGGCTGGAACTGCGCTTTTTGTTCCTGCAGCTTTAGCGGGTCAAAATCAATTAACACCGGTAGTTCGGGCAAGTACTCTGAAGAATAAGATTACAACTGTTAAGAGCTATACCAATCCAACTTTGTATAATAAGAATGGTAAAGAGCTAGGTAGTCAAGATCGGATAAATTTTAAGAAACCGATCAATTTTTATGGTCAACCAATTGTTATTCAGGGACCCAGGGTCAGTGCTTTTATTAATCTTAATGGGATGCCACAAGCTATTGTTAATGGTGAAACCTATGCAGATTTAGGTGATGGTGGTTATGTCAACATGAAATCGGTTGGTAGCTATAACTGGAATAATAATGAGATCGGAATTATTAAAAACACCTATATTTACAATAGCAAGGGTAATCGTTTATCAACTTATCGCGGTGGCAAGGCTTATTTAACTAAAGGTAGCAAGATTAAATATGCTGGTAAAAGTTGGACTAATTATCCTGATTCATATTTTAATTTAGGTGATGGGACGTATTTAAAGTCTAATAACGTTAATACCATGAATGGAAAAGGCGTTTTGAAGCTGAATGCTAACACTGCTATTTATAATAAGAATGGTAAGCGTATTAGCTTTAATGGACAACAGGTTTTTCCTAAATACTCAATTATAAATTATGCTGGTAAGCGTCGCACTAAGACACAAACTGACGATTACTATTACACAAACTTAAGTGGTAGTAAATCATATGCAATTAAGAATTATAAGATTAAAGGTCAAGACTATTATTACATTGGCAGAGGTGCTTATATCAAGGCAATGAATGTTGGTCGCATCAATGGCAATCCGGTATTTCGTGATGGCGGTGCAACTACGATTGTTCCGCAGACAGATTTGTACATCTATAATTCTAAATTAAAGAAGACCAAACAATCTGTTAAGAAAGGACAAAAGATTAGAGCTTTAGATCCAGTTGTTCTTGGTAGTGGTGATATTGCCCAACTATTTTACAGAATTAAGGGAACATCTAACTATGTTTCCTGGGGTGATTATAGTGAGTATGGTTTTGAAGATGATGAGCACGTGGGCTACTTCAACTTTCGTGTTAGATTAAATCCTGTTAAAACTATTGAAAATGCCGCTACACGGGCCGCTGAAGAATCAGATTAATTGGGAGTGAAGACGTTATCCATTTGGATAGCGTTTTTATTAGATTATGAAAAATAATTAATCTGAAGTGTCTAGGAAAACTCTAAAAATTGAAAACTCCTACTAAATCTTGGCATAATAAGCCTTGATATAGTAGGAGTTTTGTTTTGATTTAAAGCCAAAAATCGATTAAAAATAGCTTTTTCTCAGATACAAACTTAATTTTTTCTATAGAGATCTTTCTTCAAACAAATGACCATAGGAACTTAAAATTCTAGCTAAATCCGTCCAAGTAAGACTGATAGTTTTGGTATTATCATTGGGATGGACGCCAACATAATTATTTTCCTCCATGGCCGCTTGGTCCACAATCAAGGGAATAGTGTTGCTAGAATCATTGAGTAAGTTAAAGGGTGAAACCGTACCAGATTTAACCTTGAGTTTTTCCTCAAGTTCATCTTCTGAAGCAAAAGTTAGACTAGGAGAAAGTAATTCACTTTGTGCTTTTTTCCAGTCAACTTTTTTATTCTCAGGCAACATGAGTAAATAATAATTTTTTCCGTTACGCGATTTAATAAAAAGATTCTTGCATTTAGCAAAATCTTTGTCTTTTAGGTATTTATCTGCTTCCTCACTTGTATAAACTGCTGGGTGAGAAAAGACTTGATAGCTAATATCATGGTCGTCTAAAAGTTGTAGTATTTCTTGAGTGTTCATTTTTACTCCTAACAAAAAATCAGGAATTTGATCCTGATTTTTTTCATTATTTACGTTTTTGTTTACCTTTGTTGCGGTTACGTAGGTTTTGGTGTAGTTCTTTCTTAGCTTCAGTTGTAGCCTTGCTTTGACCGCTATTGGAGTTAAACAAAGCATCCACTTTTTCTTTAGTAATAACAGTTTCAATTGGCTTATCTTTTAGTTCATCAGCAATATGCTTCTTAACACTAGGTGTAAGGACAAAGGTAACGATTACTTGTTGGATAATCATTACTAAGTTACCAGCAGCCCAGTAAAGAGCTAAGGCACCAGAGAAGGATAAACTGAAGAACAAAGTCATAATTGGGTTAACAATCATCATTGATTGCATGGTCTTCTTTTGTTCTTCTGGAATACCAATTAGTGAGATATAACCTTGAATAACGGTAAAGACAGTCGCAATAATGGCTAAAACAACAGATTTGGAACTTAGAGAAATACCAAAGAATTTGGATTGTGCCAATTGAGGTGAATAGAATACCGCTTGATAAATTCCCCACATAATTGGTAACTGAATAATTAATGGCAAGCAGCCCATTCCACCAGTTAATGAAACTTGGTTTTTAGAGTAAAGCTCTCTTTGCCAAGTTGATAAAGTCATTTGTTGGTCAGGGGTGATCCCCTTGTGTCTCATTGCATTTTGAATCAACTTCATTTGCGGTTGCAGACGAGCCATTTTTTCCTGTTGACGTACACTCTTGTTTTGCTGTACTAACATCAATGGCATCAAGATTACACGTACAACTACCGTAATAATCACGATTCCCCAACCAGCACCATTATCGCCGCCAATCATGTGCGCGGTTTGAATCATGATATTTTGTAAAGGTCGGCCTAACCATTGGTAAACCCAACCGTAAATACCGCTGTGCGGTGCAACGTGTGGATCAGTTGTTGCCCCACAGGCACTTAATACAAGAGTAGCTACTGCTAATAAAGCCAGTACTCCAGCGTATCTTTTAATTTTTTTCATTTAAATAAATCACCACTTAATTTCTATCTAAAAATGTATGTCTCTAATATAATACATGAAAATCATGCATTTTTTCTACACCTGGAACCGATTCTTGACTAATATTTTGAATTTGGGCAAATCCAGATGCAGTAGGTAGTTTTTCAATAAAGCGGTCGATTTTATCACTGTCTGCTTGTAAATAGATTGTAACGGTACCATCTGCATTATTTTTAACAGTGCCAGGAATACCCATCTTGTTAGCTAATGCCATGGTTGACCAACGAAAGCCAACGCCTTGAACTAAGCCTGAACAAATTAATTTTCTTGTTTCCATTTTTATCTCCCTTATTTAAATTAAGTTCAATTTTGATTTTAGCATGATCAAAACAGATTATCAGTTATAATAGGTCTTGAATGTAAAAAGGAGAAAATTATGCAACAGATTAGTTCAGTTAATAATGCAACAATTAAGAAATTAGCCAAATTAAAGCAAAAAAAATATCGTGATGATGAAGGTTTATATTTAATTGAAGGTTTTCACTTGTTTGAAGAAGCTTTAAAGGCTGGTAAAAAATATCAATATATTTTAGGAACCAAAGAAGCACTCGATCAAGCTGATAGCAATTATGAAGTTGACCTAAGTGGTAAAAATGTTTTGTTAATTAATAAAGCTATTGCGCGGCATTTAAGTTCAACTAAAAATTCACAGGAAATTTTTATGGTGTTAAAAATTGATCAACCAAAAGAATTTCCGTTTAACTATGGTAAATGGGTTTTGCTGGATAATTTAGCTGATCCAGGTAATGTCGGGACAATCATTAGAACTGCGGATGCAGCTGGCTTTGATGGAGTAATCCTTTCACCAGAGAGTGCTGACTTATACAATCCTAAGACGCAACGAGCAATGCAGGGCAGCCAATTCCACATCGATTTAATTAAACGTGATTTGGCTGACGTAATCACTGATTTTCAAGCTGCTGCTATTCCAGTTTATGCTTCAATGCTTGACCGCTCAGCTAAGCAATTACCTGATTTTGAAAAGGTACCTCAATTAGCGTTGATCATTGGTAATGAAGCACATGGTGTCAGCCCAACCATTGCTTCTTTGGCTGATGAAAAGCTCTATATTCCAATTAAAGGACAAGCTGAATCACTCAATGCCGCTGTCGCAGCCGGGATTATGATTTATCACTTTGCTTAGCACTTGTAATTAGTAAGTGAATTTACTATAATAATGTTAGTAATACTGAAAAATATTTTATATAATATTATTTTTACAGGGATTATATAATTATGGAGGGACTTACGATGCAAGAAGTTAAAGAAAAAAAGGATACAGCTCCTTGTAAACCAGAAGATTATGAGTTGTGCTGTCACTTTGTTGGTGCTTTTAAGATTATTGGCAAAAAGTGGAATGGTTTAATTATTAGTTCACTTTGTGATACCCAAGATATGCGTTTTAAAGATTTAGCACGAACGATTGAGGCATGTAGTGATCGAGTACTCGTTGAACGTTTGAAGGAACTAGAAAAAGAAGATATCGTCAAGCGTAGTGTTGATCAGAATACCGGCATCATTTTATATGGTTTAACTAAAAAAGGTGCTGAACTTAAGCCAGTTTTTGACCAAGTACATAATTGGGCTGACAAATGGGCTTAGGGTATTGACATTAAGTAAGAAAAAAAGTATATTACTTAATGTAAGTTGCTTATTTAAAATAAGACAAGATGAAAGGAGTACGAAAATGGAGAGACTGTAAAATAGTTTGTGTAAGGATGAATGATTCCTTAAATTTATTTCTTTAAACATTAGAAAAAGGAGTTCCTTTCTCGTATGATTGGTTTGAACAAAAAAACACATACAGAAAGAAGAACTCCTTCATGAATGATTTTACCAAAGATTTTGCTCAAGCTCTATTCAATCCAGACAAAATAAATGATTTATTGCGCAAAGAGCTACAACAGGCTGTTAATAACTTGCTAGAAGCTGAGTTGACTGCCTTTCTAGGCTATGATCCCTATGCCAGAAATGGCTGGAATACTGGCAATTCTAGAAATGGTGCTTATTTCCGCAAGGTTGATACCCAGTTTGGACCAATTGAAGTGCAAGTGCCTCGAGACCGCAACGGTCAGTTTCATCAGCACACGCTGCCTGACTACAAGCAGCACTCTGATGTTTTGGAAAGCACGATTATCAAGCTATACTCCAAAGGCGTAACTACCAGAGAAATCGCTGACTTGATTGAGAAAATGTATGGCAGTCATTATAGTCCAGCTCAAGTATCAAATATTTCCAAGCAGATGCTCCCCAAGATTGAGGCTTATCACAAGCGCAAGCTAAGCGACAAGTTTTTCTGTGTCTATTTGGATGCGACATACCTTCCTTTGCGCCGAGAAACGTTTGAGCGTGAAGCAGTATATATTGCCATTGGCATTAAACCTAATGGACATAAGGAAGTCATTGACTACTGCATTGCTCCTAGTGAGAACATTGAAGTTTGGACAGAGATGCTTCAAAACATGAAGTCCAGAGGCTTGAAGCAAGTTGAGCTTTTTCTTTCTGATGGTGTTGTTGGCATGAAAACAGCCTTGGCCAGGACTTATCCTAAAGCTCATTTTCAACGCTGCCTGGTTCATGTCATGCGCAATATCTGCGCTAAAGTACGCGTCGACGATCGTGAAAAGATCATGAACGAATTCAAGCAGATACATCAACAGACAAGCAAAAAAGAAGCTGCAGCTGTCTTGCACAAATTCTATGCCAAATGGAATAAAGCTTATAGCCATGTCATCAAAGGTTTGAAGGAAATTGAGCCCGATCTGCTAGTCTTCTACAATTATCCCAAACAAATCAGAGCTTCAATTTATTCAACCAATATGATTGAATCCTTTAACAACGTCATCAAGCGTAAAGCTAAGCCTAAGGCAGAATTTCCAACTGAACAGTCGCTTGATGCATTTATTGGCATCCAGGCAATGAGCTACAATGACCGTTATTTCAATCGAATTCATAAAGGCTTTGGTCAGGTTCAGGACACCTTAGAATCCTACTTTGATTAAATAAATAATTAAAAAATCAATTTACGAGAAAGATCTATTTACACAAAAGATTTGACAGTTTCAAAATGGAATTTTTAAGTATGAGAAATGTTAATACTGACTGTTGTTCTTGTGTATCTAACATTGCTTTTAATACTCAAGAATTCAGTTTGCGTATGCCTAAATAGCTTTAATTAGAAATAAGGAGATTTACGTCAACTGGAGTAGCGTAGATCTTTTTTTATTGTTTAAAGAGACCTATGAGAGTGGGTCTCTTTTTTGTGTGATTGGGGGATTTTTAATGAATTGGACAATTATCCAACAAGCCTTGCCTGTGTTTGCTCGGGGATTTGAGCTAACGTTATGGCTTTCACTAGTTGGCATTGTGGGCTCAATTATTGTGGGGATTATTGTCAGTCTGGTGCAATACTTTAAGGTGCCTGTATTAAGCCAAATTTTGACAGCATATGTTGAATTAGCTAGAAATACACCGCTTTTAATTCAACTTTTCTTTTTATATTATGCCTTTCCAGTAATTGGCTTAAAAATGTCCGCTGAGGTCTGCGGCATCATTGGCTTAATCTTTTTAGGTGGAGCATATATGGCTGAAGGCTTTACCGGTGGTTTTAATGGCGTAAGCCCTAGTCAGATTAATAGCGGTAAAGCATTAGGAATGAACAACTTACAATTAGCTCGCTATGTGGTTTTTCCACAAGGATTTAGCCTAAGCATGCCGGCTTTAACCGCCAATATTATTTTCTTAATTAAGGAAACCTCGATTTTTTCAGTAATTGCGATTCCGGAGTTAACTAATACAGCCCTTGACTTGATTGGGATGTATTACCATTCAAATGAATATTTATTGATGCTGGTAATTGCTTATGCGATTATTTTGATTCCAATTATTTTATTATTAACTTGGCTTGAGAGGAGAGTACGGTATGCTTCATTCGGGGATTAATGTTTTGTTTGAAGGAAGTAACTTTGCCCGTTTGATGGCAGGGCTATGGACCTCGATTTGGATTGCAGCTTTGTCACTAGTAATTGGCTTGGCTGTAGGAACAATTTTTGGTATTTTGAGAACTTTTAAAAATCGTCCATTGCGTTTTGTTTTGCGGTTGTACTTAGAATTCTTCAGAATTGTGCCAACCGTAGTTTTACTGTATTTGGTTTATTATATTTTGCCAAGAAGCTTGCACGTCAATTGGCCAGCTACTTGGATGGCGGTATTAGCTTTCTCAATGTGGGTAGCTGCTGAGTTTAGCGATATTGTTCGTGGTGCATTGGAATCAGTACCCAAAACGCAGCGTGAATCTGGCCTAGCACTGGGTCTAAATCGCCTGCAACTGTTCCGTTATGTCTTGTTGCCTCAAGCAGTTAAGTTAGAACTACCAGCAACAATCAACTTGGCTACTAGAGTAATTAAGACCACTTCTTTATTAATGATTATCAATATCATGGAAGTAATCAATGTCGGTCAACAAATCATTGAAGCAAATAATCAACAATATCCAGCTGGTGTGTTCTGGGTATATGGCTTTATCTTTATCTTGTATTTTATTTTGGATTATCCCTTGTCTGCATGGGCAAAACGATTAACTGCTAAGAATTAGGTGAATGAAATGACAGAAGAAGTTTTAAGAGTAGAACATTTAAATAAATTTTATGGCAAGCATCAAACTTTGTTTGATATCAACTTTAGCTTAAATAAAGGCGAGGTATTGACCTTATTGGGACCTTCTGGTTCAGGAAAAAGTACTTTGCTGAGAACGGTGAATGGGCTTGAAGAATATGAGGGTGGCGCAATTTATTTTCACGGTAAAAAAATAAATCCTAGTCCGAAGGAATGGCAATTGTTGCGCCAAAAGATTGGGATGGTCTTTCAAAGTTATGACTTATTTCCCAACTTATCCGTGATGGAAAATATTTTATTGGCACCGGTAAAAGTTCAAAAACGTGATGAAGCTGAAGTTAAACAAGAAGCAGTTAAGTTATTAGAGCAAGTCGGTTTAGCTAATTATGCAAAGGCATATCCGCGTGAATTATCAGGTGGACAAAAGCAAAGAATTGCGATTGTGCGTGCTTTGATTATGCATCCCGAAGTAATGCTCTTTGATGAGATTACTGCTTCGCTTGACCCTGAAATGGTTCGCGGCGTGCTAGATATCATGCAAAGATTATCTGATAACGAACATATGACGATGATCATTGTTACGCATGAGATGAACTTCGCTGCGAGAATTGCCGATAAGGTGCTTAGAAGACGGAAAAATTTTGGAAGAGACACCAGGCAAAGAATTCTTTACTAAACCTCAGACTAAGCGGGCACAAGAATTTTTAGAGAGTATGGATTTTTAGGTGTGAATGATGGCAAAAAAGATTTTTAATTGGATCATGGCTGTCCTCTTTGCGGTAGTTGTGGTAATTGCTGGTTATTTTGGAATTACGCGACCAGGAATTAACGGCACTGCTTCAGGCGACAGATGGAATAATGAAAATAATGTATCTTCAATTAAACGTCGTGGCTATTTAAGAGTGGCTGTCTTTGGCGATCTACCGCCTTATGGCTGGGTTAATTCACAAGGTAAGCGTGTTGGCTATGACGTGCGCCTAGCTCGCAGAGTGGCGAAAGATTTGGGCGTAAAACCTAAGTTTATTCAAGTTAATGCCAATAATCGAATTGATACCTTGAATTCTAATAAGGCTGATATTGTTTTGGCTAACTTCACTTTGACACCAGAGCGTAAAAGCGTGGCTAGTTGGACTAAGCCATATATGAAAGTATCGGTTGGGGTGATTTCCCCTAAGTCAGCTCCGATAACTAGTCCAAAACAATTGAAAGGAAAAAGCGTGATCGTTACTAAAGGGACGACAGCAGAGAACTATTTTACTAAACAAAAAGGCGTAAACTTGCTTAAGTTTGACTCGAAAACTCAGCAGTTTAACGCGATTAAAAATGGCCGTGGTGCAGCTTTGGCCGATGATAATTCTTATCTGTATGCTTGGGTTAAGCGAAATCCTAAATTTACTGTCGGCATTAAGACGATTGGACCTAACCAGTATATTTCTGGTGCGGTAAAGAAGGGCAATAAGTCCTTACAAAAATGGATGGATCGTGAGATTACCAAATTGAATCGCGAAAGCTTCTTTACTTACGATTATAATAAAGAATTGAAGCCATACTTTGGTAAGGAAATTAGACCAAGTGACATTGTTTTGCCACAAGGTAAATAAAAAGCTTGCAAGAAACAGGTAAAAGAAATATCATATTAATTAATTACTGAGATCAAGACTAGTAGCAGATATTTTTTCTGAACAGAGAGTCTTCTTTCAAAAGCTGCAAGAGAAGATAGAAAGAACGCTGTGAATTTCATCTTGGGAGTAGGATCTAATCAATTCCGGTATTTCACCGTTAACGAAAACTTAAGTGTGGGCGTATTGCGTCCAAACTAGGGTGGTACCGCGACGCTTCGTCCCTATTGAGGGGGCGGAGCTTTTTTTGTTTTGAAAGGAAAGATTTAATGGACTTATTTGATAAGTTAAAAGAGCTCCACGAAGAAGGGCTTAACCAAATCAACAAGGCTAAAGATGAAAAGACTTTAAACGATGTTAGAGTTGAACTTGTTGGTCGTAAAGGTGAATTAACTAAGATTTTGCACTCAATGCGCGAAGTTGCACCAGAAAACAGACGTGAAGTTGGACAAAAGGTTAACGAATTACGTGACCTGTTCAATGCTCAATTAGACGAAGCTAAGGAAAAGATTGTCAAGGCTGTTTTAGCTAAGAAGCTTGAAGATGAAAAAATTGATGTTACTTTGCCAGGACGTGAAGCACACCTTGGTTCTAAGCACCCAATCAACATCATCTTGGATGACCTTGAAAGCTACTTCATCGGCATGGGATACCGGGTAGTGCAAGGCCCAGAAATTGAAACCGATCACTACTGTTTTGAAATGATGAACATTCCTAAAGATCACCCAGCTCGTGACATGCAAGCTACTTTCTATATTGATAGTGAAGACTTGCTTAGAACCCAAACTTCAGGTGACCAAGCTAGAGTTTTAGAAAAGCATGACTTCTCAAAGGGTCCACTTAAGATGGTTGGTCCAGGTAAGGTATACCGCCGTGATGATGATGATGCTACTCACTCACACCAATTCATGCAAATGGAAGGTTTAGTAGTAGATAAGAACATCACGATGAGTGACTTAAAGGGTACCTTAGAAATGATTTCTAAGCATGTCTTTGGTCAAGATCGTGAAACTCGTTTGCGTCCAAGCTACTTTCCATTTACTGAGCCATCAGTTGAAATGGACGTTTCATGCTTTAACTGTGATGGTAAGGGCTGCCCAATTTGTAAGTACACTGGCTGGATCGAAGTTTTAGGTGCCGGAATGGTTCACCCTAATGTTTTGGAAAATGCTGGCATTGATTCAACTGTTTATGGTGGTTTTGCCTTCGGTGTTGGTCTTGATCGTTTCGCTATTTTGAAATACGGTATCGATGATATTCGTGACTTCTACACCAATGACGTACGTTTCTTAGAACAATTCCGTAAGGAGGAAAGATAATAGATGTTAGTTTCATATAACTGGTTAAAAGATTTTCTTGATTTAGATGGTCAAGATCCATACGAATTAGCAGAAGAAATTACTCGTAGCGGGGTTGAAATTCCTGACCGTATTCACCCAATGGATGGCTTAAAGAAATTAGTTGTCGGTCATGTCCTTGATTGTGAAGGCGTTGAAGGTACTCACTTACATTTAACTCACGTTGATGTCGGCGAAGATGAACCTTTACAAATTGTTTGTGGTGCACCTAATGTTGCTGCAGGCGAAGATGTGATTGTTGCTCTTCATGGTGCCCGCATTGCTGGCAATGAAAAGATCAAGAAGGGTAAGATCCGCGGCATGGAAAGCTACGGCATGATCTGTGGTTTACAAGAAATCGGCTTTAGCGATAGCGTGGTACCACAAGAATTTGTCGATGGTATTTACGTATTCCCAGCAGATGCCGAAGTTAAACCTGGTCAAGATGTATATGAAGCACTTGGCATGGATGATTACATTTTGAACTTCGACATTACTCCTAACCGTGCTGATACTTTAGGCATGGAAGGTGCAGCTTATGAAGTCGGTGCTATTATCGACCAAAAGCCAAAGGTTGAAGAAAAGGTGGTTTTAAAGGAAGATGGTCCAGCCTGGACAGATTCACTCGATGTTAAAGTTGATGAAAAGCTTGCACCTAAGTTTTACTTACGTAAGCTCGAGAATGTTAAGATTCAAGACTCACCACTTTGGTTGCAACGTCGTCTTTGGAATGCAGGCATTCGTCCAATTAACAATGTAGTTGACGTTACTAACTATATCATGCTGTTAACTGGTCAACCAATGCATGCTTATGACGCTAAGACTTTTGCTAACGGAAAGTTTGAAGTAAGACTTGCTAATAAGGGTGAGAAGCTTACTTTGCTTAATGAAAAAGAAGCCGAGCTTGATCCAAATGACATCATCATTACTGATGGTGAAAAGCCAGTGATGATGGCTGGTGTAATGGGTGGTCTTAACTCAGAAATTACTTCAGAAACTACTGATGTCATTCTTGAATCTGCCATTTTTGATCCAGCACTTGTAAGAAAAGCAGCTCTTCGTCACGCTAACCGTACTGAAGCATCCAGCCGCTACGAAAAGGGTGTTAACTGGGATGCGACTGAAAAGGCAATCAATATGGCTGCCCTTCTGCTTAGAAATGATGCTAACGCTACGGTTGATGAAGGCATTCTCAAGGCAACTGATCAAAAACGTGAACCAGTTGTGGTTAAGACTACTGCTTCATATATTGATAAAGTTTTAGGTACAAAATTATCAGTTGATGAAATTGTGAAGATCTTTGATCGTCTCTGCTTCAAGGTCGATGTAGATGGTGACAACTTAGCTGTTCATGTACCAAATAGAAGATGGGATATTTCAATTCCAGCTGACTTGGTTGAAGAAGTTGGTCGTTTGTACGGCTATGACAATCTTGAATCTACTCAACCTGTTTTGCCAGAAACTCACGGTGGCTACTCAGAAAAAGAAGAAATGATGCGCCGGATGAAGGCAATCGTTGAAGGACAAGGCTTGATGGAAGCTATTTCTTACTCATTGACTTCACCTGAAAAGGCAACTCGTTACACTAAAGATCCTAAAGATTTAGTTGAAGTTCAATCTCCACTTAACTCAAGCCGTTCTGCAATGCGTGAGAATTTGATGACTGGATTGGTAGATGCTGCTAGTTACAACTTTGCTAGAAAGCAAACACAATTAGCTTTATTTGAACAAGGCAGAACTTATGACCATGATGGTGGTAAATTCAACGAGCATGAACATTTAGCAGCTATTTACTCTGGCAATACTTTTGCGGAAAATTGGCAACATTTAACCCAAAAGGTAGACTTCTACTTTGTTAAGGGACAGTTAACCAATTTGTTCAATGCAATTGGTATTGATCCTGAAAAAGTGGTTTATGAGGCTAAAGGCATTAAGGGGATGCACCCAACTAGAACTGCAGGAATCTACATTGATAAGCAATATGTTGGGATGATCGGAATGATTGCTCACGCTGTAACGATTGCTGATAAGGCACTTCGTGGTAGCGAGCTTTATGGCTACGAAATTGATCTCGATACAATTATTCCAATGTTAACTAAGGGCGTAACTGCAGTGCCTGCACCTAAGTTCCCAGCAATTCAACGTGACCTTTCACTTTTAGTTGATAAGCCAGTTACTAACCAAGAAATTGAAAACGTCATTAAATCTAATGCTGGTAAGTACTTAACTGAACTTAAGGTAATCGATGTTTATGCTGGTGCTCACATTGATGTTGGTAAGAAGAGTATTGCTTACAACTTAACCTTCTTGAACAGAAAAGATACTTTAACCGACGATGTTGTCAATAACGCGATGGATAAGATTGTTGCTGCTCTTGAAAATGATCTTGCGATTAAAGTTCGTTAAAGGTTGACATTATTGACGTAAATTAATATTATTGATCAGTGCAAGATAAAGAAAATTAATTTCTGAGGAGTTAAAAATATGCCTGAAAAATCTTATCCAATGACTGCTGAAGGTAAAGAAAAACTTCAAGCAGAATTAAAGAACTTAAAATTAGTTAAGCGTCCAGAAGTTATTGAACGTATCAAGGTTGCACGTTCTTTCGGTGACTTGTCAGAAAACTCCGAATACGATGCAGCTAAGGATGAACAAAGTCACCTTGAGGATAGAATTGCTCAAGTTGAAGAAATGCTTAAGTATGCACAAGTTGTTGATGCAGAAAGCGTTGATCCTAACGAAGTTTCAGTTGGTAAAACAATTACCTATACTGAAGTTGGTACTGATGATCCAGAGACTTACACTATTGTAGGTAGTGATGAATCAGATCCATTGAATGGCAAGATTTCTAACGATTCACCAATTGCTCAAGCTTTATTGGGCAAAAAGAAGGGTGAAACCGTATCAATTACCACTCCTGGTGGCAAGTTTGACGTTGTAATTAACGAAGTTAAAGCCTAATAATAAAAAGGGAGGGTAGCTATGACTATCTTCCTTTTTGTTTTTTTGAAAGGATTTTAAAATGAGAACAGTTGGTATTATTGGCATGGGCCATGTTGGTGCAACCGTTGCCTATACTTTATTTACGCACAGTATGGTTGACGAACTGATTTTAATTGATAAAAATGAAGCTAAAGTAAATGCTGAATACAATGACTTGCATGATACTTTGGCTAGAAATGATAGCTATGTTAATGTGCGAAAGCAAGATTGGGACGGCTTAGAAGATGCTGACATTATTATTACCGCTTTTGGTGATATTGCGGCTTCAGTTAAGACAGGCGACCGCTTTGGTGAGTTTGAATTAAATGCAAGAAATGCCAAAGAAGTTGGTGCAGATATTAAAGAATCAGGCTTTCACGGCGTTTTGATCAATATTTCTAATCCATGTGATGCAATTACCCAAATTTTGCAAGAAACTTCTGGTTTAAAGAAGAATCGCGTCTTTGGTACTGGTACTTTCCTTGATACTGCAAGAGTTCAAAGAATAATTGGTGAAAAACTTGGTCAAGATCCACGTAACGTAGAAGGTTTCGTTTTAGGTGAACATGGTTCTTCACAATTTACAGCCTGGTCAACGGTAAGAGTTAACAACAAGATTGCTTTCCAATTGTTTGGTGATGAAGAACAAGAAAAGATTAGTGAACAATCAAATAAGAATTCCTTTATTGTGGCTAAGGGAAAGGGCTATACTAGCTATGCTATTGCCACTTGTGCTACTCGTTTAGTTCAAGCAGTCTTTAGCGATGCTCATCTATATTGTCCTGTTTCAGTTTATAATCCTGAATACAAGACTTATATTGGTTATCCAGCTATTATTGGTCGCGACGGCATTGAGGAAGAAATTGAATTAAAGCTTACTTCTGAAGAAAAAGAAAAGTTGCAAGCTGCTGCAGATAAGATCAAAGAACACTTGAAGCAATTGAAAAAATAAGTAATATTCATTATAAAAAATAAGACAGGAATTACATCTGCTGCAATTCTTGTCTTATTTTTGTCTACTTTAGCTTTACGTCCCAAGCTGCAATTTGCTTATTGCCATAGTAGCGTTTATAAATTTTTTTAGTCTTCTTAGTTTGATACGCCTTAACAACTTCTTGATAAATTTTCTTATTTTTGTCTTTTGTCCGGGCACAAATGATATTGATCCATTGTTCAGAATCCTTATTTAAAGGTTCTACAAAAATAGTCTGCTTATCACCTAAATGAGCGGGACCAGCAAAGTCATTGTTAACAACCGCTGCATCAACGTCATCAATGACACGGCTAGTTTGTTCTGATGCAACTTCTTTAATCTTGAAGTGGTTAGGATTGGCAGTAATATCTGCAACAGAGACCAATACTTTGCCCTTCTTCAATTTGATCAACCCGGCATTTTTCAAAACAAAAAGTGCTCTCGATTCATTGGTGGGATCGCTGGGGACCACAATTGTTGCTCCTTCAGGTAGTGCATTTAGGCTATGATATTTTTTGGAATATAAGCGAATAGGTGAGATATAGGTTTTACCGATTGCAGTAATTCCGCCATGGTTGGCTTTGTTCCAGGCGTTGAGGAAAGCATAGTGCTGGAAGGCATTCAGATCAACGTCACCGGATTTAAGTGCCTTGTCAGGTTGGTCATAACCATCAAAACTTTTAGTGGTTAAAATAATCCCATATTTCTGTTTGACGGTTTGAGCAACGCTTTTCCAGATTGCAATGTCACCTTTGCTGGCACCAACGATTCCTACGCTAACTTTGGTTTGACCGTTGCTTTTTGGCGTCCAAAAGAAGCTGAAGTAACCAGCTACGATAATCAATAAGCTAACAATGGTGCCAATAATAATATTCCGCTGTCTTCTTTTTCTCATTTTTCTTTCTCTCATATGCAAAAAAAGCACCCATCCTCAAAGGACGAGTGCTTCGTGTTACCACCTTTATTTGCCAGCTATTTACATAACTGACCTCAATAGCTATCTAACAATAGCTTGCATTGTTAACGAGAGCAACCCCGATACTAGCTAAATATCACTAGTATAATCATTCTGAATCCATTTTCATTAAGCAGTTTCTTTTACTTCTCACCAACCAGTAATTCTCTGTAAGAAAGCTAGCTATAATTACTCTATTCATCAAGATTTTTTAATTATTGCTATTAATTTATCATCTCGTTTTAATTTTGTCAAATAAATTTTTTTACTTAGTTAAAAAGTTAGTAACGGAAGAAATAGTGAGAAAAAGTTTATTTTCGTCGATTAACAAAGTAGTAAATGAGTGAGACAACCGATTCAGCCAACATCCCACCGGCCATCCAGTACATTGCCATCATCATTTTGCCGGTAAAAGTAAAGTAGGCAGTAATGGCGTAAACAATTACCCAAATAATTTTCCAAAATAAGTTATTCATTCCTGAGCACATTTTGAAGCTCCTTTATTTTTGACTAGCACCAGAACTGCTGTCAACTTCCATGCCGCAACCTTCGGTATCCATTCCTGGCATCCACACATCTTCAGGTTTAATGCCTCTTTCTTTAGCAAAGGCGTCGGTTAATGTCTTCATATCCATTAACTTGTATGTCTTTGGGTGTTTAGGATCGAATACTTCTATTTGAGCCATCATTCCGGCATCTTCGTGTTCAATAATGTGGCAGTGGTACATGAAGACTCCAGTTTGTGGGAATTCTACACGCAAGCGGACGGTTTCACCTGGTCTGACAGGAATGGTGTCTTTGTAACCATATTCATTTGGAAATGGCTTTTCGCCATCACGTGAAACGACTGTAAAGTGTGTGCCGTGAATATGGAATGGGTGCAACATACCGTGTTCCTTAGAGTTGGTATTAGTTACGTCCCAGTATTCAGCATGACTAACTTGTTGCTTCATATCGATCCGCTGCATTGCGAATTGCTTGCCGTTTATCTTGTTGTGATCATCCATAGTTACTTTACGAACTGGCAAATCTTCAGCGATTTCAGGAATTTCTGGTTTGAATAATGTATCAGGAATAACACTGTTGTCAGGTGCAAACTTGTGAATTCTAAATTCAATTAGTTTGAAATCATCAGTATAAAGGTTAACGACATCGCCATCATGGTAATCCTTGAAGTCAACTACAACTTGAAGCCGTTCACCAGGTGTTACCAAGATCTTAGTCATTTTGATTGGATGAGGCAAAAATGAATCGTCACCTGCAATTTGAGTCATAACTAGGTCATCATCAAAGTGCAAGCGCCATTCACGACGGTTAGACCCACCTAAGAATAGTAAACGAATCTTTTGTGTTGTTACATCAACATAAGGGCGAACCGTGCCGTTGATTAATGGTGTTTCACCGAAGACGCCCATTGCATCATAATCAGCGCGATAGTCAAGTTGATTATCTTTGTGGAAAGTACGGTCTTGCAAAATAACTGGAAACTCGTCAACGCCATAGTTTTTAGGAATTGGGAGTTTAGCTTCGTTTTCATCTGTTACTACTACGCCCATAGCTAATCCCATCCAAACTTGGGCAGCGGTGGATGGACATGGGTGAGCATGAAGCCATGTTAAGGCAGCTGGTTGATTAACAGTGAATTCGATTTGCTTTTCTTCACCTGGATAAACAGGGGCATGACAGCCACCATCAGTAATAGGACCAGGAACTTCCATGCCATGCCAGTGATAAGTTGTTAGTTCTGGTAAACTATTTTTTAAGGTAACGTGAACTCGCTGGCCACGTTTTAAGACCATGGTTTTACCTAACAAAGGAGCGTTATAACCCCAAGTCTTGGTCTTAGCTCCAGGCAATATTTGGCTTTCGCTTTCAATTGATTCAAGAGTGAACCAGACATCAGTATCAGTTTCCTTATCCGGTGCAAGAACTGGAGGGACAGCTAATGGCTGAGCTTCTACACCTTGAGGGATGCTTAATTTCTTGTAGTGGAAGTGGTTTTTGTCAAAATCTTCATCTTCGATAAAGTAATTAGTGTATATCTTATCTGTCATCTTATTAACACCATCCTTTTGACACTAACTTAGCATGATTTTTTACCGTCTTCAAGGCGCAAGAACGCTGTTATTTAAAGGCTTGCATGTCTATTATAACTATGTAATGAAAAATATTTTTACTATTTTGTAATCGCTTACACTTAGACGAATTATGTTATTTTACAAGATTTGTTGCCTTGCTAGGCTTGCGTGTCTCCGGTAAACTAAGCATGAAGAGGTGACTAGATGTATAAAATTATTGCGTGTGACTTAGATGAAACGTTGTTGAGCGCAGATACGCATGTCTCAGTAGAAAATAGAGAAGCGATTCAAAAAGCAGTTGCTCACGGTGTAAAATTTGTTCCTGCAACTGGACGAGGCTACGTTTCTGTCCAAAATACTTTAAAGGAAATAGGATTAGAGCAGGCAGCTAATGAATATGTGATTTCATTCAATGGTGCCAGCATTACAGAAAATAAGAATAATCGCGTGCTGTATTTTGACGGCTTGCCTAATGAAATTGCGGATCGGTTATATCGGCATGGGGTTGAACTAGATATTGCCATGCATGTTTACACTCAAGATATGGTATATACGTATCATATCGATGATGATGAACGTGCCTATATGACGGGACGACACCAGTTTAAAGAGATTGAAGATAAAGACTTGTCATTTTTGGAGGGGCAGAAAATTGCCAAGGTGCTCTATGAGAGTCTTGATAATAATTATTTGCATCGAATTGCAGCAGAATTAGGACCAATTACGCAAGAATTGGATATTTCATATTCATCTAATCGTTATTTAGAATTTAACCGTAAAGGTGTCAATAAAGGCGCGGGACTGATGAAGCTGGCTGAGCAGCTTAGGGTGTCGATTGAAGAAACAATTGCCATTGGTGATAATTTTAATGACTTGTCAATGATTCAGGCTGCTGGTGTGGGTGTTGGTGTGGCTAATGTCAATCCTGCTATGAAAGAGCAATGCGATTACATTACTCAGGCTGATAATAATCATGGTGCAGTTGCCGAGGCAATTGATCATTTTATTTTTAACAATTGAAAAAAATAAAAAAATAATTGACAGATTAAAAATACATGATATTATTGTTTACAACAAATAAAAAAATGAGCTTTGATAAGGAAAGTAACTTAAGAAATGATTTGCAGAGAGTCTTCGGTTGGTGGAAGAAGATAATGATGAATTAAGTGAAAATCACCTTTGAGCTGAAAGTGCGATATTAGCATTTTCAGGGTCCGCCCTCTATAGCGGCGACGTATCGCTGATTTTGATAGAATCAGCCGCACGTGCATGAGGTAGAATTTTTGTGAGTATTATTCTACGAATAAATAGGTGGTACCGCGTTGAAGACGCCCTATTAGATCAATTGATCTAGTAGGGCGTTTTTTTATTATCATAAGCTTGTTGTTAATTTTTTTGACTTATGGGAGAGATAAAAATGAGAAAAACATTGAAGCACTTATTTGGCACGACTGTAGTAGCACTTTTAGGCGTAAGTACTTTATCTGCATGTTCATCAAGCAAATCTGGTGCTAAAGCACCTAAACAAGAATTGACCTGGATGACTACCTCAGAAATCCAAACTATGGATCCTTCAAAGATGGTAGATACAACTGGTAGTGAACAGGCATCTAATGTTTTTGAAGGGCTCAATAGACTGAATAACGCGGGTAAAGTTGTATCTGGTGTGGCTACTAAAACTAATCAGAGTAAAGATGGTTTGACCTGGACTTTTACTTTAAGAAAGAATGCTAAGTGGTCTAATGGTGATCCAGTGACCGCTGAAGATTTTGTTTATTCTTTAAGACGGACACTTGATCCTAAGACACAATCACAACAGCAAAATGAGTGGTCAAATGTAGTTAATGCAGATGATGTTTTAGCTGGGAAAAAAGCTCCGTCGACTTTAGGTGTTGAAGCTAAGGGTAAATATGAATTGGTAGTTCACTTAAAACATCCCGTACCGTATTTTAAAGCCTTGTCAGTTGGTTGGAATCCGCAAAATAAACGTGTAGTTGAAAAATTAGGCAAAAAATATGGGACTGCATCTAAGTATATGGTTTACAATGGTCCATTTGTTCAAAAAGGCTGGACTGGTTCAAGTCTTAACTGGAAGCTAGAAAAGAATGATCAATATTGGGACAAAGATAAAGTTAAATTGCAGACGGTTAATTATAGTGTACAAAAGACGCCTTCAACTGATTACAATCTGTATCAGGCTAACAAATTAGATGGTGCCTATCTTGATGTTCAGGCTTCAAAGAGACTGAAGGGTCAATCTGGTTATACAGTCTATAAACTAGATAGAACTGAATACTTGACTTTCAATGTATCCAAGCATCCAGAACTAGCTAATGTCGATTTTAGAAGAGCAGTTTCAATGGCACTTAACCGAGCTCAATTGGCTAAAACAGTTGGTGGTGCTAATACCGTAGCTCGAACTTTTGCTGGACCAAATGAATATGTTGATGGTAAGAATTTTGACCAGTATGTTGAAAGCAAAAATCCAGCTAATAAATATATGAATTATAACCCTGCAGGCGCTAAGAAACTTTATGATAGAGCATTAAAAGAATTGGGTAAGAATAAGTTGGCCTTTACCTTAATGGGTGACGATGATGACGTTTCTAAAAAGGTTTTAGAGTTTGTGCAAAGCCAGTTAGAAGATACCTTTGGCAAAAAAGTTGATGTAACTGTTAGAAGCATGCCGAAGACTACTAGAGTTAAGAAAATGCTCAATGGTGATTTCGAGGCAGTCTTTACTGGATTGACTTCGGGCTATTTAGATCCTAATTCACAATTGCACACAATGATGACAGGACAAAGTTATAACTTCGGTAAATGGTCTAACAAAGATTTTGACAAGTATATGAATAATTCAGATAAGGAATTAAATCCTACTAAGCGATTAGAAGATTTGTATAATGCAGAACGTGTTTTAACTGATCAACAAGGATTGACGCCATTATTCCATGATGGTCAAGCTTGGATGGTTCGACCAAGTGTTAAAAATGTAGAATTCTTGGGTGGTAATTTCAGCTTTAAGGATGCATCTGTAAGTAATAATTAGGAGAAAAATAATGACTAAAACAGCTTTTGTAAATTGTAATTTATTCGTTGGTAATGAAGATAATCTAGTAGATAATGCTTGGTTTGTCGTTGATGATGAAACAGGTAAATTGACCGATCAAGGTAAGGGAAAATGCACAGCAGATTTTGACAAACAAGTTGACCTTAAAGGGAAATATGTGATGAGCGGTTTGCTTAATTCACATACTCACATGGGGCTTGATTCTGACTTGAAGAAAAAATTTCCGACTACTGAAGCTTCGACTACTTATGCAGCACTGCGGGATCTGCGTGAAGCTTTACAAACTGGTGTGACTTATGTTCGTAGTTGTGGCACATCTTTTGATGTTGACTGTAAATTAGTGCAGATGCGCAAGCAGTATCCTTTTGAAGGTCCTCAAGTGATGCCAACTGGAATGACAATGTCAATTGTCGGCGGACATGGTGATTTCAAGGTGGGGTTAAATGGAGAGCAAAATGCTAGTCATTTGGTTAACGGTCCAGAGGACATGCGTAGAGCAGTCCGAGAACAATTTACCAAAGGTGCAAAAAATGTCAAGTTGATGGCTACCGGTGGAATTATGTCACTTGGGGATGAAGTAGATGATACTGAGCTTTCGCTTGAAGAAATGAAGATGGCAGTAGAAGAGGCTCATTCCAAGCATATGACAGTTTGTGCTCACGCCGAGGGACGACTTGGTATTCATTATGCAGTTGTTGCAGGAGTTGATTCTGTAGAACATGGTTTTTATTTAGATGATAATGACTTGGCTTTGATGAAAAAACAAGGTACATTTTTGTCACCAACATTGACTGCAGGTCGGACAATCGTCGTTCATGGAAAAGATGTTGTACCTGAGTTCTCATACCGCAAGATGTGTGCAGTAGTTGATGACTTTTATAATCATGTCGGCCATGCGATCAAGGAGGGGGTGAGACTGGCAATGGGGACAGACGCAGGAACATATTTCAATCGCTTCTCTGATACACCTAATGAATTAGTGGAATTGGTTAGAGCAGGAGCCACAAATTATCAAGCTTTAAGAGCAGGCGGCTTGGGTAGTGCTGAATTGCTTAAGGTTGATCAAGAATATGGTTCACTTGAAGTGGGCAAATATGCGGATTTCTTAGTTTTACGAGAGAATCCATTAGAAAATGTTGCTGCAGTCGGCCAAAAAGACAAGCAAGTTTACCAACATGGTTTACGTAAATTCTAAATATTTTTTACTACAAATAAAGCATCACTTGTGAGATTTTTCTTGTAAGTGATGCTTTATTTATGCTTATTGTTATTTAAAATACGAACTATTTATTTATTATAATTGAAAATTGTTCTTGCTTTAGCTTGAATATCGCTGTACTATTTAAACCATCAAATGTAATATTGATGATTTGAAAAAGTGGGGAATTGAATGTCGAGCTTTCAAGAATACTATCCAAGAATGCGGGAATTAGCAGATTATCTACTAAATAATCCGGAGTTGGGATATAAGGAGTATAAAACTTCTGAGGCGATAGAAGAAGCTATTCATGAAATCACTCCTATGGTAAAAGTCGAACATTTCTGCAATACAGGGATAAAAGTGGTGTTTAATAATCACCAAACTAAGACTATTGGAATTATTGCAGAACTAGATTCACTATACCAGCCGGGGCATAGAAATGCTGATAGTGAAACAGGAGCAGCTCAAGCTTGTGGCCATTATACTCAGGTGACAATAGCTTTAGCGATTATGAATGAACTAGTGAAAAATAAACGAATTGGTGATTTTGGCGCTAACTTAGCATTTATTTTTACACCGGCTGAAGAATTTGTTGATTTGGAGTGGCGCAAAAAACAGAAAGCGGAAGGAAAAATCACTTATTTTGGTGGTAAACAAGAAGCAATTAAATTAGGTGTCTTTGATGATGTCGACTACTGTGTCTCAGTTCATGCTATAGGTGAAAATTTTGATCAAAGAACAATCGAGATTAATTGTGATCTAGCAGGTTTTAATTTTCAATATTTCGATTTTTTAGGTAAAGCTAGTCATGCTGCATTTGCTCCTGAAGCAGGAATTAATGCTCAAAGTATCGCAACTTTGTTTACCACAGCTCTAGCCTTTAAGCGTCAACAACTGAAGGAATCTAATCAAATTAGATTTAATCCGGTGAGGATAGGTGAAAATACTGAATCAATTAATGTAATTCCAGATCATATTCGAATGGGGACTGACTTACGATATTTTGATGCTGAGTACGCTCATCAGTTGATGCAACAATTTACTACAGCAGCAGCTGGTTGCTCATCTGCCTTAGGTGGAAATTATCAATAGGAAATTCAAGTTGGCTACTTGCCATTAAATTCTAATAGAGATATGAATGCATTAGTTAAAAATACATTTTTGGATAGTGATGAAATTCCAGGTTTAATTGAAAATCGTGGTTATACGATGGCGGCTGGAGACATTGGAGATGTAAGTTTTCTAATGCCAACTATTCAAATTGGATATGGTGGTTGGAATGGGACAATCCATGGTGTTGATTTTGAGTTAGTTGATCCAATATTTGTGTTGGATCTTTTTCCAAAATTCGTTTTTAACTGTATTCTAAAAATTTCAAATAATTTAGATAAAATCGAAGCTTATCGTAGAACAAAACAGGAATATCTTGAAGAGTTAAATAAAATGGGAGAAGTAAAATGAGATCTTTGAAGGTCTATGGTCCATTAATTATTTTAGTATTATTAATTGATACTATTGCCGAGCTGATTGGGATGCAGGTTTTCAAAATTGGTAAAATTGAAGTTTCAATTCTACCATTAGTATTCGCAGTTATTTTAGCGATTATTATTTATTTACTTCCATTAAAGCCGATTAAGCAACTCTACAATGATAAAAGAGTAAAGTTTGCTGGAAAATATATGATTTTAATAATGTTGCCACTAATGGCACGTTATGGAGCAAATGTTGCACCTAAGATTAATGAAATTTTATCAGTAGGTTGGGTATTTCTCATTCATGAGTTAGGTAATTTAGGCACAATTTTATTTGGACTACCAGTAGCTTTATTACTAGGATTAAGACAAGAGGCCATTGGCTCAACATTGGGATTAGGCAGAGAAGGAGAACTAGCCTATATTAGTGAAAAATATACGCTAGATTCACCGGAAGGTCGAGGAGTCCTAGGTATTTACTTAATTGGAACAATTTTTGGTTCGATTGTCTTCTCAATTTTAGCACCAGTTCTTTTGGGGATGGGCTTTAGTTATCAAGCTGTTGCGATGAGTTCTGGAGTAGGATCAAGTTCTATGATGACTGCAGCTTCTTCAGCTTTAGCAGCTCTGGTTCCTAAACATAGTGAGACGATTCTATCATTTGCGGCAGCAAGTCAGTTGTTAACTAGTTTTATTGGAACTTATATTATGTATTTCCTCGCAGTTCCTTTGCAAAGATTCATGTATGTTCACTTGACTAGTTTGCTTGATAAAAAGAAAGAAGTATACCCAGAACATGATTAGAGAAAATAATTTTTATAAATTAGGTAGAGATGCATTAATTTTATTGCTTAGTGTTAGTTTAGTTTTATTTGTTCAGTGGATTAAGTTAGTAAAAAATCCTAAGAGCACCCCAATTACACCTGATACTTTTGCCGGCCTAGGTCTATTATGGCTGTTTTCTCTGATTGGCATTATTATCAGTATGTTAATGAAACGAGTTCCGTGGAAGATTGTTAGAGGATTTCCCATTCTAGGCTGGGTGTCTATCGTTTCATTAGTTTTCTGTTTGCTTAGTCCATATTGTGTTCGTGTAATTAATGCAGTAGATTTTTTATCATTAACTACATCGGTATTAGCCTTTGCTGGAATTTCAGTAACTCATAGATTGAAGGATTTATCAAAGATTTCATGGAAGATCTTAATTGTGGCATTATTTGTCTTTTTCGGTATGTATTTCATGGATACTTTGATTTCTCAAATAGCTCTTAATTTGAGTGGAAAATAGAGAAAATATATAAAGCCACGCTCAACAGCGTGGCTTTTTGAAGTGTGTCGGGCATGACATTCATTTAGTCCAATGAAAGTTTGGCGTACCGCAAGGTGGACCGCTCTCGCCAATCCTATCCAATATCTATTTAGATAAAATGGACAAGGAATTGGAACAAAGAGGCTTGCGCTTTGTTCGCTATGTCGATGACTGCAATATCTTCGTCAAGAGTGGTAAATCGGCTAAGCGCGTGATGAAGTCAATTACATCATGGCTAGAAAGAAAACTGTTCTTAAAAGTTAACACTACTAAAACTAAAGTAGTTAGACCAACGAAGAGCAATTTCCTAGGCTTTACCTTCTGGAAAACGGGCGAAAACTGGCAAGCAAAGCCGGGAGACGACCGTAAAGCCAAGTTTTATGACAAGATTAGAGAATTGTTGAGTCGCCATAAAGCAGTTGCTCAACCTCTATCATTAGTCTTTACTAAGATAAATCAAGTGGTCAGAGGCTGGATCAACTACTTTGGTATTGGCACAATGAATACCTTTATGGATAAATTTGGACAATGGCTGCGGCACAAGGTCTGAGTAGTCATTGTTAAGCAATGGAAACTGCCCAAAAGAATATACCAACTTGATGCGGATAAACAAGGCCTTAAGGTGTAACTTTAGTGATGAAGATATACATAAAGTAGCTAATACCGCTTGGGTTGGTATAAACGCAGTACCGGTCATGTAGTTAACTTTTTGCTTAGCCCAAAAGTATTGGGCATAAGCAAAGCGGACCGCCCAGGATTAGTCAATCCGCTGGAATACTATTTAGTTCGTAAATAATTACAAATGTAGCACCAGATATGGAAACATACGTCCGAGCAGTGAAAGGGGGGCGAGCTTGAAAGCGCCTTCTACTCTATTGCTACTTAAAAAGTTTAACCGTCAAAATACTTCTGCAAGAAAATGCAGAAATACTTGAAAAGCTGGCTTTTATTAAGCAGGGAGCATATTATAAAACATGTAAAGGAAATGTAAGCGCCTACTTGAAAGAATGATTCTAAGCCTTTACGAACTACTATTGATTATTAGAATGGGGTGAAATCAATGGTCACATTAAAGGATATTGCCAAATTAGCTCATGTGAATGAGAGTACAGTATCACGAGCTTTAAATGGTTCAGTATATGTGCATCCTGATACTAAGAAAAAAGTATTTGAAGCAGCAAAAAAACTGAGCTATGATCCTGATTTATTACGGAAAGCAATCCAACAAGGCAAAACCAAGACCATTGGTATTATCATTCCTAATTTGCAGTACAACATTTTTATGGATTTTGTTCAAAAAGCTGAAATCAATGCCAATGCTGTTAATTATAAGATAATCATTGCAATTTCAAATGATGATTCTCAGCAAGAGCGCAAATTACTCATGCGAATGAGAAATGGATTAGTTGATGGCATTGTCATCACTTCAACGGGTGGTAATAATCATTTGCTTGAAGATATTCAAGCGGGTGGGATGCCAGTTATGCAAATTTTTAGAAATGTTGACTCAAAAATAGATAGTGTTTCAGTTAATTATAAACAAAGTGTTGAAATTGCAGTTGATAATCTGTTGGAAAGCGGAGCTACTAATCTTGCATTAATCAATGGCTCAATTACTGATCAACCTTATCAGGATAAACTAGCAGCTTTTGAAAAAGTGATGAATAAACAAAGTAAAGAAATAATTGCTGAAAGCTTAAATGAATATCCTAAATCTTTTGAACAAGCTGGATATGATCTTACAGCTAAAATTCTTAAGAGGTATCCAAAAGTTAATGGCTTGCTAGTCGCTAATGATACTGAAGCGTTAGGTGCAATGCACTTTCTAAAAGAACAAAAATTAGATGTGCCAAATCAAGTTAAAGTAATTAGCTTAGCAGGTTGCAGTGTTAGCAGTCTATATCAAACGCAAGTAAGTAATACCGCGTTTCCAATAGAAAGCATCTCAATGCGGGCATTAAGCCTCTTGATTTCTAGAATCGAAAAGCTTGAAAAATTACCTCTTCAACATCAAGTGCTAAATACAGCATTTAATAAGCGTCAAACGTGCTAAAGGAGAACTTAAAATGATTAAGACAAAGAACTTTAAAACTATTTTTCCAGCTATCTCTGTTCCAATGAACGACGATGACACAATTAAAGAAGCAGAATTTAGAAAGTATTTAGATTGGCTTGAAACTTTCTATGATGACGGAATTCAAGGCATTGTAACTAATGGACACACTGGTGAAATCACCGCTTTAAGTCGTGAAGAACGTAAGCGTGTTACCCAAATTGCTGCTGATGAAGTCGGCGATAAGATGACTATTGTATCTGGTGTAAGTAGTGAAAATACTCGAGATGCTATTGAAACTGCTAAAGATGCTAAAGAAGCTGGCGCTGATGCCATTCTGTTAATGCCACCTCATATGTGGTTAAGATTTGGTATGAATCCCAAGTCACCATTTGAATGGGTTAAAGATGTTGCTGAAGGTGCTGATATTGATATTATTATTCACCTATATCCTGCAACTACCAAGGCTTTCTATCCATTAGATACGCTAATTAAGATGTGCACTGAAATCCCTCACGTAAAAGGGATCAAGATGGGAACTCGTGTACAATCTGTTTATGAAGAAGAAGTTAGAACTTTAAGAAAAGAATCTCCAGATACTGCTTTACTTACCTGTCATGATGAAACTATTTGTAATTCATTATTCCCAGGGATGGACGGAGCTATTTTAGGTTTTGCTGGTTGTATTCCAGAATTGATTTCAAAGGCATTTAAGATTTATCGGACAGGTACATGTCAAGAATTACATGACATTGATGACAAGATCTTCCCAGTAGAGCGTGCCATTTATCGTGGTGGTCAACCTTCTGGTGAAGCTCATGCCAGATTAAAGCAAGTATTGGTTGATCGTGGTGTGTTTGATAATGCTCACATGCGTAAGCCAGTTCTTCCTTTGACTGATGAAAGTAAGAAGACTATTGCTGAAGGTGTTGCAGCTAGTGGATTAGACAAAGTTGATATGAGTAAATTCTAACTGCTAGTGTAGACTAGAAAGGGCGTTGTTAGGTTGAAAATCAACTAGCAATGCCTTTTTTAGAAGGAGAATATTATGTCGGTTATAAACTCAAATACTTCAATAATTATTCTAACCGCTGTTATCCTTTATATTTTGCTTACTTCTTACTTGAGTTACAAGTGGAGTGGTCACTCAAATTCTGAATTCATGCAAGGTGGAAAGGGAATCCCCTACTTTGTTGTTGCTGTCATGCTATTCTCAAATTATAACGGAATTATGGCTGTGGTAGGTACTGCTCAAAGAGCTTATAGCAGTGGATTTGCAGCAGCTTGGTCAGTTTTTGCCGCAGCAATAGGCTTTGTCCTTTATGGTCTTTTCTTTGTTAAGCGACTTTATAATACGGGTAGTTTTACAATCTCTGGTGCTATTAAACAGAAGTATGGTAGGTCATCACAAATAATTGTCTCTATTATCATGATTTATGCGATGTTAATGTTGAATTTGAATACTTACTTTAGTGGAGCTAGTGTTTTACATGAAATTTTAGGAACAAACCTACAAATTTCAATGATCATAATTGCTATTGTTAGTACAATATATTTCAGTATTGGGGGAATGAAAAGTGTTGCCAAAACGACGATGATTCATACTTTCTTTAAATATTGTTCTGTTTTAATTATCGTTGCAGTTGCATTAGTTCTCACTCATGGTGTGCATAAAATGACAGTTAAATTACCTTCATATTATTTTAGCTTAACTGGTAAAATTGGTTGGGGAACAATTATTGGCTGGATTTTAACTTCGACTGGAGCTATTTTTTCAACCCAATTTATTGCTCAAGCAATCGCATCGACGCCATCAGCTAAAGCTGCTCAAAAAGCTTCTTTCTGGGCAGCTGCTCTAGTTGTTCCGTTTGGTATAGGGTTAGGACTCATTGGTGTTTGTGCTAGATATTTATATCCCCACTTAAATCCTTTGTATGCTCTACCTGTCTTTTTAGGTCATATGAAAACTATCTGGGCTACGATTGCTGCCATTGGATTATTGGCTAGTGTTTTTATTGGAGTTAGTGCTTGTTCTTTGGCCATAGTTGCTTTGATAGTAGATGATTTTTATGTACCACACTGGAAGCCACAACCTCAAAAACAACTACATGTGACAAAAATAATCTCAGTTATTGTAGGATTATTGCCGTTGATTTTCATGTTTATGACTCCAAATGTTCTGGCATTATCATTTTTCGCTAAAGCTTTAAGAGTATCTATTGCAATTGTTGCAGTGTTAGCTTTCTATTTACCAAGTTTTAACAATACTAAAGTGGCTAACGTGGCGTTGATTGGTACGACAGTTTTAACTACAGTATGGTATTTATTAGGTGATCCATTTGGCATTAATGACACTTATATTGCAATTTTTACACCGCTAATTGTAATTCTTTGTGGCAGAATATTTACTGCAAAGACTATTTCTAAGAGTTAGTTTTAATGATAAATAGACTTTCGATCAAGCAAAGGTTAAGGAATTCGACTGCATTTTATTTTTGGTAAATAAAATTTATTAAGATATTACGCGTGGTGCTAGTTAAATCGTTTTAGTTAATAAAAAAGTCCAATCTTGTTAGACTCGACTTGTAAATAGTAATAATAGAAAAGAGTCTGATCTGATTGAACTGCCTTAAGCTTAAGCGTTTTAGCCACCATTTACAAGTTAGTTTTAAAGATTTAGTGATAATTTGTCGGCACTGGTATCGTTTGTATGCACCGGCTGAGTTTACTCATCGGCGAAATATTGATCAAATTAAAACTACGGACAGTCTGATTTTGGCTTTACTTATCTGGCAAGCTAAGACAGGAATTGAATCACAAAGAAGATTCTGTGAATGTTTCAATTGTTTATCACACTCACGTTTTAATCGGCGTTCACGTCAGCTATTGCAATTGATTTATCAGATACGGCAAGAAATGAATAAAAAGGTTGACCTGAATGGACATTTCTTGATCATTGACAGCTTTCCGGTACCTGTTTGCCAACCAATTCGCAACTATCGTGCTAAAATTTTTCGCGGTTATGCCAACATTGGTTATAAGGCCACCAAGAAAATTTACTTCTATGGTTTCAAAGTTCATGCCATTGTTAGCGATGACGGTTACATTCTTGATTATGTCGTAACAAAAGCATCAGTTCATGATGCCAAGGAGACAGTTGAACTGATGGAAAATGCACATCCATCTAATTACTATCTTCTTGGCGACGAAGGCTATTTAGGCAAAGAACTGCATCAACAGCTAAAACAAATGGGTTATGAACTTTGGACACCATATCGTAAAAATATGACAGGAGCTAAAAAGCACAATGATCATCAATTGATGGCTATTCGCAGAACAATTGAAAGCGACTTTTCGCTTCTGACCTATTACAATGCCGAGAACAATCGAGCACGTAGTCTGATAGGCTTTCAAAGCCGGTTGGAAATTGCAATTTTAGCTTATAATTTGGCTTATTGTCTAGAACGATTTAACTAGCACCACGCGTTAAGATATTGTAACTTTTAACAGCAAATATAGCATTTCAATGAGAATTTTGATCTCCCATTGGGATGCTTATTTGTTTTACTTCGAAATATATAAGAAATGCTTTATACTAAATATGTAATCGCTAACAAGATAGTGAGAGGTAATAATTATGGGTATTGTAGATAATGATTTTCACAAAATTTTAACCGAAAGACATTCGGTACGTCGTTTTGATCCAACTATTAAAATTAGTCGAGATGAAATGAATGAGATGCTAGAAGAAACGATTACAGCTCCTTCAGCATGTAATTTACAAGCATGGAAATTTGTAGTAGTTGACACCGATGAGGGTAAAAAGAAGCTTCATCAATACTTCATGAATTTCAATTTTCCACAGATTGATAATAGTTCAGCTGTAGTTTTATTCTTTGGTAACACCTTAGCTTATAAGAAATATAGTGAATTATGGCACAGCATGTATGAAGCTAAAAAGGTAACTAAAGAGGCGATGGAAGCAGCTCTTAATACTTTTATGCCATTGTATGAAAAAGCACCGCAAGAAATGTTAGTAGCTGATTCAATGGTAGATAGTTCATTAGCTGCAATGCAATTCATGCTTATTGCTCGTGAACATGGTTATGAAACTAATGCAATGGCGGGTTATGATGCTAAAAAAGCAGCAGTAGTGATGGGGCTTGATCCTAAACAGTATGTACCTGTTATGGCTATAGCGATAGGTAAGCATGATCCAAAAGCTGAGTCTGAAATAACCACTACTAGATATCCACTTACTGATTTGGTTGATTATGAATAGTGTAAGTTAAAAGTATCATTTTAACTATAAAAGCGTTTACATAAGTATATTTTGATTGTAGAATAGATTTAAAGAATTAATTAAGCTAGGTACGAATAATTATGACTCTGATTAAAGAGGCATTTTTGTTCGTACCTTTTTTGGTTTTAGAGGTTGTCAAAATGAGTGCAGAAGAAAAATTTACTAAAGAAGAAATTTCAGAAGTTGGTTTTGCAATTGTTGCTTATTCCGGAGATGCCAGAAGTGATTTGGTTATGGCAATGAATAAAGCTAGTGAAGGTAAAATCAGTGAAGCCAAAGCTCTTGTTAAAGATGCTGAAGAATCAATTAATATGGCTCATAATGCACAGACCAAGCTGTTAAGTAAAGAAGCAGCTGGTGACAACATGGATGTAACCTTCATTATGGTTCATGGTCAAGATACACTAATGACGACAATGCTTTTGAAGGATGAGATGAAAACCATAATTAACCTGTATGAACGAGTTAATAAACTTGAGGGTAAGGATATCGAATAGGTGTAATCATGATTAAGTTAAATAGAGTTACTCAATTACCTGCTAATTTTGTTTGGGGAGCGGCAATGGCGGCTTATCAAGTAGAAGGTGCTACTCAAGAAGATGGTAAAGGACAGAATATGTGGGATGTTTATCTTAAAAAGCAAGGGCGATTTTCACCTGATCCAGCCAGTGATTTCTATCATTTATATCCCATAGATTTAAAATTAGCACATGATTTTGGCTTAAATGCAATAAGGCTTTCAATCTCCTGGTCTAGGATTTTTCCAGATATCGATGGTAAGCCTAATACAAAAGGCGTAAATCATTATCATCGGGTATTTACGGAATGTCTAAAGAATCACCTTGTACCTTATGTTGCTCTACATCATTTTGATTCACCAGAGCAAATGTTGGAAGAGGGAGATTGGTTAAATAGAAAAAATATTAGGCGTTTTGTTAAATATGCAGAATTTTGTTTTAAAGAATTTCCTGAAGTAAAGAATTGGTTCACTATTAATGAGATGATTTCGTTAGCTAGCGGGCAATATCTAGGTGGTCAATTTCCACCAAATCATCATTTTAATGTTTCTGAAGCAATTCAAGCGGAACACAATATGCTGCTGGCTCATGCTCAAGCGGTAATTAAATATCATGAATTAGGAATGAAGGGAAGAATAGGTTGTATTCAAGCGATAAAACCAGGTTTTCCCAATACTAATAAGTCAGAGGATATTCAAGCTGCAGCCAGATATGATGCTTATAATAATCGGTTTTTATTAGATGGCGCGTTATTAGGAATATACCAACCAGAAACGATGAAATTATTGAACCAGGTATTAGAAGCTAATAATGGAAAATTAATAATAGAACCAGGTGATATGGAAATCTTGAAAAAGGCTGCACCGCTGAATGGAATGTTTGGCTTTAATTATTATCGTTCTGAGTTTGTGGAAAATTATAATGGTGAGAATGAGGAGAGAGTCAATACAACTGGTGATAAAAGTAGTTCCTCGTTCAAGTTTAAGGGAGTAGGAAAATTTGTAAAACGTCCAGAAATTCCTAGAACTGATTGGGATTGGACTATTTATCCAGCTGGTTTATATAAAATGCTACTGAGATTAAAACATGATTATCCAAATATGCCGACAATTTATATCACTGAAAATGGTCTAGGACTTAAAGAAGAACTACCGGCGGATAAGCTGATTAATAATGATGATAAGCGAATTGATTTTATTGATCAACATGTAGCGGCTTTGTTAAAAGCAAGAAAAGCAGGAGTTAATGTCAATGGCTATTTTGTTTGGTCTTTGCAAGATCAGTTTTCTTGGGTAAATGGCTACAATAAGCGTTACGGCCTATTTTATGTAGATTATCAAACGCAAAAACGATATCCCAAACGAAGTGCATATTGGTTTAAAGAGCTGAGTAAAACTATGAATGACGAGGAGGGAGAATCATGAACACAATTGTTAATGCAATAGAAAAGCATCAATCAACTTTTGTTAAAATATCCAAAAATAATTACCTAATGGCAATAAAGGATGGTTTTATTTCAGTAATGCCATTAGTTATGTTTGCCAGTTTAATGTTGCTTATCTCATCATTACCACCGTTATTTGGTATCCAGTTGCCGCCGGCATTAACGGCATGGTTAGGTAAACTTTATAATTTTACAATGGGTATGCTAGGTTTAATGGTTGCTGGTACTACTGCTAAAGCTTTAACCGGTAATTTAAATCACACGATGCCACAGAATAAATATATGAACGCTACTTCAACAATGATTGCTTCAATGTGTGGTTTTTTATTCTTAGCAGTCACTCCAGAAATAAAGACTAATGCGTTGAGCGTGCAATATATAGGATCACAAGGATTATTGTCAGCCTTTGTGGCAGCATTCTTGACGGTTAATATTTATAAGTTTTGTATCAAGAAAAATATTACAATTAAACTTCCTAAAGAAGTTCCAGGAGCAATTTCTCAAAGCTTTAAAGATATTTTTCCGTTTGCATTTGCTGTATTAGCCTGCGCATTAATTGATGTTATTTCCCGCGGCTTGACAGGAGTGCCTTTTGCACAGCTGTTTCAGAAGTTTCTAACACCATTGTTTAAAGGTGTAGAAACATATCCAGGAATGTGCTTTATTTGGGGACTTAGTGCATTACTTTGGTTTGTTGGGATTCACGGACCCTCAGTTGTTATGCCAGCTGTAACGGCTTTTCAGATGGCTAATACTGATGCAAATTTGAAAATGTTTCAAGCTGGGCTTCATGCTTCGCATGCAATGACTAATAATTTTGGTAATTATATTGCTGCTATTGGTGGGACTGGTGCAACATTTGTAGTGCCATTTTTACTTATTTTTTTAATGCATTCTCATCAATTAAAAGAGATTGGAAAGGCATCAATTGTTCCAGTTATGTTTGCAGTTAATGAGCCACTACTGTTTGGTGCACCGATGATTTTGAATCCGTATATGTTTGTGCCATTTATTTTGACTCCAATGGCAAACGTAATTCTTGGTAAATTATTCACTGATGTTTTGGGAATGAATGGTATGATTTACGTTTTGCCATGGACAGTTCCAGGACCAATTGGCGTTTTACTTAATACGCACTTTCAATTTATTTCTATTATCTTCATTCTTGTTTTACTTGCAATGGACTGTTTTATTTATCTGCCATTTTTGAAGGCATATGATAAAGTTTTGCTTACACAAGAAAAGGAAAAAGCAGTAAAGATATCAAACTCAGAGCATCAAGTAAATAAAGTTGAAGAGAAGAAGAAAAAAATAGAAACTAACGTAATTAATAGCAACGACACTGTTTTAACTAATTATAGTGAGAAGGATAAATTAAAAGTGTTAGTTTTGTGTGCTGGTGCAGGAACCAGTGCTCAATTGGCAGATGCCATCAATGAAGGGGCTCAGAAAGAAAAAGTTGCAATTACGGCTACTTCAGGAGCTTATGGTTCTCACCATGATTTATTACCAAATTACAATGTGGTAATTTTAGCACCACAGGTAAGGTCTTATTATGATGATATTAAGAAAGATACAGATCCTTTGGGAATTAAATTGATTGCGACGAAAGGGATGCAATATATCGATATGACGCGTAATCCACAAAAAGCAATCACGTTTTTACTTAAGCAACTTCATAACTAAGACAACAATAAAATCTTTGCCTCAAAAATTAGGCAAAGGTTTTTTAGTTTAAAGTTATTTCTTGATAATTAGGATTCTGAATAACTTGAGATAATGCTACTAGAGCGCATCCTCCAACTGCACCACGGTATTTGTCTTCAGGCAATACTTCGATTCTAGTTTGTTTTTGCGAGTTTATAAATTTTAATTGATTACTGATAAATCGTAGTAATTTATTTTTAAACTCAGGAACTTGAACAATAAAACCATTTAAGTAAATTACGTCTGCATCATAGACCATTAAAAGGTTAGAAATAATAATACCTAAATATTTAATACTGGTGTCTAACATATCAACCGTATAGGGATCATTAAGCTTGTAGGCAGACAGTAAAGTATTAAAGGTAATTTTAGATTTGTCAGAAACTAATTGATGTAAGACTGTATTTTCAGATAGATCATAGAAGTTCCGTGCTCGTTTTAATAACCAAGTATGTGAACTATATGTTTGTAAGCAACCTTTTTTTCCGCATTCACATTGGAATCCATTAGGATCAATAATTGTATGTCCGACCTCTCCAACTGAGTAATTACGCTTGGGGTGTAGCTTGCCAGGTTCAATAAAGGCTGAGTATATTCCGTAACCAATATGAAAGAAGATAAAATTATCTTTTTTGGCTAAATCATTACTAAAAAGATAATGAGCATCGGCCATAGATTCAACGTTGTTTTCAGCTAACATTGGTAAATTTACTTGTTTTTGAATAGTTTCTAAGTCGAAACTTTTCCACATCTGATTGTTTGAGACTAATTTATGTTGATCAGCATTGTAGTGACCAGGAATAGCAAATCCAACACCAAGTGGGTTGCCATTAGGATTCTGTGAAATAAGAAGTTTTATTTGATCAGTAACTAGTTGATTTAGATCATACTTTTTCATTTTACTATAAGGAATAAATATTTTATCTATAATTTCTCCGTAAATGGTAGTAAGTACTAAAGCAAGACCAGCTAAGTTGAAAGAAACACCAAGATAGTTACCAATTTGTTTACTTAGTGAAATAATTCTTTTACTACGACCAGCACCTTCTTTTTGTGAAATTTGTTGGCCTGTTTCAACCACGATATGATCATCTATTAATTGCTTAACAATTTTGGAAACAGCAGCGGGTGTTACATGAAGATACTTATGTAAGTCAACCCGCGTAGCATGCCGGTTGCGATATAGGTATTCAATAGTTTGAGTTGTTGTATTTGTTTCTTGCATAATTTTAGATGTGCCCTTTCTACATACTTATGATACTACATTTAAGAGGACTTTCTTCTAATGGTTTACTTATTTTATATTTATTTAACTTAATTAAATAAATATATTGCAAATTAAGCGCTTTCAGTTTATTATATTAGGTGAAGAAGGAAATATGAGTCTATTCATTCGTTCACTAGCTTAATTAATCGAAAGAACAGCTTGTAGTTTTCTGAAGTGAAATAATTAGTGAGAGGAAAGGTGCATTATGAAAGGTTTAATGGATTTCCTGCAAAATAAACTTGCCCCAGTCGGTGAGAAAATTAGTAAGCAGAGACACTTAAAAGCGCTTCGTGAAGGATTTATGCTTGCAATGCCACTGGTATTAGTTGGTTCAATCTTCTTGCTACTTGCGAGTTTCCCAATTCCAGCTTATACAACATGGTTAACTAAAACAGGAATTGGACCAATGCTAACGAGATTAGCTAACAATAGTTTTGGGTTAATCGCATTACTAACTACATTTGGTGTAGCATATAGATTAGCAGAGTCCTATAAAGTTGAAGGACTACCTGCTGGTGCATTAGCAGTAGCAAGTATGCTGTTAGTAACACCACCATTGATAAGTAAAACTGGTGCAACTACTGCACAGGGTGTTCCTTATTCAGCTTTAGGTGGACAGGGATTGTTTACGGCTATTGTAGTAGGTTATATTACTGCAGAGATTTATCGCTGGTTCATTCAAAAGAATTTCGTTATTAAGATGCCGGAAAGTGTTCCTAAGGTTGTGGGTCAATCATTTATGGCTTTGACCCCTGGCGCTGTAATTTTAATTTTCTTTGAATTGATTAACATAGTGCTTACACAGGTACATATAGTTTCACTCAACTCTTTGTTAGCTGTTGTAATTGGACTGCCTTTAGGTTTAATTGCTGATAGCATTGGCGGCACATTCCTTGCAATTTTCTTGAACTCATTATTCTGGTTCTGTGGAGTTAACGGTGGTCAAGTTGTTAATACAGTTATGCAACCCATCTGGTTACAATTTACTGATGCTAACCGTGTCGCACTTCAACATGGTGCGGCAGTTTTACCACATATTATTACTCAACCATTCATTGACTTGTTCGTGTACATGGGTGGTGGCGGTGCCACGATTGGTTTAGCAATTTGCTTGATGTTCTTTAGTAAGAGTAAAGAATATAAAACTTTGGGTAAAGTTTCAGGTATTCCAGCATTATTTAACATTAATACTGCTATTCTTTTCAGTTTTCCAACTGTTTTGAATCCAATTATGCTGATCCCATTTATTATTAACCCAATGATTAATGCATTAGTAACATATTTGGCAATGCTATGGCACTGGATTCCATATACTACGGGAGTAATGCTTCCTTGGACTACTCCTCCAATTATTGGTGGCTTCTTAGCAACGGGCGGTAGTTGGAGTGCTGCAGTATTCCAGTTAGTATTGGTAATAATTTCAGTATTAATTTACTATCCATTCTTTAAGGCTGCTGATAATGCACACTTAAAGGCTGAACAAGCAAAGTAAGAAGGTAAATCATGATTCAAAATATAACTATTAAATCAGCTGGACATGATCCAACCACGGATTTTGCAGCTGACGAACTTAAAAAATATTTGAATAAAATAGGAGAGAAGAATGATATTTCTCGACTGCCTAACTATGAATTGATCATTCAAGAATCAGAAGGTAATGATCAAGTAAGAATTGAACAAAAAAATGATCTTTGTAAAATTGTAGGTAATCGGAAAGTTGCATTGCTTATTGGTATTTATCAATATTTGAGAATTTTAGGTGTTCGCTTCTTACGTCCTGGAGAAGAAAATGAAAAAATACCTGAAATTTCAGAGAGCGATCTAAACAGAGATATCTTTTATAAACATACAGCTAGCTATAAACATCGTGGCGTATGTATTGAGGGGGCTGATTCATTAGAAAATATCATTGATTTTATTGATTGGCTACCTAAGGTTGGATTTAATAGCTTCTTTATTCAATTTGAAAATCCGTATACTTTCTTAAAGCGTTGGTATAGCCATGAATTTAATAATTATTGGGAAAATAAAACTTTTACAAATGAAGAAGCAGACAAGATGAGTGAAAAAGTTGATGCCGCAATGAAATTGCGGTCGCTACATCATCATCGTGTTGGTCATGGCTGGACAGGAGAAATGCTTGGCTTTTCATCTAAATATGGCTGGGAGAGTGGCAAAAAGATCTCCAAAGAAAAAGAGCCTTTAGTGGCTTTAGTAAACGGAAAACGTGAATTAATTAAAGGCACACCAATTTTTACTAGTGTCGATTTTGCCAATCCCGAAGTTAATAAAGAATTAGCTGATGTAATTGTTAAATATGCTAAGAAACACCAGGATGTTGATTACTTACATGTTTGGCTATCTGATGATTGCAATAATATTTGTGAATGTGATGAATGTAAGAAGACTACGCCTTCTGATCAATATGTAGAGTTCTTGAACTATTTAGATGAGAAACTAGCTGAAGCAGGTTTGGATACCAAGATTTGTTTCTTGCTGTATCATGAATTATTGTATGCTCCAGAAAATGCGAAGATTAAGAACCCTGATAGATTCGTAATGATGTTCGCCCCGATTAGTAGAACTTTTGAAAAGAGTTATGCTGATGTTAATTATGAAAATGGAATTCCAGACTCTCCAAAATATGTCCGGAATAAAATTACTTTACCAAATTCATTGGAAAGCAACCTATCGTTCTTATTTGATTGGCAAAAGAATTATCATGGCGACAGCTTTGTTTATGACTATCCTTTGGGCAGAGCACATTACGGTGATCTTGGTTATATGGCTATTAGTAAGGTGATTTCTAGGGATATCAAGTATCTTGATAAATTACATTTGAATGGTTATATTTCTTGTCAGGAATTGAGATCAGGATTACCAACTACATTACCTAACTATGTAATGGGATTAACTCTGTGGGATAAGGAACTTGGATTTGATAATTTGATTGAAGAGTATTTTGAAGCAGCCTATGGTAAAAACTATGAAGCAGTCGTTTCATATTTGACTGAGATTTCAGCTTTATCAAGTCCAGATTATTTCAACGCAATTGGTCCACGGCTTAATAAAGAAATGGCTAAGAACTATCAGAAAATAGTTTCATTGACTAATGAATTTTTGAATAAAGTTATTGATAATTTGTCGGTTGTTAAAGGAGTAGAGCATCACAATTGGTCAATTCTTGCTTACCATAGGGAAGTTATTCATCAGTTAGCTAATGCACTTTCATTAATTGCTAGTGGAAAAAATGAAGCAGCTGAAACAGCTTGGAGAAATTTTATTGATTTTATCAAATTACATGAAAAAGAATATCAACAGGAGCTTGATGTATATAGAATTACTGAAGTAGCTACGAATTATGCCGGTTTCAAATATCGTGATAATTAATGAAATTCCCCCCCTGAAAAAAATTTGATTGCAATGGTATTATAGATAACACCTCAATCAAAAAAGGCGAGCCAGCGCTCGCCTTTTTTATTTTTTTAGAAAAATTTTTTAGTTAAAAGTTAGCTTTTTTAACGTAAGTATTCTTTGAAATACGATAGAAAGTCTTGCCGTGTAATTTAATTGCGCGACCATAAGTGTTAACGCGGTGACCTTTCTTCAAAACTTTCTTATTAGCACGCTTGCCGTTCTTCTTGTAGACATAAGCATTGTGCTTCAGAGTCCGCTTAACGGCCTTAGCTTTCTTGGCAGCTGTCTTTTTAGCAGCAGCGGCATCAGTTTGAGTCTTGTCAGATGTAGTATTGGCATCTTTATTAGCAGTGTCTTCAGCGACCTTACCTAAAGTAATATCAGCCTTTTCGTTCATGGTCTTGCCCATAACGTTAAGACCGAATTCTAAGCTGCCAGCGCTTTCTTTATAAGCATCTGCTGAGAAAACATAGTCAAGGGATGAGCCGTCTTTAGCAACATTTTCTTGCTTGCCGGCTACACCATTCAATGTTAGGCTAGCAACCATCTTAGACATGTCTTGACCTTTGGTCATTGGTGCTTTAGAGCCATCAACGTGAATAATTACTTCGGTAACTTTACCGTCCTTAACATTAACTTGAGCAGAGTTGCCCAAGAACATAGCAGCTTCTGATGGGGTAGTGCTGCCAGTTTTGGTAATAGTCATAGTGATAGTTTGCAAGTCGCTGTTTTGACTAGTAGCAGTAGTTGCAGCAACATTAGTAGCAGGTTGATCAGCTGCAGACACTACAGCTGATGGTGCCAAAACACTAGCGCTTGCGAGTAAAGCAAGTGATGTTAAAATGATTTTAGTATTTTTTCTCATAAAAGTTTCCTCCCACGAATTTTAGATATCGCTTACATTATGATCAAATAAATGTTATAAATCAATATATTTTTTGTTATTTTATTTTTTTATGAGCATAATAAGCTGAATAAAATATCATCTTGAAACCGATTGCATAGTTATTTTAAGAACTTTATAATAGAAAAGACTAATAGTATTAATAGTAAAAAGAAGGATATTAGAATGAATAAAAAGTTACTTAAGTTAATCGCAAGTAGTTCGGTCGCAATGACTTTAATGGCACCTGGAGTGGCATTTATGCAAACTAATCCGGTTGTAATGGCCGCTGAACAAAGTCAAAAGACAGTGGGAATGACGGTTTACAAATACAGTAAAAATCACCGCAACCATGCTAAGTCAATGGCTCAAGGTTTTGTGGGAGATAAGGTGCAATTAACAGTTAGTCAAAAGCATGTGACTAAAATGATAATCCATGTCGATGGTAAAAATAGTCCAATGGGCAAGGGGCAAAACGTAAATAAGATTGTAAAATCCCTCAAGATTAATGGCGTTAGCGGTAAAAAGGAAAATGTTTCCGCCGACAAATCTAGTTTTGACTTTGTTTTTGCAGGCAAAGCTTTCAAAAATAATGGTTGGGTCAAGATGCAAGTCACTATTGACTTTGGTGGTAAGATGACCGAACAAGCTTGGGTGAAGTATGACAAGGTTAGCGGTTTAACTACTAGCAAGAAAAAGACCGACAAGAAGCAAAAGAAGGCTAGTAAAAAGAGAGTCAAAAAAGTTAGTAAGAAAAGTACACACGGTCAGCGCAGATAAAAAGGTTCAAAATATCAATTATGCGGTCTATAAGGCGGATCGCAGTGGCGTTTCTGCAGCAAATAATTTTTACACGCATCATGCCAGGATTGAAAAAGTAAAGCAGGGCTATGTTATGACTTTAAAAGTTGAGGTAAAGCATGGGATGGTGACCAAATTTCAGCCGGTTTCACTGGGAATTGGTTCAATTTCAAACCTGCGTTTTACCAAACAAGCTGGCAAGGATATCTGGACTTATCAGGTCCACTTCAAGTCGCTAAATCAGTTGAAGAAGCAGGCTCAGGGGAGTCTGCGCTTGAGCGTACCAATTGCCAATATTCATGATCGTTTGTTTAAGGTCTGGTTTGCTTTTGGCGTAAAAAATGTGGCGCACAGTTCGACTGTAAGCAAGGCATTAACCGAAGCAAATAGTAGCACTGATTCAAGTAGTACTAGTGATGCTATTCCTGCAACTAATGACGACAGTAGTAAAGATGCAGAAAATGCTACAAGTAGCGCTCAACCGCGGTCAAAGCCAGTTAAAAAGCAGCAGTCTTCTTCAAACTCTAGTGTAAAACCTGGGGCAAAGATGACACCCAAGAAGAAAAAGATGGCGACGATTGCAGCGGTGGAATATCCATTTTTGACTGTGATCGCAGGCTTTTTAGCATTTGATGCTGCAATTATTGGTTTGGCCTTTTACTTAAGAAATAAAATTTTGAAGAGAAAGAAATAATGAAAAATATAGCTAAAATTATCTCTTTTCCTTTCTTGTTGCTAACTTGTTTGTTTATTTTTGGTGTGACTGTTAGTGCACAAAGCGTGAGTTATCGTACTTACAAGTATGGCACGCATCAGACCTCGATGGCTGATGGCTACTATGCGCGTCCTGCTCAGGTTGTGGTAGACGACAATCAGTACCTGGTAACGATGACGATTCGCACTAAGAAAGATCTAAGTCCCTATCCGGTTCGGGTGTTAACGATTAATGGACAAGCACCGCTAAACGTAGTAAAAACGCGGCATGGCAGTGACTATGATTATCGCTATAGTTTTCGCACTAATAATTTAAAACGTGATATTTCTAGTCAAATTAAAATAGATGTGCCACATGTTTACCAAGCAACACACAATATTACATTTGCTTTTGACACTACGCAATTGCCTAAGTTAACAAATAAAAAAGAGCGAGCAAGTCATGCAGAAAGTGCGATAAAACGTAGCGCGCCACAGGTGAAAAACAAGAGTGTTAAGCCTAAGGAGCAATTGGCACAAAAGAAGCAAGCGGCAATAGCTAACAGGCAAATAGCGCAGAATGCACGCAATCAACGTGCTAATCAACAAAGGCAGCGAAATTTTTATTATGTTATTTTGGCTGGAGTGCTTAGTTCATTAATTTTAATTGGCGTTGCTGTTTTGATTGTCGTAAATGCCAAGGAAAGAAAAAGTAAATGAAAAAACGTAAAGGATTAATTATTGGTTTAATTATATTTTTAGTAGCAATCATCGGAGTGGCAATTGGTGCTAAACGATTGATTGATCAAAAAGTTGCCAATAATGAAAAGATTGTTGCCACAAGTGCAGCGATTACTGAAATTTTTGATAAATTGAACGTTAATTTAGCAGGGGTTCCAAAGACGCAGGCTAAGTTACCAGCACGCTATCAAAAGGTGCCCAAGATTGGGGGTCCAATGAAGCCAAGTGTTGAAAAGATTGCTTCTTTGAATCCCACTCGTGTCTATGCAGTCTCAACTTTAAAAGATCAGTATGATCAATCATTTAAAGAACAAGGCGTTAAAGTTACATATCTGAAGCTGGATTCAGTAGCTGACCTTGAAGCTACACTGAGTTCATTAGGCAAGCAGTATTACCGGCAGAGACAGGCTGATTATCAGATTGGCTTAATCAAAAAAGCCGTTAAAAAGGCTAAAGCACGTGTTCACGGTCGTAAGCCTAGAGTATTGATCTTGATGGGCTTGCCTGGCGCTAATTACATGATTCTAACTAATCGATCATATTTAGGTGATTTGGTCAGAATAGCTGGTGGGGAAAATATCTATCACTCTGATAGTCAGATCTATTTGTCACCAAGTAATGACTCGCTAGCTACTAAAAATCCAGATGTCATTTTGCGATTAGAACATGCTTTACCAAATGTAACTTTGCCACAATTTAAGCAAGAGTTTAAGAAAAATTCTGTTTGGAAGACGATGAAAGCCGTAAAGACAGGCAGAGTTTATGACCTACAGCAACCAGACTTTAATGCTTCAGCTAACATGAATGTTTCTCAAGCATTGAATAAATTAAGCAACTGGTTGTACCCTGGAAAGTGATCAAAATGAAGAAAAAGGTAATTTGGATAAACTTGATTTTAGCAGTTTTGTTAATCAGTACGATTTTCTTTGCATTAACTCACGGAGCAAGCAATTTTTCAATGCAAAAGATGACTAACAGCCAATTGAATATTTTGTTTAATATCCGTGTCCCGCGGATTATTTCGGCACTAGTAGCAGGAGCTAGCCTCTCTGTTAGTGGTGCCTTTTTTCAGGCAACTTTGCGCAATCCGATTGCAGAACCTGGAATTATGGGGATCTCTAGTGCAGCCAGTTTATGTCAATTGCTAGCGGTTATTATTTTGCCAGAAATTTTCTTTGGTAAAATTATTTTCGCGATTATTGGCGGACTGCTAGCGTTTGGGCTTCTTTTATTATTCCAAAAAAAGATGACGCCTTATCAGTTAATTATCATCGGAGTGGCATTGAATGCGGTGTTCACGGGGATGCAGGAAGTTTTCACTAATAATCAAAATAGTGGCAGCAGCCTGGCCACAAGTAGTTGGGGATCAACAATGTATTTATTGGTTATTGGCATAATAGGGCTGATTTTCGCGATTTGTTTTATGAATTGGGCTAATTACTTAAAGATCAATGATGAAGAGCTGACGTCTTTAGGTGTTTCTGCTAAAACCCTGCGTTTAGTCTTGATGCTAATTGCAGTGGTTTTGGCCGCAACAACAACGGCTTGCATTGGTGTTTTAGCCTTTATCGGAATTATTGTGCCACAGGTTGCTCGTTTGCTTTTGGGATATGATTATCAAAAAATTATTCCATTTTCGATTTTTGCTGGAGCTTGGTTTTTATTGTTCGTTGACACCATCGGCCGGGTGATTACAGCGCCAAACGAGATTGCGGCTAATATTATTTTGGCTATTGTTGGTGGTCCAGTTATGATTTTAATTTTATGGAAGAGACAGAAAAATGCTTAAAGCGTCGCAGATTGATTTTTCATATGGGTCAAAACAATTATTTAATCAATTCTCTCTGAGCTTGCAGGAGCACCAGATTACGACTTTAATTGGTCCTAATGGATCTGGCAAGTCAACCTTGTTTCGCTTGCTTACACGGGCAATAAGGCCGTCTGCGGGGACAATTACGCTAGATGGGCAAGATATCTGGCAGCTAGCTGCGAAGGATTTTGCCAAAAAGGTAGCAATTGTCCACCAGCAGAATCAATTGTATAATCAGATAACTGTCAAGGAACTGGTTAAAATGGGGCGTCTGCCGTATCATTCCTTGATGGGGGATGAAGAAAATGGATCTGCTCGCCTTCAACAGATTATGCAGGAGCTAGAGATTGCTGATTTGGCAGATAAGTTTATAGCGCAATTATCTGGCGGTCAGCAGCAGCGTGTGTGGCTTGCTACAGCACTGGCGCAAGAGCCGGAATATCTTTTTCTAGATGAACCAACAACATACTTGGATTTGCATTTTCAGTATCGCTTTTTGGATTTAGTGAAAAAATTGAATCGAAAGCAGAATTTGACGATTTGCATGATTTTGCACGATTTGAATCAGGCTTTGCAATATAGTAATCAGGTAATTTTGCTCAACCAAGGTAGGATTCAAAAGCAGGGCAGGCCAGAAGAGGTAATTACGGCGCAGGCGATTAGGCAAAACTTTGGCATAGATTGCGAGATGATCGAAACTGAGCAGGGAAAAGTCTTGTTAATGGCAGGTTCTGAGGCAAAATAAAAGACCACGAGAAAACTCGCGGTCTTTTTTGTAATAATAAATTATTACTTGTTAACTTCATCCTTGAAGCTCTTACCTGGCTTGAATGCTGGAACGTTTGATGCAGCAATTTCAATTTCCTTACCAGTTTGTGGGTTACGACCCTTACGAGCAGCACGGTGACGAAGTTCGAAGGCACCGAAGCCAACTAATTGTACCTTGTTGCCTTCAGCAACATTGCTCTTAACAACGTCGATGTAAGCGTCCAAAATAGTGTTAATGTCTGTCTTAGTAGCATCAGTCTTTGCAGCGATTTGATCTACTAATTGTTTCTTAGAAATAGTTTCCATGAAAAATACCTCTTTTAATATAAACTACGATTACTTATTTTAACAGTAATCCGCGTATTTACAAGGGGAAACAGCCTCTTTAAAGAATTTTTTTAAAAAGGAAAGAAATTCTATGTATTTGAAGCGAAAAATATTGTATTCGCTATCAAAAATGTAGTTCATGTAATGATTCTTTTGTTTTGATTTGAAAAATTAACTTTTTTCAAAAAATTTAGACATTTTTTGCGTAATAAATGATGGGAGACAAGCCTAAATTTTGAATTCCAAATTTTGTACAGTGATGGAATATATAAGAGAGGTGAATAATCTTTAATTACACAAATCACATCCTCGAAATATGCTTAAACAATATCAATTAAGAACGTTGAAGAATGGATTAAGAATGGCAGGTATAAGACTATGAGCCTACTAACTTATAAAGGTTACCAAGGTACTTATCGAAGTTGAAAATGATACTTTATTTGGCGAAGTCTTAGGTCTAGAAAATACTTTTATTTCTTATGAAGGAAATTCTCTGGCAGAGTTGAAGAAAGATTTCAAAGCGGGTATTGATGATTATCTTGAGAATTGTCAATTGAATCATGAGCAACCAGAACAGGCTAACCAAGATGCAGCTAAGTTACAGTTGCAAAAATTATTATTAACATCATTAGCGTGATTGGAACAAAATAAAGCTCGAAACTTCTACAAATTGTAGTAACTTCGAGCTCTGCATTAATCTGTTTTTGTTCAATACAACGCATGCTATTACATATTGGCAAATCGATCTAGTTCATCATGTGTTCCTAATGCAACAAAAACTAGGATTAGTTCATGTGTTTCTTTATCAATCCGGTAGTACAATAGCCAATCGTCATTATATTGACGATTAACGTGCATTTCGCGATTTTTTCCTACAGGGTGATCTTTATGTTTGGCTAGAAATTCTTTGTCATTGGTTAATATTGCTTCAACACAATCATCAACATAATCCATTGGATAATGTTTTCTTTCATATCTCTTGTAAGCGCGGTAGTAGCGCTTGGTAGGATTAACTTGCATGATTATTTCCGCATGGCCTTTTTGTATTCTTCAAAAGAGCTATAACTTCCATGATAAATGTGATTATCAGCTTCATAGTTCGCTTCATCTAGTTCTGTCATGGGTCTTAGTTCTAAAGGAATGCCATTACTTCTAACAATAGCTTTGAAATACATTCTAATTCCTGTTGATACATCAACCCCATATGAAGCAAGAATATATTGAGCTTCTTTTTTTAATTTATCATCGATTTTTACACTAATTTGAGCCATAGTACAACCTCTATTCACAAAATGTATTACTTTATCTATATAGTACTATATACTATAAATACAAAATATCAATTTTTAGCGTTTGCTTTTAAAAGAATTTTAAAAGATTATAGGTAGTCTTATTATGAATACTAGGGGAAAAAACTAAAAGTGACATTTATATCTTTAATCGTAATACACCAGCAGAAATTTAAACATAAACAAAGCTCGAAGCTTCTACAAATTGTAGTAACTTCGAGCTTTTTGTAACTATTCAGAAAAGATAATTTAGCGGTCTTCGTGGTTAGTGAAGTAACGGTAGTCCTTACTCTTGTCGAACAATACGGCACGAGCGTTTTCACCGTTGGAGATTGAGAAGATAGCGTCAGGGTACTTGTTCTTAACTTCATCTTCTACCAATCCTCTAAGCATTTCGTTGTTAGCTAAAACTGAACCGGTTAAAGCAATCTTCATTGGCTTAGGATCTTCGTAACGGTCAAGACCGATGATGATGTCACGGGCTAACAGATGAGCTTGTTTCTTAATAACTTTGATTGCATCATCGCTGCCTTCATCAGCAAGTTGTGCAACGTGAACAGCCATTCCTGCAACTTCTGGGTTAGACATCTTGTAGAATTTAGCGTTACATTCATCCATGTGTTCAACGCCAAATAATTTAGTAAACATTTGAATCAAAGCGTTGTCTTCACGCTTGTCCCAGCTAAGAAGAGCAGATTGCATTGCTGAACGAGCAATTGCGTAACCTGAGCCTTCATCACCTAAGATGTTGCCGTAACCACCAACCGCGATTAAGTGGCCGTTTTGTAAACCGTTGTAAACTGAGCCAGTACCGGCAATTACTAAGGCACCGTCATCACCTTCAAGACCAGCATAAAGTGCTAAAAGTGAATCAGTAATAGCACGAGTAGGTAGGTTGTTAATTCTTGATGAGATAGTTGCGGCTACTTCTGGAGCATTACCGACAACTGAAAGACCGGCAATACCAACAAGAACGCGCATGCAGTCACCATCGACCTTGTCGATCAATTCGTTGATAGTGTCAGAGATATTCTTAATTCCGCCTTCGTAGTCAGCGTTAATTTGGCCTGGGCCGCCTTCTGCACGACCGATTTCCTTGCCAGTTTCGTCATATGCGATTGCAGTTGAGTGGGTACCACCTGCATCAACACCAATTTGGTATTTAAGAGCCATGTTGTAAATCTTCTTTCTATATTAATTTATCCGAATGATAACGTATACATTGTATTACGCGTGGTGCTAGTTAAATCGTTTTAGTTAATAAAAAAATCCAATCTTGTTAGACTCGACTTGTAAATAGTAATAATAGAAAAGAGTCTGATCTGATTGAACTGCCTTAAGCTTAAGCGTTTTAGCCACCATTTACAAGTTAGTTTTAAAGATTTAGTGATAATTTGTCGGCACTGGTATCGTTTGTATGCACCGGCTGAGTTTACTCATCGGCGAAATATTGATCAAATTAAAACTACGGACAGTCTGATTTTGGCTTTACTTATCTGGCAAGCTAAGACAGGAATTGAATCACAAAGAAGATTCTGTGAATGTTTCAATTGTTTATCACACTCACGTTTTAATCGGCGTTCACGTCAGCTATTGCAATTGATTTATCAGATACGGCAAGAAATGAATAAAAAGGTTGACCTGAATGGACATTTCTTGATCATTGACAGCTTTCCGGTACCTGTTTGCCAACCAATTCGCAACTATCGTGCTAAAATTTTTCGCGGTTATGCCAACATTGGTTATAAGGCCACCAAGAAAATTTACTTCTATGGTTTCAAAGTTCATGCCATTGTTAGCGATGACGGTTACATTCTTGATTATGTCGTAACAAAAGCATCAGTTCATGATGCCAAGGAGACAGTTGAACTGATGGAAAATGCACATCCATCTAATTACTATCTTCTTGGCGACGAAGGCTATTTAGGCAAAGAACTGCATCAACAGCTAAAACAAATGGGTTATGAACTTTGGACACCATATCGTAAAAATATGACAGGAGCTAAAAAGCACAATGATCATCAATTGATGGCTATTCGCAGAACAATTGAAAGCGACTTTTCGCTTCTGACCTATTACAATGCCGAGAACAATCGAGCACGTAGTCTGATAGGCTTTCAAAGCCGGTTGGAAATTGCAATTTTAGCTTATAATTTGGCTTATTGTCTAGAAAGATTTAACTAGCACCACGCGTATTGTATTATATTTTTATACAGTAGGTCTAGTAAAAGTTTTGCTGTTAGCGCTAACAGCGGCTTTTTTCTTGCAAATTAATAAAATTGTTAAACTAATTAAGCTAACCAACATCCCCAGTAGAAGAACCCATGGTACATAAATTAATGTAATTTGATATTTTCCTGGATTCAACTTGAAGTTTAAAAAAGCATTCATGAACAAGGTTTTATTCTTGTTAATTATTTTGCCATTATCTAAAACTAACCAGTTAATGTTATTAGGAATAGTTGACGCCAATGTCATCATCTTCTTCGTTGTGAAATGATTAGATTTGATGATCAAAGCAGATGTTTGTTTAAAGTTTGGTTGTTTTTGCTTAAAACGATGTATAATCTGCTCGAGCTTTTGTGTGTTTAAGCGCCAGAAGTGAATGCCACTAAGGTCGAGTTTATCTTTTTTTAGTTCAAAAGTAACTTGCAACCGTTGACCACGCTGGTGGCTACCTAGATTAATGAGACGGGCATTTTGATCACGTACTGCCAGATTAATATTAGCACCATTAACTGTCATTGAAATGGCATTATCATCGATCTCACCGGGCATTTCAATGTAGTAAGAATCATCAGTCTGTGGTTTGAAATTGAAAATGATGCGTGCGATTTGCTTATTGTTTTTACGATTATATTGTAGTTGATCGTTTTTCATACTAGTTACATTAATTAATTTTGCTTTAGGCCAATTGATCTGCTTAAACAGCTGCACTTTTGCCCCTGTAACTGCTTGAAAGAATTTGGTTTGATTACTAGTAATATCTAGAGAGTTAAAATTGATTTTTTGCGTTTTTTGTGATGTTAAAAAGAGTAGGGGCAAAGCGGCATTATTTTTCACTAGATATAGTTGGGCAAAGCGTTTTTGCAAATGATAATCGCTGGCATCAACGCGGTGGTTGGAATTGTCATACTTCATTTGCTTACCAGACTTGATCGTTGTGATTTCATCATTGGGCAAAAGATAATATTTGATTCCAAGTAAATCATCTGTCAAAGTAGTTCCGCCAAAATTAGTGTAGGAATTACTATTGTTTAGAAATCCAAGATTGTTGATCAGGTTGAGTACTTTTTGATCAGAAATCGAATTAAAATTACTTAAACCGTAATAACCAGCGCTAAAAGGATCATCATCAGAACGATAGAAAGTCTTTTCAGTTCGGTAAAATCCAGAATCATGTTGATTTGCGTATTGTACTGCTTGGCTGACATTAGTGGTAAAGTTCTGATAATCGCTATTTTTTTGATAAGCTAAATTGCCTAGACATAGTACTAGGTTGACGATTAACTCAAGCTCGATAACTAAATAGAAAAATGGCGCGGCAAAACTGTGTTGATGATAAATAAAGCCAATAAACAAGATTCCGAGGGCTAGAAAAGCTCCCGTGGCAATCTGCGCATCTTCAGTTAGAAAGTCAAAATGTGAGGCATTAAATACTATATAAACAATTAAACCTAAAGAAAATAGAGTCAGAAGTCCGGTCTGCCAATAAGCTATACGTTCTTTTTGTTCTAATGCAATAACGCCTAGATTTAGCGCAAAAAAGATCAACACAAAGCTGAAACGACCAGGATACCAGACAGGGAATTGGCCTAAATGCCAGAGTAAAACCAGTGGTGTCCAAAAAAGAGAAGCAATTAAGAAAATGAGTAAAATTCCGTTTGCTAATTTACGCTGCCAGTTAATCTTTTTGCTTAAAAAATATAAAATTGTCAGCAACAAGAAAGGCATTGTCAGGTAAATGTTGGGCATCCCTTCCTGCATTTCATGAAAGTTATAGGCCCCTTCGGCTAACTTAGTCAGCTGTTCAACTGGAGAAAACTGCCAGCCCAAATTCCATGAGGCAGTAGAACTAGCCTTGCCTTGCAACATTTCAACCAGAACGGGGAAGAGCATAAAGGCATCTAAAAATGAACCAGCGATACTTTTTCTTAAATAAATCCAGTTAAGGTGTAGGCGCTCCTGCTTATTAATGAAGAAAATTTTGCTTAACAGATAAAGCAAACCAAAGGCTAATGCCATAAATCCGGTATAAAAATTAGTGAACCAAAGCAAAAAGGTAATTAAAATTAACTTATTTTTTTGGTGGGCAAGCAAGCGGTCGATGGCATTAATCAATAAAGGAAGCAAAATCACAGAATCAAGCCACATCAGATTATAGTGATTGCCAATAACGTAGCCTGAAAGGGCATAAGCCGAACTAGCCGCTAAAGCGTAAAAGTGATTAGTGATTTTTTGCTGCCAATAGTAGTAGGAAGATAGTCCCGCCGCTCCAATTTTTAATGCGATAATAATTAAAATTGCTTGTGGCAAAAAATGTTGCGGAAATAAAAATAAGAGTAGATTGAAAGGACTGCAGAGATAATAGGCATCAGTTGCTAGCATTGAACCGCCTAAACCATTAGAAAAGGAATAGATTAAGCGCAAGGGATGGGAGAACAAATTTCGCCTGAAGAAGGCAAGAAAATCAACATATTGTTGACCTAAGTCGACAGTGAGCACTCCATTTTTGCTGTAGAAAAAGTAACTCAAGAAAATCAAAGCCGGTAGCAAAAAACTAAGCCAGAAAAAAATATTTTTACGATTAATTGCAATGTGTCGTGAGTTAAGAAATTTAAGCATCATTAAAAATTATATAAGCTCCCTTATGAATTGTAGAATTGATGTTTACTTTTTGTTAAAATACATCTAGTTTTAATAAAGGTGATTTACGTGAATTATTTTAGAAAAAATAGTGGGACTGGCTCAAACAAGCATTCCTCAACTCCAATTAGAATGCGAATCATTCTAGGGGTAATTTTAGTCCTCTTTGCCATGTTAATTGGGCAATTGGCTTATTTGCAACTAGTTTATGGTTCACGTTTCAAGGCAGAAGTGCAAAAAACTGATTCAACTGTTGTTTTGCATCAAGTGCCACGTGGTGTCATGTATGACTCCAAAGGCCGCGTTTTAGTAGGTAATAAAGCAACCAATGCTATTACTTATACTAAGAGTGCCTCGACTACAACAGCAGATATTTACAAGATATCTAATGCCTTGAGTAATTATATCAAGATTAGCGATGAAAAGCCGACAAAGCAAATGGCAGCAGATTATTATTTAGCTAATGAAGATAATAATACTAAGATATCTAATGCTTTGCCGAAGTCAGCCAAGATTGATGCTGATGGCAATAAGAAGACTTCAGCTGAAATCTATCAAGCGGAATTGGCTTATGTTGAAAAAATGAATCCTAAACTACCCACTCGGCAAAAAACAGCGGCTTTAATCTTTAATAAGATTTCAGGGGCTTATACTTTATCCACGATTTATATCAAGAATAAAGGCTTAACCGATCGTGAAATTGCCCAAGTAGGTGAGCACTTATCAGAGCTTCCTGGTGTGGGTATCGGAACTGACTGGCAAAGATCCTATCCAAATGGTTCATCTATTCAAAGTATCATTGGTTCGGTTTCAACTGAAAAATCTGGTTTACCAAGTGATAGCTTGCAGTACTACTTAAGAAATGGTTACTCACGTAACGACCGGGTAGGTACTTCATATCTTGAAAAAGAATATGAACCACTTTTGAAGGGAACTAAGTCGACTAACCAGGTTATTACTAAATCGAATGGTAATATCCAGCAGACTAAGACTGTTTATAATGGTCAAGCCGGTGCCAGCTTAATGTTAACGATTGACGCTAAGTATCAAAAGCAAGTACAGGCTACTTTGAAACGGGTTTACAGTACAGCTGTTGGTAACGGTGCAGCAAGATACTCTAATGGTGCCTATGCCGTGGCGATGAATCCTCAGACTGGTGCTTTGCTAGCTGTAGCCGGGATTAATCGAAACACGAACACTGGTAAAACGACTGATAATGCTTTAGGTGTAATTAACCAATCCTTTGTTATGGGATCAGTTGTTAAGGGGGCTACTGTTGGTGGTGGATTAATTAATAAGGTTATTACTCCCGAAAACAATACTTTGCCTGATACGGCAATTTATTTGCCAGGTTCACCAGTTAAAAAGTCAGTTTATCCAGTTGGTACTTTCAGTTCATTGGATGCTGAAACAGCGTTGGAAGTCTCCAGTAATATTTACATGATGCACTTAGCAATGAAATGGGTTAAGGCTAGTTATGTACCGAAGAGCTACATTCATATGCCAAACGATGCCTTTGACATTTTACGGCGTAATTTTGCTATGTTTGGCTTAGGTCAAAAGACAGGCGTTGACCTACCTGGTGAAGTGTCAGGAATTGAAGGTAAGTCATTTAATGACAAGGGTAATATTCTTTCCGGTTCTGTACTTGATCTAGCTTATGGTAACTATGATGCTTATACACCAATTCAACTAGCCCAATATGTGTCAACTATTGCTAATGGTGGTAAGAGATTGCAACCTTATATTGTGCAATCAGTTGGTAAAACTAGCAAAAATGGCAAGAAGATTTACATTAGCTACAATAAGAAGCCAAATGTCCAACAAGTAATTCCTTGGACGCTTGCGGAACTTAATGTGGTTCAAACAGGGTTCTATCGTGTTGTTCACGGTACGAATGGTTGGGGAACTGCTCACCCATTGAAGAATGTTAAGCCATCAATTTCTGGTAAGACTGGTACTGCACAAACTTTCTACTATGATGCTGAACACCCTAATAGAAAGCACAATATCGAATTGATTAACGCAACCTTTATTGGCTATGCTCCATCGAAAAATCCAAAATTAGCAGTGGCGGTTGTTTTCCCAGGATTAGACCCTGATGGTGAAGGAACATACACATTGCAAGTTGCCAAAGCAATGGTACAAGATTATTTCAAACTTCATTCAACAAAATAAAGAATAATACTGGTCAAACAGCTTGAAAAATGCTATTCTAGTACAGTCAGAATAAAAGTGTAGGTGGTGAAAAAAATGGCAGATAACATCATTTTAGAATGCACCGAATGTGGCGATAGAAGTTACTTATCTAAGAAGAACAAGCGTAAGCATCCGGAACGTTTATCCTTAAAGAAGTATTGCCCAGTTGAAAGACGCGCAACACTTCACCGTGAAACTAAGTAATAAACCAAGATAGCAGGCTACGTGCCTGCTATTTTTTGTTTTTTGGACAAAAAGATGGAAAAATCAGAATTAAGAAAAGAACAAATCAGTAAATTAAAAGAATTTGCCAATACTAAAGAAAAAAGAGCAGAAGATGCGATTTTATTAGAGAAATTAATGTCGACAGATCTAATTAGAAGAAGTCAGACGATTGGGGTAACTGCTTCTTTACCACTAGAAGTAGATACTTCTGAATTAATTGCTCGTTTGTGGGATAAAGGAAAAGAAGTTTATCTGGCAAAGGCACGAAGCGATCAAAATCATACTTTAGACTTTTTACGCTATACGTATATGAGCAAATTGGTAAAATCTAAATTCGGTGTGGAAGAAGTTGCCGATGAAGATGCGAAAATCAATAATGATTTGGATTTAGTCATTGTGCCAGGTTTAGCCTTTGCCTTAGATTCGCATATTCGACTTGGCTTTGGTGGAGGTTATTATGATCGCTTTTTGGCTAAGCATGATCCTAAAACTGTTGCTTTAGCCAATAGCAAAATGACGTTCGATACTAGCATTTGGCCTATCGAAAAAACCGATATTCCGGTTCAAACAATTGTTACTCCTGATAAAATTTATTAAAATAGTCACAATGACGAAGATAAGGGGGATTAAATGAATACTCAACGAAAAATTAACCTCTCACAATCATTTGTGACTTTAGGAATTTTAGTAGTTTTATTAATAGTCTTTTTAGTTGAAGTGTTTTTAGGTGGCTCAGAGAATACCAATGTCTTGATGAAAATGGGAGCCATGAATAATTTTGCCCTGGTGGCTGGACACCAATGGTGGCGCCTATTTATGGCCCAGTTTTTGCATATTGGCATCATGCATTTGGTTTCTAATGCCATTATTATTTACTACATGGGGCAGTATATGGAGCCCTTAATGGGACATGTGCGCTTTTTAGTGACTTATCTTTTAGCTGGGGTCGGCGGCAATCTAATGAGCTTGGCTTTCAGTGCTGATCGCGGCTTAAGTGCTGGTGCCTCAACAGCTTTATTTGGTTTGTTTGGGGCAATGACTGCCATTGGCTTGCGCAATTTGCATAATCCAATGATTGCTTTTTTAGGTCGACAAGCCTTTGTCTTAGCTTTGATTAACTTAGCGCTTGATATTTTTGTGCCTGGAATTGATATCTGGGGTCATATTGGTGGCTTAATTGCTGGCTTCTTATTAGCGATTATCTTGGGCGATCGTGTAATGAAGACCTACAATCCTAAGTGGCGCGTATTGGCTGCTGCAGTGTTAGTCGTATATGTTGTTTGGACGGTTAGAACAGGAATGATAATTAATTTCTAATGAAAACTCTCTACGATGTACAACAATTATTAGAAAAATACGGAATTTTGGTTCATGTTGGCAAAAGAATTTGGGATATTGAATTAATGGCTTTAGAGCTCGACAATATCAATCGTGCCGGTCTGATTGACCAACATGATTATTTGATTGCCAAGATGATTTTAAGTCGAGAACATCGAATTGAAGTCAAAAATGAACAAAAAAAGGCGCTCAAAGATCCGAAAAATGATAGCCAGTAAATTAGTTTAGCGGTATCATAATAGATGTAAGTTTTTTATGAAAGGGCAGATTTAGTTTATGTCGAGTTTTTTAATTGTCTTAGATTTAGTTTTATTAGTCATTATTTTAGTCATGGTTGGTATCTGGGCTTGGAATAAAATTCAAGCTAAATCAATCGGTGGCGAATTGACTAATGAAGAATTTAAAGAAGGCATGCGTAAGGCACAAATTATTGATCTGCGTGAAAAAGAACCGTTTAAACGCAAGCATATTGATGGCGCTCGCAACTTGCCATATACCATGCTTAAGTATCAATATACTGAGCTTAGAAGCGACTTGCCAGTTTATCTTTACTCAGATTCAAAGACCATTACTTTGAGAGCTGCCCGTTTTTTAAAGAAAAAGGGTTTTGTTTCTATCCATTGGCTTAAAGATGGCTTTGAAGCTTGGGATGGTCGAACTAAGAAGTCAAAATATTAAATGAAAAGAAGACGCATTTGGAGGGGGTAACTCTAATGCGCTCTTTTTTTGTATCAAAATTAAGAAAGGTGATGGTGATGAAAAAGGTACTAGCGATTGTAGGACCAACAGCTATCGGTAAGACAAACTTGGCGATTGATTTAGCTAAAAGGTTGAACGGCGAGATTATTTCTGGCGATTCCATGCAAGTTTACCAAGAAGTGGCAGTGGGAACTGCAAAGGCGACTGCAGAAGAACAAGCGCAAGTGAAACACTACTTAGTTGATACGCAATCCGTTTTTGACGAGTATTCAGTTAAAGATTTTGTGGATCAAGCAACAAAAGCGATTGAAGAGATTAGCCAAAAAGGTAAGTTACCAATTATTGCAGGCGGGACAGGTTTTTATGTTAATGCTTTATTGAATAAGATGCAGCTAGGCGAGAAAACTCCAGAAGAGCGTAGCGTTTCGCAAAAGTGGGAAAACTACCTCAAGGAAAAAGGCGCAGAAAAATTGTGGCAGGTCTTGAATGAGCAAGATCCTAAGGCGGCAGAAAAAATACCAGTAGCCAATAGTCGCAGAACTATGCGAGCATTGACTGTGATTGAGCGTACAGGCAAAAAGTTTTCAGAGCAACAAAAGCAGATCGAGCCGCGTTATGATTACTTGATTATTGGCTTGAATTCTGACCGTCAAGAGATATATCGCAGGATTAATTTGCGTGTTGATAAGATGATGGAGCAAGGGATGCTCGATGAAGCAAAATTTATTTATCAAAATCGAGCACGAGAGTATCAGGTCTTGCAAGCAATTGCGTATAAGGAATTTTTCCCTTATTTTGAAGGGCAAGAGACGCTAGAGCATTGCATTGAAGATTTAAAGACAGCTTCGCGCCGATATGCTAAACGTCAATTGACTTATTTTAGAAATAAATTACCAGTAGTTTGGTTTGATCCGTTAGATGATCCGGGTTGCGAACAAAAGATATTGAAGAAAGTCAAGGAATGGAAAAATGAATAATTTGCCAGAAAAATTACAAAAAATTGTTAAAGAAGTTGATCAACAGATCGCACCTAAACTGGTTGAGATTGAAGATCAAATTGTCTATAATACGGCTAAAGTTTTGGCGGCTTACCAAGCTAATGATGTCGCTGAAGCCGATTTAAATGGGGCTAATGGCTATGGCGACGATGATATGGGAAGAGATAAGCTAGATAAGATCTATGCTCAAGTTTTTCAAACTGAAGATGCGGTAGTTCGGCCTCAATTTGTTTCAGGTACGCACACCTTGTTTGTAGCTCTAGCAGGCAATTTGAAATACGGCGATACGCTAACTTATTTAACTGGACAGCCTTACGATACTTTGCAAAAAGTGATTGGCTTGACTGATGATAAGCGTGGTACTTTAGTCGAGCGCGGCGTGCATTTTTCATATGTGCCGTTAACCGATGATGGGTTAGTTGATTATGACGAGGCTGAAAAGGTTCTTAAACGTGATCAGCCTAAGATCGTTGCCATTCAACGTTCACGTGGCTACTCCACCAGAAAGACCTTTACAGTTGATCAGATTAAGGACATGATTGCCTTTGTTAAACGGGTCAGCCCTAAGAGTATTGTCTTTATTGACAATTGTTATGGCGAATTTTCGGAAAAACATGAGCCAACTGAGTATGGTGCTGACTTAATGGCAGGATCGCTGATTAAGAATGCTGGTGGTGGTCTAGCTAAGACCGGTGGTTATATTGTTGGTAAAAAGGATCTGGTTGAAAATGCAAAACTTGCATTGACTGCTCCAGGCTGCACCGATGAGGGCGCCACTATTGGCAATTTGCATGACTTTTATGAAGGCTTTTTCTTGGCTCCTAATGTTACCGGTATGGCTGAAAAGGGAATGATTTTTGCGGCTGCTTTGTTTGCCAAAATGGGCTTGAATGTTACCCCAGCTTGGGATGAGAAGCGAAGCGATATTATTGAGACAATTATTTTTGGTGATCCTGATAAGATGGTTAAATTTGTGCAAGAAGTACAGAAAAACTCACCGATTGATTCCTTTGTAACGCCTGAAGCTGTGCATATGGAGGGCTACGAAGATAAGATTATTATGGCTGCTGGTAATTTTGTTTCGGGTTCAACTATTGAATTTTCAGCGGATGGTCCAATTAGACCACCTTATGCGGTTTATATGCAGGGTGGCTTGACTTATGCGCATGACAAAGTAGCTATTATTAACGCGGTTCGTGATACATTTTTTAACAAAAAATAAAATTTAAAAATAATCACTAGACCAATTTGACTTTTTAAAATTGGTCTGCTATTGTATTAAACAGTTCTAGGAGATAAGAATAAATCATAGGACCATACCAATTTAATATTTTTTGTTTTTATAGGTGAATTAACTATGAGTAAACAATATACTGCAGAAGAAATTAAGCAAGAAGTTGAAGACAAGGACGTTAGATTTTTACGCTTGGCCTTCACTGATATTAACGGTACTGAAAAGGCCGTTGAAGTACCTAAGAGTCAATTAGATAAAGTTTTGACTAATGACATTCGCTTTGATGGTTCTTCAATTGATGGCTTTGTTCGTCTTGAAGAAAGTGACATGGTTTTATATCCAGACTTCTCAACTTGGACAGTATTGCCATGGGGTGACGAACACGGTGGTAAGATTGGTCGTTTGATTTGTTCAGTTCACACCACTGATGGCAAGCCATTTGCTGGTGATCCAAGAAATAACTTGAAGCGTGTTCTTGGTGAAATGAATGAAGCTGGATTCGACACTTTTGATATTGGTTTTGAAATGGAATTCCATCTTTTCAAGTTAGACGAAGATGGCAATTGGACTACTGAAGTTCCAGATCATGCTTCATACTTTGACATGACTTCAGACGATGAAGGTGCAAGATGCCGTCGTGAAATCGTTGAAACTCTTGAGGGCATGGGCTTTGAAGTTGAAGCAGCTCACCACGAAGTAGGTGATGGTCAACAAGAAATCGACTTTAGATTCGATGATGCTTTGACTACCGCTGACAGATGCCAAACCTTTAAGATGGTAACGCGTGCAATTGCTAGAAAGCACGGTTTGTTTGCAAGCTTTATGGCTAAGCCTGTTCAAGGTCAAGCTGGTAACGGGATGCACAACAACATGTCATTATTTAAGAATGGCAAGAACGTCTTTTATGACAAGGATGGCGAATTCCACCTTTCAAATACTGCTCTTTACTTCTTGAATGGTATTTTGGAACATGCTCGTGCCATTACTGCAATTGGTAACCCAACCGTTAACTCATACAAGCGTTTAATTCCAGGTTTTGAAGCTCCAGTTTACATTGCTTGGGCTGCTAAGAACCGTTCACCACTTGTACGTATTCCAAGTGCTGGTGAAATCAATACTCGTTTGGAAATGCGTTCAGCTGATCCAACTGCTAACCCATACTTGTTACTTGCTGCATGTTTAACTGCTGGTTTGAATGGTATTAAAGAACAAAAGATGCCAATGAAGCCAGTTGAAGAAAACATCTTTGAAATGACTGAAGAAGAAAGAGCAGAACATGGTATTAAGCCATTACCAACTACTCTTCACAACGCAATTAAGGCCTTCAAGAAAGATGATTTAATTAAGAGCTCATTAGGTGATCACTTAATGCACAGCTTCATTGAATCAAAGGAATTAGAATGGTCTAAGTACTCACAATCAGTTTCAGATTGGGAACGTCAACGTTACATGAACTGGTAAAAATAAATAAGTAATTGGAAAATCTCGTGGTGATTGAGGCCACGAGATTTTTTTGTAAAGTATAGATTTTTCAAAAGCATATCTAATCGTAATTAGTCTAATTACGATTAGATATGTGAACTTATGGATAAGTTTTTAAATCTAGTAGGATAAACTTTTATCAAAAATCAAAAAATATTCTCTTCAAAGAAGAGCAAACTGCTATATAATTGTAATAATGACTGGACTGGTATCCCTAATTAGTTTAGGGATACTTTTGTGTTAATGAGAATGTATTGGAGTCGATGGAATGAGAAATAAGACATTAGTAGCATTTTGTTTGATAGCTGCAATGATCAATTTAACTGCTTGCCAATCGCAAAAGCAGACTAATAATCGCCAAACTATTGAAAAATCTGGTGTGACTCAGAAACAGACTCCCAAAAGATTAATTGTTAAGAGTATGTCAGATACTGAAAAATCTAGTGCAATCTCAATTTATGGATCGATGAAATATGGGGATGCATGGAAGACTGCATATAGTGATGCCAAGAAAAATCGTTTGAGCATTAGTGTAAAAAATCGAACTGGTTTTAATTGGATAAAAAAAGGTAGAGGCTACATTTATGAAGTAACTGGCAATGGTCAAGAAAATAATGCTTTTTATACAATGAAAAGTGAAACCGTATATTTTTATAATCAGAAGAAAAATTTAGGTGTAGCAAGTTTATCTGAAATAGCTTCATATTTAAATGAACATAATCAAGTAAAATCTGTAGAAAAATTAGCAACTAAGACTACTTTGGCTGCTGAAGTTACATCTGACAAATATGGGGTTAAGGGTGACGATGGCCTAGCATTAGTTCCAACGAGACTTTGGGGTACTTGGTACAACTATAAAGGAAAGAAGTTAGTAATTACTGATCATACTGTTAATGGTGAAGAAATTCATCATATTTCTAATTCTGGTGTAGCAGCAGAATCCTTAGATCAAACGAAAAAGTGGGCTAGAGCTCGGATCGAAAATATTAATGGATTAAATTGCTATCATGTTCAAACATTGAATGCCCAAGATTTTGGCTTACTTTATTCTGTCCAAAAAGATAATGGCAATACGGCAGTAGTAACTTATAGCGTTGATACAGGTCATTATACGGCTACTTATTGGAAGAGCACCAAGATAGCCAAGGAACACCGAAATGCAGAATTTAAGACTTTAAATTAATATTTGTAAAGAAGTATTAAAATAATTGCAATAAACAAAAAGTATAATTTTTGTAAAATAATCGTGTAAGAAGTTGGCGGATAGTATTTTTTATAATACTATTAAGCAAAGAGATAGAATTATTGAAAGAAAAGGGGATTCCTTTTGAAAAGTAAATTAACTGTTTTGGTTGCAATTTCAGCTGCTTTAACTTTAGCAGGATGTAGCCAAAGTACACAAGGTAATAGTAATTCACAATCACAGTCAGAAAAATCAAGTCAAGTTTCTAAGAGTAACTCAGAAAAAACTGGCACCTCAGAATCAAGTAACAGTCAAAACTCAGCAAAATTATCTGCTGAGAATATGGACTATAAGACGCAGGCTAGTGCAATCTCTGTCTATGCTGCACAAAAGTATGGCGACACTTGGGAAATTGCAGTTAATGCTGCCAAAAATGGTAATTTAGGTGTTGCGTTCAGAACCAAAGCCGCAACAGGTATTACTTCTGATGACTCAGGATATGTTTATGAGGTCTCCGGTACCGGTAAAAGCAGTAATGCTCGTTACATGCTAAACGGAGATGGAGCACAAAAGAAAATTACTATTTTTGTTAAGCAAAGAAACCTTGGTACTGTAACTTTACAAGATGTAGTTGATTACATTAATAAAAATAATGATGTTGATCTAGTTCAAAGCTTGGCTAAAAATGCCAAACTAAATGTTAAACTTGAAGGCGATAATGACAATGCAGCTGGTGCTAAGGAATCTGCTAGTGCCGTAATTCCATCAAGCTTGCAAGGTACTTGGTACACTGCAGATACTGGCAATGGCAATATCGATACTTTGACTGTAACTGCTAATAAGATCAATGATGAAGCTGGTTTTAGCATGGATGTAAAGGCTAAAAATTCAGGTTCATCAACTAGTTCAGGCTATATGAAACAAGCTACTATTAATGGAATTAATTTCTATAGTTTTACTAATATGGGTCAAGAACCAGGTCAAGGCAGTACATATTTGGCACCGCATACTGAAAATGGTCAAAGTGTAATTGTTTCAGCTAACTCTAAGGGAACAACTAATGCTGTCTACTGGAAGAGCGAAGCCTTGGCTAAGCAAAACTCCAACAAGCAATTTAGCGATCTACAGTATTAAAAGTGAATAAAATATAGAATTAGGCGATATCTTTGTGATATCGCCTTTTTTGTTGTGAAGACGTTTTTATAAAACTTTTACTTACGAAGAAAAAATTTTTCTGGTAAAGTAACCAACGTTGCAGAAAAAAGGAGGAAAAATTTAATGGATAATACTCAAAGTGGGATGAAAGCTCGCATCATGTTCAACGGCCTTGGCGTGCTATTCTTCCATTAATGTTTGGAGCATTTTGGGGATGTTCAGTGAAACTTCGTTGAATAGTGAATGGAAGTCGTTAATTACTTAGTATTTGGAGTGGCTAATACTTTTTTTGATTTCTGTAAAACTAATTTACTGTCAATAAATTTTATAATATGATACGCGTGGTGCTAGTTAAATCGTTTTAGTTAATAAAAAAGTCCAATCGGACTAGACTCAAGTTGTAGTATTCAATAGAAAAGAGTCTGATCTGATTGAACTGCCTTAAGCTTAAGCGTTTTAGTCATCCTAACACAAGTTGGTTTTAAAGATTTAGTCAAAATTTGCCGGTACTGGTATCGTTTATCTGCTCCGGCTGAATTTAGTCAACGGCGAAACATCAACCAGGTAAAAGTTACGGACAGTTTAATTTTGGCTTTGCTTATCTGGCAGGCCAAGACTGGAATCGAATCACAAAGAAGGTTCTGCGCATGCTTCGGCTGTCTATCGCATTCGCGTTTTAACCGCCGTTCTCGACAGCTGCTCCAGTTGATTTATCAGATACGCCAAAAAATGAATCAAAAAGTTGATTTAAGCGGACAATTCTTGATTATTGACAGTTTTCCCGTTCCAGTTTGTCAGCCGGTTCGCAATTATCGCGTAAGGATTTTTCGCGGTTCTGCGAATATTGGCTATAAGGCAACCAAAAAGATCTACTATTATAGTTTCAAAGTTCATGCGATTGTCAGCGACGACGGCTATGTTCTTGATTATGCCGTAACCCGCGCCTCAGTCCATGATGCCAAGGAAACGGTGGAACTAATGAAAAATACTCATCCAGCCAATCGCTATCTGCTTGGCGATGAGGGCTATTTAGGCCAACGATTGCATGATCAATTAAAGCAAATAGGCTATGAACTGTAGACGCCATATCGGAAAAACATGGCTGGCGCCAAAAAGCACAATGATCGTCAATTGATGGCTATTCGCAGAACAATTGAAAGCGACTTTTCACTTCTAACTTATTACAACGCCGAGAACAATCGAGCGCGCAGTTTAACTGGCTTTCAAGCACGATTAGAAATTGCTATTCTGACTTATAATCTAGCTTATTGTCTAGAACGATTTAACTAGCACCACGCGTATAAGCTAAATATTAGAAAAGGGCAAAACATTTCAAATAGTTTTGCCCTTTTGATATCTATTCTTTTGTTAAATTTTCATTTTGCGCTTAACTTTCCATTTACGAAGCAAAGGTAAAATAAATCCTGTACCGAATAAGAATAGTACTACTACGATATTCATCCATAATTGATGAAACCATTTCGGTGTTCCAAATTGCCCATTCTGCGGAAGAAATGCCATTGTTGCACAAATGAATGTTAATAGGAAACACCACCAGCCTACAGCCAGTGCGCCTTTTCTGTTTTTAATAAATACAAATTCATTTTTACCAAAGTGTTTACGATTATATCTTAAAATCAGAAAACATAGAAATACTACAGCAGTTTTGTATGGTGAAACGATAGTATTGATATTAAGTAACCAGTTAACAAAATCGTTAATTTTAGGTAACGTACCACCAAGGACAATTAGTACTAAAGTAGTTCCAGCGGTAAAAATGTAACTGTTAATTGGACGGCCGTTTTTATTCTTTTTGAGTAGCCAACTAGGCATGTACTTACCTGCAGTATCTGATGCTAAGAAACGACTAGCGGCATCAATTAAGGCAGCAATTTGAGCTAATAGACTAACCAAGCAAACTATAGAGTATGCAAGCATTAAGCTATTACCCATACCAGCTTCGCGTCCCAATAATTGGAAAGCAAAATAATCACCATTCATTTTGAAGTCATTAGGAATATGCTTTGCATCAAATAAAACAGCTAATCCGAGTGTTTCTAGAATGACCATAAGGGCAGTAACAAAAAATAGGAGCCACATGGTCTTAGGAAATTCTTTTTGTGGGTTTCGTAATCTTGAAATATATGGTGCTGCCAGTTCTGCTCCTGACATTGCGAAAATAAGCATACTTGCACTGGAGAAATAATGCAGGCTTAAATGAGGTTTGATGTTGTTCCAAGTTAATTTAGTTGCAATATGTCCACCATGAGACAACGACCATACAATCATACCAAAGAATACTAACGTCATTACTACCATGGCGATACCGCTCCATAATGAAGTTGCATCTAGGGCATCCTTAACGGTATTATCGAAGATCAAAAATAACAATATGATTAGAAAGGTTATAAAACTAAAGACCATTGGCGACATTTTTTGACTTAGCGATCGATTGCCAAGAATTACCCAAGATATGGATACAACTACTGAACTAGCACAATCTATTAAATAAGGAATTGTTTGTGCCCAGTACATCCAACCAGTGGCATATCCTAGTAAATCGCTTCCTGTACCGCGCCTAATCCAAGAAGACATACCACCTGCTTCTTCACCTTCATATGCACTACCTAATTCGGTGGAAATCAAAGTGTAGGGCAGCTGATAGAAAAGAAGCATGATAATCCATAATACTAAGACGAATAGTCCATATTCTTGCTATGGGTAGAATGGATCTTCGAAACTGATAACTGTTATGTAGACAAACATGGATAGGGTTATCCAACCCATATAATGCTTTTGAGTGTTTTCCTCTGTCATTTTTACTCCCTTTAAAAACTAATTTTGAGGTTGGTTTTCAAAATTAGAAGAAGGGGGCTTGTTTTGTCTTTTTAAAAACTCAAAAAAGTACTGCATTTTTGCTAAATAATTTTTCCTCCTAAAGGTTAGTCTTATTATTACGCAAAAATTATCTATAATAAAGGTATCATTAATATTTTATGGAGGGTAAAATGCATTATCTAAGAATAGCTGCTCGAAAAGATTTGTTGCCATATTTGCCGAAAAATTGGCCAACTATTGAATTAAAAGAGAATCTAAATGGTGCATATTTAGCCGCAGTTGTTGTCCGAAAAAAGGATAGCCGTGGAGTGGGTATGCAAAAAGTATTTGCTAAACAATTAAAGTTAGATTTACCTTTGATTATTTGGGAAGATAAGAAACTGTCAAATCTTTTGTGTAAATAGATCTTTCTCGTAAATTGATTTTTTAATTATTTATTTAATCAAAGTAGGATTCTAAGGTGTCCTGAACCTGACCAAAGCCTTTATGAATTCGATTGAAATAACGGTCATTGTAGCTCATTGCCTGGATGCCAATAAATGCATCAAGCGACTGTTCAGTTGGAAATTCTGCCTTAGGCTTAGCTTTACGCTTGATGACGTTGTTAAAGGATTCAATCATATTGGTTGAATAAATTGAAGCTCTGATTTGTTTGGGATAATTGTAGAAGACTAGCAGATCGGGCTCAATTTCCTTCAAACCTTTGATGACATGGCTATAAGCTTTATTCCATTTGGCATAGAATTTGTGCAAGACAGCTGCAGCTTCTTTTTTGCTTGTCTGTTGATGTATCTGCTTGAATTCGTTCATGATCTTTTCACGATCGTCGACGCGTACTTTAGCGCAGATATTGCGCATGACATGAACCAGGCAGCGTTGAAAATGAGCTTTAGGATAAGTCCTGGCCAAGGCTGTTTTCATGCCAACAACACCATCAGAAAGAAAAAGCTCAACTTGCTTCAAGCCTCTGGACTTCATGTTTTGAAGCATCTCTGTCCAAACTTCAATGTTCTCACTAGGAGCAATGCAGTAGTCAATGACTTCCTTATGTCCATTAGGTTTAATGCCAATGGCAATATATACTGCTTCACGCTCAAACGTTTCTCGGCGCAAAGGAAGGTATGTCGCATCCAAATAGACACAGAAAAACTTGTCGCTTAGCTTGCGCTTGTGATAAGCCTCAATCTTGGGGAGCATCTGCTTGGAAATATTTGATACTTGAGCTGGACTATAATGACTGCCATACATTTTCTCAATCAAGTCAGCGATTTCTCTGGTAGTTACGCCTTTGGAGTATAGCTTGATAATCGTGCTTTCCAAAACATCAGAGTGCTGCTTGTAGTCAGGCAGCGTGTGCTGATGAAACTGACCGTTGCGGTCTCGAGGCACTTGCACTTCAATTGGTCCAAACTGGGTATCAACCTTGCGGAAATAAGCACCATTTCTAGAATTGCCAGTATTCCAGCCATTTCTGGCATAGGGATCATAGCCTAGAAAGGCAGTCAACTCAGCTTCTAGCAAGTTATTAACAGCCTGTTGTAGCTCTTTGCGCAATAAATCATTTATTTTGTCTGGATTGAATAGAGCTTGAGCAAAATCTTTGGTAAAATCATTCATGAAGGAGTTCTTCTTTCTGTATGTGTTTTTTTGTTCAAACCAATCATACGAGAAAGGAACTCCTTTTTCTAATGTTTAAAGAAATAAATTTAAGGAATCATTCATCCTTACACAAACTATTTTACAGTCTCGAAGATAATCAAGATATGATAAAGGAAATTGATCAAAAAGCGAGTCAGTATGAAACAAATGTAATTCCTGAATTTCTTAGAGACTTAACTAAGTTTGCTGATCAGGACGATTTGATTTTAAGTACACCAGGACATCATAATGGTCATTTCTATGATCGTCATCCAGCTGGAGCGGTGATGAAAGAATTCTTTGGTCATAACTTGTTTAGAGCAGATGTTTCTGATAGTGTATTTGAACTGGGAGATATGATGACTCATGAGGGTGGACCATTAAAAGCAGAGGAAGAAGCCGCAAAAGCGTACAATGCTGATAAGGTTTACTTTTGCACTAATGGGACAACCAGTGCAAATACTATCTGTGCAACTGCTGTATTGAAAAATAATGATCTCGTTCTGTTTGATCGTAATAATCATAAAAGCTTATACAACAGTGCATTAATTATGACAGGTGCTAAACCTGTTTATTTACCTACTGATAGAAATGCTGATGGATTAATTGGACCATTGACTAAAGAAAGTTTAAACGAAAATAAAATTAGAGAAGAAATTGCTAAAGTTGATCCTGATCGAGCTAAAGTCAAACGTCCATTTAGAATGGCAGTATTACAGTTGGAAACATACGATGGCGTATTTTACAATGCAAAGTACTTAATTGAAAAATTGGGTAGGCTTTGTGATTATATTCTTTTTGATTGTGCTTGGGGAGGTTATGAACAATTTGTAGATGTTTTGCGCGATTTGTCACCATTACAACTGTCTTACGGTCCAGATGATCCAGGTATTCTAGTAACGCAATCTATTCATAAACAGCAAGCTGGAATTGCTCAAGCTTCTCAAATTCTTAAAAAGGATGGTCATTTGAAAGGGCAGAAGCGTTATGTTGACCATAAGCACTTCAATCATGCATATCTTAAATATGTAACCACAAGTTATTCTTATCCAATTTATTCTTCCTTAGTTGTAAATGCGAAGATGGCAAATTCACCAGCTTGCAAATCTTGGTGGGACGATACAGTTAAACTTTCAATTAAATTTAGAAAAAGATTGCTAAAGGAAAGTAAGCTTTTTAGACCGTTAGTGCCTTTAAAAATTAATGGTAAAAAATGGCAAGATATTTCTACAGAAGTGTTAATGCATGATAAGCAAGCCTGGAAATTAAGTCCTTCTGATGATTGGCATGGATTTAATAAAATCGACGATAATGAAGTAGTTTTGAGCCCGTTAAAATTAACAGTTCTTAATCCAGGTATTGATTTAAGTGGTGAAGAATATGCTGAAGAAGGGATTCCAGGGGTTATTCTTGAAAATTATCTTCACGAAGAACATATTATTCCAGAAAAATCTGATATATATTCAACACTTTATTTAATTACTCCTGGAGAAAGTAATGTTGATATGGAGACTTTATTTGATGCATTAATGAGGTTTGAGCATGCTTATTTGGATAAACAAGCATTATCTGAAGTGATGCCACAATTAGTTAAGAAATTTCCTGATCGCTATAAAGGATATACTCTTTACCAGCTTTGTCAGGAAATGCATCAATATTATAAGCAGAATCATATCTTTGAGCTTGAAAGAGATTTGTTTCTTAAGACAACCTTTCAAGATTATGTAATGAAGCCTGGCCAAGCTGATTTCGACTTTAATGAAAATAAAAGTCAATTAGTAGAGCTTGATAACTTAAAGGGAAGAATAGCGCTAGAAGGTGCATTACCATACCCACCAGGTGTCTTTATCGTGGCACCAGGAGAAAAATGGCAACAAATTGATATTGATTATTTCAAAATTTTACTTAGCGCGGCAGCTACTTTCCCTGGTTTTGAGCCAGAAGTTCAAGGTGTTTATAAAGATTCGGGTAAAATTGTTGGAGAGGTATTAAGGAAATAATAAAATATACTTCTATTTTGAATAAGCATTATTTTATGTTGGTTTTAATTTCTAATTGAGTTATTTTAAAATGTTTTTGCTAGAAAAAAGGCACTATTATATCGGCAGATGAGTAAATTAATTACTGAAACTGAATTAAGATTTAACGTAAAGACTGTTAGTGTTGAAGACATGACCAACATGCTTGAAGATTTAGGTTGGAAAGAAAACTAAAAGACAAATTAAGAAAAATTCTAACTACGATGCAGTAGTAAAGTCACATCGCAATATCGATCAACTAAGAAAGCCAGTGTAGGTAAGTTAACCTATGCTGGTTTTTGGTTTACTAATATTTTAGCTAATAATTTGCACATGATTTATTGCTTCCAAAGGCAACTTAGATCCTGATACAATAATTGTTTCTTGATCGTAATAACCTTCCACAAAGCCTTTAATATCAGGTGATAAATTACCATTTTCATCTAGGTCTTTTAGTTGAAGTGAGATCAGTCTATGATTACAAAAGGAATCTAGCAGAATTTCACTAATTTTATCGACAGTCATTTCAGACTTTTTAAAATAATTAGTATTTCTTTCAATATTGCTCTTGCTAATTTTTACAGTATGATCACTCAAAAAGAAACCAGACCATTTCTTCATGCCAGAATCCTGATAATTACGAAAGAACTCATCTAGTTTTTGGTCGAATGCATTTTTATTCATAAGCATTACCACCATTATGTCCACCAACTAATTTGCTACGCTGGATAGCTGTTGCACCTTTGGATAGACTGGATGCTTTAACTACTGCGGAAAAGCCGTACTTTTTACGCAATTTGTCTACTACATGGTCAAGCTTGTATCTTTTGATCTGTAGTTCTGGATCTTCCAGGATATTTAACTGCATACTGTGGTCGGGAACGAGCTCGCTATAGCTAACGCCAATACAGCGTACAGCTTCACCTCGCCAATTTTTTCTAAAAATAGCTAGTAAAGTTTGTACAAGTTCATGATTAACATTAGTTGGAGTGATTTTTCTTTGAACATTAAAACCATCGTGATCATTATCATAATCTAGTTCTGAAAGGGAGAAGCCAATATAAAGACTGACCTTGCCTGCACACAAATTATGTGCTCGAATTCTAGCTCCAACTTGTTCGCCGATTTCTCGAATGACAATTTCGATTTCTCGTTGCTGAGAATAGTCCCTTTGTAAAACCTGTGAGTTGCCATAGCTTTTAGTTTTTGGGTGATACTTATGACTGATAATACTGCGATCAACGCCCCAGCTTTCCGCAAATAGCTGCTCACCAATAATACCAAATTCTTTCTTGAGAATGGCTGGATCAGTGTGCGCCAGTTGGTAGACATTATTAATGCCAATTCTACGTAAATGATTAGCAGTGCGAGTATTAATGCCCCAAACGTCTTCTAATTTTGGAATACGCCAGATCGTATCTGGAACATCGATGTAATGCCAGAAGGCAACCATAGATTTATTGTGCTTAGCCTCATTGTCCATGGCAAGTTTAGCTAATAAGGGATTTTCACCAATACCACAAGTTGTATAAAGCCCTAGAGTATCGTGAATATCTTTTTGAATTTTATGAGCAACATTATATGGATCATTACCAAATAGTTTCCAAGAGGTTGTCATATCAATCATGCCTTCGTCGATTGAGTACATATGAATATCTTCATCAGCTGCATATTTACGAAAAATATCGAGTACCTGCATGCTGCGTTTGATATAAAGATTCATATGTGGATCAACTAGCATTAAGTCTGGTGCTTCTTTTTTAGAGGGTAAGTTTCTAGCTCTCATGACATTGTGTAGGTTATATTTTTTCTTAGCTAGAGGAGAAGCAGCCATAATCAAGCCTGATCCCCAGGGAGCATCTGGCTGTCTTGAAATAACCACTAGGCAAGCTTTCATAGGATTAAGGCCTAATCGTAGGGCTTCGCATGATGCGAAAAAGCTTTTGTTATCAATCATAAAAATAATACGATGAGGTTCGTACTTGAAATCATACATAATACCGTCCGCCTTTAGTAAACTGCACGAACTAACGTACGCACATTTATATTATATAAACTTTTGTTCGTGCGAACAAGTGGGCATTTTATTTTTTAATTATAAATTGAGCGGCGAAACTATAAAATGATTCGTGTAAAAATAAATACATTTTTATTTGACTATTTGGAACGTTCCAATTACAATGTAATTAGTTGTTTAAGAAAGCGATTACAAAAATGAGGAATGATTATGAATAAAATTATTAAAGGAGACACATATCGCTTTACAGTTATTACTGATTCATTAATAAGAATCGAACAAGATAATAGTGGTATATTTGAAGATCACCCTACAACGGCTGTATTACATAGAAATTTTAAAAAGGTTAATGCAGAGATATTAAAAAATCATAATAATCACATTGTTGAGATCATAACTGATGCTTTTCATTTGTATTATGATGGTGGCACATTCGCTCCTGATACTTTATATGCAGATATCAAAGTATCACAAGCATTACATGTAAGCAGATGGCATTTTGGTACTGAGAATGCAGAAGGTACTAACAACCTAAAGGGAACTGCTAGAACTTTGGATAGAGCAGATGGTGAGATTCCTTTAGAGAATGGGATTATGTCTAAGGATGGATATAGCTATTTCGATGATTCTAGTTCGTTTATTTATGATAAGAAGAACGATAAGTATTATCCAAGAAGCAATGATTCAGTAGATGGATACCTATTTACTTATGGGCATGCATATCAGGAAGAACTTCAAGATTTTTATGAGTTAACTGGTAAAACGCCTTTAATTCCAAGATTCGCATTAGGAAATTGGTGGAGCAGATATCATCCGTATACTCAGGAAGAGTACAAAAAATTAGTAGAAACATTTGAACAAAAGAAGATTCCAATTAGTGTATCAGTTATTGATACTGATTGGCATAGGGAAGATGACGTTCCTGCTAAATATGGTTCACCATGGACTGGTTTTACTTGGAACAAAAATCTGTTTCCGGATCATATTAAGTTTTTAAGTTGGCTTCATCAACATAATAAGCACATTGGATTAAATATTCATCCGGCTGATGGCATTAGAGCTTTTGAAGATCAATACCCAGTGGTTGCTAAAGACATGAATTTGGATACTGAATCGGAAGAACCTGCTGCTTTTGATCTAGAAAACAAACAGTTTAGAGGAGCTTACTTCAAAGATGTATTACACCCACTAGAAAATGAAGGAATTGACTTTTGGTGGATTGATTGGCAACAAGGCTATAGCTTATCTGATAAGAAGTTAGATCCTTTGTGGTTACTTAATCACTATCAATTTGAGGATATTGCTAAGCGCAAGCCGGATGAGGCAATTATTTTAAGTCGATACGCTGGTGTAGGATCTCACAGATATCCACTAGGATTTTCAGGAGATACAGTTATTTCTTGGAAATCATTAGCCTTTCAGCCATATTTTACTTCTACAGCTTCAAACATTGGCTACACGTGGTGGAGTCATGATATTGGTGGTCATATGATGGGTGAATCTGATGGTGAGCTAACTACTAGATGGTTACAATTCGGGGTATTTAGTCCAATAACAAGACTTCATTCTTCAAATAATTTATTCTCTGGTAAAGAGCCATGGAACTTTAGAATGGATTATGAAAAATATCAAGAAAAATTCCTTCGTTTACGTTCTAAGCTAGTTCCGTATATTGATACTGCTAATTATCAAACTCATGAAAATGGTATTCCAATTGTAAAGCCACTTTATTATGACTATCCAGAGTCGGATGAAGCGTATGAAAATAAAAATGAATATTTATTTGGATCAGAAATGTTAGTGTCGCCAGTAACTAGGCCACATGATAAGGCGACACAAGAGGCTTACAGTACTACCTGGTTACCTAAAGGAGAATGGGTAGATTACTTCAACCATCTTTTGTATAAGGGTGATACAACTATTAAAACTTATCGAGATTGTAGTCAACTCCCTGTTTTTGTTAAGAAAGGAAGCTTGATTGTAACTAATCCTGACTATATGGAAGATATTGACAAATTACCTGAAACATTAGATGTTGAAATCTTTCCAGGTAAGAATAGTAGTTATTGTCTAGTTGAGCATATAAAAAATAAAGTAGCTAAAACAACATTTGAATGGAATAATCAAACTCGTATTTTAACGATTAATGTTGATGATCCAACAGATATTATCCCTGAAAACAGACAGATTCATCAAAAAATAATTAATTATCAAAAGTCAGATGTAATTAAAGAAGCGTATCGAAGACTTCAAACGGCACAAACTAGTTTTGAGCTGAAACAGAAGCTTTACTTAGCATTTTCTTCAGATAAATATCAATACGCTAATTTTATCAATATGTTAAACAACATTAATGATGAGAATCTAAGAAACAGTTTAAGTGAATTAGCATATTCCAGAGAGGCATATCATGAGTAGAAAACCTACTATGAATGATGTGGCTAAACTCGCTGAAGTAGGAAGAGGCACAGTTTCTAATTATATTAACGGTCAAAAAGTAAAAGAAGAAAATAGATTAAAAATTCAAAAGGCTATTGATGAGTTAGGATATGTACCTAACTTACAGGCTAAAGAATTAAGGACATCGATAAATACTGAGGTTGTATTTATTGTTCCAACTAATTGGACGCCATTCTTTTCTGAAATGATTTTTTATATGCAAAAACATCTCGGTCGGTTTGGCTATAAGATGATTTTGGAGAATTCACATAGTAGTCCCGAAGAAGAAAAAGATATTTTACAAATGGCTGCTTTGAATCAGGTGGCAGGTGTAATTACTATGTCTTATTCTGATCTTTATAATTTTATAGATTTTAAAAAGAAACTGAACTTGGTATCTATAGAGCGATTTGTCGCACCGGAGGTGCCATTAATAAGCAGTGACAATAAAGCAGGTGGTAGATTAGCAGCAAAAAAACTTATTGAAATGAAAAAGAAAAATATCCTTTTAATTAGACGAGATGTGCATCATTATAATGCAACAGATATTAGAGCAAAAGCATTTAAGGAATACATGCGGGGTAAAAAAGTTAAAGTAGATGAGTTTTCTGCTTCGCTTAAAGATACATATCGGCAAGAGATTGTGGAGTTCTTAAAACAAAAACTAACTTCTAAGCAGTATGATGGTATTTTTGCCGTGACCGATGAATACGCTCTGGTTGCTAAAGAAGCAATAGGTGTGATTCAGCCTGATTTGCTAAAAGAAATCGAAATTATTGGTTTTGATGGAGCAAGGGGGTCTAAAGAATCAAGAATAAAAGTAGATAGTATTCAACAGCCAATTGAGGATATTGTTAAAGAAGCAGTGTCCGTTCTTATTCGAAAAATTAAAGGGGAAGAAATAGGTAATAACTACAAAAAAATACTACCTGTTTCATTTGTAAAAGCTGAAAAGCTAATGGGAGAATAAATCATGAAATTATGGAAAAAAGTGTTGATGTGTAGTTCAGTTGTTTTAGCTGGGTTAACTTTAGGTGCATGTAGCAACGATAATAGTAATTCAACTTTATCCAATGATAATAAGAAGCCTATTACGCTGTGGGTTGCTACTGATTATGTTCCTTGGTATAAGACTTCAGTTAAACAATTTGAAAAGAAGTATCCGCAATATAAAGTTAAAGTTGCTCAAAGTCCTAATGGTACGGCAAACGCTAAAACTGATGTTGGTAAGGATCCAACTAAGGCTGCCGATGTATTCGCTGTTCCAAACGATCAGTTAGGATCCATGGCTGATGCAGGATACATTAACCCATTATCTCCTAAAGATGTAGCAAACATTAAGAAGAATGATACTGCTGTAGCATATAAGGCATCTCAATGGAAAGGTAAGTTGTATGGCTATCCATACACTGCAGATGTGCAATTCTTGTATTACAACAAGTCAAAATTATCAGCTTCAGATGTTAAAGATTGGGATACTTTAACAAAAAAAGGAGTAGTTGCAACTGATTTCTCTAATGCGTATAACATTTGGCCAGTAATGTTTTCAGCAGGTACAAAGCTGTTTGGTGACAGTGGTGAAGACCTAAAAGGTTCAACAATGGATAGCCAAAATGGTGTTAATGGTTTGAAGTGGGTTGCAGAACAAAAGAATAATAAAGGCGTAATGCAAACCACTAATGCATTGAACCAGTTAAAACTTAATCATGCGCAAGCCATCTTAGATGGGCCATGGGACGCACAAAATGTTAGAAAGATTCTAGGAAAGAATTTTGCAGTTGCTCCATATCCAACAATTACTATTAATGGACACAAGAAGCAAATGCAGGCATTCTTAGGAATTGGTTGTTTTGGTGTCAACTCTCATACAAAGAATGTTAAAGCAGCTAATGCATTAGCTGAATTTTTAACTAGCAAAGAACAACAATTGATTGTACACACTAAGACAGGTGAGACTCCTGTAAATAAGGCTGCACAAGCTACAGCAGCCGTTAAAAATGATAAAGTCGCTGATGCTGTTATGACTATGTCAAAGCCTGGTTATTCAGTAATTATGCCAAAGATGCCACAAATTACGACATTCTGGAATGAATCAGCTCCACTTCTTAGCGGTGTCTATGATCATAAAGTTAAACCTGCACAATATAGAGCTAAGTTGGCTAAATTACAAAAAGATATTTCAAAGAAATAAATATTTTATTTAATTTAAGTCATTTCTATAAACAGTATTAATAAAAGCATTTTAGAAAAGTCAATAAATCAACAATTTAATGACATTGTTGATTGTTGGCTTTTTTGTTATTTTAGTAAAATTAAAAAAATATAAAATAAATATTGCTTATATAAAAAATAGATGATATTATTTATTAAATTTCTTTAACGAGATTTAATAAAACTTACAAAATTAGATAGGGGATGCAAGTATGAGCAATTTAACAAATCCAAATGATCATAAAGATCTGTCGTTTTTATTTAAATCAGTGGATCGATTGGCAGCTTTAGAAACACAAAAGAAGGCCGATACGATTATTAGTGTTCGCAAGAAGTGGGTAGCTGCTGCCATGATTGCTCTTGCTTCTGGATCTACCGTTTTATTAACTAGTAATACTGCTAATGCTGCAACTTCAGATGTTAACTCTGAAGTACAGGTAACAGCACAAAATCAAAACACAACAGAGAATAAGACGCAAGCTGGAGATACAGCTAATAGCCATGATACTGAACAAAATGTTACAGTGCAGGCTAATTCATCTCAACAAAGTAATCAAGAAACTAATACAACTGATCAGAACAATACACCGGAAAATAATAATCAAGTACAAGCACCGGCCAATCAGGCTGATCATGTTAAAGGAAATGTTCAATCTGCATGGGACCAGGGATATAAAGGTCAAGGTACTGTCGTAGCTGTTATTGACTCAGGAGCTGATCCAAGCCATAAGGATTTTCAAACAATGCCTGAAAATCCTAAGCTTTCAAAGGATGATATTCAAAAAAAGATTGAACAGCAGGGGTATGGGAAGTACGTAAATGAAAAGTTCCCATATGTTTATAACTATGCTGATAGAGACAATGATTACATTACTTCTGATGACACTAACTCAAATGATTCTCCTCACGGTCAACACGTTTCAGGTATCATTGCTGCTGATGGAAAACCAGATGGTAATAAAGAATACGTTGTCGGTGTTGCTCCAGAAGCTCAATTGATGCAATTGCGTGTTTTCGGTCAGTTCTCAGATGAAAAAACTGATGATGTTGCTAAGGCTATTTACGATGCTACTAATTTAGGTGCGGATGTAATTCAAATGTCCCTTGGTCAAGGTGTTGCAGATCAGCAATTAACTAATATTGAACAAAAAGCTGTTCAATATGCAATTGATCATGGTGTGTTTGTTTCAATTTCTGCATCAAATAATGGTCATTCAGGTTCAGTTGATAATACAAGTAATGTGACTTCTGTAGAAAGTTATGAATCTGGAAGTGCAGATGGTAATTATGAACCACTTAATTCAAGTACAGTGGCCAATCCTGGTGCTTCTAAAAATGCATTAACAGTTGCTGCAGAGACTTCAGCTACTGGTAAAGATAGTGACATGGCTGGATTTTCATCTTGGGGACCGGTACAAGACTTTACTTTAAAACCTGATTTGGCTGCTCCAGGGTATCAAGTTGTTTCTATCGTCAACAATAATAATTACCAAACAATGAGTGGAACCTCAATGGCTGGTCCATTCGCAGCAGCAAGTGCTGCACTGGTAATGCAACGGCTAAAGAAAACTAATCCTGAATTAAAAGGAGCGCAGTTGGTTGCTGCTCAATGTCATTAAGTTAAGGCATTGACAAATGAAGCTAGACTTTTTATGAATCGAATCATTTGGATTCGGTTCTTTTTTTTGCAAAAATAAAGGCGAAAAGACCTGCCTTTTCGCCTGCTCATTAAAATTTTAAACCTTCAAAATTATTACCAGAAAGTTGGTGTTAATTATGAAAGCCCTTCATAAGAATATTTTAGAGCGTCTTGATCAGATTATCAATAATACTGGGGAACATATTCATGATTTTATCGATAATTCACATGCTTTTACCAGAAAACGCACTTTAGATGCAGCTACAGTTCTTAAAACTACGATTAATATGCAAGGTCAAAATCTAACCAGCGAATTATTTAGAGCGTTTGGCAAAAAGGCAGCTAAAAGCAATGCCAAAGTGGTTAGTACTTCCGCTTACGTTCAACGCAAAAGTCAACTTTCTCCCGCTTGTTTTAAGCATATTTTGACTGTTTTTAATCAAGATCTATTTAATATTCAACTTCTTGATCATAAATATCGCTTATTTGCCGTTGATGGTTCAGATTTTAACCAGATATGGAATCCTAAGTCAAAGAATATTGTTCAATCTTCAACTCATAAAAACAAACCCTATTGTCAGATTCATGTTAATGCCTTGTATGATTTGTTAGATAACACTTATCAAGATTGTGTTTTTCAGCCCAAATCAGAGATGGATGAACGTAAAGCCGCTGTACAAATGCTTGAAAAATTGAATTGCGGTCCATATATCGTAACGATGGATCGTGGTTATACGAGTTTTAATATGGTTGAAAACTGTAATCGTCTACCAAATTGTCATTATGTTATTCGAACCAAAGCGAGTTGCGGCGGAATTAGAGAAGTAGCTGCACTGCCAGATCAGGAGTGCGATACTGATATTTCTTGTAAAGTAACTACTTCTAATTACTACTACATTACGCATAAAGATAGTGAAAATCTTCATCATGTCCAGCATCATTATCACCAATATATTAAGTATCGTTCTAAAAACACCCAGGATTTAAACTGGGATTTTAGCACGTTCTGTACAATAAAATTTCGTGCTTGTAAATTTAAAATTAATGATTCCAAATCAGATAAAGAAGTGTGGGAAGTTGTTCTGACTAATCTTGATCGGAAAAATTACCCGCTACACAGAATTAAAGAGCTTTATCATTTGCGTTGGGGTATTGAGACCTCCTTCAAGAAACTTAAGTATTCTTTAGGCAGCGTGGAGTTTCATTCTAAGCAAGATAAATTTATTGAGATGGAAATTTATGCTCATATGATCATGTTTAACGCAATCAGCCAAATAGATGCTCAAGCCTATATTCCACAAAGGCATTGCAAGCACCAATATGCCATCAACTTTAAGCAATCATGCTTTATTATTCAAAGCATGTATCTTAATTCTTCTTTATCTGAGACTTTTGAAAGAATTTTGATTCAAGTCAGCCATTACACAATTCCGATCAGACCAGGACGAAAAGATAAAAGAAATATTAAACCTAAATCAGCTGTATATTATTTATATCGCGTAGCTTAAAATATAAAATCTGTTCTAAGCCTTATTTGTCGTACAAAAAAACACCAATTTAACAAATCAAATGTTAAATCAGTGCTTTAAAAGGTTAGTCTCAGTTGTCAATGTCTTAACTTAATGACATTGGGTTGCTGCTACTAAAGCTCTTTTAATGAACAGTGCTAAACCTCAAACGCAAAATGGGTATACTACACCTGTTTCTCCACGTAGACAGGGTGCCGGACAAATCGATGTTGGTGCTGCGACTTCGAATCCAGTTTATGTAATTGCTGATGATGGAACAAGTTCAGTCTCACTTCATCAAGTTAAAGAAAACACGCCATTTACTTTAACTTTCCATAATCTAACGGACCAAGAACAAGTTTATACTTTTGATGACTTTGGTGGTGGATATACTGAACAAAGGGATAGCAATACTGGAGTTTATCATGATGTTCAATTAGCGGGTGCACGTGTTTATGGTGAAAATTCATTTAGTTTAGCTCCTAAAGAAACTAAACAGGTTACGTATTCTTTAAATCTAAATGGCTTAAACAACAATCAATTAGTAGAAGGGTTTTTAAGATTCACCAATACTAATGATAAATCTACAGTTTCAGTACCATATTTAGCTTACTATGGTGACTTAACCAGTGAAAATGTTTTTGATCAAAATGCTAATGAAGCACACTCCGACATCCAGGGAAATCGATTCGTTAATGAGCAAAACTATCCTCGTGGTGTTGCTGATCAAGAATCATTAAAGCAACTTGTTAATGTAGAAGGCGATTACAACTGGCAAGAAGTTGCAAAATTGTATGAAAGCGGAAAGGTAGCCTTCTCACCAAATAACGATAATAAGAGTGATCTTCTTAAACCATATACTTATTTGAAACAAAATGTTAAGGATTTAAAAGCTGTGGTCCTTGACGCTCAAGGTAATGTCGTAAGAGTTGTTGCAGATGTGCAAGGTGTAGATAAGTCTTATGATGAAAACGGAGTAACTAAAGATACAAGCTTATCAGTTTCAATGAGAGATAATCCTGATGCGTTTGAATGGGACGGCAAGGTATATAATAGTAAAACTGGTCAAATGGAAGTTGCTAAAGATGGTAATTATACTTATAGATTAGTAGCTACACTTTGGAATGAAGGACCTCATCAAGTGCAAACTGCAGATTTCCCTGTAGTAATTGATACTGTTGCACCAACATTGTCTAATGTGAAATATGATGAAGCCACGAATACTTTAAGCGGTGAATACCAAGATACTGGGGCTGGCTTTACTAATTATTCATATGCGACAGTTACAGTTAACGATAAAGTCTTCGGCTATAAACTTAGTGATAGCCAGTCGGCTTTTGATAATGCTGAAAAGACAAAAGGACATTTCAGTTTTACTTTGGACAAGAATGCGGTTGCTGCGTTATCAAACGCTGAAAATAAGGTAAGTGTTGCCTTGAGTGATGTGGCTGATAATACTGCAGTTTACAGTGTTGATGTAGCAGGAAAAGATATTAATGAACCTGCAGTCAGTGTTTGGAATGCTACTAATGGATTAGCATTTGATCAAAATTCTACTAGTTACAATAATGATACTAAGACTTACACGTTAATTGGTGGAGCAAATCAAGATTTCTATTTGAATGGTAAATTAGTTCAGGTTCAAAATGGTCAGTATTCTGTTCCTGTTGATGTCAATTCAACTAACTTGGTATTTAGCACTGATGCTACTGGTAAAAATGTGTTAAAGAATTTCTCAACTGTAACTCCAAAAGCATTCTTTAATTGGCAAGTTACTGACACTTTTGCAGGTAACTTTGGTGTTTCAATCAACTCTGTTGAAACTAATCGAAAAGATGATGTAGTTGTTCAAGCTGCTGTACCTAAAGGTGAAAATGTCCAAGCTTTTGCTAAAGATTACTTTACAGGTGAATTATATACAGGTGAAGTTAATGATGGGGTAGCTACATTCCATGTACATACTTCAATTAATGGTGGCAAGCGTGCATTATTAACTGGTTGGACTGTTGTTAATGGACCATCTTACAATGATAAGCAAGAAACTAGTCAAAGAGGCGTAGCAAGTTCAAATCACCTGGGTGTTTACTATGAAGTAGATGCAGCTGATCGTCCAGTTTATACTAACCGTGATCAGTTAGGTGTTGAAGTAAAAGACGAGGCAGCAAATGTGGATGCATTTGGTCCAGGAGCATATCCAGGACATGCCCCATCTGATTTGACGACTAGAACAGCTCCTAATCCAAACATTCATTTTGATTATATGAATGATAATGATACTACTCGTTTTGGTCAAAACGCAGTATTAAAGGGTTACTATGATCCCACTACAATGAAGTTTACGGTAACTGGTAATGTAGACGATAATGTAACTAGCTTAACTGTCTTGAGTGATAGTTCCAATGAAAATGACCCTGCAAATCAAGTTAAACTAGATCAAAATGGTAAGTTTAGCTTTGCCGTGACTGCAAATAGTACTGGTCAACGTCCAATTGCTTATCTTTATAGGACGAAGGACGGTCAAACTGTTCGTGGTACATTAAATCTTATCTTAGACACAGTAAAACCAACTCTTGAAGTCAACCAAGTTAATGGTAATGAACTTGAGCTTTGGACTAATAATCCTAAATTTGTTTTATCAGGTAAGGTAAATGATAACTTGGATGGTTATAGACTCTACGTTAATGGTAATAACATTTATCGTGAATTCTTAAACTCAGGTTATAATCGTTTAGAAGGTTTGAATACTGATACAGAGTTGACAAATCCATATGGCGATCATGAATTTGAGCAAGTTGAAAATCTTAATGATGATAATGATCAACCGACTACTCATATCTTTACTGTTAATGTAGTAGATCAGGCTGGAAATACCGTCACCAAGAAGCTAACTGTGCATTTTGATCCTAACTATGTTGCACCTACAAACAATACAGATGTGGTAGTTGATACTAGCATGAGTGACGCAGATGGAGTTACTGAAACAAAAACAGTTGATACCTTAGTAGGTAAATCATTTAAATTATTGCATAATGCATATCTTTATGATCAAAATGGTGAAGTTGTTTTGACTGATGTTGAGAATGCTAAGAGCTTGCTCAAAAAAGGACAGACAATCGTTGCATTGGATGATGCCAAAGTAACACTTATCAATGGTGTTAAGTTTTATAGAGTAGGCAACAATACTTTTGTTAAAACGGCTAATACTGTTCTTCAAGCACCTAAGAGACTAAAGCTGACTCACAATGCTTATGTTTACGATCAAAAAGGTAATGTTGTCAAAAAGCATGGCAAGAAAGTTTTACTTAAGAAGAATCAATGGATTAGTGCATTGAACAATGCAGATAAATATGTAATCAAGGGTAGGTTATATTACAAATTAGCTGATGGTCAATTTGTAAAAGTGGCTAATACTGTTACTAAAAAAGCTAAGTTACGAAAAACTGTAGTGAGTTAGAAATACAGATAAATAGTCAAGTATTGTAATTTTGCAATGCTTGACTATTTTTGTGCTTGTAGTTTGTTTTGAATTTTCTTCTGTCTATGACGAATAAGCTTAACGATTTCAAAGTACATTTTTTGGAGAATAACATATTAGCACATAAGCGAGAAACTAAACTAATGAAAAGAATTTAGTTATAATATTTATGTAAGCGATTTCTGTAAAAGTAGATTAAAAATCTAAACATAGAAAGAAGGAAACTTGATGAAAAAAATTATTAATGATCCACACGACGTGGTGCCAGAAATGGTTGATGGAATGACTAGATCCTATCCTCAATATATTGAAAAAATCGAAGGAACTGAAGCTGTCGTTCGCGCAGACAAGGCATCAATGAAAGATAAAGTCGGAATTATCAGTGGTGGCGGATCAGGTCATGAACCCACTCATGCTGGTTTTGTCGGTGATGGGATGCTCAGTGCAGCTGTTTGCGGTCAGGTCTTTACTTCACCTACGCCAGATCAAATATATGCAGCCATTAAAGCCGTTAATCAGGGTAAGGGCGTTTTCATGGTTGTTAAAAATTATTCAGGTGATGTCATGAACTTTGACATGGCTAAGGATTTAGCAAGTATGGATAATATTCCTGTTAAGTCAATCGTAGTTGATGACGATATTGCTGTTGAAAATAGCCTTTATACTCAAGGAAGACGTGGAGTAGCTGGAACGATTTTCATGCATAAGATTCTTGGTGCAGCTGCTGAACAGGGAGCTAGTCTTGATGAGATTGATGCTTTAGCTAAAAAGGTTTTACCAAATATCAAGACAATTGCTGTAGCTCTTTCTGCAGCAACTAATCCAGAAGTTGGTAAACCCGGCTTTATCCTGAAAGAGGATGAAATTGAGTATGGTGTTGGCATTCATAGTGAGCCGGGCTATCGTCGTGAAAAAATTAAGCCTTCAAAAGAATTAGTTGATGAATTAATTGGTAAATTGAACGATGAAATGCATCTTGATAGTAGCAAGAAATACGCTTGTTTAATTAACGGCATGGGTGCTACTCCATTAATGGAACAATATATTTTCTCAAACGATGTCTTAAATAAATTAGAAACTTTTGATATTGAACCTAGTTTTATGAAGGTCGGTAATTATATGACTTCAATTGATATGGGCGGTATTTCACTTACGCTTTTTGAAATTCAGGATGATAAATGGCTAGATTATTTGAATTATCCAGTTAAAACAATTGCTTGGTAGAAAGGAAAAACAATGGCATTAACTACTGATACACTAACTATTTGGATGAATAAGTTCGCTGACAAGGTTAATACAAATAAACAATATTTAAGTGATCTTGATACGCCAATTGGTGATGGAGATCATGGCTTTAATATGGATCGCGGGATGACTGCAGTTAAAGAAAAATTAGCTACTAAACCAGCTGATTTAACTTCTGGTTTTAAGACGATTGCCATGGCGTTAATTTCAACAGTTGGTGGTGCATCTGGCCCGTTGTATGGAACGGCTTTTCTGGAAATGGCCAAGAAGAGTGCTTCGACTAACGATATTGGTGAGTTGCTTGATGCTGCACTAGCTGGAATTGAAATGCGTGGTGGCGCTAAGCCAGGTGATAAGACCATGGTTGACGTCTGGAACACTTTAGTACCAGAGGTTAAGAGTGGTAATTTAACTGAGGAAAAAATCAAAGATGCTGTTGAGGCTACTAAGGATATGATTGCTAAAAAAGGTAGAGCGTCATATTTAGGTGAACGGTCTAAGGGACACATTGATCCTGGTTCTCAATCAAGCGGGTATCTTTTTGAAGCAATGCTTGAGACGGAGGGCTTGCTATGAGCTTAGGTATAACTTTGGTTTCTCATGTACCAGACATTGCTAACGGATTACCTAAATTGCTTAATCAAGTAGCAAAGGATGTGCCGATTACTGCCGCAGGTGGTAAAAACGACAATGATATTGGCACTAGCATGGAAAAGATTATGACGGCATTTAATGAAAATTCTGCCGATGAAATTCTAGCTTTTTACGATTTAGGCAGTGCGAAAATGAACCTTGAGATGGCAATGGAAATGACTGATAAAAAGGTTCATCTCTATGATGCTGCTTTTATTGAGGGAGCTTATACAGCTGCATCACTTATTCAAGCAGGCGTAGGCTTAGACGATATTGAAAAGCAACTTAAACCGCTGATTATTAAAGATTAATAGAAAGAGGGCATTATGTCAGGATTCATAGGAGAGTTCTTTGGAACTTTAGTCTTAATTGTTTTGGGCACTGGTTGTGGTGCTGCAATTAATTTGCAAAAATCGTATGCTAAAGGCGCTAGCTGGCTTTATGTAACTATTGCTTGGGGCATGGCCGTTACATTCGGTGTTTATGTTGCTGCCAGTCTTGGTTCACAGGGGCACTTGAATCCCGCGGTTACCATTGGCTTTGCTATTTTTGGCTTTTTCCCATGGAGCGAAGTTGGACCATACTTGCTGGGTCAATTTTTAGGTGCCTTTGTCGGTGCAGCTTTAGTAGCAATTCAGTTTTATCCTCATTTTAAGGCAACTAAAACATCAGAAGCAGGAAACAATGTTGGGATTTTTGCTACTGCACCAGCGATTAAGAACAATTTATTTAATTTCTTAAGTGAAACGATAGCAACTTTTATCTTTGTTTTTGCGTTACTTAACTTAGGTGATTTTGATAAAGGATTAAAGCCGATTGCGGTTGGTCTATTGATCATGGTTGTCGGTCAAGCTCTTGGCGGAACTACTGGATTCGCATTGAATCCTGCTCGTGATTGGTCGCCAAGATTAGCATATACAGTTTTACCTATTCCTAATAAGTCGTCGGCTAATTGGAGTTACGCTTGGGTGCCAATGGTCGGACCGATTGCCGGCGGTATTTTGGCCGCGGGATTGCAATACTTGCTTAAATAATACATGTGGAATTGAAGAAACGGGTACGTTGTACCTGTTTTTTATTTTGAAAAAATAAGTAAAAAATATAGCAAGAAATCAAAAATGACGCTAATTGATCGAACCAGCGTCATTTTTTTAGATAATAGATGTAGAAAATAGTTTGAAAAACGATTAGTTTTTATAGAAATCTTTATTATACTTTACTTGTCTTCGTAGCCCTTTGGGTGACTCTTGTGCCAGTTCCAAGCAGTTGCGATAACGTCATCAACACTTTCATGCTTTGGCTTCCAGCCCAAAATAGTTCTTGCTTTGGTTGAATCAGCAACCAAAGAGTCAGGGTCACCGCCACGACGTGGACCCATTGTGTAAGGAATATCAATCCCTGTTACTTTTTTAGCAGCGTTCAAAATTTCAAGGTTGGAGTAACCTTGAGCAGTACCCAAGTTAAAGACATCTGACTTATTAGTCTCCATCATATGTTTCAGTGCCAAAATATGAGCATCAATTAAATCTTCAACTTGAACGTAGTCACGAACGTTGGTACCGTCCTTAGTGTCATAGTCATCACCAAAGATAGTAAACTTACCATCCCCAGAAATTGCACTCTTCAAAATATTTGGAATCAAGTGTGTTTCTGGTGCGTGATCTTCACCGATTGTGCCATCACTTGCAGCACCAGCAACGTTGAAGTAGCGAAGAGCAGTGTACTTAATACCATCAGCTTTATCAGCCCAAGCCATGATCTTTTCCATCATCATCTTGGTTTCACCATATGGGTTGATTGGATCAAGTGGGGTGTCTTCGGTGATTGGCAATTTCTTAGGAATACCATAAGTTGCAGCACTTGAAGAGAAGACTAAGTATTTAACACCAGCGTCATTCATAGCTTGTAATAATGAAATCATGCCAGTAACGTTATTGTCATAGTACTTAAGTGGCTTTTTAACTGACTCTGGAACTAATGAATATGCTGCAAAGTGCATTACAGCATCAATCTTTTCATCACGTAAAATTTTGCTTACCAAAAAAGTATCTTCAATATCGCCTTGGTAAAACTTAGCCTTAGAATCTACAGCCTTTCTGTGACCAGTATATAAAGCATCTAAGACAACAACATCATTGCCTTCTTTAACTAATTCGCGTACAGCGTGTGAGCCGATATAACCCGCACCACCGACAACTAAAACTTTCATGTTTTGCGCTCCTTTATTTTAGTTATTATCTTTTATTGAAATCGATTACATTATAACACATATTTTAGTAAATAATTTACTGATTTTAAATAAAATATTTAAAATTAAAGCAATTTAAATGAAAATTCATGATCTTGACTTGGGTCGATTTGATATTGATCTTCAACATTGCTGCCCCAACTGTCAATGCCGCCAACACCGCGGACAGCACCAGCAATTACCAAAACAGTTCTGCGGGCTAATGGCAGTTCTTCAATATGAGTTGCATTTTCTAGTTCTTCTGCTGTGTAGGGAAGGCAACTGAAGTTGAATGGCTTATCAGTTTGCTCAACGGTGAGGTCAAAATCCTCATTAGAATGATCAGCATTGTTGAGCGTAGTATTTCTAGTGATTTTGAGTTGATGCGTTTGCATGTGCATCCCATTTTCCTGTGGCACTAGGTATTTGGTTACTGGCAATCCCTTAATTTTAAAAGAGCCAGCACTGGCTCCAGCCATCCGATCAGGATAAGTCTCACCAGATAAGCCTTCATATTCAAAGCCACTAGCTAGAGTTGGTATGATAAAGCGCATTCCAATTACTGGAAGCGGTGGTAAATCTTTTTTACCAAAATAACGCATCTTAATTGTAACATGACCATTATTGTTAATTTGGTAAGTAATTTCAACTTTTGTTTTTGGAATAGTTAAAGTTTCATAAATAAAAGTAATTTCGACTTTACTTGCGTACTCATGATTAGAAAATTGGTTGTTGAGTGGAGCGATTGGCAAATCTGCAAAATCATGTTGATCAACTTTGAGCTGAATTTCAGTACAGTGGCTAAACATATCGGCGCCGAGCCATTGAGCTGCTTTTAAGTTGAAACCGTTGCCGCGATCGTTATCAGTAGTTGCACGCCAAAAGGTTGGGGTAGGAACGCGATAAAACCATTCTTTACCCTTAATTTTTAAAGACTCTAAGCCACCTTTTTCATAGCTGAAAATATATTGCTTATCTGGGGTATTAATGCCTAAAGTAGCATCCCCATAGATTATATGTAAATTATTTGTGTAAGCCATAGTAGTATTTAACCTCCTGCATTGCTGGTTTTGGCGTACGATCGGCGAACATCAAGCCATCTCCTGAAAATTCATAGTCGGAATGGCGGTCATCGAAATCACCACCATAACGCAACACGTCTTGGTTGCTAACTGGATCATGTACTAATAGCGCTTGGTCGATGAAGTCCCAAATAAAGCCGCCTAAATATTGTGGGTATTGGTCAAGCAATTTAATGTAGGAACCCATGCCACCATCAGAATTACCCATATCATGCATATATTCGCATTCTAAAAATGGCTTTTGAGGCTTATTTTTAAGATATTCTTCAACATCTTTTGGTGGTAAATACATCCAGCTTTCAAGATCAGAAATCTTGTCCTTTAATTCTGGCGTATGAACCACGCCTTCATAGTGGGTCAGGCGACTATGATCGTGTGCTTTATAAAATTTATTCATAGCCGCAATGTTTTCTCCGGCATATGATTCATTGCCAAGAGACCAGAAGAGAATGGCGGTATGGTTTTTTAAAGTTTCATAATTGTTGCGGGCACGGTCAATTACAGCTTCACGCCATTCAGGAATAGAACCGGGAACATTATCTAAAGGTTCAACTTGTCCCATCTTTTGCCAAGTACCATGTGATTCGAGATTATTTTCAGCCATGACATAGATTCCATTTTGATCGCAGAGATAGTACCAGGGAATCTGATTAGGATAATGGCAAGTTCTAACCGCATTGATGTTATTTTCTTTAAAAGCATGTATATCTTGTTTCATATCAGTTAAAGTGATGCTGCGGCCACGCTTCATATTCCATTCATGCCGATTGACCCCATTAATAATTAGACGTTGACCATTTAATAAAACAACCTTGTCAGAATTAATTTCGATTTTTCTAAAGCCGAATTGGTAAGGAATTAGTTCAAGTAAATCACCATTTTCAGCGTGAACTTCAATAATTAGTTGGTACAAATATGGGTCATGGTTATCCCAAAGATGCACATTTTTGAATAATTCTTTTTCAATTTTTATGGTTAAGCTGATTGGTGCTTTTTTCTCAAGTAGAGTTTTGCCATTAATATCTTCTACGAACAAGTGAACTGAGCCAGTATTTTTGCCTGTAAAGTGCAATTGAGCATTAAAGATTCCATCTTGGTAATTATTTGTAACTTCTGGTTTTAAATCGAGATCGGTTAAATGCGTCTCAGGTAGGCCGAGCAATTCAACTGAACGAAAAATGCCAGAAAAACGGAACATATCCTGGTCTTCCAAGAAAGAGGCAGTGCTATGTTTGAAAACTTCAACTGCTAAAATATTGTTTTTGTTTTTAATGTAAGGTGTTAGATCAAATTCTGAAGGAGTGAAACTGTCTTCGGCGTAACCAACAAAATGACCATTGAGCCAAACATACATTGCTCGCTCAACTCCTTCAAAAACAATGTGAACATCACGACCTCGCAAAGTGGAATTTAAGTCAAAATGCTTAATGTAAGAGCCAACTGTGTTATCTGCACCTTTGCTAAAAGAGTCGGTAGCTTTTTGGTTGATTGTGTAAGCAGGTCGACGATAAATTTTTCCTTCCCACGGAAAGAGCGTATTAATATATTGATTTTGAGCGTAATTATTTAGCTCAATTTCACTTGGGACTGGAATGTGATCAAATGATGAAGAATCGAAATCTGTTTTAAAGAAATCAACGGGTCGTGTTTGTGGATTAGCTGAAAACTTAAAACACCAGTCACCATTTAAACTTTGAACAAAACTACTAGTTTGCTTTTGCCATTCGCGATAGTTCTTGAAATAGGGATGATCGCTGTGGGCAGGAACTTGATTAACGCGGAAAACTTCGGGGTCATCAAGCCAGCTAAGATTTGCTTTCATGAAAATACCTGATTTCTATAAAAAAAATTAACCTTGAAAACGCTTATATTATAGCACATAGATAATAAATTTACTTAATAAGTAAATTATTTACTGAAAAATATTTTGAAGATTAATATTTTTGACTCGAAAACGAATGACAAAGTGCTTATGATATTTATTGGAATTACGTAAATATTTTGTATAATAAAGTTAAAAATTATTTATTTAAGATAGAAAAGATATAAATATGACAACAATTAAAGAAATAGCACAAGAATCAGGGTATTCTTCAGCTACGGTTTCGCGCTTATTAAATAATGATCCTAATTTGTCAATTACGGCTGATACTAAGAACAAAATTTTAGAAATTGCCAATAAATTGGGCTATTGGAAGGATCATCAGGAGAAGAAGATTCGTCCAACAATTGCGTTACTATACCGAGTAAATCATGAAGAGCAACTGCAAGATGAATATTTTACTTCATTAAAGCAAGCGCTGATTTCAACAGTAGAAGCAGAGTCGCTGCAGATGAAGACTTTTTATGATGCAGATGATTTGATCAAGCATGCGTCTCTTTTTCAAGGCTTTATTGGAGTTGGCGCAGCTCCGATTGAAAATGAAACGCTTAAGAAGTTACATGAGGTTCTGCCTAACGGTGTTTTTGTCGATACTAATCCAGCGCCTGAATTATTTGATTCCATTCGCCCAAATTTAACGCTGACAGTAAAAAATGCAATTGATCTTTTTCTCGATAAAGGATATCAGCGCATTGGTTTTATAGGTGGCGTTGGGCCTAAGCATGATCATATTCAAGAAGTAGATGTACGTGCCACCGCTTTTGCGGAGTATATCAAGGTGAGAGGCAAAAGTGATGAATTGATGTTTGTTAATGGCCCGTTTAGCGTTGCTAATGGCTATAAGTTGGGAAAAGAGGTACTGGCTAAATGCAAAAATAAATTGCCTGATGCATTTTTAATTGCTTCGGATACTTTGGCAGTTGGAGTTTTGCAAGCTTTTAATGAGAACAATGTTAATGTGCCAAAAGATACTGCAATTTTAAGTATTAATAATAGTAATGTGGTTAAGTATGTTTCACCGCCACTTTCTTCTTATAATATTGATCAACAAGAGATGATTGATATGGCATTAAATATGCTAACGAATCTGATTATTCAACCTAATCGGGCACACATTGATGTAAATATGAATACTAATTTAGTTGTGCGCAAGAGTTTTGTGCCTAAGAAGTAAATTAATTAGTAAATAAAAATATTTTTTAGTAATACTATCAAAAGAGAATGCTAATTTAATGCGTTCTCTTTTTGTTTAGCTTTCAGTAAATAATTTATTAAATATAAATAAATTCTTTACTTAGCAAAAATAGAGAATATACTAAGCTATGTAAACGATTACAATCAAAAGATTGCTTTAGGGGGCAAATTTATGACACACAGTGACAAGTCAGGGAAGCAGATTCTTTCCTACGCATCATTCTGTTTGGGTAACTTAGGTCACTCGGCTTTTTATGGTGTGATGAGTACATATTTTATTATTTTTATTACTAGCAGCATGTTCAGCGGACTTAATCAGTCCGTTGCAGATAAGCTGATCGGCTTAATTACAGGATTGATGGTTGTAATTAGAATTGCTGAATTGGTAATTGATCCTATTCTAGGAAATATAGTTGATAATACTAAAACTAGATGGGGCAAATTCAAACCTTGGATTTTAATTGGTACTTTAGTAAGTGCCGCCTTATTATTAGTTTTGTTTACTGGCATTTTTGGATTAGCACAAAAAAGTTGGATTCTCTTTGCGATTTTATTTGTACTAATTTATATCAGTTTTGATGTATTTTATTCATTATCTGATGTTTCTTATTGGGGCATGGTACCAGCTTTAAGTGAAGATTCACATGCACGTGGTATTTATACTTCTTTAGGTGCCTTTTCAGGAACAATTGGTTGGAACGGATTAACAATTATTGTTGTTCCATTAGTTACAGCTGTGACTTATGCGGTAACTGGTAAACATGAGGAAGGTGCACCAGGTTGGTTAGCATTTGCGGCAGTAATTTCAGCTTTAGCAATTGTATGTGCCTTGATTGTTTGTTTCGGTACTAAAGAAAAGCACAATATTATTAGAAACTCAGCTAAGCAAAAGACTACTTTACGTCAAGTATTCGGTGCTATTTTCCATAACGATCAGATTTTATGGCCAAGTTTAGCATACTTGCTTTACTCATTAGCATATGTAATTACCAATGGTGTTTTGTTCTATATGTATAAATTCGTTATTGGTAAGCCAAATGACTTCTGGGTAGTTGGTGTTATTGCAACAATTATCGGTTTCTGTATTAGTCCAATGTTCCCAATTCTGAACAAATACATTCCAAGAAAATGGTTATTCATCGCTGGACAAACTTGCATGGTTTTAGCTTATGTTTTGTTTATTTTCGGCAGAGACAACGTATTTTTGATGGACTTGGGCTTGGTTCTTTTAAACATTAACTTTGCTCAATTGGTAACTGTTTTAACATTAACTGACGCAATTGAATATGGACAACTTAAGAATGGTCAAAGAAATGAAGCTGTTGTTTTAGCTGTTCGGCCGATGATTGATAAGTTTACCGGTGCGGTTTCTAATGCTTTAGTTGGTTATGTTGCAATTGCTGCTGGGATGACCGGTTCTGCAACTGCTGCAGACATGACTGCTCATGATATTAGCACCTTTAATATGATGGCATTATATATCCCACTTACTTTGGCAGTCTTATCAATCGTAGTCTTTTTGACTAAGGTAACTTTATCTGAAAAGAAACATGCCGAAGTGGTTGAAGAACTAAAAGATCAACTTGCAGAAGGTAAGATTGAAAAGAATGAATCTAATACTCAAGTTAGACCTCAAGATCAGACTATCTATGCTCCTGCAGACGGTAAGTTAATGAAGATGGCAGAAGTAATTGACGAAGATGGTAAGCCATTCCCAGGAAAGGGTTTTGCAATTAAACCAGATTCAGGCAATATTTATGCTCCATTTGATGGTGTAGTTAGGTTCACTTTTGGTACTAAGCATGCTTTTGAAATTGTTTCAAATAATGGTTTACAAGTAGTTGTTCATGTCGGCTTAGGTACAGTTAACTTGCGCGGTGAAGGCTTTGAAACTTATTATGATGATGGTCAAAAGGTAAAAAAAGGTGACTTGCTGTTAGAGTTTGATCGTGATTTAGCTCTTAAGAATGGCTATCAGGACACTGTAGTTACCTTCTATACACAACCAGGACGAATTGTAAAATCTAGTGAAATTGAACCTGGTAAGATTGTTGAGCATGGTGAAAAAGTATTAGATGTACAATTTAAGTAGAGGAATTACAATGACACAGTTAAAACGTTTTTTATATGGTGGGGACTATAACCCAGATCAATGGCCAGAAGACACTTGGTCAGAAGATATTAAAGTTTTTAAAAAAGCGGATTTAAATTCTGCTACAATTAATGTTTTTTCTTGGAGTTTGCTTGAGTCAAGAGAAGGCCAATATGATTTTTCAAAATTAGATAAAATTATTCAAGAATTGTCTGATGCAAATTTTGATATTGTACTTGCTACTTCTACTGCTGCGATGCCAGCTTGGATGTTTAAAAAATATCCTGATGTAGCACGCGTTGACTATCAAGGACGCCGGCACGTCTTTGGTGCACGTCATAACTTTTGCCCCAATAGTAAGAATTATCAAGTTTTAGCTAGTAAATTAGTCGAGAAAATTGCCGAAAGATATAGTAATAACCCTCATATTGCTGTTTGGCATGTGAATAATGAATATGGCGGCAATTGCTACTGTGAAAATTGTCAAAATGCTTTTCGTACTTGGCTCAAGAGTAAATATCAAACACTAGATAACCTGAATGAGGCCTGGAATATGAATGTGTGGAGCCATACTATTCATGATTGGGATGAGATTGTTGTTCCTAATGAGTTAGGAGACGCCTGGGGACCAGAAGGTAGCGAAACCATTGTTGCCGGTTTATCAATTGATTATTTACGTTTTCAATCTGATAGTTTACAAAATCTTTTTCAGATGGAAAAATCAATTATTAAAAAGTATGATCCACATACTCCTGTAACTACTAATTTCCATGGCTTACCTAATAAGATGGTTGATTATCAAAAATGGGCTAAAGATCAAGATATTATTTCTTATGATTCTTACCCAACCTACGATGCACCTAAGTATTTACCAGCATTTTTGTATGACTTAATGCGTAGTTTAAAGCATCAGCCATTTATGTTAATGGAATCTGCACCGTCGCAAGTCAATTGGCAACCATATAGCCCGCTGAAAAGACCAGGTCAGATGGCTGCAACTGAATTGCAGGCTGTGGCACATGGAGCAGATACAGTACAATTCTTCCAATTAAAGCAGGCTGTTGGTGGTTCTGAAAAATTCCATAGTGCAGTAATTGCTCATTCTCAAAGAACAGATACTAGAGTCTTTCATGAACTAGAAGATTTGGGTAAAAAATTAAAAAATATTGGCCCAACTGTTTTAGGCTCTAAAACTAAGGCTAGAGCTGCTATTGTATTTGATTGGGATAACTTCTGGTCATATGAGTACGTTGACGGTATTAGTCAAGATTTTAATTATATGGAATCAATCTTAGATTATTATCGTCAATTTTATGAACGCAATATTCCGACAGATGTAATTAGTGTCGATGATGATTTTAGTCAATATGATTTAGTAGTTGCTCCTGTTTTATACATGGTTAAAGCAGGGCTAAGCGAAAAAATTAATGCTTATGTCAAAAATGGTGGCAACTTTGTCACTACCTATATGTCTGGAATGGTTAACGATAGTGATAATGTTTATCTTGGTGGCTATCCTGGCCCGTTAAAAGATATTACGGGTATTTGGGTTGAAGAAAGCGATGCAATTGTACCAGGACATAAGACAACTGTTTCACTAAATGGCAAGGATTATAAAGCGGGTTTGGTTTGTGACTTGATTCATCCAGAAAATGCAAAAGTTTTAGCAAAGTACTCCAATGAGTTTTATGCAGGAACGGCTGCAGTCACGGAAAATAAATATGGTCAAGGTAAGGCCTGGTATGTTGGTACTAAGTTGGATCACATTGGGTTGACGCAGCTATTCAACCATATTGTTTTGACAGCTAACGTTGAATCATTGGTGGGCGATAGCCATAATCTAGAAGTTACTAAGCGAGTTACTCAGTCTAGGCAAGAATTATACTTTGTTTTAAATATGAGTAATGAAGAAAGAAAATTGCCACAAAAATTTGTAGAGTATCAAAATATTTTAACTGGTCAGCAAGCTCATGATCAAATGAAGGCATGGGATGTACAAATACTTGTTAAATAAATGATTTTTTCCTTAATGAAGACAAGAAGTTAGACAAACGATCTAGCTTCTTGTTTTTACTAAAAGATACTGAAGAGATATACTAATACTTGAAAACGATTACAGAATAAATTTGAGGTAAAAACAATGAATAAGGAAGAATTACTTAAAGAATATGAGACAACTTTTGGTGAAAAAGGTAAGGATGTCTTTTTCTCACCTGGTCGAATCAACGTGATCGGTGAACACACTGACTACAATGGTGGTCATGTTTTCCCAGCTGCAATTAGTTTGGGTGTTTATGGTGTTTACGGCCCAAGAGAGGATAAAAAAGTTTGCTTGTTTTCTGGCAATGTTGATGGCGATATCGTGGAATTCGATATTGACGACACAACTGTTGAGAAAGATGATCGCTTTTGGGCTAACTACTTCAAGGGCATGATTACGTACTTACGTGAAAAATATGACAACATTGATCATGGTTTTAATCTTTATATCAAAGCCAATTTACCATCAGGTTCAGGGCTATCATCAAGTGCTGCCATTGAAATGCTAATGGGCATTATTTTAAAGGATGAATTTAACTTAGATGTTGACCGGATTGCTTTAGCCAAGATGGGTCAAAGAACAGAGAATGAATTTGTTGGCTTGAATTCAGGGATTATGGATCAATTTGCCTGCATTATGGGTAAAAAAGATAGTGCTATCTTCCTCGATTGCAATACATTAGATTATGAGTATAAGCCACTCGCTTTAGGCGATTACGAAATTATTATTATGGCAACTAACAAGCCACATACCTTAGCCGATTCTGCTTATAATGATCGTGTTCGTGAATGTCATGATGCAGTGAAGAAGTTGCAGGCTAAGTTAGATATTAAGACTTTAGGTGAGCTTGATAATGATACTTTTGATGAATATGCATATCTGATTAATAATGAAACTGAAATTAAGCGTGCTCGTCATGCTGTTAGTGAAAACCAAAGAACTTTGCGGGCAACAAAGGCCATGCAAGATGGAGATTTGAAAAAATTGGGACGTTTGATTGATGCTTCACACGTTTCACTTCATTACGATTATGAAGTAACTGGTCAAGAACTAGATGCTTTAGCTGAAGCTTCATGGGCTCAACCTGGCGTCTTGGGTGCAAGAATGATTGGCGGTGGCTTCGGTGGTAGTGCCATTGCAATCGTCAAGAAAGACCAAGCTGAGGCATTTAAGAAAAATGTTGGCAAGATTTACCGCGACAAGATCGGTTACGATGCCAGCTTCTATGATGCGGAAATTGTTGATGGAACTAAGAGAATTTAATCAGACAAGAGGATAAGTATGAAAGTTATTGAAAAATTTGCGGATGAAGTTATTAATAGTGGAGCGTATGAGCCGCTCGATCGCGTATATGTGATTAACAAAATTCGCGCTTTAGTTGGCGATGAGGCAAGTAGCGTTGAAGCTAATGATGAACAAACTTCAGTTAAGCAATTAGTTGATTTAGCCGTGCAAAATAAAAAGATTTCGGATGATGTTACTTCACGTGAAGTTTTGAATGATCAACTATACGACTTGATAACGCCAACACCATCTAAAACTAATGGCATCTTTTGGCAAAAAATGCAAAAATCACCTGAAAAAGCAACAGATTGGTTTTATAAACTTTGCGAAAACAACAATTATGTCAAAAAGAAAGCAATTGCCAAGAATGTTGTATTCTCAGGGACCAGCTCTAAAGGACATGGCTTAGAAATTACAATTAATTTGTCTAAACCGGAAAAGGATCCTAAGGCAATTGCGGCAGCAGCTCATGCAACTGGTAAGAAATATCCTCAATGTGCACTTTGCCTAGAAAACGAGGGTTACCTTGGTGGATATGGCAAAAATGCTCGTTCAAATTTGAGAATTATTCGCATGAATATTGGTGGCCGCCCTTGGGGATTTCAGTATTCACCATATGCTTACTTCAATGAACATTGTATTTTCTTAGATCAAAAGCATATTCCAATGGTCATCAACCAACAAACTTTGATTAATTTGGTTGAAATTGAAAAGACGTTACCACATTATTTTGTTGGTTCAAATGCTGACTTGCCAATTGTTGGTGGGTCAATGTTAGCACATGAACACTATCAAGGCGGACGTCATACTTTTCCAATGATGAAAGCTAAGATTAAGAAAAATGTAGTCTTTGATGATTATCCTGAAGTGGTTGCTGGCATTGTTGATTGGCCAATGAGCGACTTGCGCTTGATTAGCGATAATTCGTTAGATTTGATTGAATTGGGCGCTAAAATTATTAATTTCTGGGATCATTATTCAGATTCTGCTCGTCAAATTAAGGCTTTTGATGGTAAAACACGTCATCATACTGTGACTCCAATTATGCACCGTGAAGGCAAGAACTTCGTACTTGATCTGGTTTTGCGTGACAACAACACTAGTGAAAATTATCCGTTAGGTATTTTCCACCCACATAAAGAATTGTGGCATATTAAAAAGGAAAATATTGGCTTGATCGAAGTAATGGGCCGTGCTATTTTGCCAGGTCGGTTAAAGAGTGAACTTGAAGAAGTTAAAAAATACTGGTTGGGCCAAGATAATAAGATGGCTATTAGCCACAAAGAATGGGCCGATCAAATTAAAGCAGAGCAGAATATTACTGCCGAGAATGTTGACGCTGTGATGCAGCAAGCTTTAGTTGAAGTCTTTGAACAAGTATTGCAAGATGCTGGTGTTTTCAAGAATAATGCAGATGGCGATGAAGGCTGGGATAAGTTCATTACCGCTTTAACTAAGCAGATTTAACTCATCAATGTTTAAAACGAGATCTGTTGGATCTCGTTTTTTTGTTAGCGGTAACTCATATATTCTGATGGTTAAATAATTTATAATACGCGTGGTGCTAGTTAAATCGTTTTAGTTAATAAAAAAGTCCAATCTTGTTAGACTCGACTTGTAAATAGTAATAATAGAAAAGAGTCTGATCTGATTGAACTGCCTTAAGCTTAAGCGTTTTAGCCACCATTTACAAGTTAGTTTTAAAGATTTAGTGATAATTTGTCGGCACTGGTATCGTTTGTATGCACCGGCTGAGTTTACTCATCGGCGAAATATTGATCAAATTAAAACTACGGACAGTCTGATTTTGGCTTTACTTATCTGGCAAGCTAAGACAGGAATTGAATCACAAAGAAGATTCTGTGAATGTTTCAATTGTTTATCACACTCACGTTTTAATCGGCGTTCACGTCAGCTATTGCAATTGATTTATCAGATACGGCAAGAAATGAATAAAAAGGTTGACCTGAATGGACATTTCTTGATCATTGACAGCTTTCCGGTACCTGTTTGCCAACCAATTCGCAACTATCGTGCTAAAATTTTTCGCGGTTATGCCAACATTGGTTATAAGGCCACCAAGAAAATTTACTTCTATGGTTTCAAAGTTCATGCCATTGTTAGCGATGACGGTTACATTCTTGATTATGTCGTAACAAAAGCATCAGTTCATGATGCCAAGGAGACAGTTGAACTGATGGAAAATGCACATCCATCTAATTACTATCTTCTTGGCGACGAAGGCTATTTAGGCAAAGAACTGCATCAACAGCTAAAACAAATGGGTTATGAACTTTGGACACCATATCGTAAAAATATGACAGGAGCTAAAAAGCACAATGATCATCAATTGATGGCTATTCGCAGAACAATTGAAAGCGACTTTTCGCTTCTGACCTATTACAATGCCGAGAACAATCGAGCACGTAGTCTGATAGGCTTTCAAAGCCGGTTGGAAATTGCAATTTTAGCTTATAATTTGGCTTATTGTCTAGAACGATTTAACTAGCACCACGCGTTTTATAATATTTATGAAAGCGAATACAAAAGAAGGGCAAGAGTATGAAGACAAGTTTTAGAAAATATGGCAGAAAAGATAATAAAGATCTTTGTGAAATCACACTAGAGAATGATCACGGTATGGTAGTTAAGGTATTGAACTATGGTGCTACATTGGAAAAGGTGTGATGGTGAGAATATGATTTTGTCACTGGATAAGCCAGAAGATTACGACAAGGAGCGTAATTATCTAGGCGGTACGGTTGGACGTATTGCCGGAAGAGTGAGACGAGGTTTATGGCGGCACGGCTTAGAATTACATCAATTACCAATCAATGAAGGGCCTAACCACATTCATGGTGGTATTGGGACTGATACTGAAATTTGGGATTTTAGACCTAGTTGTAATGAAAAAGGTGCTCGTGTTGATTTAACACTTTTTGATCCAGATGGGCATAATGATTATCCTGGTAATTTAAAATTACACGCTCGTTATGAGTTAGATAATAACAATATTCTGCATTATTCATTGGGTGCCATGAGTGATAAGCTGACTATTTTTAATCCGGTTAACCATACTTTCTTCACATTAGGTGAAAAGAAAACGATTAATGACTTGCAACTGCAAATGAATGCTGATTATTATATTCCAGTTGATGAGACTGGCTTGCCTGATCGTGGTATGGAAAAAGCTGATGGAACAGCATTCGATTTTAGAAAGAAGAAGCGAGTTGGTGATGCATTGGAAGCTGATGATCCGCAAATTAAGAACCGCGATGGAATGGATCATCCATTTATCTTGGATGGCAATATGCCAAATGCAGTGCTAACTTCTGCTAAACACAAGTTAACGGTAACGACTAATGCTCCATCCTTGATTCTTTATACAGGAAATGGATTTGATCATACTGGTAAATATACGGCTGATTTTGGTCCATATTGCGGGATTACTTTTGAAGCACAAGTGCCGCCAGCAGAGGGTGATGACCTAGGTCGGATCATGCTTTTACCTGGTGAAAAATTTAAGCGTACCGTTGATTGGAAGTTTGAATAAAAATATGGAGAACATCCTTACTGAATGAAGTGGTAGGGATGTTTCCTTCTTTGGATATTATGATTTGATTTTACAAGTAAATCCATATTAATATTTAAAATATTTAGAAATCAACTGAAAGGTATAGTAAAAATGATGACAAACGAAAAGATTATTGCTTTAGTCAAGGAAGAATATCTAAACAAGATTCCAAAAATTTTTCGCAAGCATGCTGTTGAAGGCACTTGCAAGTTAATCGCTAGAGAACATCCCGATTTATACAAGGCTTTTGAAGATGGTGAACCAACCGCAGAAGAAAAACAACAAATGACAGAGTTGATTAACGGGATTTTCGAACAGAAAATGAAAAAGCATAAGATGTTATAAAAAGACGCTGGAATGTAATGATTATTAGATCGCTACATTCTAGCGTTTTTTTGATTTTAATTTTGATTTATTAAACTAACAGGTAGCGTATAAACACTTTCTAATGAAACAGAGGGATCATTAATTTGACGTAAAAGTAAATCGCACATTAATTCAGCAATTTCTTTTGTATGTTGCCGAGCACTAATTAAATTTGGAAAAAGACTTTGAATCAAATGACTACCATCAAATCCTGTGATTAAAGGTACTTTTCCTAAATAATCAGCACATTCTTTAGCTAGTAAAGCTGTAATGTCATCGGTACAACAAATTGCATCATAATCTTTATTCTTTAAAAATTGAAGAATGGCGATTTTTTTAGCAATAATTGAATCACTTGCACTGAGAGAACGAAGATCAAATTTAGCATTAAAAGTATTAAATACACGAATCATTCCTTTGATTCGATCACTTATCGGATAATAATCTTCTTTAGCCCCAGCAATAATAATAATTCTATTTTTCTTTTGCTTTAAAACAGATTGTGCAATTTGCATGCCTGCATCGTAGTTGTTAGATTGAACAGTCGGAATTTGAGGGCTGATTTTACGATCAAAACTAACAATAGGGAATTTTATCTTTAATCTACTTTTAGGAATTTTAATAGGAGAGCTGGTAATCAATCCAGCGATTTCCTTTTGTTTAAATCGCTCTAAATAGTAATTAATATCTTGGGATTGATAGTGATCTAGATGAAGAATACAATCGTATCCTTTTTCCTGTAAATAAAAGGCTAGATATTCAAATAATTCAGAATAAAAAGGATTCCTGAATTGTCAAATTAAGTGCAACAGTTAGGCTATGAGGAAATATATTGCTTGAAGAGTTCTTCTGCTGTGTGATATTGAAGGATTCGACGATGTTTGCGGTTAATGGCATCAGTTGCCTGTTGAACATAAGCAGCTGACTTATCTTTCATGCTTTTGCCTTTAGGGAAGAATTGACGCAGAAGTCCATTGCAGTTCTCATTGGTGCCTCTTTCCCATGGAGAATATGGGTGGGCGAAGTAGATCTGGCAGCCTTTGATCTTGGTCATATCCGCAAACTCAGAGCCATTGTCAAACGTGATCGATTTAAACCAGGCAGGATGTCTGTCAATCTCATTTTGAAGCAGCCTTTGGCATGTGCTTGCCCGATAGTCAGGAATCTTGATAACTACTTCAAAGCGTGTGGTTCTTTCGGTCAAAGTCATTAAAGCAGGCTGATTCTTGCGTCTGACGCCTTTAACCAGATCTCCTTCCCAGTGCAGCGGCGTTTTTCTGTCTTCAATCTCTTTAGGACGCTGTTCAATGGAATTGCCAAGATTCTTCTTGTGCAAAGCATGACCGCTCTGGCCGTGATGACGCTTGTTCCTGCGTCTTTTGAGCTTCATAGGCAGATCAATATTGCTTATGTCCAGCAAGCCCTGATCAATATAGCGATAGACAGTTGGTGTGCTGGGACAAGGGTAGCCTGGCATAGTCCTTTTGAATTCACCAACGAATTCATCGATGCTGGTGGCATCAAATTTAGCTTTGAAGCGTCTGGAGAGCATTCTCAAAAAGACAGCATAATGCTTCAATGGATTGCGCTGATAGCAGTTTTTGCGACGCTTCTCATAATAAAGCTGTGCAGTATCAGCGTAATAGTGCTCATACAATAAATAGCTGCTGTCTCTTTGCAGGACGCTTCCGCGTTTGATTTCGCGACTGATTGTCGACTTATGGCAGCCGACTTCTTGAGCGATAACAGTACGGGAAGTTATGCCGGAATCCAGCATTGCTTGAATTTGTCCACGTTGTACGCTGGTTAATTGATGATAGTGCTTAGAAATGCTAGAATTTGAATTGGTCATGAAGATCTTCCTTTCTTGATTTTTCGTCACTTCAAGTTTAGGTCTTCATGGCCTTTTTGTTTAACACTTGGTGTTGCACTTCAATTTTAAATCCGGGAATAAAAAGGATTATTAATTTTTGGAAAATCAACCTCGATTAAATTTAATTTAGATACAGAGTTGACGGTACCTTTTACTTTATATCCTAATTTTTTTATTGCTTCTTTAACCTTAAGAGCAGATTCAATACCTACATATCCATTTTGATTAATATATCTTGAAACTGTTGCTATCGAAACGTTTGCTTCTTTAGCTATATCTTTAATAGTAACTACCATATTTTTTCACTTCCTTATGTAAATATTACACATTTAAAATCCTATATCATAGTATTTTGACTTATTTAAATGTGTAAATTTGTGTAAATCCAGTGAAAACTGTAAATAGAAGTGTATGATGTAATTGTAAATATGATAGCGCTTACTTAAAGAGAGCGATATTTGATCAAGAGGAGTGAAAATTTATGAAAAAGTGGCTAAAAAGAATAGCTTTAATTAGCTTAGTCGCTACGATGGCTTTAAGTTTGACAGCTTGTGGTCAAAATAAAAGCAGCAATTCTGGTAAAAAAGTGACAATTGAGTACTTTAACCAGAAAAAAGAAATGTCAGCAACTTTGAAAGAAATTATCAAAGACTTTGAAAAGAAAAATCCTGATATTCATGTTAAAGAAGTTGACGTTCCTAATGCAGGTACGGTTTTGAAGACAAGAATGCTTTCAGGAGATGTTCCTGATGTAATTAATATTTACCCACAAAATATTGATTTTCAGGAATGGGCAAAAGCAGGTTATTTTGAAGATATGACTCATGCTTCATATATTAAAAACATTAAAAATCACTATGCTGATTCTTTTAAAATTAACGGTAAGATTTACAACGCACCACTTAGTGCCAACGTTTACGGTTTCTTCTATAATGCAACTGAATTTAAGAGATTAGGAATTAAAGCTCCTAAGACTTGGGCTGAATTTGAACAAATTGTTAAAAAAATCAAGGCTAGTGGCAAGGCACCATTTGCTGTAGCTGGTACTGAACCTTGGACTTTAAACGGATATCACCAATTATCTTTAGCTACTGTTACAGGTGGTGCTAAGCAAGCTAACCAATTACTTAGGTTCTCAGCGCCTAACGGCATTAAAGTAAACAATCCTTATATTCAAAAAGATTTTACTAGATTGAACTTACTTCGTGAAAATGCACAACAAAATTGGCGTGGTGCTAGTTACAACGATGCTGTTGTTTCATTTGCTAATGGTAAAAGCTTGATTATGCCAAACGGTTCATGGGCATTACCTATGATCAATCAACAAAAGCCAAAATTTAAGGTTAGAACATTTGCTTTTCCAGCAGCAAAGGCTGGTCATGAAATGACAGTTGGTTCAGGCGACTTAGCTTTGTCTATTTCATCAAAGAGTAAGCACAAAAAGGCAGCAGAAAAGTTTGTAGCATATATGACAACACCTGCTGCAATGCAAAAGTACTATAACGTTGATGGAAGTCCTGTAGCCGTTAAAGGTGTAAAGCAAAAGGGAATTAATTCTCAATTGGGAGGCTTGTCTACTTTGGCTTTCACTAAACACGATATGGTTTGGTTAGCACAAGACTGGACTAGTGAGAATGATTTCTTCAATTTGACGGCTAGTTACCTGATGACTGGTAATAAGCAACAAATGGTAAATGATATGAACACCTTCTTCAATCCAATGAAGGCTTCTAACTAGGAGGGGTAAAAAATGAAATCAAAAAGTTTTATTGAAAAACATTGGGGTTGGTTGTTTTTAATCGTTCCATTGATTTTACAAGCAATTTTCTTCTATTTTCCATTAATTCAAGGTGCATTTTATAGTTTTACTAATTGGACTGGTTTGACTTACAACTATAAGTTTGTTGGGATTAATAACTATAAATTACTGTTGATGGATCGAAATTTTGCTAAATCCATTGGTTTTACTGCAATTCTAACTATTTCATTGATTATTGGTGAAATTGTAATAGGTATTTTAGTAGCTAGAGCATTAAACTCAAAGATCAAGGGTCAAACATTCTTTAGAGCCTGGTTCTTCTTCCCAGCTGTATTGTCGGGTTTGACAGTTGCTTTGATTTTTAAGCAAGTATTCAATTATGGTTTGCCAGCAATTGGTAATGCACTTCATATTGAATGGCTTCAAACAAGTTTATTAGGTACTAATACTGGTGCGGTAATTGCAACTATTTTCGTTTTGCTTTGGCAAGGTGTGGCAATGCCAATCATTATCTTTTTAGCGGGTTTACAAAGTATTCCCGATGAAATTAAAGAAGCTGCGGAGATGGACGGTGCTAATAGTCGTCAAATCTTCTGGAACATTGAATTGCCATACATGTTACCAAGTATTTCAATGGTCTTTATTTTGGCATTAAAGTCAGGTTTGACAGCTTTCGATCAAATCTTTGCAATGACTGCGGGTGGTCCTAACAACTCAACTACTTCACTTGGTTTGCTGGTTTATAACTATGCGTTTAACAATAACTCATTTGGTTACGCCAACGCGATTGCCATTGTCTTGTTCATCTTAATTGCTATTGTTTCATTCATTCAAATTAAGATTTCTAACAAGTATGCCGTTGATTAAAGAGGAGTATCAAAATGGAAAAAGAAAATAAATCAAAGAAGTTTTGGGATTATGCTTTACTGATTGTCGGTGGAATTCTGATTTTAATTCCATTGCTCTATACATTTTTAAGTTCATTTAAGACAACTAAGCAAATTATGAATCATTTCTTTGCTTGGCCAAATCCATGGACAACAGCTAACTTTCAAAGATTGTTTGCGGATGGAGTAATGGGTTACTTCTGGAACTCAATTGTCATTACGGTTTTATCAATTGTCTTAGTAATGATTTTCGTCCCAATGGCTGCTTACTCTATTGCTAGAAATATGTCAAAACATACAGCTTTTAATTGGATGTATATCTTGCTAATCAATGGTATCTTCGTACCATTCCAAGTAATTATGATTCCAATTACTGTCATGATGAGTAAGATTGGCTTAGCTAATATGTGGGGCTTGATTATTCTGTATTTAACTTATGCAGTTCCACAAACATTGTTCCTTTATGTAAGCTATATCAAACAGAGTGTTCCTGAAAGTTTGGATGAAGCAGCAGAAATTGACGGTGCTAATAAGATTACCGCATATTTCAAGATTATCTTCCCATTATTAAAACCAATGCATGCAACAACATTAATCATTAATGCAATGTGGTTCTGGAATGACTTTATGCTTCCACTGTTAATCTTGAACAAAGATTCAAAGATGTGGACATTGCCATTGTTCCAATACAACTATACAGGCCAGTATTTCAACGATTACGGTCCAAGTTTTGCTTCATATGTAGTAGGTATCATCACAATTACAATTGTTTACTTAATTTTCCAAAAGAATATTATTGCCGGTATGAGTAACGGTGCTGTGAAGTAGTTAAGAATAGAGACGAGGTTTTAACAATGGTTAAGGTAGATTTAGATCACGTATATAAAAAGTATGATGGTAATGATAAGTATTCAGTAACGGACTTTAATTTACATATTAAAGACGATGAATTTATCGTTTTTGTTGGGCCATCTGGGTGTGGTAAATCAACTACTTTAAGAATGATTGCTGGACTAGAGGATATTTCAAAGGGTACTTTGAAAATTGGTGGTAAAGTTATGAACGATGTTGCTCCAAAGAACCGTGACATTGCAATGGTATTCCAGAACTATGCTTTGTATCCTCACATGTCTGTTTATGACAACATGGCCTTTGGTTTGAAGTTGCGTAAGTATAGCAAGGAAGATATTGATAAGCGAGTACAACGTGCTGCAAAGATCTTGGGCTTGACAGATTACTTAAAGCGTAAGCCATCAGCACTTTCTGGTGGTCAACGTCAGCGTGTTGCTTTGGGACGTGCGATTGTGCGGGATGCTCCAATCTTTTTAATGGACGAACCTTTGTCAAACTTGGATGCTAAGCTTCGTGTAACAATGCGTGCCGAGATTGCTAAACTACACCAACAATTGAAGACAACTACTATTTATGTAACTCACGATCAAACTGAAGCTATGACCTTAGCTGATAGAATTGTCATTATTAAGGATGGTAAGCAACAACAAGTTGGTAGTCCACTTGAAGTATATAACAAACCAGCTAATGTCTTTGTTGCTGGTTTTATCGGTTCGCCTGCTATGAACTTCTTCCATGTAATTTTAAAGGATGGCAAGATCATTGATAAAGATAATCATGACTTTGAAATTCCAGTTCCAGAAGGTAAGTTAAAGGCATTAAAAGAAAAAGGATATGACGGAAAAGAGTTGATCTTTGGTATACGTCCAGAAGATGTTCATACTGAGCAAGTATTTTTAGAAACCTATCCAGACAATGTTGTTGAAGCTAAAGTGGTAGTTTCAGAATTGTTAGGTGCTGAAACTCAGCTTTATACTAAAGTTGGTAATACTGAATTGGTATCGAAGGTAGACCAAAGAGACTATGCTAAGCCTGGCAATATGGTAAAGATGGGCTTTGAAATGAATAAGGCGCACTTCTTTGATCCTGAAACTGAAGTAGCAGTTGAGAACTGAGGTTAAGTAATGACTAAAAACTTAATTACATTTGATGAAAAAAATAAAGTTTTTCATTTGCATAATGACCAAATTTCATATCTGATTTCAATTGAAGATGGTGGCACACTAAGTCACTTGTATTTCGGTAAAAGTATCAAAGCGTATCATGGTGAATTGCGGTACCCACGACTTGATCGAGGCTTTTCAGGTAATTTACCCGGATCATTAGATCGTACTTTTTCAAAAGATTCTTTGCTACAAGAATACAGTAGTGCAGGCGAAATGGACTTTAGAACGCCAGCAATGATTGTGCGCCAACCAGACGGTTCTAATGCAGTATTTTTAACCTATAAAAATTATCAAATTGTGCCAGGAAAGCCTGAACTAAAAGGTTTGCCTCATGCATGGGTAAAGAATAAGGATGAAGCTGAAACTTTAATCATTACTTTAAAAGATAAGTTTAGTGAGCTGAGATTTGACTTGCTTTATACAATTTATCGTGATCGTTCGGTAATTGTGCGTTCGACTAAAGTTAGAAATGCTGGCAAGGAAATGGTAAAAATTGAAAAAGTAGCTTCGATGCAAATGGATTTCGTAGATCGTGACTTTGACATGATTACACTGCCAGGTGCCCATGCGCATGAAAGACGGGTTGAACGAAACAAGGTTAATCAAGGAATTCATGTTTATTCCAGCATTCGCGGCACTTCAAGTCACCAAATGAATCCATTTGTTGCTTTAGTTGATCAAGATACAAATGAATTTGCTGGGGATGCATATGGTTTCGCCTTTGTTTACTCTGGCAATCACAAGTTTGAAGTAGAAAAAGATCCGTATGCGCAAACCAGGATTGTTGTTGGCATTAATGATTACAACTTTAGCTGGATGCTAAATGCGCAAGAGAGTTTCCAAACACCTGAAGTATTAATGGTTTATTCAGATCAAGGTTTGAATAAGATGAGCCAAGCTTTCCATAGTATCATTCATGATCGCATTATGCGAAGCAAATACAAAGATCAGGTTCGGCCAATTGTGGTGAATAACTGGGAAGCAACTTACTTCGATTTTGATGAAGATAAGTTAAAGCCAATTGTTGATAAGGCTAAGGAATTAGGCATTGAGATGTTTGTGCTTGATGATGGTTGGTTTGGCCATCGCGATGATGATAATTCTTCCTTGGGCGATTGGCAGGTCTTTGAGAAAAAATTCCCTCATGGCCTAGACCACTTTGCCAATTACGTTCATCAGCAAGGGCTTAAGTTTGGTTTGTGGTTTGAACCAGAGATGATCTCAATTGATTCTAATTTGTATCAAAAGCATCCCGATTATTTGATGCATGTTCCTGGAAGAACACCAAGTCCAGCTCGTAACCAATACTTGCTTGATTTAGGCCGAGCAGAAGTACGTAATAATATTTTTGACCAAATGAAAGCAATTCTTGACTCAGGCAAGATTGACTACATTAAGTGGGATATGAATCGCCACTTGTCTGATATTTACCAAGCTGATTTGCCAGCAGATCGACAAGGTGAAGTCTATCACCGTTATGTATTAGGTCTATATAATTTACTTGAAAAAATTGTTGATCGTTATCCTGACCTCTTAATTGAAGGTTGCTCAGGTGGTGGCGGACGCTTTGATGCAGGCATGGCCTATTACAACCCACAAATCTGGGCTAGTGATGATAGTGATGCAATTGATCGCTTAAGCATTCAATATGGCACTAGTTTAGTCTATCCACAATCAATGATGACTTCACATGTTTCGGTTAGTCCTAATGAGCAAAATGGCCGGATTACGCCGTTTAAGACGCGTGGTATTGTCGCAATGTGGGGGGATTTAGGTTACGAGCTTGATTTAACTAAGTTAAGTGAAGCCGATCAAAATGCCGTTGCTAAACAAGTCGCAGAATATAAGAAGATTAGGAAAATTACGCAATATGGCACATTTTATCGTCTAAAGGATGCACAAACGAGTAATCAATGTGTTTGGGAAACTGTTTCACCTGATAAAAATGAGTTTGTCCTGTCAACTGTTAAGGTGATGGCTAGTGCCCAACCATATTTCACTAAGACTAAATTGATGGGTCTTGATCCAAATAAACAGTATGAAGATCAAACCACGCATCAAGTTTATGGTGGCGATGAGCTGATGAATCTCGGAATCTATGATCCTGTTGAACATGGCGATTTTATGGCTTATATGTATCATTTTAAAGCAATTGACTGAGGAAGATAGTTATGCCGATAAAGAACAAAGTAATGTTGATTACTTATCCTGACAGTTTGGGTAAAAATCTGAAAGAATTAAATGAAGTTTTGCACGAGGACTTGAAGGATGCGGTTGGTGGAATTCACCTGTTGCCATTTTTTCCATCAACTGGTGATCGCGGCTTTGCTCCAACTGACTACACGACAGTAGATCCTAAATTTGGCGATTGGTCAGACGTTGAGAAGTTAGGCGAAGAATATTACTTAATGTTTGACTTTATGATTAATCATATTTCGCGCCATTCCAAGTATTATGAAGATTTCCAAAAGAATAAAGACCAAAGTCCTTATGCAGATTTATTCTTAAGCTGGGATAAATTCTGGCCAAAAGGTCGTCCGACCAAAGAAGATGTGGACTTAATCTATAAAAGAAAAGATCGTGCCCCATATCAAGAAATTACTTTTGCCGATGGGACGAAAGAAAAACTTTGGAATACTTTTGGTCCGGAACAAATTGATCTTGATGTGCGTAAGCGAGTAACACAAAAATTTATTAAAGAGACCTTAGTTAGCCTAATTCATCACGGAGCCGATATTATTCGATTGGATGCCTTTGCTTATGCTGTCAAAAAGCTAGATAGTAATGATTTCTTCGTAGAACCAGAAATCTGGGATTTGCTTAAGCAAGTACAAGATGATATTGCCGATGAAGGTGCAACAATTTTACCAGAAATTCATGAACACTATTCAATGCCGTTCAAGATTGCTAAACATGGTTACTTTATCTATGATTTTGCTTTGCCAATGGTAACCTTGTATTCACTGTATTCTGGTAAAAGCAATCGCTTGGCAGCTTGGCTGAAAAAGTGTCCAATGAAACAGTTTACGACTTTGGATACACATCACGGAATAGGTGTAGTTGATGCCCGTGATATTCTCTCTCCTGAAGAAATCAATTATACCAGTCAAGAGCTCTATCAAGTTGGCGCTAATGTAAAGAAGAAGTATTCTAGTGCTGAATACCATAATCTTGATATCTACCAAATTAATACTACTTTTTACTCTGCTTTAGGCGATGATGACCAGAAATACTTCATGGCACGGTTATTGCAAGTCTTTGCGCCAGGGATCCCGCAAGTTTATTACGTGGGGATGCTGGCTGGCAAGAATGATCTTGAATTACTAGAAAAAACTAAGGAAGGACGCAACATTAATCGGCATTATTATAGTCGCCAAGAAGTAGCTGAAGAAGTTAAACGTCCGGTAGTTAGTTCACTCTTAAAATTATTTACTTTTAGAAATACTGAACCTGCCTTCGATCTTGATGGTTCAATTGAAATTTCTACTCCAAATGAAAATGAAATCCAAATTATTCGTAAAAATAAAGAGCAAACTAGTCAAGCAGAATTAAAGGCTAATTTAAAAGATTTAACTTATCAAGTTGTAGTTAATGGCAAAGAGGTTAAATTTTAATTTTCCCCCCCTAGATCAAAATTAATAATAGCAATATAAATAAGCAATCCTGCTCAATTTGAGTATAGGTTGCTTATTTTGGTTACTAACAACTTATCACAAAATAAATTAGCTTTATTCAAATAAAAATCAAATAATCTTGTTATGCTTAAAGAGGGAAGAAGGGATAAATGTTGAATATTTACGGGAAATACGCCCCAACTTTAGATAAATTGCTTGGCCAAATGATGGCGCAGTTTGAGCAGTTAAATAAAAATTATGAAAAAGAACACGGCGAACGACTTTATGAACATTTACGTGGTCGGGTAAAAAGTGAAGCTAGTATGGAAGGTAAATGCCAAAGAAAAAATTTACCATTGACGCCACAATCAGCTTTGCGTGTTAACCGTGATAGTGTTGGTCTCCGTGTAGTTTGCAATTTTATTGATGATATTTATACTTGCATTGACTTTATTAAACAATGGGCTAATGTCAGTGTCTATCAGGAAAAAGATTATATTACTAATGCTAAACCGAACGGTTATCGTTCATATCATATGATTCTTGATGTGACTATACCCGATGAGGATGTTGACGGTAATATACCGGGTCATTATTTTGTTGAAGTGCAGCTAAGAACTATCGCCATGGATACTTGGGCAAGTCTAGAACATGAAATGAAATACAAGCACAAGATTAAGAATCCTGAGATGATTGGCGAAGAATTAAAAAGAGTAGCAGATGAATTAGCTTCTTGTGATGTATCAATGCAGACGATTCGACAATTAATTAGGGAAGAGGATTAGTAATTAATGAAGATTTTAGTAGCAGAAGATGAACCACAGCTATTGCGTGTTTTAACCGCTGCCATGGAACATGCTGGTTATGATGTTGATCCAGTAGACAATGGACTAAAGGCAGTAGAACATGCTAAAGAAAATTCTTATGACGTAATTATGTTAGATATCATGATGCCAGTCATGGATGGAATTACTGCTTTGAAAAAGATCCGTGAGAGTGGCGACAAGACTTATATTTTAATACGCGTGGTGCTAGTTAAATCGTTCTAGACAATAAGCCAAATTATAAGCTAAAATTGCAATTTCCAACCGGCTTTGAAAGCCTATCAGACTACGTGCTCGATTGTTCTCGGCATTGTAATAGGTCAGAAGCGAAAAGTCGCTTTCAATTGTTCTGCGAATAGCCATCAATTGATGATCATTGTGCTTTTTAGCTCCTGTCATATTTTTACGATATGGTGTCCAAAGTTCATAACCCATTTGTTTTAGCTGTTGATGCAGTTCTTTGCCTAAATAGCCTTCGTCGCCAAGAAGATAGTAATTAGATGGATGTGCATTTTCCATCAGTTCAACTGTCTCCTTGGCATCATGAACTGATGCTTTTGTTACGACATAATCAAGAATGTAACCGTCATCGCTAACAATGGCATGAACTTTGAAACCATAGAAGTAAATTTTCTTGGTGGCCTTATAACCAATGTTGGCATAACCGCGAAAAATTTTAGCACGATAGTTGCGAATTGGTTGGCAAACAGGTACCGGAAAGCTGTCAATGATCAAGAAATGTCCATTCAGGTCAACCTTTTTATTCATTTCTTGCCGTATCTGATAAATCAATTGCAATAGCTGACGTGAACGCCGATTAAAACGTGAGTGTGATAAACAATTGAAACATTCACAGAATCTTCTTTGTGATTCAATTCCTGTCTTAGCTTGCCAGATAAGTAAAGCCAAAATCAGACTGTCCGTAGTTTTAATTTGATCAATATTTCGCCGATGAGTAAACTCAGCCGGTGCATACAAACGATACCAGTGCCGACAAATTATCACTAAATCTTTAAAACTAACTTGTAAATGGTGGCTAAAACGCTTAAGCTTAAGGCAGTTCAATCAGATCAGACTCTTTTCTATTATTACTATTTACAAGTCGAGTCTAACAAGATTGGACTTTTTTATTAACTAAAACGATTTAACTAGCACCACGCGTATTTTAATGTTGACCGCTAAGGCCGAGGTTGATGACCGAGTAACTGGACTTGATAGTGGTGCTGATGATTATTTGACTAAGCCGTTTTCACTTAAGGAATTGCTAGCACGGCTGCGTTCAAAAGAACGTCGAGAAGATGATTTTACACCTAATAAATTGGAATTAGGGGATGTAACTTTAAATGTATCTAAGCAAGAGTTAGTTAGTCATAACTCAATTCGTTTGAGCGGAACTGAGACTCAGTTGATGAATTATTTTTTATTAAATCAAAATAAGGAATTATCAACGGAAGAATTGCTTAATCATGTTTGGAAAAATGATATTGATGCAAACGCTGATGTAGTTTGGATTTATATTTCATACTTGCGACAAAAACTGAAGTCAATTCAAAGTTCAGTTCGAATTGAAGGCGATAAGGGTGGCTCGTATAAGTTAGTTAAGTAGGTGAGCAGATGATTCAAAAATTTCGTTGGAAGTTTATTGGTACTTCTGTTGCTGCCTTATTGGTAGTCCTATTGTTGACCTTAGGCGGCTTAGTTTGGGTGACTCATGTTCAAAGTCAAAATGAAGTCGATCGGGTGCTGACAGCTTTAGTTAAAAATGAAGGACGTTTATCACCTAAAAATGCCAAGCCAGCTTTTGGTGACCAACGCGATCCAATTAATCGCAATTTTTTAGGTGGACAATATAATCCTGAAGCGGTTTATCAGTATCGCTATTTTGCAGTAATGATTGATGAAAGTCATCGCGTACATGTGATCAACGATAATAATGTTTACAAGGTTAATAATTCTAAGATTCAGAATATTACCAGAGCAGCTTTAGAAAATGGAGACAAAAGCGGTGTAGTCGCCCTAGGGCAAAATCAATATACCTTCAGAGTTGCTAAAAATTCTACTGGTGAAACGATGATTGTCTTTTTAAATGAGACCCTAATTTTTAATCGTTTTTGGTTATTATTCAGGGTAGCTTTAGTTTTAGGATTAGGAGCTTTGATTGTCTTCGCTTTAGTTTTGATTTTAGTTTCAGGTAAAGCAATCAAGCCTACTGTTGATGCTTATCATAAGCAGCAGGAGTTTATTACTAATGCTGGTCATGAATTAAAAACACCATTAGCAGTTATTTCAGCGAATACAGAAATGGAAGAGATGCTTGGCAATAATTCTGAATGGAATGAAAGCAATAAAGAACAAGTAGCAAAATTAACCAAATTAATTAATCGTTTGATTTCGTTAGCTCGTACCGGCGAGATGGGTGAACTTACCTTAAGTAAAATTGATTTTTCAAAAATTGTTGAAGAAACGACTAAAGATTTTAAATCAGTCATGAAGAAGAATGACTTAGTTTATCAAGTATCGGTGCGTGAAGGGCTGAATGTTTTAGCTGAAAAACATACTTTAGCTGAGATAGTTAACATCCTATTGGACAATGCCCAGAAATATTGTGATCCTCATGGCAAGATTCAGGTAAAATTGACTAAAGGTGGTACCTTAAGTAAATATGCAGTTTTGCGGGTAGAAAATACTTATCGTGAAGGTAAAGGCAAAGACTATAGTCATTTCTTTGATCGCTTTTATCGTGATGATAAGTCACATAATTCTAAGAAAGGTGGCTTTGGCATTGGTCTAGCCATGGCACAAGAATTAGTGGAAGCTTTTCATGGTAAAATTTCGGCCCACCATAAAGGTGAAGACATTGTTTTTACTGTTAGTTTAAAAATTGCTAAATGATTATTCTGTGATAGTTGTATAATTAGAACAGAATTGGGGGGATCATTTTGGCGAAGAGAAAATCAATTTATACCAAAGATGTTGTCCTGGTTATGGCAGCATCTTTCTTTTTTATGTTTAGTACAATGTTTGTTAATCCTTTGATTAATGGATATGCTAAAGAATTAGGCGCTAGCAGTGCTTTTGCTGGAATCATTGTCGGGATTATGAGTTTAGCAGCAATGTTTTTGCGACCGGTAGCTGGCAATTTAACCGATAAATTTTCTAAATACCGCTTATCGTTTATTGGCGGCACTTTAATTTTTGTAGGGGTAATGGGTTACGTTTTGACTCCGTCAAGTGGTTGGCTTTTGCTCTTTAGGTTAATTAACGGCACCGGTTATGTCCTGTGCACAGTTTGTATGACTACCTGGCTTGCTTTTTTAGTGCCGCGCCAACATGTTGGTGAAGCAATGGGCTTTTATGGTTTAATGAATGCTTTGGCAATGGCGTTAGCTCCAGCAGTTTCGATTAATATTTATCAAAAAATAGGTTATCGAACAAGTTTGGTGGCATCAGCTGTTTCAGCTTTACTAATGATTGTAGCAATTCAGTTTGTGGGTGATCATGCTTTGCCTAAAAAGCGCGTCCGAACGCAGAAAAAGAGTTTCAAAATTATTCAATTTAATGTCCTACCGGTGGCAATTTTGACAACTTTATTTGCTATCCCGTATTTTGTAACACAGGCAGATATTGTAACTTATGTAGAACAAAAACATCTGACTGTCGCAGTTGGATCATATTTCTTGATCTATGCGGTTGTTTTGTTGATTATTAGAGTAGGACTAAAAAGGTATTTTGATACAGTACGTTTTGGCGTCTGGTTTTGGCTAAGTCTAGTTTCAACGGCTACTTATATTATCTTGCTCGCAATAATGAATAATGATTGGCAAATGGCTTTAGCGGCAGCTTTAATGGCGTCAGGCTATGGGATCATTTATTCAGTTTTGCAATCAACTGCGCTGTTGTTAGCACCGATTGAAGAACAAGGCTTAGCTAGTGCTACTTTTTATTTAGGATTAGATATTGCTATGGCCTTTGGCCCGATGATCAGTGGTGTAATTGATTCTGCTTTACCGATAGAATGGTTCTATCCAGTAGAATTAGTCTTAGTTCCATTGATTTTAGTAGTTTATTTCATTTGGCGTAAGCGTTTGAATGCCGCAATTGACCATCATTAGGGTGAAAATATGAGCGAATATGTAGTTAAATCTAAGTTAGAAGATAAAGAATGGCAAATTGCCAACCAAGTACGTGATCATGTTTTTGTTTGTGATGATGTTAAACATGATGCAGGTCCCAACCCAGTTGAGTATCTATGTGGTAGTGTTAATTCATGTATTGTGATGTCGGCAGGGATGATTACCAAGGCACATCAACTTGATGTTAGGAATTTTAGGGTAGAAAACCAGGCAAAAACGGAGAATCTCGGTCATGGTAAATCAGTAGTAACTGAGATGAAGATCAAGGTCTTCTTTGATTCGGCAATGACTAGAGCCGAGAAGGAAGAATTTTTAGCTCACACTTTGCATGTTTCAACTGTTTATCAAACTATTAAAGCAGCTGTCAAAATTTATGTGGAATTAGGAGAATAAGCGATGAGCGAGCCATATTACAAACAAGAATACCAGGGTGAAAGAAAGTTAGATGGTGAGGCCCCAGTTTTTAGTTTTGGTCAAATTATGAAAGAAACTTTTCTGCGACCATTTACCTGGAATGCAAGAACTACCAGAAGAAGTTTCTGGATTGGCATCATTGTAAGCGAGATTTTAATCTGGATCGGGGGCATTATTACTTTTTGTGCTACACTTATGCCAGTTTCACATTATGAAAATGATTCTGTTGATATGATTAATGGTTTTGCTTTCAATAGTAACCATATTTCAGCGATAGTAATTATTGGCATGATCATTTGGGGCTTGATCTATCTTTATTTGAAATTATGTCAATTAGGCCTAGCTGTAAGAAGATTGCATGATATCAATTATACAGGTTGGTGGATTTTGTTAATGTTGATACCGTTAGGTTGGATTTTTGTTCTGTATTTTGCAATTCAGCCAAGTAAACAAGAGCCGGTGAAATGGGGAACGTATCTTTACCTTGACGAATAATAAAAAATGTTATAATTGAACTATAAGAGATTACGTTAGGAGATTATATCGATGAAAACTAAGAATTTATTTACTTCATTAGCTGCCGCAGTGATGCTTTCAGCTGGTTTAGCTGGTGCAGGTGTGTCTGCTGCAGAACCAGTTCATGCAGCAACTACACAAACTTCAAGCAAAAAAGGTACCATTAGTATTAAGCGTAGATCAGTATCAGCTACAGTTAATAATGCTAATCCTAAGCTTTACGCTGTAAACCAAGATGGTAAAATCGTAAAGTCAATGGATTCAAATTATACTAAAGGTCAAACCATCCAGCTTTACTTCTCTAACGAGGCTAAGAACGATCAAGGTTCTGTTACTTTCTATTATGTTGACAGTCAAACTGTAGATGGACAACAATGTGCAATTTATGTTGTTTCGACTGATGTTACCCCTTCAGCAACAGTTCCAAGTCAAGCAGACTGGTACAAGCAAGCACAAAGTGACCAAAAAGCCATTCAAGATGCTTACAATAATAGAGCATTAAAGTACATCGTTGTTTCACCTAAGTCAAAAAAGGGTGCAAAGATCTACTACGCATATAAGAAGAGTGCTAAGGCTAAAAAGGTTTACTTTAAGGCAACCAAGAAGAAGATCAAGTACGGTAAGAAGTACAAGTCATCGATGATCGTTAAAAACGGTAAGAGCAGATATGCTTATATTGGTAAGAAGAGATACTTAAAGACCTCTACTATTAAAGTAGTAAGTGCTAAGTACGCACCAGTTCAATTATCAGATGATTTGAAGAACTTAATTGTTCAAAACTAGAAAAAGTTAATAAAAATTGTAGCGTAAAGGATGAATTATTGTCCTTTACGCTTTTTTGATCTAAAAATTAATAATAATATTGATAAAAAATCTCACTGACCTACAATAGACTTTGCGTTATTTTTAGGGAGTTGTAAAAATAAGAATGAAGAGAGTAAAAGTCTATTTAGGATTAGCTTGTTTGATGACGTTATTATGTTTGAAGCCGCAAGTGGTTGGGGCGCGAGAACTAAATCCATTTCAGACTAAGATGATTAATCCGCATACGTCTTATAGAATTTATCAAAACTTAACTCGTAAAGGTCCGTCAAGAAGTCTATGCCTTGCTAATACGTTTAAACATGGCAATGTTCAAGCCAGTGCAGTTAGAAAAGTTCGCGGTAATAAGTATTGCTATGTTTGGTTAGACGGACATAGAGGCGGTTGGGTCAATCAGCGAGCTTTTTTAAGAAGAAAGATTGCAGTTGTACATCAGATTAGTTTAGTGAAGAATTCGCATTATAGTTTTCCAACTAGGGATGCGATTAATTATGCAACAGATGCAGCAGGAACGGTAATTGAGCCAAGTAAAGTTAAAGTATCTCGAGCAGAAGTTTCATCAAGTAAAAAGGAAAGCTATCGGGTAAGTTATTCTTATGGTAAAGCTCATGCTCAGACAATTGTTCAAGTGAGAGCTAATGCTAGAGAGGGCATTGTTAAAGCAACCAAAAAACCACAAGCTGGAGACAGTGCTCGTAGCTGGTTCAAGCACTATAAGACGTCTGGTAATTGGGGTAGAAGCTTTGCTCCGGAAACTAGACCGCATGTCTTGAAAAGTGGACATTTTAGACTGAAAACCTATTTCTATCAACCTGCGACTTTATGTCAAAGTGATTCGGTAACTGGAACGGTGGGACCAGTACCAGAAGGATTGACCGTGTCAAATGGTTCAATGTATGCAACAATGTATCATTCACCACATGATACACGTGCTCACATTGTTTCTTATCAGTTTAATCATGTACCTAATCGCTATGTTATGCAAAAGTTGTCATGGCTACCTTGGTCACAATTTCTGCGGCTTGCATCCCATGTTAAGATAAGCCCATATATTAAATTGGGACATGGACAAGCAATCGGTTCAACTCGAAAGTATATTTATGTGATTGCTAATAACCATTTATTGCGCAAGAGCTCTCAATCAGAAGAAATTATGCAGATTAGTAAAAACAATTTGCAAATTAAACAGATTTGGACTTTTAAAGTTTGGAATCATTCAGCTAGAACAGGTCGTTATTTCCATAATGCTACTTTTGTAAATGATCACCAATTTATTGCCCTTTACCATGATGCCACAGACCACCGTTTTGAATATTGGGAAGTTACTCGTCAGGGTAATAGTTGGTATCCTAAAGAGATTGGCGCTACTAGAGGAGATTTTATGCGCAATGATTCTCCCGTTCAAGGAATTACCTATGACAAGCATAAAAAAACAGATTTATTGGGCCTTTAATGATTATTTGTTTAAATTGAAACGCTCAGGTAAAGTGCTGGCTAGAGGTCACTTTCATACAGGGCGTGAATTTGAGGGGATTAGCATAAATGGTCGTCATTTATACGCAGAGCTGGCGCAAAGGCCAGAATTGTTGAGGCAGAGGATAAGATAATAGGTGTAAAAATATGTTATACCCAGATAAATTCTATTTAACACAAGATTTAAATAGAAAATTTGGCAGAACTAACCTTGCTCGACTAATATTTAGTGATTTGCATTTTGAGAAAACAAATATTTCTTTAATTCAAACACAATTAGTTGCTGATGGGTTAAATATAGAGAGGGCTTCCGAGAAAGATAAGGAAAGAATTATTCGATTAAAACGAGCATGGCAATATATTATTAATGAAAATAAGGTGTTATCTTTAGATATTGAACTAAAGATACATTTATTACTGACAGGCTATGGCTTCCGAGATAATTTAAACTACAAACAAGAAGAAAAATTTTTCGATGAGTTAATGAACAACGATACCTCGACTACAGATAAGGCAATGACATTGATGTATCATAATATGCGTAATCAATTATTCTGGGGCGGAAATAAGCGTACTGCCACACTGCTGCAAATAAATTAATGATTGACCATGGGGCAGGACTAATTAATGTGCCACTTGATAAGTGGGATCATTGGAATAAGTTAATTAGTGAATATTATTTGACTGGCAAAATGAATACGCTAAAAGAATGGACCTACGAAAACGGTATACAAGGTGTGGTATTAAACAATAATTCAAATTTACCAAAACCAGATATTAATCCAGCCGATTATGATTAAGAAGTAAAGCAGATCTTACTAAGGCCTGCTTTTTTGTGTGCAAAAGCTCTTTTTGAAAATATCATGATAAAAGTTCATAATAGAAATTGTTTGTTTATGTTAAAGGAGTTGTTTTATTTTTTATGAAGAATAATGATCACAGCAAGATAAGTCGTAGTAGTCTGGTCTTGATGATTTTTTCTTCTATTTTTGGATTTAGTAATTCTCTGACAGCTTTTTACCAAATGGGTTATTCAAGTATCATTTGGTATATTGTCACCGCTATTTTATTCTTCTTGCCATCAGCCTTAATTTTCGCTGAATATGGTGCTTCCTTTAAAGGAATTAAAGGTGGAATCTTTTCATGGCTTGAAGGATCTACTAATGAAAAAGTAGCATTTATTGGAACTTTTATTTGGCTATCAGCTTGGGTGATTTGGTTGGTTTCTTCAACCCAATTCTTCTTGGTTTCAGTTTCAACTGCAATTTTTGGTCATGATACAACCCAAAGTTGGCATTTAGGACCATTAACTTCAACCCAATTATTAGGTGTTTTAGAAGTTATTTTTTTGGCAATTGTTACATTCTGTGCCGCAAAGGGAATTGATAAAATAAAGGCGATTAATAATATTGGTGGGATCTTTACTTTAGGAATTGCCATTGGTTTTACAGCAGTTTCACTTTTTGTATTTATTTTGAATCGTGGGCAATTAGCTGAACCAGTGACCGCACAAAATATGGTTCATTCACCTAATCCAGCATTTCAGTCACCGATTGCGGTTATTTCATTTATTGTCTATGCTTTATTTGCCTATGGTGGTCTGGAAACAACCTCAGGAGTAATTGATTCAGTTGATAAACCGGAAAAGAATTATCCTAAGGCTCTGATTACGGCCATGGTCTTAATGACAGCACTTTATGTTGTAAACATCTTTATGTGTGGGGTGGCTGTTAATTGGAACAAATCGTTAGGTGGTAAAGGTGTTGACTTAGCTAATGTCGAATATGTTTTGATTAATAATTTAGGTATTGTCACTGGTCATAGCCTAGGTCTATCACATTCTACTTCACTGGCAATTGGAACTGTCTTTTCTCGTTTGGCCGGAATTGCGGATGTGTTATCAGGAATTGCCGCTGCCTTTTTGATGGTTTATTCACCGATTAAATCATTTATTGAGGGGTGTGATCCGCGACTATTGCCTAAGAAAATGGTTAAGTTAAATAAGCACAATATGCCTGAATTCTCGATGTGGGTACAAGCAATTGTGGTTAGCGTTATTATCTTATTTATTTCATTTGGTGGTAATGGAGCACAACAATTCTATACAATTTTAATGGATATGATGAATGTTTCTTCATCAGCACCATATTTATTTTTAATTGCTGCTTACCCATTTTTTAAAGCTAAAAAAGACTTAGATCGGCCATTTGTTTTTATTGAAGGTAAGAAAAAAGTTTTGGCAACGACAATTGTTGTTTGGTTAGTGGTTGCGGTCGGAATTATCTTTACTTGTATCGAACCACTCTTTACCGGAGACTGGCAAACTTCATTCTGGACGGCTATTGGTCCAGTGGCCTTTGGTGTTATTGCTTGGATTTATTACGCATATAATGAACGAAAAGAAACATACTAACCTAGTGTTGGATCATGAATCGACGGATTCACGATCTGGCACTTTTTATTTTGTCTAAAATAGAAAGTGAAGATAAAGCAAATCAAGTCTTCAGCTTTTTAGACACTTGATGTCGTAAAAGAAACGGACTGCTTTACCACCTATTCTTAAGTCTCTTCGAAGTCTGTGGGCACTTAGATGCCGTGTTTAGAAAATTAGAATTAATAGGTTGATAAAGAGGTTTATCTTCACAGCGGAGGTTATATTATGGAATCACAAATTATTTTCGGTATTGATGTTAGCAGTAAATCTTCCACAGTTTGTGTGGTTAATGACCGGATCAAACAAGGCGAATCTTTTAGAATCTCTAATGATTCCTTTGGCTATCAAAAACTTTATGAGCAACTGAACCAATATTTGATAACTCCTTTAGTTGTTTTCGAAGCTACTGGTGTTTATTCTCTAAGCCTGCAAGCTTTCTTAGAGGATTATCATATTAAGTATTTGAAGCTTAATCCGCTTAAAGCGAAAAAGCTAATGGACAATAATTTACGCCATAATAAAACTGATAAGGTAGATGCTTATCGCCTGGCTTTAATTCAATTTAATGCCCCGCAAAAGCTGCGTGATCCACAGCCCAGAGAGTATCATGAACTTCAGAATGCCAGTCGCTATTATGAAGAACTTACTAGGAGTATAGTTACTACTAAAAATCAATTGCACCGCAACCTCCAATCCACTTTCCCACAAATTGAAGAAATACTGTCTCATCCATCTGGCAGAATTTATTGGGCGCTTGTTAGTCTTTTCCCACATGCTGGATATGTTCTAGAAAAGAATGAGACACAGGTAACTCAAATGCTTAATTCTATTTCTGGAATAGGACAACAAAGGGCACGGTACTTAACCACAAGATTATACGCTTTTGCTAGAGAAGCTTATCCTTATGATTCCAAAGATAGTATTATCGTTAGAGCTATTCAAAGGAACATTTCTAATTTATTTTCACTCCAGCAAGAACGCGACTATGTAATTAACTACATGGAAAAGCTGGCTAAAGCAGTAAACGCTCGTGCTTTATCCATCTATTTGAGTATCCCAGGGGTTGCTAGAATTACAGCAGTGAGATTAGTAGCAGAGCTCGGTGATCTAAGACGGTTTAGCACTTCAGCTCAAATTGATGCGTTTGTTGGCATTGATCCAGGAAGGTACCAATCTGGTGAAAAAGACAGTTCTCTTGGCATTACCAAGCATGGCAATCATATTGCCAGAAAAATACTTTATCGAGTTATTACTCAAATGGAGACGGTAAAGGCTACGCAGCCTTGCCATATAACTGATTATTATGACAAGAAAAAACGATCTTCAAATAGCCAAGGCTATAAGAAAATCGCCATTGCATCAGTCCATAAACTGATACGCACAATGTTTGCTCTTATCAAACATGATCAATTATATGATTACAACATAGCCACCGAAAATAAAAGACTTTAGCTGAAATCAAATAATCAACTTAAGTATAAGCAACCTATGGAAAAACTACAAGTATTCATAGGCTTATTTGTGGTACTTTCGCTTTTTCTTAAATTTAAACTCTTATTTGCTTTAACCTTATTCGCATCATTAAAACAAGTAAATTTATTTTCTTAAATCATTGATAATACTTGACTTTGGGTAGAAAAAAGCAATGGCTTAATACGCAAAATAAGACGAAGGATTTTGTCCTTCGTCTTATTTCTTTTCTCTATTTTTTACTTTAAGCCAGCTACTCTGACAACATCACGTTCAATCATTAATTCCTCATTAGTTGGAATAACCATACCAACAATAGTTGAGTTGGGCTTGGTAATAATGGTGGCATTTTCTTTATTAGCGGCTGAATCAGGCTTAAGGCCTAAAAGTTCGAGTGAATCCATGACATGTTCACGGACGCCAAAGTCGTGTTCACCGACACCAGCTGTAAAGGCGATACCATCTAGGCCACGCATTTCAAGGGTATAAGCACCAACATAGCGAATGATTCGATTAATGAAAATGTTTCTAGCTAAGTCAGCACGCTTCTTCTTTTCCCCTTCGAGCTTAGTCATGTCACCACGTAAATCACGCATATCTGGTGAAATGCCTGAAATTCCTAACAAACCAGATTCGTTGTTTAGAACCTTAAGCATTTGATCAGCATCAAGATTTTCCTTTTTCATGACAAAAGCAAGTAAAGAAGGATCAACATCACCTGAACGGGAACTCATCGTAATACCCGCCATTGGTGAAAAGCCCATTGAAGTATCGAATGATTTACCATCTTTCACAGCGGTAACTGAAGCACCAGATCCTAAGTGACAAACGATTAATTTCAAGTCCTTTAAGTCGCGTTTCATAATTTCAGCGGCTTTTTGACTAACATATCTAACCGAAGTGCCATGTGCGCCATATTTTCTTGCACCGTATTTTTCATAGTATTTATATGGAAGTGAGTACAAGTAGTGCACTGGATCCAAGGTTTGGTGGAATGAAGTATCAAAGACAGCGACTTCAGGGACGCCAGGCAATACTTTCATGAAGGCCTTAATGACATCGGCTTCAGCGGTATTATGAAGCGGCGCATATTGTTTCAAATCATAAATCTTTTGTAGTGACTTCTCATCAATTAAGGTGGAGTCCTTAAATTCTTCACCACCCGCAACAATTCGATGTCCGATTCCGATGATTTCTTTAGGATCGTCAATTAAATCATACTTTTTTAAATTTTCAAGCAAGATTGTAACGGCAGTTTCGGAATCAGGAATGTCAACTTTTTCTTGGTGTTTTTCACCTTTAACCTTGATTGTAAATGTGGAGCCGTTAAGCCCAACTCGATCAGCCATCCCTTCGCTGATAACTTTTTCATCAGGAAAGGTGAAAAGCTTAAATTTAAAAGAAGAGCTACCCGAATTAATCGCTAAAATTTTTTTCATAAATTATGCCTCTTTTTCTTAATTTTTGCAGTGCAACCTATCCAGTAAGGGCATGCAATAAAGAAAATGCCACTAATCTGCTTTAAGTAAGTTCTTGCAGTAATAGTGTCAACGTCTTTATTATACAACTTTTGCTGTAAGCTCTTACAGATATTTTTTTATTACTAAAATTTATATATAAATTTGATTGATCATATATAAATTTAGAATATCAATTTGCAACAAAACCGCTTACAAACTATAATGAAATTAACATACAATATATATTGAGAGGAGAAAAACGAATGACCCACTACTACGAAGGCTTTCCACAAAGTGACCGCGATGAAAAAATCAAGATGGTGAATGTGGATGAACTTGAAGAACGTGTTAAGAAGGTAATGCCAGAAGGTGCATATTATTATATTGCTTCGGGTGCAGAAAATGAATGGACCTGGCGTAACAATACTGCTGCTTTTAATCATTTTCAAATTGTACCTCGTGCTTTGACTGAGATGGCTGATCCGCAAACTGATACTGATTTTATGGGGATGCACTTAAAGACGCCAATTATGATCGCTCCAATTGCTTGTCATGGAATTGCACATAAAGATGCGGAAGTCGCAACGCAAAAGGGTGCTGCTATGGCTGGTGCGCTCTTTAGTTCTAGTACTTATGCTAATAAGAGTGTAGAAGAAATTGCAGCTGCAGCTCCAGAAGCACCAAGGTTTTTCCAACTTTATTTGAGTAAAGACTGGAATTTTAATCAGATGGTTTTTGATGCAATTAAAAAAGCTGGTTATCAAGGCATTTTCTTAACCGTTGATGCTTTGGTATCAGGTTATCGTGAAGCAAACTTGCGGACTAACTTTACTTATCCTGTACCATTGGATTTCTTTAAGCGTTACCTTGGTGCAAAAGGTAAAGGTCAAAGCGTAGCTCAAATGTACGCTTCTTCTGCGCAAAAGATTGGTCCTGAAGATGTTAAAAGAATAAAGAAAGAATCAGGGTTGCCAGTCTTTGTTAAAGGTGTTATGTGTGCTGAAGATGCCTATAAAGCAATTGGGGCCGGTGCTGATGGAATTTACGTAACTAATCATGGTGGTCGTGAAGTTGATGGTGCTCCTGCTACCATTGATGTTTTGCCAGAAATTGCGCAAGCAGTAAATCATCGGGTGCCAATTATCTTTGATTCAGGTGTCCGTCGTGGCTCTCATATCTTTAAAGCTTTGGCTTTGGGTGCTGACATTGTTGGAATCGGTCGTCCATATCTTTATGGTTTAGCCTTAGGTGGTGCGCATGGGGTTGCTTCAGTTATTGAACAATTAAATGATGAATTAAAGATTGATATGCAATTAACGGGATGCAAGACAATTGATGATGTTAAGCATGCTAAATTGACGCACATTGCTTATACTGCTGATAATTTGCCATCTAATACTGATCCAAGCAGACGCAAGGAATATCCGATAACTGATGAAAATCAAGTTAAGCAAACTGATGCGGTATCTGGTGCTTCTAAGTTAGAAGGAAAGCCAGCTCCTGAACCAGAGGCTGATACCACAACTGGCGTTTCAGTAAGATAAAGCAAAAATATAATTAATATTTTCAATATGATTGTCATTTAATAAATGATAGTCATATTTTTTTACTATCAAGAACTCAGCGGCTACAATCAAGGTGAAAGCGATTCGATTTTTGGAGAGGAAAATTAAATTATTGAAGAGAATAATGTTTTGACTGATACTGAAGAGCTTAAAATCTTGAGTGATCTTGTTGCAATAAAATCCGTTAATGATAATGAAATTTTAGTAGCAAAATATTTACAAAAACTATTAGGAGAACATGGAATTAGTTCACGTTTGTTGGAATATTCCACAACTCGCGCAGATTTATTTGCTGAAATCGGAACAGGCCATCCCATTTTAGCAATTTGTGGTCACATGGATGTTGTTTCACCAGGTGAATTAGATCAATGGCATACTGATCCCTTTAAATAACCAATAAGGATGGTAAATTGTACGGCCGTGGAGCGACTGATATGAAGTCTGGTTTAGCTGCCTTGGTTATTGCCATGATTAATATTCATGAACACCATTTAATTAAGCATGGTATTATCAGCCTGTTAGCTACTTTTGGTGAAGAAGTTGGTGAACCTTCTGGCTACAGTATTGCCATTGCTCATAAGGGTTAGATGGATATTAAGTTAACTTCCCAAGGCAAGGAAGCTCATAGCTCAATGCCTGAAAAGGGTTATAATGCGATCGATCCATTAATGGATTTATTAGTTAAGGCCAATAAGGCTTTTAGAGAAACAGATAAAAACAATCCAGACTTAGGTAAGTTGACGTTCAATACTACTGTTTTTACTGGCGGGGAACAGGTCAACATGATTCCCGGAGAGGCTACCGCGCAAATTAATGTGCGGACTATTCCTGAGTTCAATAATAGTTTGGTTGAAAAGAAATTAACTGAATTAGTTAAGGCAGAAAATGCGCAAGGAGCTAAAATCAAAATGGACATCTATATGTCGGAGCCTTCAATTAAAACTGACGGTAAGTCTGAATTTGTTAAATTAGCTCAAAAAATTGGAGCAAAATATGCGGAAAAGCCGATTCCAACAGTTGCTATTAAACCAGTAACTGATGCTTCAAATTTGATTGCCGACAAAGGACCTAGCTATCCGTTTGCCATGTTTGGTCCTGGTAATGACACGCCGCACCAAGTTAACGAATATGTTGATGAAAAGATGTATTTGAACTTTGTGAAGATCTATACTGAATTGTTTGTGGCCTATTTGAATAAATAATTTGGAAAGTAATAAAGAGCCTAGGCAAAATTTTAGCCTAGACTTTTTTATTGTATTTTGAAGTATTTTTTAGCCGCATCACTCATCCGTTCAGGGGTCCAAACAGGATACCAGACAAATTCTACATCAACATTTTTAACTTCAGGGACTTTTTTAACGGCTGTTGTAATCTGCTTGATCAAATAATCAGTCAAAGGACAGGCAGGTGTAGTTAATGTCATATTGATGAGACAGATCCCATCTTGATCGAGGTCAATTTCATAAATCAGCCCCAAGTTGACCACATCGACGTTTAATTCTGGGTCAATAACTTGAGCTAAATGTTCAATAATATCGTTTTTAATTGTTTTGCTATCACGCATTGTGTTACCTACGCATCTTTACCAAAAATTTTTGCTTTAATTGCTTGACCTGTTGGTGTACCAGCTAAACCGCCGAGTCCAGTTTCACGCAGAGATGCCGGCATTTGATGACCAACTTTCTTCATTGCTTCAATACATTCATCAGCTGGGATTACACTTGTACATCCCGCTAGCGCCATATCAGCTGCGATAAGTGCATTACCAGCGCCAATACCATTTCTTTTGACGCAGGGAACTTCAACCAAACCGGCAATCGGATCACAGACTAACCCAAGCAAGTTAGACATCGCAATCGATAAAGCTTGGGCACTTTGTTCAGCACTGCCACCAGCTACTTCAACTGCCGCGGCAGCACCCATGGCTGAGGCACTACCGACTTCTGCTTGACAGCCGCCAGTTGCCCCCGCAATTTCGGCATTATTGGCAATCACCATGCCAAAACCGCCAGCAGTAAAAAGAAAGCGAATCATTTGCTCTTCGCTGAGCTGTAATCTTTTTTCTAATAAAAATAGAACGCCAGGTAAAGTGCCGGAAGAACCAGCCGTCGGGGTAGCGCAGACAACGCCCATCGCTGCATTGACTTCGTTAGTGGCTATGGCATTTTCAACTGCTGCCATCATTGTATCGCCTGAAAGTGTGTGTCCTTTCTCGCGATATTTTTTCAGCTTAATTGCTTCGCCACCAGTTAAGCCAGTTTTTGAAAAGACACCGTTTCCAGATTCACCTCTTTTAACGGCAGCTCGCATAGTTTGCAAGTTATATTTCATGCGCTGCCAGACTTTTTCTCGTGGCAAGCCTGATAGTTGACATTCTTGTTCAATAATTAATTCAGAAATAGGTTTGTGCGTTTTTTCTGCTGCAGTAACAATTTCCTTAATATGGTTATACATAATATTGCCCTATGTTATAAACAAATAATATTCTCAAATTTTTTCTTTAGTTCTCGCAATAAATCAGGATGAAGATAATTTTCTACATCATATTCATAAATATTATAGTTTTTAGTATGAAAAATTCGTTTGCGACTAAAGGGTGCTTTTTCGTGCAAGAGCGCGGTAAGCTCTTGTTCAATGCGAATGTTTTTGTGTGGATCAACTAAAATAATAATAGGTAATGCACCAGCAGGTTGAATCTCGGTATTATGTAAGACAATTTTGCGAATTTCAATTGCACCACCACCGATAGAGCATCCAGCCAATTCCACTTTCTTTTTATCATTAGACATATTTAAAATAGCAGTATTAGGGTGACCAATTGGGCTAGGACCATCTTCTTCAACAAAACGTAAATCTACGCCGCGCTGGCGTGCAATCTCAGGTGCCTTTGGTACGCGTAGATCGTCTGAGTCAAAGCCTAAAATACCTGCCGCAATAGCATAGTCTGTTCCATGACCACGGTGAGTTTGGGCGAAAGAGTCGTAATAATGAACGGTAACTTTACTCGGGGTACCGCCAAAAAGTTTGTAACCAGCGCGTCCAATAGCGACGGCTCCGGCCGTATGTGAACTTGATGGTCCCACCATTACGGGGCCAATAATGTCAAAAACACTTTTATACCGATTAGTCATTTTAATCCCTGCTTTGTAAGTTATTCTGTTTTTAATTATAACGAATAATAAAGAAGATTAAGAAAGTTTTTTGCAATTTTAACCGAAGTTTTGTCATAATAATATGAAAAGTGAAAGAGGTTGGTTAAATGACTAAAGAAAAAGCAGAATTAAAACAAAGTTTGGAGCATCTAGCTGAGCAAAAGGGCAGCCAGCAGGCAGTTTCTTATCAAGACTTATTTACACCACAATTGATGCAAAAGTATACTAGTTTTGCTACTATTGACTTTTTTGTCAGAGAATTGGGCGTGAAAGACTTTACGCAAATTGAGCAGATGGCGATAGATCAAGTCGATGAATTTGTTAAAAAAGAGACCAAGTTTGCTAGCTGGGAAGAAATGCAACAAAAGGCGGTTAGCGAGTACATGATGAAGTTATTTTAGCAACAAAAAGCGAGTTAGTATTAACTTTAAAACTAACTCGCTCTTTTATTTACTATGTTAGGTGAATGACTTGAGCACCTAATTCATCAATAAAGCGCTGATCATGTTCAATTACTAGCATAGTAGGATGATATTTTTTAATTAATTGAATAATTTGTTCTTGGTTAAAGACATCTAAATAGTTCAAAGGCTCATCCCAAAGATACAAATTTGCTGGTTCAAGTAAGGACTTGGCTAAGTAGACCTTTTTTTGTTGGCCTGAAGACATTTGATTAATTGAATTAGTGAATATATCACGTTCAGTACCTAATTTGTGTAAGATATTGAGAAAATCGGCATAGTTAAGGTGGTGCTTTTGGGCAAAATCTTTTAATGATAGGTTATTAGATTGTTCAATCTGTGATAAATAGGAGATTGAAATCTTATCAGCTGAATGCAATCTGCCAGTAATTGTTCCAGCAAAAGTATTAGTAATTGCCTTAAACAAACTAGATTTTCCTATACCGTTTTTACCAGTAATCACAATTTGGTGACCACGCATTAAATCAAAGGTAGTAGGTTGGAAAAGGGGAAGCTTGTCATAAGCAAGGCTAACTCCTTTAGCAGTAATTAGATGTTTATGATGGTCGGGGACAAAATTCATGGCTAGGTCATTGTCTGCTTCAATATTTTTTAAAAGACCCTTTCTTTCTTCGATATTTTTATCTAATCTTGCTTCTACATTTTTGGCAAGTTTCATTTTTTTGGCGGCTTTGTGTCCCATGAATCCTTTATCGTAAACTGTACTTCTATGTCGAATATCGCCTTTCATCTTGGCTCCCGCATTTTTGTTGCTTTCGGAACGCTGGGCAAAAGTTTGCATCTTTTGTTGACTGGCATGGAGATTTTTAATTTGCTTTTCTAACTTTGCATTATAAGCGATATTAGATTCATCTTCTAATTCTTTTTGTTTTTCATAACGAGTATAGTTTCCTTGTTCCAGCCTAATTTTTTGCATTTCAATTGCTAGGGTGTGATCGACAACTTTATCTACAAAATTTCGGTCATGGCTGATTACAATTAATCCCTGTTTTTTATTATGCAGATATTGTGCTACTTGATTCCGTGTATCTTCATCGAGGTGATTCGTTGGTTCATCTAGTAGGGCAAAGGAATGTTGATTAATAAAACAAAGCGCCAGTAAAATTTTTGTTTGTTCACCGCCACTAAGTGTTGAAAAGGGCTGCCAAATGATATTTTCTTTAGCATGAAGCAGATTTAATTCTCGTTTTAACTCCCATTCCTCGAAATTAAACTGTTCTTGTAAAGCATAAATAGTAAGGTTATCGGGATTATTAATTACCTGAGGATAGTAATTGAATTCTAAATCACTTTGAATAGTTCCTTGATATTCGACCTGTTTTAGCAACATTTTCATAAAAGTGGTTTTGCCGCGACCATTACGACCGATTAAGCCAAGTTTCCAATTAGAATCGAGATTTAGGTTTAAATTATCAAAAATTTTATCCTGACCGTCATAGGCAAATGAAACGTTTTTTAGTGAAATTGTAGACATAAAAAAGCACCGTCCTCTCAAACTGTGCTTATGATCTGAGAAAATGGTGTCTGATAGATTAGTCCAAGTTGGCTAATCTATAATTATTCTTAATTTAAATTAAAGAAAATCACGCAGGCTAATTTCTGATCACAAGCAAAAAGTACATCCTTAAACTAGTAGAATGCATTATTTTTTACTTAACGAAAATCAGAAATTAAAAACGCATCGGCGTGAGTCCTCCTATTACTTGAATTGATTAATCTGGCAATACTTTACCATCAAATATAATTATTTGTCAATATTTTTATGATAATTCATTTGCAAGCTGTGATTAATAAGTGATAATGTCTGAGACCGTAAAATATTTTGTGTAAGGATGAATAATTCCTTAAATTAATTTCTTAAAACATTAGAAAAAGGAGTTCCTTTCTCGTATGATTGGTTTGAACAAAAAAACACATACAGAAAGAAGAACTCCTTCATGAATGATTTTACCCAAAATATGGCACAAGCTCTATTCAATCAAGACAAAATAAACGATTTATTGCGCAAAGAACTCCAGCAAGCAGTTAATGACTTATTAGAGGCTGAACTGACTGCGTTTTTAGGCTATGATCCTTATGCCAGAGCTGGCTGGAATACAGGCAATTCACGCAATGGTGCTTACTTTCGCAAGGTTGATACGCAATTTGGCGAGATTAAAATTCAGGTGCCTAGGGATCGCAACGGCATGTTTCATCAGCACACGCTCCCTGACTACAAGCAGCACTCCAATGTCTTGGAAAGCATGATTATCAAGCTATATTCCAAAGGCGTAACCACTAGAGAAATAGCCGACTTGATTGAAAAGATGTATGGCAGTCATTACAGCCCAGCTCAGGCATCTAACATCTCCAAGCAGATGATTCCAAAAGTCGAGGCCTATCATCAGCGCAAACTCAGTGACAAGTTCTTCTGCGTTTATTTGGACGCTACCTACATTCCTTTGCGCCGAGAAACGTTTGAGCGTGAAGCAGTCTATATTGCCATTGGCATCAAGCCTAATGGTCACAAGGAAGTCATCGATTACCGCATTGCTCCCAGCGAAAACGTCGAGAATTGGACGGAAATGCTTCAAGACATGAAGTCTCGCGGTCTAGAACAGGTTTAGCTCTTTCTTTCAGATGGCGTTGTGGGCATGAAGACAGTGCTGGAGCAGACTTATCCGAAAGCTCATTTTCAACGCTGTCTAGTTCATGTCATGCGCAATATTTGCGCTAAAGTATTCGTAGATGATCGCGAAACGATCATGAATGAATTCAAGCAAATTCATCAACAGCCAAATAAGGAAGCCGCGATCAAAGTCTTGCACGCTTTCTATGACAAGTGGAACAGAGCGTACAACCATGTCATCAGAAATCTCAAAGAGATTGAACCTGATCTGCTAGTCTTTTACAGCTATCCTAAGCAGATCAGGGCTTCAATTTACTCTACCAATATGATCGAATCCTTTAACAACGTTATCAAGCGTAAAGCTAAGCCTAAAGCAGAGTTTCCAACTGAACAGTCGCTTAATACTTTTATTGGCATTCAGGCAATGAGCTACAATGACCGTTATTTCAATCGAATCCACAAAGGCTTTGATCAGGTTCAGGATACCTTAGAATCCTACTTTGATTAAATAAAAGATTAAAAAATCAATCTACGAGAAAAATCTATTTACACAAAAAATTTGACAGTTTCAGATTAAATTTCTTCACTACTTAATTCAAACATATTAATAATTGATTTAAACATAGATAAAAGTTGTTTAACTATTAAAAATGAATTTTGTGAATATAATGTTATCGATAACAGAAATCATTTTTATATTGCAAATGAAAGCGCATACGTTTATTGTTGAATTTGAAAAAACATGATTTTGTGGAGGAATTTATTTATGAATAAAAAGAGTGGTCATAATATCAAATTTAAATCAATTTTTGTATGTACTTCAGCTATTATGAGTCTTTGGTTAGGGGCAAACTTAACTACGACTCAAGTTCATGCTGCAGAGGACAATGCAGCTCCTAAAAGTTCAGAAGTTGTAGGCCAAACGAATTCTAGCAAAGATAATGCAGCTACTGCTACTGTACAAAATCAAAGTAACGCAAAAGCAAAGCAGCGTCAACAAGGTGTAGCTCCTCAAAACGTTCCTACAGTTTTGGCAGCCAAAACTAAAGATGAGGGAACAAATAACTCTCCAGCACGTGAGGAAGTTAAAGATCAGACTAAAGTAGTTATTCACTACAATGGTGATGGTGAAAAATGGGTTCCTTATATTTGGGGTAAGAAACCTAATGGTAACGGCAATGAATACAAATGGGCCGGCAAAGATGATAATGGGTATTACTCGGTTATTGATTTAGATAAAAACTATGACCAAGTAGGAGTTTTAATTAAAACCAAAGGCAGTTGGGCTGGTAAAGACGGTACAGGTGCTGATCGTAGCTTAAATGTTAGCGATAATGGCAAAGCGGAAGTCTTCTATAAAGCAGGTAGTGATGATGCCCAAAAGGTAACACCAGAGTACCATTCCGCAAATATAAATTTGCATTATTACGGTGATGACCAAGTTAATAAGGTTAATGTTTGGACAGATAAGGATCAAGATAATAAACAACTTATTAGCTTAACCAAACAAGGCAATAGTCAAGATGGCTCAATCAAATTAGACAATACTGATTTTAATAAACTTTTTGTTGCGCCAGTTGGTTCTGATGAAATAACAAGAGAATTCACTCCGTTACCGGGTAATAAGGCGACAGATATTTATTTAGTTAAAAATGATACAGAAGCTTATTATAGCAAGAGTTTTGCCTTAGCTGATCAAAGTCTATCTTCTGCATATATGACTTCACCAGATAGTTTGACTGTTGAAGCAGGTAAGGCTACTACTGTCGATAAAATCAAAGGAAAACTTAGTCTGCGAAATAATAGTATTGATCATATTGAAGCAGTCGATGCTAATACTGATGGTAAAGCAAAGAAATTTATTATTCATACCAAAGCAGATATTGATATTTTAAAGGATAACCAAGTTGGACTAGGGATGAACTTTAAAAATGTTGATATCGGTCCTTATGTTCGTTCCAAAGCTTTTGACGATAAATATGCCTATGATGGTGACGATCTAGGCTGCACCTATGATAGTAAAAAGACGCAAATTAAACTCTGGGCTCCAACTGCTAAAGAGGTTGAATTGAATTTATATGATAGTGTTGATAATAGTGCCAAGCCTACGAATGTTATTGCTTTGACAAGAGGCGATAGAGGTGTTTGGACTGGTATTATTAAGGGCGATAAAAAAGGCTGGGCTTATGATTTTAAGTTAACTTTTGGTAATGGCAAAATAACACAGACTGATGATCCATATTCTAAAGCCGTTACTGTCAATGGCGTTAGAAGTGTAATTGAAGACTACAATAATATCAAACCGACAGATTTTAACCGAATGCCTTCATTCTCTAAGCCAACTGATGCAATCGTTTATGAAACTTCAATTCGTGACTTTAGCAGTGATCCTAACTCAGGAATTAAAGATAAAGGTAAGTTCTTAGGGATGATTGAATCAGGTAAGACACCAACTGGACAAGTTACTGGCTTAGACTATCTCAAGGCATTAGGCATCACTCATGTTCAAATTATGCCTTCATATGATTTCGCTAGCATTGATGAAACTAAGAGTTTAAAGAATCAATACAACTGGGGTTACGATCCAAAGAATTATGATGTGCCTGAAGGATCATATTCTTCTGATCCAACTAATCCAACTGCTAGAATTATCGAAATGAAAGAAATGATTAATGGCCTGCATAAAGCTGGTATTAGGGTCATTATGGACGTGGTATACAACCATGTTTATAATCCTCAAGAGCAAGCTTTTGAATTAACAGTGCCAGGATATTATTTCCGTTACGATGCTGATAATAATACCACAAGTGATAGTGGCTGCGGTAATGACATTGGTAGTCAACGTAAAATGGTTCGCAAGTACATTGTTGACTCAGTAGTTTACTGGGCTAAGAACTACAATCTAGATGGCTTCCGTTTTGATATCATGTCCTTACTAGATCGAGAGACTATGAATGATGTTAGAGCTGCTCTAGATAAGATTGATCCTGGTATTATTACTTATGGTGAAGGCTGGGAAGTTGGTAACCAGAAATATACTAGAGAAGAAGGAACGACCCAATACACTGCGGATAAAGTTCCTAATGTTGGTTTCTTTAGTGATGATATGAGAAACTCGGTTAAAGGTAATGATGATGGCTCCGAACCAGGATTAGTAATTGGTAACGGTAATGAAAGAAACTTTGATAAGCATGCTGTCTTGTTTACCGATAGTTTTTTAAGAGGTAAATGGTTACATAATGATTCTTGGGAGCCACATAACTATGCAACTCCAAGCCAAATGGTTAATTATGCCGCTTGTCATGATGGTAAGACGTTGTATGATTACATCAAGGCTGCAATGCCAAATGAATCAGATGAGAATAGTGCCAGGAGAGTAAGATTGGCTAACTCAATGATCATGCTTTCACAGGGTATTTCTTTCTTCCACTCAGGTCAAGAAGCATTAAGAACTAAAGGTGGCAATTCAAATTCATATAATTCACCAGTAAATATTAATGAAATTAATTGGGAAAGAGTTGGTGCTAATAAAGCATCAGTCCAATATTTCCAAAAATTGGCTAAATTACGTAAACAGCTGCCAATTTTGCATTTGAATGATTTCAATAAGATTTATGACGAGAATGTTACTAAAATTATTAGTTATGGTAGAGAAACCAAAGATAAAAACATCAAGGGTGTATTTGAGTACGAATATAATGTTAATGGCAAGAAGTTATTAATTGTCTTTAATGTCAACAATGATAAAGTTGCTCTAAATAATGTTGATTTATCACATGGTAAGAAATTGTTAGATAGTGATGGCAATGTGAAATTAAGTGATAAAACTATGCTGGCACCATTAAGTACGCTTGTAGTTGATGAAGATGGAACAATGGTTTTACCAGACGTGCCAAAACCAGATCAACCTGTAAGTCCAACCACTCCAGGTGATAAGCCAGGTAAACCAACTACACCAGAAAATCCAAGGATTCCGGATCAAAAGCCAGCCAATCCAATTGTTCCGCAAGAAACAATTATTACACCTGAAGCTCCAAGTGAAAATAGTATTATAGACAATACTAAAAATATAATTAATGGATCAGAAGAGACTACTACAGTTTCTACTCAGGATAATACAACCACTGAAATATTATTGACCCATAATGCTTATGTGTATGACAGTGAAGCAAATCCTATTTATCAAAATGATAACAAGCTTGTCTTGAAAGCTGGAGATACAATTAAGCCTTTGGATAATGGTAAAAAGTATAGTATTAAAGGTAAGTTGTTCTATAAAGTAGCTAAAAATCAATTTGTCAAAGTTGCTAATACTGTTAGTTACTATAAGTTAGCTCATAACTCATTCGTTTATAATAAGCATGGCAAAGCAGTTAAGAAGAATGGAAAGCGCATTTTACTTAAGAAGAATAAGCATATTTCACTTCATTCTGATAAGGTCGTTAAGATTAAAGGGAAGAAATTCTATCAATTAAAAGATGGTAGCTTTATTAAGGCTAGAAATGTTAAAAGAATTGGTTAGATTTAGATAGTTAATTAAAAATATTAAAAAACAAGATTGTTTCCAAAATGGGCAATCCTGTTTTTTTAATCCTGATTAATCAAGCTAACGGGCAAAGTATAAACACTCTCCAATGATACCGCTGGATCATTAATTTCGCAATCTCTTTAGTCCGTTGCCGCGCACTAATTAAATGTGGGAATAGGTTCTGAATCAATTGTGTGCCGTCAAATCCTGTAATTAACGATTTTTTATTTAAATAATCGTTGCATTCTTTAGCCAATAAAGCCGTATGTCATCCGTACAACAAATCGCATCGTAATCGTTATCTTTCAAAAATTGAAGGATAGCGATTACGATGCGATAATTGATTCACGGGCGCTAATTGAGCGTAAATCAAATTTAACGTCAAAGGTATTAAACACACACATCATCCCTTTGATACGATCACTGATTGGATAATAGTCTTCTTTGGAACCAGCAATAATGATTACTTTCTTCTTTTTTTGCTTTAAAACCGACTTTGCAATTTGCATCCCCGCATCATAGTTATTCGACTGCACAGTAGGGATCTGCGGACTAATTACCCGGTCAAAACTAACCACCGGTAGATTAAGCTTGCCACTCTTCTTTGAAATCTGAATTGGCGAGCTGGTAAGTAAGCCTACGATCTTTTTTTGCTTATATTTATCCAAATAATACTGCATATCTTGCTCTTGATAATGATCTAAATGCAAAATGCAATCATAACCTTTATCCTGCAAAATAGTAGCCAAGTATTCATACAGTTCTGAATAGAAAGGATTATTGATTTGCGAAAAATTGATTTCAATTAAGTTTAATTCTGTTTTAGCGGAAATTACATTCTTGGGTTTATAACCCAGTTTTTTGATAGCTTCCTTTATTTTTAAAGCCGAATCAATGCCAACGTAACCATTCTGATTAAGATATCGCGAAACGGTGGCAATAGAAACGCCGGCTTTTTTAGCTATTTCTTTAATAGTTACTGCCATGTTTTACACCTTTATATGTAAATCCTACACACTTTCTATCAGTAAGTATAGCATATTCTAAAACCTGAATTGTCAAATTAAGTGCAACAGTTAGGCTATGAGGAAATATATTGCTTGAAGAGTTCTTCTGCTGTGTGATATTGAAGGATTCGACGATGTTTGCGGTTAATGGCATCAGTTGCCTGTTGAACATAAGCAGCTGACTTATCTTTCATGCTTTTGCCTTTAGGGAAGAATTGACGCAGAAGTCCATTGCAGTTCTCATTGGTGCCTCTTTCCCATGGAGAATATGGGTGGGCGAAGTAGATCTGGCAGCCTTTGATCTTGGTCATATCCGCAAACTCAGAGCCATTGTCAAACGTGATCGATTTAAACCAGGCAGGATGTCTGTCAATCTCATTTTGAAGCAGCCTTTGGCATGTGCTTGCCCGATAGTCAGGAATCTTGATAACTACTTCAAAGCGTGTGGTTCTTTCGGTCAAAGTCATTAAAGCAGGCTGATTCTTGCGTCTGACGCCTTTAACCAGATCTCCTTCCCAGTGCAGCGGCGTTTTTCTGTCTTCAATCTCTTTAGGACGCTGTTCAATGGAATTGCCAAGATTCTTCTTGTGCAAAGCATGACCGCTCTGGCCGTGATGACGCTTGTTCCTGCGTCTTTTGAGCTTCATAGGCAGATCAATATTGCTTATGTCCAGCAAGCCCTGATCAATATAGCGATAGACAGTTGGTGTGCTGGGACAAGGGTAGCCTGGCATAGTCCTTTTGAATTCACCAACGAATTCATCGATGCTGGTGGCATCAAATTTAGCTTTGAAGCGTCTGGAGAGCATTCTCAAAAAGACAGCATAATGCTTCAATGGATTGCGCTGATAGCAGTTTTTGCGACGCTTCTCATAATAAAGCTGTGCAGTATCAGCGTAATAGTGCTCATACAATAAATAGCTGCTGTCTCTTTGCAGGACGCTTCCGCGTTTGATTTCGCGACTGATTGTCGACTTATGGCAGCCGACTTCTTGAGCGATAACAGTACGGGAAGTTATGCCGGAATCCAGCATTGCTTGAATTTGTCCACGTTGTACGCTGGTTAATTGATGATAGTGCTTAGAAATGCTAGAATTTGAATTGGTCATGAAGATCTTCCTTTCTTGATTTTTCGTCACTTCAAGTTTAGGTCTTCATGGCCTTTTTGTTTAACACTTGGTGTTGCACTTCAATTTTAAATCCGGGTCCATTATTAATTCCTTTCATAGAAAACTAAATTCCTTTTCTAAAGGGGTCAAGAGCTATTATATACAGTTTTCTCAGCAGTTACATTCGCAAAAAAGAAAAATGCTAAATTTATTTAAAATATTTAGATTTTTTATGCAATAAGGACAAATAGCTAGGAGAAAGAACAAAGAATATCTCCCCATCTATTGATGTAACGCTAAAACATAATTTACTTTCTTTCTTTTTTTGTGTATACTAAATATACACAAAAAAGAAAGAGGCGTACAACTATGACTGTAAAATTAAGAAAAGTTGGAAATTCAAAAACTTTAACAGTTCCTAAAGATATAATAATTACTAGTAAAGAGTATACTGTGAAAAATGAGGGGATGAATATAGTTTTTACACCCGTCGTGAAGAAAAAGAAAAATATTTTTGCAACCAAAGAATGGCAAAATTATGATTATCAAAAAGACATAGAAAATGACGTGGAACTACAATCAGTAAAACCAGTGGGACGTGAGGTAGTTGATTAATGATTTATCCGAAAAAGGGAGATATTGTTAAAGCAGATGCAGAACCTCATTCCGGACATGAAATGGGTGGCCATAATCCGCATAAAGGTAATATTAGAAGACATTATGTGGTAATGAGTACCAGTGCCTATAATAAATCAACACATATGTTTATAGGGATGCCGATTACTACTTCAGATAAATATCAAGGCAACCCACATTACGAGCCAATATTAATTCCAGGCAGTAATGGCACTGGAGTAAAAGGTTATGTTGTTTTATGGCAACTTCAGAATTTTGACTTTGAATCTAGAAATGGAGAAATTGTTAATCACGTAAATATTCAGCTATTAGACAAACTTCAAGGTTTCGTGAATGATATGGTGGGACTAGAATAGGTAAAACAATTATGCCAATTTTAAGGCTAGTTCGATTATGCTGAGAGGACGATTCTGAGGTCAAGTTCGACTGCAGAGGTTAAAATTAATAATCATTTAATGCAATAGAATGCTAATTCTTATTTTTATGGGAAATTAGCATTCTTTTTTGTACTTTCTAACTATGTAGAATAATGAGATTTTATTCTACATAGTACATCTAATCATGCATTATTCTGCTATGCCAATTTTTGGGTGTGTTGATTATGTAGTATAATTAGCTATAGACTAATTATTCAACATAGAGTGACGAAATACTTGTATATCAAGGACTAATATAAAAATTGACAGAAGGAGACGTAAATTGAAGCATAAAGATACTCGTCCAATTACTGATCCAATAATTTTAAAGAAGTTTTTGAAACATTTACGTGAAGATACTAGTATGGGAGAAAGAAACTATGCTATATTTCAAACCGGTAAAGCAACCTTACTACGGGTAAGTGATGTTCTAGCTTTGAAAAAGAATGATGTCTTTCAAGCCAATGGCAGAGTTAAGAAAAATGCTTATATCGTTGACAAAAAGACAAAAAAGCCTAACCGATTATATTTAACTCCAGTTAGGGATGTTTTAGAGGATTACTATGATTGGCTGCAAGAATATGAAAAGAAGCATCCCTACACGAAGCTGTTTTCTTCTGAATGGCTATTTCCAAGTTCTAGGAGATTAGGTGAGGATGTTCCAATAAGAGAAAATAGTTTTTATAGAATTTGTCATCAGACCGGGCTTAAAATTGGGGTTAATTGGATTGGCTCACACTCAATGAGAAAAACAGGAGCTTTTATGGTTTATCAGCAGACTAATCATAATACTGCTTTAGTTATGAAAATGCTAAATCACTCCAGTGAAGCAATGACTTTAAGATAGAGACCGTAAAATATTTTGTGTAAGGATGAATATTTCCTTAATTTTATTTCCCTGAATATTAGAAAAAGGAATCCTTTTCCCGTATGATTGATTTGAACGAAAAACATACTAGAAAAGAGATTCCTTCATGAATGATTTTACCAAAGATATGGCTAATGCTCTATTCAATCAGGATAAAATTAATGATTTATTTAGACAAAAGCTCCAACAGGCTGTCAATGACCTGCTTGAATCCGAATTGACTGCCTTTTTAGGCTACAATCCTTATGAGCGCGATGGCTGGAATACCGGAAATTCTAGAAATGGTGCTTATTACCGCAAGGTTGATACGCAATTCGGACAAATAGAAATCAAAGTTCCTAGAGACAGAAACGGTGAGTTTCATCAACACACTATGCCAGATTATAAAAGGCATACTGATGTTTTAGAGCAAACTGTTATCAAGCTCTATTCCAAGGGCGTCACAACCCGAGAAATCGCTGATTTGATTGAGAAAATGTATGGCGGCTATTATTCTCCAGCTATGGTTTCCAATATTTCTAAAGAAATGATTCCCAAAGTTGAGGCATATCATCAGCGACATCTGTCAGATAAGTTCTTCTGCGTTTATCTCGATGCCACCTATATTCCTCTTAAGCGGGTCACTTATGAGCGCGAAGCAGTTTATATCGCCATCGGTATCAAACCTAATGGTCATAAAGAAGTGATTGACTACTGTATTGCGCCTACTGAAAATATTGAGATTTGGAGCGAAATGCTCAAAGGCTTCAAGAGTCGCGGCCTTGAACAGGTAGAGCTCTTCTTGTCTGACGGAGTAGTTGGCATGAAAGAGGCTATCTGCCAGTCCTATCCTAAAGCGCATTTTCAACGCTGCTTGGTACACGTCATGCGTAATATCAGTGCCAAAATGCGGGTTGACGATCGAAAAAAGCACTGGATGAATTCAAGCAGATTCATACTCAGTCAAACAAAGAAATGGCTGTACAGGTGCTGCATGAATTCTATCAAAACTGGGAAAAAGCCTACAAAAACGTAGTTAGAGATCTTAGACAGGTTGAGCCTGATCTGTTAACCTTTTACAACTATCCGCCAGCTATTAGAGCTTCAATTTACTCAACTAACATGATTGAATCCTTTAACAACAGGCTTAAGCGGAAAACCAAGCCTAAAACAGAATTTCCAACTGAGCAGTCGCTTGACACCTTTATTGGAGTTCAGGCAATGGATTACAATGACCGTTACTTTAACAGGATTCATAAAGGATTTGGGCAAGTTCGAGACACCCTAGAATCCTATTTTGATTAAAAGATAAATAAAAAAGTCAATCAACGAGAGAGATTATTTACACAAACTTCTTGACAGTCTCTAATGTCTTAACTGTTAACTTAGGAAAATGTCCTAATTGTAGTAAGTATGACATAATTTCCTTTATTGGAGGTTATAGTTAGAGTGAATAGGATTGATTTAACTATGAAATATGATGAACAGTACAAAGTCATTAAGGATCTTGTAGATCACAACGGCAATAAGAAAAGAGCAGCCTTGAAGCTAGGAATATCCGTTAGACAAATAAACAGGAGAATCAAGCAGTATCAAGCTAAAGGAAAAGCGGCCTTCGTTCATGGGAACAAAGACCGCAAACCTGTTAATTGTCTCACCACAGAAATTAACAATCAAATTGTAACCTTATACCGTACTAAATATCAAGACTGCAATATAAAACATTTTGTACAGCTGTTAGATCGCTTTGAGGACATTCATGTCTCTTATACCAAAGCTTACAGCCTGCTCAAGCAGCAGGATATTCTTTCCCCTAAGCCTTGGAGAAAGACTAAGCGTGCCTTAGCCAAAAAGAAATGGCATAAGCAGCACCCTAAGCAAAACAAACAAGAAGTCAGCGCTGCAGTTGATCATCAACTAGCTTTGGCAGATGCTCATCCTCGCCATGAAAGATGCAAGTACTTCGGCGAAGAAATTCAGATGGATGCTTCTGTCTTAGTCTGGTTTGGTAAGCGTAAGGCTTACCTGCACCTTGCAATCGACAACGCTACTGGCATTATTGTCGGGGCTTATTTTGACTGGGAAGAGACTTTGAATGGCTACTATCACGTCTTTGAGCAAATTCTTAAGGAATATGGCATTCCCCTTTGCTTTAAGACTGATAATCGGACTGTATTCAATTATGAGACTGCTCAAACCAAAGCTGCCCATAAAGATGTGCTGACACAATTTGGCTATGCCTGCAAAACTCTTGGCGTAGATCTAAAAACTACTAGTGTTTCTCAAGCCAAAGGCATGGTTGAAAGAGCTAACCAAACCGTCCAAGGTCGCCTTAAGCCAGAACTAAGATTGGCTGGAATCATGACAATCAACGAGGCAAATAAATACCTGCATGATGTGTTTGTTCCTGACTTTAACCAAAACTTCAGTCAGACTAGTCGTAAAGCCTGGTCTGTTTTTGAAAAGGCTCCTGATGACCGCAAAATCAATTATACCTTGGCCGTTCTCACTGGCAGAGTGTTTGATAGCGGCTCAGCTATTTCTTTCAAAAACAAGCTTTATCAAGCAACAGATGAATATGGCAAATTAGTCTGCTTCATGAAAGGAACTAAATGTCTGGTAATTGAAGCCCTAGATGGACAACTGCTAACGACAGTAGATGAGCATGTATATCTGCTTAAAGAAATTCCTAAGAATGCCAAAATATCGCCAGAAGTAGACCAAGAGCCTAAAAAGAAAAGGACCAAGAAAAAGTGGATTCCACCAATGTCACATCCATGGAAGCGAGAATCATTCATAAAGCAACAAAAGAGAGCTCATAAATACCATCAATACGTATAAAAATAGCGGAGAGCAAATTCTCCGCTAATAATTAAATAATTTTGGGACATTTTCCTAAATTATTGACATATTTTTATGATAATTCATTTGCAAGCGTAAGTCCTCGTAAATTGGTTTTCCACCTAAAATGTCCAGAATGTAGTAAGCAACGAAAGTAACAATAATCATTGGCAATACTTGCTGGACAGTCCCAATCATTTCAGTCAGTAGCATAATTGCTGTGAATGGTGCTTTTTCTATTGCACCAAAATATGCGGCCATGGAAATCACTAGGATATGAGGGAAGTACATTGGCAAAATAATCTGCAATTTTATCATAATATTGGCGCAAATTATTCCCAATAATGCCCCAAGAACTAGGATAGGCATGAAAATACCACTAGGTACGGAAGAATCATATGAAAGCATTGAAAAGACAAACCGAATTATCAAGAATAAGATCGGTAGTAAAAGAAAGTCCCATGATCCAAAGGCTTTGACATTCCAATTCAAATTGAATAAATTATCAATTAACACATGTGAACCACCGAGTAAGTGGGCATTAAATAGACCAACTGGAATAATTAAAATTAAAGGAATGATACTGTGATAGGCTGCAGGGATTTTTTTAATTTTACTGAACCATGGCTTTAGCGAAAGTAGTACATATTGATAAATGTATGCCATTATTCCCAAAAAGATACCAATTAAAGGTAAAGCCCAGTATGCAGTAACAGGTAAATAATCGTTAACGGGTAAATAAAGGAATGGTTTGTTTCCAAAGGCTAGAATAGTAACGAAGTCAGCTGAAAAAGTGGCGGCCAAGACGGCTACTACTTTTTGAGGTTTAAAATCAAAAGTAATTTCTTCGACCAAGAAAAGTGCACCAGCTATTGGCGCGCTAAAGGCGGCAGCCAATCCTGCAGCCACACCGCATTATTGTAGCGTTCTCAAATTTTCCTTGTTAGATTTAAATACTTTTTCTGCTAATCCTTGACCAACCATTGCGCCCATTTCAATACAAGGACCTTCACGACCTAGCATTAATCCAGGACAGATAGCTAATAAGCCTCCAATAAATTTCCGCCAAAGAATGGACCACCATGGCATCTTATTTTCATTTAAAAGAACAGCCTCGATTTGTGGTACCCCTGAGCCAATTACTTGTTCAAGGTAAGGCGCAGTTATTTTACCTAATGTTATTGCAATAATGAACATCAATAAGATGTAGGGTACGATCAGTACTCGCTGGGCTGCCATTTGCGGATAAATTTGATAAAGCAACTTCATAGTTTGATCAATAATCCAGCGAAATGCGCTAACTATAACTCCAGTAGTTAGCCCAACTGAAATTGCCTGAACCAAAGTTTTAGTCATGTTGGTTGAAAAAAGGTTTTGCTAAAATCTGTTTTGCATTTTTAATCATTACATTTCCCCATATTACAGACGATACATCCTTTTTATCCTAACAAAATATAGCAAAAAAGGCATTTATGTTTTTGATGAATGATCTTATTTTTGTAAAAATTGTTGTTCCCAATCATAGACATTTTTTATATGCTTCTTTAAAGCGTTAGAGGCTAACAAAATATCTTTTTTCTCAACTGCAGAAATAATATCCATTATTTCCTGAACCGAGGATTTCATACAACGATCATTGTCTACGATGGCATAACGCATACGATTGGTTTGAGTACGTAAAAGATCGATGGTTCGCTGAAGCGTGGGATTTCCGGTATTTTCAGTTAAAAATACATGGAATAGTTCATCAAGTTTAAGATAAGCTTGCCAATCATGTTTTGCTAAAATTTCTTGGAATTTTATTCCATAATCATTAGCCAGTTGTGGATCTAAATTGGGAAAATTTTTTTCCAAGGCATAACTCTCTAATAGAGAACGTAAATCATAATTGTCTTTTAATTCAGCCAATGTAATATGGCTAACGATTTTTTTTGTCCTTGACGAACTAGTAAGCTTTCATTTTCCAATTGTTTGATTGCTTCTCTAATTGGAGTACGAGACATGTTAAGTTTAATACGCGTTTGATTTTCTGATAAAAGATGACCTGGCTTAAAATGACCAGTGTTTATTTGATCTTTGATAAAAAGATATGCTTTTTCTTGATTATTCATTTGGTTCTCCTAACTAAGATAATTTTACAACTTTTTTATTTTCCCGGATTTAAAATTGAAGTGCAACACCAAGTGTTAAACAAAAAGGCCATGAAGACCTAAACTTGAAGTGACGAAAAATCAAGAAAGGAAGATCTTCATGACCAATTCAAATTCTAGCATTTCTAAGCACTATCATCAATTAACCAGCGTACAACGTGGACAAATTCAAGCAATGCTGGATTCCGGCATAACTTCCCGTACTGTTATCGCTCAAGAAGTCGGCTGCCATAAGTCGACAATCAGTCGCGAAATCAAACGCGGAAGCGTCCTGCAAAGAGACAGCAGCTATTTATTGTATGAGCACTATTACGCTGATACTGCACAGCTTTATTATGAGAAGCGTCGCAAAAACTGCTATCAGCGCAATCCATTGAAGCATTATGCTGTCTTTTTGAGAATGCTCTCCAGACGCTTCAAAGCTAAATTTGATGCCACCAGCATCGATGAATTCGTTGGTGAATTCAAAAGGACTATGCCAGGCTACCCTTGTCCCAGCACACCAACTGTCTATCGCTATATTGATCAGGGCTTGCTGGACATAAGCAATATTGATCTGCCTATGAAGCTCAAAAGACGCAGGAACAAGCGTCATCACGGCCAGAGCGGTCATGCTTTGCACAAGAAGAATCTTGGCAATTCCATTGAACAGCGTCCTAAAGAGATTGAAGACAGAAAAACGCCGCTGCACTGGGAAGGAGATCTGGTTAAAGGCGTCAGACGCAAGAATCAGCCTGCTTTAATGACTTTGACCGAAAGAACCACACGCTTTGAAGTAGTTATCAAGATTCCTGACTATCGGGCAAGCACATGCCAAAGGCTGCTTCAAAATGAGATTGACAGACATCCTGCCTGGTTTAAATCGATCACGTTTGACAATGGCTCTGAGTTTGCGGATATGACCAAGATCAAAGGCTGCCAGATCTACTTCGCCCACCCATATTCTCCATGGGAAAGAGGCACCAATGAGAACTGCAATGGACTTCTGCGTCAATTCTTCCCTAAAGGCAAAAGCATGAAAGATAAGTCAGCTGCTTATGTTCAACAGGCAACTGATGCCATTAACCGCAAACATCGTCGAATCCTTCAATATCACACAGCAGAAGAACTCTTCAAGCAATATATTTCCTCATAGCCTAACTGTTGCACTTAATTTGACAATTCAGGAACTTTTTTATTTTTTATTTTTTATATTATTTGCAACTAATAAAACTAAAAACTTGTATACAGGTTATCTGTGGTAAATCGTTGACTTACAAAATATAAGTTTTACTATGTAATTGTAAGTTAAATTTTGATAGAAATGAGGAAAGAAAAATGACTAAAATTGCAGTACTTGGTGCAAGTGGACAAATTGCTAAATTAGCAGAAAATTTATTTTTGGAAGATAAAAATAATGAATTAATTTTATTTTTACGCCATCCTAATAAATTGGATAAAAAAGATATCGATGATCAACGTGAAAGGATTGTCGTAGGGGATGCAAGTAAATTGGATGAACTTGCTCCGGCTATTAAAGGCGCAGATATCGTTTATGCTAATTTAGCTGGTTCAAATATTGAAGATCAAGCTAAGACAGTTGTTAAAGCTATGGATGAAGATTGTATTAAGCGTTTGATTTGGATTTCCTCGTTAGGAGTCTATGATGAGGTACCAGGCAAATTTGGTGAATGGAACAAGAATATTTTAGGTTCATATTTGACCACTTATCGTGCAGCTGCTGATCAAATTACTGCTAGCGATTTGGATTACACGATTATTCGTCCAGCTTGGTTGACCAATAAAGATGAAGTTGACTATGAAATAACTGAAGGCGCAACTACCCCATTTAAAGGAACTGAGGTCTCTCGTCTAAGTGTGGCTAGTTATGTAAATGAAATAGTTAAAGACCAAAGTAAAGACAGTCGTGGTAATGTTGGTTTAAATAAACCAAATACCGACGGTGATAAGCCAGCTTGGTATTAAAACAAAAAAATAAAGACCAGCTTCAAACTGAAACTGGTCTTTATTTTGGCTTAATTATTTTTCGAATTGTTTGCCCCAAGCCCATGGATCTTCGTGCCAGGTCTTTAAGACATCATATTGCGTGCTAGAAATATGACCTGACTCATTTTCCTTTTTGAGTAATTCAGGGTAGGAAAGAAGCGGAGCATATTTAACATTAGCTTTAGCAAAGTTTTCTTTTGCATCCGGTAGGTAGTAGGTGAAAATTGAAGAAACGCCAATGACGTTGCCACCATCTTTTTCAGTTGCTTTAACTGCATTTAAAACGGAACCACCAGTGGTGATTAAGTCATCAATTAAAACGATCTTATCATCTTTACTGAAACGGCCTTCGATTTGGCGGCCTTTGCCATGATCCTTTGGCTTAGGACGAACATAGATCATTGGTAAGTGCAGTTTATCTGCAACCCATGCGGCATGGGGAATACCGGCGGTAGCGACGCCACCAATAATAGTAGCCTCAGGGAATTCTTTGGCGATTAAATTAGCTAAATCACCAGCAATCATATCGCGTAATTCTGGATATGAAACCGTTAACCTAAGGTCGGTGTAAATTGGAGAAAGCATCCCACTTGCGTAAGTGAATGGTTTGTCAGGTGAGATAGTGATAATTTTTTCTTGAATAAGTTGACTGATAATTTGATCCTTATGCATTTTAGTTAAACTCCTTTTTAATTGCTTCATATGCAGCTTCTGGGTCACTGGCTAAAGTAATTGGCCGTCCAACAACAATAGCGCTTGAGCCCCATTCTTTGGCTTGCGCTGGTGTGGCCACGCGAGATTGATCGTCTTTAGCATTGCCAGCAGGCCGAATTCCCGGTGTGACATATAAAAAGTCATCGCCAACTTTTTCGTGTAATTCTTTTACTTCAAGTGGTGAACAAATAACCCCATCTGCTCCAGAGTGCTTAGCCATTTTTGCTAGCGAAAGAACTTGCTCTTTCATTGACAGTGCGCAATTTTGTTCATGTGCCAATACTTCATCAGAAATCGAAGTTAATTCGGTTACTGCTAGTAACTTAGGCACGCTTTTGCCAGCAGGTGTACCCGCGATTAAACCGTCTTTAGCTGATTTGATCATTTGACTGCCGCCTAAAGCATGAACGGTAGTAAAAGTAATTCCTAACTTAGCTAATTGTTTAGCCCCGTTATAAACGGTATTAGGGATATCATGCAATTTTAGATCCAAGAAAATCTTATAACCTTGCTCAGCTAAGTCTTTAACCACTTGGTTGCCAGCGTGATAGAATAATTCCATACCGACTTTGATAAAGACGTTTTCTGGTTTGCCTAATTTAGACAAAATCTTATGCAGTTGCTCTTCATTGTCAATATCTAATGCAACAATTACAGGTTTCATTTTTCCTCCACAAAAAAAGTCTATCTTAGCGCAGAGAGACACCAAGGATAGACTTTTCCTAGATAATTTAAGTCAATATTTTGAACTTGCGGTCTCTCTGTACCGTTTAAAGTTTGATCAAGGTGAAGTTTAACACCTCAAAAGTAAAAATACAAATAAAATTTTTGCTTGGAAAAAATTATAATCACGTGTAGAATCATTTCTTGAAAAAATAAAGAGTGTCCGTGAGCATTCATTTTGGAGGAAAATTATGGTTAATACACATGTAAAATTACCAGGTTTAGATTTGAAAAATCCAGTTATGCCAGCAAGTGGAACTTTTGGCTTCGGCGATGTGCCTGCAGCTAAGAAGTTTGACTTAAATGATCTTGGAGCAATGGTTATTAAGACAACTACGCCACATGCAACCACTGGTAATCCGCAACCACAGATTGCCGTTTTAGATGATGGGGTTTTGAATTCGGTTGGTCTTACTAATCCTGGTGTGGACAAGGTGATTAGTGAAAAGTTAGAACCATTGAGAAAGCAATATCCAGAATTACCGATCGTGGCTAGCGTTGGCGGTGATAGTGAAGCAGATTATGTTGAAGTAGCACAAAAGCTGTCAAATTCTGGCTTGGTTAATGCTTTAGAAATTAATGTTTCTTGTCCTAATGTGGCCCAAGGTGGAATGAGCTTTGGCGTGCATGCCGATGTGGTTGAAGAATTGACTAGAAAAATTAAAGCAGTTGTCAATATTCCAATTTATGTGAAGTTAACACCAAATGTGACTGATATCACTGTAATTGCTAAAGCTGCCGAAAAGGGTGGTGCCGATGGCTTATCGATGATCAATACATTGCTAGGGATGCGAATTGACGTGAAAAAACGCAGACCACTGTTAGGCCATAATATGGGCGGTTTATCAGGTGAGGCTGTTAAGCCAATAGCTATTAGAATGATTAGTCAAGTGCGTCAAATTACTTCTTTGCCAATTATTGGCATGGGTGGCATTGCTTCGGCCGAAGATGTGGTGGAATTTATGTTAGTAGGTGCTAATGCCGTAGCGGTTGGTACTGCTCATTTTAAAGATAGTATTGCTTCTAAGCATATTGCAGATGCCTTGCCGCAAGAACTTGAAAAATTAGGCATTGAAGATATCAATGAATTAGTTGGTCAAGTAAAATTTAATTAGAGCTTGACAAACGTTTCTAATTACAGTAACTTTAAAGCAATGAATGTCCTTTAAAATTAGTCTCGTGAGGCTAGCAAGGCAGGCTTAACTTAAGTTTCGACTTTACTAAAGCTCCTAGTCTCAGTTGAGATTGGGAGCTTTTTTCATGGGCAGAATTAGGAGGCTATAATGGCAAAAGAAATCTGGGATGCACTAGCAATGAAGCGTGCTTTAACCCGTATTACTTACGAGATCATTGAACAAAATAAAGGAACCGATGATTTGGTTTTGGTAGGGATTAAAACGCGAGGCGTTTACTTGGCTAAACGAATTCATGACCGTATTCAGAAATTGGAAGGCGTTGATGTACCAGTTGGTGAATTGGACATTACCTTATATCGGGATGATCGTCATGATGCTAGTTTAAAGCAAGATCCAGTTGTCAATTCTGATCAAGTTGGTGTTAATATTGATGACAAGCATGTTGTTTTGGTTGATGATGTTATCTATACTGGACGAACAATCAGAGCGGCGATGGATGCTTTGATGCACGTTGGTCGCCCAAGTTCAATCAGAGTCGCAGTGCTAGTTGATCGTGGTCACCGTGAATTGCCAATTCGTGCTGATTTTGTTGGTAAAAATATTCCAACTTCTGCCGATGAACAGGTTGCTGTTAATGTAATTGAGAAGGACGGCAAAGATTCAGTTGAACTGAAGGCTTTACCAAAATAAAAAGAAGATAGTTAAATATCCAACCATTTAATTGACTCCAGAGAGGGCCAGAAGGGTTGATTTCTTTTCGTGTACACGGGAAGACTCTAGGCCTGGAGCAATTAAATGCTTCAGGCTTTTTTGTATAGAAAGAATAGAAAATGGAAAATTTAAATCTTGTTAATTTACCACATTTTGTGAGTGTTGAAAATTTGGATAGTAATGAAGTAGAAGCCTTAATCAGGAGAGCTGAGTACTTCAAAAAAGGCGGTGCAACACCACGTTTAACTAAGCCAGTTTATGTAACTAATATGTTTTTTGAAGATTCATCTAGAACACATACGAGCTTTGAAATGGCTGAAAGAAAACTAGGTTTGACAGTTATTCCTTTTGATCCGGCTCATTCGTCTGTTAATAAGGGTGAAACCTTATATGACACTTCATTAATTATGAACGCCTTAGGTGTCAACTTAGAAGTGATTCGTCACTCACAGAATGAGTATTACAATGATTTGATTAACTTAAAAGAACATCAACATTTAAATATTGGTGTGATTAACGCTGGAGATGGTAGCGGTCAACATCCTAGCCAATGTATGCTCGATATGATGACTATTCATGAACATTTTGGCCACTTTAAAGGCTTAAAGGTTGCAATTGTTGGTGATATTACTAATTCTAGGGTTGCAAAAAGTGACATGGAACTTTTGACTAGGTTGGGCGCTGAAGTTTACTTCTCAGGTCCAAGTTACTGGTATGATAAAGAATTCGATCAATATGGTAAGTATGAAGAAATTGATCAATTAGTTTCAAATATGGACGTGATGATGCTCTTACGGGTTCAACATGAACGTCATGCAGGCGATCCTAATGAAAAGACTTTTAATGCTAAAGCATATCACGAAAAATATGGTATTAATCATCAACGCTATAGTGCATTGAAGCCCGACACCATCATCATGCATCCGGGTCCAATTAACCATGATGTTGAACTTAGCGGTGATTTAGTTGAAAGCGATAAGTGCATGTTTGTCAGACAAATGCAAAATGGTGTGTTCATGCGTATGGCAATGATCGAGGCAGTATTGCGCGGTAGACGACTTGGAGGATTAGAATAATGGCAACAGTAATTAAGAATGGCACAGTTTATCAAAATGGTCGTCTAATTAAAGCAGATGTTTTAATTGAAGATCAAAAGATTAAAGCAATAGGGACTAACTTAACGGCAGATAAAGAGATTGATGCAAGTGGCAAGCTAGTTAGTCCTGGACTGGTTGATGTCCACGTTCATTATCGTGATCCCGGACAAACTTACAAGGAAGATATTAAAACCGGTAGTGAAGCCGCTGCTCATGGTGGTTTTACTATGGTAGGGGCAATGCCTAATGTAACGCCTGTACCTAATACGCCTGAGCTAATGCAAAAAATGGTACAAGAAAACAATGAAAAAGGTGTGGTTCATATTTTTCAATATGGACCAATCACTAATGATGAAACTACTGATGTCATTCCTGATTATGCAGCATTGAAAAAGGCTGGTGCTTTTGCCTTAAGTAATGATGGTCATGGAGTCCAAACTGCTCAAACGATGTATTTGGCAATGCAAAAAGCCAAGGAAAATAATTTGATCATTGCTACTCATGCACAAGACGATTCGCTTTTTAATAAAGGGATCGTGAATGAAGGACCTAAAGCCAAGGAATTAAACTTGCCGCCAGTAACTGAATTAGCAGAAACAACGCAAATTGCTAGAGACTTGCTTTTAGCACAAAAAACGGGCGTCCATTATCATATTTGCCATGTATCAACTAAAACTAGTGTGGAACTGGTTCGAATGGCTAAGGCGCGTGGAATCAATGTTACCTGTGAAGTAGCGCCACACCATATTTTATTAACAGATGACGATATTCCTAAGGACAACGGTTATTATAAGATGAATCCGCCATTGAGAAATAAGGAAGATCAAGCGGCGTTACTAGTGGGACTACTAGACGGTACAATCGATTTAATTGCGACTGACCATGCTCCTCATGCTCGCAATGAAAAAGAAGGTGGCATGAAGGGCGCATCATTTGGTATTACTGGTAGTGAAACAGCATTTTCTACTTTATATACTAAATTTGTCAAAGAAGAAAAAGTCTTCACCTTGGAGCAGCTTTTATCATGGCTCTCCGATAAACCAGCTAAAACGTTTGGCTTAAAAAATGCCGGGGTACTTGAACCGGGTAAGCCAGCTGATATTGCGATTTTTGACTTAGACCATGAAACTGAATTAAAAGAAGAAGACTATAAGTCAAAAGGCGTTAATACACCATTTACGGGCGACAAGGTGTATGGTGAAACTGTAATGACCATGGTTGATGGTCAGGTTGTATACAGAAGGGATGAACAATAATGCGGTATTTAATCCTAGAAGATGGTAGCATCTATGCTGGCGAGGGTTTTGGCGCTGATTGCGAAACAGTTGGTGAAGTTGTATTTACAACAGGGATGACTGGTTATCAAGAAGCAATTACCGACCAATCTTATGCCGATCAGATTTTGGTTTTCACTAATCCTTTAATTGGAAACTATGGTATTACCTTGGCAGATTATGAGTCACTTGAGCCAAGGATCAAAGGCGTAATTTGTCACCAGGTTGCCCGTCATCCTGATAATTGGCGAATGCAGACAACCTTACCAAAGTTTTTGGAGCATTTAAACATTCCGGGTATTCAGGGAATTGACACGCGTGAATTAGTTAAAAAATTGAGAGTTCACGGTACATTACGTGGTAAGATTGCAGATTCAAAAGAAAATGCAGAAAAAATTGCGGCAGAATTAAAGACTAAGAATGTAACTCAAGGTGTAATTAGCCGAGTATCAACCAAGTCACCATATCCAGTTCCTGGTTCGAAACGCAATATTGTGGTTATCGACTTTGGAATTAAACACAGTATTTTGCGTGAACTAGCAGAACGTGATTGTAATTGTATTGTTTTACCATATACAGCTACTGCCCAAGAAGTATTAAACCTTCATCCAGATGGTGTTCTTTTGAGTAACGGCCCTGGTGATCCAGAAGAAATGGTAGAGGCAACTAAAATGGTGCGTGAAGTAGAAAAGCATGTTCCTTTGATGGGAATTTGTATGGGACACCAAGTCTTTGCTTTAGCTAATGGGGCTAAAACTTACAAGATGAAATTTGGGCACCGCGGTTTTAATCACCCTGTACGAGAGATTGCAACTGGTAATATTGGTTTTACTTCACAAAACCATGGTTATGCTGTGTCTGCAGATTCAATTGACAAGGATAACTTAATGATTACCCACGTTGAAGTCAATGATGGGACGGTTGAAGGGTTACGTCATAAGAAATATCCTGCATTTTCAGTGCAATTTCACCCTGATGCAACACCGGGTCCTCATGATGAGGTTTCATTATTCGACGACTTTATGTCAATGATTGATCAGAGAAAGGAAGAAGAGCGTCATGCCTAAAAGAACAGATATTCATAAGATTATGGTGATTGGCTCAGGTCCAATTATTATTGGTCAAGCTGCAGAATTTGATTATTCTGGTACACAGGCATGCTTGGCTCTGCGCGAAGAAGGCTATGAAGTAGTTTTAGTTAATTCCAACCCAGCTACGATCATGACTGATACAACAATTGCAGATAAGGTGTACATTGAACCTCTGACAGTTGAATCGATTTCACGAATTATTCGTCAAGAATATCCTGATGCTATTTTGCCAACACTTGGCGGTCAAGTGGGCTTAAACATGGCTATGGAACTTGCCAAAACAGGAATTTTGGATGAATTACACATCGAGCTTCTAGGTACTAAGCTGCAATCTATTGAACAAGCCGAAGACCGTGAAAAATTTAAGGAATTATGTAAGTCATTAGGTGAACCAGTTCCACCTTCTAAGACAGTTAATACAGTCGAAGATGCCTTAGCTTTTGGAGATGAGATTGGCTATCCGATCATTGTTCGTCCCGCCTTTACGATGGGTGGTACCGGTGGTGGTATCTGTAATAATCATGAAGAATTAGCAGAGATTGCCAAAAATGGATTGGAACTTTCCCCTGTAACTGAATGTTTGATTGAAAAATCAATTGCGGGCTATAAAGAAGTAGAATTTGAAGTAATGCGCGACCATGATGACAATGCAATGATTGTCTGCTGCATGGAAAACTTTGATCCGGTAGGGATTCACACTGGTGATTCAATTGTCTTTTCACCAAGTCAAACTTTATCTGATAAGGAATATCAGATGCTTCGTGATTGTTCACTGCGTTTGATTAGGGCTTTGAAAATTGAAGGGGGATGCAACGTTCAACTTGCTCTTGACCCAAATAGCTTTAATTATGATGTAATTGAAGTAAATCCGCGTGTTTCAAGATCATCTGCTTTAGCTTCTAAGGCAACTGGTTATCCAATTGCTAAGATGGCTGCTAAAATTGCAGTAGGAATGACTTTGGATGAAATTAAGAACCCAGTAACGGGAACAACCTATGCAGAATTTGAACCTGCATTAGACTATGTAGTCTGCAAGATACCACGCTGGCCATTTGATAAGTTCCCTAAGGCTGATCGCGTTTTGGGCACCCAAATGAAAGCAACCGGTGAAGTTATGGCAATTGGCCGTACTGCAGAAGAAGCTATGCAAAAAGCGGTAAGATCACTAGAAATTGATGAAAAAGATCTTTACTCACCAGAAGCACACGTAGCTAGTGATGACCAATTAGAGCAAAAATTAGTCAAAGCTCAAGATGATCGTCTCTTCTATTTAGCTGAGGCATTTAGACGTGGTTATTCAGCTGAAGATATTCATGAATTAACGAAGATTAATTTCTACTTTTTAGATATCGTGCAACATATGGTTGAATTGGAAAAGACACTTGAGGAAAATAAAGATGATGTTGATGTATTGCGCTTAGCTAAGAAATATGGCTTTAGTGATCCAACGATTGCCTCTTTGTGGAATGAAACTGCAGATGAGGTAAGAGCATTTCGGAAAAAGCATGGCATCATCCCAGTCTACAAGATGGTTGATACATGTGCTGCTGAGTTTGAATCAAAGACACCATACTTTTATTCAACTTATGATGCTGAAAATGAATCACATAAGACTGGTAAGAAGTCGGTGATCGTTATTGGCTCAGGTCCAATCAGAATCGGTCAAGGTGTTGAATTCGATTATGCGACTGTTCACTGTGTCAAGGCCTTGCAAAAGATGGGCTACGAAGCAATTGTTATCAATTCTAATCCTGAAACTGTTTCAACTGACTTCTCTATCTCAGATAAATTATACTTTGAACCATTAACTTTGGAAGATGTCTTGAATGTCTGCGACTTGGAAAAGCCAGAAGGCGTGATTGTTCAATTTGGTGGTCAAACCTCAATCAATTTGGCTCATGGCTTAGAAGAACATGGCGTCAAGATTTTAGGCACTAAAGTAGCTGATGTTAACCGTGCAGAAGACCGTGAACTGTTTGATCAAATCATTAAGCAACTTCATTTGAATCAGCCTCAAGGTTTAACTGCAACTACTCATGAAGGCGTACTTGAAGCTGCTGATAAGCTAGGCTATCCAGTTTTAGTCCGTCCAAGTTATGTTTTGGGTGGTAAGGCGATGGAAATTGTCTACACCAAGGCAGAGTTAGAAGAATACTTGCAAGACCACGTTGATATTGCAGCAGACCACCCAATCTTGGTTGATGATTATCTTGATGGTCGTGAATGTGATGTTGATGCAATTAGTGATGGTAAGGAAGTTCTTTTGCCAGGAATCATGGAACATATTGAGCATGCCGGTGTCCACTCTGGTGACTCAATGGCTGTTTATCCACCACAAACCTTCTCTGATGAAGTTAAAGAAAAGATTACTGATGTCACTAGAAAGCTTGCTTTGACGTTGAACTGTGTCGGCATTATGAACATTCAATTCATTGTCAGAGATGGTGAAGTTTACGTAATTGAAGTTAACCCTCGGGCAAGTAGAACAGTGCCATTTTTAAGCAAGATCACGGGTATTGAAATGGCTCAGGTCGCTACCCGAGTAATTATGGGCGAAAGTTTGGCTGAACAGGGCTACGGTGATGGTCTTGCCCCAGAGCCAGACATGATCTCTGTTAAAGCACCAGTCTTCTCCTTCAGCAAATTATCGGACGTTGATGCATATCTCGGGCCAGAAATGAAATCGACAGGTGAAGTAATGGGGAGTGATCACACTTTTGCCAAAGCTCTCTACAAAGCTTTTGCAGGTGCTAAGATGCAATTGCCTGAAAATGGTAATGTATTACTTACCATCGAAGATCGAGACAAAGAAAAGATTTTACCAATTGCCAAGAGATTTGCGCGGATTGGCTACAGAATCTTTGCTACTAAGGGTACAGCTGATTTCTTGCGTAGTCATGATTTGCATGTTGATCCAGTAACTAAAGTGCATGAAGATGAAGACGCCAAGGATAATATCTTGAATGAATTAAGAAATGGCAAGATTGACTTGGTTATCAATACGATGGGTCACGATATTGAAAAGAATTCTGATGGCTTCATCATTAGACAGGTTGCCATTGGTCAAAATGTACCATTGATTACAGCACTTGATACTGCAGATGCTTTGCTTACTAGCTTGGAGAATAGATCATTTGCTACTGATGCTTTGAAGTAGGATAGTTGAATAGATAAAAATAATGCATTTCTCTATTGAAGTAGGAGAATGCATTATTTTTTATGCAAAAAATAATTTTCACAAGTGAGCTAATAATTCTGAGATAAATAAACGATAGATAGCATTCAATCAAGATATTGTGAAAAAAATATGTATCACAAACTTTATTATAGAGCCATGAGTAAGAATATTTCACTATCTTTTGTAAGCGAATACATTTATAATCTGAGATAAGGAAGTGAAGTGTTTAGGGGGGAATAAAAATGTGGATTTCGTTTTTATTGGCTTTAATTCCAATTATTTGGCTTATTTACTCTTTGGCAATTCGAAAAATGCCTGCTATTAAAGCATGCAGCATTGGACTATTAATTACTATCGTATTGGCTATACTGGGATTTAACCTCTCTATAGTTGACACTTTGACGGGTGCTTTAGAGGGCATTCTGATGGGGCTATGGCCAATTGTTTATGTAATCGTGGCTGCACTGTTTACTTATAATGTAAGCAATTATTCAGGTGGAATTAAAATTATTCAAGATACTTTGTCGTCAATCACTATTGATCAGCGTATTTTAGTTTTGATTATCGCATGGGGATTTGGCGGATTCTTAGAAGCAATTGCAGGTTTTGGGACAGCAGTTGCAATTCCCGCTGGGATATTAATTGGATTTGGTCTTAATCCGATTAATGCCGCCGTAATTTGTTTAATTGCTAATACTACACCAACTGCCTTTGGTGCAATTGGATTACCAGTGATTACACTGAGTGACGTAACTAATTTGCCCGTTACTCCATTATCATTTGTTATTACTTTACAACTTGCATTATTAATTATTATAATTCCGTTTTTATTGGTGATTCTAACAGGTGGCGGAGTTAAAGCTATCAAAGGAGTGGGATTAATTACCCTGATGTCTGGTTTGTCATTTTCAATTCCGCAAATTTTGGTAGCAAAATTTGTTGGTCCAGAGTTACCAGCAATTGTTGGTTCAATTTGTTGTATTTTGACTACAGTTCTGATGGCAAAATTATATCATCATCAAGATAATGACATAAAAGAGAATATTGAGAAGCACAGCGCTATCGAAATTTTGCGTGCAAGTTCACCATTTATTTTAGTGTTCGTATTTGTGGTTCTTGCTTCATCACTGTTTCCAAATATTCAGCATCTATTGGGAAAAGTGACTTCTTATATTAAGGTATATACTGGGAAAGATACAGAACTGTTTAAGATTAATTGGCTTTCTTCACCAGGAACATTAATTTTGCTAGCTACTTTTATTGGTGGATTAATTCAAAAAGTTAGTTTCAAGAAATTAGGACAAATCTTAAAATCAACAATTTTTGGATTATGGAAAACATTAATTACAATTTGTTCTATTGTGGCTTTAGCCAAGGTAATGGGCTACGCAGGAATGACTTCAGCAATTGCGGCAGCATTAGTAGTTCTAATGGGACCAATATATCCATTAGTTGCACCGTTAATTGGTGCTTTGGGTACGTTTATTACAGGATCTGATACCTCAGCTAATGTTCTTTTTGGTAACCTGCAATTGTCTTCAGCTAAGGCTTTAGGCGTAAATAGTAATTGGGTAGTTGGTTCAAATATGGTGGGAGCAACTGCTGGAAAGATGATCTCACCTCAGAGTATAGCTGTTGCTTCAGCTGCAATTGGACAAGATGGATCTGAATCAATAATTTTGAAGCAAGTGGCTAAATGGTGCTTATTGTATTTGGGAATAATTTGTATATTCCTATATGGAATAGGCTTTGCCGTAGGATTTTTATAAAAATAATTTAAATAACTCTTGGTGTTCTGATATATATTGATTTGCACTTGTCATCCATTAATAGTAAATCGCTTGCATTAAAAGCGCTTTCGTTGATAGAATGCTTTTTGTAACTTTTTTACATTAATAAGGGAGACAAAACAAATGAGTTATTTATTTCTGTTTATTCCGGCAATAGGATGGGGTCTTATGCCCATGTTTGTTGCTGGTGTCAAGAAGAGTAACATTTACCACCAAATTTTAGGTACCGTTCTTGGTGCATTTATCTTTGGTGCTGCAGTTACTCTCATTAAGCGTCCATCTTTTAATGCGACTACTTTTATTTTAGCAATGTTAGCTGGTGCTGCTTGGGTTATTGGTCAAGTTGGTCAGTATTACAGTTATTCCAAGGTTGGGGTTTCTGAAACTATGCCAATTTCAACTGGTTTGCAGTTGATCGGTGTGCCACTTGTAGGTGTGTTGATCTTTAGTGAATGGGCAAGCACTCAAGCTAAATTGTTTGGATTTTTAGGGATCTTAGCTTTAATTATTGGTGTAGCATTTACATCATTGACTGACAAAGGTACATCTGAGGGTGGAAAAAAGAATCAGACCACTACAATGATTGTGCTGGTATTGACTACACTTGGTTACATTACTTCAAGTTCCATTCCAAAGGCCTTGAAGGGTGACAGCGTAATGATTTTCTTTGCTGAAACCATTGGAATGTTGGTTGCAGCAATTGTTTATTTAATTGCAACTAAGCAAACACAAGTCTTTAAGGAAAAAGAAAGTTATCAAGTAATTCCTGCCGGTGTGATTTACGCAATTGCTGCTCTTGCATACATTGTTTCAGTTAAGATGAACGGTGTAAACCTAGCCTTTGTTATGTCACAACTTTGTGTCGTTATTTCTACTCTTGGTGGTATCCTTTTCTTACACGAAAAGAAGACACAAAAAGGTCTTATTTATACTGTGATCGGTTTAATATTAATTGTTGCCGGTGCAGTTTTGACCTCAGTATTTTAATGAATTTTAAATAAATATTGAATGAACTCCAACATGATAATTGTTGGAGTTTTTGAGTAAAAAAGTCATGAATAAATATAAAATGAATTAAAATATAAGTAGAAGCCAAAGAGAGGATGATTTCTATGAGTGATAATACAGTATACGTGATCGACGGTCGTCGGTATGCACGTAATGGAGAAATTGTCGAGCATAATGTGCATGTTTATAGTTCTTATCAAAATCTGATTGCTGCATTTAAGCCATTTTTGGAAGTTTCAAATAAAGAAGTGCATATGAATGGCAAAAATGAGATGCTTCAGGTTAGAATATATGATCCATCAAATCAATTTTTGACAAAATATAAATTTGATATTTATGAAAAGAAAATAGATAATTTCTTTCCAAGTACTACTGAACATATTTAGCAAAGGAATGATCCAATGACTTTTAACAAAGAAGAAAAAGAGCAAGCTTTAAAGCGGCTAACTGATGAGGAATATAACGTAACTCAAAAGGCCGCTACAGAATATCCTTTTACCGGAAAATATGATGATTTTTATGAAAAGGGGATTTACGTTGATGTAGTGTCAGGTGAGCCACTTTTTTCAAGCTTAGATAAGTATAATGCAGGCTGTGGTTGGCCTAGTTTTACTAAGCCAATTAAGAAATTAACTTACCACCGCGATCAATCGCACGGAATGGAGAGAACAGAAGTTAAAAGTCCCGAAGCTGATTCTCACTTAGGTCATGTTTTTACTGACGGCCCAGTGGATCGAGGTGGTTTACGTTACTGCATTAATTCCGCAGCATTGAGATTTATTCCATATGATCAGTTGGAACAGGCTGGCTATGGTGAATATAAGAAAATATTTGAATAAAAAATACGGCAGATACTTAAAATAAATATCTGCCGTATTAGTTTATATATTAAAAATTATTTCTCATAGAACTTAATTTCAGTATTGGCCAAATCAACTGTATAAGTTTCTTCTTCAAGTGGTCGTTTAGTCATTCCTTCATCAGTTGAGTAGATGATCAAGGCCAACTTACTACCAGATGGAAGAGTGTAGTAGGTAGGTTGAAGCAAGAAGTCTAAATCGTAGAACTTGTCAGCATCAATCTTCTCAGGTCTTTTCATGTCCTTATAGTTTTGTAAGTTCATGTGAGCCTTAGTGATCAACTTAGCCTTAGTCTTCTTGTCCGGCACAAATTCTTGCAAAGTATCAGTGCCAAATCTATAGCCAAGTTCTTGACCGCCGCGCATTAAGAACTTAGGTGTAGCGGTTAAGCGTCTTCTTTCTCCCAATTCAACTAAAGCAACAGAAATTTGTCCCTTAGGTAAGCTGCCTTTAACTCTAACTTTTACTTCAGGACGACCGACAATCGTAGTTGGGTGAATAAATTCGTCTGTTTTAAAACGCAAACTTGGTTTAGCCCATTTTTCATCACCACAGATGAATTTGTATAGCCAGTCGCTTTCTGAGATGTCAGCCTTCTTAAATTCAATGCCACCTTCATCGACAAATGATTGTTGTGCTTTGCCATTGCCATCTTGGAAAAGCTCGCCGTCATCAGTTGGGTAGTAGGTCTTCTTTTGACCTAATTCATTTGACCAATCCTTTTCTTCGTGCCACTTGTCAGCTTGCAAGTTGTCCTGGATCATGACGGTTGGCCATTGCTTGTAAGCATTGTTTTCAATCCCTAGTAATTCATGTACAAACCAAAGGTTCATCAAGTCAGTAAAATCAATAGAAACAAAGTTGTTCATATTGTAGTGAGGACCTTGGTGTAGGAAAAGATGATGCTTCATTGGCATTTTTTTGACTAGTTGCCAAATTTTATAAACATTCTTTGGCTTAACGTTCCAGTCATTTAAACCGTGAACAGAAATCCAAGAACATTTGATGCCGTCAGCGTGATGGCGGTAGTTTCTTGCTTCCCAAAAGTTGGAATATTGACCGGTTTCACGGTCTTCTTTTGTTAAAAGCTCTTTTTGCATCTTGTCGTATTCTGGTTTGATCTTTAAGTAAGAACCTGCATCCCACAAGTTTGATTGACAAGTTTCAGCCAGTAAATCAAGGTCTTCACCTTGGCAGGCTTCGGGTGCGATTACCAAACCGTGTTCACGGTAATAGTCATACCAAGAAGAAATAGCGGCTTCAGAAACCACAGTTTTCAAGCCTTTAACCCCAGTAGTGGCAATAGCAATTTGCAAAGTGCCTAAATATGAACGACCAGTCATTCCGATATTGCCATTGCACCAGTCAGCTTTAGTTTGAACAGATCTAGTACGATCAGTGTAAGCGATACGATCGCCGTGGAGCCATTCGATAACTGCAGCAGCTGATTCAGTTTCTTCAGGTGCACCAGTAATACGAACTCCATCACTACCGCGGGTACCAATTGCTCCAGCAAAAACACTGGCAAAACCACGAGCAAGCATATACTCATTTAATGGATAAGAAGATTTATGTACTGCTTCTTCGGTAGCTGGGTGGTTAGAGTCGTCTGGCTGCTTTGCTTTAACTATTGGTGAATGAACATATTGTGGATCATTCCAATCGGCGGCATCAGATAAATTTTCGTCAACATTATGGTTACGCTTTTCATTAGCGATAATTCCGCCGAAATATGGTGAAGCAGTATAAAGGGCAGGCACTTTTAAGCCTTTGTTAGTTTCAGCTGGTCGGAAAACAGTAACTTGAATCAAGTCACTCTTACCATCATGATCAGTATCAAGATCAGTTTCAACGTAAACAACTTCACGAATTACTTTGTTGGTATCGAAGACAGGAATAGCTTTGCCATTGAAAAATTTAAACTTATTTTGTCCCCAGAATTGAGTAAAGTACCCCTTACCAGCCATTACATCGAGCAAAATTTGACCGTTTTTGGCGCGAGTATTGAGCAAACGATAAAAAGCAGAGATTAACTTTTTGACATCAGAAATGTCTTGGACAAAAGGTAAAGCATTCTTTTGCATAAAGCCGGTTGGATCGGCTAATTCGTAGTCATAATGAACATGATAGCCAAGTAATTGTAAGGCTACATTATAGAATTGAGCAGTACCAATTGATTCAGGCTTTCCTTTTAAAAAGTCAGCTAAAGTTTGCTCATTTGAAACAGCAAATTCAGATAATTTTGTTGTCTTAGCAGCGTCAGTTTTTGCTTCAGCAATTGTCATTTTAACGAGCTTGCCCAGCAAATCGTTAAAATTCCAGTCTGCATAATTTTTAGGTAAGAAATTGATGTCGATTAATTCTTTTACTTGTTGATCGAAGTCAGTTTCGACATAAGCGTATTGATTATATTTCATATTTTTCTCCTTTGCAGTTTAATTACTTTCTATTTTACTTTTAATTGTGGCTATAACCAATAGATATGAAAATTAATAAGTAAGAAATATTTTTTTAAAATTGAATTCTGCCGGAAAACCGAACAAAATGAATGCTAGCTATCGGAAAATGACGGGTGTAAGAGAAACATATCCGAAAAATAAAGTTCGTGTTTTAAACATCATTGGTGATATTGGTGGTCAAACCGATGGAACAGTACCCAATGTATCATCTTTGTCATTAAAGTATTTAGTGGCAGATCGTGCTAAAAGCTATCAGGTAGTGAAGTTTACTGGAAAAAATGCACGTCACTCCAAGTTGCATGAGAATCCAAAAGTAGATAAAGTATTAATCAAATTCCTGTGGAATAAATAAAGTTAATAATAGGCATGCGAACGTATGTCTATTTTTTGTGCCTTTTCTTAATCCAATTACTTGAATTATAAAATAATGCGTGTATAATATTCATCTAATTAATAAAGAAAGGGCATGGTTTTATGAAGCTATTAAAGACTAAAATCTTAACAATTCTGTGTGGCTTGCTAACATTGAACGGCTTAGCCATGTTGTTTTCAGGATTGATTATCCAAATGGACGAAGTTGCTGATTTTGATTCAGCCCAAAGTTTAGCAGTTGCTAATTCGACTAATGCCATTATTTTGGCAGGAATTATTATGATTTTGCTTTTTGGGGCATTGTTTTTCGATGGTTGGGCTAAGCTCAAGAACAGGCATGCTAAGCACGTTAAGTTAGTTTAATAGAATAGATAAGACTAGCTCTGAAGTGAGCTAGTCTTTTTTTGCCCAAAATTAAAGTCTTCTTTACCGTTTTTTTACTTTTGCATGTGATAATGAGCCAAAATTAATCAGGGAGATAGTTATGGGATTCTGGTATTATTATGTTTTGCCATTAGTGACGGCTATTTTATTCGTTTGGCTAGGAAACCGAGTTATGGTGACTAAAAAATGGATTAGCATAATTTTTTACTCATTAGCTGGAGTAGGCTATTTAATTGCATCGGTTTTTGCTGTTTTTTATATCTATGCAACAGTAGAAGAAATTTTAACGCCAGATATTTTAACAAAAATAGGTTGGCATTATTTTTGGAGTGATAATTTTATTTTTCTTCTTACCAGCACTGTTCTATTAACAATTAGCTATTTTGTACTAAAACGTGGTAGATTACGCAGATTACGGATGAAATAGGATGCTCAAAAATGATAAGATTATTTTTGGAAAAAATAGAATAATGATGGGGTGAAAAAATGACTTTACCATTTAAGGCAGTTGCTGTAGATATGGACGGCACGTTTTTAGATGATCGTAAGCAGTTTAATCACAAGGAATTTGATCAAATTTTGACTGAATTTGAAAAACGAGGAGTACATTTTATCGTGGCTTCAGGGCGTCCTTATGTTAGATTGAAGCAGGACTTTGGCAAGTTTGCCAGCAGAATGGATTTCGTAACTTTGAATGGCTCGAGATTAATCATCAAGGGTCAAGAAGCTGGCAGTTATTTGCTTAATCGCGATGACGTTTTAAAGCTAATTCATGATGTACATGTGAAATATGGTGAAATGGCTACAATGGTTTTTGGCCGAGATATTGCATATTTGCATAGCAATGTTGAAAAAGATGAACGCGACTTTTTGGCTTACTTTGCTGGTAATAGTACCGTGATTGATGACTGGAATGATTTGCCAGAACAGATTTATCAGATAACCTTTGGCATGGATAGTTCCAAGGCAGCGGAGATTGAACGTGATTTTAATTTTGAACATAATAACCAGATCTCTGCTTTTGCTTCCGCAACTTTTGCCATTGATGTTAACACACAAGGCGTTAATAAGGGTGCCGGATTAAAGCATCTCCTAGAAAAGATGGGGATGACTGGGGATGATCTGATTGCTTTTGGAGACGGTGGCAATGATATTGACATGCTTGACTTTGCCAAATATTCTTATGCGATGGCTAATGGCATGGATAAGGTAAAAAAGCACGCCAAATATATTGCACCAGCTAATACGGAGAACGGTGTTTTCAAAGTTTTGCAAAAATATTTAGCTGAAGATAAAAAATAGCTTGTAAAATTAAATTAATATGATATAGTTTTAATTAACTTATAGAAATAGAGGAAATTGCCATATGATTCGTTTACTGAATCTCTAATATTTGATTTGTTGTTTAGCAAAATACTGTCTTTGCACCTTGTTTAGTGCACCCATTTTTTGCTTGCATACCAAGTATTAGCAGTAGATGAATTGAGGGTGGTTTTCTTTATCAAAATCAACCTTTATTTGTTGCACTGTTAATAGGATGTGAGCATCCAGAACAGTGCTTTTTCTTTGCGACAAATCATGTTAGAGATTTTTTTGCTGATTATACGTTTTTGTCAAAAAAGAATGAGGAAAATAATGGGTTTAAGAGATTATATTAAAGCTAACCGTCAGCGGGCAATGTTAGTTCTGTTTTTGATTACGCTAACGCAACTGACAACTACAATGTACACCTACTTAACTAGTCCGCAGTTAAATGCAATTGCAAGTGGTAAATTCGAACTGTTTTTGGAATTAATCTTTGTACAATTTTTAATTGGACAGGTCTGCAATGTCAGTTTTAATTGGGGAAGTTTACAAAATACCAAACAAACACAGACACTTTTTCATCAGGTAAGACAGCGAATTATACGACATTATTATCAGCAGCCTGAAGACAAAGTTTCAGAGATGGAAAATCATTTGGGAAATGACTTGCAGTTAGTGCAAGAGAGTTACTATAATGTTTACTTCTATTTTGTTTGTGACTTATATTTTAACTATTGGTACGCTGTTTACCTTTCATTGGATATTGGTTGTCTATACGTTATTAGTTACTTTGCTTGCAGTAGTAGTGCCGAAATTGACTGAAAAATATACCAATCGAGCAACTAAAGCTGTTTCTATCCAAAATAAGCAATTTTTGCAGTTGTTAGAAAAATGGTTCAAGGGTTTAGATGAGCTGCGACGCTACCAGAATAAAGTTGTTTTGAAAAAGGTGGTGGGACAACAGAGTCAGAAACTAGAGCAGAGTGAATATCAGCGAGATAAATTGCTACATTATACTAGCTTAGTGTCTGCGATATTTAATATAGCTGGTCGTGTTGGTGTTCCATTTATTGCTGGAATTTTGTTTTTCAATCATCAGGTAAATTTAGGAGCGATTCTGACAGCGGGATATTTTGCCAATGGAATTTTTTATAGTGTAGATAGTTGCGTGAACAGATATACGCAATTAAAATCAACGAAAACTTTGCGGGATGATCTGGCTAAATTGCAAAAGTGTTTACCAGAAAAAGGGTATGATTCTTTAAAACAAATCGCTACCGTTCAAATAAAAAGCTTGTCAGTACAATATCCAAATGGTGAAGGAATTACTTATCCTGACTTTGAACTGAAGAATGGTGAAAAGGTTTTATTGACTGGTGATTCAGGTACAGGAAAATCAACTTTATTAAAAGTTTTGTTAGGGCAAATTAAGCCAAGTACGGGTGAAGTAATCTATTGCGATAAAACAGGAAAAAAGATCAAACCTGATTTACGTCAATTAGGTTATTTGGCACAGGACTTATTGATCTTTCCTGGCAGTATTCAAGAAAATATTACTATGTTTAAGCCTAAGCTTAATAAAAAAGCTGTACAAGTGATTCATAAGACGGTTTTTGATAGTGATCAAGCGCGTTTGAAAAATGGGATAGAGACACAGCTTGATCCACAACAGGAATTGCTGTCTGGTGGACAGAAACAAAAGGTAGTTTTAATGCGGGCGTTGTTGCATGAGAAGCCGATTCTGTACTTAGATGAAGCAACTAGTGCAATTGATCAACAAGCAACGACAAAAATCTTCCAAAACTTAATGCAAAGTAGAGCAACAATTTTGGCCGTTGCACACAATTTAACCGTAGAACAACGAGCATTGTTTGATCGTGAAGTTCACTTGGAGGGAAAATAATGAGTAGCAAAGAATTATTTAAACTTAATCCAATTAAATTCTGTCTGGCTATGGGACTACAGATTATTGCAGCAGTTGGCGAAGTAGTTGTAGCTTATGTGTTAACTTTGCAATTTGATGCTGCCAAAAATAGAAACTTGAGTTTATTTTTAACTTGGACATTAATCCAGCTGTCTAGCTATGTCATGGTATTCTTATTCTATAATTTGGCGGGAATCATTTGGCAAAAGTTGATTCAAAATTACCTGCATTTAATTCGGCAAGAACTAACAGATCATTATTTTGCCGATAGTCAAAAGCATGCGGTTAGTGCAGTGCAAAATCGGATGACTAATGATTTGAAACTGTTACATAATGACTATTTAGATTCGTTCCGCTATGTAGTAGGGATGCTAGCCGGTATTGTCGGTGTAGCCTTTAGCTTGGTGACTTTTCAGTGGAGTTTGTTAGTTGCTTGTTTAATTTTTGCCGCAATTCAGATTTATTTACCTAAATTACTGGATAAGCCATTACAAAAAGCTACTGAAAAGGTATCAGTAGCTAATCGAAAGTATTTGAAGACTTTAGGTGATTGGTTAATTGGCTTATCAGAAGTTCGTCGCTATTTGGCTAGCGATAAGCTTTTTAAGACTATTGCTGAAAATTCAGGACGCTTGGAAGCAGCAAATATTGAGAAGGAAAAAGTAGATCAGGAATTAGATTATCTGAATCAATTGGCTTATTCATTAGGAGATGTGCTAATCTTTCTTTTAACTGGATTTTTGGTAGTGAATAATTGGGCTGCTTTTGGTTTGATTGCCAGCATTGGCAACTTCAATGGAGCACTATTTGGTTCTTTGCAAGGAGTTGCTAATTATGGTGGAAGAATGCGAGCAACGAAGAAATTGCGAGAAGAGATTTTTGTAGCTAGAAAGAAAATTCAGTCTGAACAGAAAAGTAATTTAGAACAAGCGGTTAGTTTTTCAATCCATAATTTAGCTATCGATTTTAGAAACGGTGAGGCCGTGACTTTCCCAGATTTCCAAGTTAAAGCTGGAGAGAAAATTTTACTAACAGGTGATTCAGGTACAGGAAAATCAACTTTACTCAAATTGATTTTAGGTGAATTGCAAGCCAGTCGCGGCAAGATTCAATACTTTAATCAAAAGGGTGAAAAGATTCAACCTGATTTAGCTGAAATTGGCTATTTGCCGCAAGATCCAGTGTTATTCCCAGTAACGATTGTTGAAAATATTACGATGTTCAATTCAAAATTGCTAAGTCGAGTTAAATCAGCCATTGAAAAAGTTCAATTTGCAGGAGATATTGCTAAGTTTTCGGCCGGCATTGAGACTAAGATTGACCTTGATCAATTGAATATTTCTGGTGGTCAGAGGCAGAAAATTGTTTTAGCTAGAAGCATGGTGCACCAGAGCAAGTTGATTTTGATTGATGAGGCGACAAGTGCAATTGATCAGGCGGCTACGATGAAAATTTTGCGTCAGTTGACTAAGACGGATGCAACGATTGTATTCATTGCTCACAACTTTAATCAAGAAATGCATCAATTGTTTGATCGTGAAATTCATTTAAAGAAATAAAAACAAGCTCATAACCTCAAAGTTACAGGTTATGGGCTTGTTTTATTATAGCCAAATTTGTTCGAAAATATCTTCTTTAAAACCGCAAGTTAAATTACTGTCATCAACGACTAATGGCCGCTTGATTAACTTACCATTTTTTGACATCATATCTGCAGCTTCTTCAATCGTCATTGTTGGCACTTTTTCTTTCAAATTTTCTCTGCGGTAATCTTGACCGTGTGTATTGAAGAAATATTTTAGACCACGATCTTGATATTTGGTCATCCATTTTACCAAGTCTTCTTTTTTCGGTGGCTGTTCAACTAAATCTTGAAATTCGTAGTTGACCTGATGGTCATCCATCCACTTGCGTGCTTTACGTGAGGTAGAGCAACGTTTATAACCATAAAATTTAATCATTATTTTCCGTCCTTATTTTTGTAAAAATTTTCTAAAAAATTCAATTTCTTCATCATTGGCGATATCAGCTAGCTCGTCTTTTTGATCAACAAAGAACACATGACCGCGAGGATTGTCTTCATCACCATAGGACTTGCAGATGGCGTGAACACCGCGACCGAGCAAGAAGCCAAAGAGGGTAAATTGCATGTCATGCAAAAAATCCTTGTTAGCCGTGATTAAAAAAGTCGGCAAGAAATTGTGATTGATATATTTTTCAACGTCGAGTTGTTCATGATACTTGTTAACTGCATTTTTAGTGAAGTAGGCGCTAGCCATGCCATCTAAATTGCTTGGGGTTAACATGAAGGAAGCAGCACAATTCAAGCCGACAGCCCTAAATTTTAAGTTCAATGGTTTGTAAGAAAATAACTTGGCATAATCTGGATTAGTCAAAATAGTGACATACTGCTCAGCCATTTGACCACCGGCGCTGTCGCCAACGATAAAAACGTTGTTGCGATCTAGACGATATTCTTCAGCGTGCTCATCAACCCAATGCATGTAGCGATCAACATCGTCTAATTCATCAGGGAATTCCGCCTTTTCTGGTGCAAGACGATAGTTGGGATTGATGAAAGCAAAACCGCGCTTAGCTAAACCCATTCCATAATATTGGTAGATTTCTTTAGTACCATAAACCCAACCACCGCCGTGAATATTGATGATGACAGGGAAGGGAGCTTCGTGCTTTTTGGGTAAATAAACATCTAAAGTATGCCACTTTTCATCTGGACCATAAGGCAGATTATCAAGACGTTCAACTTCAGGGATGTCGTGAGGCAAGCCACTGTCACGTTTGGTGTCATGCTGATATGCACCATCTCTAAAGTCAGTAACAAACTTTTTGATTTTATCTTTAAGTTCCATGATTGTTCTCTTTTCTAGTAATTATCTATGTTAACTCAATTATACTTTAATTGAATTTGAAAAAATACCTGAATTGTCAAATTAAGTGCAACAGTTAGGCTATGAGGAAATATATTGCTTGAAGAGTTCTTCTGCTGTGTGATATTGAAGGATTCGACGATGTTTGCGGTTAATGGCATCAGTTGCCTGTTGAACATAAGCAGCTGACTTATCTTTCATGCTTTTGCCTTTAGGGAAGAATTGACGCAGAAGTCCATTGCAGTTCTCATTGGTGCCTCTTTCCCATGGAGAATATGGGTGGGCGAAGTAGATCTGGCAGCCTTTGATCTTGGTCATATCCGCAAACTCAGAGCCATTGTCAAACGTGATCGATTTAAACCAGGCAGGATGTCTGTCAATCTCATTTTGAAGCAGCCTTTGGCATGTGCTTGCCCGATAGTCAGGAATCTTGATAACTACTTCAAAGCGTGTGGTTCTTTCGGTCAAAGTCATTAAAGCAGGCTGATTCTTGCGTCTGACGCCTTTAACCAGATCTCCTTCCCAGTGCAGCGGCGTTTTTCTGTCTTCAATCTCTTTAGGACGCTGTTCAATGGAATTGCCAAGATTCTTCTTGTGCAAAGCATGACCGCTCTGGCCGTGATGACGCTTGTTCCTGCGTCTTTTGAGCTTCATAGGCAGATCAATATTGCTTATGTCCAGCAAGCCCTGATCAATATAGCGATAGACAGTTGGTGTGCTGGGACAAGGGTAGCCTGGCATAGTCCTTTTGAATTCACCAACGAATTCATCGATGCTGGTGGCATCAAATTTAGCTTTGAAGCGTCTGGAGAGCATTCTCAAAAAGACAGCATAATGCTTCAATGGATTGCGCTGATAGCAGTTTTTGCGACGCTTCTCATAATAAAGCTGTGCAGTATCAGCGTAATAGTGCTCATACAATAAATAGCTGCTGTCTCTTTGCAGGACGCTTCCGCGTTTGATTTCGCGACTGATTGTCGACTTATGGCAGCCGACTTCTTGAGCGATAACAGTACGGGAAGTTATGCCGGAATCCAGCATTGCTTGAATTTGTCCACGTTGTACGCTGGTTAATTGATGATAGTGCTTAGAAATGCTAGAATTTGAATTGGTCATGAAGATCTTCCTTTCTTGATTTTTCGTCACTTCAAGTTTAGGTCTTCATGGCCTTTTTGTTTAACACTTAGTGTTGCACTTCAATTTTAAATCCGGGATTTGAAAAAATAAAAACTTTTTTGAAAAATCCTCTTGCATTTTAATTAACGTTTCCCTATAATAGTTTATGTTCTGTTGAGGACATACAAACATACAAGATGGTCTGGTAGCTCAGCTGGATAGAGCAACAGTCTTCTAAACTGTGGGTCGTGGGTTCGAATCTCACCCGGATCATAAATTAAGCCTGTAAGCATTGGTCTTACAGGCTTTTTACATACCTTAGGTATCTATGTGCTAAATTTTACTACAAAGACAATATTTTTTTACATTTGATATTGTATGATACAAATATATGACAATTATTAACTTAATCTTACATTATTAGTGAATCAGTTGACTAAAGTTTGGAACGAGCTTATCCTAAAATTGATTTCCAAAAAATAGGATCGACAAGTGTGAACGACAACTATTTTTAACATTATCGGAGGAATTAAGATTGACTACAACCAAAAAAATCATTGTTAGATTGGCATGCGCGACTGTTCTTGGTACGGCAGGGGTAGCGCTGACACAAGTAAATAGACCACAAACTGCAGTTGTGAACGCTGCAACTACCTCTGTTGCAGCCCGCGCACTTGGAGTTGATGTTGCTAGTTATCAAAACGCTGACTTGTCAAGTCATGCGCAAGCTGGAGCACAATTTGCAATTGTTAAAGTTAGCGAAGGTACTTCCTATCGTAACCCTAAAGCATCAAGTCAAATTTCAACGGCTTTATCAAATAATATGATGCCAATGGCATATCACTTTGCTACTTTTAGTTCAAATGCAAGTGCTGCTGCTGCAGAAGCAAATCATGCAATTCAAACTGCACAAGCATTTGGACTACCTAAGGGCTCATATATTGCTTGTGACTATGAAACGGGCTCAGGCAATAACATTTATGGTGGTAAAACGCCAACGGCTAATGCAATTATTGCTTTTATGGACACTATAAAAAATGCAGGCTATAAGCCACTTCTTTATGCTAGTTCATCAGTTTTACAAAATAATATTGATACTAATAGTGTAATTGCCAAGTATCCTAACTCATTGTGGGTCGCTTCATACGCTATTTCAGGTAGAATTGATAGTCCAAACTTCAATTACTTCCCATCAATGAATGGCGTTTCAATTTGGCAATTTACTGATAATTGGAAGGGATTAAGCGTTGATGGAAATATTGCTGTTTTACCATTATCAATTGACGGTAATGTAACTTCCAACAATGGCGCAATTTCACAAGCTCCAGCTACCAGCAACACCAATTCTGCTAGCTCTTCAAATGCTTCATCAAATACTTCGAATAAGAGTACTTCATCAGATGATGATAAGGGTTCAGCAACTGCTGGCTATGTGATGAAGAAATCATATATCTATAATAAAAAGGGTGAGCGTCAAAGCGGCTACTATGTAGCTTATACTAATATTACTCATTATGGTGTAGTGACTCTTGATAATGATAAGACTGCCTTAAACATGGGCAATGGTCGTTACATTATGGCAAGTAATGTTTTAGGTAATTCACGTGTACTTAAGCACAATGCTTATGTATATAATAACAAGGGAAACCGCGCTAACTGGAGAGTGCTTAGAAAAGGTACGCCAATTAAGACCTATGGTTCACGGATGCGCGTTAATGGTAAAAGCTGTTACCGAATCGGACGTAACATGTACGTTAAGGCGGCTAACTTTTAATTAAAAAATTGAATTTATCAAGAAGGAATTAAGCTTAAAGGTTTAATTCCTTTTTTCCTGCCGTTTTTTGTATAATTAAAAGTATTCAGGAAACGCCTGAATTAATTAACTGATAGGGATGAAATAAACTTGAAAAAAAGATTTATAGCAATAATATTGATGCTACTGATTTTAACGGGTTGTACTATGAAAATTACTACGCCTAAGAAGGCTAAGTCGTCAGTTAAAACGGTTAAAGTCGATAAACAGCAATCTAAGGAAAAACAGGCTAAGTATCAAGTGATGGACCAAGTTTGGCGAATTCAACAAGATGGCGTTGATATTTATGGTCATATATATCTACCACAGGGTTTAGCTGGTAAGAAGAAAGCAGTAATTTTGGCTCACGGATTGGCAGGAAATTACCGTGATCTAATCAGTTATGCTAAATATTTAGCTAGTCGTGGCTATGTTGCCTATACTTTTGATTTTCCTGGTAGAGCTAAGAATGGTCAAAGTAGTGGTGTAGATCAATTAAAGATGTCAATTTTTACAGAAGAAAAGAATCTACAGCTGGTATTAAATACAATTAAAAATAGGACTGATGTTGACCGTAAACAAGTGTCTTTGCTAGGCGAGAGTCAAGGTGGAGCAGTTGCCGCAATGCTCGCAAGTAAATATCCGCAAGAAGTAAAGTCATTGATTTTGCTTTACCCTGCCTTTTCGATCACTGATTATGCGCAAGCGGCTTTTAAATCAGAAAAACAAGTGCCGGACAAGCTCAACCTATTTGGCTTCACAATTGGTAAGGCCTATTTTGAAAACTTGTTCAAGTATAACTTGTTAAAAGAAGCAACTAAGTATCATGGTCCAGTTTTAATAATGCATGGTACAAGTGACATGATTATTCCAGATTCTTATTCAATTAAGGCTAATAAAAAATTTAAGCACTCGAAATTATACTTATTTAAAGGTGCAGGTCATGATTTTAAAGGTAAATATCATAGTCGAGCAGATACTTTAATTGATAAATTTTTGCAGAAAAATGGGAAATAAATAATGAAGAAGAAATACCTTGGTTTAGTGGCTTTATTAAGCCTATTGAGCGTTTTTGCTATTTGGGGTCAAAGCGTTAGAGCTGATGTTGATTATGATATTGATAATGTTAGAGCCATAGCAAGAGTTAATAAAGATGGTTCACTGACAATGCATCGAACAATTAAGTATTCATTTGATAGTGATGCTCGCGGCGTTTATTATAAGCAAAATCTGGCTGTAAAACAGAAGTTGAGCAACATTCAGGTTAAGGTCGATGGACAAAATATAAAGGCCGCAACAACGGGCAAAAATAATACGTATAAATTGCAAAAGCAGGGCAATTCTTATAATTTTAAGGTTTATCATCGAATTAAGGAAAATGATAAGGCTAAAGTTGAGTATTCTTATCTAATTCACCGGGCAATTACTAATTATCTTGATACAGCTGAGCTGAACTTTAAAATAGTTGGTAATGGTTGGGATACTGACTTAGATCATGTGCGTGCTGAAGTGATTTTTCCTGGGGCAGTTAAGGGGCTAAAAGCTTGGGCTCATGGGCCACTAAGTGGTTACACTCAGGTTTTGCCAAAAGAGGGCAAAATTATTATGACTGCTGATGATGTTGCAGGAGATAGTGGTGTAGAAGTACATGCGATTTTTCCAACTACGGTAACTAGTGCTAATCAGAATATTGTTAAAGAAAATAAGAAAAGAGCAATTGAAAAACAAGAAGCAGCATTAGCAAAAGAAGCTAATCAGAAGCGTCAGCGTAAGCAGATGCTTGGTATAGGATTGATGATCATTTCAGTACTTGTCGGTTTTGTGGTGGTAATTAGAGGCTTTTTTATTAAAAAAGTTGGGGTTAAGCCAAAAATAGAGCGCGATTTAGTACATAATTATGAAATTCCAGATATATCACCTACTACTGCGCAAATTTTGGATGAAGCTGATAAACCAAATGTTAAAGCATTTGCAGCTTATTTGATGCAATTAGCTGGTAAAAATAAAATTAAGATCGAAAAATATCAAACTAAACATTTAAAGCGGACTAATTATCGAATTACTTTAGTAGATGATAGTGTTTTGACTGATGACCTGTTAGACTTTATTTTTAACAAAGTTGGTGATGGTAAGTCATTTACAACGAAAGATTTGCGGGATTATACTTCTAAAAAATTGGGTAGGCGTTTTGATAAATGGTGTGACGGGCAATATAAGCAAGTTGAGGATAAGGACTTGCTTGATAAAAAATATAAAAAGCAGCGTAGCAACTTCCGAACGGGGATGCTCATGGGAATGATTGCTAGCTTTGCGATCTGGGTAATTAGCTTAATGATGGCAAATAATATACCCAGTTTTGTGATAATAATTGGAATCATGATGATCGTCTTAGAAGTTGTTGCATTCATAGTGGGCAATTCTCGTTTAAGTATTTATACCCAAAAAGGTGCACTTGAAACAGATCAAGTTCGCGGCTTTAAGAAAATGCTAGACGATATTGGTCAATTCAAGATGAAAGACGTCGGTGATCTGATTTTATGGGAAGACATTATGCCGTATGCTGTAGCGTTTGGTCTATCCAAAAAGGTATTGAAGCAGCTTAAGATTGAATTTGCAGATGAATTAGATGCTGCACCAGTTCTGTTTTATAGTGGATTCTATAGTAGCAGTAGTGACAGTTTTGAGCATAGTTTTGAACGTAGCTTCTCTTCAGGCGTGTCTACTGGTTCATCTTCAGTTTCTGGAAGCTCAGGTGGATCGTCTGGCGGCTTTGGTGGTGGCAGCGGCGGTGGTGCTTTTTAGTGAGAAATTTTTATACTATAATTAAACTAAAAAAGGAGGGCTAAATTATGCCATTTGTACATATTGAATTAATTAAAGGTCGCTCAGATGATCAGATTACTAACTTAATGAAGGATGTTACTGAAGCAGTGCACAAGAATACTGGTGCGCCTAAGGAACACATTCATGTAATTATTAACGAATTAGGTAAGCATACTTATGGCCAAGGCGGCGAGTGGAGAGCTTAATAATTAGGAATTGTAGTAAAAGACGACTCGATTGTGAGTCGCCTTTTTATATAGTTAAATAGATAAACTTGTATTAGAGCCTTAAAGCTATGTGTGCATAAATGAATTATTTATTTAGAATCCCACGTAATATAATGATGTTGATGTCTAGATATTTACGAGGAGGATTTGAAATGAATTTAAAAAAGAAAATTGCAATTTCTGCAACTGCACTGACTGTTGCTCTCTCTACTGCATTTCCAATTGCTGCTGCGCAAAGTCAGCCGGTAAAAGCAGTAGGTATTGTATTGGTTCATCGTGTTACAGCAGGTGAAATTGCTGGAGGATTTGCCCTAGCTGGAGCTGCAAAGCTATTGAACTTTATGCAGCGAGCTGATGAAATGGATGCCGCACAATATAATCGTCGTGCGAATAAGATTAATAAAATGCATTTGTTACGAACAAAACCAGGTGCCGTTTTTATCTATAACAAACGTGGCCAAATTTTGAATAAAAAGTCAGGTTGGGTTCCAATGGGCACAATCTTGCGTCGACCAAAAGGCCTTTATACCATTAAGGGTAAAAAGTACTATTACTTTGGTAAAGGATTGTTCTTCCCAAAGAGTGGGACAGAACCCTATAGAATTCCTAAAAAGCATATAAGTACAGCAGGTGAAAATTTCGCTAATTGGTTCAATTGGCTTAGAACTCGATAAATAGAAAAATTAGGAAGCAGGCAATATAAAGATTGTCTGCTTTTTGCGTAAAAAAATTTAATCCCCGGATTTAAAATTGAAGTGCAACACCAAGTGTTAAACAAAAAGGCCATGAAGACCTAAACTTGAAGTGACGAAAAATCAAGAAAGGAAGATCTTCATGACCAATTCAAATTCTAGCATTTCTAAGCACTATCATCAATTAACCAGCGTACAACGTGGACAAATTCAAGCAATGCTGGATTCCGGCATAACTTCCCGTACTGTTATCGCTCAAGAAGTCGGCTGCCATAAGTCGACAATCAGTCGCGAAATCAAACGCGGAAGCGTCCTGCAAAGAGACAGCAGCTATTTATTGTATGAGCACTATTACGCTGATACTGCACAGCTTTATTATGAGAAGCGTCGCAAAAACTGCTATCAGCGCAATCCATTGAAGCATTATGCTGTCTTTTTGAGAATGCTCTCCAGACGCTTCAAAGCTAAATTTGATGCCACCAGCATCGATGAATTCGTTGGTGAATTCAAAAGGACTATGCCAGGCTACCCTTGTCCCAGCACACCAACTGTCTATCGCTATATTGATCAGGGCTTGCTGGACATAAGCAATATTGATCTGCCTATGAAGCTCAAAAGACGCAGGAACAAGCGTCATCACGGCCAGAGCGGTCATGCTTTGCACAAGAAGAATCTTGGCAATTCCATTGAACAGCGTCCTAAAGAGATTGAAGACAGAAAAACGCCGCTGCACTGGGAAGGAGATCTGGTTAAAGGCGTCAGACGCAAGAATCAGCCTGCTTTAATGACTTTGACCGAAAGAACCACACGCTTTGAAGTAGTTATCAAGATTCCTGACTATCGGGCAAGCACATGCCAAAGGCTGCTTCAAAATGAGATTGACAGACATCCTGCCTGGTTTAAATCGATCACGTTTGACAATGGCTCTGAGTTTGCGGATATGACCAAGATCAAAGGCTGCCAGATCTACTTCGCCCACCCATATTCTCCATGGGAAAGAGGCACCAATGAGAACTGCAATGGACTTCTGCGTCAATTCTTCCCTAAAGGCAAAAGCATGAAAGATAAGTCAGCTGCTTATGTTCAACAGGCAACTGATGCCATTAACCGCAAACATCGTCGAATCCTTCAATATCACACAGCAGAAGAACTCTTCAAGCAATATATTTCCTCATAGCCTAACTGTTGCACTTAATTTGACAATTCAGGAAAAAATTTAATCACTAAAACGATCAATCAATTAACACTACTTCATAAAAATTAGTATAATTATGTTCGTTACTATTAGTAAGTTATACAATAAAAGTGGTGAGAATAATGTATGATTATCGAAATAATATCAAAATAAGAGACTGTCAAGAAGTTTGTGTAAATAATCTCTCTCGTTGATTGACTTTTTTATTTATCTTTTAATCAAAATAGGATTCTAGGGTGTCTCGAACTTGCCCAAATCCTTTATGAATCCTGTTAAAGTAACGGTCATTGTAATCCATTGCCTGAACTCCAATAAAGGTGTCAAGCGACTGCTCAGTTGGAAATTCTGTTTTAGGCTTGGTTTTCCGCTTAAGCCTGTTGTTAAAGGATTCAATCATGTTAGTTGAGTAAATTGAAGCTCTAATAGCTGGCGGATAGTTGTAAAAGGTTAACAGATCAGGCTCAACCTGTCTAAGATCTCTAACTACGTTTTTGTAGGCTTTTTCCCAGTTTTGATAGAATTCATGCAGCACCTGTACAGCCATTTCTTTGTTTGACTGAGTATGAATCTGCTTGAATTCATCCAGTGCTTTTTTCGATCGTCAACCCGCATTTTGGCACTGATATTACGCATGACGTGTACCAAGCAGCGTTGAAAATGCGCTTTAGGATAGGACTGGCAGATAGCCTCTTTCATGCCAACTACTCCGTCAGACAAGAAGAGCTCTACCTGTTCAAGGCCGCGACTCTTGAAGCCTTTGAGCATTTCGCTCCAAATCTCAATATTTTCAGTAGGCGCAATACAGTAGTCAATCACTTCTTTATGACCATTAGGTTTGATACCGATGGCGATATAAACTGCTTCGCGCTCATAAGTGACCCGCTTAAGAGGAATATAGGTGGCATCGAGATAAACGCAGAAGAACTTATCTGACAGATGTCGCTGATGATATGCCTCAACTTTGGGAATCATTTCTTTAGAAATATTGGAAACCATAGCTGGAGAATAATAGCCGCCATACATTTTCTCAATCAAATCAGCGATTTCTCGGGTTGTGACGCCCTTGGAATAGAGCTTGATAACAGTTTGCTCTAAAACATCAGTATGCCTTTTATAATCTGGCATAGTGTGTTGATGAAACTCACCGTTTCTGTCTCTAGGAACTTTGATTTCTATTTGTCCGAATTGCGTATCAACCTTGCGGTAATAAGCACCATTTCTAGAATTTCCGGTATTCCAGCCATCGCGCTCATAAGGATTGTAGCCTAAAAAGGCAGTCAATTCGGATTCAAGCAGGTCATTGACAGCCTGTTGGAGCTTTTGTCTAAATAAATCATTAATTTTATCCTGATTGAATAGAGCATTAGCCATATCTTTGGTAAAATCATTCATGAAGGAATCTCTTTTCTAGTATGTTTTTCGTTCAAATCAATCATACGGGAAAAGGATTCCTTTTTCTAATATTCAGGGAAATAAAATTAAGGAAATATTCATCCTTACACAAAATATTTTACGGTCTCCAAAATAATTTTAAATAAAACTGAGGCTGATAATAAAAGTCTCGAAAATAGTTTAAGTGCGATTAAAGCTATCCTAAATATGGCCGAAGATAATACAGCTGAAAAATCTGAGACTAAATCAGTAACTCAACCTAAGAATAAAATTGCAAATACACAATCAATTGCACAAAGAAATGCAGATTTAAAGCAATTTAAGCAATTATTGATTGGGTTGACAGCCTTAATTGAGACTCCAGGTGATGAAAAAGCTAAAAAGAGTTTACTTGATGCTTTACACAAGTTGACGTTTGTTCCAGGCGTTGGCAAGCGCTATGGCAATGTTTTGGGTAAATTGGATCAGGCAATTCAAAAATCTAAGACAACTAAAGAAGCTGTTAACAAGAAAATTTTTGAAGAAGCAATGAAGCCCAAAGAGCAACCTAAGCGCGATTATCGTAAAGGACGCCGCTATACTGTTATTCGGGCTTTATCAGGCTGTAATTTGATTAATGATAGTGGTCAAATTGTTTACCGTATTAAAGAATCACAAATTCACTCTTTGAATTTAAAGAGCGGTGACATAGTTGAAGCTATTGAAAATCGAGATAATCCAAATTATGAAGCAGAAGTCTTGCGCGTGGTGGGTTATCGCAAATTGCGCATGCGTGATTATGACCCAATCGAAGAATTCCGGTATGCTGTGGTCCGCGGCAAGGCCAATCAATTAGCTATCACTAGAAATATTAAGGGCGAAAAGTTGCGAATTCGCGGTAAGGATATCACGATTCCAGTTGATTCAAGTTATTATCAAGGTGAAAATATTCATCTTGAAGATGGTTCGATTGTAGATCTAGCTTGGTATACGGGTGATGTTCGCATTAAGAAAAATCCTGCTGAGGCAGTACAGATTCGTTGGATTTATCAAGTTGATCCGCCTAAGAAATCAGATCTGTCGTATCAAAAGAAAAATAAGTCAAAGAAAGAAGAAACAGAAGAGTTAACTAAACTCGATATGAACTTGCACTATCAACGGGTAGGAATTGCGATTGGCGATAATCAAAATGAAGGAATATTAGAAGGGATTGTTTCGCGCTATAATGGGATCCCAATTCCAATAGATGCTTTTGAAGGCAAGAAGAAGGTAATGGAACGGCAAATCAAAGACTTAGATATTGTAATCTTGATGACAGCTTATGCTGCTCATGATGCTACTTGGAATATTCAGGAATTCGCTTCAAAGTATGGTGTTAAATTTGCCGTTTCTTCATCTAAAGGTTACCGTTCTTTTGAGCGAGCATTATATCGAGCTGAAAATGGGTTACCTGCTTATGAAGGAACGCAATCAATCGATTATAAAGAAGTTAAAAATAAATAATTTGTTAATATTATTTTGTTTGCTTGAGCTGACAGATGGTTTTTCGTTAAAATAGTACTAACTAAAAGAAAGGACGCTTAATAATGAAAAACATTAAACAACGTTCCTGGATGAGATGGTTGGTATTCTTAGCAGGACTTGAAATAATCGCAATATCAATCTTTTTTATGGACCGATTAATATTGCAGCTGGTGGCTCAACGGGTATTTCTATTCTAGTCGATGCGGTCTGGGGGATTAATCGATCAATTACAGTATTTGTAGTGAATGGCTTGATGCTGATTTTGGCGGCAATCTTTTTAGGCAAAAAGACTACCCCAAATATTGCATTAGGTAGTTTGCTCTTACCAGTTTTGATGGAAGTTACGCCTAGCTTTAAAGCAGTGAATAATGACCTACTAGCCGTAATTTATGGTGGTGCATTAATGGGACTTGGAGTTTCGCTACTTTATCGCGTTAATGCCTCAAGTGGTGGGACAACAATTCCGCCGATGATTCTGAAGAAATATTTTTATTTAAATCCTGCAACTACACTTTTATGCATTGATATGGTAATTATTTTCTTGAACATTTTTGTCGATGGTTGGAATGCTTTCTTCTTAGCAGCATTTTCTCAAGTGGTAACTGCCATTACGATGCGCTACGCGGAGACCGGTTTTGATAAAAAGTATCAAGTCAGAATTATGAGTAATTCAGATTTAAACCGAATTCAAGATATGCTTAAAGAAGATTATCAAGGCCTGACGATTTATGATGTTATAGGTGGATATAGCGACGAAAGCAAGCGTCAATTATTAATCGTAGTTGATCCACGTGAATATGGGCCACTTATTTCTAAAGTACATGAGATCGATCAGGATGCGTTTATCATTACCGAAAATGTTGCAAAAGTGCATGGCGGTCAATGGCGAATGTAAAAAAATAATTGATCTTAGTCTAAAAGCGTTGTATGATATAAGAGTTGTATTTGTGGAGACCTCCACATCTGCAACCGCACGGCTTGAGGTTAGAAGTCTTCTTATGTAAGAAGCACCCCAGTTCGGCGAGTCTAAGTATTTTTTTCGGAGGTGTACAAATGTACGCAATTATTAAGACCGGTGGTAAGCAATACAAAGTTGCAGAAGGCTACAGCGTATTTGTAGAAAAGCTTGATGCTGAAGAAGGTAGCTCAGTAACTTTTGACGAAGTTATCCTTGTTGCTAATGGCGACGACGTTAAGGTTGGTACTCCATTAGTAGATGGTGCTAAGGTAACTGCTAAAGTTGAAAAGCAAGGCAAGGAAAAGAAAGTTGTAACTTTCAAGTACAAGCCTAAGAAGCACTCACACAGCAAGTATGGTCACCGTCAACCTTACACTAAGGTTACAGTTGAAAAGATTGAAGCTTAATTCAGAGGTGAAATGAATATGAACATTTTAGGTATGAAATTATACGCTCACCACAAGGGTGGTGGTTCTACTGCCAACGGTCGTAACTCAGCTGGTCGTCGTTTAGGTGCCAAGGCTGGTGACGGTCAAACTATCCACGCAGGTACTATTATTTACCGTCAACGTGGTACTAAGATTCACCCAGGCAAGAACGTAGGTCAAGGTGGAGACGACACTTTATTTGCACTTGTTAACGGCGTTGTTAAATTTGAACGTCTTGGCAAGTACAAGAAGCAAGTTTCTGTATACCCAGCTGAAGAAGCTAAGTAATTCAGAGATTAACATGAAAAGGCGAGTAGCATAAGCTGCCCGTCTTTTTCCGCCCAGAAACATGTATAATTAAACACGCGTGGTGCTAGTTAAATCGTTCTAGACAATAAGCCAAATTATAAGCTAAAATTGCAATTTCCAACCGGCTTTGAAAGCCTATCAGACTACGTGCTCGATTGTTCTCGGCATTGTAATAGGTCAGAAGCGAAAAGTCGCTTTCAATTGTTCTGCGAATAGCCATCAATTGATGATCATTGTGCTTTTTAGCTCCTGTCATATTTTTACGATATGGTGTCCAAAGTTCATAACCCATTTGTTTTAGCTGTTGATGCAGTTCTTTGCCTAAATAGCCTTCGTCGCCAAGAAGATAGTAATTAGATGGATGTGCATTTTCCATCAGTTCAACTGTCTCCTTGGCATCATGAACTGATGCTTTTGTTACGACATAATCAAGAATGTAACCGTCATCGCTAACAATGGCATGAACTTTGAAACCATAGAAGTAAATTTTCTTGGTGGCCTTATAACCAATGTTGGCATAACCGCGAAAAATTTTAGCACGATAGTTGCGAATTGGTTGGCAAACAGGTACCGGAAAGCTGTCAATGATCAAGAAATGTCCATTCAGGTCAACCTTTTTATTCATTTCTTGCCGTATCTGATAAATCAATTGCAATAGCTGACGTGAACGCCGATTAAAACGTGAGTGTGATAAACAATTGAAACATTCACAGAATCTTCTTTGTGATTCAATTCCTGTCTTAGCTTGCCAGATAAGTAAAGCCAAAATCAGACTGTCCGTAGTTTTAATTTGATCAATATTTCGCCGATGAGTAAACTCAGCCGGTGCATACAAACGATACCAGTGCCGACAAATTATCACTAAATCTTTAAAACTAACTTGTAAATGGTGGCTAAAACGCTTAAGCTTAAGGCAGTTCAATCAGATCAGACTCTTTTCTATTATTACTATTTACAAGTCGAGTCTAACAAGATTGGACTTTTTTATTAACTAAAACGATTTAACTAGCACCACGCGTGTTATGATATAAAAGTGAAATGTAGGGGTAGTGTTTCTCTACTTGGATTTGACACAATAAATAATTAGGTTAAAAAGGAGATTGCTATAATGCTTTCAAAAAATAATTATAAAGAACGCTTACGCAAGATGGAGCCAAGAAGAGAACGGTTCTCAATTAGAAAATTCACGGTTGGTGCTGCTTCAGTATTAATTGGGTTTACAATTTTTGGCTTGAATAATACTCAAACAGTTAAGGCTGATACAACTGATAATACTAATACATCGACTGAAAAAGATGAGAATGCTACTACCAGTGATAATGTGGCGAGTGACATTCAAGTCAATGATCTGAAAGATAAGACTTCAGAAGTTAAGGCTAATAAAGCTGCAAAACAAAGTGAAACTGTTGCAGATCAATCGCAGACCACTACTGATGTTGCTAAGTCTGATAAGGACACGCAAAATGCTAATGATTTAGAAATCAGTAAGCCAGTACAACAAGAAAATGCTGCTGTTAAAGTTGCTAATGAAACTACAGTAGATCAAGCTAAGTCTAAGAGTGGAAATGTATTAAACGTACAAAAAGCACAAACTAAGGCTAGTGAAGATGTAGCAAAGACTCTCGCAGAATCTAAAGTAACGCAGGAAGGTGCTAGTGCATTACGTAGTGCTTTCATAGAAGCTCCTCAAAATACTCAGTCACAAGATGCAAATGACTTCCAAAGTTTAATTAATGCTATGAACAATGGTAATGTTGGCACGATCAACGTTACTAGTGACATTACCATTACTGATAAGGTTAATGGTACAACTATTTGTGGATTAAGTGATTCAAAGAGGCATTACCTTAGGCTTGATTCTAAAGGCTCAGCTCGTGATTTAGTGATCAATGGTAATGGTCACACCATTAACTTTGCTGGCTTTAGTTTGGCATTCCAAGACAGGAACTATACTAATGCTGTTGGCCCTTGGAATATTACTTTAAAGGACGTAACAATTGAAGGTAGCAAGTATGACTATGCACCATTGTCATTCTATGGTAGTGAAGCTAATACCGAAAAGAGTAAATTAACTTTTGATGGTGTTACTGCAAACTTGAATGATCGGCCATTAGTTGATAAGTATGGTGAAAACTTACCAGTTCACTTTGCTGGTAAAAACAATATTACACTTAACTATATGTCAAGTGGTTACAATCTAGTAACTGGTAAGACTGTAAGATTTGACTCTGGTGATACTATTTTTAATGTTGATAGTAAAGTAACTGGAAAAGCTATTAATTCTAACAACTGGGTAATTCGTTCAACTGAAAATGCTAGTGATAGTGAAAATCCTTCAACTTTAATTAATGAAGGGGCAAGGGTTACTATTAATGCTAAGTCAGATGACTTACGTGGTATTTATGCTGGGCGTCAAACATTAGCTGGTCAGCCAATCTATGGCGTTACTGTTATTAATGGTACTCTGAATGCCAACATGGCAGCTGGTCACTCAACTGCAATTTGGTCACATGATCTTGAAATTGGTAAAAAGGGTAATGTAACTATCCATACCAAGCAAACAAATCAGGCTGATGGTGTTGAAAATAATACTTCTAATTCAGTATCTAATTATAATGGTACCCACTATGCTCCAATTTCATTAGATGCTGGTCCAATGACTAGTGTTGCCAGTCCATTATCTAAGCAAACGGCCAGCTTAATTAACAATGGTAGTTTGACTATTATACGTGATACTACTGAAAAGACACTTGTACCATTAATTTCAATGGGTGATGGTGGTTTAAGTACTAATACCACTTTGAAATTTGTTGTTGGTGATGGTGCTACTCTCGATTTACAAGATAATGCAGGTACATTTAAAGCTGGTACTGAACCTGCCTCACCATTTACTGGTTTAATTAATTTATGGGGAACTAGTGGTACTGATGTCTTAGAAATTAATAACCCAGCATATGTCAACTTACAACGGACTGGCAGTATTCGTGGTACTTTGATCCGGATGGAAGGTGTGTACAACAATTCAACTATTAGCGGACCAACTCCAATTGCTCAATGGGATCAAGGTAACAAGACTACAACTCCTAATGATGTTTGGTATGTAAGATACTTGAACACAAAGAACCAATGGGGTAACAATTCTGGTCAATTTATGGGTAAAGGTCAACAGCCTAATACTTCAATTGCCCATAAAGGTGTTGATACTCTTTATAATTCTAATGCTACTGTTTTAATGTCAAAAAACCAAGGCGCTGATAAGTACGAAAATGGTGCTATTCCAACTAAAGTTGAAGAAGCACTGCACTTAAACAGTTTCTTAAACAACTTTAACTGGTGGCGTCCACAAAGAATTGCCATGGGTAGCAAATTAAATAATACCCCAAATGTTAAGATTAATGATTTTGATAAATATCAACCAGAAGTACAAACCATTAATGGTAAAACTAATCAAACTTTAGATGATCTTGATGCTAAGAAAGGTATTAAGGACTTAATTGGCCCTGACGAAAAGGCAATTACTGATTTTGATAATCTAGTTAATAAAGTTACTTGGTACAATTCAGGCACTGATAAGATTGAATGGAACAAGATCATGATCCAGCCGACTGACAGCAAGGATCCAAGTGCCAAAGTTCCTTATTCAGAACCACAAAACCCAACAGGTAATTTGAAGACGACTAATGATTCGGCTTGGGCTAAGGTGACTTATGCTGATGGTTCAGTTGACTTTGTCAAGATTCCATTACATATTATTGGACCTACTGATGCTGAAAAGTACATTCCAAAAGGACAAGATGTTAAAGCCAATAAAGGCGAAGATTTAACTAACAAGGCTGATGAAGCTATTAGTAATAAGGAAACTTTGCCAAGTAGAACCACTTATACTTGGCAAACTACTCCCAAAACTACTACTCCAGGTAAGAAATCAGCAGTTATTGTAGTAACTTACCCAGATGGTTCTAAGGACAAAGTTCCAACTAATGTAGTTGTTAATGCTAAGCCAGAGATTAAATCAATTACTACTACTGTTGGCGGTAATCCAGCTGCCACTGAAGGAATTGCCAACTTGAATGATGGTGGTACTACTCCAGTTGACGGTTATCCAACAAGTGCAACTTGGACTACTAAACCAAATACTTCAAAGCCTGGTGCAACTACTGGCACGGCAACTGTAACTTATCCAGATGGTACTACTGAAACAGTAACAATTCCGGTTGCTGTAAATGGTCAAGGTGATGTTACTGTTATCGATAATGGTCATGTCTTCAGCCTTCATGCCAATAATGTTGTAACTCACAAGACTTCTGACAAGAACATCATTGGTGGACCAGTAATTGAAAACTTCAAGTTAAGCTACTACCAAGGTGGTCAAAACTACAGCAAGCCATATATTTACACTTTGAATGCTGACAAGACTGCATATGTTCTTACCCAAACTGGTGATAATCCAGCTGGTGTAACTGTTAATGCTCCACAATCTATTAATGCTAGTGACATTAAGATTAGTTGGACTGAAGCAGGCACTGTTCTATTCAATAATGCATTAGGTGCAATCAAGGGTAATGGTCAACCAACAAGTTTGGTATCAGAGAACAATGGTGGAACTCAGACGATTACTTATACTAACCGGGTAAATAATCAATTTGGTTATCCTAAGTATTCAGCTGTTGTTGACAGTTCAAGTGTAAACTGGCCAATTTATGGTAATGGTCCAGTATCAACTTATCCATTCCCATCAGTTTACATTTATGGTGCAGAAGCTAACGGTACTATTCCAAGTGTTAACTCCGACGTTACTGATTTGAGGGCTGCTTTAGGGGATGCTTCGAAGCTTGTAAATACTAGTGATTTAACTGCTGATCATAATTCTGAAATTAGTTCAGTAAACTGGCAAACTTTACCAAGTCTTGATAAAGCTAATGCTCAAGCTCCTGCAACAGTACGAATTAACTTCCCTGATAAGAGTTACCTTGATGTTCCAGTAGCTGTAAATGTAATCAAGGTTGATCAAGGTGTTGATGATAAGACTAACCACGACATTTATCGTGATATTACTCGTACGATTAATGTTGAAGGCGAAAGTACTCCAGTTGTTCAACATGTAATTTACAGTCGTGCTAAGATAACTGATCTTTCTAAGCCAGCAGGTCAACAAGTAACTTACACTACCTGGGCATCTGCTAAGAATAGTGAAAGTCAAGCAGTAACGAAGTTCTCACAATATGAAGTAACTAAACCTGGCTACACTGCTACTGCAACTGGTGCAACTATTGAAACTGTTGATGGTAAGCAATATGTTCCAGCTTCAGCACCAATTACTCCAGATTCATCAAATGAAACTGTTAATGTAACTTACACTGCTAACGAACATACTTTAGTAATTAATTATGTTGATGGTAACGGTACTGTAGAAGGTACTTACAATGTTCCTGGTAAGACTGATGAAACTGTTAATGTTGATGTACCTGGACATGTTCCAACTAACTGGAAACTAGTTCCAAATCAACAAACTATCAGTTCTTACAAGTTCGGTTCAGATGATCCACGACCTGTAGATTACAATGTTAAACACGGAACTAAGAATATTACTCCAACTGATCCAAGTGTTAACCCAACTGATCCTAAATACAAGGATATGTTCACTAGTGTAAGTCGTGACATTTACCAAACTAAACCAGGTGAAACTAGGACTAAGATTGATACTCAATACGTTGATTTTGGACGTAATGGTGTTGAAGACCTAGTAACTGGTGTAGTAACTGGTACCGGAGACTGGAAAGTTGGTAAGATTGAAAACAACAAGTTCGTTGAAGGTGGCAAAGCAGAATTTGCTTCAGCTAGCGTAGAACAAATTAAAGGTTATGATTCATACGTAGATGGAACAAAGGCAACTGAAGTTTCAGCAGCTGCAGTAACAGAAAAAGATGGTGTCCCACAAAATGGTGCAGCTGTTAATGTAACTTACACTGCTAACGAACATACTTTAGTAATTAATTATGTTGATGGTAACGGTACTGTAGAAGGTACTTACAATGTTCCTGGTAAGACTGATGAAACTGTTAATGTTGATGTACCTGGACATGTTCCAACTAACTGGAAACTAGTTCCAAATCAACAAACTATCAGTTCTTACAAGTTCGGTTCAGATGATCCACGACCTGTAGATTACAATGTTAAACACGGAACTAAGAATATTACTCCAACTGATCCAAGTGTTAACCCAACTGATCCTAAATACAAGGATATGTTCACTAGTGTAAGTCGTGACATTTACCAAACTAAACCAGGTGAAACTAGGACTAAGATTGATACTCAATACGTTGATTTTGGACGTAATGGTGTTGAAGACCTAGTAACTGGTGTAGTAACTGGTACCGGAGACTGGAAAGTTGGTAAGATTGAAAACAACAAGTTCGTTGAAGGTGGCAAAGCAGAATTTGCTTCAGCTAGCGTAGAACAAATTAAAGGTTATGATTCATACGTAGATGGAACAAAGGCAACTGAAGTTTCAGCAGCTGCAGTAACAGAAAAAGATGGTGTCCCACAAAATGGTGCAGCTGTTAATGTAACTTACACTGCTAACGAACATACTTTAGTAATTAATTATGTTGATGGTAACGGTACTGTAGAAGGTACTTACAATGTTCCTGGTAAGACTGATGAAACTGTTAATGTTGATGTACCTGGACATGTTCCAACTAACTGGAAACTAGTTCCAAATCAACAAACTATCAGTTCTTACAAGTTCGGTTCAGATGATCCACGACCTGTAGATTACAATGTTAAACACGGAACTAAGAATATTACTCCAACTGATCCAAGTGTTAACCCAACTGATCCTAAATACAAGGATATGTTCACTAGTGTAAGTCGTGACATTTACCAAACTAAACCAGGTGAAACTAGGACTAAGATTGATACTCAATACGTTGATTTTGGACGTAATGGTGTTGAAGACCTAGTAACTGGTGTAGTAACTGGTACCGGAGACTGGAAAGTTGGTAAGATTGAAAACAACAAGTTCGTTGAAGGTGGCAAAGCAGAATTTGCTTCAGCTAGCGTAGAACAAATTAAAGGTTATGATTCATACGTAGATGGAACAAAGGCAACTGAAGTTTCAGCAGCTGCAGTAACAGAAAAAGATGGTGTCCCACAAAATGGTGCAGCTGTTAATGTAACTTACACTGCTAACGAACATACTTTAGTAATTAATTATGTTGATGGTAACGGTACTGTAGAAGGTACTTACAATGTTCCTGGTAAGACTGATGAAACTGTTAATGTTGATGTACCTGGACATGTTCCAACTAACTGGAAACTAGTTCCAAATCAACAAACTATCAGTTCTTACAAGTTCGGTTCAGATGATCCACGACCTGTAGATTACAATGTTAAACACGGAACTAAGAATATTACTCCAACTGATCCAAGTGTTAACCCAACTGATCCTAAATACAAGGATATGTTCACTAGTGTAAGTCGTGACATTTACCAAACTAAACCAGGTGAAACTAGGACTAAGATTGATACTCAATACGTTGATTTTGGACGTAATGGTGTTGAAGACCTAGTAACTGGTGTAGTAACTGGTACCGGAGACTGGAAAGTTGGTAAGATTGAAAACAACAAGTTCGTTGAAGGTGGCAAAGCAGAATTTGCTTCAGCTAGCGTAGAACAAATTAAAGGTTATGATTCATACGTAGATGGAACAAAGGCAACTGAAGTTTCAGCAGCTGCAGTAACAGAAAAAGATGGTGTCCCACAAAATGGTGCAGCTGTTAATGTAACTTACACTGCTAACGAACATACTTTAGTAATTAATTATGTTGATGGTAACGGTACTGTAGAAGGTACTTACAATGTTCCTGGTAAGACTGATGAAACTGTTAATGTTGATGTACCTGGACATGTTCCAACTAACTGGAAACTAGTTCCAAATCAACAAACTATCAGTTCTTACAAGTTCGGTTCAGATGATCCACGACCTGTAGATTACAATGTTAAACACGGAACTAAGAATATTACTCCAACTGATCCAAGTGTTAACCCAACTGATCCTAAATACAAGGATATGTTCACTAGTGTAAGTCGTGACATTTACCAAACTAAACCAGGTGAAACTAGGACTAAGATTGATACTCAATACGTTGATTTTGGACGTAATGGTGTTGAAGACCTAGTAACTGGTGTAGTAACTGGTACCGGAGACTGGAAAGTTGGTAAGATTGAAAACAACAAGTTCGTTGAAGGTGGCAAAGCAGAATTTGCTTCAGCTAGCGTAGAACAAATTAAAGGTTATGATTCATACGTAGATGGAACAAAGGCAACTGAAGTTTCAGCAGCTGCAGTAACAGAAAAAGATGGTGTCCCACAAAATGGTGCAGCTGTTAATGTAACTTACACTGCTAACGAACATACTTTAGTAATTAATTATGTTGATGGTAACGGTACTGTAGAAGGTACTTACAATGTTCCTGGTAAGACTGATGAAACTGTTAATGTTGATGTACCTGGACATGTTCCAACTAACTGGAAACTAGTTCCAAATCAACAAACTATCAGTTCTTACAAGTTCGGTTCAGATGATCCACGACCTGTAGATTACAATGTTAAACACGGAACTAAGAATATTACTCCAACTGATCCAAGTGTTAACCCAACTGATCCTAAATACAAGGATATGTTCACTAGTGTAAGTCGTGACATTTACCAAACTAAACCAGGTGAAACTAGGACTAAGATTGATACTCAATACGTTGATTTTGGACGTAATGGTGTTGAAGACCTAGTAACTGGTGTAGTAACTGGTACCGGAGACTGGAAAGTTGGTAAGATTGAAAACAACAAGTTCGTTGAAGGTGGCAAAGCAGAATTTGCTTCAGCTAGCGTAGAACAAATTAAAGGTTATGATTCATACGTAGATGGAACAAAGGCAACTGAAGTTTCAGCAGCTGCAGTAACAGAAAAAGATGGTGTCCCACAAAATGGTGCAGCTGTTAATGTAACTTACACTGCTAACGAACATACTTTAGTAATTAATTATGTTGATGGTAACGGTACTGTAGAAGGTACTTACAATGTTCCTGGTAAGACTGATGAAACTGTTAATGTTGATGTACCTGGACATGTTCCAACTAACTGGAAACTAGTTCCAAATCAACAAACTATCAGTTCTTACAAGTTCGGTTCAGATGATCCACGACCTGTAGATTACAATGTTAAACACGGAACTAAGAATATTACTCCAACTGATCCAAGTGTTAACCCAACTGATCCTAAATACAAGGATATGTTCACTAGTGTAAGTCGTGACATTTACCAAACTAAACCAGGTGAAACTAGGACTAAGATTGATACTCAATACGTTGATTTTGGACGTAATGGTGTTGAAGACCTAGTAACTGGTGTAGTAACTGGTACCGGAGACTGGAAAGTTGGTAAGATTGAAAACAACAAGTTCGTTGAAGGTGGCAAAGCAGAATTTGCTTCAGCTAGCGTAGAACAAATTAAAGGTTATGATTCATACGTAGATGGAACAAAGGCAACTGAAGTTTCAGCAGCTGCAGTAACAGAAAAAGATGGTGTCCCACAAAATGGTGCAGCTGTTAATGTAACTTACACTGCTAACGAACATACTTTAGTAATTAATTATGTTGATGGTAACGGTACTGTAGAAGGTACTTACAATGTTCCTGGTAAGACTGATGAAACTGTTAATGTTGATGTACCTGGACATGTTCCAACTAACTGGAAACTAGTTCCAAATCAACAAACTATCAGTTCTTACAAGTTCGGTTCAGATGATCCACGACCTGTAGATTACAATGTTAAACACGGAACTAAGAATATTACTCCAACTGATCCAAGTGTTAACCCAACTGATCCTAAATACAAGGATATGTTCACTAGTGTAAGTCGTGACATTTACCAAACTAAACCAGGTGAAACTAGGACTAAGATTGATACTCAATACGTTGATTTTGGACGTAATGGTGTTGAAGACCTAGTAACTGGTGTAGTAACTGGTACCGGAGACTGGAAAGTTGGTAAGATTGAAAACAACAAGTTCGTTGAAGGTGGCAAAGCAGAATTTGCTTCAGCTAGCGTAGAACAAATTAAAGGTTATGATTCATACGTAGATGGAACAAAGGCAACTGAAGTTTCAGCAGCTGCAGTAACAGAAAAAGATGGTGTCCCACAAAATGGTGCAGCTGTTAATGTAACTTACACTGCTAACGAACATACTTTAGTAATTAATTATGTTGATGGTAACGGTACTGTAGAAGGTACTTACAATGTTCCTGGTAAGACTGATGAAACTGTTAATGTTGATGTACCTGGACATGTTCCAACTAACTGGAAACTAGTTCCAAATCAACAAACTATCAGTTCTTACAAGTTCGGTTCAGATGATCCACGACCTGTAGATTACAATGTTAAACACGGAACTAAGAATATTACTCCAACTGATCCAAGTGTTAACCCAACTGATCCTAAATACAAGGATATGTTCACTAGTGTAAGTCGTGACATTTACCAAACTAAACCAGGTGAAACTAGGACTAAGATTGATACTCAATACGTTGATTTTGGACGTAATGGTGTTGAAGACCTAGTAACTGGTGTAGTAACTGGTACCGGAGACTGGAAAGTTGGTAAGATTGAAAACAACAAGTTCGTTGAAGGTGGCAAAGCAGAATTTGCTTCAGCTAGCGTAGAACAAATTAAAGGTTATGATTCATACGTAGATGGAACAAAGGCAACTGAAGTTTCAGCAGCTGCAGTAACAGAAAAAGATGGTGTCCCACAAAATGGTGCAGCTGTTAATGTAACTTACACTGCTAACGAACATACTTTAGTAATTAATTATGTTGATGGTAACGGTACTGTAGAAGGTACTTACAATGTTCCTGGTAAGACTGATGAAACTGTTAATGTTGATGTACCTGGACATGTTCCAACTAACTGGAAACTAGTTCCAAATCAACAAACTATCAGTTCTTACAAGTTCGGTTCAGATGATCCACGACCTGTAGATTACAATGTTAAACACGGAACTAAGAATATTACTCCAACTGATCCAAGTGTTAACCCAACTGATCCTAAATACAAGGATATGTTCACTAGTGTAAGTCGTGACATTTACCAAACTAAACCAGGTGAAACTAGGACTAAGATTGATACTCAATACGTTGATTTTGGACGTAATGGTGTTGAAGACCTAGTAACTGGTGTAGTAACTGGTACCGGAGACTGGAAAGTTGGTAAGATTGAAAACAACAAGTTCGTTGAAGGTGGCAAAGCAGAATTTGCTTCAGCTAGCGTAGAACAAATTAAAGGTTATGATTCATACGTAGATGGAACAAAGGCAACTGAAGTTTCAGCAGCTGCAGTAACAGAAAAAGATGGTGTCCCACAAAATGGTGCAGCTGTTAATGTAACTTACACTGCTAACGAACATACTTTAGTAATTAATTATGTTGATGGTAACGGTACTGTAGAAGGTACTTACAATGTTCCTGGTAAGACTGATGAAACTGTTAATGTTGATGTACCTGGACATGTTCCAACTAACTGGAAACTAGTTCCAAATCAACAAACTATCAGTTCTTACAAGTTCGGTTCAGATGATCCACGACCTGTAGATTACAATGTTAAACACGGAACTAAGAATATTACTCCAACTGATCCAAGTGTTAACCCAACTGATCCTAAATACAAGGATATGTTCACTAGTGTAAGTCGTGACATTTACCAAACTAAACCAGGTGAAACTAGGACTAAGATTGATACTCAATACGTTGATTTTGGACGTAATGGTGTTGAAGACCTAGTAACTGGTGTAGTAACTGGTACCGGAGACTGGAAAGTTGGTAAGATTGAAAACAACAAGTTCGTTGAAGGTGGCAAAGCAGAATTTGCTTCAGCTAGCGTAGAACAAATTAAAGGTTATGATTCATACGTAGATGGAACAAAGGCAACTGAAGTTTCAGCAGCTGCAGTAACAGAAAAAGATGGTGTCCCACAAAATGGTGCAGCTGTTAATGTAACTTACACTCAAACTTTGCAACCAACTGATCCAACAATCAATCCAAACAAGCCAGGCGACAACAGTGACATGTTTGCTAGTCCAACTAGAACAATCAATGTTGAAAACCCAGTAACTGGTGAAACTGAAACTACTCATCAAACCGTATGGTTCGGCCGTACCAAGACTGTTTCAACTGATCCAAATGTCAAACCAACTTATGGTAAGTGGCAATTAGGTAAGGTTGAAAATGATAAGTTTGTTGCTGATCCAACTGGTAAAGCTGAATGGCCTGAATTTACTGCTCCAACATTTAGTGGTTACACTCCAAGTCAAAGTACAGTTGCTAAAAAGACAGTATCTGCAGAAACTCCAGCTGAGACTGTAACCATTACCTATACTAATGACAATAATGGTGGTGGAGATATTACTGGCCCAACTGAAGGTCAAGTAACTATTATCTACCGTGATGCTAATGGCAATGAAGTTGGCAGAACTACTATCTCAGGTACTGAAGGTTCAACTATTGATCCTTCAAGTGCCATTAAAAACGGTGTGCCAGCCGGATATAAGATCAAAGATGGTTACAATGCTCCAACTTCAGCTTCAGTAAGTTCATCAATTACTGTTCCAGTTGTTAAGACTGATAATGGAGGTAATACTACACCTTCAGATAATAACCCAACTGATAAGACACCTGAAAAAGATGATAATTCGGGTAAGAAAGTAGATCATCATAAAGCCAAAAATAATGGTCAAAATATTCGGACCGAGACTAAGCATAATTCAGGGAATAATCAGGCCGCAGGATTGAATAGTGAAAATCACAGCTACAATAGCAATGTTCATGGTAAGCGCGCAAACAGTAATAATACTGCTGTTCAAGCTGAAAAGAATGCTAAGACATTACCACAAACCGGTGAAAAACAAGACAGAGTATCTATTATTGGTTTAGCATTAGCTTCAATTGCAGGTCTTTTAGGCTTTGGTGTTGATCGGAAACGTAAGCACAACTAAAAGTTAGTAATTGAATAGAAGAAAAGGCACAACTCAAAAGCGAGTTGTGCTTTTTTGATACCGATAACAGTAGATACGATATTGAAAACGGTTTCTTCAATCCGTTCCACTATGCGTGGAGGAAATTAATTATGGCACATTGGTACGATCACGCAATTATATATCAAATTTATCCTAAGTCTTTTCAAGATAGCAATGGCGATGGCGTTGGTGACCTTAATGGTATTCGCAAACGCATCCCTTATTTGAAAAATCTAGGAGTTAACGCTGTTTGGCTAAATCCGGTGTTTGTTTCACCACAGGTGGACAATGGCTACGACGTTTCAAACTACTTCGCAATCGATCCACACATGGGAACAATGGAAGATATGGAGAACTTAATCAAGGATCTACATCGAGCAGGAATTCACCTCATCATGGATTTTGTCTTGAATCATACATCTGATCAACATCCTTGGTTCCAAGATGCCATCAAGAACCCCGATAGCCTTTATCGAGACTACTATATTTTCGCTGGTCATGATGGCAAGCGACCTAATAACTGGGGTTCATTCTTTGGTGGCAGTGTATGGGAGCCAGATCCAGCAGGCACAGGTCAATCTTACTTTCACTTGTTTGATAAACGGATGCCTGATTTGAATTGGAAAAATCCCGAAGTTCGACATGCTATGTTGGAAGTGGCAGAGTATTGGCTGAAAAAAGGGATTGATGGTTTGCGTTTAGACGCTTTTATCCATATTGGCAAGGCAGATTTGCGACAAAATTATCCAACTGGAGATGGGGACGTGAACAAGCCAATTGTTGCGGAACCATTTTTCGCTAACTTACCACAGGTGCAGGAATGGATGCGGCCTTTCTGTGAGCAGATTAAGCAGGATTATCCAGATACGCTTTTATTAGGTGAAGCTGCAAGTGCTAGTGTCAATCTAGCTGTTGATTACACGACTAAGCGTAATCACCTAATGGATAGTGTAATTACCTTCCGGTACTTTACCGATGATGATTCTAATTGTGATCAGCGTTTTTCAAAGCAATATCAGCCTAAAAAGTTAGACTTGACGGCCTTTAAACAAAATCAAGTGGTTTGGCAACAAACATTAGCAGGCGTATCGCAGCCTACTCTTTATTGGAATAATCATGATATGGCCCGTTTGGCTACACGCGTAGCTAGAACACAGACTCAGGCTAAGAGCTTGGCGATGTTGATGTATTTGCAACGCGGAATTCCAGTAATTTATTACGGTGCCTGAATTGTCAAATTAAGTGCAACAGTTAGGCTATGAGGAAATATATTGCTTGAAGAGTTCTTCTGCTGTGTGATATTGAAGGATTCGACGATGTTTGCGGTTAATGGCATCAGTTGCCTGTTGAACATAAGCAGCTGACTTATCTTTCATGCTTTTGCCTTTAGGGAAGAATTGACGCAGAAGTCCATTGCAGTTCTCATTGGTGCCTCTTTCCCATGGAGAATATGGGTGGGCGAAGTAGATCTGGCAGCCTTTGATCTTGGTCATATCCGCAAACTCAGAGCCATTGTCAAACGTGATCGATTTAAACCAGGCAGGATGTCTGTCAATCTCATTTTGAAGCAGCCTTTGGCATGTGCTTGCCCGATAGTCAGGAATCTTGATAACTACTTCAAAGCGTGTGGTTCTTTCGGTCAAAGTCATTAAAGCAGGCTGATTCTTGCGTCTGACGCCTTTAACCAGATCTCCTTCCCAGTGCAGCGGCGTTTTTCTGTCTTCAATCTCTTTAGGACGCTGTTCAATGGAATTGCCAAGATTCTTCTTGTGCAAAGCATGACCGCTCTGGCCGTGATGACGCTTGTTCCTGCGTCTTTTGAGCTTCATAGGCAGATCAATATTGCTTATGTCCAGCAAGCCCTGATCAATATAGCGATAGACAGTTGGTGTGCTGGGACAAGGGTAGCCTGGCATAGTCCTTTTGAATTCACCAACGAATTCATCGATGCTGGTGGCATCAAATTTAGCTTTGAAGCGTCTGGAGAGCATTCTCAAAAAGACAGCATAATGCTTCAATGGATTGCGCTGATAGCAGTTTTTGCGACGCTTCTCATAATAAAGCTGTGCAGTATCAGCGTAATAGTGCTCATACAATAAATAGCTGCTGTCTCTTTGCAGGACGCTTCCGCGTTTGATTTCGCGACTGATTGTCGACTTATGGCAGCCGACTTCTTGAGCGATAACAGTACGGGAAGTTATGCCGGAATCCAGCATTGCTTGAATTTGTCCACGTTGTACGCTGGTTAATTGATGATAGTGCTTAGAAATGCTAGAATTTGAATTGGTCATGAAGATCTTCCTTTCTTGATTTTTCGTCACTTCAAGTTTAGGTCTTCATGGCCTTTTTGTTTAACACTTAGTGTTGCACTTCAATTTTAAATCGTTCTAGACAATATGCCATATTATAAGCTAAAATAGCTATTTCTAGCCGCTGTTGAAAGCCTACTGGACTTCTTGCTCGATTATTCTCAGCGTTGTAATAACTAAGCAAAGAAAAGTCGCTTTCAATGCTTCTTCTAATTGCCATCAATTGATGATCATTATGCCTTCTAGCTCCTTGCATATTTTTACGATATGGCGTCCAAAGCACATATCCCATGCGCTTTAGATTAGTAGCTAGATTTTTGCCTAAATAACCTTCATCTCCTAAAAGATAATGGTTGGCTGGATGAGCATTGATCATCAATTCTACTGTCTCTTTGGCATCATGTACTGACGCTTTAGTAACTGCATAGTCAAGCAGATAGCCATCATCGCTTACTATTGCGTGGACCTTGAAGCCATAATAATAGACTTTCTTGGTTGCTTTATAACCAATATCAGCTACGCCCCGAAAGATCTTGACACGATAATTGCGAACAGGCTGGGAAACTATCAATAATCAAAAATTCTCCAGCTGTCTTTACTTCTTGATTCCAAGCCTGACGGATACAACGAATTAGAGGCAAGAGCATTCGAGCTCGACGGTTAAAACGAGAATGAGATAAGCCAACGAAGAATTTACAGAATCTTCGTTGAGATTCAATTCCAATTTCAGTTTGCCAAATGAGCATCGCTAAGATAGAACTATTAGGAAGCTTGGTCTGATCAACATTTTTACGATGTTTAAGTCCATCAGGCGCATAAAGCTTATACAGCGAGCGACAAATCACATTTAACCGATTAAAACTAACTTGTAAATGGTGAGAAAAACGCTTAAGCTTGAGATAGTTCATTTAGATCAGACTCTTTTCTATTTAAATTACTTACAACTTGAGTCTAGTCTAATTGGACTTTTTTATTAACTAAAACGATTTAACTAGCACCACGCGTAATTAAACCAATATCATACAAAAAGAGGGTCTCTGAGATGGAAAATAGGCAAGAATTATTATCCTTAATTAACCAGCGAATTGAGCATGTAACTGATTTAATTAAAGAAGCAAATGCAGATGCATTGATTATTTTTAATCAAGCTAATTATCGATATCTAACCAATTTTACAGGGGAAGAAGCACAATTAATTTTGACTGCTAGTGGCGAACGGGTACTTTTATCAGATTCTCGTTTTGCTGGACAGATTAAAGCACAAGCACCTGGCGAAATGGATGTTGTAATGAAACATTCTAGTGATTATGAAGAACTTACTAAGGCCTTGAAAAAAATGGACGTCAAGAGGGTCTTAGTTGAAGGTGAATTCGTTTCAGCGAGTGAATATGAAAAACTTAAGCAACTAAATCCAGAACTTGAATTTGTGATGGTTGAAGAATTGGTTGAACGAGTACGTAATATTAAAGATGATCTTGAAATTGCGGCATTGCGCAAAGCAATTGATATTTCAATGGAAAGCTTTAAAGGTATTTTGCCGATGATTAAGCCTGGCGTTAAAGAACGTGCAATTGGTGCTAAATTGGACTACCTATTTAAAGTTAATGGCGGCGATGGCCCTGATTTCGATACAATTGTAGCTTCCGGTGTGCGTTCGGCCTGGGCTCATGGCGTTGCTAGTGACAAAGAATTAGCCGAAGGCGATATGATTGTCATTGACTTTGGTAGTTTTTATCACGGTTATGCGGCAGATATTACTAGAACTGTTTCATTAGGTGAAGTTGATGCTGAAATGCATAAAATCTATGATATTGTACATAAAGCACAACGCCGTGGCATTGCCGCGGCAGTTGCAGGTAATACTGGATATGATGTTGATAAAGCAGCACGTGATTATATTACAGAACAAGGTTACGGTCAGTATTTTGGACACGGTATCGGTCATGGCATTGGTCTTGAAATTCACGAATTGTGTCAACCAGCTTTACCTTTTAGAACTACTAAATTGGTCAATAATATGGTTCATACCGTAGAACCAGGAATCTACTTGCCAGACAAGGGCGGTGTTAGAATCGAAGACGATATTTTGGTCCATGATCAAACGCCTGAAACTTTATCCACTTTGCCAAAGGATGAATTGATTTCCCTATAATAGCTATTTAATTTATCGTATTTATGGTAAAAACGCTTCAAGATTGGTAAGATAATAATTGTAGAAATGAGGGACTTAATATGACAATGATTTCAGTAAACGAATTCAAGAATGGCTTGACTATTCAATACAACAACGATTTATGGCGCATTGTTGAATTCCAACACGTAAAACCAGGTAAGGGTAGTGCCTTTGTACGTTCAAAGCTTAAGAGTTTGAGAACTGGTGCTGTACAAGAATATACTTTCCGTTCAACTGCTAAGGTTGAAACTGCAGACATTCAAACTAAGTCAATGCAATACTTGTACAATGATGGCTCAAGTTATGTATTCATGGATACTTCTACTTACGATCAATTAGCAATTCCAAATGAACAAATTGGCGATGAAGCTAATTACTTATTGGAAAACATGATTGTTAACGTAGTTATGCACGAAGGTGAAACTTTAGGTATCCAATTGCCTAACACGGTTGATTTGAAGGTTGCTAAGACTGAACCTAACATCAAGGGTGATACTTCATCAGGTGGTGGTAAGCCAGCTACTATGGAAACTGGTTTAGTAGTTAACGTACCATTCTTCATTAACGAAGGTGACGTTTTAACTATTAACACTGCTGATGGTACTTACGTATCACGTGCAAATAAGTAGTTTATTTGAGGTAACAAAATGGCAGATAGTTCAAAAATTCTTTTAAGTGGTGAAGAAAACAGCGAACAAATTAAAATTGATCCAAGTGTTCTAGAAGTTATTTTGGGTATTGCTGCAGAAAAAGTTGATGGTGTTGCCGGAATGCGCGGCAGTTTGAAATCAGGCTTAAACTGGGTTTTCGGTCGTGAAGATCATGGTAAGGGCGTAAATATTAGTGTTGATGACGATGATAAGCTAATTGCTGATATTTATGTTTATCTTGAAAGCGGCGTTAACGTTCCTAAGGTTGCAATGACGTTGCAAAAGAAGTTGAAGGCACAATTATTGCAAATGACTGATCTTGAGCTGAAGGCAATCAACGTTCATGTTGTCGGTTTAGTTTTCCCAGAAGATGAAAATACTGACCAGACTACATCAGAGCTGTTTCCGGAGGACGAAGAAGAAAAATAATGAACCAACACGAAAGTCGAAAAGTTGCTATGCAAGCCGTTTATTTGGCTAATCAGGAGCCAGATTTAACTGCCGAAGAAGTTGAAGCAAAAGTCGTTGCAACGCTTAATTTAAAACAGCTTTCTGCCTATTCTAAGAAGTTAATCGAAGGCGTACTAGAAGATCGCAAAAATTTACAGTCTGAACTAACTAGTCATTTGAAAAAGGGCTGGCGTCTTGAACGTGTAAGTCAAACTGTGGTAGCTATCATGGAAGTCGCTTTGTTTGAAATCAATCATAGTGATGAGATTGATGCTAAGCCAGCAGTTAACGAAGCTTTAAATTTATGTGACGAATTTGCTGAGCCTAAAGAGAAACCATTTATTAATGGGATGTTAGCAAACTTTGTTAAATAGCGATGAATAGCCGGCAGTTTTGCCGGTTATTTTTTTATAAAGGAGACAAAATTAATGGGAGAAATTCTTGATGGTAAAGCATTTGCAAATGAATTGGGACAAAATCTTAAAGAAAAGGTTAAGAATTTAAAAGAAAAAGGAATAACGCCACATTTTTGCGTAATAAATATTGGGGATGATCCTGCTAGCAAGATCTATGTCCGTACTAAAAAACGGCGTGCTAAAAAAATGGGCATCATTCAAGATATTTATCAAATGCCTGCTGATACTGAGCAAGCAGAAGCATTGGCTTTGATTGATAAATTAAATGCCGATCCGACGATTAATGGAGTAATGGTACAGTTACCAGCTCCAAAGCAAATTGATGCAGATGAGTTACTAGAGAGAATAGATCCTAATAAAGATGTTGATGGGTTAACGCCAGCTAACATTGGTCGTTTGTGGATGGAAGATCATTTTATTGAACCAGCTACAGCTGAGGGAATTATTGCTCTATTAAAGCACTATCAAATTAAGCTTGATGGCAAAAATGTTGTGGTTGTTGGGCGCAGTAATATTGTAGGTAAACCACTTGCAGCTCTAATGCTTGAGCAAAATGCAACTGTTACTATTTGTCACTCACATACTCAGAATTTAGGGGAAATCACAAAAAAAGCTGATATAGTTGTATCTGCTACTGGACAAGCATTTTTGATCACTGCTGATATGGTTAAAGATGGAGCAGTTGTTGTTGATGTGGGCATGAATCATGTTAATGGTAAATTAGTTGGTGATGTTGATTTTGACAATGTAAAAGAAAAGGCTAGCTACATTACTCCCGTTCCTGGTGGGGTAGGCCCACTTACAGTACAATTTTTAATGGAAGCAGTAGTTAAATTGACTAGGAGACAAAATGGCCGAGAATAAATATTTAACGGTTACTGATTTAAATTATTATATTACGCAAAAATTTAAGAATGACCCATATTTGCACAAAGTCTTCTTACAAGGCGAGCTATCTAATTTTCGCTATCGCCGTAATTCGCACCAGTATTTTTCGTTAAAAGATGAAAAATCGAAGATTAATGTAGTAATGTTCCATTCGTTCTTTGAAAAGGTGAAATTTAAGCCAGAAGAGGGAATGAAAGTCTATGTGGTTGGCTATGTTAGCGTTTATGGACCACAGGGCTCGTATCAGTTTTATGCTGAGCAGATGGAACCAGCAGGTCTTGGAGCATTATATGAGCAATTGAAGCAATTACAAGCCAAATTAGCTAAAGAAGGATTATTTGATCCTGCTCATAAAAAGCCATTACCCCATTTTCCTGATCGAATTGCAGTAGTTACTAGTGCTTCTGGGGCCGTTATTCATGACATCATGGTTACTGCTAATCGGCGATTCCCACATGCAGAAATTGACCTGTATCCTGCACAAGTACAAGGTGATACTGCGGCAGATTCTTTGATAAGGGCGATGCAGCAAATTGCAGCACAAGGTGACAAGTATGACGTAATGATTATTGGCCGTGGTGGTGGTTCACTAGAAGATTTGTGGCCATTTAATGAGGAAAAAGTTGTGCGTCAAGTCTATGCTATGCCAATGCCGGTAATTTCTTCGGTAGGTCATGAAACAGACACTACTTTATGTGATTTGGTTGCCGACGCACGTGCGGCGACTCCGACTGCGGCGGCTGAATATGCTACGCCAAATACGCTGGATGAACTTGCTCATATTAAGCAATTAACTAGTCAATTAGTTGCTAGTATGCAAAATATTATTCGGTCAAAGCGTGATCGTTTAAGCCGGGTGCAAAATTCTGTTATCATGCGAGAACCAACTAGGTTATATGACCAACAAATTCAGCAGGTTGATCAATTAAAACAACGTTTGCAAAATAGTATGCAAAATCGCGTAACGCATTCTGCACAAAGTTATCAATTATTAAAACAGCGTTTATTTAGTGTCAGTCCTGATAAAAAAATTAATCAGCTGCAGCAGCAAAAACAATTTTTGCAGCAGCGGATGATTGATAATATGCAGCATTATTTAAAGAATAAGCGCAATGTTTTTACTCAAGTAATGCAACAGTTAGATGATTACAGTCCCTTGAAGACATTAGAGCGTGGCTTTGTTTATTCAACTAATGAGCATGGTGAAACAATCAGTTCTGTTAAACAAGTGCAAAAGGATGATCGTTTGTTATTGCATTTTAAAGATGGACAAGTTGATGCGGTAGTTACAAAGATAAAGGAAGAACAAAATGGCAGTAAAGAAAAATAATTTTGAAGAACAGTTAACTAGTTTGGAACAAATTGTACAAAATTTGGAAAATGGTAATGTCCCTTTGGAAGATGCCTTGAAGGAATTTCAAGAAGGCGTAAAGATTAGTCGTGATTTGGAAAAGAAACTCAATAGTGCAGAAGAAACTGTAGCTAAGTTAATTGATAGCGATGGGACAGAACACAAGCTGGATCCAAATAATGCATCAGCACCAGAGGAATAATTATGACAGCATTCACTTATTTTAAAGATCAATGGACACCAATAATTGATGATTATTTAGCTAAGCATTTGGCTAGTGAAGTGAAAGATCAGAAAATTAGCCAGATTATGGCTTATTCAGTGATGGCTGGTGGCAAACGCTTGCGTCCATTATTGTTTTTAGCAACACTTAACACATTAGGTAAAAAAATTGAGGAACCTGAAGTTCGAATTGCCTGTGGAATTGAATTGATTCACACTTATTCACTGATTCATGATGATTTGCCTGCTATGGATAATGATGATTACCGTCGTGGCAAGTTGACCAGTCATAAAAAATGGGGTGAAGCCGAGGCTATTTTGGCCGGGGATGCGCTCTTGCCAATGGGAATTCAATGGATTGCTGAAGGTAGTAATTCAGCTCAATTGGTAGAATTAATTACTAAGGCAGTGGGTCCAAACGGAATGGTTGGTGGACAATATTTGGATATTGATTCAACCAATAATGCTAGTGTTTCTGGAGACGCTAAATTCATTAACAAGATGGAATGGCTAAAAACAGGATGCTTAATTCAAGCTAGTGTCGAAATGGCTGCTATTTTTGCAAAAGCTAGTAACATTGAAAAAGTAAAATTGATTGACTTTGCTAAAGTTTTTGGCCGATCATACCAAATTTATGATGACTTGGTTGATGTGGTTGAGACTAGCGAAGAAGCTGGTAAAGCTACGCACAAGGATGAAGCTGAAGGAAAGAATAATACTTTAACTTTGTTAGGAATTGATCAAAGTCGCAAAGAACTAACTGACTTAATTAAGCAAGCACAAGATGATTTGCATGGACTAAATGGCGAAGTGCTAACTGGCTTTTTAGATCTTTATCAAAAGGTGTTATAAATGACAAAACAAAGAGCAGATATTTTATTAGCAGAACAAGGCCTTTTTCACTCCCGCTCAGCTGCACAAAGAGCGATTATGGCAGGGCTAGTTTCTGATCATAATCATCAACGCATTGACAAAAGTGGAACTAAGTTTCCTGAAGGCGAGAAGTTCTATGTTAAAGATGATGGCAAGAAGTATGTTTCCCGTGGTGGCTTTAAACTGGAAAAAGCATTGAAGGTTTTTAACATTGATTTGACAGATAAAATTTGTTTGGATATTGGTGCATCAACCGGTGGATTTACCGATGTTGCTTTGCAAAATGGTGCTAAGATGGTTTACGCTTTGGATGTTGGTTATAACCAGTTAGCTTGGCAGTTGCGGGACGATCCACGTGTGGTTGTGATGGAAAAGCAAAATTTCCGCTATTCTAAACCAGAAGATTTTGACCAAGGTTTGCCAGATTTTGCCATGACTGATGTATCCTTTATTTCGTTGGACTTGATTATGCCACCAATGTACGCGATTTTGAAAGATCAATGTGATGCAGTTTGTTTGATTAAGCCACAGTTTGAAGCTGGTCCTGAAAATGTAGGCAAGCACGGTATTGTTCATGACCATGAAGTACATAAAGCGGTAATCGAGCATACAATGCGTAAGGCATTAGAGACAGGCTTTAATGTCCTAGGCGTTGATTATTCACCAATTAAAGGTGGCAAAGGAAACATTGAATTTTTGATCTATTTGCAAAAAGATGAAGCAAATGGTGGACGCAACTTATGGCAAGGCAGTCCAGCTGAAGTGGTTGAACGTGCCATAAGTGGCCTATAGGAGTGAAATTATGCTAGTTGAGCTGGATATCAAAAACTTTGCAATTATAAAAAGCTTAAAAGTTCGTTTTCAAGAAAAAATGACAGTGATCATCGGTGAAACTGGTGCGGGTAAGTCAATTATTATTGATGCGGTTTCACTATTAATGGGTGGTCGTGGTCAAAAAGAAATGATTCGTTCAGGTGAGCCCAAGTCAATTATTACCGGCTTGTTTGAATTGGATAATCAAAAAGAGAAAATTGCGGAATTATGTGATCAATATGGATTGCCCCATGATGATGATCAATTAGTAATTAGTCGTGAATTAGCAGTAAAAGGCAGAAATGTAGTTCGCATTAATGGTCAACTAACTACAATTAATGTTTTACGCGAAATAGGTAACTATTTAGTCGATATTCACGGCCAGCATGATCAGCAAATTTTAATGGACCAAGATCGTCAGATTGATTTGGTGGATAACTATGCCCCAGATTCTTTTAAGACGGATTTAACAACTTATCAGAAAGATTTTACTGAATGGCAAAAGTTGACTAGTCAATTGCGACATTTGCGTCAAGATGCTCAAGAATTGGCACAAAAACAGGATATTTTGCAATTTCAAAATAAAGAACTTGAAGCAGCTGATCTAGAGGATCCACAAGAGGATGAAAAGCTTGAAGAAGAATATAATGAGCTGAATAATTATCAAAAAATTGCGGATACTGCCAATTATTTCATGCAATTGTACGATGATGATGAGCATGGTATTGCAACTTTACTTGGAGATGCGCAAAATGCTGCGACTGATTTAACTGAATTTGGTTCAAAATTTAAGGATTTTGCTAAGACAGTTGATGATGGAGTTTATGCTTTAAATGACGCCCGCAGTGAATTATCGAACTTAATGGATGCAATGGACTTCGATGAGGAACGTTTTCAATACGTGACTAACCGCTTGGATACCTTGAATTCATTGAAAAAGAAGTATGGCCCAACCTTGGCTGATGTGTTTGCTTTTTATCAAAAAGTACAAAAAGAACTCAGTCAATTTGAAACAGGCGGCCTTGATGAGGAAAAATTGCAAGCAGAAGTTGCCAAGATTGAAGAAAGAATGACCCAAGAAGCTAGAGATCTGCATTTAATACGCGAAAAAGTGGTTCATTCTCTGGAAGAGCAGATTAAGCAAGAGTTAGCTGATCTCTACATGGAAAAAGCTCGCTTTTCTATTAATTTTGATGAAACAAAGACATTTACCGATAAGGGAACTGATGCGATTGTTTTCTTAATTGCACCTAATCCAGGTGAAGATTTAATGCCATTAGTTAAAATTGTTTCTGGTGGTGAACAATCAAGATTGATCTTAGCTTTGAAGGCAATCTTCAGCCGAGTTGAACCAGTGGGTACCATGATTTTTGACGAAATTGATACGGGAGTTTCTGGCCGAGTATCGGCTGCTATCGGGAAAAAGATGCACTCAATCGGTCGCAACAAGCAGGTAATTGCAATTACGCACTCACCGCAAGTGGCTGCCGCGGGTGATCAACGCTACTTGGTAGCTAAGCAAGTAAAAGATGGTTCAACCTTTACTCAAATAGGCCCACTTAGCAAGGAAGAAACCATTACAGCGATTGCACAGATGATGGCTGGACAAGATGTAACCGATGCAGCAAAGAAGAATGCTGCAGATTTGATTAAGAGTATTAAAGATGACTAGTATTAGTAAATTTTGGCGTGATTTTTGTGTAGAACATCAAGTAAGTCCTACAGCATTAGAAGGTGCTTTTGCTTTTGGAGCTAATAGCCGGGATGCAGATATTCTTAGTGATTTGGTCAAAAGTGGAATTAAGACGGCAACGACTAGCCTGTATTCTGCGCAAGAAGATGTACCGGTTGTAGGGATGTACGCAATTGTTTTAAATGGACGAAATGAACCAGTTTGTGTGATTCAAAATAAGACTGTTGAGATTATGCCATTTAAAAATGTCTCAGCTGAGCATGCCTATTTAGAAGGCGAGGGCGATCGCTCATATGAATCTTGGCGTAAAGTACACGAGAAATTTTTTGCGCGCGAATGTCAAGAACTGGGACGAGAGTTCACAGATGAAACTGAAGTAGTGTGTGAGACATTCGAGAAAATAATTTAGTAAAGGAGCAGACGATTTTGTCTGTTTTTTTGTATGCAAAGAGAAAACTTGAAAAAGAAACAATTTTAGTGCAAACTAGATATATTACAAGTTAAGAGGAGTTCAGCATGGCAGATAAAGGTTTATTACTTGTGCTTTCTGGTCCTTCCGGCGTTGGTAAAGGAACTGTTAAAAGCGCGATTGTTGAAAACAAAGTCTTTCCATTTGAATATTCAGTTTCAATGACTACGCGTCAACCGCGACCAGGTGAGGTTAATGGCCAAGATTATTTTTTTGTTAGTGAAGATCGCTTTCAAGAGGCTATTAAAAATGGTGAGTTGTTAGAATATAATAAATATGTCGGTCACTATTATGGTACACCTCTTGCACCAGTGAAGAAGATGCTTCATGATGGCAAAGATGTTTTACTTGAGATTGATGTTAATGGGGCACAAAAAGTACGTGAAAAGATGCCCGATGGCGTGTTTATCTTTTTAACCCCACCAGATCTACATACGTTACATTTGCGTTTGGAACACCGTGGCACCGAGTCAGAAGATGTAATTCGTGGTCGAATTAAGCAAGCGCGCAATGAAATTTTGGAGATGGAAGACTATGATTATGCAGTAGTTAATGATACAGTAGCTAATGCAGTTGATCATATTAAAGCGATCGTCGATGCAGAACATGTCAGTGTTAAACGTGTAATTGATGACTATCGTAAGATGGTCAAGGAGGATTAATTATTATGAGAATTACTTACCCATCAATTGATAAATTATTGTCACGTGTTGATTCACGCTATTCATTATCTGTTCTTGCCGCTAAGAGAGCACATGAACTTGAAGCTGGTGATCCACCAACTTTGGAACATTTTAAGTGTGATAAGGCTGTTGGTAAGGCACTTGAAGAAATTGCTGCTGGTAAAGTTACTGTTGACCCAGCTCATGCCGAGGTTAACCTCGAAGATTAATTTATTGACCTTCATCCTTTGGGGTGAAGGTCTTTTTTACAGGTGATTAAATGATTGCTCAGGTTATTGTTGATGTAGCTGCACGGCAAACAGACCGTATTTTTGAATATCATATTCCAACAGAATTAGAAAAGGATATTGCGATTGGATCAAGAGTAGTTGTTCCGTTTGGTCCTCGTAAAGTGCAAGGTTTTGTGGTGGGGATCACTGATCAAAGTGAATTTAAAGGTAAACTTAAGGATTTGCTAGTTGTGGTAGATGAGATGCCACCGCTTACGCCAGAGTTGGTAAAGTTATCTGCTGATTTAGCAAAAAATATTTTTTCTTACAGAATTAAAATTTTACAAGCGATGCTACCTTGGGTAATGCGAGCAAATTATCGCAAATTGCTAGTGCCAGCTAATGATAGAGCTGCCAAAATGCCGCTGTTTCAGGGTGATCCAATTGATTTAAATAAAATTACGGATCTGGCGGAGATTAAGCAATTCCGCAAATTATTGCAAGATGATCAAGCAAAGATTGAGTATGTGGTAGAAAATCGAGCCAAGAAGAAAAAAGAAAATCAATATGAACTAGCATTAAAAAAAGAGGAATATCCCAAAATTTACAATACTTTACGTCAAAATGCGGTAAAGCAAAAAAAGTTATTGATGGATATCATTGATAATGCAGCGGATTATCCCAAAAGCCAAAGCCAGCTAGAAAAACAGCTTGGATTGACGGTGGCGAGTTTGAATTCTGCGATTACCAAAGGTTGGTTGAATAAAAAAAGTGTTGAAGTTTATCGCGATCCGCTATCCGGATTTGATGACGGAGAACATAAAACAGCGGTTACCTTAAATGGTGAGCAGCAAGGTGCTTTGAACCAGATCACCCAAGCAATTGAACAGCGCCAGGCTGAGACTTTTTTGTTGGAAGGGATTACTGGTAGCGGGAAGACTGAAGTGTATTTACACGCTATTAGCAAGGCTCTTAAACAGGGGCGAAATGCATTAATGCTGGTGCCAGAAATTTCCTTGACGCCGCAAATGGTTCGTCAGGTTAAGGCACGTTTTGGTCAAGAGGTAGCCGTTTTACATAGTGCCCTATCTGAGGGAGAAAAATATGATGAGTGGCGCCGAATTCGTCGTGGCGAGACTAAGGTGGTCGTTGGCGCTCGGAGTGCAGTTTTTGCTCCACTAGATAATATTGGTTTAATCGTGATCGATGAGGAACATGAGTCTTCATATAAGCAAGAAACCGATCCACGTTATAATGCACGTGATGTGGCTATTTGGCGTAGTAAATTTCACAATTGTCCGTTGGTTTTAGGAAGTGCAACACCATCGTTGGGTAGCCGTGCACGCGCCCAAAAAAATGTCTATCATCTTTTACGGTTAACTGAAAGGGCTAATCAAAAGAAATTGCCTAAAGTTAATTTGATTGATCTAAAGCACGTGCAGTTTGCTGGTGGTCAATTTGATTTATCTGTTGAGCTAGTAGATGCAATAAAAAAGCGTTTGGCAAAAAAAGAGCAGGTTATTTTAATGCTCAATCGACGTGGTTTTGCTAATTTTATGCTTTGCCGTGAATGTGGTTTTGTATTAAAATGTCCTAATTGTGATGTTTCTTTAAATTTGCATAAGGATACTAACAGTATGCAATGTCACTATTGTGGTCATACTGAGCCAGTGCCCACACGTTGTCCTAATTGCCCAAGCTCGCAAATTCGTTTTTTAGGTGCAGGTACACAGAAGGTACAAGAAGAATTAGAAGAGCTTCTGCCTGGTGCACGAATCTTGCGGATGGACGTTGATACAACTAGAAGAAAGGGTAGCTATAAGAAAATTCTAGATGCCTTTGGTGCTCATGAAGCTGATATTTTGTTAGGTACGCAAATGATTGCTAAAGGATTAGATTTCCCTAATGTAACTTTAGTTGGAGTAATCAATGCCGATACAGGATTATGGCTTTCTGACTATAATGCTTCTGAAAAGACTTTTGAATTATTAACTCAAGTAGCTGGCCGTGCAGGTCGTGCTGATAAGGAAGGAGAAGTCTTAATTCAAACTTATAATCCAGAGCATTATGCTATTCAACTAGCTCAAACTCAGGACTACGAACGATTTTATGGCTATGAGATGAATATGCGGCATGCTGGTAACTATCCACCATATTTTTATACCGTGCTGATTTCCATTGCTGCTAAAAAAGAACAGAATGCAGCTCGTGAGGCTTTTAGGATTAAGAGGTATTTGAATGAGCACTTGCATGAGCCAACGATTATTTTGGGACCAACGCCAAGTGCAATTTCTCGTGTAAAAAATCAATATTATTATCAAATACTGGTAAAATATAAAAAAGAACCAAATTTAAATGAATTATTACACCATGTTCAAGATTCCGCACAGGAAGCTAAGAAATATGGTTTAAGTATTTTTATTGATAATGAACCAGAGAGAATTATGTAAGGGGATGCTTTAATGACATCAATAATATTTATGGGAACACCGGAATTTTCAGTTCCAGTACTTGAAGGGTTAATTGATGAAGGCTATGAGATTAAAGCCGTGGTCACTCAACCTGATAAAAAGGTAGGACGTAAGCAGAAAATTACTAAGTCACCAGCCAAGATCGCAGCAGAAAAGCATGATTTGCCAATCTTTCAACCGGTTAAGTTGTCTGGATCAGACGAAATGCAGAAATTAATTGATATGCATGCAGATTTGATTGTAACTGCAGCATATGGGCAATTTTTACCAACTAAGTTTTTGAATTCGGTTAAAATTGCAGCAGTTAATGTTCACGGCTCACTTTTACCTAAATACCGTGGCGGTGCACCAATTCAATATTCACTAATTAACGGTGATAAAGAAACTGGAATTACCATTATGGAAATGGTTAAGAAGATGGATGCCGGTGATATTTATGCTCAAGAAGCAATTAAGATTGAGCCTGATGATAACGCTGGCACTTTATTTAGTAAATTATCAATTGTTGGGCGGGACTTATTGCTTAAGACTTTACCAGCAATTATTGATGGCTCAATTAAAAAAGTTCCACAGGATCCAGAAAAGGTCGTCTTTTCACCTAACATCACTAAAGAACAAGAAAAACTTAATGTTGATATGACAGCAGAAGAGGCCAACGATATGATTCGTGCTTTGAATCCAGATCCTGGTGCTTATTTGATGATTGAAGGCAAACGTTTCAAGATCTGGAAGGCAGAAGTTGCATCTGATTCATCAAGTTTAAATGCCGGCTCTGTTGTTGCTAACAAAGGACGTTTTGCCATTAGTTTTGCTGATAATTCAGTACTTAACTTACTTGAAGTTCAACCAAGTGGCAAAAAGAGAATGGACATCAAGAGCTTTTTAAATGGTCAAGGTAGTAAGTTTGTCCCAGGTGAAGAAATTGTCGATCGATAAGAGTGCACGTGCAGTCAGCTTAGAGACATTGATCAAGGTCTTAGATCAAGGCTCCTATTCTAATATTAGTTTGAATAACAGCTTAAAGCACTCTAACTTGTCAATTGCAGACCAAAATTTAGCTACTAATATTGTTTATGGCACGATTCAGTATCGATTGTTTTTAGAATATCAGTTAAAAGGCTTAGTTAGGACAAAACTGACCGAAAAATATATTAAGCCATTATTGTTAATGTCACTTTACCAGTTGATTTTTTTGGATAAAGTGCCTGATCGTGCTGTACTTGATGAGGCTAATAAACTTGCTAAGCAATATGGCAAGCGACATTCAGCTGGCTTTCGGTTGGTAAATGGAATTTTGCGTTCGTTTACTAGGCGCGGGGTGATTTTACCAGCTGAAAATAATCCAGTTAAATATTTAAGTGTCAAAGAAAGCGTACCTGAATGGTTAGTTCAATATTTAATTGATAACTGGGGCCTAGACAAGGCAAAATCAGTTTTAAACAGTATTAATGAGCCAGCTAAAAACAGTGTACGTATTTCAAAGTTGGCAGATAAAGAGCAAGTTTTTGCCCAGTTAGAGCGGGATAACTATCAACCACAATGGTCTAAGTTATCAAGCGATGATGTGATTTTGAGTCACGGTGGCATTAGCGAAAGTGATTTGTTTGAAGAAGGCAAGTTAACAATTCAAGATGAAGCTGCCAGTTTAGTCGTAGAAGCTTTTGACTTTGAACAAGATGAGCATGTGCTTGATGCTTGTTCTGCTCCCGGTGGGAAAACCGTGCAAATTGCCGAAAGCATTGTTAATGGTGATGTGACTGCCTTAGATATTCATGATAAAAAATTACGTTTAGTACGAGATAATGCCCAGAGAATGCACGTTGCAAATAAGGTAAAGACTAAGGCATGTGATGCACGTAAGGCTACAGAGATTTTTGCGGCGGGTGAATTTACCAAAATTTTAGTCGATGCCCCTTGTTCTGGGCTTGGATTATTGCGTCGTAAGCCTGAAATTCGCTATACTAAGAGACAACAGGACTTACAAAATTTACAAAAAATTCAATTGGCAATCTTAACTGCAGTAAGTTCACTCTTAAAAAAGAATGGCGAGTTGGTTTATTCAACTTGCTCAATTTCAATGGAAGAAAATGAAGAGGTAGTTAAGAAGTTTTTGCAAGCACATCCTGACTTTGAACTAGTTCCATTTAAGTTAACTAAACTTGAATCAAAGACAGGGATGTTGAAAATAATGCCTGATCTAGATGGCAATGATGGATTTTTCATTGCTAAATTTAAGTTACGAGGTTAGATTTTTGATTGAAACAGCATACGCTTCGAGTATTGGTAAGGTACGGAAAAGCAATCAAGATTTTGTAAAAGTTTTTAAAAATCAAAAGGGAATTGTCTTAGCAATTGTCTGTGATGGTATGGGCGGCCATCAAGGTGGTGACGTTGCTTCAACAATGGCAGTCACCCATTTAGGACATAATTTTAGTATGACTGACTTTGCAGATGCTAATCTTGCTCATAAATGGCTTGATGTGCAATTAAATTCTGAAAATGAAACAATTTTAAAGACTGCTGATAAGTTTCCTGACTTAAATGGAATGGGGACAACGATTGTATTGGCGTTTGCATTTGATAAAAATGCCTTAATTGCTCATTTAGGTGATTCTCGGGCTTATAGTTATTCTGAAGGTAAATTTGTCCAATTAACTGAAGATCATTCTTTGGTTAACGAATTAGTTAAGATGGGTCAGATTACTAAAGAACAAGCTAAACACCATCCCCAGAAAAATATTATTACGCAAGCATTAGGCGTCTCAAGTACGATTGATCCTGAATTTGATGAGATCAAGATGGGGGAAAACGACATTATTTTGCTCTGTACTGATGGCCTAACCAATTCACTTAGCGATCCACAAATCCAACAAATTTTGGCAACTAAGGAGCTTAGCTTAAGAGAACGTTGTAATAAATTGATTAGTGAGGCCAATCGATTAGGTGGTGGTGATAATATTACTGTCTGCCTAATTTGGAACAAGGAGGACGAGAGCAGTGATCGATAAAGGTTATCTGCTTGGGGAACGTTACCGCATCATCGATACCTTAGGTGAAGGCGGAATGGCCAATGTCTATCTAGCGGAAGATATTATCCTGCAACGTAAGGTGGCAGTTAAAATTTTACGCCTTGATTTGCAGAATGAACCGCAAACCCAAGCTCGTTTTCAAAGAGAGGCATTAGCTACAAGTGAATTAAGTCATCCTAATATTGTTTCTGTACTTGATGTAGGTACCGATCATGGTTTGCCATACATGGTAATGGAGTATGTTGATGGTCCTAATCTAAAAGAATATATTCAAAAAAATTCACCTTTGGATTTAAATGAAATTATTCGAATTATGGATCAGATATTGAGTGCAGTTGCATTAGCTCATAAGCACAATGTTATTCATCGTGATCTAAAACCACAGAATATTTTGATGGATAAGCGCGGCAATATTAAAATAGCTGATTTCGGAATTGCCGTTGCTTTGAATCAAAGCTCGATTACACAAACTAATTCAGTAATGGGTTCAGTTCATTATATGTCTCCTGAGCAAACGCGTGGCGGAATGGTTACTAAACAATCTGACATCTATTCCTTGGGAATAATTTTATATGAATTGATCACAGGAACTGTTCCGTTTAACGGTGATACACCAGTGGCAATTGCACTGAAGCATGCGCAAGAACCAATTCCTTCAATTCGCAAGAAAGATTCAAGTGTACCACAGGCGCTGGAAAATGTTGTTTTAAAGGCAACCGCGAAAGATCCACGAGATAGATATGCTACAGCTCAGGAAATGAAAGCAGATTTGGATAGTAGCTTGGATCCTGAACGGGCAGATGAACCGGTTTTTGTACCATATCATGGTAATAACGATGATAAAACAATTGTATTGCCTGGATTTAAGCCACAAAAGGAAGAAAAAGAAGTGGTGGAGCCAGCAAAAACCGAATCAGTAGAATCAAGCAAGCCAGTAAAGAAAAAGACTTTTTTACAGAATGTCAAAAGTCACAAATGGTGGTGGCTGATCTCAATTATTGCCGCGGGTTTAATCATTTTTATGATGATTTTCGCTTTAAGTGGTGCTGGAAATAAACGACAGGATGTTAATATTCCTGATGTAACTAATATTGCAGAAAAAGCAGCTGAGAGTAAACTTGAAGCAGCAGGCTTACAGGTTGGAAAAATTATTAGGCGACAGTCAGATGATATAAAAAAAGGCCGGGTTATTGCGACAAAACCAACTGCAGGCAATAGTCTAGAGCGGGGAAAGAGCGTTGATTTAATTGTTTCCAGCGGTTCTAGCATGGTTAAAGTTCCTAATATGGTTGGGAAGAACTATGACGAAGCGGCAGAAAAATTAGAAAATATGGGCTTTAATGTAGTTAGAGAGGACCAATATTCTAATAAAGTTGACGAAAATCAAGTTATTTCTCAAAGCATTGCTGCAGGTGTAGAGGTTAAGCCGACGCAGACTACAATTACGTTGATAGTTTCACGTGGCAAGCAGGCTAGATCACATTCAAATATGGTTACCTTGAAAGACTTAAGTAATTATTCTTTGAAGAGTGCTCAAGACTATGCCAAAGAACATGGCCTGACTTTACAAATCAATCAAGAATATTCTGATGATGTTGAGAAGGGCTTAGTAATTTCGATGGAGCCAGGTCCGGGTACTAAGGTTGAGCGTGGTTCAACTGTTACCATCAAGGTCTCGAAAGGTCCAAAGGAAGACAAGGAAACTACTGTAACTAAGACCTTTACCGTTAACTATGTTGGTGATGATCTTTCTAAGAGTGAGAAGCCTGATAATGATAAAGGAAGCAATGACTCTGAGTCAGAATCCGTTAATGGCAAGGGTGATCATGTCCAGATCTATATTAAGGATGATGATCATTCCTTGAACAATATTTATCGTGACTTGTATATTAAGCATGATATGAGTTTTTCGATTCCATTTAACATTAGAGAAGGCAGTGGACAATTAAAGGTTGTGCGCAATGGCGATACAGTTTTGAATGAAAAGGTGACTAAATAAATGAAACTAGCGCAAGGAACCGTCGTTGGTTTGATTGCTGGTTATTATGATGTAGAAACCGCTGCGGGTATCGTGAGAACGCGTGCTCGCGGCGTTTTTCGTCAAAAAAAGCAAAAACCAGCAGTTGGCGATCATGTGGAAATTCAGATAGATGATAAAGGAATGAGCTATCTGGTGAAAATTTTGCCGCGGATTAATCGAATTGGGCGACCAGCAGTTGCTAATGTAAGTCATGTTTTGTTAGTAATTTCTGCAGTAGAACCGGATTTTTCTGTAGAGCTGTTAGATCGTTTTTTGACTTTCTTTTCTTGGCAAAAAGTTGGTGTAACAATTTACTTGTCTAAAGCAGATTTGCTATCAGAAGCAAAGTTAAACACAATCAAGCAAGCTTTAGCATATTATCAAAAAATAGGTTATCTTGTTTTCACTGATTATCATGAAATGCAAATTCAGATTCCTAAAATGATTGAAAAAAATCAAATTTGGACTTTAGCAGGACAGTCAGGTGCTGGTAAGTCAACTTTGCTTAACCATTTAAAAAAAGATGCTAATCAAGCGACTGGTGCGATATCAACTAGCTTGAATCGTGGGAAACATACTACTAGAAAGGTCGAACTTTTTAAGTTAGGCGCGGGCTTTTTAGCAGATACGCCAGGTTTTTCGTCAATTGATTTGACACCAATCAAGTTGAATGAGTTATGTAATTACTTTGTTGAGTTTAAAAAGGCAAGTATTCACTGTAAGTTCCGCGGATGTCAGCATTTGCAGGAGCCAGGCTGTGAAGTAAAGAAGTTACTTGAAGCCGGAAAAATTCTGGCAAGTAGATATGAAGATTATTTGGCTATGCGGACTGAGATTAGTGAAGGTCGCATACCGGAATATTTAAAATAGAGGTAATAGCTGATGATGATTGCACCCTCAATTTTGAACGCAAATAATATTGATCTTAAAAATGATATTGAAAATGCAGTCCAGGCCGGAATTAGCCGTTTTCATATTGATATTATGGATGGACATTTTGTGCCTAATTTATCTTTTGGACCGCAACTAATCAAAGATTTCAAGCGTGAATTTCCGATGACAGATGCTGAAATTCACTTAATGAGTGATGCCCCAGATAAGTTGGTACCAGCTTTTGTTAGTGCAGGAGCAGATTTGGTCGAACTACACTATGAAGCAATGGACAAGCCTAAGTTATATTATTGGTTTGATTATTTAGCTTCTAATGGCGTTGATGCTGCTTTGGCAATTAGTCCAGATACACCAGTTGAAGTGGTTGAACCGTATTTGCCATTACTGAAACAAGTATTAGTAATGACGGTCAAGCCGGGATTTGGTGGACAGAGTTTTCTTCCTGAATCAGTTAGTCGAATTAAGTCAGTTAGAGAGATTGTCGGCTCTGATTTTGATATTGAGGTCGACGGCGGTATTAATGATCAGACTATTAAATTAGCTGAAAATGCTGGCGCTAATATATTTGTTGTTGGTTCATACTTGTATGAAAATGGTGATGTTGGCAGTCAAGTACATAAATTAGAAAAGATTATTAAGTAATGAAAGCATATGCATTGTTGGGCGGTCCAACTGAATTGTGGCCTGAAGATATTGAAGAAAAGCTGGCTCAAGCTGATTTAGTTATTGGGGTTGATCGTGGTGCCTTGTTTTTAGAAGAACTGGGAATAATACCTGATGTGGCAGTAGGTGACTTTGATTCTTTACACGAAAATGACTTAAGCCAAATAGAAAGTAATGTTCAAGACATTCGTTATTCTAATCCTGTCAAGGATTGGACTGATTCTGAGCTAATGTTACAGATTGCTTTTGAAGATTATCATGTGGATGAATTAGTGATTTTTGGTGCTACAGGTGGAAGATTGGATCATTTTTTGATCAATCTATTAATGTTGCTAAATCCTGAAATGAGATTATATGCGAAAAAAGTAACGTTGATTGACCAACAAAATCTAATTTGCTTTTTTAATGCAGGCACGCATGTTGTTGAAAAAAGAAAAAATTACTCTTATATTGGTTTTGCAGCTTTAACAGCAATCGAAGATTTTAATATTATCGGTGCAAGATATGAGTTGAAGCACTATTCTGGGAACTATCCTCGTGTTTTTTCATCAAATGAATTTTTGCCTAATAGTAATGAATTCAGGATTAGCTTGCAAAATGGTATGATTGCAGCAATTTATTCTAAAGATATTAATCGTTTTCATGATTTATAGGTTAAAATAGAACTATAGAAAAGAAACAAGGGAATTCAAATGAAATATATTGACTTTGAAAAAGATATTGCTGGTTTCGAAAATGGTCGCTACGAAGCAAGACTTGACCGTGCAAAATAAAATGTAGAAGACTACATGTACAAGAACCACGTTCACATTTTTGATAAAAAGAAGAAGAAGGAAGTAGCTACTATCAATGGCTTAGCTAGAAATGTAACTTATCAAGATTTGGACTTGCCAACTAAGTTGGGTGAAATGATTACTGAGTATGCATACACGCCAATTGATGAAAGAATGGCCGACGAAATTCCTGATGACGATAAGCATCACAATATTATGAAGTAAAGTAAAACGGTAAGAAGACAAAATAAAATGGTCTTCTTACCGTTTTTTATATAAATCATTAAAATAAGTAAAAAAATAAGCTTGCAAGATCAGTGATCTAACAAGCTCTTGGTCTATTAGGCACGAGTAACTTTACCAGACTTTAAAGCCTTGGTTGAAACCCATACGCGCTTTGGCTTACCGTCAACAAGAATGCGAACTTTTTGAAGGTTTGGCTTCCAAGCACGACGAGTTGAGTTCAATGAGTGTGAACGTTTGTTACCGAATGTAGTCTTCTTACCTGTTACGTAATCTTTTGCCATTTGCTAAACCTCCTTTATTTGTGATGTCATACTTAATTAGATTATCATATGTTTTCGCGCAATTCAATACTAAAAGGATTTTTTCAGGTGTATTTTAATTATTGATTATGTCGTTACTATGATAAAATAATAAACGTATATATAGATAATAAGACGGAGGACGAAACATGGCTGTTAAGATCAAGACAAAAGATGGTTTGATTGATATTTCAAACGGTGTAATCGCAACTGTTGTTGGTGGCGCAGCTACGTCTAACTATGGCGTTGTAGGTATGGCATCAAAGAATGCCATTCGCGATGGATTTGACGGGATTCTTAATCGTGCCAATTATAAGCGCGGTGTTGTTGTCAAGTCAGAAGATAACGAAATTACGGTTGATGTGTACATTATTGTTGGTTATGGTTTGAAGATTTCTGAAGTAAGTAAGAATGTTCAAGATAGTGTTAAGTTCAATTTGAAGAATCAATTAGGAATAGACACTAAGGCCGTTAATGTCATTGTACAAAGCGTTAAGGTACTTGACGAATAACACAAGCGGAGGTTTTAAATAGTGGTTTTAAATGAGATAGATAGTAAGCAATTTAGAGATATGGTACGTGTTGCCACTCATCGAATTGGTAAAAATGCGGAGTTTGTTAACTCTTTGAATGTTTTCCCAGTTCCTGATGGTGATACTGGTACTAATATGAACTTAACCATTGAAAGTGGTGCTAAGGCTGTTTCGGAAAATCCAAGTACTAGTGTTAGTGATTTAACTGAAAGCTTGGCTAAAGGTATGCTAATGGGTGCCCGTGGTAACAGTGGGGTTATCACTTCACAATTATTCCGTGGCTTTTACAAGGCTACCCAAGGGATGAAGACCTTAACTGCACAGGAATTAGCAAATGCTTTTTCAAATGGTGTTGCTACTGCTTATAAGGCTGTAATGAAGCCAGTTGAAGGTACTATTCTTACTGTAGCTCGTGTTGCTGCACAAGCCGGTGCTACTAAGGCCAATGACACCGACGATGTAACTGAAGTAATGAAAGCTGTAGTTGAAGGTGCTAAGAAGGCTCTTAAGTCAACTCCAGATTTATTGCCTGTTTTGAAGCAAGTTGGTGTAGTTGACTCAGGTGGTCAAGGCCTTTTGTTTATCTATGAAGGCTTTTTGGAAGGCTTAATGGGTGAAAACTTTGCAGATCAATATCAACCTGACGAAAATGAAATGGATGAAATGATCAATGCAATGCACCACCAATCTTCAGTTCAAAGCCAATTGGCTACTCAAGATATTAAAAATGGTTACTGTACTGAAATCATGGTTGATCTTGATGCCGATGTGCCAAATAAAAAGAAGTTTGATTTGGAAGAATTTAGAAAGCACTTGTCTGGCTTGGGCGATTCATTATTAGCTGTTTCTGATGGTGAAATTGCTAAGGTTCACGTTCATACTGAACACCCTGGTGATGTTTTCCAATACGGTAGTCAGTTTGGTCAATTAGGCAAGATCAAGATTGATAACATGAGAATCCAACACGAAAGCATCGTTGACCAAGATGAAGAACAACAAGAAGCAGTTGATTTTGCAGTGATCGCAGTTGCTTCAGGTAACGGTATTCGTAAGTTGTTTGAAAGTGAAGGGGTAAATCGTATTATCTCGGGTGGGCAAACGATGAACCCATCAACTCAAGACTTTATTGATGCAATCAAGAAGTCTGGTGCGAAGAAAGCTATTGTCTTGCCAAACAACGGTAATATTGTTATGGCTGCTAAGCAGGCTGCTGAAGTTAGTGATATTCCGGTTGGTATTGTACCAACTAAGACTATTTCTCAGGGTTTAACCGCAATGCTTTCATTCAATCCAGATGCATCTGTTGATGAAAATGTGGAAGCTATGACAGAGGACTTAGATACGGTTGTTTCAGGTGAAGTTACTCAAGCTACCCGTGATACTGAAATCGATGAAGTAGAAATTCATAAGAATGACTACTTGGGAATTGTTGATGGCAAGATTAAGGTTGACAATGCTGATTTAATTAAGACTACTGTTGATATGATTGAAAAGATGCTGGATGAAGATTCAGAAATTATCACAATTATGTTTGGCCGTGATGCTAGTGAAGAGCAAGCACAAGAAGTAGTTGAACAACTTGAAGCCAAACATGATGATCTTGAATTTGAAATTCATGATGGTGGTCAACCTGTATATCACTTCTTAGTATCAGTTGAATAACAATGATTGATAATGCATTATTTGCTCCTGTCACAGACTTAAAGGGTGTAGGGACAAAGACTACAGCTGCATTAGGAAGCTTAGGCATCTATAGTATTTATGATTTGCTTTTTTACTTTCCTTTTCGTTATGACGAATTACAAACATTACCGTTAGATCAAATCATGGATGGTCAAAAAGTAATGCTAAAGGGAATAGTAGCCACTGAAGCGTTTGTTAGTAGTTTTGGCTATAAGAAAACGCGCTTAAGTTTCAAGATGAGAATTGACCATGATGTGATCATGGTCAATTTTTTTAATCAGCCGTGGTTAAAAAATAAAATTGAGATCGGACAAGAAGTAGCTATTTATGGTAAATACAATGTTGCCCGGCAAAGTTTAACGGCCTTTAAATTCGTAGCAGCCAAAGAAAATGATAGTGGTATGGCGCCGATTTATCCGGTTAATCGACATGTTAAGCAAAAAAAATTAGTAGATCTAATTAATGTGGCTATTGACGATTTTATTGATCAAGTGCAGGATATTGTTCCGGAAAAGTTGCGGCAAGAATATCGTCTTTTAAAAGACCAAGTAATTATTGAAAAAATGCACCACCCTAAGAATAGTCATGAGGCTGAACTAGCTAAGAGAAGTGCAATTTTTCGTGAGTTTTTTATTTTTGAATTACAATTAGCTTTATTGACCCGTAATGATGGTAAACAAATGGGTTATGCAAAGAAATACGATCTGACAGAAATTGCTCAATTAACTAAATCTCTGCCATTTGAATTATCAGATGATCAAAAGCATGTGGTTAATGAAATCTTTGCTGATATGCATTCTGATGGTCAAATGCGGCGACTTTTGCAGGGTGATGTTGGTTCTGGAAAAACTGTTGTAGCCGTTTATGCGATTTTTGCAGCCATTACAGCTGGCTATCAGGCGGCTTTGATGGTGCCAACAGAAATTCTGGCAACTCAGCATTTCAAAAAAATCGATGAATTGTTGCGTCCTTTAGGTGTGCGAGTAGCTCTTTTAACAGGCAATACAAAAACACTGGAGCGGCGTGAGATCTACCGTGAATTAACTGATGGCACGATTAATGTGGTAATTGGCACTCATGCTTTAATTCAAGATAGTGTTATCTTTAAAAAATTAGGTCTAGTCATTATTGATGAGCAGCACCGTTTTGGTGTAGGACAACGACAAGCTTTGATTAATAAAGGCGATCAACCAGATATTTTGGCAATGACCGCTACGCCAATCCCGCGGACGCTGGCTTTGACAGTTTATGGTGATATGACAGTCTCTGAAATACATCATTTACCAGCCGGAAGAAAGCCAATTATTTCCACATGGAAAACAAGTAGTCAAATGAAGGAAGTCTATCGACAAATGCAAGAGCAGCTAAATCAAGGCTTTCAGATTTACGCTGTGACACCATTGATTACCGAGTCAGAGACGTTAGACTTAAAAAATGCAGAAGAATTGCATGAAAAATTAAGCCATGATTTTCCTAATCACAAGGTAGTCCTGCTTCATGGTCAAATGCCAGGTGCGCAAAAAGATGAGATTATGACTGCATTTGCAGCTGGTGAGATCGATATTTTAGTAACTACCAGTGTGATTGAAGTTGGAGTTGATGTGGCTAATGCCAATATGATGGTGATTTATAATGCTGATCGTTTTGGCTTAAGTCAATTGCACCAACTGCGTGGTCGAATTGGTCGAGGACAAACACAAAGTTATTGTGTCTTTCTAGCTGATCCTAAGACCGATTCAGGTAAAGCAAGAATGAAAATTATTGCGTCGACCAATGACGGCTTCAAATTAGCTGAAGAAGATTTAAAGATGCGCGGTGAAGGTGATTTGTTTGGTAAGGCTCAGTCAGGATTGCCAGAATTTCGTGTGGGTGATGTAGTAAATAACTACGATACATTGGTCGTTGCGCAAAAAGAAGCACGAGCTTTGGTTGCGGCTGATCCTGATTTATCAGATCCAGGACATAAGGCACTTAAGCAAGTGCTAGAATATAAGCAATTAGAGCAAAACAGAATTTAGAAAAGATTGTGGTGAATATATGAGAACAATTGCAATTGATGCGATGGGTGGCGAAAATGCCCCAGATGCAATCGTTAAGGCGGTTTTACAAGCTAAAACTGGAATGCCTGAGACTAAATTTTTATTATTTGGTGATAAAGAAGCATTAAGAAAACTAATCCCTGAAGATCAAATTAATGATCAATTAGGAGTTGTACCTACAACAGAAGTTATTGCTGATGAAGATGAACCAGTTAAGGCAATCAGAAAAAAGAAAGACTCTTCAATGGTTGTGGCAGCTAACTTCGTTAAGGAAGGAAAAGCTGATGCGTTGCTTTCCTTAGGCAATACTGGTGCATTGCTTGCTTGTGGAATTTTTATTATTGGTCGAATCAAGGGGATTGTTCGTCCAGGTTTGATGCCTACTTTACCTGTTCAAAATAGTGACGATGGCTTCAATATGGTTGATGTTGGTGCTAATGCTAAGAGTAAGCCAGAATATCTTTTACAATGGGCCGAAATGGCTTCATACTATGCAGAAAAAATCCGTGGTATTCAAAATCCGCGAGTAATGCTCTTAAATAATGGAGCTGAAAGCGACAAGGGTGATGATGTTCACCAAAAGGCCTATGAATTGCTTAAAGAAAGTAATTTGAATTTCTTAGGTAATATTGAAGGTAATGAATTGCTATTAGGCAAGGCAGATGTGGTAGTAACCGATGGCTTTACCGGAAACGCTGTACTTAAGAACATTGAAGGAACCTCTAGCGTCTTGCTTCATTTATTAAAAGATAGTTTATTAAATGGCGGTGTAATGACCAAGTTAGGTGCCTTAATGGTGAAGGGCTCGTTATCAAGCTTAAAATCTAAATTTGATACGGCTAAATATGGCGGTGCAGTTTTACTAGGCGTTAATGCACCGGTAGTTAAAACCCACGGTAGATCAAATGAACGTCCAATTTATTTCACTCTTAAGCAAGTAGATAAAATGGTTAAAGAAAAACTTGTTGCAGATTTTAGAGACGAATTCGCTGAAAAATAGTACAATGTTTTATTAAAAAGGAGAAGTTTTATGTCAGAAGAAGAAATTTTTAATAAAATCAAGGACATGATCGCTGATAATTTTGATGTTGATAAAGACAAGATTACTGAAAACACTAATTTTATGGACGATTTAGATGCTGATTCAATTGATTTGGTTGAATTTATTTTGCAATTGGAAGATGAATTTGGCGCAGAAATTCCTGACGATGAAGCTGAAAAAATTAAAACAATTGGTGATGCTGTTTCATATATTAAGTCTCATCAAGGATAATTTTCTAAAAAAAGCCGTGTCGTGATTTGCATACGACCGGCTTTGTGTTTATATTTAGAAAATAAATAGAAAAGATTAAATGCTTTTAATAAAAAAGCTCGAGATGGAGGAATGACCTTTGGAGAAGCAGAGTGATCTTTTATTAGATATTCAACACCTGCATACGGCATACCGTTTGCAAGGGAAATTCTATGATGCGGCAGACGATGTTAATCTGACTCTGAAGCGCGACGAGATTTTAGCCATCGTTGGTGAATCTGGTTGTGGTAAGAGTACAATTGCCTCAAGTATCATTGGATTGTACGACCATAAAAATACTAAAGTAACAGGGGACATTCTTTACAATGAATTAAACCTAGTTGGCTTGAATGAATCACTTTTCAATAAGATTCGTGGGGACAAGATCGGAATGATCTTCCAGGACCCGTTAGCCAGCTTGAACCCATTGATGCGTGTTGGTGACCAAGTTGCTGAAACTCTTTATTACCACACTGATATGGACGAAAAAACACGTCACGCACGTGTCATTGAATTGTTTAATCAAGTAGGAATGCCAAAGCCTGAAGAAATGTACGAAATGTACCCACATGAGTTGTCTGGTGGGCTTCGTCAGCGTGTTGTAATTGCGATGGCGATTGCATGTAAGCCTGAAGTTATTATTGCCGATGAACCAACAACAGCTTTGGATGTTACTATTCAAGCTCAAATTTTGGATTTGCTTGAAGATATTCAAAAACAATCCCACTCAGGGATTATTTTGATCACTCACGACTTAGGTGTTGTAGCAGAAACTGCTGATGAAGTTGCAGTCATGTATGCTGGTCAAATTGTTGAAAAATCTGATGTAAAGACAATTTTTGAAAACCCACTTCATCCATATACTCGATCATTACTTAACTCAATGCCTCAATCAGACGATACGGATGAAGATCTTCATGTAATTCACGGTACTGTGCCATCTTTGAAGAATATGCCACGTACTGGTGATAGATTTGCTGCAAGAATTCCTTGGATTCCTGCTAGCGCACATGAAGAAGAACCTAAGGTGCATGAAGTTGCGCCAGGTCACTGGGTAAGATGTACTTGCTGGAAGTCATTCCACTTTGAGGATGAAAAGACAGCAAGTGGGGAGTAGTTTATGGCAAAAGAAATTATTCAAATCAAAGATTTAAAGGTCTATTACCCAATTCGCTCTGGATTTTGGAACAGAATTACTGATTATGTCCGTGCCGTTGATGGGATTAATTTCTCAATTGGTGAAGGTGAAACTTACGGTTTAATCGGTGAATCTGGTTCTGGTAAATCTACTACCGGTAAGGCGATTGTTGGGGTTGAAAAAGTTACAAGTGGTCAAATCATGTATAAGGGTTTGGACGTAACTAAGGCAAGCAACCGTAAGAAGCTTGATTATAATAAAGATGTTCAAATGATCTTCCAGGATTCAATGTCAAGTTTGAACCCAAGAAAGAGAATTGAAGATATCATTGCAGAGCCAATTAGAAACTTTGAAAATCTGACTACTGATCAAGAACGTGATCGTGTTCAAGAATTGTTGGATATTGTAGGGATGCCTAGTGATGCGATCTACAAGTACCCACATGAATTCTCAGGTGGTCAGCGTCAGAGAATCGGTGTTGCTCGTGCCGTTGCTACTAACCCTAAGTTAATTGTTGCGGATGAACCAACGTCTGCTTTGGACTTGTCAGTTCAAGCACAGGTTTTGAACTTCATGAAGCACATTCAACAACAATACAACATTGCTTACTTGTTCATTTCACACGACTTGGGTGTTGTTAAGCACATGTCAGAAAACTTGGCAATCATGCACCGTGGTCGTTTGGTTGAATTAGGTAGCCGTGAAGAAATCTACAAGCACCCAATTCACATCTATACTAAGCGTTTGCTTTCCGCTATTCCTCAAGTTGATGTTGAACATCGTGAAGAACACAAGAAACATCGCGAACAAGTTGAAAAAGAATTTGAAGAAAATCAAAGTAAATGGTACGACAAGGATGGTCGTGTATATCCATTACAACAAGTAGCACCTAAGCACTGGGTAGCTTTGCCAAAAGATATGGCCCACGAAGCTAAACTTGAAGAATTAGAAGAAAAGGAGAGTGATTAAGCATGTGGAAAACGATTTTACGGCGTTTGTTAATCATGATCCCTCAATTGATTATCTTGAGTTTGCTGGTCTTCCTTTTGGCTAAAATGATGCCTGGTGACCCATTCAGTGGATCAATTAACCCTAACACCGACCCTAAACAAATTGAAGCCTTAAAACGGGCTGCAGGTCTGTTTGATCCATGGTACGTGCAATACTTTAGATGGGTGGGCAACTTGTTCCATGGTGATCTTGGTACAAGTTACATCCAGCACGTTCCTGTAACTTCATTGATTGCCGATCGTGCAAATAACACCTTCTGGTTATCACTTTTAACTACTATTTTGACTTATAGTATTGCTATCCCTCTTGGTATTACTTCAGGTCGTCACCAAGACGAATGGCAAGATACTAGTGTTAGAATTTTTAACTACATCACCTTGGCTACCCCAGGATTCGTATTCTACATCTTAGGTTTGTGGCTCTTCGGTTTCACCTTGGGCTGGTTCCCAATTTCTGGTTCTGTTTCAGCTAGTGCCTCTGGTTTCTGGGGCGTACTTGGCAGTAGAATCTATCACATGATTTTGCCAGCAATTCTGTATGCCTTGATTACTACTACTGGTACTGTTCAGTACTTAAGAACTGGGATTGTTGATAACAAGGTTGAAGACTACGTAAGAACCGCTCGTAGTAAGGGTGTGCCTGAAAATGTCGTCTTCAACAAGCACATTTTACGTAACTCATTATTGCCAATCGCTGCCTTCCTTGGTAACACTATTACCGGTTTGCTTAGTGGTTCAATGATCATTGAAAGTGTATTTAGTTACCCTGGTATGGGTAAGTTGTTCCTTGACTCAATTGGTCAACGTGACTACACTACTCTGACTGCTTTGATTTTGATCTTTGGTATCTTGACTCTAATTGGTAACTTATTGTCAGATATCATTATGAGTATCATTGACCCACGTATTAGAATTCAATAGGGAGGAGAGAAAAAATGGCTGATAAAAAAGAAAAAGCTACAAAGAAAGCTACTAAAGAAGACGCAAAGCAAAAGGCTACTCTCCCACCTTCTGGATTCAAGGTGGCAATGCACGAAATTGTGCGTTCAAAGTCTGCTTTAACAGCTTTGATTATCATTATCGTAATTTTACTGTTTACATTCGGTGGTTCATTATTCTTGAACCGTGCTCAAGTAACTGAAATGAACATTGCGGATTCATATTATGGTTGGGGTGAAGCAGGCCACTTGTTAGGTACTGATGACGGTGGTCGTGACATCTTGAAGCTGCTAATCATGGGTGGACGTAACTCAATCATGATCGGTATTTCAGTTACTGTAATTACTGAAATTGTTGGTTTGGTAGTCGGTTTGGTTTCTGGTTACTTTGGTGGAACAATTGACTCAGTTATCATGAGAATAGTTGACTTTATCCAGATTTTGCCACAAATGCCAATTATTATTGTTTTGACTACTGTTATTCCTAACTACAATGCCGTAACTTTGGTATTCTTGATTGCGATGTTTGGTTGGACGGTCACGGCACGTTACTTCCGTTCGTTCGTCCTATCGCAGCGTGGTCGTGACTATGTTTTGGCATCTAAGACTTCAGGTTCATCTAACTTTAAGATTATGTTCCGTGAAGTTTTGCCAAACATTACTTCAATGATTATCATTGACGTTGTTTTGAGTATTGCTGGTAACATTGGTATTGAAACTAGTTTGTCATTCTTGAACTATGGTTTACCAAGTACTACGCCATCACTTGGTACTTTGATTGGTTTTGCCAATGACCCAGTTAACGTTATTAACCGTCCATGGTTGTGGTTGCCTGCTACTATCTTGCTTTTGGTAATTTCCTTAAGTATTAACTATGTTGGTCAAGCTCTGCAACGTGCTGGTGACGCAAGACAGCGTGAAAACTAATAAAGTAATAATTAAATTAAAACAGCTCTATCGCTTAGTAGAGCTGTTTTTTGTTTATATAACTAAAATCTTATTTAAAGTAAATAAAATAAATATTAAAAATTATTTCATAAAACTATTGCATTTCTAATTTATGGCGGTATTATTTAATCATCAACTTGATTCAAATAACTATTGAAAAAGAATTGTATCCTAGATGGGGGAAACAAGTATGAAATTATCAAGAGTATTGGGTTCAGTAGGAGTCGTTTCTGCGGCAGCGTTAGCTTTAGTTGCTTGTGGTAAGAGTAGCAATAACAATGCTGGCGCAAAGGATGCCAAGAAGTTTAAGGAAACTACTCCAGTTAAGGCAGTCAAAAAGGGCGGCACTTTATCATATGCTGAAGAAACTGATACACCTTTTACAGGTATTTTTAACAATGAATTATCAACTTCTGCTATTGACACAGATGTAGCACAGTTTGGTAATGAATCATTATTTGATACTGATGACAGTTACAAGATTAATAGCAAGGGACCTGCAACTTTTAAGTTGGACCGTAAAACTAAGACTATCACTATTGAAGTTAAAAAAGGTGTTAAGTGGTCAGATGGTAAGCAGGTTACTGCAAAAGATGTAGAGTATGAATATGAAGTTATGGCTAACAAGGGCACAAAGTCTCAACGTTATACTGCTTCACTTCAAAACATTGTTGGTGTAACTGAATATCATGATGGCAAAGCTAAGACTATTTCAGGTATTGATATGCCAGATGGAGCAAATGGACGTAAAGTTGTAATTCACTTCAAAGAAATGAAACCAGGTATGCTTCAATCAGGTAACGGTTACTTCCTTGAAACTGCAAGTCCATACCATCAATTAAAGAGGATTCCATTTAATAAACTGGAATCTTCTGATGCTGTTCGTAAGAATCCATTGTTCTTTGGCCCTTACAAGATTAGCAAGATTGTTCGTGGTCAATCAATTACTTGGGTACCTAACAAATACTACTGGAGAGGTAAGCCAAATCTTGATAAAATTACTGTTTCAGTAATTAATTCAAATTCTGCTTCTCAAGCAATTAAGAGTCATAAGTTTGATATTGCACAAGTTGTTAACTCACAATGGCAACAAGTTAAGAATACTAAGAAAGTCAACTTTGTAGCTAAGGTTCCACTTCAATATGGTTACATGGGCTTTAAGGTTGGTAAATGGGAACATGGCAAGAACGTCATGAATCCTAAGGCCAAGATGAACAATAAGTCACTTCGTCAAGCTATGGCTTACGCTATGAACATCGATGCTGTTACTAAGCGTTACACTCAAGGTCTGAGCTTCAGAATTCCAACTTTAATCCCAGAACAATTCGGGCAATACTTTGATAAGAATGTTAAGGGCTACTCATACAACCTTAAGAAGGCAAACCAATTGCTTGATAAGGCTGGTTATAAGAAGAAAGGTACTTACAGAGTACAACCAAATGGTAAGCCTTTAACTATTCACCTTGCAGCTATGACTGGTAGTTCAACTCAAGAACCAATCATTAGAAACTACATCCAACAATGGAAGAAGATTGGCTTGAACGTTAAGTTGACTGGTGGTCGTTTGATCGAATTCAACTCATTCTACGATAAGGTTCAGAATGATTCTAAAGATGTTGATGTATTTATGGCAGCATGGTCACTTTCAAGTGAACCATCACCAAATGACCTTTACAACGAGAAGGCTCCATTCAACTTTACTCGTTTTGTAACCAAGAAGAATAGTCAACTTCTTGAAGAAATGGACTCACAAAAAGCATTTAATACTAAATATAGAGTTGATAAATTCCATGAGTGGCAAAAGTACATGAATGATGGAAACTGTCAAATCTTTTGTGTAAATAGATCTTTCTCGTAAATTGATTTTTTAATTATTTATTTAATCAAAGTAGGATTCTAAGGTGTCCTGAACCTGACCAAAGCCTTTATGAATTCGATTGAAATAACGGTCATTGTAGCTCATTGCCTGGATGCCAATAAATGCATCAAGCGACTGTTCAGTTGGAAATTCTGCCTTAGGCTTAGCTTTACGCTTGATGACGTTGTTAAAGGATTCAATCATATTGGTTGAATAAATTGAAGCTCTGATTTGTTTGGGATAATTGTAGAAGACTAGCAGATCGGGCTCAATTTCCTTCAAACCTTTGATGACATGGCTATAAGCTTTATTCCATTTGGCATAGAATTTGTGCAAGACAGCTGCAGCTTCTTTTTTGCTTGTCTGTTGATGTATCTGCTTGAATTCGTTCATGATCTTTTCACGATCGTCGACGCGTACTTTAGCGCAGATATTGCGCATGACATGAACCAGGCAGCGTTGAAAATGAGCTTTAGGATAAGTCCTGGCCAAGGCTGTTTTCATGCCAACAACACCATCAGAAAGAAAAAGCTCAACTTGCTTCAAGCCTCTGGACTTCATGTTTTGAAGCATCTCTGTCCAAACTTCAATGTTCTCACTAGGAGCAATGCAGTAGTCAATGACTTCCTTATGTCCATTAGGTTTAATGCCAATGGCAATATATACTGCTTCACGCTCAAACGTTTCTCGGCGCAAAGGAAGGTATGTCGCATCCAAATAGACACAGAAAAACTTGTCGCTTAGCTTGCGCTTGTGATAAGCCTCAATCTTGGGGAGCATCTGCTTGGAAATATTTGATACTTGAGCTGGACTATAATGACTGCCATACATTTTCTCAATCAAGTCAGCGATTTCTCTGGTAGTTACGCCTTTGGAGTATAGCTTGATAATCGTGCTTTCCAAAACATCAGAGTGCTGCTTGTAGTCAGGCAGCGTGTGCTGATGAAACTGACCGTTGCGGTCTCGAGGCACTTGCACTTCAATTGGTCCAAACTGGGTATCAACCTTGCGGAAATAAGCACCATTTCTAGAATTGCCAGTATTCCAGCCATTTCTGGCATAGGGATCATAGCCTAGAAAGGCAGTCAACTCAGCTTCTAGCAAGTTATTAACAGCCTGTTGTAGCTCTTTGCGCAATAAATCATTTATTTTGTCTGGATTGAATAGAGCTTGAGCAAAATCTTTGGTAAAATCATTCATGAAGGAGTTCTTCTTTCTGTATGTGTTTTTTTGTTCAAACCAATCATACGAGAAAGGAACTCCTTTTTCTAATGTTTAAAGAAATAAATTTAAGGAATCATTCATCCTTACACAAACTATTTTACAGTCTCGAATGATGAAGCTTATGTTGTTCCAACTACAAATGCATACAGCATCCAAGCAGTTAACAGTAAGATTACAGGCTTCTCACTTAAGCCATCAGATGCCAACTCATTATGGTACAAGGTTGGTTACGCTAAGTAATTCATTGATCATTAGTAAAATTAAACTCCAAAATTCTAAACATAAACAAATTCCTTATATTAAATTCTAATAACTAACTAATAGAAAAGACAGGTATCTTAATCCAAATGCCTGTCTTTTTCATGCTATTGTTATGTTTTTGTAATAGTGATAAAATTAAAAGGTCAACTTGCTCCAAGTAATGGAGGAATTTTACTAATGAAAAAGGCGAAACTTTTTGCTGGTATTACACTTTTATCAAGTGTAGCTCTTACTTTAGCTGCTTGTGGTAAATCAGAATCACGTTCTGATGAATCAAAGACAGCTGCTAAATTTAAGGAAACAGTACCTACTAAGGCTACTAAGAATGGCGGTACTGTTAAGGTTGCTGTTGAAGCTGATACCCCATTTACTGGTATCTTCAACGACGAACTTTCAACTTCAGCTACTGATACTGAAGTTATGCAATATGGTGCAGAATCACTTTTTGGTACTGATGATCACTATGTTTTTAACAACAAGGGTGCAGCTACTATCAAGGTTGATCAAAAGGCTAAGACCGTAACTGTTGAAATTAAGAAGGGCGTTAAGTGGTCAGATGGCAAGCAAGTAACTGCTAAGGACTATGAATACGCTTATGAAATTATTGCTAACAAAGACACTAAGTCACAACGTTACACTTCAAGTTTAGCTGATTTGGAAGGCTTGCAAGAATATCATGAAGGTAAGTCAAAGACTATCTCAGGCTTTGAAATGCCAGATGGCGAAAACGGTCGTAAAGCTGTTCTTCACTTTAAGACGATGAAGCCTGGTATGAACACTTCAGGTAATGGTTACATTTGGGAAGCTGCTGCTCCTTACCACTACTTGAAAGATGTTAAATTCAAGGACTTAATGTCAAGTGATAAGATTCGTAAGAAGCCATTGTTCTTTGGTGCTTACAAATTGCAAAAGGTTGTTCGTGGACAATCAGTAACTTGGGTTCCTAACGAATACTACTACAAGGGTAAGCCAAAGCTTTCAAAGATTACTGCTACAGTAATTAACCCTAACTCAGTTGCTCAAAGTATTAAGTCAAGAAAGTTTGATGTTACTCAAGTAATCAATTCACAGTGGAAGAACATTAAGAATACTAAGGGCGTTAACTTTATCGCTAAGATTCCACTACAATACTCATACTTAGGCTTTAAGGGTGGTAAGTGGGATGCCAAGAAGGGCGAAAACGTAATGGACAAGAATTCTAAGATGAATAACAAGGCCTTACGTCAAGCAATTGGTTACGGTATGAACGTTGACCAAGTTTACAAGCGTTACTCATTTGGTTTATCATTCAGAGTTCCAACTTTGATTCCAAAACAATTTGGTGATTACTTTGACAAGGATATTAAGGGTTACACTTACAATATTAAGAAGGGTAATGAAATCTTGGATAAGGCTGGCTTCAAGAAGAAGGGTACTTATCGTGTACAACCTAATGGCAAGCCTTTAACTATTCGTTTAGCTGCTATGACTGGTAGTTCAACTAAAGAGCCAATCGTTCAAAACTACATCCAACAATGGAAGAAGATGGGCTTGAACGTTAAGTTAACTAGTGGTCGTTTGATTGAATTCAATTCATTCTACGACAAGGTTCAAAACGATGATCCATCAGTTGACATGTTTATTGGTGCATGGTCACTTTCAAGTGAACCATCACCAAACGACCTTTATAGTAAGACTGCTCCAATGAACTACTCACGTTTCGTAACCCCTGAAAACACCAAGCTACTTAACGAAATGGATTCACAAAAGGCCTTTAACCACAAGTACAGAGTAGAGAAGTTCCATGAATGGCAAAAGTACATGTTTGATGAAGCTTACGTAATTCCTGTGGCTAATAGTTATTCAATTACTGCCGTTAACAAGAAGCTTACTGGTTACTCACTTAAGCCATCGGATTCAATGGGTAATGGTTTCCCTAACTGGTACAATGTTGCTTACGCTAAGTAAAGTGATTGCTTAGAACTACAAAAGACTGTTTCTAAATTTTAGAAGCAGTCTTTTTTCTGTGACCCGAAAACTGGTATAATTTATAGGTATAAAAAGGGGCATTTTTATGGTAAGTACAAAGTTTTTAAAAAAATTAAAAGACGATTATAATATCGAATTTAACAATGAAAAGCTATTAGAAGAAGCATTTACGCATTCTTCATATTCAAATGAACATCCCAATGATGGAATTCGCGATTATGAAAAGCTCGAATTTCTTGGGGATGCTGTGCTAGAATTAGCCATTTCAAATTATGTTTATCTTCATTATCCTAAATTGAATGAAGGTGAATTAACTCGTTTGAGATCAAATATTGTACGGACTGAAGGTTTTTCAGAATTTGCAATTGAATGTGGTTTCCAAGATGAGATTCACTTAGGTAATGGTGAAGAAAAAGCTGGAGCACGTCATCGTAAAACTTTGCTGGAAGATGTATTTGAAGCTTTCAATGGGGCACTTTTCCTTGATCAAGGGATGCCAGCAGTTGAACATTTTTTGCATTTAACAGTTTATCCATTGATTGATAAGGGTGAATTCGATGATTCACGCGACTATAAGACTGACTTGCAGGAAGTATTGCAGCAAGATGGTCCTGTGAATATCGAATACACCGTTATTAGTGAATCTCAATTACCTTCACACTTTGTTGTTGAACTAAAAATTAACGGAAAAGTTGAATCAAAAGGTGAGGGTCACAATAAGAAAGCAGCTGAACAACAAGCTGCTAAGGTCGCTTTACAAAAATTAGAAAAATAAGGGGATGAAAAAGTGCCATTAACAGAATTAGTGCTCGATGGTTTTAAATCATTCGCTGATAAGACAACTATTCATTTTGATGATGGAATTACCGGAATCGTTGGTCCTAATGGTTCGGGGAAAAGTAACATTACTGAAGCCGTACGTTGGGTAATGGGTGAATCCAGTGCTAAGTCACTACGTGGAACGAATATGAAGGATGTCATCTTTGCCGGTAGTCAATTTCGCAAGCCGCTCAATAAGGCGGAAGTTACTTTAGTTTTTGATAATAAAGAGCGTGAGTTGGCTTTTGATTCAGATCAGGTCTCAATTACTAGAAGATTTCTGCGATCAGGTGACAGTGAATTTTTAATTAATAATCAGCAAGTGCGGATGCGAGATGTGCGGACACTCTTTCTTGATTCTGGAATTTCACCTAATAGCCTAGCGATTATTTCTCAGGGACGAGTTGATCAGATCTTAAATTCTCGTCCTGAACAAAGAAGAGTAATCTTTGAAGAAGCTGCTGGTGTTTTGCATTTTAAACAACAAAAAGAAGCTGCCAAGGCGCAAATGGAGAAAACCAAGGATAATTTAATTAGAATCAATGACTTGGTTAAAGAACTTGAAGGTCGATTGGAGCCGCTGCATGAGCAAAGTTCGCTGGCTAAAGAATATCAATTTCAAAAGAAGGGACTAGATCAGAAATTAAAAAGTCTATTAGCTTTTGAAATTGAGGATTTAAACCGGCAAAAAGAAGAAGTCCAAAAAGCAGCAGATAGGAACCAAATCCTGTTAACAAAACTGGATAATGAAGTAAAAGGTTCGCAAAGTGCTGTTTCTGAAAAACGGGCAGAATATCAAAAAATTCAAAATGAGCGAGAGCAAACGCAGAGTGAATTATTAAAGCTAAGTGACCAATTATCACAGATCAATACTAACTTGCAGGTCGCACAGCAATCACAACAGTTTAATAATTCAACTAGGGTAGAAACTCAACGTCAAGTTGAAGAATTGAAAAATAGCTTGGTTAAGCTAAAGGATGAATTGTCTGAACTGCAGCGGAATAAAAAGCAACTTAAGCAGGAGCAAGATGCTTTACAAGAGCAGCATGATCAATTGACTGGTGAATTGCACGATGATCCAGAAGAATTGAGTAAGCGACTAGAAGATTGTCGTAACGACTATATTCAACTTTTACAAGATCAGGCTACAACTAATAATCAGATTGTTAATCTGAATGCTGAATTAAAACGTAGTCAGGCAGACACTACTTATCAAAATAGTGATGTAAGCAAGCAGCTAAACGATGCTCGGACTGAACTGGAAAAGCTGAGAACTGAAGGCAAGCAGCTGACAGTTAAGCGGCAAAAGGAAAAAGAAAAATTTGCGCAAGTTAATGATCAAAATAATGATTTAACTAAACAGATTAATCAGATTCGGCAAGCCGTTAACGCAGAGCGCAGTCAATTAGAGAAAGTTGAAGCGCGACATGAAGCTTTAGTAAATATTCAAAAGCGGCATGAGGGTTATTACTACGGTGTACGTAATGTTTTGAATCATCTATCTGATTTCCCTGGTGTGATCGGGGCTGTGGGTGAATTGATTACATTTCCAGTTGAGCTAGAAGCTGCAATGACAACAGCTCTTGGCGGTGGCGTACAGGATTTGATTACTGAAAGCAGAGTTAGTGCTAGGGATGCAATTAATCAATTAAAGCGTAGTCGTAGTGGACGAGCTACTTTTTTACCATTAGATGGCTTGCGTCAATACACTATTCCACAGTCAACTATCACTACTTTGCAATCTTTTAGTGGCTTTAAGGGCGTAGCAAGTGATTTAGTTGAAAGTAAAGCCGATCAAGATATTACTGCTGCGATTAATTATTTGCTGGGTAGTGTGATTATCGTTGATACGATTGATAGTGCAATGTCAATTTCACGTCGAGTTAACCGCTATCGGATTGTTACCTTAGATGGCGATGTGATTTCCCCAGGTGGTTCGATGACTGGTGGTCAAAGAAACCAACGTAATAATTCACCACTGCAGACGGCAACTGAAATTAATCAGTTAGAGAAGCAATTACAGACTTTACGACAAAATTTGGCTGAAGATCAAGAACGGTTAGATGAGCTAGTTACTCAAGGTGAAAAAGTTGCGGCTAAATTGCAACAACTGCGTGATACTTTGCAGGAGACTAATCAAGCGATTAATGAAGCTGCTATTTCTTTCCAAAATCAAGAAAAGGAAGTAAAGCGGCTAACTGATGCTAATAGTTTATATAAATCTCGAGTAAAAGAACAACAAGATCGGATTGCTGCTTTAAAGAAAGAAATCACTCAGGCTAATGATCAGCAGGAACAATTGGCTAAGCAAAATGAAGTACAAAAGGGCAAAATGAATTACTTGCAAGAAAAGATTAAGAACTTCAATAGCTTAAGTCAACGTGTACAAGAGGAATTATCAAAGCTTGATCCTCAAATTGCAGTTTATACTAATAAGTTGGAAAACTTAGCTAGTCAGGAAAAAGAAAAAAATAGTCAGATCACTAATAATCAGAAGCAAACTGATAGCTTAGAGCAGAAATTAACTGAATTAAGTCAAAATGGTGAATTATCAGTTAAGAAGAATTCTGATTTACAAACGCAAAAAGCTGAAATTAAGCAAAAGAATGAAACTCTGCAAAAGAAGCTGAATGAACTTAGTGCGCAATTAGGACAAGTTGATGCGCAGATTAATCAACTTGACCAAGTTGCCAGTCGTAATTATGATTTACGCAAAGATGCAGCAATTGAACAAGAAGATTACTCAGTAAAGATTGCGAAGTTTAATTCCGCAATTGATCAGCGCTTGTCAACTTTGAGTGAAGAGTATGCCTTAACGTTTGAAGCTGCTTTAGAGCAAGCAGAAGGCGAAAATACTGAAGAAAAGCGCAATGAACTGGCTAAAAGCGTGAAGTTGCATCGCATGTCAATTGAAGATATTGGCCAAGTAAATCTTGATTCTATTCAAGAATATGAAGATGTGAAAAAGCGCTATGACTTTTTGAATGGTCAGCAAAATGACCTGTTAAAAGCTCGTGATGACCTTGAAAAGTCAATGAACGAGTTAGATGAAGAAGTTAAGACGCGCTTCAAGAGTACCTTTAATCAAGTAGCATCTAGCTTTAAGAGTATTTTTCCAGTTGTCTTTGGTGGCGGTAAAGCTAGATTGGAACTCACTGAGCCTAATAATTTGCTAGAAACTGGAATTGAGATTATCGCACAGCCGCCTGGCAAAAAGCAGCAACGTTTAAGTCTGCTTTCTGGTGGTGAACGCGCGTTAACCGCAATTACTTTGTTGTTTGCCATGTTGCAGGTTAATCCGGTACCATTTTGTGTACTTGATGAAGTAGAAGCTGCCCTGGATGATGCAAACGTTACTCGTTTTGCGCAATTTTTGCTTAAATACGATATGAAAACCCAATTCATCGTGATCACGCATAGACGAGGGACGATGCGGCAGGCTGACCAACTATATGGTGTGGTTATGCAAGAATCTGGCGTTTCGCAAGTATTGTCGGTATCATTAAAAGAAATGAAGAATAAAAATGAGGTGAAATAGTTGGGTTTATTTGATCGAATAAAAAAATCACTCTTTGGTAAAAAAGACGAAGAGGATGAAAACAAAAAAGAAGAAAAACAGACTGAGCAAGAAAATGAAGCTAAGCCTGAATCAGAGGATAATGATCAAGAATCTGAAAAAGTAGTTGATGAAGCTAAATCGAAAACTGAAACTACTGATGAAGAAGAACAAACAGTAGAAGCACAAGAAGACTCTGAGGTAGAAGCTGAATCTGGTGATGAAGAAAAAGCAGTAGATTTAGATTCTAAACAACAGCCTGAAGAAGTTAAAGTAGAAGAGACTACTGAGACTGAAACAGAAGAACAAGTTGAAGAAACTGAAGTTTCTGATGAGGAGCCAACAGAATCACAAGAACAGCTTTATGAAAAGGGGCTAGAAAAGACTAACAAGGGATTTGGTGCAAGACTTAACGCCTTTTTTGCCAAGTTTAGAACAGTTGATGAAGATTTCTTCGATGATCTAGAAGCCTTATTAATTGAATCTGACGTTGGCTATGAAACTGCTGAACAATTAACTGATGAATTGCGTGAAGAGGCTAAATTGCAAAATGCTAAGTCACGTGATGACTTGAAGCGAGTAATCGTTGAAAAGTTGGTTGACCTTTATGATAAAGGCGGCAATAGCGAAGATGAGCAATTGACGTATAATGCTGAAGCTAAACCTAACGTTTACCTATTTGTTGGGGTTAATGGTGCAGGTAAAACTACTACAATCGGTAAGTTAGCCAAACGTTTTAAGGATGAAGGAAAGTCAGTAATTTTAGCTGCGGCCGATACCTTTAGAGCGGGTGCCGTTGAACAGCTAGTTGAATGGGGAAAACGTGTTGACGTACCCGTAGTTACTGGTAAAGAAAAGGCTGATCCTGCTTCTGTTGTTTATGATGCAACTGAACGGGCAATCAGGGAAAAAGCTGACTATCTTTTAGTCGATACTGCGGGACGCTTGCAAAATAAGAAGAATTTAATGGCTGAATTGGAAAAAATTCAAAGAACAATCAAGAAGCTTTTACCAGATCAGCCAACAGAAACCTTGCTTGTGTTAGATGGTTCAACCGGGCAAAATGCGCTTTTGCAAGCCAAAGACTTTGACAAGACCACCAAATTAACTGGGCTTGTTTTAACTAAGTTGGACGGCTCATCTAAGGGTGGGGTAGTTCTAGCTATCCGTAACGAAATGAATTTGCCGGTTAAATTGGTTGGCTTAGGTGAGAGAGCTGAAGACTTAGCTGATTTTGATGCTGCAAATTATGCGATCGGTCTTTTCCACGGCTGGGTCTAGTGATAAAGTTAGAGATGTAAATATAGTTTTATAAGGAGAATTTTATGAAAGAATATAGTGCTTGTACTACTATCTTAGTTGGTAAAAATGCCTCGATTGATGGCACCACTATGATTGCTCGTAATGATGACACTTTTCGTCCAATTACCCCACAAAAGTTCATTATTGAGCCAGCTCGTCATGGTGAAAAGAAACATATTAAGTCATGGTTAAACAAGTTTGAAATGGACTTGCCAGAAGATGCGCAACGTGTACCAGCTGTTCCTAATGTTGATTACAAGCATCGTGGTTACTACGATGAAAGTGGAATTAACCAAGAAAACGTTGCAATGTCATGTACTGAATCAACTTATGGTAATGAGAGAACTTTAGCATTTGATCCACTTGTTAAAGATGGATTAGATGAAGACTGCATGCAGACTTCTGTTTTGCCATACATTCATTCAGCTCGTGATGGTGTGCAATATTTAGGTAAGTTAATTGCTAAGTACGGTTCACCAGCTGGTAACTCAGTTTTATTCAGTGATAAAGATGAAATTTGGTACATGGAAATTGTTACAGGTCACCACTGGGTAGCTGAGCGCATTCCAGATGATTGTTACGCTGCAACTGGTAATCGAGTTGCGATTGAACAAGTTGACTTTGATAATCCTGATTACTTCATGTGGAGTGAAGGTATTCAAGAATTTGTTGAAGAACACCATTTGAACCCAGATCATGAAGGCTGGAACTTCCGTCATATTTTTGGTACCTATACTGAACAAGATCGTCACTACAACACCAACCGTCAATGGTATATTCAAAAATTGTTCAATCCCGAAATTGAACAAGACCCACAAGATGGCGATATTCCATTTATTCGTAAGGCAGCTAAGAAGATCACTAAGGAAGATATTCAATTTGCTTTAGGTTCACACTACCAAGATACCCCGTATGATCCATTTGGTAAGGGTACGGATGAAGAAAAACATCGCTACCGTCCAATCGGTTTGAACCGTACGCAAAATGCTCATATTTTGCAAATTAGAAGTGATGTTCCAGCAGATCGTGCGGCTATTATGTGGTTATGTATTGGTGGTCCAACTTTCACTCCATTTGTACCATTCTTTGCTAATATGAATGATACTGATCCTTCATATAACAATACCTCAATGGATTACAATATGAATGATGCATGGTGGTATTACAAGTCATTTGCAGCTATCGTTGAAAGTCATTACCCACAATTTGTTCAGCTTGATACTACTTATTTAACTGAACTTAACCGCTACTTCAGAGGTCGAGTTGAAGAAATTATTGCTGGTGCAGAAGGTAAATCAGGTGATGAGTTAACTGAATATTTGACTAAGGAAAATCAAAAGACTGTTGCCCATACTCGTAAGGAAACTGAAAAGCTTTGGGGTCAAATGATGATTGAATCAATCAACATGTCCAAACTTACTTTCAATATGGATGAAAATCTTTAATAAATTCAAAACAGCTCGAAAAAGGGCTGTTTTTTATAATATGTGAAATGAAAGGAATATAGACAATGGCAGAAGGTATTATTGGCTCATTTTTTACTAAGATTAACAATGAAGTTGAAAAACAAATGAATGACGATTTAAAAAAATTTGGTATTAATGCTAATGAACTGGAAATGCTTATTGAATTAAATCATCATCAGCATGGCAAAACTTTTGAAAAGTTGGCGAAAGAATTGCATGTAACTAATGACAAGGTCAAATCTTTGACAAAAAAATTGGCTGCCAAAGATTTGATTAGGGTCGATGATGACACGGTTATTGAAACTGAAGCAGGGAAAGATTTGTGCAAGAAAGTTGAAAAGCACCGTGCAGAAACTGACCAAACTATTACAGGGATGCTCAGTAAAGATGAAACTCTTGGCTTGGTTAATGTACTGAAAAAGATGCTTAAGTCGAGTGAAGACAATAAGTAATGTAAAATAGTAGAACTCCAGAAGTTAATTACTTTTGGAGTTTTTTTATGCAAAAATTATTGACAAATCTTTAATATAATATTACTGTATTAAGTAAATAGAACAGTAATATTATTGGTGAAAGGATAAAAATGTCAGAAATTTTAAGAGTGGATCAAGTAACTAAGACTTATGGTAAAAAAGGTGAGAAGCAATACCAAGCTTTAAAAGGAATTAGCTTTGCCATTGAACAAGGTGAATTCGTTGGCATTATGGGTGCTTCTGGTTCAGGAAAGACAACTTTATTGAATATCTTGTCGACGTTAGATAAGCCAACTAGTGGACATGTTTTAGTCAATAAGCAAGACATTACTGCACTTAAGAACAATCAAATGGCAGATTTTCGCGGAAAAGAAATTGGCTTTATTTTTCAAGATTTCAACTTGCTAGATAATTTGACTAATCGCGAGAATATAGCCTTGCCATTATCGCTTCAAGGAGTGAAGGCAAAGGAGATTGACGGAAAAGCAATGGCGATTGCCAAAAGATTGGGGATAGAATCTATCTTGGACAAATACCCAGCTGAAATTTCTGGTGGTCAAAAACAGCGTGTTGCTTCAGCTCGAGCATTGGTCCATAATCCGGCAATTTTATATGGTGATGAACCTACAGGAGCTTTAGATTCACAATCAGCTACGGAATTATTGAAAACAATGGCAGACTTGAATAAGAATGATCAAGTTTCGATTCTGATGGTAACGCATGATCCTTATTCAGCTTCTTACGCTCAAAGAATTTTGTTCATCAAAGATGGAAAAATCGGCAAAGAAATTAAAAAAGAAAATAAGACCAGAGAAGAATTTTATCAAGATATTATTGCTGAATTAGGTAGACGTTAGAGGGAGGTATAGACGTGCTTTGGAAATTATCACTAACAGGGCTAAAAAGTCGCTTTAAAGATTATGCTGTTTTGTTTTCGGGGCTAACTCTAGCTGCTGCAATCTTTTATATGTTTATGACCATTGCAATTAATCCAGCTTTTCTTAAGGGTTCAATGGCCATTGCCTTTTCAATTACCCAGATGGTCTTTATTTTTGGGATAGCGCTATTAGCTATTATTACCCTAGTCTATATTGTTTACGCAAATAGTTTTTTGCTTAGTATGCGTAAAAAAGATTATGGTACTTATATGATCCTAGGAGCGAGAAATAGTAAAATTGGCCGTTTAATTTTTACAGAGACGGTTGTTATTGGTTTACTCGCTACTGCATTAGGAATTTTAATTGGTATCGGCTTGACTCAAGTTGTTTCTCAGTTATTAATCTCTCAACTGGGTTTGCAGCTGCATAAATTCTTAGGCTTTTATTTACCGGCTATTTTATGGACAGTTGTTTTCTTTGTAGTTTTATTCTTCTTGGCTGCAATTTGGAATCGGCACAAATTGGTAAGTACTAGTGTAATCAAGCTTTTGCATGAGGATCAAAAACCAGTTAAGTTACGTAATAACCGAATCTGGAAAGCAACTGAAGTAATTCTAGGCCTTGCCCTTCTAGCCATTGGCTACTGGGCAATGTGGGATTACCATCAGTTGCAAATTAAATCGGTTGAAATTGGTTTTGTCACTATTTTGGCTGGTTCATATTTTGTATTTGATTCTGTATTTACTACAGTTATCAATGCTTTACGGAAAAATAAAAAGTTTAAATACAGTAAACTGCATTCTTTTACCTTAGGTCAGCTAAAATTTAGGTTAGGTGATTACAATAGAGTTTTAACTGTTATTTCCTTGCTTTTTGCTCTAGCATTAGGTGCGATCACTGTTGGATTAAACTTTAATAATATGACAGAGACTGCTCTTCAGGCAACATATTATGATGCTGTGTTGTATAAAAGGGATGCTAAAGTTAATCAACAACTTAAAAAAGTTGCCGTTAGAAAACAAACGACTTTGAATTATAAGGTCAATGGGAAAAAGAAGTTTCCTGTTCTATATGTTACTGACCAAGAAATTGCTAAGAAAAAAATCAAATTCCAATCTGGTCGAAAGAACGGCGACCAAATGAATTGGAAGACAAAGACGATTACAGTTGCAGGTGTAAAGAATAAAAAACAAGAGATGAATTTCCAACTTGCTAGTTTAACACCTTATTCTGATTATGAGGTTAAAGTTGTAACTCCAGCTGAATATGTGAAGATTCCTGGAAAAAACAAACAAGTAACCTTGCTATTAATCAATAACTTTAGAAGTAATTTTAATAATATTGAAAAATTGCAAAAGATGTCACTTGACCAGACAGTTACTAAGGATGCACAAGGAGTTTATGTTTCTCTGAATAATTCTAAATCTGCTCAATATCGCTTAGTAGCAAGCGTTGCGTCAGGTTTTGAATTTATGGGCTTCTTCTTAGGCTTAGCTTTCTTAGCTATGTTAGCTTCAACCTTAATGTTTAAAGTGCTATCAGGAGCAAACAGTGATCGTCCTCGATATGAAATGTTGTGGAAGGTCGGATCAAGACGTAAGTTATTAAAGAGCTCGATTAAAGCGGAGATTGGTACCTTGTTCGCTTTACCGGCTGTCTTGGGTGTGATTGATGTATTATTTGGACTACAATTTTTCAAAGGGATTTTAGCTAATCCATACGATAAAATTTGGATTCCATTTACGATCTTTTTAGTATTGTATTTGCTTTATTACTTAATTACAGTAAAACTCTATGAAGGAATTGTATTGAAAAAATAATGGTACGAAAAAAGATCTGCAAAATGCAGATCTTTTTAACTGTATTTAGATTAATTTTATTTATTTTGCTTATTTAAAATTGAATGACGAACACCATAGCTAAAGTAAATGATTAAGCCTAAAATAAACCAAATACCAGCATAAAGTTTAGCTTGGTAGTCAAGCCCTAAGAAGACAATTAAAGCAGCCATGAAACCTAAAGCAGGTAAAACTGGATAAAATGGCATCTTGAATGAAGGATCATCAATGTCTTTTCCTTCACGTGGACGCAACTTATAAATACCTAAAGAAACAAACATAAAAGCAATTAAAGTACCAGCTGAAACCAATTGTGACAACATGGAGAAGGGGAAAAATGCTCCAAGTAAAATTGCTACGATTGTTAATGTCCATAAAGCATTATTAGGTCGACGATCTGCATTCAACTTGCCCAGCCATTTAGGAAGCATCCCGTCACGGCCAAATGAATAGATCAATCTTGAACCGGCCATACTCATCCCAATCAAAGCAGTGAACATCCCTAAAACAGCAATGGTTTGGACAATGATGGCAACAATTGGATGACCAGCAAACCGTAAGGCTAAACCCACTGGTTCAGCGGAATTAGCATACTTCTGATAAGGCATAATTCCAATTAAAACTAAACTAACTCCGACAAATAAAGTAACAGCAATAGCGAGTGAGCCTAAAATGCCGCGAGGCATAGTTTTTTGTGGATTAATTGCCTCAGCTGAGTTAGCGGCGATTGAATCAAAGCCAATGTAAGATAAGAAAATCATTGAAACACCAGCATAGATTCCTTGCCAGCCACCGAATGGACCGTTAGCAGTCATCTTGTATTTCGGTATAAATGGGGTGAAGTTAACTTTTTTAATTGCAAAAACGCCAACGGCAATAAAGAGTAGAATGGCTAACACCTTTAATACAACTAAGGCATTTTCAACGCGAGCTGCCCTTGAAACACCATGACCAATTAATAAGGCAACTAACAAGATTGAAACTAAAGAAATGATATCAATAATACCACCGTTATTGCCAAAGGCGTTAGATAATGACGCGGGTAGTTTCCAACCTAATGGTGCGATTAGAGCTCTAAAGTTAGCAGAAAGCCCCGAACCGACGAAAGCCAAAGCAATGAAATATTCTGCTAGAAGGGCCCATCCTGCTACCCAACCCCAGAATTCTCCTAAAACTACGTTGATCCATGAATAAGCTGATCCTGCAAATGGCATTGCAGCAGCCATTTCTGCATAGGCAAAAGCCACTAAACCAGCAGCGATTGCTGCTAAAATAAAGGAAATCGCTACTGCAGGGCCGGTATGCTTAGCTGCAACTTCACCAGGTAGAGTGAAAATTGAAGCGGAGACGATTGTTCCAACACCTAGAGCTAAGAAGTCCTTTACTTTTAATGAGCGAACCAGGTGTCCATCTTTATTTTCATAGACGCGTGGATCTTCTTTACTGTTCATTCTCTGCCAAAGATTCACAACGCAACTCCTCCTTATGTTAAAATATATCCATCTAATTATAATTAAAAATACGTTAAAAAATCAATTACTACATATTTGAAATTCCACTTTTTTTAGAAATTGTTATCTAAGATAGGTTAATCTAGCACTAGCTTATGACCTTTGTTATACTAAAGACTGGTGAAAATCAATGGATGAACTAACTAAAAACGAGGAGCTAGGCGATTTATATGCCTACTATGGCTCTTTATTAACCCAGGGGCAACAATCTTATTTTGAAGACTATTACTACAATGATTTGTCTCTAGGCGAAATCGCTGCTAATCATCAAGTATCTCGTCAGGCTGTCTATGATAATCTCAAGCGCTCAAGTAAAATTCTTCAGAACTATGAAGAGAAATTGCATATGAAGCGCGACAACAATCAGGTTGAAGATGTTTTGGCAGATACGCTTTTATCTTTAGATAATGGTGATAGTGAAGCTGCTAAAAAAGAAATAACCAATTTATTAAATCAATTGAGGGGAGAATAGCCCATGGCTTTTGAAAATTTAAGTGAAAGAATTCAAAAAGCATTAAAAAATTTAACTGGCAAAGGTAAGGTCTCAGAAGAAGATATTAATAAGGCTAGTCGTGAAATTCGACTTGCTTTGTTAGAAGCCGACGTTAACTTTAAGGTCGTTAAGGACTTTATTAAAACCATTAAGAAAGAAGCCCTTGGCAAGGAAGTTCAGGAAAGTTTAAACCCAGGTCAACAAGTAATTAAGATCGTTAATGAACAGTTAACGAAGATGATGGGTGAAGAAGCAGTTCCTTTAAACAAGTCTAAGCATATTCCAACTATCATTATGATGGCTGGTTTGCAGGGTACTGGTAAGACTACGACTGTGGGTAAATTAGCCTATCATTTGCAAAAGACCGAAAAGGCCCGTCCGCTGTTGATAGCTGGCGATATTTATCGTCCGGCTGCTGTTGATCAATTGAAACAAATTGGTGATCAGTTAAAAGTTCCAGTATATAGTGAAGACGGAGAAAAAGACGTAGCTAAAATTGTTCAAGATGGACTTGCAGAGGCTGAAAAGAACAAGAATGACTATGTTTTGATCGATACAGCTGGTCGTTTAGAAATCGATGAACCTTTAATGGAAGAATTAGAGCGGGTAAAGAAAGTAGCCCATCCTGATAACATTCTTTTAGTCGTTGATGCCATGACTGGTCAGGCGGCAACAGATGTAGCCAAAGGCTTTGACGAACGCCTTGATGTTACGGGCGTGATTTTGACTAAGTTAGATGGTGATACTCGTGGTGGTGCAGCTCTTTCAATTCGTGCGGTAACTGGTAAGCCGATCTTATTTACTGGTCAAGGTGAAAAATTAAGCGATTTAGATGTTTTCCATCCAGATAGAATGGCATCCAGAATTTTAGGTATGGGTGACATGCTTTCCTTAATTGAAAAAGCCCAACAAGATTATGATGCTAAGGAAGCTGAAAAAGTCGCTGAAAAGATGCGGGAAAATACTTTTGACTTCAATGATTTTGTTGATCAATTGCAACAAGTTCAAAAAATGGGGCCTCTTGACCAAATCATGAAGATGATTCCGGGACTAGCTAATAATCCGCAATTAAAGAATCTAAATGTTGATCAAAAGCAAATTGATCATACTGAAGCAATTGTTTATTCAATGACTCCTGAGGAACGAGAAAATCCTGATATGCTTAATCCAAGCCGTCGCCGAAGAATAGCTGCTGGTTCAGGTCGTCCTGTAGTTGAAGTCAATAGGATGATTAAGCAGTTTAAGCAAATGCGCGACATGATGAGTAAAATGTCTAAAGGAAATATGAAGGGCTTGAGCAATTTGCCTGGAATGGATTCGCCAATGGCTAAGATGGCAATGCGCCGAATGAATAAGAATTTCAAGAAAAATAAGAAGAAGCGTTTACGCAAGGTAAAAAGATTCCATTCTTAAAAAATAAACTGTTAAGGAAAAATACTTTACACCTGTTAAGTTTGGTGGTATATTATTAATCGTTAAGTTTTAGGAGGAAATTAATTTATGTCAGTTAAAATTCGTATGCACCGTGCTGGTGCCAAGAGAAAGCCATTTTACAGAATCGTTGTTGCAGACTCACGTATGCCACGTGATGGTCGCTTCATCGAACAAGTTGGTTACTACAACCCAGTTTCACAACCAAAGGAATTGAAGCTTGACGAAGACAAGGTCTTTGAATGGTTACAAAAAGGTGCACAACCTTCAGACACTGTTAGATCACTTCTTTCAGGTGCTGGCTTGATGGCTAAGTTGCACGATGCAAAATACAACAAGTAATTTTGCTATTAATTAAGAGCTTGATGCCGTGTGCTTCAAGCTTTTTTTATACCTAAAGGAGAAAAAATGGAATATTACGATGTTGCTCGGATTTTAACTACGCACGGTTTGAATGGTGAAGTTAAAGTTAGTGTAATTACTGATTTCCCTGAAGATCGTTTTGCTATAGGGATGCATTTGGCAATCAAAGGTGAAACTTCTCAAGTTTTAACTGTGGCTAAGAGTAGACCTTTTAAGCAATTTTGGTTAATTCAATTTGCAGAGATTACTGATATTGATCAGGCTGAAAAATTAAAAGGAAAAATACTAGTTGTTAGTGAAGCCGACCGCGGTGAACTACCTGAAGGCGTTTATTACTATAAGGACATCTTTGACTGTGATGTCATTGATGAAGAATCCGGTAAGCGCTTGGGTAAAATCACTGATATTGAATCGCCTGGTGCTAATGATATTTGGCTAGTCCATGAAGATAATGGTAAAGAGTATTGGATTCCTAATATTGCATCGGTGGTTAAAAAAGTAGATGTAGCTAATAAAAAAGTCTATGTTGAGTTATTGGAGGGCTTACGCGATGAAGATTAATGTATTGACACTTTTTCCTGATATGTTTGCTCCTTTGCAAGTTTCAATGTTGGGACGTGGGCTTGAAGATAAAAAATGGGAGCTTAATTTAGTTAATTTTCGTAATTTCACTACCGATGTACATCATCATGTTGATGATACGCCCTATGGTGGTGGCGCTGGGATGGTTTTGCAAATTATGCCGATTAAAAAAGCACTTGACTCGTTACCATCCACAGGTAAGGTAATTATTACTGCACCACAAGGTAAAACTTTTAATGAAAAAATGGCGCAAAGCTGGGCCAAAGAAGATGAATTAACCTTTATTTGCGGACATTACGAGGGCTTTGATCAGCGGGTTTATGACTTGGCTGACGAAACTGTTTCAATCGGTGATTATGTTTTAACTGGTGGTGAATTGCCAACAATGAGTATGATTGATGCTACAGTAAGACTTTTACCTGGTATTTTGGGCAATGCAGCTAGTCCAGTTGAAGAAAGCTTTTCACATGGGTTGTTAGAATATCCGCAATATACGCGTCCAGCAGATTTTGAAGGGCAAAAGGTGCCAGAGATATTGACTAGTGGCAATCATCAAAAAATTGCACAATGGCGGCATAAAGAGGCTCTTAGAACAACATATTTGCATCGACCTGATTTGCTCAAAGAACGAGTTTTAACAACTGAAGAAAAGAAAATGTTGGCAGATATTAAAGCAGAGCTTGATTAAGCAAGCTCTACTTGATATACTATTCATCGTGGCGTGACCACAATGAATAAGTTTAGGGGTGTTCCGCTGGCGTTGGTACGTTGATGAATGCCGAAGAAGGAGAAAAGTATATTATGGATCCATTAATTCAAGAATTAACTAAAGAACAACTTCGTGACGATATTCCTGCATTCCGTGCAGGTGACACTGTTACTGTTCATGTACGTGTTGTTGAAGGTACTCACGAACGTATTCAGTTGTTCGAAGGCGTTGTAATCAAGAAGAAGGGTACTGGCATCGGTGCTACTTACACAGTTCGTAAGATTGCTTCAGGTGTTGGTGTTGAAAGAACCTTCCCAGTTAACGATCCACGTGTTGCTAAGGTTGAAGTTAAGCGTCATGGTCGTGTACGTCGTGCTAAGCTTTACTACTTACGTGAACGTCACGGCAAGTCAGCAAGAATTGCTGAAGCACGTCGTTAATCATAACGTCAATCATAAAAAGGTCAGTTCCAGTGGAACTGGCTTTTTTTCTACCCAAAAGTTGTATATAAAATGCTATGATGGAGTTATGGAATGAATGAGGTGAAATAAATGAAGTTCAATTGCAAATTTGTACTTGTGGCAGCAACCGTATTGACAGTAGCACCTATATTATCTTTTCCCAATATCACGACTACGGTACAAGCAACGACGAAGAAAGCCCAAGCAGCTAAGAATACAATCCAGGTAAATAAAGCATCAATAATTTATGATCGTGCAGGTAATTATAATTCGAAATATCATCAAAATATCAAAGCTGGTACTCGTTTAAAATATAGTGGCAAGACTTATATTATTCAGCAGCGCTTTGCAGCTGGGATTCCTGTGCCAACTAGTCGAATTATTGGTGGTAAGCTTTACTATTCGATTGGTAAAGGAGGCTATGTTAAAGAAAGCGATGTGTTAACCTGGCTTGGTAACACAAATACGGTCAAGTTACATTTTCGGCACAAGAAAAATTATATTTATGATAAAAATGGTAAAAAATTAGTTAGCTATAATGGTGGCAAGAATTATTTTACTAGTAAACAAAAACCAAAAATTGAGGTACCATACTATAATTCGCCTAAGCAATTATTTAATATTGGTAAGGGCGGTTATATTGATGCCAGCCAAGTAACTACTTTGAATGGCAAGGGAACCGTGTTTTTAAATAATAATGCACCTATTTATGATGCAACAGGCAAGCAAGTCAAGAATAAAAATCTAAAACAAGGAATGGTTTTAAACTATTATGGTAAACCTAAGAAAGCGGCTGCTAATACTCAATTTTATTATTATCAAAATAAAACTAAGATGACTTTACCTGCAATTCAACAAGGTGATCATACTTATTTTCAGATTAGTAAAACACAATATATCAATGCGGCAGACGTTGCTTTAGTAGATGGTAAGACGTTGTGGGATAAAGGACCTGTGAGTGTGTCTTTAATAAATGATGCATATGCGTATACTGCCAAATTTAAGCAAAATAAAAAGGTGCTTTATCGTGCTGGTGCTAAACTAACGGTTGATAGAACCAAAATAGAAGGTAAAAAATCACCTCAACTTTATTTACATGTTAAAGGTACCAAAAACTATCTTTATTGGGGTAATGAAAAAGACTATGGCGCATCACCATTAGATTATCGTCACGGTTCAACTAATTTAATATTGCAGACATTGTTTCATAATTAGTCTGTGTGTAATACTTTTAAACTGATATCATAAAGGACTATTATCTTAATAGAAGGTGATAGCCTTTTATTTTAAAAAGATCACAATGATAAAATGGCTGTATAGTAGTAATGATGAAAAAAGATTGTGAAAAAATTCAGCTGTGAAACGGTTGTGAAACTAAGATAAAAATCACAAAGCTGGCAGATATCTATTACTAATCTTGATATAAAGGCATTTGTTATTGTGAAGCTATTTTTGTAAAAAATAATATTAAATGTGGAATTAGCGTTAGAACCAATAGTTATCCACATTTGTAAATGTCCCCAGTAAAGTCGAGTAAAACAAAAATTTAAAAGAAGATGGAAAAATGGATTATCCGAAAAAACTGATTGACGAAGTGAAAGAACGATCTAAAGGCATGCAGCTAGAAGGAATTAATTCTGGCTCGGGTCCCCAACATCCTTTATTAATGATTGTCGGTGAGGCTCCTGGTCGAAATGAAATTGTTAATAATATTCCCTTTAGCGGGGATGCGGGTAAGGAATTGGATAAATCATTGAAGCAGATTGGTCTGACACGTGATCAGGTATATATTACATCTGCTGTGAGAAGTCGACCTTTTGCAATCAAAAAGGTTTTTAGCAAGCGTGAAAATAAAGAAGTAATCAAATATCCCAATCGTAAGCCAACCAAAAAAGAGATTCTAGCTCATGCGCCTTTCTTAGATTTTGAAATTGACTATGCTCAACCAAAACTAATTGTTGCCTTGGGTAATACGGGATTAGAACGTCTTTTGGGGTCTGGTCATAAGATTTCAGCTGAACATGGTCAAGTAATTAAAAATACACCAATTTTACGTTTAAATGAAACTAAAGACGGCTATATTTGGTCAAAAGAAAGATACACTATTTTCCCAGAATATCATCCTGCCGCTGTTTTTTATAATCGCAAGCTAACAGATGATATTATTAAAGATTGGGATAAAATCAAGCCGTATGTAGAAAAGGAAAAATCTGAAAATGAGTAATGAAACTTTTTTGATTCCAATTAGACAAAATAATGATTTATCGGATATCGCTTTAAATGAATTACGCATGGATCTAGATGAGCATGCTTTACATCAACGTTATTACACTGATATTGCTTATTTAGCAGGAAATAGTCGTAAGTATAGTCTAAATAGTGTACAAACCGTTGCGAGCCCTTTGATAGGTAAGAAAATTTTATTTTTGGGTTCTTCCGTTACTTTTGGTTTTGGCGCTTTGGGTGAAAGCTTTGTTGATTATCTTTGGAAGCGTGATGGCGTTGCTGCAATTAAAGATGCAGAAAATGGTACGACCTTAGTTGATGAAGATACTTATAAGCCAAACGATTCTTATGTTGCTCGTTTTAGAGAAGAGTTGACCGAATCACAACCTGATGTTTTTGTCTTACAACTTTCAACTAATGATGCAAATCAAAATAAAAAACTAGGCAAAATTACTAATCAAAACTTTGACACCAAAACCATTACGGGAGCTTTGGAATATATGATTTCAACGGCTCAAGCAAGGTGGAAATGTCCAATTTTAATTTATACTAATCCTTATTTTGCTAATCCGTTATACAAACAGATGGTTGAACGAGTACACGAACTGGCTCAAAAGTGTCGCGTTGAGATTCTAGATTTATACGATCATCCTGATTTTCAGCATCAAGACGCTTTGTATATGGCTGATGAAATTCATCCAACTCGTGCGGGTTATCTAAAGAAATGGTTACCATTATTTGAAGAAAAAATAACTGAAATTTTGGCATAAAGAAAGACCTAGATAAATTATCTAGGTCAAAATTGAAATTAGTCAATGTTATTACGATACAAGCTAACTACCTTACCCAAAATTGTAACTTTAGGTAAAATGATTGGAGCCATTGTATCATTTTCTGGCTGTAATCGGTAGTGATCCTTTTCTTTGTAGAAACGCTTAACTGTAGCTTCATTTTCTTCAGTCATTGCCACCACGATTTCACCATTGTTGGCAGATGATTGTTTGCGTACGATTACGCTATCACCGTTTAAAATGCCAGCGTTAATCATACTTTCACCGTGGACTTTGAGCATAAAGAGTTCACCAGCATCACTTTTTAAGTCTGGTGGGAGTGGAAAGTAGTCATCAATATCTTCAACTGCCAGAATTGGTTGTCCTGCAGTAACCACACCGATAACTGGAATTTCCTTTGGCTTGATACCTAACTCTTTTTTACCCTCACGGGTAATTTCCAAAGCACGAGGTTTTGTAGCGTCTTTTACTAGCCAGCCCTTTCTTTCAAGGCGAGCTAAATGACCATGGACAGTGGAAGTAGAAGAAAGACCAACTGCAGAACAGATTTCTCTAACTGTAGGTGGAATGCTCCGTTTCTCAACTGTATCGTAAATATATTGCAAAATTTCTAGTTGCTTTTTATCGCTTGTTTTTCTTGGCATTTTTAATTCTCCGTTTGTATTTATGGTACTTAATATTATAACCTAATTCTACCAGATAATGTCAATATTCTCAAACAGGCGTTCTTAAGAAGTTATACTTTTTTTATGATAAAAAATAAGGTAGACTAATGATTGTTAATGTGAGGTGGAACTATTATGGATAATAAAGATGCAATGAGTAAAGAAGAAGAAAAAAAGGTAACAGATCGAATTAATGAACTTTACCATAAGAAAGAAAAAGAAGGATTAACTCCTGAAGAAGAAGCAGAAAGAAAAGAACTGCATAAGAAGTTTTTAGCTAACTTTAGAGCAGCTTTTAAACAAGATGTTGAAAACATGGTTATCTTGGATAAGAATGGTAAAGAAGTTACTTCAGAACGAGCTAAACGTGCTCAAAGAAAAAAAGGACTTAGAAAAGATTAACTAGCTCTTTTAATAAGTTAGAGGATTATGATAAAATATAAATGTTAGTTAGATGGAGGATTTAATAAGATGAATTTAGGTTTAGCAATTTTTTTGATCATTGTTGCGCTCTTGGTTGGTGCAACAGCGGGTTTCTATGGTGCAAGAGCATACATGAAGAAGTACTTTAAGGAAAATCCTCCTATTAGTGAAGATATGATCGTTGCTATGATGTCTCAAATGGGACAAAAGCCTTCAAATAAGAAGGTACATCAAGTAATGAACATGATGAAACACCAACAAAGGTAATTAATTTAGATTATTTTTGGAAAGAGGCGAAGGATTTTCTTTGTCTCTTTTTTTGTGCAATTTTTAAAATGAGGTGAAATATGGGAATATTTAGCAAACTAGGTTGGTTTTTTAAGGCTGAAAAAAAGCGCTACATTATTGGGATTACTTTCTTAGCGCTGACTTCCTTAGCCAATTTAGTACCACCGCGCGTATTAGGTTTGATGGCTGATCAACTTGATCAAGGACATATTTCCTGGGGCCAATACGGAATGCTGATCATTGCCGTTTTAGCCGCAGCGCTCACTCTTTATATTTTGCGCTATTTCTGGCGTAAGCAAATCTGGGGCGGAGCGGCAGAATTGGAACGGCAGATGCGGTCAAAGTTATTCGATCATTTTATGATTATGGACCGAACTTTTTATCAGCGCCATCGAACGGGTGATTTAATGGCACATGCCACTAATGATGTTTCCGCTATTCAGAATGTAGCTGGAGACGGTGTTTTAACTTTAGTTGATTCTTTAGTTATGGGGCTGTCAACAATGATCGCAATGATTATTTTTGTTGATTGGCGTTTAACAATTGTCGCTTTATTACCGTTGCCATTTTTGGCTTTGGGAGCTTGGAAGCTAGGCGATCATCTACATGATGCTTTTGATAAATCACAAGCTGCGTTTTCAAAGTTGAATAATAAGACACAAGAATCCGTTTCGGGTATTAAAGTGCTTAAAACTTTTGGTCAGGGTAAAGAAGATACTGCAGCCTTTGATCGAATGATTGATGAAACAATCAATGTTAATAAAAAAGTTTTTGTTTGGGATTCATTATTTGATCCTTTAGGTACCATAGTCATTGGTGCTACATATGTAATTACCATTATTTATGGCGGCTTATTGGTAATTAATCGAATTTTATCGATTGGTCAATTAGTTTCGTTTATTGCTTATATTTCTAATATGGTTTGGCCAATGTTTGCAATAGGGTATTTATTTAATATCCTAGAGCGTGGTAGTGCTAGCTATGATCGAGTAGAAAAATTGCTTAATGAAAAGCCATTAATTACTGATGCTCATGCAGATCAGAGTATTACAGTTAAAGATTTGCAAGGTGATTTAAAATATAATATTAAATCATTTGCCTATCCTGATGAACCAGAGATTCCAGTTTTAAAGCAAGTCAATTTCACTTTAAAACCTGGGCAAACTTTAGGGTTAGTTGGTCGAGTTGGTGCGGGTAAAACCACAATTATTCAACTGCTTTTGCGAGAATTTGATCAGTATGATGGTCAAATTACTCTGAATGGCAAAGATATTAGAAATATTCCACTAAAGGTATTACTCAGTCAGATCTCCTACGTTCCTCAAAATAATTTCTTGTTTTCAACTAGTATCGGCAAAAATATTGCTTTCTCTTCTGAAAATGTAGATAAGGATGATATTGCAGCTGCAGCCAAGAAGAGTGATTTGCATGATGATGTTTTGCAAATGCCTAAAGGCTATGAAACTTTAGTTGGTGAAAATGGCTTATCTCTTTCTGGTGGTCAAAGACAGAGAATGTCAATTGCTCGGGCATTGCTAAAAGATAGTCAGATTTTGATTTTAGATGATGCATTGTCAGCAGTTGATGCAAAGACCGAAACTGAGATTTTGTCATCATTAAGAAAAGAGCGAGCAGATAAGACTACGATGATTGCAGCTCACCGCTTAACTTCTGTCATGGATGCGGATCTGATTTTAGTTTTAAAAGATGGGCGAATCGTTGAACGAGGCAATCACCAACAACTTTTAGACGAAGATGGTTGGTATGCAGAAATGTGGCGTAGACAAGAGTTACAAGCAAAGGTGGGTGAAGATGTAGATGAATAACGAAGAACAACATGAATCCGTCTGGTCGAAGACAATTCCGTTTAAAGAACAAGTTGACATTTTTAAACGACTAATGGGCTTTGTGAAGCAATTTAAATTTGAAATGATCATTGCTTTAGTTGGAGCTTTCGTTGTCAGCATAATTAATATTCTTTTACCAAGGGGGTTGCAATATTTCTTAGATCATTTCTTGTTACACCAAAATACAACGGTGCAAGTGATTCTTTTTGCAGGATTATTGTATGCTTTAGGCTCTATTTTAAAGGCAATTATCCAGTTTACTTATCAATATTTCTTTGCCTTAGGCTCAGAGAAAACATTAGAAAGTGTCAGAAGAGCGCTTTACCGTAAGTTACATAAATTAGGGATGCGTTATTTTGACCAAACTCCAGCTGGTTCAATTGTTTCAAGAGTTACTAATGATACAATGACTTTGAGCAATTTTTTGACTGTTCTATCAACTTTTGTAATTGGTGTTTTCTCTGTAGTAACAGCATTAGTAGCGATGTTTACTACTAATGTAGTTGCTGGCTGGTTAATTTTGCTTTTTATGCCAATTCTGTTATTTGTTATTTGGCTTTACTCTCAAAGAAGTTCGCGACTTTATCGTAATTATCGTGAACGCCTTAGTCGAATTAACGCTAATTTGAACGAATCAATTGAAGGAGTCTCTGTTATTCAAGAGTTTAATCAGGAAAAACGGATGACCCACAATTTTGAAGGCGAAAATGGTGGGTTAATGAATACTCGTTTTAATATGATTCGGGTTAATTCACTATTATTGTCGCCTTTAACCTCATTGCTTTATTCATTAGCCTTGGCTGTTTCATTGATGTATTTTGGTTTTCCATTACGTGAGACTTTTGTACCAGCCGGTGTGGTATATGCTTTTTCACAATATATTTCACAGCTGTTTAACCCGATTTCAACTATGATGGACCAAATGACTTTCTTCCAAGATGGGATTGTTGCTGGTAAAAGAATTTTTTATATTTTGGATGATACGCAATATGAACCTAAACAAGATGCACAAGCCGGCTTAACAATTAGCAAAGGGAAGATTGAATTTAAGCATGTGAGTTTTTCATATGATGGCAAGCATGAAATTTTGCATGATATTTCTTTTGTGGTTAACCCAGGCGAAACATTAGGAATTGTTGGACATACTGGTTCAGGAAAAAGCTCAATTATTAATGTGATGATGCGCTTTTATGAATTTGGTCAAGGTGAAGTTTTAATCGATGATGTTGATATTCGTAAATATCCTAAAGAGGAGTTACGCAAAAAACTTGGATTAGTTTTGCAAGAGCCATTTATGTTTTATGGCGATATCGCTTCTAATATTCGTTTATATAATAAGCAGATTACTGATGCTCAAATTAAGGCTGCGGCTAAAGCAGTTCAAGCTGATCAATTTATTGAAAAAATGCCAGGTAAATACTATGCAAAGGTAATTGAAGGTGGAGAGGAATTTAGTCAAGGGCAACGGCAACTAATTTCTTTTGCCAGAACTTTAGTCACAGACCCTAAAGTTTTAGTATTAGATGAAGCAACTGCTAATGTTGATACCGAAACTGAAACTTTAATTCAGCAAGGTCTAAAACGGTTACGTAAAGGACGGACCACTCTAGCAATTGCCCACCGGCTTTCAACTATTGCCGATGCTGATCAAATCATTGTTTTGGATAAAGGACGAATTATTGAGCGCGGTACTCATGAAGAATTATTAGCGCAAAAAGGCTATTACTATAACTTGTATACTTTGCAAAATAATGAAAATAAGGATAATTAATTTTGAGGACGTTTGTTTAGTAACGACGTCCTTTTTGCTATAATAATGAAAAAGTATTAAATAATTATGAATATTTGTAAGGAGAAAAAATGAGAAGATATTTTGCCGTTCGTGGTGGAGCTGGCGATGTTGCACAACCAGATCTTAATGCCAAACCACAAGATAATTTGTATTTAGCTGTCAATTCAGAATGGTTGTCTAAAGCTAAAATCCCTGCAGATAAGACGTCTGCTGGGATTAACTCTGAACTAGATCAACGAATTGAAGATCGGGTAATGAAAGATTTTGCTGATGTTGCAGCGGGTAAAGAAAGAATGCCTGATATCAAGGATTTTGGGAAAGCAATTGCTTTATATAAAATTGCCAAAGATTTTGACAAAAGGGATGCTGAAAAAGCTAATCCAATTCAAAAAGATTTACAAAAGTTATTGGCTTTGAGTAGCTTTAGTGATTTTGAACAAAAGGCTGCTGATTTATTTATGGGTCCATATACTTTGCCATTTGTCTTTGATGTTGATGCTGACATGAAGAATACTGATGTAAATGTGCTTCATTTTGGTGGACCAAGTACATTTTTACCAGATACTACGACCTATAAAACAGCTGATGCCAAAAAACTCTTGGATATTTTACAAGATCAAAGCATTAATTTGTTAATGATGGCCGGGGTTGGTAAGAGTGAAGCACGTACTTATGTTGCCGATGCTTTAGCTTTTGATCAAAAATTGGCTAAGATTGTTAAATCAACCGAAGAATGGTCAGATTACGCAGCAATCTATAATCCAGTAAACTATGCTGAATTTATTGCAAAATTTAAGTCATTTAAGATGGCTGACTTTATGGCTGCTGTTTTGCCAGTTAAACCAGAGCGTATCATTGTAATGGAACCACGTTTTCTTGATCATGCTGAGAGTTTATTAAACGCAGCTAATTTTGCCGAAATTAAAGGCTGGATGTTGGTTAAATACATTAACAATGTAGCTAGATTTTTGTCTCAAGCTTTTCGAGAAGCAGCATTTCCATTTAATCAGGCAATTACTGGTGCGCCACAATTGCCAACTCAAATTAAACAAGCTTATCGTTTAGCAAATAGTGCTTTTGATGAAGTAGTCGGCATTTTTTATGGGCAAAAGTATTTTGGAGCTAAGGCCAAAAAGGATGTTGAAGACATGATTCTTAAGATGCTCAAGGTTTATGAGGAAAGAATCAAATCAAATACCTGGCTTTCTGCTGAAACGAAAAAGAAGGCAGTAGTTAAGTTAAAAGCCTTGGTCTTAAAGATTGGTTATCCAGATAAGATTGAAGAAATCTTTGATTTACTGCAAGTTGATCCTGAAAAGAGCCTCTATGAAAATGAGGTAGCAATGTCGACAGTGCGTACTAAATATATGCTGGCTAAATTAACTAAGCTGGTTGATCGTTCGGTATGGTTAATGCCAGGTAATTTAAATAATGCCTGCTATGATCCACAAAGAAATGATTTAACTTTCCCAGCAGGAATCTTGCAGGCACCGTTTTATGATATTAATCAATCGCGCGGTGCTAACTATGGCGGTATTGGTGCAACTATTGGTCACGAAGTATCACATGCTTTTGATAATAGTGGTGCTAAGTTTGATGAACGAGGAAATATGAATAATTGGTGGACTGATGCAGACTTCGCTGAATTTAATAAACGAGTTGGCCAAATGGTTGATATTTTTGATGGTTTGCAATATAGTCCAGCTAAAGTGAATGGTAAGCAAGTTGTTGGTGAAAATATAGCTGATTTAGCTGGACTTGCCTGTGCTGTCCAAACTGGAAAAGATGATGGTGCTGATTTAAAGGATCTTTTTGAAAACTATGCTCGTAGCTGGATGCAAAAACAACGTCCTGAAGCAATCAAAACAGAAGTTCAAACCGATGTCCATGCGCCGCAGCCAACTAGAGTAAATATTCCGGTTCAATGCCAAGATGAATTCTATGATGCATTTGGCGTTAAGAAGACAGATGGCATGTGGCTTAACCCAGAAGATAGAATTACAATCTGGTAAAAATAACAAGAATCTATATTGGCTTAAGTGAATAAGATGAAGATAACCCATTAGGTTATGTAGCATTGACCTTTGATAAGCTTAACCACCAAATTTTAGGTGGGGCAGTAATGTCTACTTATGATTTAACAGGTCAAGGAAATGTCCTTAGTTTAGCTATTAGCCATAGACTTACTTTAGAAGATCTTGCAGAATAAGATTTCTTCTTCTCACCAAGTTTTGACCGTCAATGGAGTCTACTTAACTTGGCGGCCCAACATGCCTTAGGCTGAGCTAAATTCTAATTTAATGAAAGTAGGTCTCAATATGAAGTATCCAGAAACAAAAGAAAAGTTAAATGAATTAGTCATTAATTTATTGCATATGCACATGATTGTTCGCCGTCACCATTGGTATATGCGCGGCAGTCAATTCTTGAAGTTGCACCCATATCTTGATGACTTAATGGATGAACTAGATGATCAGATTGATGGTCTTGCAGAAAGATTAATTACCATCGATGGTTCACCTGTTGCCACTTTAAGGGAAGTTGTTCAATTAAATAAAATTCCTGGTGAAAAGGGGAGTTGGGACTTCACTAATACACAAAGACTTGAAAAGATCATTTCAGGCTATCGTTATTTAGATAAGCTCTATGAAGAAGCGCTTGAAGCTTCTGATAAAGAAGGAGATTACTCGACTAATGATATTTTGACTGGTTTCCATACTGATCTTGAAAAGCGGCTTTGGATGTTAACGGCTGAACTTGGTCAAGCTCCAGATATTGATGCATAAGTCGTAAATTTAGAGAAAATAGCGAATCTGTAGTGGTTCGCTATTTTTTATGGCAAAAAGCTCTATTACAATTTACGTAAGCACCTGAAATTTGGACTATAATTTCGAGGCTTTTGTTATGTCTAAATTATCTGAACGAGACATTAATTATTTCTGAAACTTGCGAACTCTGTTCGCGGGTGTGTCATTGTTTCATAGCTTCTGCTTTAGTTTTACGCTTTCCTTCAGGTCTTTGTCTGTGTTGCAGGTTTATCCGTCATTTGGCCCGACTAGACATCTGTACGCGCACATGAAAAAATTGATAGTCAATTCCTTCGTTAATAACGTCACTATTAGTGATACACAAGAAAAATGCTACCAAATCAGTCAGATTTAGTAGCATTTTTTTAGATTAATTAAAGTAAATTTTAGAAAAGATATTTATTAAGCAAGACAGTTAGGTAATGTTTATTTTACAAACCCTGCACTAAACCAGTTAGTTGCGCTTGGTTTAAGTGACCATCCAGTTACTTTTTTATTAACAGCGGTTATTGAATATGAATTAGTGGTAGGTACAACATAGGCCTCATTGTACATCCATTTTTGCCATTTTCTGAATGCGTCAACACGATACTTATGGTTGAAAGCTTTTTCTGAGTCAATATCAGCTAAAAGCTTACTTTGTACAGGGGAAACAAAACGTGCCATATTATATGGTGCAGCAGCGCTATAAAGATCATTAGGAGAAGGTTCACTTGAAAGTGACCAGCCACCTTCAAAGACATCAATTTTTGGATCATCAGATTGAACTGCTTGTACCCAATTGTTAAATTCCATTGGACGACCGCCAACAAACTTAACGTTCAAACCGATTTTCTTCCATTGTTGGATATAATTACGCCATACGGGCTCTGCGGTAGTAGCATTGTTTCTAACAGCTAAATTAATAGTAAGCTTCTTTCCGTTAGGTTGAACTCTGAATTCGCCTTTCTTTTTATATCCGGCTTTATCTAGTAATTGGTTGGCTTTCTTCAAGTTATATGGGTAACCTTTAATTGAACTATCGGAAAAGTCACCAAATTGTTCTGGAATCAAAGTATTAACACGGAATGCTAATCCTTGGTAATAGCGTTTAGCAACAGCATCAATATTCATTGCATAGGCCATTGCTTTACGTAATGCTGGATTATTCATCTTGGCATTCTTATTTTCAACATTCTTTCCTAGCTTCTTATCCCATTTACCAACTTTAAAAGCTAAGTAGCTATAACTAAGTGGAACTTCACCAATAAAGTTAGTATCAGTTGCATTCTTAGTTTGATCCCATTGTGTATTAACCACATCAGCAATATCAAATTTATGACTTTTAATGGCTTGGGTAGCAGAACTGGAGCTGATAACAGATGCAGTTACTTTTTCAAAGTTTGGTGTACCACGCCAGTAATAAGGATTACCCTCCCAAGAAACAGATTGACCACGAACAATATTAGATACACGGAATGGTCCAAAAAATAGTGGGGATTTTCTGACCTTGTCACTAGATAAAAGCTTTGAAAAAGGTACATCCTTTAAGTAATGATAGGGTTCAGCACATTCCCAGAAATATCCATTACCTGATTGAAGCATACCAGGCTTCATTTGCTTGAAATGGAGTACGACTTTGCGTCCATTTTCACCATCAGGCATTTCAATTCCAGAATTTTTCTTGCTTTTGCCTTCATGATATTCAGCTAAGCCAACAATATCAGCTAAAGATTCAGTATATCTTTGTGATTTAGAGTCTTTATTTGCAATAATTTCATAAGCAAGTTCAACGTCTTTAGCATTCACTTGCTTACCATCTGACCACTTAACTCCTTTTTTCACTTCGATTGTGATAGTCTTAGCTTTCCGATTTAGTTTAAAAGTAGCAGCTCCTTTATTATTAATCTTATATTGATCATCTGTTGAAAATAAAGATTCTAGACCTGGGCTTTGTACCTCACTATCAATTGTAGTATCTGATAATTCTGGTAAGAAAATACCAGTGAATGGACTGTCTGATTCAACAGCATAGGTTAAAGTTTTAATACTTTTTACGGGAACAGTTTCGCTAAACTTATGATTAGTTTTATTTGCATTACTACTGTTTGTATGTTTGTTATTACCACATGCAACTAAACTTAAAGTTGCTCCAGAAATAAGTGCTAATGCACCAAAATATTTTCTTGCTTTAGTCATGGTAAAGCGCACCTCTAAAGAAATTTTATTAAATTATATTTAAGCTTTATTATATGATTATTAAAAAAGCAAATTGTTTTATCTATTTTTGTTAAAAAATATAAATAAAATTAAAAAGATTAGATCTTAGGATACCTAAAACATAATAGAGATAAGTCAGATCTCTGAACTCTATATAGCAGAATATGCAAGGTGCTAAGGAACATAACGATCGTAAGTTGATGAAAATTAGGAAGGATAAATGAAAGTGTTTTTTCACTTTTAGCTTATTATAATGCGGAAAATAGAACACGCATTTTAGTAGGATTTCAAACCGCTTAGAAATGACAATATTAACATATAATGGTGTATGGATGGACAAGCTTTAATTAGCACCAAGCGTACATCTTATTACTACAATTGTGATAGTATCAAGACATTAGAAAAACCATACTCCGATAAAATATCGAAATATGGTTTTAGAATAGAGTGATCTAAAATATGTCCCAAATTTGGCGTTCGCATCAAATTCGACTGGCCTTAAATTTAAATTAATTATTTGAATTTTATTCTTCTGGTGCAACAGCCAAGTTTGGCATAGTTGCAATGTCGTTCATATCAATGTATGACTTTTGACCCTTAATGCCGTATAAAGTCAAAGTTTGGTCGCCATTTTTAATAGTCTTAGTGCGGTCAACACTAACTTTGCTGCCAGCAGTTAATTCTTGGCTAACTGTTTTACCTTCGGCATCGTAAACAGGGACTTTAGATTCATTGCTATGCTTACCTAAAGTTACAGTTTGGTATGCAGCATATAATGGTTCATTATTTACGTAACTTACGTTAGATACGCGGATATATGCGTTTTTACCGATGTTGTAATATTGGTGGCCCTTAATAGTCTTAGTTGATAAAGCCATCTTTTTGCCATCATTTACTAAGAAGCGGTATGCATCACTTGCAGCTGTTTTAATCGAGCCGGTGTAGTTTACAATTTGAGATCTACGCAATAAAACACGCTTAGAGTTCTTAGTTACGCGCTTACCATTTTTGTCGTAAACATATGAATTATTAGCAATATATAAGACGCTCTTGCCGTTTAATGTTGAAATTGCGGAAGTCGGAACGTACTTGTTTTTAGCGATCTTATAAGTATATTCATAGTTGATTAACTTAGGAGCGCCGTAGTATTTAAAAGTAGTGCCGTTCTTAATCCTTTGATTCTTTTGTTTGCCAGCAGCATTGTAGACACCGATTACACTACTATTGTTATTGCCAACAGTAATTGTGCCAGTTGCCTTTTTAGTAGCAGCTTGAGCAGTAGTGATTGATGGATTTACAAGTGCAATAGCTGGTGCTGTTAAAGATAATGCGGCAGCAGCTAAGCTGATTGATTTAATGAGTTTCATGGATATTCCTCCCTTGAAAATATCAATGTTTTATTTACTATTATTATACGCGTGGTGCTAGTTAAAGCGTTTTAGTTAACAAAAAAAGTCCAATCTTGTTAGACTCGACTTGTAAACATATTAATAGAAAAGAGTTTGACTAGATTGAACTACCCTAAGCTTAAGCGTTTTTCTCATCCTAACACAAGTTAGTTTTAGTCGTTTAAATATAATTTGTCGCTGTTTGTACAAACTTTATGCCCCAGATGCATTAAAGCAAAGACGGAATATCAATCGATGTAAAATATCTGACAGTTCTATTCTGGCCTTGCTTATTTGGTAGGCTTCATTGGGCGTTGAATCTCAAAGAAGATTTTGTGAAAAGCTTGTTAATTTATCTCACTCTCGCTTTAATCGCAGAGCACGCATGCTTTTGCCATTGATCTATTTAATTCAACATGGCCTTAATGAGGAAGTAGATCTGTCAGGCGACATTTTGATTATTGATAGCTTTCCTGTGCCAGTCTGTCAGCCAATTCGCAATCGTCGAGCAAAGATCTTTCGCGGCTATGCCGATATTGGCTATAAGGCAACCAAAAAAATCTATTATTATGGTTTTAAGGTTCACGCTATTGTTAGCGACGACGGCTACTTGCTAGATTATATCGTAACCAAGGCCTCAGTTCATGATGCTAAGGAAACAGTAGAACCGATTACTAACGCTCATCCTGACAATAGTTACCTTTTGGGCGATGAAGGATATTTGGGCAAAAAACTGCATCAACGCTTAGAGCAAATGGCCTATACGCTTTGGACACCATATCGTAAAAACATGAAGAATGCTCAAAAGCACAATAAGCACTATTTAATGGCACTCAGAAGGACCATTGAGAGTGATTTTTCGCTTTTGTCTTACTACAACGCTGAAAATAATCGAGCTAGAAGTTTAGCAGGTTTTCAAGAGAGACTCGAAGTTGCCATTTTAGCTTATAATATGGCATATTGTCTAGAACGATTTAACTAGCACCACGCGTATAACTTATGTAAATATGATTAAAAAATTAATATTCCTGAATTGTCAAATTAAGTGCAACAGTTAGGCTATGAGGAAATATATTGCTTGAAGAGTTCTTCTGCTGTGTGATATTGAAGGATTCGACGATGTTTGCGGTTAATGGCATCAGTTGCCTGTTGAACATAAGCAGCTGACTTATCTTTCATGCTTTTGCCTTTAGGGAAGAATTGACGCAGAAGTCCATTGCAGTTCTCATTGGTGCCTCTTTCCCATGGAGAATATGGGTGGGCGAAGTAGATCTGGCAGCCTTTGATCTTGGTCATATCCGCAAACTCAGAGCCATTGTCAAACGTGATCGATTTAAACCAGGCAGGATGTCTGTCAATCTCATTTTGAAGCAGCCTTTGGCATGTGCTTGCCCGATAGTCAGGAATCTTGATAACTACTTCAAAGCGTGTGGTTCTTTCGGTCAAAGTCATTAAAGCAGGCTGATTCTTGCGTCTGACGCCTTTAACCAGATCTCCTTCCCAGTGCAGCGGCGTTTTTCTGTCTTCAATCTCTTTAGGACGCTGTTCAATGGAATTGCCAAGATTCTTCTTGTGCAAAGCATGACCGCTCTGGCCGTGATGACGCTTGTTCCTGCGTCTTTTGAGCTTCATAGGCAGATCAATATTGCTTATGTCCAGCAAGCCCTGATCAATATAGCGATAGACAGTTGGTGTGCTGGGACAAGGGTAGCCTGGCATAGTCCTTTTGAATTCACCAACGAATTCATCGATGCTGGTGGCATCAAATTTAGCTTTGAAGCGTCTGGAGAGCATTCTCAAAAAGACAGCATAATGCTTCAATGGATTGCGCTGATAGCAGTTTTTGCGACGCTTCTCATAATAAAGCTGTGCAGTATCAGCGTAATAGTGCTCATACAATAAATAGCTGCTGTCTCTTTGCAGGACGCTTCCGCGTTTGATTTCGCGACTGATTGTCGACTTATGGCAGCCGACTTCTTGAGCGATAACAGTACGGGAAGTTATGCCGGAATCCAGCATTGCTTGAATTTGTCCACGTTGTACGCTGGTTAATTGATGATAGTGCTTAGAAATGCTAGAATTTGAATTGGTCATGAAGATCTTCCTTTCTTGATTTTTCGTCACTTCAAGTTTAGGTCTTCATGGCCTTTTTGTTTAACACTTGGTGTTGCACTTCAATTTTAAATCCGGGAAAAATTAATATTTGTCATAGTTGATGCATTTTCCTATTCAAGAAGGATAAGATATAGTAGAATAATTTCATTATGACAATTTTTTGAGGTGAATGACTTGAAATATTTTAGAAACGATAAACTGGATTTAGTTAATAAGGAAAAACAACGCTTTGGTTTTAGAAAATTATCAAGCGGAAAAATCGCTTCAGTATTATTAGGGGTAACTATTTTTGGTAGTTTTGCTCTTAATGGCCAAGTTGTTAAGGCTAATACAACTACTGATGGCAGTCAACTAACTGCTGTAGTTGATGAGGCAGAGAGTACGCAAAATAATAAAGAACAAGGTGCTACTTTTAATGAAGAACAATCTGGACAAGATACTTCTGCACAAAATGATGGCAGCCACAGTTCTTTAACTATTACTAGGGACAACTTAGGCCGTGAAGAAACTACTGAAGCTGGAACTGGTAAGACCCAAGCAGATAGTACGACCCAAAATGCAAATAGGGGGGTACAACCTCTGATACAAACGGTGTGGGGGATGCTGCTAGGGTAATACGAACTCGTGCATTAGTTCTTGCACAGCTTGCAATACCAAAGGATGATCAACGAACTGTTCAGGAACAACCTACTGCTGCAGAATTGGTTAAGACATATCCTAAATTAACCGAAGAAAGTGCTCAAAAGTTGCTTGACTACTACAACAATTTAGGTACTGTTACTGCAATTTTAGATCTGGATGCTACAAGCTATGGTTCTGGCTGGCTCGAACAAGTCCTTCAAGGACAAGGCTCGGCATTCTTAACCGATGCCTTTGTAAACAAAATGATTAAAACAAAAACTGGAAATATGGTTACAGCTGCTAAGGATAAAATTGACGACCAAATTAAGAAACTAACAGATCTGGCAAGTCAATATCCGGATAACCAAGAAATAAAAGATGCAATTGCCAAGTTAAATGCAGCTAAAGATAGCATGAACGAGGACAGTGTAACAAATGCTGCAGCTATGAAAGATGCTATTGATGCATTAAATAAATATGGTTCTAAGGATGCATATAAGAAATTAGAAGATGCTGCAAAACATCCAGCAGTAGTTGATAAAGATGGTTTGAAGAGTGCCGTAGCTGAAGCCGATACAGTCAAAGGCGATTCTAAGTACTACAATGCGAAAAATAAGGATGACTATGACAAGGCCTTAGCAGCAGCCCAAAAGGTAATCGACAACCCAGCTGCGACCCAACAAGAAGTCGACGATGCCAAGAAAGCATTAGCCGATGCCAAGACAGCGTTGAATGGATCAGCAACCGATAAGGATGCCTTGCAAAAAGACGTTGATGATTCACGCTTCACCAAGACAAATGACAAATACTACAACGCTAGCCAAGACAAGAAGCAAGCTTACGACAAAGCGCTTGCTCAAGCAGAAAAATTGTTAAACGACAAGACTGCTAGCCAAAAGGCAGTAGATGATGCCGTAGCAAACTTAGAAAAGGCTAAGGCAGAGTTGAACGGTGAACCTAACTTCATCGGCGGCGACTACACTCCATCAGAGCCATCAACCCCATCTATTGAAACTCCAGCAGAAAAGACCACTGAAAAGATCTTGATGCACGCAGCTTACCTCTACGATAACAAGGGTATTAAGATTGATAAGCCAACTGTTAAGAGTTATGTAACTGTTGTAGTTGCAGAAAATCCTGTAACCATTAACGGTATTAAGTACTACAAGGTTGCTGGTAAAGATGAATATATCAAGGCTGGAAATATTGATGGTACTTTAAGAGTAATTACCCATAATTCATACATTTACAACAATAAGGGTAAGGCCACTCGTAACAAGGGCATCAAGCGCTTAGTCAAGAAGACTCGTATCGTAAGAACCTACGGTGCCCCAATCAATATCAAGGGTCACATGATGTACAGAATCGGTAAGAACAGATACATCAAGGCTAGAAACTTTGAAGGTACTTTGAGAAGACTTTCCCACAATTCATTCGTTTATGATGAAAATGGTAAGGCAACTCGCAATAAAGGTATTAGACGCTTATTGAAGAAGTCACGTGTAGTAAGAACCTTTGATGCTCCAGTTAAGATCAACGGACACATGATGTACCGGGTTGACAATGGATACGTTAAGGTTAAGAACTTCAAGTAATCAGTTTCATTAAGCAAACACACAAATACTTTAAAAGAACCGAAGCAAAATTCGGTTCTTTTTTGCGCTTACTTAGTTCCCACTTTTCGGTTATCCTTGTCTCATAGTAAGCGTCAAATAACCGGGTATCTGTTTTAGCCTTCATTTTTCAGGTATTCTAATCTCATCAAATTAATGGAGGTTACGAATATGATCGAAAAACAACAACCCATTGTGGCACTTGGACATTTAACTAAGCCTAAAAAGGCTCGTCCACCACGTAATAATTTATTGCTTAATCTAAAAAAGGATGACTTAGAACTGAACTTATACAGTAGTTTAGATACTGAAATTATGAATAAGCTGCTTGAGAAAGTCTTATTATGATTAGGCTCAGTGATTTGGGTCAAGTCTACATCGTTTGCGGCAAGACGGATCTGCGTAAAGGCATTGATGGCCTAGCAACTTTAGTTAAAGAACAGTTTGAACTTGATCCTTTTAGTGGTAAAGTTTTCCTCTTTTGCGGCGGAAGCAAGGACCGCTTCAAAGCCCTTTATTGGGATGGGCAAGGTTTCTGGCTGTTATACAAAAGATTTGAGAACGGAAAATTGAACTGGCCTCGAAATCAAAATGAAGTTCAAGCTTTATCTTCTAAGCAGGTCGACTGGCTAATGAAGGGCTTTGCAATTAGTCCTAAAATAAAGAACACGAAAGCGCGCGAATTCTACTAACACTTGACATCGCGCGCTTTTTTGATATTCTTTTAACTAATAAATTTAGGAGGAAGTTTATTAGTTAAAAGAAAATTTAGAAAAGACTATTGCACAACAAGCAACTACTATTCAAAACTTAACTGATGAAATCAAGCTCCTCCGTGAACAAGTAGCTTACTTGACGCAGAAGCGTTATGGCAAATCTTCAGAATAAATGCCTTTAAATGGGCAAACAAGTCTCTTTGATGAACCTGATGCTCAAGATGATGGAGAACGTCCCCGACGCCGCCGTTCAGACTATTACTTATAAGCGTAAAGCTCATAAAAGAAAACGTGCTGATTTATTGGAAAGTATTCCAGCCGAAAAAGGTCATCATGAATTAGGCGACAAGCATTGCCCTGATTGTCATCATGAACTTACTGAGATTGGCAAGCAGCCAGTGCGCCAGGAAGTAATATTTATTTCAGCTCAGCTTAAGAAACTAGAGCACATCCAGCATGTCTACAAATGTGAATACTGCGGTCAAAGGGACTTGACTGATAAGATTATCAAAGCCAAATTGCCTAAAACTCCGTTGAAGCATGGCCTGGGCTCAGCCTCATTGATTGCTCATACTCTATATCAAAAGTATGAAATGAAGGTTCCTGATTACCGCCAAGAAAACGATTGGCGCAAGCTAGGACTAGATCTGTCACGGCAAATGCTCAATTACTGGGGATTGAAAAGCAGCGACTATTACTTTAAGCACATGTATAATCTGCTAAAGCAAAAACTATTAAAGCGCCCCATCCTGCATGTCGATGAAACCTACTATACTGTCTTAGAAAGCGAAACAATCAAGACCTACTATTGGGTCTTCCTTTCAGGCAAACATGATCAATACGGAATTACGCTGTATCATCATGATTCACACCGCAGCGGCCAAGTGGCACTTGATTTTTTAGGCAATTACAATGGCTACCTGCACTGCGACATGTGGCAGGCTTATATGCAATTGTCTCAGGCAACCTTGGTTGGCTGCTGGGCACATGTAAGAGGCAAGTTTGATGAAGCCGTGCCCCAAACCGCTTCGGATAAGTCGTTCGCTAAAAAAGGACTTAACTATTGCAATCGGATGTTTTATTTAGAACAGACCTGGGAAGCTTTAAACAAACAGGAGCGTTGCCGGTTAAGACAGGAAAAGCTCAAGCCTTGGATGAAAGAGTTCTTCAACTGGTGCAGGCAAAATAAAGCAACAGTCTTGCCCGGCTCTAAACTTGGCAAGGCTATCAGCTACTCGCTTAAGCATCAAGAAACTTTCGAGAATGTTTTGCTCGATGGTCATTTAGAATTGTCCAATAATAAGGCTGAACGAGCTGTGAAATCACTCGTTATGGGCAGACGCAATTGGCTCTTTTCGCAGAGTTTTGCTGGAGTTAAAGCCAGCGGCATTATTTTGAGTTTAATAGAAACAGCCAAAAGAAATGGGCTTGATCCAGAAAAATATTTGAAATATTTGCTAGAAAAATTGCCAAATGAAAAGGACCTAGAATCAAATACACTTGAAGCTTATTTGCCATGGCAAAAAGAGGTCAAAATCCTTTGTAAATAAGGCATGCGAAAAGGCCACCCCTGGGATGACCTTATTTTTCGTACTTTCAGGCACGCCTGGTTATTTGACGCTTACTTTATTTAATCGTTATTGCTTAATTCTTTAAGGCCTGGCAAACTCATCATAACAATGAAACTAATGATGTAGAGGGCTGAAAGAAAGCCCATGACAACCGTTAAATTGTAGTGATCCATCAAGATACCGATGACAACTGATGAGAAACCACCGATTGCACGGCCAATGTTAACGATGATGTTGTTAGCTGAAGAACGAATCTCAGTTGGGTAGAGGCGACTGATTACTGCACCGTAACCACCAAACATCCCATTTGAGAAGAAGCCCATGACTGCACCGATGATGAGTAGAGTAGCCATGTTTTGTGCAAGTGATAAAACATAAACCATGACAGCTGAACCGATCAAGAAGATGGCGAAGGCTCTACGTGGACCGAAGTGGTCGAAGATGTTACCGAAGGTCATCATACCGATGCTCATGCCGACGATAGTTGAGATCATCCAAATACTTGAGCTAGATACGTTTAAGTTCAATTGCTTTTGCACGATGGTTGGTAACCAGTTCATTAAGCCGAAGTAACCAGCGATTTGGACGGTCATCATGACCATCAAGCCTAAGCTTTGAAAAGCAAGACGTGGGGTTGAAAACATTTTTTTAATGACATCACGTAATAATGAACCTTTTTCATCTTTTTTAGCTTGGAGGAATTGATCGCTTTCATGCAAATGTCTTCTGATAAAGACTGTTAAAATTACTGGGACAATTCCGACCAAGAATAGTGCGTGCCAGCCAGCTGTTGGAATAATCCAAGCCGCAATTAATGCCGCAAAGATCGCACCGATTTGACCACCGACTGCCGCAATTGAGGTCATCTTACCAATTTTGTCGCTTTCAAAGTTTTCGGCGATTAAGGCAATGCCTACGCCATATTCACCGCCGGCACCAATACCGGCGAGAAAACGTAAAGCGTAAATCTCATAGATGTTGTTGGCAAAAGCCATTAAACCGGTAGCTAGGGCGAAGATTAAAACCGTGTGTGAGAAAGTTTTAACCCGGCCAATCTTGTCACCTAGGATGCCGAAACAGATACCGCCGACTAGCATCCCTAAGTTAGTGATTGAGGAGATCAACCCAGCGGCTCCACCAGAGAGGTGCAAATCCGCAATCATTGAACTCATTGCAAACGATAAAAAAAGCACATCCATGTTTTCAAGCGCAAAACCTGATGAAGTAGAGGCGATAACCCACTTCTGGTTTTTACTTAGTCCATGACTGTGCTGCGTAATATATTTCATATTTAATTCCTCCAAAACGAATGCTCTCTGTCATCCAATTATTTCTTCGTCTGTATATGATACGCTTTTTGAATAAAGAAACAAGGGTTGCTATGAGAAAAAGATCATCCTCTCGTGCTGAAAGAATGATCTAAAAACTTTGTTTTAAATCTAATATACTAACAATCCGACGCCTAATGCGACTAGACACAAGACAAATTCGATTACCAGTAATTTCCAACACCACTTGAACCATTTGTTAAAGTCGATGTTAACCATCATCAAACTCATCAAGATTAATCCGGTTGGGGCAACCAAGGAAATAAAGCCAAGGCCCCAGTTGTAGGCATCAATTACACTAGCACGGTCGATTCCAACTACATTGGCAAGTGGTGCCATGATTGGCATGGAAAGTACGGCCAAACCAGATGATGATTGAATGAAGAATCCCAGAATGATGTAGACGATGAACAGGAACCAAATGAAGATTAATGGACTCATGCCAGAAATCTGTTGGCTGAAGAAGTGCATGATGGTGTCACTGGTGTGACTGTCGTCCATAACAATGGAAACGGCTCTCGCCAACCCGATTGTCAAAGCAACACCAAGCAAATCGCTAGCACCATCAACGAAGGCTTGCACAACTTTGTGCTCGGAAAGTCCTGAGAAGATAGCCATCAAGTAGCCGGCAGTTAAGAAGACTACCGAAATTTCGGTGAAGTACCAGCCTTTTTGTTGTACACCCCAGATCATGACGATAAAGGCAATGCCGAAGATGATCAATGATAATTTTTGTTGCCAAGTAAAGTTGGCTGGTTTGTTAAAGTCGGCATCGTTTAAGTACTTTTCACGATCTTCTTCGTATTGGTCGTAAACAACAGATTTAGTAGGATCTTTACGTACCTTTTCAGCGTAGCGAATGACATAGATCATACCAACTACCGTACAGATGGCCCACATGGTAATTCTGAGTGGTAAAGCTCTGGCGAAGTTAACACCGGCAGTGTTAGAAGCGATGATCGTTGAGAATGGGTTAATGGTTGAAATCATGGTCCCAATACTCGTTCCCAGGAAGATCGTTCCTAGAACTGTCATCGTATCATACCCGGCTAGCAGGAAGACTGGAATTAGGATTGGGTACATGGCCATCGTTTCTTCGGCAAGACCAAAGGTTGTACCACCAAGAGAAATTAGGCCCATCACAAGGATGATCAACAGAACTTGCTTACCTTTGATTTTCTTAGATAAAGCCTGCATCCCCGAGTTGATCGCGCCGTTTGCGTGAACGACACCAATACATCCACCTAGGATCAAAACGAAGGCGATGATGTCGACACTTTGAGCGATACCTTGTACCTGTGAGGTGAAGAACTGATTGATCGCCTGCCACAGGTTAGGCTTCTTTAAATTGATTCTCTCGTAAGAATTTGGAATAGCGACTGGCTTGTAGATTGTGCCATCCTTAAATTTCTTGACTGCAATGTTGACCTTGTACTTCTTTAAAGTGGCCTGAGTAGCAGGTTCTTTGTACTTTTTGCCACTTGGTCTGGTAACTACGAAATCTTTATTGCTGGTATCATAAGCAATCGTCGCATAGTTACCGGCAGGAATAACAAAAGTCAATAGTTGAACAAGCAAAAGTACAATTATGATGACGGTATAGGCCGTCGGAAATTGGTGCTTTTTCTTCTTTTTAGTAGCCATAATAAAACCTCCTTACTTGTATAACTATTGATTTATAGTTTTATTATACAGTTAAGGTGGTATCTTTTGATAGCGATTTCATATAAATATAATAAAAAAGCCGAGCTTGCCTCGACCTTCTTGTTATTCAGCGTGTTTACCGCGATTTCTGTGCCAGAACTTACGTGTAATATAGATTGCGGCAATTACTATAATCACCAATGGAGTAACCACGAATTTCAAGATGTTACTGTTACGTTCAGCTTGTACATTAGCATGATTTTTGGCAGTAGCAGGTTTGTTCTTCTTACTTGTTGCCTTTTTCTTATTAGGCTTACTGCTGGTAGCTGCCTTACTTGGACTAGCATTTTGCTTTTTGTTTAAATTAGAAGTAGCAGAATTTGGCATCTTGTGTTGGTGACGCCATTTGTCTGTTTTCTTGATTGCTGAATGGCTGTTGTGATTATTCTTTGTTACATTCTGTGAATGTTGTTGATTATGGGGAGTGGTTGCGCTACTACTATCCTTCTTATTTGGCAAATAGTAGGCACAATCGATGTAGGTGACACCACTTGGATTGTTAGGATCAACTTCAAGGGCACGTCCACCATAAGAGGGATTGCCAGCTATCTCAAAGTCACCAATTCTCTCTGGTAATTGCCCCATGTTAAAGAATTGCCGCTCAGGGACACCGTTAACCACTTTTACCGTATCGGCATACATGACTTGTAAGGTTTGACCAGTATATTGATTTATGCAACGCCAATATAATGATTGGTATGTTACATTTTGTTTATTTGTTTCAGATGTTTGTGGTTGATTAGTTTGATCATTTTCATCAGCTAAAACTGGAGTAGTCGTTAAAAGCAGGGCAGCTGGTAACGCTGCACACAGTTTGATGAGGAATTTTCTTTTGTTTAACATTTGTCTCACCTCTAAATAATAACGCTTACTTTCTACTTAAATTTTAGCGATAACTTTCGATGAATACAAGTTGAGAATAAGCAAAGATTATAGTAAAGTAACTAATGAAAGCGATTTTACAAAGGGAAGACGAATTATGAGTTTGACTGTTAATCTTTATTACAATGGTAAAAATGGTGATGCCAGAAAGTTCGCACAAGAAATGGAAGACAAGGGTATTGCAGGTCGTATTCGTGCCGAAGAAGGCAATGAAAAATATGATTACTTTATCCCAATGGATGATCCTGAGACGGTTTTATTAATCGATAGTTGGCGTGATCAAAAGGCGCTTGAGGCTCACCATGCTTCACCTATGATGAAGGAATTGGCTGACTTGCGTGAAAAGTATGACTTGCATATGCGCGTTGAACGCTACATCTCGGATGACAGCGGCGTGCCTACAAGTGATCAAAAGTTTATTCGGAAATAAAGATGATTAGAAAATATCAAAAGAGCGATTTAGATGCGTTGATGCAGATTTGGCTTGAGGGTAACCTTGATGCACACGATTTTATTGATCCAAGTTATTGGCATGATAACTATGAATTGGTGAAAAAAGAGTTGCCGAATGCTCAGCTGTATGTAGATGAAGAAGAGGGCGAGATAGCTGGTTTTGTAGGGATGCAAGGCGACTATATTGCCGGCATCTTTGTTAAAAGAGATCATCGGGGCCGCGGTATTGGCGAAAAGCTGATTCACTTTTTGAAGCTAAAGCATGATAAATTGCAGCTGTCGGTGTATGAAAAGAATGAGGCGGCTATTAGTTTTTATCAAAACCGTGGTTTTAAGTTAGTGAAAAAAGAGATTGATCAAGAGACTAGTGCAGCCGACTGTTTAATGGAGTGGGATGCATAAAAGTTATGCCTAGGAATTTATAATAAGTATTTTTTCACAATGGACTAGCGGTATTAAGCTTAAAGTAATAAAAGTCAGGAAAAGCATGGTGTTGAGATGTCAGAAATTGCTTTAGCTTGGGAATAGGCTAAGGGTATCACTGCTCCAATTGTTGGTTCAACGAAGATCAAACACCTTGAATTAGCTGTGAATTCGATGGACGTAGAGCTCACACTAGATGAAGTAAACTATTTTGATGAATTGTATGTGCCACACCCAATTATCGGTGCAATTAATCAAAATCCACCTGAGGGCACAGTGGTTTTAGATAGGAAATAGAGTAAAGAAGTGTCTGGGAAAAAACTAACTTCCAGGCCATGAAAAAAGCGATGAACTTTATAAGAAGTCATCACTCTTTTTGTATACTTTAAACCCATTCCTTGATATTATTTAATCACCACAAAAAACAATAGAAAGTGGGCTTAAATTAGATTTTTCTATCCCTGCAAAGCACATTGCCAGTGTTATCAGTGAATTCGTTGATTCTATTCCTAACGAAGTTATCTTAGAAACCACTTCTAATACAGGCAGACCTGCATATCACCCGGCAATGATGCTTAAGATTTTACTCTTTGCTTATTCTAGAAGAGTTTTTTCCAAGACACGTTAATATTTTTAAATTACTTAAACATGTAATCTCTAGTCATTGGCAAGTTCTTACCAGAAGGGCCCTTAGTAAGCAAGTATTGGATGACATCGATATTGCCTGATTCAAATGAAGCAGCACAAGCATTTAAGTACATGTCCCACATACGAGTGAAACGTTCCCCCATTTTATCTTCAACTTGATTACGAACAGCATTGAAGTTCTTGTCCCAAATTTCAAGAGTTCTTTGGTAGTGACGACGAAGAGCTTCCATATCAGTGATTTGCAAGCCACTGTCAACGATGTCGCCGATAATTTCTGGCAAACCTGGAATGTAACCACCTGGGAAGATGTATTTGTTGATCCAAGCGTTAGTAGCACCGCCTTGTTGGCGAGTAATACCGTGGATCAAAGCAATACCATCTTTGTTTAAGTACTTGTAAACATCTTGGAAGTATTTAGGTAAGTTCTCTGAACCTACCTGTTCAAACATACCAACTGAAGTTACATAATCCCACTTTTGGTCACCGAGTTCACGGTAGTCTTCAAGTCTAACTTCAGCAACATCTTGCAAGTTTTCATCATAGATACGCTTTTGAACTAACTTGTATTGTTCTTCACTCAAAGTAACACCGGTAACCTTAAGACCGTATTCCTTAGCAGCGGTGAGCATCAATGTACCCCAACCACAACCGATATCGAGTAAAGTCTTGCCTTTTTGTGGGTCTAATTTATTTAAAATGTGGTGAACTTTAGCAATTTGTGCTTGTTCAAGATCGTTTTCGTTGCCCTTTTCAAAATAAGCACAAGAATAAGTCATAGTAGGATCAAGCCATAACTTGTAGAAGTCGTTACCGATATCGTAGTGACTTTGCACGTCTTCTTCACTTTGCTTTTCTGTATGCTTTTGTTTTGGCAAGAATTTGCGGAACTTTGAAGAACGCATGAAACTGTCGGCACTTTCGTAAGCACCAAAAATTAATTTTTGAATATCCCTATAGATTTCAATCTTTTTATCCATGTATCCTTCACCAAGTGCGAGTGAAGCATTTCTAGTAATATCGCCCATAGGGATCTTTCCGTTAAAGACAATTTCGATTTCAGGAGTACCATTACCGTAGACTTCGCTTTTACCGTCCCAGTAGGTTACTTTAACGGGAAAAGGGAAGGACTTGCTAAGCATCATTTTGTAAAATGTTTTTTCTAACAATTATCTTTCCTCCAATAATTATTAAACCTAATTATTTATTTTAACACTAAAAAATTTATGCAATAAAAAATACTCAGCTAATGATCATAGTTTAAAAATTTAACCATTAACTGAGCATTGATGTTATTTAGCTACATAGTGGAAATTAGGGTCTAGTTCATCATCCAGTTTATTCCAAGCATCTTCTAATTGCTTATAAATAATTTGTTCATTTTCGTGAGTTAACTTAGTCTTTTTATCAATCGTAATTGGATTGCCGAAGTTAACTTCCATTGGCTTTCTTTTCAATAAACCTTTAAAAGTTAATGGACCCTGGTAAACTACTGGAACCATTGGCTTTTGCGACATTTTAGAAATTAAAAGTGCACCACCTTTTAATTCAGCAGAGTGTCTTGTGCCCGATGGAAAAATGATTAATGATAATTCCCCTTTTCTTAATCCTTTTACTGGGATTTTTAATGCAGATGGTCCTGGATTTTTTCGATCGACAGGAAAGGCATGGGCATGATCTAAAATAAAACGTAAAACCGGATTTTTGAATAGTTCGATTTTAGCCATGAACATAAATTCCATTGGACTAGCACCTAAGGCAAACAAGATAGGTTCCCACCAGGTACGGTGAGGTGCAACTAAGATATAGTTACCTTTAGGTAAACGATTCTTGTGATGAATATGTAAGTGTCCATTTAGTACCCATACGATAAAGCGGGCAATCGGACGAATTATTTTATAAAACATCTTTTTGTTCCTCCAATTGTTGTAATATTATAAAAATAGATAGACGAGAAAGGCAAATATTTTTATGGTTGAGCTTAAAGATAATGAACGAATCGATTATATGTACAGTGATAATTTGCGAATTATCCAAGATAAAACAGCCTTTAGTTTTTCAATGGATACCTTATTATTAGCATATTGGGCTAAAGGATTAATTCGCGATAAGGATAAAGTAGCAGATTTATGTGCGGGTAACTGTGCCGCAACTATTTATATGGCATATTTTAACCGAGCACATTACGATGCAATTGAAATTCAAGATGAAATTTATTCTCAAGCTGTGCGTTCGATTGAATTAAACGATATGGAGAATCGAATTTCAGTTTATCAAGATAATGTGCTAAATGCTCCGCATTTTTTGCGTAAAGATAGTTATGATGTGGTGACGGTAAATCCACCGTATTTTAAAGCTCCAGAAGGTCATGAAGTTAATCCAGATCGCAAAAAGGCAATCGCTCGCCATGAACTTTTGATTAATTTAGAGCAAATAATTGAAGTGGCTAGTGGCTTGCTTAAGATGAAGGGCAAGATGTTCATGGTACATCGACCAGAGCGACTAAGTGAGATTGCTTACTACTGTATAAAGCATGATTTGAGTATTAAAATGGTGCAGCCTTTTGTGCCACATCGCGGTGAAGATGCCAATTTAGTGATCGTTGAAGCTGTTAAACATACAGGGACTGACGGAACTGTTTTAAAAGATGCAGTTGAAGTTCATGAAGCAAACGGTGATTTTACGCCATTAGTTCAGCGAATCTCTCGAGAAACTGAAGAAGATAAGGCTAAGCATGAAGCACAAGGCAAATACTATTTTTATGTATTATTGTGCAATGATGGCAGTTTTTATGGTGGCTTTACCAATGACTTAGAGCATCGCTTAAAAATGCATAATTCTGGGAAGGGTGCTAAGTATACCAAAACGCGGCGTCCTGTACGGATGATTTATCATGAACAGTTTGACGATAAGCGTTTAGCTTTGAAACGAGAATATTGGTTTAAACATCATTCACGTGCTTGGAAGGAAAAATTTTTGCATGAGCATAATATAAAGTTTTAATCCTTGCATACTGTAATCTTTTCTTGTAGAATATTTGAGTATGCTGTGTCAGCATATGAAACTTAAAACACATCAAGAGCGATCATCATCGTGGTGCCCAGGGTAGTGGTTAGATGATGAAATGAACGCTTGAGAGGATATAAAACCATAGGAGGAATTTAAATATGGCAGACGTTGTTACAATGAAGCAATTGCTTGAAGCTGGTGTCCACTTTGGTCACCAAACTAGAAGATGGAACCCAAAGATGGCTCCTTACATTTTCACTCAAAGAAATGGTATCTACATCATTGATTTGCAAAAGACTATCAAGATGTTAGATGATGCTTACAACTTCATGAAGGCTGTTGCCCAAGACGGTGGCGTTTTCTTATTTGTAGGTACTAAGAAGCAAGCTCAAGATTCAATTGCTGAAGAAGCAACTCGTGCAGGTCAATACTACGTAAACCAACGTTGGTTGGGTGGTACTTTGACTAACTGGTCAACTATGCAAAGCCGTATTAAGAGATTAAAGCAATTAAAGCAAATGTCAGAAGATGGTACTTTTGATGTTCTTCCAAAGAAGGAAGTTGCTCTCTTAACTAAGGAAATGGACAAGCTTGAAAAATTCTTTGGTGGTATTGAAGATATGCCAAGAATTCCAGATGTATTGTTCGTAGTAGACCCTAAGAAAGAAAAGATTGCTGTTCACGAAGCTAACATTTTGGGTATCCCAGTTGTAGCTATGGTTGATACCAACACTGATCCAGACCCAATCGACGTAGTTATTCCATCAAACGATGACGCTATTCGTGCTATTCGTTTGATTGCTGGTGCTATGGCTGATGCTGTTGTTGAAGGTCAACAAGGTCAAGATGATGAATCAGTTGAAGTTGACTTCAAGGAAAATGCAGACGGTTCAGAAGAAATCGTTAGCGCTGAAGAAAACCCAGAAGACTAGATTTTACTATTAGTTCCGTAGGAGGATCTATTAATGGCACAAATTACTGCAAAATTAGTTAAAGAATTACGTGAACGTACTGGTGCTGGCGTTATGGACGCTAAGAAGGCATTAGTAGAAGTTGACGGTGACATGGATAAGGCTGTTCAATACCTTCGTGATAAAGGTATGGCTAAGGCAGCTAAGAAGGCTGACCGTGTTGCAGCTGAAGGTTTAACTGGCGTTTACGTTAATGGTAATGTGGCAGCTATTACTGAAGTTAACTCAGAAACTGACTTTGTTTCTCAAAACGACAAGTTTGTTAACTTGGTAAATGAAGCTACTAAGACTATTGCTGAAGGTAAGCCAGCTGATATGGAAGCAGCTAAGGAATTGAAGATGGCTGATGGTACTACTTTAGACCAATCATTCGTTAACGCAACTGCTACAATTGGTGAAAAGATTGTTTTACGTCGTTTTGCTTTAGAAGAAAAGAATGACGATCAAGAATTTGGTGCTTACCAACACAATGGTGGTCAAATTGGTGTTATCACTGTTTTAGAAGGTGCAGATGCTGCAACTGCTAAGCACTTGGCTATGCACATCGCTGCTATGAGCCCTAAGGTTATTTCACCAGACGAATTAGATGATCAATTTATCATTGATCAATTAGCTGTGATGAACCACAAGATTGACCAAGACAATGAAAGTCGTGCATTGGTACATAAGAAACCATTACCTCACCTTGTTTACGGTTCAGCTAAGCAATTAACTGATGATGTTTTGGCTAAGGCTAAGGAAGACATCAAGGCTGAACTTAAAGAAGAAGGTAAGCCAGAAAAGATTTGGGACAGAATTATTCCTGGTAAGATGCAACGCTTTATTGATGATAATACTCAAGTTGACAAGCAATTTGCAGTGTTATCACAAGACTACATTATGGACGATAGCAAGACTGTTGGCGAATTTTTGAAGGAAAAAGGCGCTAAGTTAGTTGCTTTCCAACGTTACGAAGTTGGCGAAGGTATCGAAAAGAAGCAAGAAGACTTCGCTGCTGAAGTTCGTGAACAAATGAAGTAGTCATTATTACATAATTATCATAGAAAGGAGGAGTACACCGTGTGCTCCTTCTTTTTTTCTAAAAATTTTGTAGTGTTTTAAGTGTTAAAAGACATTGCGGCATTAGATATGGTAGAATAATTAAAGCTATTAGAGGAGGTCATTATGAGTCAAGTTAAATATAAACGTGTCATTTTAAAAATATCAGGTGAAGCTTTAGCAGGTGACAAGGGTACGGGTATTAATCCTACTGTAATTGGTCACTTAGCTAAAGAAATCAAATCAGTTCATGATTTAGGTGTTGAAATTGGTATCGTCTGTGGTGGCGGTAACATGTGGCGTGGTGAAACTGGCGCTAAGTTGGGTATGGAACGTGCTCAAGCAGATTACATGGGTATGTTAGCAACTATCATGAATGGTTTAGCTTTGCAAGATGGTCTTGAAAAAATAGGTGTTCCTACTAGAATGCAAACTTCAATTGAAATGAGACAGATTGCGGAGCCTTACATTAGAAGAAGAGCTTTGCGTCACCTTGAAAAGGGTCGTGTAGTCATTTTTGGTGGTGGTACTGGTAATCCATACTTCTCAACTGATACTACTGCAGCCCTTCGTGCAGCTGAAATTGGTGCTGATGTAATTTTGATGGCTAAAAACGGTGTTGACGGTGTTTACTCAGCTGATCCAAAGACTGATCCTTCAGCAACTAAGTTCTCAGAATTAACTCAACTTGATTTAATTTCAAAGGACTTGAAGGTCATGGATAGAACTGCAAGTTCACTTTCAATGGATACTGAAATTCCATTAATTGTCTTTAACGTTAATACTCCAGGCAATATCAAGAAGGTTGTATTGGGTGAAAATATTGGTACTGTTATTAGAGGTGATAAATAATGAATAACGAAACTATTGAAAAAGCAAAAACTAAAATGACGGATTCTATTAAGGTTTATCAAAAGAGATTAGCTTCTATCCGTGCAGGTGTTGCTAACGCTGCTCTTCTTGATAATGTCCAAGTAGAATACTATGGGGCACCAACTCCATTGACTCAAATGTCTAGTATTACCATTCCTGAACCACGTGTATTGCTTATTACTCCATATGATCAAAATTCATTAGATGATATTGAACATGCATTGTTGGCTTCAAACTTAGGATTAACTCCGGCAAATGATGGTAAGGTAATTAGATTAGTAATCCCTCAACTCACTGGTGAAAGAAGAGAAGAAATTGCCAAAGAAGTTGGAAAATTTGCGGAAGAAGCTAAAATTGCTGTGAGAAATGTTCGCCGTGATGCCATGAATACTTTGAAAAAAGATGAAAAGAATGGTGATATTACTGAAGACGAACAACGTAACTTAGAAAAGCAAGTACAAAAAGTAACTGATGATGCTGCTAAGCAGATTGACCAACTTGCTGATGAAAAGCGTAAGGAAATTACTCAAGGTTAAAGATGAGTAATAAGGATAATGAATTAAATCATTTAGCCATTATTATGGATGGTAATGGACGTTGGGCAAAAAAGAGGCATAGACCTCGTTTTGTTGGCCATCGAGAGGGAATGGATAATGTTGAGCGGATTACTTTAGCTGCTGATAAATTAGGAATTAAAGTTTTGACACTTTATGCTTTTTCTACTGAGAATTGGGCTCGTCCTAAAGAAGAAGTAGCTTACTTAATGAACCTCCCTGTTCGCTTTTTTGATAAATACATGCCAACATTGATGGAAAATAATGTTAAGGTAAACATTATGGGCTATTTGGATGAATTGCCTGAAAAGACTTATCGCATTGTTCAACGTGCAATGTCAGAGACGGCCAATAATACAGGCTTAATTCTGAATTTTGCTTTTAACTACGGGTCAAGAAGAGAAATTACGTCTGCTATGCAGGAGCTCGGTGGAATGATTGAAGCTGGTTCACTGAAAAGCAAAGAAATTACTGAAAAAATGATTTCAGATCATTTGATGACTAAAAACTTTGGTCCATATCAAGATCCGGATTTATTAATTAGAACGTCCGGTGAACAGCGAATTTCTAATTTCTTGTTATGGCAATTAGCATATTCAGAACTTGCCTTTAGCGAAAAAAATTGGCCAGATTTTGATGAAAATGATTTAAAAAAATTTGTAGAAGATTATAAGCACCGTAACCGGCGCTTTGGTAAAGTAGACGAATCGGATAGTTAAATATGAAACAACGTACAATTACGGCAATTATTGCCTTATGTCTTTTTATTCCAATTGTGCTCGCAGGTGGCCTTTGGATGGATTGGCTGACTGTATTATTCGCAGCAGTTGGCATTAGCGAAATCTTTTTAATGAAGAAACAAATCTTAGTTTCTTTTAATTTCTTGTTAGCCTTACTTGCAACTTTAACCTGGACAGTTCCAGACTCATTCTTTAAAGTATTTCCTTCAAATATCACTAAATTAGGTGTGTTTTATGGAATTATTATGTTGTTCTTGACTTGGACTGTTCTTTCAAAGAATAAAACCACTTTTGATGATGTAGGTGTATATATTTTGGCTGCACTTTACATTGGAATAGGTTTTCACTATATGGCAGCCATTAGAGCATACCCACAAAACGGTTTAGCATTGCTGGGTTATGTTTTTGTTGTTGTTTGGTCCACTGATATCGGTGCCTACATGATTGGACGTAAGATTGGAAAACATAAATTGTGGCCAGTTATTAGTCCTAATAAAACATGGGAGGGCTCGATCGGTGCAGTTATTTGTGCCTTAATTTGTAGTGCCATCTACATGGCGATTCTTGGCAGCTTTGGTATTAACTTTGGTGTATCTGAATTAACGATGATTATTCTGGCCTTTTTCTTATCAATTGTTGGTCAAATGGGTGATTTAGTTGAATCAGCTTACAAGCGTTTCTATGGTGTGAAAGATTCCGGAAAGATTTTGCCGGGTCATGGTGGTATCCTGGATCGCTTTGATAGTATGCTGTTTGTATTGCCAGTAGTGGCTACAATTTTAGGTATTGTTCATTAGGAGAATTTTTTATTGAAGGGTATACTAATCTTTATCGTCGTCTTTGGTATATTGGTATTTGTCCATGAATTTGGGCATTTTATCGTAGCCAAAAAGTCAGGTATTTTGGTTAGAGAATTCTCAATTGGAATGGGTCCAAAGCTTTTTCAAATTAGACGTAACCCCACCACTTATACCATTCGTTGGTTACCACTTGGTGGGTATGTTCGTTTAGCAGGCGCTGACGATGAAAGCAAGCTGGATCCTGGTATGACGGTTGTTTTACAATTGAATGAACAAAATGAAGTAGTGAGAATTGATGCTTCAGAAAGCGAAATACCAATTGAAGGAATTCCCGTTCAAGTAACAGAGGCTGATCTAGTAGACGATTTAATAATTAAGGGTTACGAAAATGGCGATGAAAATGATCCAGTAACTTATCACGTAGCTCATGATGCAACTATTATTGAAAAAAACGGAACTGAATTAATTATTGCGCCTCGAGATACACAATTTAATCAAGCTAATGTTTGGCAAAAGTTGGCAACTAATTTTGCTGGACCTTTTATGAACATTCTTCTTGGGTTTGTAGTATTTTTAATCTGGACATTTACAGTTCCAGGTCCAGCAACAACTACAGTTGGATCAACTCAGGCTAATTCACCAGCGCGTGATGCAAAAATTGTGACTGGTGATCAGATTGTGGCAATTAATGGACAAAAGATTAATAATTTTGATCAAGTGTCACAGCAGATTAATCAAAGTAAAGGCAAGGCCTTACACTTTGAATTAAAGAAAAATGGTCAAATTAGGAAAGTTACAGTTAAGCCAAAAGCTCATAAAATTCAAAAACAAACAGTTTATCAAATTGGTATTGTAGCTAAGAGCAATGAGAATGCAGTTGTTAAATTAAAACGTGGCTGGGATACAGCTGTTTCAACTACCGGTCTGATTTTCAGAGCCGTAGGTAACTTATTTAGCCACTTTAGTTTGAATAAATTATCAGGTCCAGTTGGAATTTATTCTCAAACTTCACAAGTTTCACAAATGGGCTTTACTTATGTATTAGCCTTTTTAGGAATGATTTCGATTAATTTGGGAATTGTCAATTTAATTCCAATTCCTGGGCTTGATGGTGGTAAACTTTTATTGAACTTAATTGAATTAGTTCGCGGTAAACCGATTTCTGAAGAACATGAGGCAATTGTTGAATTAATTGGTTTCGGCTTATTATTAGTTTTAATTATTGCAGTTACAGGTAACGATATCTATCGCTATTTTATTAAATAATTATATTTTTTACTTTAGGAGATAAGAATGCGTCAATCAAAATTTTTTATGCCAACTTTGAAGGAAGCACCATCAGATGCAGTGGCTGAAAGTCATAAGCTGATGATTAGAGGTGGGTATATTCGCCAAGTCACAGCTGGAGTTTATGCTTATCTTCCATTAGGCTACCGTGTTTTACGCAAGGCTGAGGGAATCATTGAACAAGAAATGGATAAAATTAATGTTCCAGAAATGATTATGCCTCATTTACTTCCTGCAACTTTGTGGCAAGAAAGTGGCCGTTACAAGAAATATGGTGCAGAAATGTTCAAGTTAAAAGATCGTCATGGACGTGAAAGCTTGCTTGGACCTACACATGAAGAAACTTTTACCGAAATTATTGCTAAGAACTTAAAGAGTTACAAACAAATGCCACTTGCTTTGTATCAAATTCAGACTAAGTTTCGTGATGAGAATAGACCTCGTTTTGGCCTTCTTCGTGGGCGTGAATTTGTAATGCTTGATGGTTACAGTTTTGCTGCAACTCGTGATCAATTGGATGAACAATTTGATGATCAAAAAAATGCATATAAGCGTATCTTTAAACGTGCCGGTGTTACTGTTCACCCTGTAATTGCTGACTCAGGTACAATGGGAGGTAAAAACTCTACTGAATTTCAAGCCCCTGCTGCTATCGGTGAGGATACAATTGCTACTAATGAAAAAGGAACATATGCTGCCAACCTTGAAATGGCTAAGAGTATTGATACTTTCAAGCAAGAACCAGAAGATGCTAAGCAATTAACTAAGGTAGCTACGCCAGGCTGCGATACAATTGAAAAATTAGCTAAATTCCTCGATGTACCAGCTACTAGAATTGTTAAAAGTATTTTATACATTGCTGATGAGCAAAAAGTTTTAGTATTAATCCGTGGTGACAAGCAAATCAATGAGGTTAAGTTGGGGCATATCCTTGACGCTGATGAGGTTCATGAAGCAAATACTGCTGATTTAAAGGAAATCACTGGTAGTGAAAAGGGTGGCGTTGGTCCTGTTAATGCAGATTGGGCTGATAAGATTATTGCAGATGAAACTGTTAAGAATCTTTACAACGTTGTAGTTGGTGCAGGTGAAACCGATTATCAATTTGAAAATGCTAACTTAGACCGTGATTTCAAGGTGGATGAATTTGCTGATATTCGGACTGCTAACGAAGGTGAACCAGATCCTGTTGATCATTTACCGCTTAAGTTCACTACTTCAATTGAAGTTGGTCACATTTTCAAGTTGGGTACTTATTACACTAAGACCATGGGTGCAGATTTCTTAGATCAAAATGGTAAAGCAAAGCCTGTCATCATGGGTTCATACGGTATTGGCGTTACTAGAATGTTATCAGCAGCTGTTGAACAACACTTAACTGAACGTGGTGTTGCATGGCCAAAGGAAATCGCTCCATTTGCAATACATATTGTTCAAATGAAGATGAATAAAGAAGATCAAACTGAATTAGCTGAAAAACTTGAAAAGAAATTCAGTGAAAAGTATGATGTTTTATACGATGATCGTAAAGAGCGTGCTGGTGTTAAGTTTGCTGATGCAGATTTAGTCGGTGCACCAATTAGAATTACGATTGGTAAGAAGGCTGCTGATGGCATTGTTGAAGTTAAGCGACCAACTGATGACAAAGCAACCGAAATGTCAATTGATGAATTAGATAAGTTTGTAAATCAAGAGTTAGGATAATTTTTGTGGCAAATAAAAACGATCTTTTCTTAAAATTGCTCAAACAGGTTCAATTTCCTGATAGTTTTGAAGACAATGCGCTTCTACAAAAAGGGAAAATTGAAAACGTGGATGTTTACGCTAAAGAACACAGGTGGGATATCCACGTTTTTTTTGATACTCCCTTGATGTATGACACCTATGTAGCATTAAGAAAAGCTGTAGAAGAAACTTTTTCTTCTTTTGTAAATGTAAGATTTTATGTTGGAACAGCTGATGGTTCTGATCAATATTTACCAGATTATTGGCATTATGTAGTTCAAAATTCAAATATTTTGCAACCTGTGGCTCGTGAATTTTTGGCTGGCCAAAAACCTAAAAAAGTTGATGGCCGCTGGGTTATTCCAGTTGATAATAATGTGATTGATGGTTTAATTGAGCAGAAGGCTTTAGATGATTTAGCTGAAGAGATGCGTGATTATGGCTTCTTTAATTTGAAATTTATAACTCAGCTGGATCAGACAAGTTCTAAAAACAATTTAGAAAGTTTGCAGGAGTTGCAACAAGAGCATGAAAAAAGCATGCAGGAAGTCTTTGAGAAGACGCCAGACAAACCTAAACCGCAACAACCTAAACAGTATCCAACTAGACGTACTAATTATGGTAAACGTAAATTAGATGAAAATGCTCCAATTACACAAATTAAAGAGCTGGAAGATGGCGTACGTAATGTAGTAATTGAGGGAAATATTTTTAATGTTGAAACTCGTGAGCTTAAATCTGGTGCAATCATTTTTTCTGGCGAAATTACGGATTATAGTGATTCAATTGCATTTAAGAAATTTGTTTCTAATAAAGATGAAATTGAAGAGCTATCTGCAATTAAACCAGGAACTTGGGCTAAAATGCAGGGGTCAGTTGCTGATGATCAATATATACATGATGTAGTTTTTAATATTAGTAGCTTAGAGACTGTCGAGCATGTTGGGCGAACTGAAAAATACGAAGGTGAGCCTAAACGAGTTGAACTACATGTTCATACTAATATGAGTCAGGTTGACGCAACTAATACTCCGACGGACTTTATTAAAACTGCTAAGAAGTTTGGACAAAAGGCAATTGCGATTACCGATCATGGTGATGTTCAATCATTCCCTGAAGCATATAGCAGTGGTAAAGCACTGGACATGAAAATATTGTATGGTGTAGAAGCTAATATGATTGATGATCATGCTTTACTAGTTTTGAATCCTGCACCGATGACCTATGAAGACCGCGAGTTTGTAATTTTTGACGTTGAAACTACGGGGTTGTCATCTGTTTACGACACAATTATCGAGATTGGTGCGGTTAAGATGAAGAACGGAGAAGTGCTTGAACGCTTTGATAAGTTCATTAATCCGCACCATCCTTTAAGTGAGCAAACTATTAATTTGACTTCAATTACAGATGAAATGGTTGGCGCAGCCGATGATGAAGCAGTTGTCATTAAGCAATTCCAAGACTTTTATGGCGATCGACCACTGTGTGGACATAACGTTCAATTTGATGTTGGGTTTGTTAATGCAGCATTAAGACGTGCAGGGCTAAAAGAAATTACTCAGCCAGTAGTTGATACACTTGAAGTATCGCGTTTACTACATCCAGAGCAGAGTCGTCATACTTTAGATTCATTAGCTAAGAAGTATAATGTTTCTTTGGAACACCATCACCGGGCAAATCAGGATGCTGAAGCAACTGGCTATTTAATGTTTAAATTGTTAGATGCTTTTAATAAAAAGTATCATGAAAATAATTTGAATAATTTGAATGGCTATGCAGCACATGGTGAAGTTTATAAACGAGCCCGTCCTTCCCATATGACAGTTTTGGCAAAGGATCAAGCTGGATTAAAGAATCTTTACAAATTAGTATCAATTGCCAGCACGAAGGACTTTTTCCGTATTCCTCGTACGCCGAAGTCAGATTTGGCTCGTTTGCATGATGGTTTACTTTATGGTTCTGGTTGTTGGCAAGGCGATGTCTTTATCGCAATGATGCAAAAAGGTTACGACGAAGCAAGAGAAAAAGCTAAATTTTATGATTATCTTGAAGTTCAACCTCCAGCAACCTATTCGCAATTAATTGCTGATGGTTTGATTAAGGATGAAGATCAATTACATGAAATTATTGAAAATATTATTAAATTAGGGAAGGAATTAAATAAGCCTGTAGTTGCAACTAGCGATGCCCACTACGTTGACCAAAAGGACGCTATTTATCGTAAAATTTTGATTGCGGCTCAGAGATCAAACCCTAGTCGAAATAAGCCGCAGCCAGATTTGCATTTCTATTCAACACAGGAAATGCTAGATGCATTTTCATTCTTAGGCGAAGATGTGGCTAAGGAAATTGTTATTGACAATACCAATAAAATTGCTGATGAATTGTCAGAAATTCAGCCAATTAAAGATGGGTTATACCCACCACATATTGAACATGCCGATGAAGAAATGAAGAAGTTGACCTATGATAAGGCTTATGAATTATATGGTAAGCCATTACCGAAGATTGTTAAGGATCGAATAGATTTGGAATTAAATTCCATTATTTCGAATGGTTATGCGGTTATTTACTTGATTTCTCAGCGTTTAGTAGCTAAGTCAAATAAAGATGGCTATTTGGTAGGTTCTCGTGGTTCTGTTGGCTCTAGTCTAGTAGCAACGATGTCAGGAATTACTGAAGTTAATCCGTTAGCTCCACACTATCGTTGTCCTAACTGTAAGTATTCACAATTCTTTGAAAATGGGGAATATGGTTCTGGTTTTGACTTGCCTGATAAAGATTGTCCAAAATGTGGAACTCCATTAGTTAAAGATGGACAAGATATCCCATTTGCGACTTTCTTAGGATTTCACGGCGATAAGGTTCCTGATATCGATTTGAACTTCTCAGGTGACTATCAACCAGTAGCCCATAATTTTATTCGAGTAATGTTTGGACCAGATAATTCATATCGTGCTGGAACGATTGCGACTGTTGCGGATAAGACTGCTTACGGTTATGCTAAACACTACGATGAAGAGCATGATTTAAAGCTAAGAAATGCGGAATTAGACCGTTTGGCAGCTGGTGTCCGTGGTGTCAAAAGAACTACTGGTCAACACCCTGCAGGAATTGTTGTAGTGCCCGATGATATGGACATTTATGATTTTACGCCGGTATCGTATCCAGCCGATGATGTAAATGCTGCTTGGTTGATTACTCACTATGACTTCCACTCTATTCATGATAATATTTTGAAGTTTGATATTCTGGGACATGATGATCCAACTATGATTCGTCACTTGCAGGATTTATCTGGGATTGATCCATTGACTATTCCACCCGATGACCCTGGAGTCATGTCATTATTTTCTAGTCCTGATATTTTAGGTGTTACTCCAGAGCAGATTCAATCAGAAACTGGAACTTTGGGTGTTCCAGAATTTGGTACCCGTTTTGTTAGAGGAATGCTTGAGGAGACTAAGCCAACGACATTTTCTGAATTATTACAGATTTCAGGTTTGTCCCATGGGACTGATGTATGGCTAGGAAATGCTGAGAACTTAATCAATCAAGGAATTTGCAAACTGAAAAATGTAATTGGTTGTCGTGACAACATCATGATGGACTTAATTCACTGGGGCGTTAAGCCAGAAGTTGCCTTTTCAACAATGGAATCCGTTCGTCATGGTCGTGGTATCAGCGATGAAAATATGGCTATTTTAAAGAAAAATAAGAATATTCCAGATTGGTATATTCCTTCTTGTCTGAAGATCAAGTACATGTTCCCTAAGGCTCACGCTACGGCTTACATTTTAATGGCTCTACGAATTGCTTGGTTTAAAGTATATTATCCTGAAATCTATTACACAGCTTACTTTTCAGTTCGTGCCGATCTATTTGATTTGGTTGCAATGAGTCATGGTAAGAATACTGTTAAGGCTGCAATGAAGGAAATTCAGGATAAAGGAAACGATGCATCAGCTAAGGATAAGAGTTTGATGACCGTGCTAGAAATAGCTAATGAATGTCTAGAACGAGGGATTAAGATCAAAATGGTTGATATTGATCAATCTGAAGCAACTGACTTTAAGATCTTAGATAAGCATACAATTTTAGCACCGTTCAATGCTGTTCCTGGTTTAGGGGATAATGCAGCTAAGCAGATTGTAGCTGCTCGTGCAGAAAAGAAGTTTTTGTCTAAAGAAGATTTAGCTAAGCGCGGTAAAGTATCACAAACAATTATGAATTATTTCGAAGAAAATGGTGTCTTGGAAGGGATGCCAGATGAAAATCAATTATCACTTTTCTGATAGTTAAATTTTACAAGATCAGGTAAAACATGGTATACTACGTATGAAGTTCGAATAGGTAAATTCGAGTGAGCAGTGATGCTCACTCTTTTTATTACGGAGGAAAATTTTTGTCTAAAGTTATAGATTCTGTTCGTCCAGTTGTCGAAACAATTATTGATGAACATGGTGACATGTTGGTTGATATGGAATACGTTAAAGAAAAAGGGCAAAATTATTTACGCATTTATGTTGATCGCCAACCAAACGGTATTGACATTGATGAGATTGCAGCTTTAAGTGAACTTGTTTCCGAAAAGCTGGATGCTCTTGATCCTGATCCACTTCCAGATCTTTATGTTTTGGAATTATCATCTCCAGGGGCAGAACGACCAATCAAAACAAAAGCTGATTGGGAAAAAGCTCTGAATGATTACATTCATGTCGGTCTTTATCAAAAGATTGAGAATAAAAAAATGTATGAAGGTACACTCAAGTCTTATAATGATGACGAAGTTGTATTAGAAATAAAAGATAAGACAAGACGAAAAACATTAACTGTTCCCCGTAAGTTAATTGCAAATATTCGTTTTGCAATTGAATTTTAGAAAGGTTGATCAAAAACTTATGTCTAAAGAAATGCTAGAAGCGTTTGCTACTTTGGAAAATACCAAGGGCATTAAGCAAGATGTTATTGTTGATGCAATTAAAGCCGCTTTGGTAGCTGCATACAAAAAGAATTATAATCAAGCACAAAACGTTGAAGTTGATTTTGATGAAAGAAAAGGTAACTTCAAGGTAATGGCAGTTAAAACTGTTGTTGACGAAGTGCAAGATGACCGTCTTGAAGTTAGTTTAAAGGATGCTTTAACAATTAATCGTGCTTATGAGGTAGGCGACGAAATTCGTTTTGAAGTAACACCTAAAAATTTTGGTAGAATTGCCGCCCAAACTGCTAAGCAAGTTATCATGCAACGTCTACGTGAAGCCGAAAGAAACCATATTATTGATGAATATTCACAATATGAAGATGAATTGGTTACTGGTACCGTGGAAAGACGCGACAATCGTTTCGTTTATGTAAAGATTGGTAATGTTGAAGCTGTTATGCCTCACCGTGATCAAATGCCAAATGAGGTTTACAATCCCCAAGACCAGATTCGTGTACTAGTAACTCATGTTGGCTCCGATAGCAAGGGTGCACAAATTACAGTCTCAAGAACTGCTCCTGACATGGTTAAACGATTGTTTGAACAAGAAGTTCCAGAAATTTATGATGGAACCGTTGAAATTGTTTCAATCGCACGTGAAGCAGGTGACAGAACTAAAATGGCTGTTAAGTCAAATGATCCTAACATCGATCCGGTAGGTACCTGTGTAGGCCAAAAGGGTGCTCGTGTACAAAATGTAGTTAACGAACTTGGCGGTGAAAATATTGATATCGTTAAGTATGAAGAAGATCCATCTGACTTTATTGCTAATGCATTAAATCCAGCAGAAGTGATTGCGGTTCAATTTGGTGATGATGAAGAAGAAAAAAGTGCTTTAGTTATCGTACCAGATTACCAGTTATCACTTGCAATTGGTAAGAAAGGTCAGAACGTTCGCTTAGCTGCTCGTTTGACAGGCTATAAGATTGATATTCGTCCTGAATCTGAAGTAGAATTTGTAGATGAAAAAACAAATGATACAGCTGATGCTGCAGATAGTAGCGAAACTTCTGAAAATGTTGAAAGTACAGATGACGCTGCTGACGTTGAAAGCTCAGATGATACAACTACTGTAGAAGATTCAAGTAAAGAAGATAAAACTGAAGAATAGGTGATTTTTTTGAAAAAAAGAAAAATCCCAATGCGGAAGGATTTATTAACCGATACAATGCAGCCCAAGAAGGAATTAGTACGTATTGTTATCGATAAAGAAAAAAATGTGTCAGTTGATCCAACAGGTAAAAAGGCTGGTCGCGGCGCATATGTTTCCCTTGATCCAAGTAAGATTGAAGCTGCTAAAGAGAAGAATGTATTAGAACGTAGTTTAGGTGCGAAAGTTCCAGATACTTTTTACGATGAGCTTTACTCTTATGTTGATCATCAAAAGGCAAGAAAAGAATTATTTGGTGATAAATAAGATTGCAAAATAGACAAAAAGCAATTAATTTGTTAGGTTTAGCTGAGCGTGCTGGTAAGTTAACTACCGGTACAGAGACAGTCATTAATGAACTTAATAAGCATAAAATCAAAGCGGTTATTATGGCTAGTGATGTTCAAGACAACACGGCAGAAAAAGTAAACCGCGCTGCCAGAAAAGACAATATTCCTATGATAACTATGTTTACTGCCATTGAATTGTCAAAGGCAATTGGCAAAAAACGCAAAGTTTTAGGATTAACTGATGCTGGTTTTGCTAAGGCGTTAGTTAAAAAAATAAATGAAGGAGTGTGATTGGATGGCAAAGAAAAGAATTTATGAAATCGCAAAAGAAGTCGGCGTTGATAACAAAGTTGTAGTCCAAAAAGCAAAGGATTTAGGCTTAGATGTAAAGAACCACATGTCATCAGTAGATGATTCACAGGTTGCAAAGTTAAAGAATAGTTTCCAAAACTCCGCTCCTGCTGCAAAATCTTCTAATAAAAAGAATAAAATAAAAATCTCTGTTTCTTCTATTCGCAAAAATGAAAAGAAGCAAGAAGATAATAATAGTTCTAAGAATTCTAAGAGACGCAATAATAAACGTCGTTCAAATAATCACGGTCATGAGAATAAAAATGATCGTAGAAATAATACAGGTAAGCCAAAGGCAGCTGCTTTGTTACAACAATTTAAACAAAAGCAACGGGCAGAAGAAGGGCAACTTAATCGTGAAGCCCAAAAAGCCAGAAAAGAATATCATGAGCAATTAAGACATCCAAAACAAGAACAGCCAGTGAAAGATAATAAGAAAACAACCAACCACAAAGATAACAAGAAGAAAGCAGAACCAGTAGAAAAGAAAGTTATTGGTCCTAAGATTTTAAAGCCTTCTCCAGCTCGTTTGAAGAAGCAACAGCCTGAAGCGACTAAAGAACGAGTTCAAGTTACTATTCCTGAGGCTCCTAAGGAAGAAAAACGCGGCAATAATCGTGGTCGCAACATGGGAAAGCCAGGACGCAAGGGTAAAAATCAATTTGGCAATGGTCGTAGTGACCATTCAGATCGTTCAGAGAGAAAGCGGCGTAAGAATAAAAAACGTCAACAAGAGCAAAAACCAAAGAAAACACTTACTAAGCGTAAGGAACGTCCATTACCAGAAACATTAGTTTACGAAGAAGGTATGAACGCTCAAGATATTGGTAAGTTAATTCACCGTGAACCAGCTGAAATTGTTAAGAAACTCTTCATGCTTGGCGTGATGACTAACCAAAACCAATCTTTGGATAAAGATACAATTGAACTTTTAGCTGCTGAATATGGTATCAATGCTGAGCAAAAAGTTCATGAAGACATCTCTGATATTGATAATATCTATGACAAGAGAATGGAAGAGTCAAAGGAATCTAAAAACCAGGTTAAACGCCCACCAGTTGTTACAATCATGGGACACGTTGACCATGGTAAGACCACTTTACTTGATCGTCTTCGTCATACTCATGTTTCAGCTCATGAAGCTGGTGGTATTACTCAAAAGATTGGTGCTTACCAAGTTAGATTAGATGATCGCTTAATTACATTCTTGGATACACCAGGACACGCAGCATTTTCTAACATGCGTGCACGTGGTGCTGAAATTACTGATATTGTTGTACTGGTTGTTGCTGCAGATGATGGTGTAATGCCACAAACTGTAGAAGCAATTGACCATGCAAAGAGTGCTAATGTTCCAATAATTGTAGCAATTAACAAGATGGATAAGCCAGGTGCAAATCCACAACACGTAACTGAGGAATTAATGAAATACAATTTGATTCCTGAAGATTACGGTGGTGATACTATCTTCGTTAATATTTCAGCTAAGACAGGTCAAAATGTTGATGACTTATTACAAATGATCTTGTTGCAATCTGATGTGATGGAACTTAAGGCTAATCCAACTGAAATGGCAATTGGTACTGTGATTGAAGCTCGTTTGTCACGTGGTCGTGGACCTGTAGCAGACGTTTTAATCCAACAAGGTACACTTAATGTTGGTGACCCGATTGTTGTTGGTAACACTTTTGGTCGTGTTCGTACTATGACTAATGATCGTGGACGTCAAGTTAAGAAGGCTACACCATCAGAACCTGTTGAAATTACTGGTTTGAACGATGTGCCTGAATCTGCTGATAAGTTAGTTGAATTTAAGGATGAAAAGACCGCTAGAAGTGTTGGTGAAGCTAGAGCACAACAAGCTTTACAAAAGTCTCGTGAAAATGTTCAACACGTAACTCTTGATAACCTCTTCGATACTATGAAGAAGGAAAACATGAAGGAAGTTGACATTGTCTTGAAGGCTGATGTTCAAGGTTCTGTAGAAGCTTTACAACAATCGCTTGAAAAGATTGAAGTTGAAGGCGTACGTGTAAATATCATTCACTCAGGTGTAGGTGCCATTAATGAATCAGATGTAACTTTGGCTGGTGCATCAAATGCATTTATTATTGGGTTCAACGTTCGTCCAACTGCTACTGCTAAGAGCCAAGCTGAAACCGATGGCGTAGATATTCGTCTTTACAGCATTATTTACAAGGCTATTGATGATGTTACTGCTGCCATGAAGGGTATGCTTGAACCAACTTATGAAGAAAAGGTTATCGGTAATCTTACTGTTCGTGAAACTTGGAAGGTTTCTAAGGTTGGTACAATTGCTGGTTCCTTCGTTGATAAGGGCTTGGTTAAGAATGATTCTAAGATTAGAGTTATTCGTGATGGTATCGTTAAGTATGATGGTGAAATTGCTTCACTTAAGAGATTTAAAGATGATGTTAAGGAAGTTAAGCAAGGTAACGATTGTGGTTTAACGATTAAGGACTACAACGACATTAAAGTTGGCGACGAATTCGAAGTTTACGAAATGCAACAAGTTGAGCCTAAGTAATTACTATTAGGAGGAAAACATGAAGCATAGAATTGGTCGTGTTGAAGGTGAAATTCTACGCGAATTAACCAAGATTTTACAAAAGAATATTCGTGATCCGCGCTTAAGTGGTGTAACTATTACCGCAGTTGAATGTACGAATGATCTTTCATATGCAACTGTTTATTACAGCCTGCTAACTGAAGATGAGCATAAGGAAGAAGAGGTTCAGGCAGGTTTTGAAAAGGCAAAAGGCATGATGCGTCATTTGCTTGGTCAAACATTAACTGTTTATAAGGTTCCTGAATTAATTTTTAAACGTGATAATTCAGTTTTGTATGGTAGTAAGATTGACCGTTTGATTGCAGAAGTTAAGAAACAAGATGCTAAGCGGGAAAACAAATAAAAAAGAGGGCGCCGTGATGGTGCCCTTTTTTTGTTGAAAGGAATAGGGAATAATTATGTTAAACGGAATTTTAGTTATTGATAAAGATAAAGGGATGACTAGTGCAGATGTAGTTTATCATTTGCGCCGCGTATTAAATATTAGAAAAATAGGACATGCTGGTACGCTTGATCCTGAGGTGACAGGCGTTTTACCAATTGCTATTGGTCAGGCTACTAAATTAATTGAAATGATGCATACTAGGCCAAAAGAATATATTGGCACGGGACTATTTGGTTATAGCACAGATAGTTATGATGCAACTGGAACTGTTTTAAAAGAAAAAAAGTTGATTCAGCCTTTTTCTGGTGCAGAAATTCAAGAAAATATGAATAAATTTGTAGGAGAAATTGTTCAAGTGCCTCCAATTTATTCTGCTGTTAAAGTGAATGGTAAACATCTTTATGAATATGCGCGTGAAGGAATTGAAGTTGAACGGCCTCAGAGAAGGGTTGAAGTCAAACAATATGATCTAACTAAAGAACCAGTTTTTGATATAAATACTGGACAAGAAAGCTTTGATTTTAAGATTAAATGCAGCAAAGGCACTTATGTTAGATCGTTAGTTAATGATCTAGGTGAAAAATTAGATTGCCCCGCAACGATGACTTATTTGAGAAGAACAGCTAGTTCTGGCTTTGATATTACACAAGCAGTAAAATTAAAGGAGATTGAAGAGAATCCGGAAAAGGCCACTGAACTTATACAGCCGATTGATGCATTTTTTAAGGAATACACTCAGGTTGATTTAACTGAAGAAAAGTGGCTTAAAGTTAAAAATGGAGCAGGTATTTCGCTTGAAACTAATGCGAAAAAAGTTGCACTACGATACAATAAAAAGGTGAAAGCAATTTATGAAAAAAAAGGAAAGCTTTATCGCCCAAGCTTAATGCTGTTGCAAAATGAATAAATGAAATGAAGGAATTAGCTGTGAAAATCGTTCATTTAACATATCCTGTTAAGGAAAATATTTTATCTACTAGAATTGTGCTTGCCCTTGGCTTTTTTGATGGGGTTCATTTGGGACATCAGCGCTTAATTAATCAGGCTAAAGAAATTGCATTACAGAAGAAATTGTCATTAGTTGTGTTGACCTTTGATCGACATCCTAAGGAAGTTTATGAGTCGAAACGAGATTTTAAATACTTAGAAACTTTGGAAGAAAAAGCTAACAAAATGGCGGAATTAGGAGTAGATTATTTGGCTGTTTTACCATTTACTAAAAATTTCAGTCAAATTTCTGCACAAGAATTTGTCGATAATGTAATTGTCAGATTAAATGCTGATACCGTTGTTGCTGGCTTTGATTACACTTATGGTCCTAAGAATATTGCAAATATGGCTAATTTACCCCAATTTTCCAAAGGGCGTTTTAATATTGTAGTGATGCCAAAGCAAACTTTTAACGGTAGAAAAATTGGCTCAACTGAAATTCGTCAAGCAATTAAGGATGGTCAGATGGAATTAGCCACTGAATTAATGGGGCACCATTATGTAATGAGTGGTATCATTGGGCATGGTAAACGAAATGGTCATAAGCTAGGCTATCCAACAGCTAATTTGATTTGGGCAGACCATAAGGTGATTCCTAAAATTGGAGTTTATGCTACCAAGACTAAAGTAAATGGTAAGTGGTATAACTCCATGACTAGCGTTGGCTATAATGTAACCATTAATCAGGACAAGAAGATATATATTGAATCTAATATTTTTGATTTTAATGAAGATATCTATGGTAAGCCAATGAAGATCAAATGGTATAAATATACCAGAGGTGAGAAAAAATTTGCCGGATTACCTGAACTGAAAGAGCAACTTGAACGAGATGAGCAAGAAATTAGGGCTTATTTTAAGCAAAAGGGTTAAGAAGCTACGTACTTTGAAAAAAGTGCGTATTTTTTTGAATAAAATTAGCAATCTACTTGATTTAGTGCTAATTTCTGGTATCATATTAACTGTTAGCACCTGAGAGATGTGAGTGCTAAAAGTGAGGGCGATATAATATGTTGACCGAGCGTCAAGAGCTTATTTTAAAAACAATAATTACAGACTTTACACAAAGTCATGAGCCAGTAGGTTCAAAGACCGTAATGAAGCAGTTGCCAATTAAAGTTTCAAGTGCAACGATTAGAAATGAAATGGCCGTGTTGGAAGAGCAGGGGTTAATTGAAAAAACTCACTCTTCAAGTGGTCGAATTCCTTCAAGCGAGGGCTATCGTTATTATCTTGATAATTTAGTTGAGCCGTTGCAATTACCAGAGTCTGTTTATAATACAATAGGAAGTCAATTAGATCGACCTTTTCATCAAGTAAATGAAATTGTACAAGAAGCTGCACGAATTCTGTCAGATTTAACTAACTATACCGCATTTGCGGAAGGACCTGAGAGTCATGATGTTAGAGTCACAGGATTTAGAATTGTACCGCTGTCTCAACGACAGATTATGGCAATTTTGGTTACAAGTGATGGTAACATTCAAAATCAGGTATATGCTTTGCCACATAATATTCACGGCGAAGAAATTGAAAAGGCTGTCCGCATGATTAATGATCAGTTAGTCGGAAAGAGCCTAAATGAAATCAACGTTTCGTTGCTAAGTGAATTAGCTAAAAACGAATTAGGCGGCGAACATGTGACTGAATTGCTTAGTTTAGTTGAAGATGTCGTAAAAGATGCAGCTAGTGAGCAGATGTATGTGGATGGACAGATTAATTTGCTCAATAATACTTCTGAACATGATGTAAATGACATTCGTTCTTTGTACGAGTTGATTGATCATAATAATCTGTTCACTAATTTAATGGATGCAAAGGTGGATCCAAAGTCTGGAAATTATCCAGTAAAGGTAAAGTTGGGATCTGAATTACCCAATGATTTATTAAAAAATTATAGTTTGCTGACAGCTGAGTACAGCGTTGGCTCCCATGGTAAAGGAACTATTGCTTTACTTGGACCAACGAATATGCCATATTCACAAATGATTGGGTTGCTTGAATATTTTAGAAATGAACTAGCTAAAAAGTTGCTTGATTATTACGGCAAGTTTCAATAAAGGAGGTTAGCCGTGAGTAAAGAAGAATTTCCAAGTGAAAAAAATCTAGAGCAAAAAGAAAAGACTTCTGAGCCTAAGGCTAAAAAAGAAGCCGATAAAGGTGAAGAAAAGAAGCAAGAAAAAAATAAACAAGATCAAAAATTAGCTAAAGAATTAGCTGATTTAAAAGATAAGAACAAGGATCTTGAAGATAAGTATTTGCGTAGTGAAGCAGAAATTCAAAATATGCAAAATCGCTACACTAAAGAACGTGCTCAATTAATTAAGTACGAATCTCAAAGCTTAGCGAAGGACATTTTGCCAGCAATGGACAATTTGGAAAGAGCCCTAAGCGTTGAGGCCGATGATGATGTGTCTAAGCAGTTAAAGAAGGGCGTGAAAATGACCCTGGATGCACTTGTGAAGGCAATGAAAGATCACGGTGTAGTTGAGATTGAGGCTGATGGCGTTAAATTTGATCCGACATTACATCAAGCTGTTCAAACAGTAGCAGCTGAGAATGATGATCAAAAAGATCACGTTGTTCAGGTTTTACAAAAAGGATATCAATATAAGGATAGAACACTAAGACCAGCAATGGTTGTAGTTGCTCAATAAGAGAGGAAGCTAATATATGTCAAAAGTTATTGGGATTGACCTTGGGACTACTAACTCAGCAGTTGCAGTTCTTGAAGGTAAAGAACCAAAGATTATCACTAATCCAGAAGGTAACCGGACTACTCCTTCAGTAGTTGCATTTAAAGATGGTGAAATTCAAGTCGGTGAGGTAGCAAAGCGTCAAGCTATTACCAACCCTAATACCATTGTTTCAATTAAGCGTCACATGGGTGAAGCTGATTATAAGGTTAAAGTTGGTGATAAGGAATATACACCACAAGAAATTTCAGCATTTATTTTACAATATATTAAGAAATTCTCAGAAGATTACTTGGGTGAAGAAGTTAAGGATGCTGTTATTACTGTTCCTGCTTACTTCAATGATGCTCAACGCCAAGCTACTAAGGACGCTGGTAAGATTGCTGGTTTGAATGTGCAAAGAATTATTAACGAACCAACTGCTTCAGCATTAGCCTTCGGTTTAAATAAAGACCAAGATGAAAAAGTCTTAGTATACGACCTTGGTGGTGGTACTTTTGATGTTTCTGTATTGCAATTAGGTGATGGTGTCTTTCAAGTATTGTCAACTAATGGTGATACTCATCTTGGTGGTGATGACTTTGATCACCGTATCATGGATTGGTTAATTAAGAACTTTAAGGATGAAAATGGTGTTGATTTGTCGAAGGACAAGATGGCAATGCAACGCTTAAAGGATGCTGCAGAAAAAGCAAAGAAGGACTTGTCAGGTGTATCAAGTACTCATATCTCACTTCCATTCATTTCTGCTGGCGAAGCTGGTCCATTACACCTTGAAGCAGATTTAACTCGTGCTAAGTTTGATGAATTAACTGCTGACTTGGTAGAAAAGACTAAGGTACCATTTGACAATGCATTGAAGGATGCAGGTCTTACTGTTAATGACATTGACAAGGTTATTTTAAATGGTGGTTCTACTCGTATTCCAGCTGTTCAAAAGGCAGTTAAGGAATGGGCTGGTAAGGAACCTGACCATTCAATTAACCCTGATGAAGCTGTAGCTATGGGTGCAGCAATTCAAGGTGGTGTTATCTCAGGTGATGTTAAGGATATTGTTTTACTTGATGTTACCCCATTGTCACTTGGTATTGAGACCATGGGTGGTGTCTTCACTAAGTTAATCGACAGAAACACTACTATTCCAACTTCAAAGAGTCAAATCTTCTCAACTGCAGCAGATAATCAACCAGCTGTAGATGTTCACGTATTGCAAGGTGAACGTCCAATGGCTGCAGACGACAAGACTCTTGGCCGCTTTGAATTAACTGATATTCCACCAGCACCACGTGGTGTTCCTCAAATTCAAGTTACCTTCGATATCGATAAGAACGGTATTGTAAATGTATCTGCTAAGGATATGGGTACTGGCAAGGAACAAAAGATTACTATTAAGAGTTCATCCGGTTTATCAGATGAAGAAATTAAACGTATGCAAAAGGATGCTGAAGAACACGCTGATGAAGATAAGAAGCGTAAGGAAGAAGCAGACCTTAGAAACGAAGTAGATCAATTAATCTTTACTACAGATAAGACTTTGAAAGATACTAAGGATAAGCTCTCTGATAGCGATCGTAAGCCAGTTGAAGATGCTCTTGAAGCTTTGAAGAAAGCTCAAAAGGATAACAACTTGGATGAAATGAAAGAAAAGAAAGATGCTTTATCCAAGGCTGCTCAAGACTTAGCTGTTAAGTTGTATCAACAAAATGGTGGTGCTGCTGGTCAAGCTGGTCCACAAGCAGGTCCTCAAGGCCCACAAGGTGGTAATTCAAATAATGGCAACAACGGTGATGCCCAAGATGGTGAATTCCACAAAGTAGATCCAAATAAGTAATGGGTTTATAATTAAACAAAAGGAGAAAAGAACTACCCATTGAGTAGTTCTTTTCTTTTGAGAATACAAGGAGTTCAAATAGATGGCACAAGAAGATTACTATAAAGTACTTGGCGTAGATCGTGACGCCAGTGATCAGGAAATAAGTAGGGCATATCGTAAATTAGCCAAAAAATATCACCCAGATTTAAACCATGAACCTGGAGCTGAAGAAAAGTATAAGCAGGTTAACGAAGCCTATGAGGTTTTGCACGATAAGCAAAAACGTGCGCAATATGATCAATTTGGTTCTGCTGGTGTAAATGGTCAAGGTGGCTTTGGTGGTGGAGCTGGTCAAGGCTTTGGCGGTGCCGGATTTGATACTTCTGGCTTTGGTGATTTTGGCGATATCTTTGGCGATATTTTTGGTCAAGGCCGTCAACAGAGGGTTGATCCAACTGCACCACAACGTGGCCAAGATTTGGATTATCAATTGACAATTGATTTTATGGATGCCATTAAGGGCAAAAAGACCCAGGTCAGCTATACTCGAAGCGAAACTTGTGAGACTTGTGGCGGTAATGGTTGTGAAAAAGGTACACATCCAATTACCTGTGATAAATGTCATGGAACTGGTTATATGACAATTACTCAACAATCAATGTTGGGCATGATCCGTCGTCAAACCACTTGTGACAAATGTCATGGTCGTGGTGTGATTATTGAGCATCCATGTAAAACCTGTGGCGGTAAAGGAACAGTTGACCGTAAGAATACTATTGAAGTGGATATTCCAGCGGGAATCGACAATGGTCAACAACTTAGATATCAAGGCCAAGGCGAAGCAGGTATAAATGGCGGACCATATGGTGATTTATATATTAACTATCGAATTAAACCATCTAAAGATTTTGAGCGTCGTGGCCAGACTATTTATACAGAAGTACCAATCTCATTTGCTCAGGCTACTTTAGGAGATGAAATTAACGTTAAGACTGTGCATGGTGATGTAAAGCTAACTATTCCAGCTGGTACGCAACCTAATAAGAAGTTTACTTTGCGTGGACAGGGTGTGCCATATCTTCGTGGTAATGGCAATGGTAATCAAATTACTACAGTTAATATTGTTATTCCAAAGCACATTAATGATAAGCAAAAGAAAGATTTGACCAACTTTGTTCATGATGGTGGTGGCAATATTACACCACAAGAAAAAGGATTTTTTGAACGCTTAAAAGATAAGTTTAATATGTAAATGCTAAAAAAGGTTTCTACTTTGTCGGTAGAAATCTTTTTCTATGAAAAAATATTATTTTATTTTGTTTTGTTTAGAAGATAACTGTTTGCTTTTTTTAAGATTAATTGAAGTTCTTTGTAGCTGAATTCTTTGTAATTTTGTGCAGCCAGACATTTTTGAGCTTCATCATAACTTAACCAGGCACTTTGACGAATTTCGCTTTCTTGTAGTTTAATTTGTTGTCCTTCAATAAATTCTGCTAAAAAGAAAGTAACCTCTTTTTGGCGATTTTTTGTTAAATGGTATGTATCAACTTGATGAAACGTAAAGTCAAATTTAGGGTTAAGACCCACTTCCTCATAAACTTCTCTTTGTGCAGCGTCCTCATTAGATTCTGTTCCTTCTAAATGTCCTTTAGTAAATCCCCAAGCACTTGGAAATTGTTTATAAGGTTGACTTTGAATCATTAGATATTCTAGTTGTGATTTCTGTTTGCGCCAGATGATAGCACCGGCTGATTTTTCAGTTATCATCATTAAACTCCTTGTATTATTAAATTTGGAAATTATTATGCTACAATTTCGTGATTTTATCTAGCTTTGCTATAATAATTATTACATAGTAAAGGGTGAACGATTTTATGGATTTAGAAAAATTAAAAGACTATCAAAAACATATTCGAAATTTTGCGATCGTGGCACACATTGATCACGGTAAATCAACTATTGCTGACAGAATTTTGGAATTAACTGATACTGTTAGTCAGCGTCAACTTAAGAATCAAATGTTAGATGATATGCCGCTCGAACGCCAACGGGGAATTACTATCAAGATGAACTCTGTTGAAGTTAAATACCATGCTGAAGATGGTGAAGACTATATTTTCCACTTAATCGACACACCAGGGCACGTAGACTTCTCTTATGAAGTATCACGCTCTTTGGCTGCTTGTGAAGGGGCTTTGATGGTAGTTGATGCTTCTCAAGGTGTACAAGCTCAAACTTTAGCTAACACCTATCTAGCAATTGATGATGATTTGGCAATTTTGCCAGTTATCAATAAGATTGACTTGCCATCAGCTGATGTTCCTAAAACAAAGGAAGAAATTGAAGAGATGCTCGGCTTAGATGCTTCTGAAGCTGCTGAAGTTTCAGGTAAAACTGGTCAAGGCATCAAGGATATGTTGGAAAAAGTGGTTAAGGACATCCCGGCGCCAGCTGGTGATATTGAAGCACCACTGAAAGCCTTAATTTTTGATTCAAAGTATGATGATTATCGTGGTGTGGTAATGTCCGTTAAAATTGAAGATGGCATGGTTAAGGCAGGCGATCGGATTCAAATTATGAATACCGGTAAGGAATATGAAGTTACCGAGGTTGGTGTTTCAAGTCCTCATCCAATTAAGAAGGATGTCCTGATCGCCGGGGATGTAGGCTACATTACTGCTAATATCAAGTCAGTTCGTGAAACTCGGGTTGGTGATACGATTACTCAAGCAGATAATCCTACTGCAGAAGCTCTGCCAGGCTATCGTCAAATTCCACCAATGGTATATTCAGGTATGTATCCTGTTGATAATCGAGACTATGAAGATTTAAAGGAAGCCTTGCAAAAACTACAACTGAATGATGCTGCCTTGGAATTCGAACCAGAAACTTCAACGGCCTTGGGCTTTGGTTTCCGTTGTGGCTTCTTAGGCTTGCTTCACATGGATGTAGTTCAAGAAAGATTAGAGCAAGAATTTGATCTTGACTTGATCATGACAGCGCCATCGGTTGATTATCATGCAATTATGAACGATGGTTCAACTAAGGTTATCGATAACCCGTCTGATTTACCTGATGCAGGGGAATACAAAGAAGTGCAAGAGCCTTATGTTAAGGCAGAGATTATGGTGCCAAATGACTTTGTTGGTCCGGTAATGGAACTTTGTCAACGTAAGCGTGGCGAATTTGTCACTATGGATTATCTTGATAAGTATCGTGTGAATGTTATTTACAACATGCCATTAGCTGAAATTATTTTTGACTTCTTTGATGATTTAAAGTCATCGACTAAGGGTTATGCTTCATTAGACTATGAAATTACAGGTTACCGCGCAACTGATTTAGTTAAGATTGATATTTTGCTTAACAAGGAGCCAATTGATGCCTTGAGCTTTATTGCTCACAGATCGGAAGCTCAAGACCGGGCTCGACAAATGACTTCAATGCTGAAGAAACTAATTCCACGGCAAAACTTTGAAGTAGATATTCAAGGTGCAATTGGTGCTAAGATTATTTCTCGTGCAACCATTAAGCCATATCGTAAGGATGTTACTTGGAAGATTCATACTGGTGACCCAGATCGTCGTGCTAAATTGCTAGAAAAGCAGAAACGTGGTAAGAAACGCATGAAGGCTGTTGGGCGGGTAGAAGTGCCTCAAGATGCCTTTATGGCAGTGTTGAAGATGAACGATGACGATATCAAGGGAAAATAAAATGGCTAAAAAGAAAACAAATATTAGTAGAATTATACTACGAGTTTTGGGCATTATCCTTTTAATCGTTGGTGTGGCGCTAATCTTTAATAAACAAATTAGCAATCAAATGATTCGTCATAATCAGCAATCTACTCTCAATGGCTTGAATAAAAGTAAAGTTACGGAAAATCTACGTAAAAAAGGGATGTATGATTTTAGTAAAGTAAAATCATTGGGAATAGCGCAAGCAACAAGATCACAAGTTAAGAAAACTTCTGGTGCGATTGGTGCGTTAGCAATTCCTGATGTAAATATGTCCTTGCCAATTATGTTAGGCATGAGTGATGATGCCATGTCGACAGGCGGTGGTACGATGCGAGCTGATCAAGTGATGGGTAAGGGAAATTATCCTTTGGCGGGTCACTATATGACAGCAAAAGGTATCTTATTTTCACCATTAGAAGATGTCAAAAGGGGAGAGTTAATTTATCTAACTAATCTTAATAAAGTATATGTTTATCGAATTTATATGAAAAAGATTGTTGATCCTACAGCTGTTTGGCTAGTTGATAATACGAAGAAAAATATCGTAACTTTGATCACTTGTGCTGATGGGGGCAAGAATCGCTGGGCTATCCGTGGCAATTTAATTAAAACGGAAAAAGCTACCGATAATAATTTAAAGATTTTCAAGTTAAAATAAAAATCTACAATCTTTAACCTGATTTAGATTTGCGTTAAAATTATAATAGATTTTGTAATAAAGACACTCAATCATGAGTGCCTTTTCGTTTTGAAAAAAACATAAGGTGTTTGATAATTAATGAAATGGCAAGAAAGAACAGCTCAAGAATTAGCACCAGACTTAGTTGAAAAGTATCAATTGAGTCCAATCGCAGCTACGTTATTTGCTTTACGCGGTATTAATACGGACGAAAAGCTCGATTTTTGGTTTAATGCTACAGAAGATAATTTAGCTGATCCAGCACTTATGCACGATATGGATAAAGCGATTGAGCGAATTAATCAAGCAATTGATAATGGTGAAAAAATTACTATTTATGGCGATTACGATGCCGATGGGATTACCGCAACAACCATTATGACAGAGACATTAAGTATTTTGGGTGCAGATGTTCATTATTTTATCCCTGATCGCTTTAAAGATGGTTATGGTCCTAATTTAGCTCGATACCAAGATATTGTAGCTGATGGAACTAAATTAATTATCACAGTTGATAATGGAGTTACTGGGATTGAAGAAGTTAAATATGCGCAGGAGCATAGCGTTGATGTGATTTTGACAGATCATCATACTTTTCAGGAAGAAAAACCAGCTGCTTATGCAACTGTCCATTGTAATTATCCTGGGCAAAAATATCCTTTTGATGACTATTGCGGTGCTGGAGTCGCTTATACAATTTGTCGTGGTTTAATGCAAGATACGATGCCCGAATTACTTGATTTAGCAATGATCGGTACGATCGGTGATATGGTTAAAGTCACGGGTGAGGGTCATATTATTGTTAAGCGTGGCCTGGAAATGCTTAATCAAACAGAGCGACCTGGTTTGCGTGCTTTAATTAAAAATGCTGGTCTAACTTTAGGTGGAATCAATGAGACTGATGTAGGATTCAATATTGCTCCACGTTTGAATGCTGTCGGCCGGTTAGATAATGCTAATTTGGCGGTTGAGCTTTTACTAAGTGATGATGACCTTGAAGCACAAAAAATTGCTGATAGGATTGAAGAACTTAATAATCAGCGTAAAGAGTTGACCACTCAAGTTTATGAAAAATGTATGGATTTGATTCAAAAAAATAGCTGGCAGAAGCAAAATACTTTAGTTTTATATGATCCAGAATTTCATGAAGGTGTCTTGGGGTTAGTTGCTAATAAGATTGTTGAAAAAACACATAAGCCGACAATTGTTTTAACTAAAAATGCTGCAGGTGAAATTAAAGGATCAGGTCGTTCATTTACTGGATTTAATTTATTTAATGCATTGAATCCTATTAAAGACCAATACTTAACAAAATTTGGTGGTCATGATTTTGCTTGTGGCTTGTCAATGGAAGAAGAAAAAATTGCTCCGTTACGAGATCAATTTGAAAATAATTTCCAAGTCGAGGGTGGTCTTGAAACTAAAGATTATGATATGGAACTACCTATGAAAGGATTAAGTCCGCAAACTTTAGCGCAAATCAACCAGGTAGGACCTTTTGGTACGGGTGATCCACAACCAATTTTTAGTATTTCTGATCCAACGATCACTCACTTTTTTAAAATGGGTAAAGATAAGAATCACGTTAAATTTACTGTTAACAAGCAAGGTGGAAATTTAGCGGTAGTTGGTTTTAATAAGGGCTTTTTGAATAATAATCTTTTACCATTTATTTCTAAAATTTTTGTGCAGTTATCATTAAACACTTACCGAAAGCAAATTTCTTTACAAGGAATTATGACTGGTCTCGCTTTTGCTTCCCCTAAATTAGCCGTCCCAATGCCGGTAATCGATTTACGTCAAGAAAAATATGTGATGGGTTTTGCTGATCGCTATCTATTATTTGATCAAAAAAATATTCCGATTGTGCGTAATAGACTGCAAATCGATGAAGATAAGATTAGTTTGGTTAAAGATTATGATCAAACAGGTGAAACGATCGCTTTACTTGATGTGCCACGTAATCAAGTTGAGTTGGATGAAGCTTTGGAAAAGAATTACCAACAGATCTATTTGCGTTTTTTGCTTGATCAATTACCAGTCGAGCAAATTCCAGCTAAAAGTTATTTTGGAAATGTTTTAAAGTATATTTATAGCCATCCAACATTAACCCCAGCAGATTATCGAACCGTAGCACCATATTTAGGTTTAGATTATGATAGTGTGCTTTTCATTCTGAGAGTATTTTTTGAACTTGGTTTTGTAAAACTAGACGAAGGCAAGCTAGTCGGTGCCCCAGCTCCTAAGAAGCAGCCATTAACGGCATCGAAATACTTGATGGCAACTTCTTCGCAAATTAAGTTTGTCAGTCAATTGCGGACGATGCCAAGTCAACGTTTAATTACATATATTAATAATTTGGCAAATAATTAGATAATTATCCTGTTTTCAGTGTTTTTATTGTTAAAATCTGGTAAAATATATTGCAAGTGTTCAGGATTTTCCTAACAAGGGCATTGTTTTCCGTGACATCACACCGATTTTGCAAGATGGTGAATTGTATCATGCCGCTACTCATGAATTAGCAGAATATGCTAAGAGTAAGAAGGCAGATGTAATTGTTGGACCTGAAGCTCGTGGTTTTATTGTAGGTTGTCCTGTAGCTACTGAATTAGGCTTAGGTTTTGTACCTGCAAGAAAGCCACATAAGTTACCAAGAGAAGTTGAACGTGCTTCCTATGACTTGGAATATGGCTCAAATAGTTTGGAAATGCATAAAGATGCAATTAAGCCGGGTCAAAGGGTGGTTCTGTGTGATGACTTGATGGCTACTGCTGGTACCTTAAGAGCTTCTAAAGAATTAATCGAAAATCTTGGTGGTAAGCTTGTAGGTGCTGCGTTCTATATTGAATTACCAGATTTACATGGTAGAGAAAAGTTGCCAGATGTTGATATTTACAGTTTGGTTCAATATCATGGTGCTTAAAATAGAATAAATAAAAAGAGGGAATTAAATTGTACTGAGACGTAAAAAGTAGACAATTAAAATATTGATTGAATCCTTAATGGCTGGTTTTCTAACTAAACTATTTCCTAAAAAGTATTATAGTCATTGGTGTTATGGACTAGAATATATTCGAAAATCCATCTCCATGGTATCACATAGAAAAAACATTTGATCAGGAATAGTTGGCTTTTAGCACATATCTAATAAAAATCGCGCTTGATCTAATTTGCAAAGATCGTTATACTAAAGAAAGTGTTGCATCGAGAATCCTTGTTCACGATGCCCGATCAACAGAAATTCATAACAATCCTCTTAAAGGCGACTCGCTTTTAGGAGGATTTGTTTTTTTATTCTAAAACAAAAAAGATGAGAAATTATTCTTGATCGTCCACAATAAGGAAAACAGGATATTAAGAATAGGGAGGCTTAATTATGAAAAATGTAAAGAACATTATTATTGGTTTTGGTAAAGGTGGTAAGACTCTAGCTAAATTTTTAGCACAAAAAGGTGAAGAAGTCTTAGTTGTTGAGAAGTCAGATAAGATGTATGGTGGAACTTGTATTAATATTGCATGTTTGCCATCTAAGCGTTTAATTATCGAAGCTGGTAATGGCGTTGATTTTGTTGACGCGGTCAATGGCAAAAATGATATGACTTCAATGCTACGGAACAAGAATTATCATATGTTAGCAGATGAAGAGAATGTTACCGTACTTGACGGCATCGCTAAGTTTATGAATAATCATGAAATTGCAGTAACCACGGTAAATGGTCAAATCGAAGAATTTCATGGTGACAGAATTTTTATCAATACTGGTGCTTTGCCTGTTATGTTGCCAATTCCTGGTTTAATGGAAAGTAATGCTATTCTTGATTCGACTGCTGCAATGGATCAAACAAATTTACCTAAAAAGCTAGTGATTATTGGTGCTGGTTACATTGGTCTAGAATTTGCATCGATGTTTGCAGAATATGGCTCAGAAGTAACTGTGCTTGATTTACATGATAACTTTTTACCACGTGAAGACGATGACATTGCGGTCGAGATAAAGCATGATCTTGAAAATAGTGGCGTGAAATTTGAGTTAGGCGTGAAGATCAGTAGAATAGATGACCATACTGTTTACTATGAAAAAGATGGCGTGACTACAACAACAGTTGCTGATAGAATTTTAGTAGCCACAGGAAGAAAACCAAATACTGAAGATCTTGGAATAGAAAATACTGATATTGAATTGACTGATCGTGGCACAATTATGGTTGATGATTATCTAAGAACTAACGTAGAAAATGTTTGGGCAATTGGTGATGTCAAAGGCGGTCCGCAATTTACCTATATTTCACTTGATGATTTCCGGATTATCAAGGATCAATTATATGGGGATGCTCAAAGAAGAGTCAGTGATCGAATCAATGTACCATACAGTGTATTCATTACGCCGACATTATCTCGCGTCGGCTTGAATGAAAAGGAAGCAAAATCCCAAAATATCAAATATGAATTAAAGAAACTGCCAGTAACTGCAATTCCTAAGGCTCAAGTATTGAAGGATCCACGCGGTTTATTTAAAGCATTAATTAATCCTGCAAACAACCAAATTCTTGGCGTCACTCTTTATGGTGCCGAATCTTATGAGCTAATTAATCAAATTAGTATGGCAATGAAAATGAAGATTCCAGCAAATATTTTGCGTGATCAAATCTATACTCACCCAACAATGAGCGAAAGTTTTAACGATTTATTCAAGTAGAAAAACACCTCGTGTCTACAGATAATGACATGAGGTGTTTTTATTATTTGTTACCGATTAATTTAAATTTTGACCATGGTTTAATAAAGTCGAGCAGGAATAATTCGTCTGATCTAATAGAACCGACTTTGTTCATCCTTGATTCCTTATGAGGTTCAAGGACAATTTGTAGTTCATTTTTGTAATGACCAAAGTTGTCGTTACCAATGATAATATCTCCGCGTTGGAATTCTACATTGTTGTCGTGTACTGGATTAGGAATATCTGCATAAGTTACACGGGGCATGGTTGAACGAATTACATCCTTAGTGATATCACCACGGCGGAAATGTTGAGGCGCTTCTACGATAGTTTTCTCAATCTTATTAACATCAGTAACGTAGTTTACGTGCAACATCAATTGATAGCGATTAACTTTAGATAAGGCTTTTAACTCGGCTTCACTGGCATAAGCATTACCGATGATTACATCATCAATCAACCCAGAAGCCCAGAGATGCATTGCTTGCACATCAATTGGTAAATTACGGTCTTGCTCAAGCGTTGGTAAACCATCTTCCACGTTCCAAGGTCCCATTTGACCTACTTGACTTGAGACAAAAGCGGCTGAATGAATGCCAAACTTTTTGAAGCGTTCAGAACAAGCGATAAAGAAGTCGTAAGGTAAGCCAGTACCGCGTTGAGGATAAAAATTGTGACAGCCATAAATAAACGGTGTATTAGCTTGGTAAGAAATAATATTGTTAAGATAGTCAACATTATTACTCATGTTGAGTTCAATGATTAGACCATATGGGTTGTAAGAAAGCATTGCTTCAATTGCACCATCAAATGTTGTGTCAAGACGGATGCCTGCTGCACCAATATCAGCAAAAAATTTCAGGTCATCATAGCTGACACCTAGTTGTTTGAAGATTGCAGGATTAACATCTAAAAAAGTTTGAAATCCCAATTTATTGCCATATTCAATGATTTTTTTATACTTAGCTTTGGTTTCTTCAGGGCTGCCTTGTACTTCAAGCATACTCATGAAGATACGAGAAAAGCCATATTTGTGAGCTAAGTCCAGATAGTGAGCGTTGCCTTCAAATTTGCTGTGGCCTGGATAAATTGACAGACCTAAAGATCTCATTGTCATAATAGTACCTCATTTTTGATAATTGTCTATACCAATTATATGATATTTTTTATTATAGGTCTAGTCCAAAAGCGACGAGATAGTTTATATTTTGGTAGGGTGTCTCGCTACGTTTTTAATTAAGCAGGTGTTATATTTAAAGTACAGGGTATGTGTTAAGAAGGAGAAATTAAGATGGATAATTTTGATCAAGAATCTGGTCAACAGCAATATGCTAATGATTCAGGATTAAATGTTTTTTTAGCAAAATATATGGTTATATGGCCTTAGCGGTTTTCGTTTCAGCAATTAGTGCATATTTGACAATGACGGTTTTTGCGGGACCTATCTCTGCCTTTATTGCACAACACCAATTGTTTACGGCGTTACCTTTGCTTTTATTGCAGGTGCCTATAGTGGACAAAATATTGCTTCAGCATTTGTAGCTTCGGCAACCGTCTTTGTAACAATGGCGATTTTAGGAACAATTACCAAAAAAGATTTGAGTCGAATAGGGTCCTATGCTTCTGCTGCGTTAATTGGGTTGATTGTAGCCATGTTAGTTAATTTGTTTTTACATAATCCAATCATTGACTACGTTTTTTCGATTATTGCTGTGATTATATTTACTATTTTAACTGCGTGGGATGCACAAAGAATGAAAGATATTTATTTACAATATGGTGATGATCTTTCAACTAATGGGCTTGCAGTTTTAGGTGCAAATGAAGATAAGTAATTGAAACTAGTTTCTAATAAACGTAGGAACACTTCATATATAAGCGTATACTATATAAATATAGTGACATATTAAGGGAGTGTTTTTATGAAAAGATGCAAGAATTGGGTTGTGACTATTGTTGCATTGCTGATGTTAGTGGGAGAAATCAGTGTTCTGCCTGCAAATTTGCAGGGGTCGACATCAGTTGTTAATGCAGCTATTCATCACAGAAGGAGAAAGCATCAATATCGTGATAAAACTAAGATTTATACCGGTAATTACAGAATTGTTGGTAATAAACGATCAAAAATCTTTCACGTAATGCGCGGTCATAATTATCGAATGAATCGTGAAAATGCGGTTTTCTTCAAGAGTAAAGCAGCAGCACGTGCAGCAGGATATCGTGAATCAAAAAGATAAATTAAAAGACTTCTAAGAGTTCAAAGTTCCTAGAAGTCTTTTAATTTATAAAATTTATGGTAATAATCTATCTGTTTTTCATCACAGGTTGGTAAATTAAGTCGATTATTATGGCAGCAATAATCGCTACAATTACGGTGATTGCTAGATTTTGAATAGAAATTTGGACCATTGCCCAACCACAAAGAGCTAAGATAAAGGTCAATAGAACATCTGCAATTTGAACACTACCAACCAACTTGGATGGGTAATCTTGCCAAAAGTACTTACGAGTTCTAGTAATCAAAACAATCAACATTGCGCTAAGAACTAGGTATACGTAAACCATAGTAGAAACAGCACCGTGACTCCAACCGTGTGTGTTTAAGAACCAAACAAACCCAATACCAATTAAAGTCCAACCAGCAGCTAGTGAAAAGGCGATCTTAGCAAGCTTAGCCATATTCCAGTTTTCTGGCTTATAAGTAATGTGAGTCCGGTCCGTCCCAATCATCATCGTAACCATATTGTTCATAATGGTATAGATAACCATTGCATTCAAGGCCATTGGGATGTAGTCAAAGAAAAGATAGCCAAAAGTTAACAGCATCGTTAATTCAGCAGTTCTAGCAAGCTTGGTTAGTGACCAAGTAGTCATTCTTTGGTATACGCGATGTCCAGCGTCTAAAATTTTAACAATTGAGCCTAGACCATCGTCTAGTAATACCATTTTACCCGAACGCTTAGCTACGTCAGCAGCATTTGAAACCGCGATTCCTACTTCAGCTTGTTTTAATGCAGGTGCGTCGTTAACTCCGTCACCAGTCATCCCTACGATATAGCCTTTTTCTTGGAAAAGCTTTACCATCTTGAGTTTATCTTCTGGTAAAACATCAGCAATACCGGCCAAATCATTAATATCAGTATTTTCATTGAAATCGTGAATCGAAATTACTTCACCAGTTAAATCAACTTGTTCTGCCACTGCAGCAGCGGTCTTTTGATTGTCACCAGTTAACATAATTGGGCGAACGCCACGTTTCTTGAGTTCAGCCAAAGCTGCTTTAGAGTCTGTTCTAACTTTATCTTGTAAGATGAAGACACCAGCTAACTTATCGTCAATCAAGACTGCCACTGAGCGTCCTGCCTTGAAATTAATTCCAGAAATTTCTTCATCGGCATGTTTATCGATCAAGGATAATTGCTTAAATGAACCAAGCTTTACATTATGTCCAGCAACATCAGCCATAGAATAACCAGTGTCAGAAGTAAATGGAGTAAAGTTTTCAGCATTCATGACTGGAATGTTATTTTCTACTAAGTATTCATCGATTGCTGTATCGATAATACCAGCATTACGTTTATCAGTTGCGGCTCCAGCTAAAGCAAGCACGTCTTTATCAGGCAAGTCACTTAGATCAGTCCAAGCGGCCACGGCAGTTTTGTTTTCCGTAATTGTTCCAGTCTTATCGAGTAAAAGCAAGTTCAAGTTAGCTGCGTCCTGAATTCCAGTTAGGTCAGAAGTCAGGACCCCTTCTTTACTTAAGCGGGTTGCTTCAAATGAGTTGGATAAAGCAAAAGTTGATGGCATTGCTACAGGAATTGAAGCAATAAACATCATTGCCAGGAATGGCAACATATTAATAAAGGTATTGAAATTACCGCCTTTGAAGAAGGAGGCGATAATAATAACTAAGGTTAAAACACCATCTAGTAAGCAAAGGTAGTAGATAATCTTAGTCAAAAGTTGTTGTAAGTGACCAGGAGCAGCGGAATTGTTGATCAAATTAATCGTCTTACCGCTTCTAGAATCTTTACCTGTAGCAGTAACAACAGCTAGGCCATCACCTTCAACAACTGTAGTACCGGCAAAGGCGGTGTCATCAATTGCTTTCTTAACTGGTTTAGATTCACCTGTAATTGAGCTTTCATCACAAGCTAAGTTACCGTCAACAATTTTAACATCTGCTGCGAGTACGTCCCCGCGTTTAAGTGAGATTAAATCGCCTTTAACTAGTTGTTTAGAATCAAGTTTGATCCACTTGCCATCGCGTTCAACTGATACAGTAGGAGTCAACTTGTGTGAAATATTATTTAAAACTCGTCTTGATTGCTTTTTCTTAGATGCACCGTTAAATGCAGCAAATAAAAGCATCAACAACACGAATAATGATTGGACCCATTTGCCCAAGATACATTCTAGAATTAAAGCAGCTTCTAGAATCCAAGCGGATAGGTTCCATAACTTAGACAAGAACTCTTTAAAGAAATTGTATTCAGGCTCTGGTACTTCATTTAAGCCATCTTCTTTTAAGCGCTTGTCTGCTTCGGCTTGAGTTAAGCCGTGAAATTTATCAGACATTATTTTCCCTCCAAATCTACCTTAATAAGGTAGCACAGATATTGCTATGAATAAAATACTAAAATACAATATAAGATATTAAATATTTTAATATCACTATCAATTGAAATAAAAAAAGGATAAATAATATGAATCTAAAACAGTTACGTTATTTTCTAGTTGTAGCAGAAGAAAAGCAGATTACAGCAGCTGCTAAGCGCTTGTATATTGCACAGCCACCATTAAGCTATCAATTAAAACAATTAGAGAAAGAGTTGGGCGCGCAATTATTTAAAAGAACGGCACATGGTATTGAGCTAACTGATGTGGGACAAATTTTTCAAAGCTATGCCAATGAAATTATTTCTCTAGCTCAAAATGCTGAAAACCAAGTACATAAGACTATTTCCGGTGAATTGGGAACGATTGCAATTGGAATGGCATCTTCCTCAACGGGCTTGATACCAATGAATTCTTTTAATGAATTACGAAAATATTATCCGGAAATTTCTTTTGATATTTATGAAGATAATACTTATGGCATCCTGGATAAATTAGAAAAAAAGACAATCGATCTAGGCATTGTACGAACGCCTTACAACCAGACAGGTTTAAATACTAAGACTTTAACAACTGAAAAAATGATGGCTATTAGTGTAGACCCAGATTTTCAGCAAAAAAAAGAATTACGCATTAAAGATCTAGCAGATCAGCCATTGATTATTTATCGCCGCTTTGAGGATATTTTTAATCAAACTTTTGCACATCATGGGCTTAAGCCATTTTATGCGGTTAAGTGTGATGATTCACGGACAGCAATTACTTGGGCCAAGAGAAAAATGGGAGTAGCGCTAGTACCAGAATCAATTGCGACAACTTATGCCCAAGAAAATATGATCGCAATTAAACATGCTAATTGGATAACACATTTGCAGCTGGTTTGGCGTAAAGATCATCAAGTTACACCTTTAATGAAAAAAATCATTGATGCAATATGATAATACTGTAACTTTTGCCTAATTGATCCATAATAAATGTAAACGGATACAATAATTAATAGAAGGTGGTTGAATGTCGAGTCCGATTCATGTTTATTCAGAAATTGGTAAGTTAAAAACGGTGATGTTACATCGACCGGGAAAAGAACTAGAAAATCTAGCCCCAGATATTTTGCATCGAATGTTAATTGACGATATTCCTTATCTGAAGATTGCCCAAGAAGAACATGATGCTTTTGCGCATGTATTGAGGCAGCAGGGGATCAAAGTATTATATCTTGAGGATTTATTAGCAGAATCTTTAACAGATGAGAAAGTTCGTCGGGCATTCTTAGATCAGTTACTGGATGAATCAAGTATTAAAAAACAGGATCCTTTGCATCAATTATTGCTGAACTATCTCCAAGAATTGCCAACTAAGGAAATGGTAAAAACGGTGATTGCTGGAATTAGAAAAAGTGCGATTCATAATTCTACCCCATCTTTAGCAGATTTGGCTGAGGACCCAGATTACCCTTTTTATCTTGATCCAATGCCAAATGTATATTTTACTCGAGATCAACAGGCTGCAATTGGTTCAGGGATGACCATTAACCGGATGACTTTCAGAGCTAGACGACGTGAATCATTATTTATGGAAACAATTTTGAAAAATCATCCTGATTTCAAGAACGCAACTATTCCAGTTTGGCGTGACCGTTATCATCATGGTCGCCTTGAGGGCGGGGATGAACTAGTTCTAAATAACCATGTGTTAGCTGTAGGTATTTCACAACGCACTTCTGCAACTGCAATTACTGACTTAGCTCATAATTTATTTGGTCATTCAAGTTATGATACGATTTTAGCGATTAAGATTCCGCACAATCATGCTATGATGCACCTTGATACAGTTTTTACAATGATTAATTATACGCGTGGTGCTAGTTAAATCGTTTTAGTTAATAAAAAAATCCAATCTTGTTAGACTCGACTTGTAAATAGTAATAATAGAAAAGAGTCTGATCTGATTGAACTGCCTTAAGCTTAAGCGTTTTAGCCACCATTTACAAGTTAGTTTTAAAGATTTAGTGATAATTTGTCGGCACTGGTATCGTTTGTATGCACCGGCTGAGTTTACTCATCGGCGAAATATTGATCAAATTAAAACTACGGACAGTCTGATTTTGGCTTTACTTATCTGGCAAGCTAAGACAGGAATTGAATCACAAAGAAGATTCTGTGAATGTTTCAATTGTTTATCACACTCACGTTTTAATCGGCGTTCACGTCAGCTATTGCAATTGATTTATCAGATACGGCAAGAAATGAATAAAAAGGTTGACCTGAATGGACATTTCTTGATCATTGACAGCTTTCCGGTACCTGTTTGCCAACCAATTCGCAACTATCGTGCTAAAATTTTTCGCGGTTATGCCAACATTGGTTATAAGGCCACCAAGAAAATTTACTTCTATGGTTTCAAAGTTCATGCCATTGTTAGCGATGACGGTTACATTCTTGATTATGTCGTAACAAAAGCATCAGTTCATGATGCCAAGGAGACAGTTGAACTGATGGAAAATGCACATCCATCTAATTACTATCTTCTTGGCGACGAAGGCTATTTAGGCAAAGAACTGCATCAACAGCTAAAACAAATGGGTTATGAACTTTGGACACCATATCGTAAAAATATGACAGGAGCTAAAAAGCACAATGATCATCAATTGATGGCTATTCGCAGAACAATTGAAAGCGACTTTTCGCTTCTGACCTATTACAATGCCGAGAACAATCGAGCACGTAGTCTGATAGGCTTTCAAAGCCGGTTGGAAATTGCAATTTTAGCTTATAATTTGGCTTATTGTCTAGAAAGATTTAACTAGCACCACGCGTATTAATTATGATCAATTTACGGTTCATCCCTTTATTTTAGATAAAGCCGGCAAAATTGATATTTATGTTCTACAGCCCGATGATCACAACGGTGTAAAAATTACAGAAAAGAATGATTTGGTGCAGGTTTTGAAAGAAAACTTGCATTTAAGCGAATTGGATTTAATTCCAACTGGCGGTGGTGATCCAATTGCCGCACCACGTGAGCAATGGAATGACGGCTCAAATACCTTGGCAATTGCACCAGGTGAAGTCGTTACTTATGATCGTAATTATGTATCCAATGATTTGCTAAGAAAACATGGCATCATCGTTCATGAGATTCGGTCTAGTGAACTCTCACGTGGTCGTGGCGGTCCTAGATGTATGTCGTGTCCGTTGGTTCGTGAAGATTTATAAGAGGCAAAAAATGAAATATTTACAAAATGTTTTTCAAGGTAGAAGTTTTCTCGATTGTAAAGACTATACTCCAGCTGAAATTTCATATTTAATTGATTTTGCATTACATTTAAAAGAACTTAAAAAAGAGCATATCCCGCATGAATATCTGAAAGGTAAAAATATTGCACTACTTTTTGAAAAAGCATCAACTAGAACGCGATCTGCTTTTGTAGTAGCTTGTAATGATTTAGGCGCTCATCCAGAATATCTAGGCGCAAGCGAGATCCACTTAGGTAAAAAAGAAAGCGTCAAGGATACGGCTAAAGTCCTAGGCTCAATGTATGATGGAATTGAATATCGCGGTTTTGCTCAAGAAGATGTAGAATAGCTGGCTAAATATTCTGGCGTTCCTGTTTGGAAATGGGTGATGGCCGCGATAATGTTGCCGACAGTCTTTTAGTTTGTGGCTCAATGTTAGGTGTTAATGTACATATTGTTACACCCAAGCCTTTGTTTACACATCCTGATGTACAAAAAATTGCTCAAAATTTTGCCCAAGATTCAGGTTCAAAAAATTTGATCACAGATGATATTGCTCAGGGCGTTAAAGGAGCCAATGTTGTTTATACCGATGTTTGGGTTTCGATGGGTGAAAATGATTGGTCTGAACGAATTAAATTATTAAAGCCATATACGGTCACAATGAAAATGATGCAAATGACTGGTACACCAGATGACCAATTGATCTTTATGCATTGTTTGCCAGCTTTTCATGATCGAACAACTCAGGTGGGAGAAGAAATCTATGAAAAATATGGCTTAAATGAGATGGAAGTAACTGATGAGGTCTTTAATTCAAAGTATGCTTGGCAATTTACAGAAGCTGAAAATCGATTGCATTCAATTAAAGCAGTGATGGCGGCTACTTTAGGAAATTTATTTATTCCGATTGCCTGTGGCGGTGGTGGCATCCCTGTTATTGTGAAAGATGGGCATCTCAGAGGTGTTGCCGGCGTAATTGATAAAGATTTTTCCGCTGCTAAAATGGCAGAAGATATCAACGCTGATGAATTAGTAATTCTAACAACGGTGGATCATGCATTTTTGAATTATGGCAAAGAAAATCAACAAGCAATTGGTAAAATAAAAGCTGAACAGCTCAAACAATACCTAGCAGAAGGTTATTTCGCAGCTGGGAGTATGAAGCCTAAGATAGAAGCTGCAATTGAATTTGTAGAAAAAACAGGTAATTTAGCAATTATCACCTCTTTGAGCAATGCCAACAAACTAGCAGACGGAGTCGGCACAATCGTTTATAATTAACTGGGTGATAAAAATGAATATTTTTAATGAAGGAAAAAAGCAGGATATTGCCCAAGTTTTAGCAGCTAAAGATAGGCGAGTAGCTGTACAACATAAGATTTTTAATAAGTATCCTAATCAAACTCTAGTCGACATTAAGATGAATATCCCAGGACCAATCAAGAATAATCGCTATTTAACTAAAATGTTTATGTTTGGTATCAATGAGCTGGAAAATGCTTGGACTAACCTAGGTTATCATTTTAAATTGGTGACACAGCTTAATGATGATAGTGGCTGTGAAAACTTCTATGTATTATCTTTGTCAATTGAAAAAGTAAAGCGCTCAACAATTGATTTTGAAGATCAGACATCATTGGGACGTCTCTTTGATGCAGACGTGTTGGTAAAAAATAAACAAGCTGCAATTTCACGCAGAGATTTGGGCAGGCAACCACGTAAGTGCTTTTTATGTGATCGCCCTGCTAAAGAATGTGCTCGCAGCCGGAGACATTCAGTGGAACAGATGCAGGCATTTATCTCTCAGCTTTATCAAGAATACGTTGCGTAAAATAAACCGGGATTTTATGATTCCGGTTTATTTTTATGAAAAATCTAGTTAAAAATTAAAAAAATGAACTAAAATAGTAATGAATAAATTTATAGATGTACGTATAGGAATAAGCATGAAATTAAAGAAAAATAAGAATAATTTAAAGCAAATTACGGCATTAATTCAATATGCATTTTTGAAAAATAATGATTTGACTAAAGATGAAAATTTTATGAGTCGTTATGATCATAGTACAGGTTATGGCTATTTTGATAAGGAAAAATTAGCTAGCTATATTATGGTTAATCGATTTAAAAGTGATGTTTTTGGGCATCATTTACCGATGGCTGGAATAGGTTATGTAGCTTCATATCCTGAGTATCGTAGCCAAGGTCATATTTCCCAATTAATGAAAGAAATTTTGCATGACTTACATAGGCAAGATATTCCGTTTGCTAACCTGGCACCATTTTCGGAGAGCTTTTATCGCCAGTACGGGTTTAGCAATAGTATTTATCAAAAAGAATATCGCTTTGATGGAAGCGCATTGCGTAGTTTTAAATTACCACGTTCTGGTCATATAGTGCGTGGCAAGTGGGACAATTTAGCTGTTCAAAATGGTGTGATTCAACTTTATGAACGTCAACTGCATAATGATGATGAACGTAACACGGTTATACGTGAGGCATGGTGGTGGAATAGACTTGATTCTTATTATCATCACCGCAATGTAGCCGTTTATTTTGACGCGGATGAGCGGCCAATTAGTTACTTGATTTATCGCATTAGAGACAATACTTTTTTAGCTGATGAAATGTACGCAATTACGCCGCAGGGATTACTGAGTATGTTTGGTTTTATGGGTTCGCACGCGGGCAGTGTTAAGCAATTTAAAATGAGCGTACCAGAGAAATCGTTACGAGCTGAACTTTTTCCTGAACAAAACGAACTCCAAGTTGATTTGCGTCCTTATATGATGAGTCGAATTATTGATTTTGAAAAAGTTTTGGCTTGTATGCGGCCAATGCAAGAAGGTGATTTTAATCTGGAAGTCAATAGCGATGAACAGTGTCCTTGGAATATTGGAGTTTGGCAATTAAGTAATCATGGACGTAAGGTAGCGGTAGAACGTAAGGAAGATGCATTGGTTGATTTTTCGGGATCAATTACCGCGTGGACCCAGGTGCTATTAGGTAGACTAACCATGAATGCTGCTGTTAAACTAGGATTAATTACAGATTACCGCATCAAAAAATTAGATTTTGTTAAAGGCGATGTATCATTTTATGATTATTTTTAGTTGTGAGGTTAAAAAATGAGTAAAGAAAAGAAACTCAATTTAATAAAATTATTTGGCATTGTAGTTAGTGGTTTGAATTTGATCTTTTTTGCCTTGATGGCACTTAATAAGCATGAAGATACTAAGGATAAAAGAAGAGTAGCAGAAGAAGGACACGCACCGCTGGATGAAAAATAAAATGACGGAATTAAAGATTGCATATTTTGACCAATTAGGTCGTAAGGAATTAGATCAGGCAGTGCAGCATTTTGTGTTAAAACATCCTAATGTAGATGTAAAACTACTTGCGACTAGTCATGATGGTGCTTTTGCAAAACTGAATGAAGATGAAGCAGACATAGCAATCAATGATTTGCGTGACGAGAATCTTAACTTTGATGAAACAGAATTGACTCAAGCTGGTGTAATGGCAATTTTGCCCAAGGGAATGTATCCTAATGGCATTCAAATGATTGAAAAAGACGAGCTCAATGATATGACTTGTTTTATTGTGGCTAAACCTGAAGAAGAGGTTAGTGAGCTACATTTATTTAAAGATTTGTATCAAATTGGCAGTCAATTCATCGCTTCTAACTCGGTTGAAGAAGCAGCACTGTTGGTCGCCTCTGGGTCTGGCTATTTTATTTTAAATGAGAATACGGCTAGGTTAATTAATACTGCAGATTTGCAGCCACTTTTCTTGCTTGATCATGGTCAGTTAATAAAGCAAAAGATAATGGCTTTTTATAAGTCAAATTCAGCGTTAAGTAGTGAGTTTATAAAGCTATTGCAGCAAGAATATTAATCTGTAAAGTTAAAAATATCTTGTCTAAGTACTATAAGATACTGTAAAATATATTATGAAAGCGGATTCATATATTTTACATTCTGGAGATGATTTTTATGCTAAAAAGAAATTTGTTACCTTTAACATCAATGGTACTTGTTTTAGGATTAACTGGTTTGGCTAGTCAAGTTGAGACTGTTGATGCTTCAACTTATGGTAATGGTGTACAGGTTACTATTCCAAAAAAGATGCAGGGTACTTGGTACTCTTATGATCGTAATGCACATAATGGCACAAAGATCACCTTTACTGAACATACTGTTAATGGCAAACCAATATTTACCCAGGAGGCTTCGACAATTAGTGATTACTTCAATGGTAGAATTGCTAACCAGAAGAACTTTGATAAGGTAACGCAAAACTGGATGTCTGGTAAAACTACCAAAATGAAGAATGATACATTCTATGAGATTGATCCGTGGATTACTTTTGAAAATTGGAGTCTTTATCGAGTGGTACCACAAACCATTAATGGTAAAAAGCATAACGTGCTGGTTTATTCTAGTAGATATGATGGTGGTAACTACTTCAGAAGCAAGAAATTAGCTAAAAAAATGAAGGACTACAAGTTTAAGAAAGTTAATTACACGTTATAGTTTTGTGACATCCCTTAACTAAGGGATGTTTTTTACTAATAGACGCGGTAAAATTTAGTATAATAGTGACAAAATTAATTCTTGGAGGAGAAGTTATGAAATTAAAACAAACACCAATTTTGCGTTTATATAAACTAGAAACTAATAAAGAGGATCATGCAAAGTTCGTTAAGGCGGGGCAACATAATATGCTTACTTCTCAAGAAAACGAACCAGGCACATTGTTTATGCAGACAAGTCATGACGAAGAAACTACTAATTTTGTAGTAGAATGCTATCAAGACGAAGCAAGTTATGATACTCATGCTAATTCAAAGCAATTTAAGGATTTTACTGACGTTGCTAAAGATATTTTAACTAGTCGAGTAAAGGTAGAATTGTTTCCGGAATTTATTTCTACAAAGGCAGAAAAACTAGCAGTTACCGGATCAAATGATTATGTTATTTATCTGACTGAAATTGGTGTTTCTTTAGGTAAGGGCGATGAGTTTGCTCATGCTGTAATGAAAGAAATGAAAACGGCAGTCGAAGAAGAAAAAGATATTTTGGCAATGATTGCAGGAACTGTTGCCGATCAACCAAATGAATGGTTAGCTATTGAAGTTTATCGTAATAATGAAGCTTACAAGCAGCACTTGGAAACTAAGAACTTCAAAGAGTATTTGAAAAATACAAAATATTGTGTTGAAAGTAAGAGTTTACGTAAGTTGCAACCAGATGTAATTGTTGACCAAGGTGCAATTTTCTACCAACCATAAAGAATAAGACGAAAAGAAGACCAGGCTATGTGGAGTACATAACCTGGTCTTTCTAGTTAGAGGGGAAAAAGATTTATTAATATATATTATTCTGGTTTTTAGTGGCGATGTTTTACCTTTGCTACTGCTGGTTTATTAATTAATACTGAGCTGATGGCCATTAAACCAAGCGTTAAAAATGATCCACCAATTAAGAGTAGTTTAATCAAGGTTCTCATTCCTTTCATCTTAATTGATCTTATAATAGCGAAATAATATTAAGAATTTATATGTAAAACCTAATGGATTAGTTAAGAAAATAAAACTAGAAAAAAGGCTGGTTAGCACGTAAAATAGAAATAGAGTCAAAGTCTAGTGCAACTGCGCATAAAATAAAGCAGTATCGATGGGATGTTGCTTGTTTTGGTTAAAAAATAGAGAATATGCTTGTAGCCCTTTTCGTAAATAGCGTTAATGTTGTAAAATGGAAAGTGCATTAAGTTTATTAATGAGAAAATTGATATATTATTGCAAAAAAGGCCGTAATGGCCCTTTTTGTTGTGAAAAAACTAAAAGAATATAGGATTGGAAATGCCAGGAATAGTAGAGCAAACATTATTAGAACAACAAAATATTGATTTAAATGAAATGGTAACAATGAATCAAATGATTGATCAATTGTTGCCTAATGCAAGTAAAGAATTACAACAAAAACTAAAGATTAAAATTTATAACTTTGTGCGTACACGTAAACAACCAAGTATTACTGTGCGAAGAAGAAAATATTTTAAGCCGGCTGTTGCTAAATTAATTATTGGTAATGTACAAGATTACGCAGATGCAATTGAACGTCGTGCTAAGGAAGCCCCAGCTAAAGAGGATGCTACTGATAAGAAGCCAGCTTCTAAATCTAAGCGGGTTAAGACAATTACTAAGCGTAAGATTTTAGCTAAAGTTATAAAGAATGATAAGATTGATAAATCTATTCAAAAGAAATTAGAAGATAAGATTGCTTCAATTGTAAAGACCAACTTTATTAAGCCAGTTAACAAGCGGGGAAGTTTTTCGGTTGAAGATGGTGAAAAAGTTATAGCTGAACTTAGTCCTTTTTATCAAAATATCAAGATTGATCAAAAGTATCGCAAGAATGCTGAAAAAGCGGCTGAAAATAAGGAAACAGAAACTAAAGAAAAGCCTGAGCAACATTCTAAGGATCAGAATGAAAGTCGTGAAGGTCAATCTAAGGACTTTGAGCGTAAGAATAATCAGAAGAATAGCAATAATCGAAATAATAATCAAACGCAAAATCAACGTAAGCGACAAAATAAGCATCCTTTTGAGATCAGAAGAGAAAATAATAACCGCTCACGTAATAATCAGTCTAACCGCCGCTATAATAATCGAAATAATTATGATAGTCGGAATAATTATGAATTTGATGAAGCTAGCGGTTTGCGTGAACGCTACAATACAGTAATCAGAAATTACAATCAACTGGAGCAAAGATATAATGCTTTGCAAGATAAATATAATCAGGCTTTAGATGATAAAGCTAGATTGATCGAAGAAATGGGTAAGAAGAACGAAGACTTACGTCGTGTATTGATCGACGTTTTGCGAAAAATGTAGTTTTTGGTAAAGAAAGAGACTAGTAGTCAATTTGAATTGATTACTAGTCTTATTTTATGTTTATGAAATATGATTTAGCTTAAAAATTAAAAAAATATGTGTAAAAAATTATTTTTGTGTAGTAATATTAAAGGATGATAAATGTTTTTATTAATGATTAATGGAGGAGAAGTATGAGTTTAAAAGAGCTATTTAAAAGCAATGTGTTTCGAGCCTGCATTATTATCTTATTGTATGTTTTATACGCATTATTTGGGAGTTTTAGTGAATATTTATTTAAATATGCTCTGAATTCAATTACTGCTGGTAATTTTAATACATATGTTTATTGGCAAATAATGCAGTTTGTTTTAGCATTATTCACTTCGTTGCTTTTACCAATTACTACCGTTGTTTTCACTAGGCAGACGCAAAACTATCTGCATAAAATTCGGCAAGAAATCATGCATCATTACTATGATGAAAAAAGTGATGAAAAAGTCTCTAGTATGCAGAACCGATTAACAGCCAATTTAAAAATCTTATCAGATGATTATGCTACACCTTGGATTACTATTTTAAGTGGGGTTTTAGAGATTGTGATTGCTATTGTTTTACTAGCAAGCATGAACTGGATTCTAATTTTGGTTACTGCCATTTTAGCTGTGATTACACTTTTTGCTCCTAAAATTATGGAGAAGAAAACATCAGCTGCCACAGATAAAGTAAATAAAAAGAATGAAAAGCTGTTAAATACAATTGCTCATTGGCTTGGTGGATTGCAGGAACTACGTCGTTATAGTGCATACAGTCGTTTGGTTAAGCAAATTCATCGATCAAGTAGTGATTATGTGGACGCAAGTAAGGGTAGTGCAAAATTAAGAAGTGTAAGTTATTTGATTAATGCTTTTAGCAATTCAATTGCACAAATTGGTATGAGCTTTATTGCTGGAATCATGTTTTTGCTTAATATGATTTCATTCGGTGATTTTGCAGTTGCTAGTGGTTTTGCATTTACGATTTTTTCAGCAATTTGGAATATTACTCAGTCGTTAACGCAAGTTAAGTCAACTAAGGCTTTACGCGAACAGATTACCGATTTAAGAAAGCAAGTTCCTGATGAAAATAAAGATAAAGTATCAGCCTACGGTCTTAAAGTTTCAGGCTTGTCTGTAAAATACGATCAGGGGGAAACAATTTTTTATCCTGATTTTACAATAAAAAAAGGGCAGAAAGTTTTGCTTACTGGCGATTCAGGAACAGGAAAATCAACCTTGTTTAATGTTTTGTTAGGTAAGCTAAAACCTGAATCTGGTACGGTGACCTATCTAGATGAAAATGAAACTATCATTCCTGAAGGAAAAGCTAGAATTGGCAATATGCCGCAAAATCCAGTAGTTTTTCCCGCAACGATCAAAGAGAACATTACAATGTTTAACGAAAATTTGCAGGATAAGCTTCAAGATGTTGTTCAAGCAGTTCAACTCCAATCCGACTTAGCCAAAATGCCAGATGGTGTTAATACAACAATTGATCTAAAAAGTGAAAATTTGTCTGGTGGACAACGGCAAAAAGTTGTTTTAGCGCGAACGGAAATACACGAGCAATCGTTTGTTTTAATGGATGAAGTAACTAGTGCGATCGATCAAAAAGCTACCGAAAAAATCATTGATGAATTGCTCAAAACAGATCAAACTATTTTGATGATTGCTCACAACTTTACGCCAGAATTAAAAGCAAAATTTGATCAAGAAATTAAATTAAAAAGTAAGAAAGGGGATAAAGTAAGATGAATTTGAAAGCTTTTATTAAAACCAATCCAGTTCGTTTCTGGTTAACTGCAATTGGTTGGATTATTATTCCTGCTTTATCAATTACCAATACTTACGTTGTACAAGAAGAGACGAATATCCTTTTAAGTCGTAATTGGACTAAGTTTATTTTAATCAATGTTCTTGCTTTTCTGATTATGTTAGTTGACTATGGTGTGAGTGCTTTAGTTGATTATCAGCAGCAGGCTCAGGTACAAGACTTAAATGATCAAGTTAGAGATAAAATTGTTAAGCGATATTATTATGACGGGAAAAAGCATACTGTTGCACAGATGCAAAATCGTTTGACTAATGATTTACAAATGCTTAACAATAACTACTTTATTAATGTCTTCTTATTGATTTATGGTGTGTCAACGATCGTTTTTGTTTTAATTTATCTTATTTTATTGAGTTGGCAATTATTGCTGGCTATTTGTTTGATGGTAGCTATTTCTTTTTTGCTGCCAAAGTTAACAGAAAAGCCGTTACAAAAAGCAACAGAATTAATTTCTGACAGCAATCAAAAATATTTAGATACATTAAATGATTGGTTATCTGGTCTGGATCAACTTCAACAATTTTTATCTGGAGCTAAACTATTTTCCGTAATAGAAAAAACATCAAAAAAATTAGAAGATGCTAATGTTAAGCAAACGGCTTATATTAAACTGCTTAATGCTGTAAATGGAATTGTTTCCGCGGCTTTTGGTTTAGCATTGTTTGTGCTTGCTGGTTGGTTGGTTAAAAATCATCAAATTCCAATTGGTGCCTTATTGGTAGTCGGTAATTTTCGGTATTACTTAAATGGAGGAATTGATACACTTACTAACGGGTTAGGAGCAATGAAAGGTAGTAAAGAATTACTTGCCGAAGTTGATAAATCTGCTAGTGATATTCCGATGCAAGCTGAAAAAGATGTAGTTATGCCTAATGTAATTAAAACAAAAGATCTAGTTTTAAAGTTCCCTAATGGAGAAAAATTGACTTATCCTGATCTGGAGATTAAGCAAGGCGAAAAGATTTTATTAACTGGCGATTCTGGTGCAGGTAAGTCTACTTTGTTTAAACTAATTTTAGGTGAACTTAAGCCTAGTGCAGGTAAAGTTGTTTATGAGGATAAGGCTGGTAAGAAAATTAATCCTGATTTGAGTAAGATAGGTTATTTACCGCAAGATCCAGTAGTTTTTCCAGCATCGATTGAAGAAAATATTACGATGTTTAATGAAAAACTGAATGGAAAAGTTAAACAAGTAATAAATGAAGTGAACTTTGCTGATGATATCGCTAAGTTTACTGAAGGACTAGATGAAAAGATTAATCTTGATAAGCTAAATATTTCCGGAGGTCAAAGACAAAAAATTGTATTGGCTAGAGCAAAAGTTCACAATAGTGATATTATCTTGATTGATGAGGGAACTAGTGCAATTGATCAGAAAGCTACAATGTTGATTTTGAAGAATTTATTGAAAAGCAAAACGACGATTGTTTTTATTGCCCATAACTTTAATGAAGGAATGCATCAGTTGTTTGATCGAGAGATTCATTTAGTAAAAGAATAGTTGAAGAAAGACACTGCATTTTTAGGGTTGCAGTGTCTTTACTTTAGTTTGGAAAGATATAGGTATTGAAACTGTTATTCTTATTTATTTTAAAATAGCTTAATAATTGATAAGCCATCCAGTCAGTATCGTCTGCTTCAAAAAATATTGAAGGATAATTTTGAAACATTTTAACTAGAATAGTTTCAATAAAATTATTAGAACTAAACCTATCCCAAGAACAGATGTATGCAATCTCGTTGTTTTCAGTGAATACAAGATTATCTATTTCTCCGAGTTCATTAGTACTATAATATCCAGTTTTTGTTGGAACTTCTTGGATAAACGTGTCAATATTAGCAGTTAATGGTGACACAGATTGATGAACTTGTTTGTAATATTTATAAAGTAATTGGCAACATGTTCTGTAATCGGGACTTTCTGTATTGAAAAAATGAAGAGATAATTTGTTATTGATCTCAATTTTTAAATCTTTTTTGTTAACGGTAAGCGTATAACAGTGTCGTTTGCAGATAAAACCATTTCTTAATAAAAAATCTACGATTGGATTTTCATTTGAATCAATCATGACTTGCAATGCTTGGTGCTCTGCTTGAACTATTTTTGAAAATGGAATATTTACAGAGTAATCACTTAGATTGAATTTTAGATAAATATATTTGTTATGAAAAAGATTGTGATAAGTAGAAATAGTGCCTAGATGCTTATCGTTATCAGTTACTTTGTAGATTTTAGGAGATATTTTTTCAATTTTTGTAGTCATTTTTTATCCTTTTGATAATTGAAATTAATTTTTGATCGGTTCCGTTTTTAATTATGAAGTTATAAATCGGTTCATAATTGAGCACAGGGAAAATAAGATCAGGATCAATTTTAGGTATAATGTCAATCATTGATTTCTTACTAATTACGTTGAGATTTTTAACTTCTTGAGCATTTCTTATCTTTCTTTTTGCTTGTGAAGGAGGATAACCTTGTCCCCAAGGCTGTTCAAAAAGATTTTTTATAGTCTGCTCAAAATTGATTTCACCACTCCAACCCCAATTAAGTCCTAGTGGAAAGGAGACAACACTGCCGTTATTGATATGACCAAAAAGAAAAGCATCTTGTGGAGTGGGGATATAACCACATTGAATATTAGGAAAAGTATTTCATGCAAGCATCATTCCTTGTCCAGAAGTACATCCTGTCACAATGAAGTCAGTCGCCTTGCTATTAATTAATAATGCAACAGCTAGGGAAACTTGCACGTAAGATAGACTAGCCGAACTATCTTGATAAATACCAAAATTGAATACTTGATCATTGGATCCTACAGATTCTTTGATATACTTCTCTAATATGAAATTTTTACTTTTTTGCGATGTAGCTTGAATAATACCTATTTTCACAAATTTTACCTCAAAGGTTTATTTTGAAAAAGCTTTATAATATTGCGTAGGAAAATAAATAAGAAGGTGAGCACAATGAAAGACAGAATTATTGTTGGAACTCCTGTTAAATTGAGTCATGTTTTAATCGGTATAATTGTGGTGATTTTTCTTTCACTGTTTTTAACAGGATTTGGTTATCAACCTTGGTGGCTATTTCTTATTGTACTAATTTTAGGCGTATTTGTCACTTTACCGACTTGTTTCAGTTCATATTGGCAAATTGATAGTAAGAATATCACATCTATCACTTATGATAGCAATGATGCACTAAAATTGCTACAGTTACTTGGTTTGCGTAAAAAAGATAAGCAAATCATTAATTTGTCAGAGATAAAAAATGCTTCTGTTGTTTATCGTAAAAATTTGCGTCTCAGTCCCGTTGATTTTAATCCCGACTATCTAGATTTAATCTTAGATCTAAATAAAGGAACAAAAGTTACCTTATCACTTGGAAGTATTGATTATCAGAAATTAGATTCTATTCTAACTTTATTGGAGGATAAGGATATTGCAGTACATGATAAGCAGGGAGTTCAGCAATTATTGAAGGAAAATAAAAATTTGTTTAATCATTTTCACAGGAAAGAATGGACATCACTTTAGGTGAGTAAAAAACAGATAATTAGAGACTATTTCCAGGCATGGCTTAAACCAAATATTGAAGTTATTAAATCTATCTTTGATAAAAATGCTACATATAGTGAGTGCTATGGACCTATTTATAGAAATAAAAAGGAGATAATATCTTGGTTTGAAAAATGGAACAAGCAGGGAAAAGTAATTGCTTGGCCAATAGAAAAGATATTAATTAATGAAAATACATGTATTGTTGAATGGCATTTTAAATGTAATTACCAGAAAAAAATTAGTGAATTTGACGGCGTATCAATTATAGATTTTAATGATCAAAATAAAATAATTTCAGTAAAAGAATATCAATCTAAATCTCAACATTATTATCCATATAGCAAATAAGACTTCAAGTCATGATAGGTTAGAAGCCTTATTTTGAATGATACAATCTAATTTCTATGGAAGAGATTACCAAACCAACTATGGTTCTTTTTAGCCTCTTCTTTTCGTCGTTGTTCACGATCTTCTAACATTGCCTTAGCCAGCATATCAACTGTTTGAGTTAATTGTGCTTGATTGTCTCGTTGTTGCTTATCTCTAAATGAACTACTATTTTGATACTTATTCATTAACGTATCATCATCAAGCCATTTATCAAAGTTTTCCACGTCAAGGATAAAGCCAGTACTAGTTTGTTGTGATGCAATGTGATATTTTCTAGGCAAATATTTAAAGTAGCGATCAAGCATAGTAGAGCCACTTCGCCGTTTGATCGGAGATTTTATTGAAAAGCTCTTTATTGATTTGAGCTTTTAGCCGGTCATCTTGTTTAATAAATAAGATATCGCTACCAATTTTTGCTTGATTGATTAACATTCCCCAGTCATTTCGACCAACGAATAGGGAATAATCGTAATTTTCTTCAAAATACTTGCTGACTTGGTTATACATATCAAATTTATCAAGTGCAGTTTTTAAAACATGCTTGATTGGATATAAGAAGTCTCTTTCAATCTTCTGCGCGTCTTCAACACTAACGTTAGTAAAGAATTTTGCTAATTCAACTTGACAATATTTAAAAAGATCATCATTTGCACGGCTAAATAAGCTAGTTAATGCTGCATTACGTTGATCACTTTCACCTGAAAAAGTAGATTCAAAGCTTAAGTACCATAAACGACGCATAATTTCAGGCTTTAGTGAAAATTGTGATTTAATAGAGCTTTCTTGTCTATTCATCGTGAAAATGAATGCTGGTGAGGGATGAGTTAAATTACGGTTGTTAGTAACTTCCTTGATGAATCTTTCAAAGTAAGTACGCGTTGTAAGTTCAGGACTGACATCATCAATCATTAATGGACTTACAGGACCATTTGTATATACATAGTCACTTAGCGTGTTGGTAATTGTCATATTGATATTACTCTTGCCAAAGGCATAATTCTTTGGATCCATCATTCCACTATCTAAGAAATTATGAGCACCAATTAATTTAGCGGCTAGTCTTTTCCCTAGGGTGGACTTACCAGTTCGACCTTGTCCGATTAGTGCTGTAGCAATAGGCACGTCCTCTCTAGATACGTTGCTTCCAGATAATTCATATAAATTGCGGATTTTCCAAAGCCATGGTGATTCATACAGAAACAACATAAAGTCACAAGCTTGCCAGCCTTCACCAACTTCTTTGTAAGTATTATATTCATGAGTGATATCACAGAAAAGCTGAAGTGCATTTTTTAATTGCTCTTCAGTTAAATCAGAAGTAATAACTTCAGAAGGGATGTTATCACCAATTTTAGAGGCTTGGAATAATTGACCATTATTGTAAAACTGAACAGGAACAGGGAAGAGATCTTCTTCTTTTTCAATTTGTGTTGTATCTGCTTTTGCCTTTTTGTCTTGACGAATAATGTGCTGAGTTAAGCTATATAAATCTTGCCCGATTGTATCTAGCTTACGTCTTTTATTGCCACCTTCACCAAATAAAGTAACTGTTTGTGAAGCAACAAGCTTTTCATTTTCAGATAATTTCTTTAATTCATCATCTTTGCTGTAATGGTCACGATACTTTTTGATCTCTTCAGCTGGAAGAATGATGATGTCTTTACCAGTTGAATTAGGACTATTTTTAATTTCTAGAGAAGAATCCTGCATCACATGAATGCGTAGCTCTTCTTTATCTTTGTCTTTTAAATAACCAGATAATTTTTTAGCATCAATGTATGTTGCAGCTTGATCAAGGTTATCCTGAAACATTTGTTGGTAGCAATTGAACAATGGATCAGAAGTATTGCCGTAGTCCCAAACTAATTGCTCCATATTTTTATTAACAGCCGCATCGGTAAGATTCATTGAACCCGAAAAGACGGAGTACTTGCTTTGATTTCTCATTAAATAAAGCTTAGTGTGAATCAAATTCTGTTTGGTGAAGAAAAGTTGTAAACTACCATCTAAAATGCGTTTAGTGAAGGTACTATCTTGGTGCTCGTAACTATATTCAATCAAATCACGACGCTTATTTAAAATTTGGTCAATTCTTTTGCCAATTGAATTTGATCCATTATCAGTTAGTCCAAGAATTAGTGTGATCTGGTCAAAACGTGGTAGAAGATTTTTCTCAATAAATTTAATGTTGGAAACAAAGGAAATACCTTTAAACTCAGAGAATTTATTTGATTCTCTTTGAAAATCAACTAATTGCCAAAAATCGGCATTGGAAATTAATTTTTGATCAGTATGATTGAGTATTTCTAATCCCATATGAAATCCTTTCGTGAGTATACAAATATTTGCTTTTAGTGTATCGTGAAAAATTGAATTAGAGCAAGGAAAAATTAAATTATCATTGAATTTATAAATTGGATTAAGTAAAATTTGATTCAAATAACGGTAGTAAAAAAATATATAATATGTTATTGCTTGGGAGACAATTATGAGAGACTGTAAAATAGTTTGTGTAAGGATGAATGATTCCTTAAATTTATTTCTTTAAACATTAGAAAAAGGAGTTCCTTTCTCGTATGATTGGTTTGAACAAAAAAACACATACAGAAAGAAGAACTCCTTCATGAATGATTTTACCAAAGATTTTGCTCAAGCTCTATTCAATCCAGACAAAATAAATGATTTATTGCGCAAAGAGCTACAACAGGCTGTTAATAACTTGCTAGAAGCTGAGTTGACTGCCTTTCTAGGCTATGATCCCTATGCCAGAAATGGCTGGAATACTGGCAATTCTAGAAATGGTGCTTATTTCCGCAAGGTTGATACCCAGTTTGGACCAATTGAAGTGCAAGTGCCTCGAGACCGCAACGGTCAGTTTCATCAGCACACGCTGCCTGACTACAAGCAGCACTCTGATGTTTTGGAAAGCACGATTATCAAGCTATACTCCAAAGGCGTAACTACCAGAGAAATCGCTGACTTGATTGAGAAAATGTATGGCAGTCATTATAGTCCAGCTCAAGTATCAAATATTTCCAAGCAGATGCTCCCCAAGATTGAGGCTTATCACAAGCGCAAGCTAAGCGACAAGTTTTTCTGTGTCTATTTGGATGCGACATACCTTCCTTTGCGCCGAGAAACGTTTGAGCGTGAAGCAGTATATATTGCCATTGGCATTAAACCTAATGGACATAAGGAAGTCATTGACTACTGCATTGCTCCTAGTGAGAACATTGAAGTTTGGACAGAGATGCTTCAAAACATGAAGTCCAGAGGCTTGAAGCAAGTTGAGCTTTTTCTTTCTGATGGTGTTGTTGGCATGAAAACAGCCTTGGCCAGGACTTATCCTAAAGCTCATTTTCAACGCTGCCTGGTTCATGTCATGCGCAATATCTGCGCTAAAGTACGCGTCGACGATCGTGAAAAGATCATGAACGAATTCAAGCAGATACATCAACAGACAAGCAAAAAAGAAGCTGCAGCTGTCTTGCACAAATTCTATGCCAAATGGAATAAAGCTTATAGCCATGTCATCAAAGGTTTGAAGGAAATTGAGCCCGATCTGCTAGTCTTCTACAATTATCCCAAACAAATCAGAGCTTCAATTTATTCAACCAATATGATTGAATCCTTTAACAACGTCATCAAGCGTAAAGCTAAGCCTAAGGCAGAATTTCCAACTGAACAGTCGCTTGATGCATTTATTGGCATCCAGGCAATGAGCTACAATGACCGTTATTTCAATCGAATTCATAAAGGCTTTGGTCAGGTTCAGGACACCTTAGAATCCTACTTTGATTAAATAAATAATTAAAAAATCAATTTACGAGAAAGATCTATTTACACAAAAGATTTGACAGTTTCAATTATGACAACAGTATATTTTGTAAGACATGCTCAACCTGATTTATCAGTTCATGATGATTTAACACGTCCTTTGACAGAAAAGGGGTTGCAAGATAGAAAAAAAGTAACTGATTACTTTAGAGATAAACACATCGACCAAGCTTTTTCTAGTCCATTCAAGCGTGCAATTGATACAATTCAACCAGTTATAGACGAGAAGGAACTAACATTATCATCTATTTCTGACTTTAGAGAAAGAAAAATTGGTGATGAGTGGATTTCTAATTTTCATGAATATTGTAAAAGACAGTGGGAAGATTTTGATTATAAGCTAAAAAATGGCGAATCTTTAAAAGAGACGCAGAAGAGAAATGTTGCAGCTTTGAAGCTAGTTTTGTCCAAATATCAAGATCAAACTATGATTATTGGTGGACATGGTACAGCAATTGGATCAGTAATTAATTACTATGATCCAAACTTTAAATATGAAGCCTTTGCTATGATCCAGCCAAAGAATCCATTTATTGTGAAAATGAACTTTGATGGAGAAAAATATTTGGAGTATAAAGTAGTTACTTTTTAGTAAAAAGATAATCTCATAAAGTAAAAATGGTAAATCAAGGTACTAATAACCAGATTTACCATTTTTTTATTTGTTATATTATAGCTTATGTTAAATTTTATCCTGAGCAATGAAATTATCATAAATGGTTTTGATAACTACTTCTTCATCTTGCCGTCTGGTACCAATCATAATTGAGATTTGGGATGCACCCTGGTTAATCATTTGAATGGAGATGTTCTTTTTACCAAGAGGGTAAAGCAGGCTAGCACATAAAGTCAGCTTGTCCTTCATCCCTTCACCTACCACCATTGTGATCGCATAATCATCAATCCACTGCATTTGATCAGGATTTAGACTAGTTTGAATTTCATTACAGATAACATCAATTAACTGATCAGTTAGGACATCTTTTTTGAAAATAATGGTAATATCATCAATTCCAGATGGCATATGTTCATATGAAACGTGATGTTTTTGCAAAATTTCCATTAACTTCAAGGTGAAACCAGCACCTTTATTTAACATATATTTTCTTAAATAAAGGGCCGCGAAGTTTTTGCCTCCGGCAATACCTGTGATTGTGTGTTTAGGTATAAAGCCGTCCTCTGGTACGATCATTGTCCCAGGTTTTTCTGGAGCATTAGTATTTTTAACATTGACAGGAATTTCGCCTTGAATAGCAGGAATTAAGGCTTCATCGTGAAAGACGGAAAATCCCGCATAAGATAGTTCCCGCATTTCTTGATAAGTCATTCTTTTAATTGGCTTGGGCTGATCAACGATATGGGGATTGGCTGAAAAAATAGCATCGACATCGGTGAAGTTTTCATAAAGATCAGCGTTTAACCCCCTAGCTAGAATAGCACCGGTAATGTCAGAACCACCGCGAGAGAAAGTAGCAATATGTCCTGATGGTGTAATGCCATAGAAGCCAGGAAAAATGATCTTTTCATCTTTTGCAGCCTTAATTCTTTTTAAGTTCACATAAGTTTCAGGATTGACTTCAGCATTATTAGAAGTGCCAGTGACAATTAAACCTACATCTTTTGGCTCTAAAAATCGTGCTTTAATTCCTTGATGATTTAAAATTTTAGCAATCAAAATTGCATTAAGACGTTCTCCGTGTGCTTTAAAGGTTGCCATGCGGTAGTCATTATTAGGGTAACTTAGCTTCGGCAATGTAAGTAGAAGCTGCTTAATATCCTCTAATTCTGCTTCAGGCAGCTCAAAATATTGGGCAATTAATTCATAACGCTTAAAAATACGGGTAGCGATGTCTTGATAATTATTACTCCTCAAGCTCATATATGCGTAAGTGATCATTAGATCGGTTACTTTAATATCATCCTCAGTTCTTTTGCCCGGTGCTGAGACTACAACGACTTGTCTTTCGGGATCGGCATTAATAATACTTAGGGCCTTATCTACGCTATTACCTGAGGCTAGGGAAGAACCTCCAAATTTAACAACTTTCATATCTATTTTTCCTTAACTATTATTTCAAATCTAAAATTGAACTGATTTCTTTTTCCATATCATTTGGTTCAATAATTTTTTCGGTCTTGGGTTCACGATCAAAAAGGGCACGCACACCGATTGATAATTGACCGCCTAATTCATCAAGCAATTCTTTAATTGCACCGACGCCAGTTTGCATACTAGGACCACCAGTGATGGCTTCATACACCGTTTCTGGGAACTTATATGGACTGGCTGTTGAAACAATGACCATTGGGGTTTGATCGCCGGTCTTCTTTTGATATTGATTTGCTACAAAAGAGCCAACAGCAGTATGTGGATCAATTACATAGCGGTCATAATTGTAGACCCGTTTGATTTCTGATTTAACCTCTTCTTCTGTTGCAAAACCAGCTGCAAAATTTTTTTGTAATTTAGTGAAAACTTCACCGCTAACTTGATAATGACCGCGTTGAGTCAATTGATTCATTAAACTAGCGACTTCATAGTTATTTTCGTCATAAAGGTCAAATAAAAGTCGTTCCAAATTGCTGGAAACTAGGATATCCATTGCTGGTGCATTGGTTAAATGGAACTTACGTCGCTTATCGTAGACACCATTATTAAAGAAATCAGTCAATACATTGTTTTCATTAGATGCACAAATCAACTTTTTAATAGGCAAACCTAATTTCTTAGCATAATATCCAGCTAGGATGTCACCAAAGTTACCTGTTGGCACAGCAAAGTTAACTTCGTCTCCTAGTTTAATTTCTTGTCTGCGTACTAATTGTCCATAGGTGTAGAGGTAGTAAGAAATTTGCGGAACCAGACGACCAATATTCATCGAATTAGCTGAAGAAAATTGATAGCCATTAGCATTAAGTCGGTTTTTGAAAGAATCATCGTTGAAGATTTTTTTAACTTCAGTTTGAGCATCGTCAAAGTTACCTTTGATTGCAATTGCACGCAAATTGTTGCCGCGTTGGCTGAGCATTTGCTTAAGTTGAACAGGACTAACGCCACCTTCAGGATAAAAGACTATGACATCGGTACCCTTTTGATTAGCAAAGCCACGCATTGATGCCGTACCAGTATCGCCAGAAGTAGCGGTTAAAATAATAATATCTTTATCAATCTTTTCAATTTGAACAGCTCTGGTCATTAATTGTGGCAACATTTGCAAAGCTATATCTTTGAAGGCAAGGGTAGGACCGTGAAAAAGCTCCATGTAAAAACGGTTATCGTGCTTTTCGATTGGAACAATGCTGCGATCATCCCATTGTTCACTATAAGCGCTTTGAACTGCAGTGGTGATTTGCTCCTTAGTAAAGTCATCAAAGAATAAGCTAATAACCATGGCAGCGATTTGCTTGTAGGAAAGTTTGGATAAATCTTCTAACTTAAAATTAGCTTGAGGAAAGGCAACAGGCACGTAAAGCCCACCGTCTTGAGCCAAGCCTTGAATAATTGCTTGAGGTGCAGTTAAAGTGTTTTCTTTTGAACCTCTAGTACTACGATATTGCATAAACAATCTTCCTATCTTATGAAATATTAATATTATAACTATTGTACCTTGATTAGCAGCTATGATACAATCATAAAAATAAGAAAATCATTAAAAAGAGGATAAGATCAAATGGCCATCAAAATTGCATTGCTTGGATTAGGAACAGTTGGTTCAGGTGTTTTAAAAATAATTAAAAATAATAAAAAGAAGATTAGACAAACAAGTGGTGAAGAAATCATCATTGAAAAAGCTCTAGTACGTAATCCAGAAAAACATCGTAATTTAGTTAACGAAGTGATGCTAACTACAGATTTCGATTCGATTTTGCAAGATCCCGAAATTAAAATCGTAGTTGAATTAATAGGTGGGCTTCATCCTGCTAAGGAATATATTACTGCAGCAATCAATGCTGGAAAAAATGTAGTTACGGCCAATAAAGACTTAATGGCAACTTTTGGTTCGGAATTGATTAATTTAGCTGCAAGTAAAAAGTGTGATTTAATGTATGATGCTAGCGTTGCAGGCGGGATCCCTATTTTGCGGACCTTGGCTACCTCTTATTCCAGTGACATTATTTCCGAAATTCAAGGAATTATTAATGGTACGACGAATTATATTTTGTCACAAATGGGGGAAAAGGGACTAAGCTACGAGGAAGCGCTGAAAAATGCTCAAGAGCTGGGCTTTGCGGAGGCTGATCCCACTAACGATGTTACAGGTAAAGATGCAGCATACAAGATTGTAATTTTAAGCAAGTTTGCTTTTGGTACCAAGATTAGTATTGATGATTTTACTATTCAAGGGATTAATAATCTAAAGGATTTTGACATTAAACAGGCTCAGAAGTTAGGCTATGTCATTAAGCTGGTTGGGATTGCCAAAAATATTAATGGTAAATTATTTGTAGAAGTTGCTCCATGTTTGTTGCCAGAAAATGCGATTATGGCGCATATTAAAAATGAACTAAATGCTTTACAAATTAAGAGCCAAAGCCTAGGAACAGCAGTATTCACAGGCCCTGGTGCGGGTAGCTCTGCAACGGCTAATTCAGTCATGAGTGATGTGATTACTGAAATAAAAAACGTAGTGAAAAAGACCACCGGTCAGCCATTTAGTAATTTCTCCCATGTTATGCAATTAACAAGTTCGGAGGATGTGAAGTATTCCTATTATTTATCTTTCGAAGCAGAAGAGACCTTGTTTGATTTGAGTAAATTACTCTCTGATTTGGAAATTCCGGTTCGTGAGATTAAACAAGTACAATCAAGAATTGTAGTTGTAACCGAAAATATTAGTCGACAACAGCTCCAAGATTTAGCAATTCAAGATCAATATTTAAAAGCTAGCTATAAGATTTTACAGTAAAGGAAGGGAGAAAAAATGATTATTAAAGCACCAGCTTCAACGGCAAATTTGGGCCCTGGCTTTGATTCACTTGGCATGGCGGTTTCACTTTATTTGGAAGTAGAAGTTTTAAGCGTAGCTGATCGCTTTCAGGTGGATCATGTGATGAAAGGAATTCCACATGATGAAAAAAACTTAATTGTTAAGACTGCACTAACAGTTTATCCAGGTTTACAACCGCTTCATTTACGCGTCAAAAGCAATATTCCGTTGGCTCATGGTTTAGGCAGCAGTTCAAGTGCTATTGCTGCCGGAATTGAATTGGCTAATCAAATTGGTAAGCTGGGACTATCAGATGAAGAAAAGGTTCAATTAGGAGCTAAAATCGAGGGACATCCTGATAATATTGCACCGACTATTTTGGGCGGCTTGGTTGTTGGTGCTGAAGTTAACCATCATTTTGATGCAGTTGAAGCACCACTTCCTCCATATGCGTTGGTGGCTTATGTACCCGATTATAATTTGGAAACTAAGACAGCTAGAGCAGTTTTGCCTAAAGAATTGGCTTTTGGCGTAGCTACGCATGGCTCAGCAGTTGCTAATACTTTAATTGCTAGTTTGTTTGCTCAAGACTACCCTAAAGCAGGAGAATTAATGGAACAAGATGTATTCCATGAAGTTTACCGAGAAAAACTAGTGCCAGAACTTGTAAAAGTGCGGGAGGTAGCTCATTCAAAACATGCCTTGGCAACTTATTTGAGCGGCGCAGGTTCAACTATTATGACGTGGATTGAAGATAAACATGTAGCTGGATTTTTGTCGGGCTTACGTAAACATGATTTAAAAGATGAGACATTGATCTTACATCCTGATGAACAAGGTGTCCAAGTTATCCAATAAAAAAGACTGACCAAACGGTCAGTTTTTTAGTCATCAAAGGTTGCGGCAAAACTATCACCATCAACTAGCATTCTTTTAGCATTGACAGCATACCAATAAGGAATAACCTCAGTGCCATTTTCTTGCTCGAATTCGCAGTCGGCCATTTTTAAAATTTGATCTAAATTTTTAGCACTGACGTTAGGGTAGAGCTTCAGCAAAGCTTCTTGAGTAATGCCACTTTGCGTAAAGCCACTAGCGGGATAGTTGGCAGAAAAAATATCAGAAAAATCATCTAAGTCATATCTAGGCTTAAATTCTTCATCAAAGTATTTGATTTCGATGTTTTCAATTTCCATAAAGGCACCAAGCTGTTTTGCCATGTAAGGGAACTTATTAGCTAGTTGTTCAACAGTAAAACCATTGTTTGCTTTAGTTTGTGCATTGGGATGCAGTTTAAGCCAAGCTTCACGTATATTATGACTATCTTTTCTTGCAATAAGAAGGTCTTTGACTTTTTGAATAGCTGCATTGTGTCTGTTTACGGCTTTTTGCCAGTCTAATCGATTAGGATATAACTGTCTATAGCGGACAGACAAGGGATGATCGATTGCGTTGTAGATAAAATTCAGCTTGTCAGTGGTATAAGAAGTTAGTTCATCGTTACGCCACATTAATTCATAGTAAGAACTCATGAAAGACACCTTTCTATTTGGATAGACTAATTAATATTAACTGAATAGTATCATTTTTTGCCCCGATTAACAAAAGTGATAAAAATGTCTATTTAGATTGGTCAGAAGCAAAACTTTTGTTAAAATTAATGTGTTTACTATTAGTATTTGCTCAAAGGATTTGACAAACTATGGATCAACTTGATAAGTTCAACCGACGCTACAATTTTCTTTCAAAATTGTCAGCTGCCTTCTTTTATTCAATTGCGGTTGCAGTAGCCCTGAACTTTTTTTGGACGCCGGGGCATATGTACTCGTCAGGAATCACGGGTTTTGCGCAGTTAATTAATACTGTAAGTGAAAGATATCTACCGTTTACGTTATCAACATCAATGATGTACTTTCTTTTGAACTTCCCTCTATTTATATTGGCTTGGTTCAAGATAGGGCGTAAATTTACTTTCTTCACCATCGTTGCTGTTGTTCTGGGTTCTATCATGATGCACGCTATTCAACCTTGGCAAATGCACCTGGATCCACTGGTTTGTGCGATTTTTGGTGCTTCAATCAATGGTATTGGAACTGGGATGGCATTGAAAAATGGTATTTCAACTGGTGGACTGGACATTATTGGGATTGTAATTAGGCAAAAAACGGGCATTAGTTACGGTAAGTTCAACATTTTTATTAATTTGATTATTATCGCTGCTGCGGGATACATGTTTGGTTGGCCACGTGCTCTTTATTCCGCCTTGACTATTTTTATTAATGGGCGAGTAATTGACGCGGTTTACACCCAACACCAGAAGATGCAAGTAATGATTGTTACTCAGCACCCACAGCATATTATCGATGGAATTCAGAATCGAATGCATCGTGGAATCACTATTTTGCACGATGCTGAAGGTGCATATAGTCATATTGAAAAGACAGTTTTGATTACCATTATTGATCGATATGATATGTATGATATTCGCCAAATCGTGCAAGGAGCAGATCCGTATGCTTTCATGAGTGTTAGTGAAGTTGAAAAAGTATATGGTCGCTTCAAGGAGCAAGAAATCGTTTAATGGATAGCCCTTAAACCTTGATATATAAGGATTTATAAATGAAATTTGAATCCTAGGGGCACTTTGGGAGCAAAACTATTCAAAAAGAAGCAGAAATGCTTCTTTTTTATTTGGAGTGGCTTTTTGTAATTATGGCTTTATTATTGGTCTTTGTTAAAAGTGATTAAAAATGATATTATTTCGATTGAGAGATGTTGATATATCGTGGATCATTTAGTATTCTCCACGAGTGTGGAGGTGATCCTTGTCGATACTGAAAATTATTTTGACGAGGTCGGTATTCTCCACGAGTGTGGAGGTGATCCCAAGTCAAAAGTACGCAAACAGCAACCCTAATTGTATTCTCCACGTATGTGGAGGTGATCCCTTGTTGACGCTCCCACATCAAATGCAAAATCAGTATTCTCCACGTATGTGGAGGTGATCCTGAGCCTTCCTGACGGCTGACTACGTGACACTAGTATTCTCCACGTGAGTGGAGGTTAAGTTATATGGAGAAAGATATGTTTACAAAGCAAGAATTTAAGCCGCAGGGTTATAAGGAAAATGTCGAAAGGCTTAAACTTTTTTATCACAGTGAATTTTATCAAGACTTGAAAAAGTTATATCCTAATTATTTGAATAAAGTTGAAGATGCTTTATATCAAGATCCGGATTCTAGTGATGAATTTCTTTATATTGCATTAAGTGAAAAATATAAACTCGATGTTTCTAAGAAAAATAACTCTTTTTGTCTTATTGATAAGGTGGGAAACAGTGAAATTGCATTAGGTGCGGATGCTATTTGCGGAGTAAAATGTTTAGCTAAATACTATCCTGATCTCGATGACTGGATCGATGCTTATGAAACAATACGAAGTCAAACATCCCTGCATTTTGTATGGCCAAGACATAAATTACCAGCGATCAATACTCTTAGATACATTAAATATTTGGACCGTATTGATTTTACTTTATTTGATTTAAAAAATTATTTTCCCGGATTTAAAATTGAAGTGCAACACCAAGTGTTAAACAAAAAGGCCATGAAGACCTAAACTTGAAGTGACGAAAAATCAAGAAAGGAAGATCTTCATGACCAATTCAAATTCTAGCATTTCTAAGCACTATCATCAATTAACCAGCGTACAACGTGGACAAATTCAAGCAATGCTGGATTCCGGCATAACTTCCCGTACTGTTATCGCTCAAGAAGTCGGCTGCCATAAGTCGACAATCAGTCGCGAAATCAAACGCGGAAGCGTCCTGCAAAGAGACAGCAGCTATTTATTGTATGAGCACTATTACGCTGATACTGCACAGCTTTATTATGAGAAGCGTCGCAAAAACTGCTATCAGCGCAATCCATTGAAGCATTATGCTGTCTTTTTGAGAATGCTCTCCAGACGCTTCAAAGCTAAATTTGATGCCACCAGCATCGATGAATTCGTTGGTGAATTCAAAAGGACTATGCCAGGCTACCCTTGTCCCAGCACACCAACTGTCTATCGCTATATTGATCAGGGCTTGCTGGACATAAGCAATATTGATCTGCCTATGAAGCTCAAAAGACGCAGGAACAAGCGTCATCACGGCCAGAGCGGTCATGCTTTGCACAAGAAGAATCTTGGCAATTCCATTGAACAGCGTCCTAAAGAGATTGAAGACAGAAAAACGCCGCTGCACTGGGAAGGAGATCTGGTTAAAGGCGTCAGACGCAAGAATCAGCCTGCTTTAATGACTTTGACCGAAAGAACCACACGCTTTGAAGTAGTTATCAAGATTCCTGACTATCGGGCAAGCACATGCCAAAGGCTGCTTCAAAATGAGATTGACAGACATCCTGCCTGGTTTAAATCGATCACGTTTGACAATGGCTCTGAGTTTGCGGATATGACCAAGATCAAAGGCTGCCAGATCTACTTCGCCCACCCATATTCTCCATGGGAAAGAGGCACCAATGAGAACTGCAATGGACTTCTGCGTCAATTCTTCCCTAAAGGCAAAAGCATGAAAGATAAGTCAGCTGCTTATGTTCAACAGGCAACTGATGCCATTAACCGCAAACATCGTCGAATCCTTCAATATCACACAGCAGAAGAACTCTTCAAGCAATATATTTCCTCATAGCCTAACTGTTGCACTTAATTTGACAATTCAGGAAAAAATTATTTTGAAGGTAATGAAAACACGCCGCTTGCTAGAGCTTATAAAAATGAAGTGACTAATCTATGGTTATCTCAATTTTATGATTTTCCATCCTTTGTAAAAAAGATGCAATTAGGACGTTTTGTTGATAAAAAATATAACGTTTTGAATATTGCTAGTCGGCAAAATGAAATCATTAAAAAATTTCTTGCAAAATCAGAATCATCTAATTCTATGCCTATATATGCTAACTCCCTGATTTCTTTAGTAAAAGACAATATAATTTAATGAATGACCAGGCTGAAATAATTTGCAAGCACTTTGTGTAGGTTCTTTTTTATATCGATAGATATTAAAGAAACACTTTGTGTTAAAAGCAATAAAAAATGCTATGATTTTAGGTAGGGATTGTTGCTGTAGCGGGATTCATTTAGTGTATTCTCCACACATGTGGAGGTGATCCTCAACAGTGGCAGAATGCCTTTAATGATCTTAAGTATTCTCCACACATGTGGAGGTGATCCTAATATGGACTTATAAACGCTGGTCTAATTCTAGTATTCTCCACACATGTGGAGGCTAAATAGCTGCTCTGAAAATATGTTCTATAGAGTGACTGTTTTTGTATATTATTTAAAAATATTGTTGATGGTGCACGGAGATTGCGTTCACTTATATAGTGAAAAGATGCTAAGAAATCTAAAATAGAATCGAGATGAATTGGTAATCTGGTAATCGTAAGAAGGACTTAGCTACTAATCGTTGTATTCAATTTTGATAACAAATTAGTTAAAGAGCAAAAAATATGAAGAATTATAAATTTAATAAGTTTATGTAAAAACAGTGTCATTAAGTTAGGCTATTGATTTTGGTGAAAAAACAATTAAAGCATCATTTGGCTTTAGACGGCCAGATTGATGCCTTTTTGGCATATTTTTCTAAATATCATTCGCGTTACACGTAAAAGCGTGTGTTGTATATAGTGAAAGGAGGCTAAGAGAATCGGAGCTAAGAGGTGACAAATATGCCGAAAGCCCAATTGCAAAGTGCAAAAGAAAAAACCACAAATCAAAGTTCACTTCAAGTTAAATCTTTGGATCCTGGTTTTTGAAATTTCCATTAATTTGGAATGAATAATTGAAGAGGGGGACCGGAACTCCCTTCCTTTTCTATATTTTCATTTTAGTAAATTGAAAGTATTTTTACAAATGAAAAATATAAAATTAACTCATACTGGCAAAAATACTAAATGGTCATTAAAGTTCTATCCTAAAAGAGCTTTGTTAACTGGTGTTTTGATTGTGATTGCTATAGCATTATGGAAAGTGATTTTTAATGGCTAAATATACAGAAGTAAATAAAAAGTGGAATGATAAAAATGAGGCCCGTAAGCTTTACATTAATAAGAGGTCAACGACGAAAAACTTTATTTTAAATCTTGCTATCGAAGATGATTTAGAACAGATTGAAAAGTATATTGAAGAAAGACACAATAATTTGTAAAGAAATAAAATGGGATGCATCAGGTAATAAAAAGTGCATCTCATTTTTATTTGTATATAATACTAGTTAACTTAAAAAAACAATAAAATTCAAATAAAATGGAGGTATTTCAAAGAATGACAGAGAATAATAAACAAGCCGAAGGCACTGATACCAAGGCAAAAGCCAACTACGACACAGCAATCTTCGCTGGCGGTTGTTTTTGGTGCATGGTCGAACCTTTCGATACAGTTGACGGGGTAGAAAAAGTAGTTTCTGGTTATACTGGTGGTCATGTTGCTAATCCAACATATGAGCAAGTCTGTTCAGGTACGACTGGCCATACTGAAGCTGTTGAGATTACCTTTGATCCAGCAAAAATATCGTATGATCAATTGCTAAACTATTATTGGCAAGTGACTGATCCCACAGATGCAATGGGGCAATTCCAAGATCGTGGTGATAATTATCGACCAGTAATTTTTTATAATTCACCTGCTCAAAAAGAAGCAGCTGAAAAATCTAAGCAAAGATTACAAGCTAGTGGCAAATTTGATAAACCAATCGTAACTAAAATTGAACCAGCTAAGCCATTTTATCCAGCCGAGGAATATCACCAAGATTTTTATAAAAAAGATCCACTTAGATATGAAATGGAAGAAGCAGGTGGAAGAGCTAAGTTTATCAAGGAACATTGGGATTAATAAAAAGCAGATCATAACTGTTATAAGCTGTGACCTGCTTTTTTACTTTCAATATTTTAGATTATGTTAACTATTTCTTTAAGTTGCTTTTGATAACCTCGATTGGATTGAGCCAAGTTCCGTTGTTAACGTTCCAATTCTTACATGGAAAACCATATTTGTTTATGTAATCTTTATTTGTTTGAGTAACGCCAAGGTGTAAGTGTGAGCCAGTTAGCTTACCGATCTTTTGACCTAATTTAATCTTTTGACCAGTCTTAACATAAATGTCTTTTTTCTTATTAAAGCCTTCTTGGTAAACTTCAACGTAATTATCAGGACTAATAACCCAGATGAACCAGCCAAGGCCGTTGCCATAAGCAACCTTTTTAACAGTACCTTGATGAATTGCATATATGTTAGAATGCCCAACTTCTGAAAAACCAAAATCCCAACCATCATGGAAGTAGGAAGGGGGTGTAGTAGAACGCATATAGTTAGTTATGCCAAAAGTTTGTGCATTATACATTGGACGAACACCATTTTTCTTGTTGGCTTTAAACGGATAAGCCCACTTGAGATTCTTGGGTTGAACTTCAGTTGTATTTTGTGAGTCATCAAGCGTATCAGCAGAAGCAGTGGCAGTTGATAAAACAACGCTTGAAGTTAATAATGCAGTACCTAACAAAGAAATTATTAATTTACGAAATTTCATTATAAAAACAAACCAGATAAGATCTGATTTTTGTCTCCTCTCTTAATTCACGTACACTATTGTAGCTCAGGAGTTTTACGATAAAGTTACAATTAAATTTCGATTGATAACAAAAAGTTAGTATAGGTATATGTGAATATGCTTTTGGTTAGGCTAGTTAAAAGCGGATGATAAAGCAGTGTCATGGCTAAAGTGTTTGGATGAAATTCTTAATCGTGAGCGATAAAGATTGGCAGACAAATAATATTTTTGTTTATTTGTTTAGGAGAAATCATAGCAGAATGATATTATGATTCCTCTTTTTATTTGAATATTATGTCCAGCAGATATTGTCTATTTAATAAAAATCGATATACTTGGTAGTAGGATCAAAGTGATGAAAAAATGGTGTTTGCGTATTTTCATTTGGCGCTATAAAGGGATTTGTTTACTGTATTCTCCACACATGTGGAGGTGATCCCAATCAATCTGTAAATATTCAATCAGGTGCGATGTATTCTCCACACATGTTGAGAGTGTTACTGTCCTTGAGCGCACAGATAAATAGCCTGTAAACGCCGGTATGCCAGCATTTTTGATAGATGAAAAGTGTAATAATTCCGGCTCTTTGTCAGATCCTGTTGATAATGAGTAAATGAATAGAATTAAGCAACCATTAAAAGATTTACAAGCAAAATTTAAGCAAGCATTTGGTAGTGACGATCTTCAATTGGATAAACGAGTAGTTTATGTTCACGGCGTACCAGCGGATCTTAAATTACCATCTAGCGTTGCCGGTAATGTTATGAGTTATGATGCACATACAACTTTGCCAATTGCTGCTGGAGAGATTAAATTGGCACATTAATTTTTATAGAATTGAAATTTGAAAGCTAGAGTCTATGCTTTTTGCATGGTTTCTAGTCTTTTTTTGTATATTCTCTCTTTTATTAAACGAAATTTACACGATAAAACTGTGATTTTTTGCTTAAAAGATAAATATAAAAAGACACTAGTATCTTGATAACAGTCAAGTCACCTAAATTGTTTTTTACCTATGATATGTAGTGTCAAGAAAGGGAGAGGTGAAGTTTGAAAAAACTAGTGAGTTGAAAAGTATTTTAAATAAAAAAAGGACACACCAGATAAAGGTTAACATTAATTCAAAAAATTAAATATTAACCATAAAACCTTGACTTTGAGCAAATCTAATAGCCTGCTTAAAAAATTGAGAAAGCAAGTTAAACATTGACTGCGAAACCCTACACAAACGAGTCGTTTATACAAAAATAAGTTTACGTGCTCAAAGTCACATTCAGTTGTGCTTGAAAGGTTAAGCTACATATATATAAATTCGAGGTAATAGAGGAACTATTCACTCACCTCCCCATGATTTGTAGTGTGTAAAACCGCTTCCTCACAACTAATATATTAAAAAGTAAGAGTAAGGGACAACGGATTTGTTTTTCATGGCTCTGTTGTCCTTGAGTCAAAGACGAAAGGAATGTTTATAAAAATGATTAAGTTACAACAATTTTTTATGAGGTACAAAAAGCAGGTTTTGCTTGTTAATACTATTCTGCTGTTGCTTGCTGAAGGATCTAAATGGCTATTGCACATGAATTTACCATACCAGGCTTTAATGCTTATCGTGGGGATTGTCGGAGTGCTTCCAATTGCTTTGACGGCTATTTCATCTTTAAGGGTTAAATTAATTCCTATTGATGTTTTAGTATCGCTGGCGGTAATCGGTGCCTTCATTATTGGTGAATTTAATGAAGCAGCCATTGTTACTTGGCTATTCATGTTAGGAGATGTACTGGAAGAATTAACCCTAAAGAAAACGCGGTCAGCCGTTGCTGATTTAACCAAAATGGCACCACAGACTGCGTTAGTTGTTCAAGATGATGGCTCAACTGAGAAAGAAGACGTCGATTTCATTGATCCTGGTGAGAAGATTTTAGTTAAAACTGGTGATCAGGTTCCAGTCGATGGCAAGGTTATTTCAGGTTCTGGTTATCTTAATGAAGCCAGTGTTAACGGTGAATCTAAATTAGTTAATAAAAAAGCCGGTAATGAAGTATATGCAGGAACTATCCTTGAAAACGGTACATTGACTGTCGAAACTACCGCAGTCGGTGAAGATACGACTTTCGGTAAAATTATTGAAATGGTTGAAGAAGCACAAGATACAAAGTCACATACAGAAAAGTTAATTAACCGGTTTTCCAAATATTACACTCCTGCCGTACTTGTAATTGCGATTGCTGTGGGCCTAATTACTAAAGATCTTAAGTTAGCTATTACGGTCATGGTGCTAGGCTGCCCAGGTGCTTTAGTTATTGGTGTGCCAGTATCTACAGTTGCTGGTATCGGTAATGGTGCTAAAAATGGCATTATGTTTAAAGGGTCGCAAGTAATGGATCAAACTCACCGGATTGATGAAATTGCTTTTGATAAAACCGGCACTTTGACTGTTGGACATCCAGAAGTTAGTGCAATTGAGGTATTAAATGGGCCCAAAGATGAAATTATTAAATTAGCTGCTCAAATTGAGCGTCAAAGTAACCACCCCTTAGCTCAGGCAATTGCCAAATTAAATAAACAAAAGCCAGCTTCAATTAAAGTGGAAACTGTTAAGGGTAAGGGAATCATCGCCACTTTAAATAATCAAAAATATTATTTAGGTAACCAAGACTTAATCGTTGAAAATACCCGTACCAATGCAAAATTAGATAAGACAATTAATCATTTGAGTCAATTAGGTACTTCAATTGTCGCTTTTGCTAATGAAGATCAAAGTCAATTAGCTGTTTTTGGCATTAAAGATCAATTGCGCCCAGAAGCTAATGATGCTTTAACCCGCTTAAAAGAATTAGGGGTTAAAAAGTTAGTTATGCTTTCTGGAGACAATCAAGAAACTGCTGAACGAATTGCGGCGAAGTTGCCAATCGATGAAGTTCATGGTCAAATGTTGCCACAAGACAAGGCTGCTTTTGTTAAAAAAGAAAGAGCCAAGGGACACCATATTGCTTTTATTGGTGATGGGATCAATGATAGTCCGGCCTTAGCTAATGCTAATGTTGCAATTGCCGTTGGTAGTGGGACGGATGTTGCCATTGAAGTTTCAGACATAGTTTTAGTTAAAAATGACTTGCGGAAGATCGCTTATGCCCTTGGCTTATCCAAGAAGACAATTTTGAACATGAATGAAAATATCGTGATGGCTTTACTGACAGTCTTATTGTTGTTCATCGGTTTGTTTGCGGGTTATGTTGAAATGGCAAGTGGGATGTTTATTCATGAATTTAGTATCTTAATTGTTATCTTGAACGGAATGAGATTAATCAAATTTCAATAAAAATTGACGATCATCAAGTTTATAATCAACAAAACAAAGTAGCATTAGATATGTAAATTAATAAGGAAGGGTGAATCTAATCATGAAAAAAGTAATGATGAAATTATCTGGCATGACCTGTCCTTCATGCTTAAGCAAAATTGAAAGGGCGGTTGGTAGTTTGGATGGAACCGACCAAATCAAAGTTTTATTCAATGCAGGAAAGCTAAAATTTACGCTGGATCCTGATAAGACTAAAACTGTTGATGTCAAGACAGCTATTGAAAAAATGGGTTATGAAGTACAAGGAATTAAGGAAAAGGAGCTTAACTGATGAATGCAGAAGAAAAATACCAGGCGGAATTGAAGCAAAGCGACCTTGATCACCATCAGCCAACTGCAGCTGCCATGACTGGTCACATTATTTCTAACTTGTTAATCCATTCTTTAAAGATTAACCAAGCTAACTTATTTGCTAAAGGATCTGCTAGTCTTTTTTTAGCCGAAAAAGCTGCTGGTTGGATTGCTTATGAACGTCAGGAATTTGACCAATTGAATCACTTATTGGTTAATAATGGTGAAAGTATTCCAACAATTACAGCTCAATTTAAGGAATATACTATGCTAGAAGAAGATGGCAGTAGTAAATATTTAGCAGGTGATAAGCAATTATTTGCTTTGGTAAAAGATTTTGATACGCAAACGCTCTTCATTACTAAGGCAATTGCTTTAGCTAATAATGAAAGTTGGCCAGAATTATCTGCTAATTTAACTAATTTAATGGCTTGGATTAAGGAGCAAATTCGGGTAACTCAAGACTTCTTAGGTCATGAACTAAAAGAAGGATTGTATGTCGAAGACGACGATGATGACTTTTAATTAAAGGACGATGAATTTAATGGCTGATTTATGTGTTAACTTAGTACCACTATTTAATGCTTTACCTCAGGATGAGAAGATGCAAATCGAAAAATTAGTTCAGCATAAAAACTATCAAAAGGGTGAAGTAATAATTGATCCAACGATAAATGATAATTTAGTAATTATCGCTGATGGTAACGCTAAGCAGTACACCTTAGATGAAAACGGCTATGAGAATGTTTTGCAAATCTTGCATACGGGTGATTATATTGGTGAGGATTGGCTTTTTGGTCAAAAAAATATCAATAATTACCTCGAGGCTACGGAACACAGTGAAATTTGTTTATTAAAACGGCAGGATCTACTGAAGCTATTGCATAAACAGCCAGAATTAAGTATTCGATTATTGGAACTAAATATTGTTAAAGTTTCGGAAATGCAAAAACAAATTCACTTGTTGGCTTTGCCGAAGGTTGAAGACCGGTTATTAAAGTATTTACAAACATATGCAGATGAAATTGGTAAAAATAATTTTACCTTACCCTTAAAAATGAAGGACTTAGCTTTATACCTTGGAACAACACCTGAGACCCTGTCTCGTAAATTTGCTTTATTAGAAAAGCAAGGTCAACTGAAGCGTCAATTACGTCGAATTGAATTATTCGAAAATTAGTTTAATTAGGCAATGATTGCTTAGTTGATAATATACACGTTATATCATTATGTTAATTTGGGGATGCATGTTTCCACTAATTCAGGGTAGTGATGTTTGGTCATCGATAGTGGGGATGTTATGGATTGGCGCTTGGATACTAATAGGACCGTTGAAAAAGGGATTAACTATTAAATTTGTTACTCCTAAACTCGATAAGAAATACCAATTAACAATCAACCCCATTGATAAGAATTAAGAATAACGGAAATTTTCAGGAAGTTTAAATACCAGCAATTAATTGTGATTAGGGGCAACGGCTCTTTGTCAAATCATATTGATGGATAAGTTTAATGAGGAATTAAGCAGCGAAGAAAAAGCTTGATTCCTTTTCTTTTACAATATTTTCTTCAAGTCTAATTAAGAGATGACTAAAATTTCTATAGCCATAAGCAGTACGTTCAATTTGTTTAATCTTACGGTTAACTCCTTCAAGACAACCATAAAGTCTTGCATCACCCAATAAGTATTTTCTAAGGTTTGGTCACAATCTAAACTATCTAAGACAACATGTTCCTGAGTGAGATAATCTTTAAAGTGCCAATCGTAATATGGGGTAGTCCTATTAAGCCTGTCATACCTCATGAGATAAAGCTTCCAAGGAGACTTTAAGAGCTTATATTCACGGCTGCTTTTATTAAATTGCTTCATGATTTGAACTCTAAAAATATTAAACGATCTAGTAAGCATTTGAACCATGTGAAAACGATCAATACTAGCGATGCAGGTCATTGAGCGATCTTCAGTAAGAGCAGAAAGTATTTTTCGCTTAGAAGTGTTAGAGATATAGCAGCCTTTATTAATAAGATTAGATTGAGCCATAGATCTTTTAAGGCAAGCATTGCATAAAACGCGCTGTTTTTTAAGTCTGATTATAACTGGATAGCTAGCATCAGCAGTAATAAAGCACATGTTAGAAGTAGAATGACCAGTATGCTTAAGATTAGATGAATGGTAGTAAGGACAATGCGGGGTGAATAAGTTCGGCTACATAGAGATTATGATATTTGCCGTTAATACATTTTTTAAAATAATCAAAAAAAATAATATTAGAATCTTCAATATTGAGATGAAATTTAATACAGTCATTAAGAAAGGACATAGCAAAAACTCCTAGTAAACTTAATTGAATTGGTCGAAGAAGGATTTTAAGTTAAGAGAGGCTATGGCCTCTTTCTTTATGCAATAAAAAATCCTGTCGATAGAATATCATAAATATTCATCAACAGGAAAAATTATACAGCCATTTAAATCTTCTGGTGTAACGGATCTAATGTGGTAATTCATATTCAAAATTCATTCACTTCCATAATAATGTTATATTATGACTATAACATTATTATTTAATAATTTGATGTCTAGCAACCACTGTATGTTTAAAATTTATATTTTATACTTCAATTCACTAACCCATAGGCTTTTGAAAAGCCTAATGTAAGCTTATAAAAATAGGATTGGTTCAGTTGTTATTACTTTACTTTTTCATTGATATATGTAGATTATTTTCAGTGTAGCAACACATATTTGAACTATTTAGGAAATATTTTATAATAAAGATAGTAAACGATCTATTAGAAATTAGACATGGAAGTAGATCAGTTTTCAATTGAAAATTTTTATGTATAAAACATAAAGTCACAATAAAGAAAGGAAAAGTATAAATTTCTATAAGGTTAAAAGTCGGATAGTCACAACCTAATTCCATGTTATATATGGCAATGAACAATGTTATTCAATAAGCATTCTGAAACCAAGCAACGCTTTGGAATTCGTAAATTAACAATTGGTGTAAGTTCAGTTTTGTTGTCAACCTTATTCTTAACTGTAAACAATGGTCAAAAGGTTAACGCTGCAACAGGTGATACTGTTACTAATGCAGATAGTAATAAGGCTGATGCATCTGTTACAAAAGAAACTGAAGCTAACAAGTCAAATAATGATAGTAGCAGTGTTAGCTTAACTAATACCTCAAATGGTACTGATAGTACCGAAAAGCAAACAACTGAAGTAGAAGATAAAAGTGCAGATACAACTACTAACGGTAGTGCTAAAGCAGATGACACTAAGGTGACTGAAGATAAACCATCTGACAGTAGTAGTGATCAAAAGCTAACCGAAGATAAAACAGCTAACAATGATAATGAAAAGCAAAATCAGCAACCAGATAAGACAGCTATTGATGCTAAAAGCTCAGATACTAGTGAAAAAAGTGAAAAAGCAGTTACACCAGCTAATAATGAGCTAGCTAAAGCAACTGTTAATAAATTAGTAGCTATACCAGCTAATAATAAGCTAGCTAAAGCAGCTGTTAATAAATTTACAACAGATGCTTCTACACCGGTATTATCACAATCTGCTGAAAATGGTAATATGACTCTCTCGATTAGTTTGCCAGAACTTTCAAATAAAGATTATATTCCTCAGACGATTAAGTTAAACGCAACTAATGTAAATTCTGGTGACAAAATTGTTATCAAAGTTAAAAAAAGCTCAGCGTACGGTTTTGCTAAAGAGAACTTTCCAATTGGAACAGTTACCGAATTCGATCAAGGGGCTTATAAGGTATTTCAAATAGTTCTCAATACTACTGGTAAATTTGAATATAAAATTACAGCTAAAAGGACCAATAATTATCAGGGACAAGCCAGTCCGATGCAAGATACAGGAGTAACTACAAAAGATATTCAGTGGTCTATCAACGGTGAAGATCAAGCACCATTGTCATTTAAACAGACAATAATTCCAGAGTTAATTTCAAACGGAGTTAGTCTAGCAAAAGCAACTGGAGATAAAAACACTGATTTTACAGAAGTTGCTCCTAATGAAGATTACAACTTTGTTTATTACATGGGTGAAAATGATGGTCTGGTTCATGACGGATCATATATGGCAGGCGTTGTTAATAGTGCGGTTAATTATGGTACGACAATTACAATTCCAGTTCCTGAAAATTTCCTTTTAAATCAGGAAGTAAGTGATAAGGCCAATAAAGAGCGTGGCTTAACTGGCTTTACCATGACACAAGATGGGATGGGCAAAGATGTAATTATTACTGTTCCTAAAGGTCAGAGCGCGCAAGGCTGGAATAGCGGTGGTAGATATTATACATTAACTGGTAAATTTGTTTATGATCAGATTCCAGAAGAACCTACTACCGTGACAGCTAAAAGAGATAGTGTCATTGATCAAATTTATACTTCAGATGGTCAGAGAATTACCGCCAAAGGAAAGCCATTTAGTGTAACTATTTCTGGTAAAAAGGGTAGACCTGCTTCAGGACCACTTAGTCTTTCAGCTTCAGGAGCGATTTCTAATAATCAACTTTTATTAGATTCAAATCCTAATAATGATCCGGTAGCTGTAAACTGGTTTGGTTATAGCAATGATTACGATAATATTGAGAATGCCAAAATAAAGTTAGATTTGGCAGATGGCTTGTATGTAACTGGGATTAAGACCCCTAAAGACCTAGGAACTGTCTATAACAATATTGGTAATATTCAGAGTTATACATATGAAATGACATTAACTAATGGTCAGAAAATTACGGGTACAGTAAAAGCTGGTGATATTGCTAAGTCTACTGCCACCACTACGGATGCAGATAACAATCAAACTATTATCGGTATTAGAAGCATTGTTTTTACACCAGACACCAATACAATTGGTAAGGATACCAAAACAGATAATCTCCCTAACCCTGGACGTATTGTTGACCAAGAGGATAGAATAGATGGTAAAAATCCATCAAATGTCTTTATTGCCTTGGGACATTTGAGTCATACATATGATAATGGATCACAAGTAAAGGCTAATGATAAATTAACTTCAAGTATTACTATTTTTGGTAGTAATTTTAGACCAGATAGGTATAATAACAAGCCAATAGTTTCATATACAAGTAGTAACACTCAAACAGTATTTGATACATCTCAATATAAAGCATCGCTGAGCACTTATGGTGGACAAAATTCAACCAATCCAGGAAACCAAAATGCCGGAGGCATTTCTTTAGGCGACGGTGGTGGTGGATCAAATTATGATTATATTTTTGAGCCAATCTTTTATTATGTAGTACCAGATAATGCGGTATATAGTGGTGGTGCAATTAGTAGATTAAATTCTAACGGTAATGAGTCGCCAGTTCCTGTAGTGACTAAATATTTCGTTAATGGTCACCAGGTAGTTAAGCTTGATTATAGTAACACAAACTATTACTATAATACTAAATATGGAACTAACAATGGTATTCCTTTAGATAATGCAAATAACCAACCATCGAATACTAGGTCATGGGAAATCTATGCATACAGTAAAGACATTCCTCTTTTGAATAATAGTTATACATCCGGTAAGTTTTTAACACCTGAAAATGCAGAAAAATCAGGTTCAACTGTGAAGCTAGACCCTAGCAAATTCTACTATGTTGGTGGAGGAACCTGGACAATTAATACAGCATCAGCTGTAGTTCTAGCCGATGCTGCGAATGGTAATAAAAATCCTGATGGTCTTTATGCTCAAAATGGTACATCTGATGATAAAGGATCAGATGGGATGAACTTTAGAGTAAATGTAGTAAATTACGATATGACAACAGATCTAAAAGATCTAACTGGATTTATCAATTTACCAGTCAAAGGATACAACAATACCACAACTAACTTCTTTTTGAGTGGTCCAGTTGATGTTCCAGATGGTACAGTTTTGTATTCAACTAGCTCAACTGATTTACCATCAGGTGTACATGCGAAGACACCTTCAACTGATAACTTTTTAACTAAAGAACAAGTTGAAGCAAAGATTGCTAGTCGTGAGATGAGTTGGTCTGATGTTAAGTCAATTGCAGTAAAATATGATACTGTCAAGGCTAATTCCGCAACTAAAGACATTTATATCCACGGAACAGATCCAGATATTACTAAAGATGCAGGTAAAGTTGCTCAAATCTCTTGGGGATTATATGGTGGTAACGATATGCCACCATTGGTAAAGAAAAATGCTTCTACGATAGTTATTTCTGGCTCATCAACAGTAAAAACTAGATTGCACTATGTTGATCCAAAAGGTAAGGATCAATATGTTGATGTTCCAACAATGTCAAAAACTTATAAAGATAATGTTGACACCATGCGGGATTCAGATTTTAATGAGAAGAATATTCCTGCAAGCCTGATTCCTCAAGGATACGAATTAGTACTACAAAATGAAAATGGTAAGGCTGTTGCCGTAAAATCAATTATTGATAATGGTGGTAAGACTTGGGTAACTGATGCAGAAGACGGTTCAGCTCAATTTGGCAAACTAGTTCTTTATAATTTTGATGGTGATACTGTTCAATTTGAGTTGACGCCAAAAATTGATAAGGCTACTCAAACAGTTAACCGTACTGTGCATTTTGTTAGTGATGGTGATAGTCCACAAAAGCTTGCTAATGATGTATATGAAACTGCAAAAATAACTGAATTGACTAATGAAGTTACTGGTGAAAAGCAATATTCAGCTACTATTACTGCTGGTGGTGTTACAATTGATGCTCCAGTAGTTGTAGGTCAAGATGGTCAGATATCCATATCTTTTCCAGCAACTACAATTCCAGAAGTGAATAAGTATTATGTTGTTGATAGTACTAAGAGTGAAGCTGACGCAATTAGCCCTACATTTACTTTCACTAAAGATGGTAATTTAGTTATCGAAAATACTGTGAAATATGCTCCAGTTAAGCAAGAATTACAAGTCCAAGTTTACGATGATGATGCAAACGATCCTAGTCAAGCATTAGATACCACCGACAGTTGGCAAAAAGGTACCTGGAACAGATGCTGAATTTCCACCAAATGAATGGAGCGAAGCTAATGCAACCAGTACTTCAACTAGAACCATTCACTACGTATACGATGATAATACTTTTGTAAATGGGGTTAACGTAAGCGGACAAGCTGTCCCTGGATTAAACGACATTATTCAAAAAGTTAACTTTGCTCAATCTGCTAAAATCAATCTAGTAACCGGTGATGTTTCATATCAAGGAGACTGGAATGCAATTAGTTCAACAACCACTAATCAACAGGGTGAAAAAGTGGCTAACCAAGAGAATGGTAACTATGCAGAAGTTATTTCTCCATCTTCTAAGACCGGCTATCCTGAACTTAAAGGATATACAGCTCACCAAGAAGTAGTTAATGCTAGTCAAGCAACTCATGGTGTTGATATTGGACAGGTTTTAGTTAAATACACTGCAAATGATTCTTTAGTTCAAATAGAATATGTCGATCAAGATACTGGTCTTGCACTTAAAGTTGATACTAAGAATGGTAAGAGTGGTGAAACATTCGACTATTCAACTACTGATACAATTGCAGACTATGAAAAGAGCGGATATGAATTAGTTCATGATGGATTTACTGAAAATGACGGTAATCTTAATAATAAGACTTTTGATTCATATGATGATGTTCCAGATAATCACAGACCAGAAACGATTAATCAGAAGTGGAAAGTAACTTTAAAACATAAGAAGATAACTGTAACTAATGATGATCCAAAAGATCCAGATGGTAAGATTACTACTGATAAGGGATATGATCATAACTATCCAACTGGTGTGAGTGAAACTGACTTAAACAATACAGTTAGAAGAAATATTTCCTTTATTTATACTGATAAACCAGAAGGTAGAAACCAAGCTTTCCCTACTGAAACACAAGAAGTAGCTTATAAACGTCAAGCTACAATTGATTTAGTTAAACTTGCCAATGGTGATAGTGATGCTGTTTCATATTCAAACTGGGAACCTAAAGAAGCAGGCAAAGAAAGTTTTGACAGTTATCAAGTTAAACCGATTAAGGGCTATGTAGCTAATTATGAACTGGTTCCAAGTGCTGATGTTCATAAAGACCAAGATGGTAAAGCTGAAAATGGACAGGATGTTGTAGTTAAGTATTCACCAGTTGGGAAGATCATCCCTATCGATAAAGATCGTAACGAAATTCCTAATGCACCAACTCCTGAATACAACAACGATCCAACTGATCCAACTAAGACTACAACAACCGATGTTCCTGAAATTCCAGGCTATCATGCTGAAGTGCCAAACGTAACTCCAGATAATCCACTTGAAGATACTAAGGTAGTTTACGTTAAGAATACGCAGGTCATTGATTTAGTTTATGTTGATACAAAGACCAATACAACTTTAACTACTCAAAACGACGTAGCACATGGTGATTCTGGTTCAACGATCCCAACTAGTGTAACCGATACTCTGAATTCAACTATTCAAAGTTACTTAGATAAAGGCTATGTAATTGATCCAGATAAAGTTAGCGGAACAGTTCCTGATACTTTTGACTTTAGTGATCAAGCCGCTAATGGTGCAGATAAAGAACATCAAGTTGTGACGATCTACTTAACTCATGGTACTGTAACAGTTACTGGTAATGATCCAAAGACCCCAGGTAAACCAATTAATCCTGAGGATCCTAATGGAAGTAAGTATCCATCAGAAGCTGGAAAAGATAATTTAGTAATTTCTAGCCAAAATATTATTCATTATTATGATGAGGCTGGTAATAAGATACATGATGATAAAGTGACTACTGACGATAGTACATTAACTAGAACAGTAACTATTGATAAAGTTACAGGCGACGTAATCAATCCTGGTAAATGGACTGGTGGCAAGGAATATGGCAATGTTAATACACCGGTAGTTAACGGTTATTATGTTGATAAAGCCAGTGCCAGTGCCGGTGCAAGTACCGTAACTCCTGCTGATGCTGATCCTAATAGTGGACGCGTACATAATGGAGTAATTACTAATGAAACTACAGTGATTTACCACCCAATGGGTCACATTATTCCAATAGATAAATCAGGCAACCCAATTCCAGGTGCTGAAACTCCAATCTTTAATAATGATCCTAATGATCCAACCAAAGGATCTACAACTAAGTCACCAATTATTCCTGGTTATCATCTTGAAACTCCTAGTGATTCAGCAATCACTCCTGATGAACCAGGTAAGGATCGTCCAGTAATTTATGTAGCTGATACTCAAGAATTGAAGGTTCAAGTCTTTGATCTAGATGGAGATACTCCTGATGAACCGCTTAAGACTGATAAAACAGGTGCAACTGTTGACTTTACAGGTGACTCCTTCACTAACTTCTCAAGTGATGTAGCAACTAACGTAGACTCATTGATTAAGTACTATACTGATCGTGGCTACCTAGTTAAAACTAAACCAAGCGATGAAGAATTATCTGGCAAGTTTGATGGAGATAAAACTCAAACACAGTATCTGAAATTACAACTAGTGCATGATAAAGCGACAGTTAGCGGTGAAGATGAAAATACTCCAGCACCTGATACTCCAATTAATGAGAATGATCCTGATAGTGTTAAGTATCCGTCTGACGTAAGTAAAGATAATTTAGTAATTTCCAGCCAAAATATTATTCATTATTATGATGAGACTGGTAATAAGCTACGTGATGATAAAGTTACTACTGACGATAGTACATTAACTAGGGAAGTAACTATTGATAAAGTTACAAGTGACGTAATTAGTACTGGTAAATGGACTGGTGGTAAGGAATATGAAAATGTTAATACACCGGTAGTTAATGGTTACTATACTGATAGAGTCAGTGCCGGTGCAAGTACCGTAACTCCCGCTGATGCCGATCCTAATAGTGGACGCGTACGTAATGGAGTAATTACTAATGAAACTACAGTGATTTACCACCCAATGGGTCACATTATTCCAATAGATAAATCAGGCAACCCAATTCCAGGTGCGGAAACACCAATCTTTAATAATGATCCTAATGATCCAACCAAAGGATCTACAACTAAGTCACCAATCATTCGTGGTTACCATCTCGAAACTCCTAGTGATTCAGCAATCACTCCTGATGAACCAGGTAAGGATCGTCCAGTAGTTTATGTAGCTGATACTCAAGAATTGATTCTAAAGGTCCATGATGAGGATACTCAAAGCTACTTAGGAGATCCGGTAATTTTTGATGGTTATACTGATCAAGAGGTTGGCAATTCTCCAGTAGATAAGCTTGAAGAATTAAAGAAGAAATATCTCGATCTTGGCTATGAAATTGTTGAGATCCCTCAATTGGATAAGAACTATGATGATACACCAAATGTAGGTGGAGAACCAGATAAAGAGCCACAAGTTTTTGTTCTTAAGGTTAAACATCGAATTGTACCAGTTACTCCTGATGATCCAAAGACACCTGATGATATCATTCCAGATAGTAATCAAAATTATCCAGGAGGATTAACTGAGACTGATCTTTCTAGAACTATCACTCGTACGATCGTTGTTAACTTCCCAAGTGGTACAAGTCAAGAAATCAAACAAGTGGTTACCTATACTAGAACGGCAACTGTTGATGCTGTAACTAAGGAAGTAAAATATTCAGCTTGGACAACTAAGAATAGCGATTGGCCTAAATATGTTGCTCCAGTTGTTCCAGGATATACTCCTGATAAGGATATGATCGAATTGACTTACGTTCCGGCTGATGGCAAGGATGTGACAGTTGAAATTAACTATACTGCTGATCCTGAGCCTGATGAACCGGCAACTCCAGTTAAGCCAGGCGAGCCTATTACTCCAGTTACGCCAACTAAGCCAACTACACCAACTAAGCCGGTTAAGCCTACTAAGCCAAGTAAGCCTAAAAAGCCAGCTAAGCAGACAAAGCCTGAAGTTGTGAAACCTGTTAAAGAAACAAAAGGCAAGCAACTTTATGGTAGTGCTCAAGCTAAAGTTGACAGTAAGGCTGCTCAGAATGTTGTAGACAAAAACAAAGCTAATGGAACTAACGATAAGAAGTTACCACAAACTAATGGTGAAAGTAATTGGCAGCTTTCACTTCTAGGTGTGGGTGTACTTGCACTTGCATTATTAGTTTTGAAGAAAAAGAGAGACGATGAATAATCGTTAACAAAAAGACTTACAATTAGTGGCTCTTTGACAAATCCTGTTGATAATGAGTAAATGAATAGAATCAAGCAACCATTAAAAGGCTGTTTGGTTCTTTTTCTTTGTACAGATTTTCTTCCAAACGAATTGTAAGTAAGCGTCAAATAACCGGGTATCTGTTTTAGCCTTCATTTTTCAGGTATTCTAATCTCATCAAATTAATGGAGGTTACGAATATGATCGAAAAACAACAACCCATTGTGTCACTTGGACATTCAACTAAGCCTAAAAAGGCTCGTCCACCACGTAATAATTTATTGCTTAATCTAAAAAAGGATGACTTAGAACTGAAGTTCTACAGTAGTTTAGATACTGAAATTATGAATAAGCTGCTTGAGAAAGTCTTATTATGATTAGGCTCAGTGATTTGGGTCAAGTCTACATCGTTTGCGGTAAGACGGATCTGCGTAAAGGCATTGATGGCCTAGCAACTTTAGTTAAAGAACAGTTTGAACTTGATCCTTTTAGTGGTAAAGTTTTCCTCTTTTGCGGCGGAAGCAAGGACCGCTTCAAAGCCCTTTATTGGGACGGACAAGGTTTTTGGCTGCTCTACAAAAGATTTGAAAATGGAAAATTGAACTGGCCCAGGAATCAAAATGAAGTTCAAGCTTTATCTTCTGAGCAGGTCGACTGGCTAATGAAGGGCTTCGCAATCAATCTAAAAATAAAGAACACGAAAGCGTGCGAATTCTACTAACACTTGACATCGCGCGCTTTTTTGATATTCTTTTAACTAATAAATTTAGGAGGAAGTTTATTAGTTAAAAGAAAATTTAGAAAAGACTATTGCTCAACAAGCAACTACAATTCAAAACTTAACTGATGAAATCAAGCTCCTCCGTGAACAAGTAGCTTACTTGACGCAGAAGCGTTATGGCAAATCTTCAGAATAAATGCCTTTAAATGGACAAACAAGTCTCTTTGATGAACCTGATGCTCAAGATGACGGAGAACGTCCCCGACGCCGCAGTTCAGACTATTACTTATAACAGAAAAACTCAGCGCAGGAAAAGAGCCGACCTGCTAGCTGCCCTTCCAGCTGAAGAAGTTCACCATGAATTAGGCGACAAGCATTGTCCTGATTGTCATTATGAACTGATTGAGATAGGCAAGCAGTCAGTTCGCCAAGAATTATTGTTTATCCCAGCTCAACTTAAAAGGTTAGACCATATCCAACATGCTTACAAATGTAAATATTGCAGTCAAAGAAATCTTAGCGACAAGATCATTAAAGCTGCAGTACCTAAAGCTCCCCTAAACCATGGTCTAGGTTCAGCTTCACTCATCGCTCATTCACTTTATCAAAAATATGAAATGAAGGTGCCGGACTATCGCCAAGAAAGCGACTGGAAGAAGATGGGACTAGAAGTTTCAAGACAGATGTTAAATTATTGGGATTTGAAAAGCAGTCAATACTACTTTAAACCAGTGTATGATCTGCTTAAGCAAAAGCTGTTAATGCGGCCAATTTTACATGCCGATGAAACTTATTATACAGTCTTAGAAAGTAAAACAATCAAGACTTACTATTGGGTCTTCCTTTCAGGCAAACATGATCAATACGGGATTACACTCTATCATCATGATCCTTCCCGGAGTGGCAAGGTTGCCTTAAACTTTTTAGGAAACTATCCCGGTTATTTGCACTGTGATATGTGGCAGGCTTATGAGCAATTGCCAAAAGCAACTTTAGTTGGCTGCTGGGCTCATGTTAGAAGAAAGTTTCACGAAGCCGTACCACAACAGGCTTCTGAAAAGTCCCTTGCCCAAAAAGGACTCAACTACTGCAATCGCATGTTTTACTTAGAACAAACCTGGGAGAATTTGAGCAAACAAGAACGTTACCAGCTAAGACAAGCAAAGCTCAAGCATCAAGCTACTTTTGAGCATGTCTTGCTTGATGGCAATTTAGAATTATCTAACAATAAGGCCGAACGCGCTGTAAAATCACTCGTCATGGGCCGGAAGAATTGGTTATTTTCTCAAAGTTTTGAGGGTGCTACTGCAAGTGGCTTTATTCTAAGCTTAATTGAAACTGCCAAGAGAAATGGCCTTGATCCTGAAAAGTACTTGAATTATTTGCTTCAGAAATTACCGAATGAAGAGATTCTGGATTCGGAACCCCTTGAAGCTTATTTACCGTGGCAAGAGAAGATCCAGGTAAATTGTAAATAAAAGAACTTAAATAACCGTCTCAGTATAACAGTAACTGGGACGGTTTTAAGTACACTATTTTATTTGACGCTTATTCTTTATCTTTAATATCAAGCTCGAATTTGATACAATGGTTAATTGAGGACATAGAAATCACCTTTATTTATAAGAATTTGTGTGGAAACGATTTTTATTAAAGAGGACTATGTCCTCCTTTTTTAATGCAATAAAAAACCTGTTAACAGCTTATCATATTGATAAGTCATCAACAGGAAAAATTATAGAGCCATAAAAATCAGCAAAGCAATTATGAAGGTTGCGAATGCCAACATTAGCATGAGTACCTGGTAGACGCTCACGGGCTGTAATCCTTTTTAAAGAATAGTCCATTGGAACCACCCCATTTCAAGAAGACAGCCATCGCCCATAAAACTTCTCGCAACGAAGATTATACCATACGGAGACTATTGATTGGGTTCTTTTTTAGCTAACTCTTCTCGGCGCTTCTTGATGACTTCTTCAATTTTGACTAGATCTTCCTCTTTAGCAAAAGTAAGGATGAATTGCCGAGTGCGAAAGAGTTCACCAGCTCTATTCCACTTGGATACAAAACTAAACATTCCCATTAAATTCCCTCCGCGATGTTCGATAACTAAATTATAGCACCGATTTTTGAACCATTGTTGTAGCGCACTCGACAGACACCAAGTACGCTATAACATAGTAGCGTTCATTGAGTTCCCGTTAGTTAATAAAATGCTAAAATAGTGAGACTGGATATGATAAGCAAGCACTCATCTTAGTCAAATTGCTGTAGAAATTAATCCTTAGAAAGCAGCAACAAACCGCACTGTCTCAGTGTTTGAGGCAATGTGTGATTGGGATGAGTCGGACAACACATGTGGAGGTGATCCTTTGAGCGTCAAGTTTGGCAATTTTTGAGTTATTGTATTCTCCACACATGTGGAGGTGATTAAAAAAGTGATAACTGTGTTCTGATATTCATTGGTATGAAGTAAACAAGTATACGAATTCTAATATGTATGAATTAAAGATTGTAAATTATACGAGAGAAAAGAATGATGAAATTAAAATATATAGGTGAAACTTTAGGGGTAACTGGCTTAACAAATGGCAAAATCTATGAATGTATAGCTGAAGAAGGACCTTTTTATAGAGTCATTGATGACAGTGATGAAGATTATTTATATTCCCAAAACAATCCAGCACCACTTGATGGTTCATCTAAGGGCGGAAAATGGGAAGATTTTAGCATTTGGTATTATGATAAATATGATCAAGTAATAAAAGGCATCGATTATTCTATGTATATAAATAAAAATAGATTGTAAAATAAAAAGTAATTATAAATATTAGATTAAGTAGATAGTATAAACTAAGGAGAAACATGACAATTTTATCAAATACCACCCTGTCTTTATGGGGTAAAAAGAATATTAATAAAGATAGCGAAGAAGTATGGTTACCCTTAATTGCTCACTTAATTGACACAAAAAATGTTATTGGATGGTTATATAATCATTGGCTTAATGACGGCCAAAGACGCATTTTGAGTCAGGGATTTGAAAACTCAAATGAAGTTCAGAATCTTGTTGAATTTATTGGATACATTCATGATATTGGTAAGGCTACACCAGCTTTTCAAATTAAGCAATCGTTTATCCACAATGAAGACTTAGACCAGGATTTGTTAGAAAGATTATTACAAAATGGGTTTGATAATTTAGAAGAATTAAAGGCAAATATGGATACTAGACACTGGCTCCACGCTCTGGCCGGTGAAGTGATCTTAGAAAATAGTGGGTTAAATGAAAGTATTGGCGCTATAGTTGGCGGGCACCATGGTAAACCACAAAATAAGTATTTTGACTATGAAGATCAACTGATGGATGATACTTCTAAATATTATCAATCAGATTCTTGGGCCGAAAATCCAACTAGAGAAAAATGGGAAAATGTACAAAAAGAGATCATCAATTATGGTTTAGATTTGTGTAATTTTAAAAATTTAGAAGATATACCTACAGTTACTGACTCACAAGCAGTAATTTTAGAAGGCCTAGTAATTATGGCCGACTGGTTGGCATCTAGTGAATATACAATTAAAGATGGTAAGCGTGTTAGCATGTTTCCATTAATCTCGATGGATCAAGGTTTTAGCGATATTGATATGACATCAAGATATCAACAAGGAATTTTAAATTGGCTTAAAACAGATTCCTGGACGCCTCAATTGATAGTCGATACTAAAGAGCAATATCAAAAACGCTGGAATTTTGATCCAAGACAAGTTCAGGAACAAATGTCTCAAGCAATCGGAGATAGTGTGGATCCTAGCATGATTATCGTTGAAGCCCCGATGGGTATTGGTAAAACTGAAATAGCTCTAACTGCTGTTGAGCAATTAGCTGCTAAGACCGGTATCAATGGCCTGTTTTTTGGCTTGCCAACCCAGGCTACTGCAAATGCAATGTTTGATAGAGTAGATAACTGGTTGGGGAATATTGCCAAAGAACAGAGCGAAAACCTCTCTATTAAATTGATGCATGGAAAGGCACAGTTTAATCAAAAATATCACAATATTCCTGATGCTGATGATATTGAAACCGATGAAGGTGCAGTTGTTGTTAATCAGTGGTTTAATGGTAAAAAGTCAATATTAACTGACTTTGTAATTGGAACTATTGATCAATTGCTTTTGATGGGCTTGAAGCAAAAGCATCTGGCCTTAAGACATTTAGGGCTAAGCGGAAAAATAGTTGTAATTGACGAGGTTCATGCTTATGACGTATATATGAGTTCCTATCTTGAAAAGGCAATAGAGTGGTTGGGGGCATATCATGTACCAGTTGTTGCTTTGTCGGCTACGCTTCCAGTTGATAAAAGAAATGAACTTCTTACAGCATATTGTAGAGGAAAATATGGCAGTGAAAAATTTAAAGCTCAAAATACTAATTGGCAAACTTGTCAAGCATATCCCTTATTAAGTATTTTGGATGGCAAAGTTTTAAAACAAAAGTCAGACTTTTCTACTAAAGCTGATGATACTACAGTTAAAGTTACTCGCTTAAACATTGAAAATTACGATTTAATTGAAAAGATTAATGATCAAATTGAAGATGGCGGTGTCGCAGGTGTCATAGTTAATACGGTAAAGCGAGCACAAGAATTGGCAAAAATTGCTGAAAAAGAGTGTTCTGAAGATACGCAAATTTTGGTGCTTCATTCCGCATTTTTGGCTAATGATCGTAGTAATTTAGAGTCCAAATTGGAAAAGTCAATTGGAAATCACCAAAAACGTCCAAAGAAAATGATAGTAATTGGCACGCAAGTGCTCGAACAATCTTTGGATATCGATTTTGATGTTATGTATACGGATATTGCACCAATAGACTTGATTTTACAAAGAGCGGGTCGTTTGCATCGTCATCAAGTTAAGCGCCCAGACAAATTAATTGAGCCTCAACTATTCATTATGGGTATTAATTCTAATGGGGACTATGGGGATGCAAATCAAGCAATTTATGAGAAATATCTTTTAATTAAGACGGATCATTTCTTAAAAGACAAGATCAAATTACCTAGTGATATTTCTAATTTGGTTCAAAAGGTATATTCAGCGGATACTGATAATGAAGTACAAGATCTTCAGGAAGCGGAAGTTAAGAAATTCAACATTGATCAAGAAAAGGCAGAACAAAAATCAAAAGGGTATCAAATTAGATCCCCAAGAGTTGAAAAAACTTTACATGGTTGGCTTGATAATGATAGTGACACTGATCTAAATGATGTTAAAGCAGAGGCTGCTGTCAGAGATACGAATGAAACAATCGAGGTTCTTTTGCTAAAAAAAGATGCCGATGGATTTTATTTAATGGATGGGCGAAAAGTGGATGAAGAAGTTCCTGATAGCGTTGTTGCTCAGCAGTTGATTAGGCTGCCCCATGCATTAACGATGAATATAAACCAATCTATACGAAATTTGGAACGAGATACTATTAGTAATTTTCCTGAATGGCAGAACAGTTCCTGGTTAAAGGGCTCGGTAGCTTTAATTCTTGATGCCAATAATGAGACAGAATTTAATGGATATAAAATTAAGTATTCATCTGACTTGGGGTTATCGTACGAAAAATAGTAAACTGTATTAAGTGTATTCCTCACTTAGGTGAGGGTGATCCCATTAATTAATCATTTATTAAAGTAATCCCCATGAAAATGGGCTTGGCGGTTTCATAAACTGAAATCGCTTTTTATTTTATTGTAAATTAAAAGGAAAAGTTTTATTATAAATATTAATTAATCATTTATGAATTGGAAGAGATGGTGATATATGAGTAATGATTTAAGTTTCAATCTGGTTACTGATCCTTGGATTAAAGTCCTGAAAAAGGATTATACCGAAAGTGAAGTCTCTTTAAATGAACTTTTTAGTAATTCTGAAGATTATCTTCAGCTTGCCGGTGATATGAAATCGCAGGACTTAGCGATTCTCAGATTATTGTTGGCTATCTTACTGTCAGTTTATACTAGATTCGATGCAGATGATACGCCATACTCATGGCTGGATTTAGATGACAAATGGCGAGTGACTCGGACAGATAATGATGGCTTCAACTCTCAAAAACTAAAACTGGGAGACACTTGGAGAAGTCTATATGATCAAAAAACTTTTTCAAAAAAAGTATTTGATTATCTAAATCTTTATCAGGCTAAGTTTAATTTATTTGGTGAAGATCCTTTTTATCAAGTTAATCGTCAAGTCTATGACCAAAATGTGCCGGAAAATAAAAAGGTAGCTAAAGGTGCGGGTACAGTATCAGTTAAACAAATTAATCGACTTATTTCTGAAAGCAATAACAGCCCGGCACTGTTTTCACCTAAATCAGGTATTGAAAAAGATAGTGTTAATAATGCGGAATTAGTTCGCTGGTTAATTACTTACCAAAACTTCACAGGTGTTACTGATAAGACCAAAGTTAAGTCAAAGGATAAGTTCTCTGTTTCTCCTGGTTGGTTGTATTCAATTAATCCTGTTTATATTAAAGGTAAAACTTTATTTGACACTTTGATGTTAAATCTAAGCTTAGTTACCAATGATTCTGCAGATGGAACAAACTGGCTAAACTCACAAAGACCAGTGTGGGAATACGATGATATTAATGATTATCTTCAACAAAGATTGAATGGAGTATATCCTGACAATTTATCTGAATTATACACTGTTTGGTCTAGAATGATTCATATTGATTGGCAAAATGGTCAGCCAGTTATATTTAGCGCAGGACTGCCTAAGTTAGATAGTGAAAAACAATTCCTAGAGCCAATGACGACTTGGCGTAAAAATAAAGATGGTGTTGTATATCCAGCTGCCAAGAATAAAAATAATATAAATGTCGCTATGTGGCGTAATTTTGGTCAGTATATAAGAACTAAAGCTAACGAAGATGAAAAAAGAATTCCAGGAATTGTTAGTTGGATTCAGGAATTGAAAAAAGAAAAATACATTTCTAAGCATACTAACATCAATATAGCTACAGTAGCTATGATAAGTGATGGAAATGCTACATCTCAATCACCTTATGCGGAAATCACTGATAATATGCAAGCTAAGGCAGGAGTTCTTTTTGATGATGAGCCTATGCTTGAAAATCGGTGGCAAGATAAGATTGAAGAAGAAGTATTATTAGCACAAAAGGTTGTGGCTTATTTCTATTGGTTTGCAAAAGATATATCGAACATTCAAACCCATAGCGAGAAGAAAAAAAGTAATGATGATTGGGCAAGTCGAAAGGTAGCGCAACTTTATGACGAACTGAATCAGCCATTTTACACTTGGCTTTCTGGATTAGATATAAATCAAGACCGTAATGTCAAAATTAAAGAATGGCGTGAAACTTTAAATCGTCTTGTTGCAACGCAAGCTAAAAATATTTTTGTCAATGCAACTGCTGATGAAATCATTGGCGGGAAGGAAGACAATATTTTTACAATTTATAATAAACTACGCAGAAACGTCTATGTTTGTCTCGGATTAAAGTAAGGAGAAAAAGATGAGTGATGCTTATACTGCTACGGCACGAATAATTAATCAGCTGTATGGTGATGGAACTCCTGATAAAGGTGCTTTGGCTGAACTTAGAAGGACAACAGCTATCACCGATAAAGGCGCTGAAAAAATCTGGCCTTTAATTTTTTCAGCCGTGCCTAAATTAAGTACAAATGGAAAACCTACAAAGCTTGAAACAGCAGTTTATACTGCTCTTCACTGTTATGCTGCATTTCAACAAGGGAATGATTCATTTGTCTTTGGTCAAATTCCTAGATCAAAAGATAAGGAAGAATCTGGAGAAAATGGTGTATCTCTTTTTACTGCACTGAAGAAAATGAAAATAAACGACTCTAACGAAAAGAAGGCTTTAGATAGGCGAGTAACAGCTTTATTAGCAACTACAAATATCAGCAGTGCCACCAATTCAATTAATCATCTAGTAAGTATTCTTAAAGGAAAGAAAATGGGTGAAAAGATTGACTTTGCTCAATTGGCGGAAGACTTGTATAACTTTCAGTGGAGTACGAAAAATGCAAGATTCGTTGCCTTGAAGTGGGGAAAAGATTACTACTGGAACGTTTATAAGCTGGCATCAGACAACGATTAGTGAACAAAAAGCAAGGAGAAAATCAAAATGAATAAGAATCTTTATATGGACATTAATGTATTGCAAACTGTACCATCATCAAATATCAATAGAGATGACACTGGTTCACCTAAAACAGCTATTTATGGTGGCGTGACTCGGTCAAGAGTTTCTTCACAAAGCTGGAAGAGAGCAATGCGTTTAGCCTTTAAACAAGACTCAGAAAATGAAGAATGGCTTAAGAGCTATAGAACTTTGAAAACAGCTAGTCTTTTGGCGAATAAGTTACAAGAACTAGATTCAAATTTAAGTGAAGAAGATGCTTTAAAGAAAGTTGAAGAAGTCTTTAAAGTAGCTGGAATCAAATTAAAAAAGGACAAGAAAACGGGCGAAATGTTAACTGGAGCACTACTACTAGTAAGTGAAGGGCAACTCGAAAAGATCGCTAAACTTGCTTTGTCTGTTGATCAAATAGATAAAGATACAGCTAAAGAAATTAAGAAAAATTTGATGGGAGATCAATCTCTAGATTTAGCTTTATTTGGAAGAATGGTGGCAGATAATCCAGAATTGAATGTGGATGCTTCTAGTCAAGTGGCTCATGCAATTTCCACTCATGAAGTTACTCCAGAATTTGATTATTACACTGCAGTTGATGATGCAAATGCGAAAAGCCAAACAGGTTCTGCAATGCTTGGTACGATTGAATATAATTCATCTACTTTATACAGATATGCCAATGTTAACATTCTTGATTTATTGCACAATCTTGGTAATAAAGCTTTGACTATTGAAGGAATTAAGCTCTTTATCAAAGAATTTGTTTTGACAATGCCGACTGGTAAGGAAAATACTTTTGCTAATAAAACACTCCCTCAATACGTTATGATTAATGTTCGTACTGATACACCCGTTAACCTAGTATCTGCATTTGAAACACCAGTTAGATCTGAAGGTGGCTACGTTGATAAATCTATCGATCGATTAGAGGATGAATATAAAAATTCCTTGAAATTTGTAGATAAGCCTGTGTTTAATGTCGAATTGACGAATAGTGAGAATATAGTCGACAATCAGGCTGAAAATATTGATGATTTAATTAATCAAACTGCTGAATTCGTAAAACAGGAGTTAGAAAATGAAGACAGCAACGATTAGATTGACTGCGCCACTTCAGTCTTATGGTAATTCTGCATCTTTTAATCAAAGAACTAGTGATAGTTATCCAACCAAAAGTGCTATTGTAGGTATGATTGCAGCTGCATTGGGCTACTCAAGAGAAGATAATGAAAAAATTTTGGAGCTAAATAATTTATTATTTGCTGTTCGAATTGAGCAATCAGGCAAAATGTTGACAGAGTTTCAAACAGTGGAATACAGAAAGAGTGCAAGCAAGACTGCTCGAAAGTTAACGTATCGTGATTTTATTCAAGATGGAGTTTTCATGGTAGCGATTGGCAGCGATGATGATCAATTGATCGAAAACATCAAAGAAGCACTTGAACATCCAAAATTTCAGCTTTATTTAGGAAGACGGTCTAATCCGCCAGCTGGTCCACTTAAAATTGATATTTTTGATGGAAAAAATCCCTTACAAGTACTAGAAGATATGCCCTGGCAAGCTTCAGATTGGTATAAGAGGAGCTTTAAGTCGTCACAATTTCTAACTAGAATAATTGCTGATGCTAGTTTAGATCCTGAAAGTACCCCCTTAATGAAAAAAGATAAAGTGGGCTCTTTTGATCAAAAAGATAGATATTATCAATATCGTCCTATCGTAATCAAAAAAGCAGTTAAACTTAAAAATTCAGAAAATAATCAGACATCAGATAATACTGATTGGGATTTTTGGTCATTTGTGTAGGAGGGTAGAATGTATATTTCGAGAGTTGAAATTGATACTAACAACCGACAAAAACTTAGGGATTTGTATCATTTAGGTGCATATCATAATTGGGTTGAGAATTGCTTTCCGAATGAATTAAAGAAAAAAGTAAGATTACGCCATTTATGGAGAATTGATGAATTAAATGGTAAAAAGTATTTACTTGTTTTAAGTGAAGAAAAGCCAAAATTAGATAAGCTTGAAAGATATGGTCTTGCCAATACGGCAGAAACGAAAGACTATGATCATTTTTTAAGTAGTTTAAATCAAGGAAAAAAATATCGCTTTAAACTAACGGCTAATCCTTCATATAGAATTACAGATGCAAAAACCGGTAAATCAAAAGTAGTACCGCATATTACTGTTTTGCAGCAAACTAAGTGGTTATTAGATCGATCAGAAAAATATGGTTTTGATTTAGTTAAATCAGAAGATGACGAAGAAACATATGAAATGAATATTACGTCAAGAGATTGGCCACGATTACGCCGCAAGGGCAATAAAATAGTAAAATTAAGTCGTGTTACTTTTGAAGGCTTATTAGAGATTAAGGATTTGCAACAATTTAAGCAGGCAATGGTAACTGGTATAGGGCGTGAAAAAGCTTTTGGGATGGGACTACTCACTGTAATTCCAATGGAATAATATAATGAAAAATAATTATGGTGCTAAGAAACCAGAACGTCAGGAATTAGGACGAGTTTCGGATAGAATAAGTTTTATATATGTAGAACATGCCAGAATAAATAGACAAGATAGTGCAATTCAAGTAGTTGATTACCGTGGAATTATTAATATTCCGGTTGCTTTAGTAAGTGTGCTTTTACTGGGACCAGGAGTTGATGTTACACATCGGGCGATGGAACTAATGGGAGATTCCAGTTTAGCTGTTGTTTGGGTTGGAGAATGTGGTGTACGTCAATATGCACATGGTAGATCGCTGAATCATTCTTCCAGATTATTAGAAGCACAAGCTAAGTTAGTATCTAATCGAAGAAGTAGATTGGCTACAGCTCGCCAGATGTATGAGATGCGCTTCCCAAATGAAGATTTTTCTGATTTAACGATGGAAGAATTGCGTGGTAAAGAAGGTTCTCGAGTTAGGCGGATATATCGTGAACAATCTAAATTAACTGGTGTTAGCTGGAATAAGAGAGAATATAAAGTTGATAATTTTGAGGATGGAACTCCTATCAATAAGGCGTTGACAGCAGCACACCAGGCTTTGTATGGCTTAAGTTATAGTGTTATCGTAGCTTTAGGTGCTTCACCAGGTTTAGGATTTATTCATACAGGTCATGACTTAGCCTTTGTTTATGATTTTGCAGATCTATACAAGGCTAAGTATTCAATTCCAATTGCTTTTAAAATGACTGCTAAATATGGAAATCAAGATATTGCCACACATACTCGGATTGCAATGAGAGATGAGTTTAAGAAAGGTAAACTATTGGCTAAAATGGTAAAAGATTTGAAAAGTCTTTTATTAAAAGATAGTACTGCCGATATTGAATCTCCTCAAGTAATAATGAGTTTGTGGGATGATCGTGAAGGCCTACAGAAATTTGGCGTTCAGTATCATGAGGCACAGTCATGATTGTGATTACTTTAAGCAAAACTCCACAATCTTTACGTGGAGACCTAACTAAATGGTGTCAAGAAGTTCAAACGGGTGTTTATGTTGGAAACTTTAGTGCACGTATTCGTGATCTTATATGGCAAAGAATCATATCTAATATTGGACAGGGTGAAGCAACGCTAATATATAGTACTAATAATGAATTAGGCTTCGACTTTAAAACTACGCGTCAAGATAAAATGGTGGCTGATTTTGATGGCATACCGCTGATGGTGCATTTAAATAGTCAAAATAAGTTATCTAGCAAAAAGAAATTAGGGTTTAGTAAAGCAGCACAGCATCATAAAGTAAATACTTTTCGATCCCAAGTCCAGGATAAAGCAGATAGTTTAACTTCACTAGCGGTTCTTGATATAGAAACAACAGGACTTAATCTTGAAAAAGATAAGATTATATCAATTGGTGCTATAAAATATCTTGAAAATAATGATTGTGAGAAATTTTATCGATTAATCAAAGTTGATACTGAAGTGCCTGATAATATAGAAAAAATAACCCAGTTAAATAAGGGAGTATTAGCTAATAAAGGAATCGATATCAAAACTGCTTTGCTAGATTTGAGAAAGTTCTTAGCCGATAGGATTGTTGTTGGTTATAACTTACCATTCGATATTAATTTCTTGAATAGAGATTTCAAAAAGTATTGTCATTATTCGTTATTGAATGAATGTGTTGATTTGCTTTCTGCAGTTAAAAAGAAAAATGTCTTTTTAGATAATTATCATTTGAGTACTGTGCTAGAAAATTACAATATTAAAAATTCAAATCCACATAATTCGTTAGCTGATGCTGTGGCCACAATGGAATTATTGAAAAAGCTAATTAAAAATGATAATTATAAGATAAAATAATCATTACAAAGTGAAAAAACGGTGCTAACCTTAATGGCTAGTACCGTTTTAATTATGCCTATTGAAAGTATCTATTATTACTTAGCGTAATCATCAATGCCCAAGTGCTCCAAAATAAGTGCGGCAGTTTCTTCAATGGAGCGGTGAGCAACATTAATTACATAGCAACCTAATTTTTTATAAAGTGCTTGTGTTGATTCAAGCTCCTTGTTGATTGAATCCATATTAGAATAAGTAGTATCAGGATTCAAACCATAAGCGATCATTCTTTGACGTCTGATTTCGTTCAATACAGATGGATCGTTAGTCAAGCCAATAATTTTCTTAGGATCAATTTCATAGATTTCTTTTGGAATGTGAGTTTCAGGAACAAGTGGTAAATTAGCTACCTTTAAGTTCTTATTGGCCAAGAACAAAGATAGTGGAGTCTTAGAAGTTCTTGATACCCCAAGTAAAACAACGTCAGCTTCCAAGAAACCTTTCGGATCTTTACCATCATCATACATTACAGCGAATTCCATTGCAGAAATTCTATCAAAGTACTTTTGATTTAAGCTATGCTGTGCACCAATTTTTTGATCTGGTGTCATATGAGTAGTTTGTTGAATTGCTTCAACTACAGGTGAAAAGATGTCAACACATTCAACATTATGCTCACGGGCAAATTTGATAACTGGCATTTGCATTTCATCTTTAACCAAACTATAGATAATTACCAAGTTTGGATATTTTTCAATTTCTGTTAAAACTTCGTCCAACTTCTTTTGGTTAGTGATAAAGGGGTAACGACGATAGTTGATATTGCAGTTAGGAAATTCTGCAGCTGCAGCTGTGGCGTTACTAAAAGCAGTGTCACCAGCCGCATCAGAAATAATAATAATGTTTAATTCATTTTGGTCTTTTGTTTCTACCATATTAAGCTCCTCGTGTATTATTAAATATCTTTCTGAAAATAATTATACTATTAATGAAAGCGGATTAACAATAAAAACTCAGCTCTTTTATTAAGGTAAAGTAGTCGGTTTATTTAACTTAAAAATTTACCCGGATTTAAAATTGAAGTGCAACACCAAGTGTTAAACAAAAAGGCCATGAAGACCTAAACTTGAAGTGACGAAAAATCAAGAAAGGAAGATCTTCATGACCAATTCAAATTCTAGCATTTCTAAGCACTATCATCAATTAACCAGCGTACAACGTGGACAAATTCAAGCAATGCTGGATTCCGGCATAACTTCCCGTACTGTTATCGCTCAAGAAGTCGGCTGCCATAAGTCGACAATCAGTCGCGAAATCAAACGCGGAAGCGTCCTGCAAAGAGACAGCAGCTATTTATTGTATGAGCACTATTACGCTGATACTGCACAGCTTTATTATGAGAAGCGTCGCAAAAACTGCTATCAGCGCAATCCATTGAAGCATTATGCTGTCTTTTTGAGAATGCTCTCCAGACGCTTCAAAGCTAAATTTGATGCCACCAGCATCGATGAATTCGTTGGTGAATTCAAAAGGACTATGCCAGGCTACCCTTGTCCCAGCACACCAACTGTCTATCGCTATATTGATCAGGGCTTGCTGGACATAAGCAATATTGATCTGCCTATGAAGCTCAAAAGACGCAGGAACAAGCGTCATCACGGCCAGAGCGGTCATGCTTTGCACAAGAAGAATCTTGGCAATTCCATTGAACAGCGTCCTAAAGAGATTGAAGACAGAAAAACGCCGCTGCACTGGGAAGGAGATCTGGTTAAAGGCGTCAGACGCAAGAATCAGCCTGCTTTAATGACTTTGACCGAAAGAACCACACGCTTTGAAGTAGTTATCAAGATTCCTGACTATCGGGCAAGCACATGCCAAAGGCTGCTTCAAAATGAGATTGACAGACATCCTGCCTGGTTTAAATCGATCACGTTTGACAATGGCTCTGAGTTTGCGGATATGACCAAGATCAAAGGCTGCCAGATCTACTTCGCCCACCCATATTCTCCATGGGAAAGAGGCACCAATGAGAACTGCAATGGACTTCTGCGTCAATTCTTCCCTAAAGGCAAAAGCATGAAAGATAAGTCAGCTGCTTATGTTCAACAGGCAACTGATGCCATTAACCGCAAACATCGTCGAATCCTTCAATATCACACAGCAGAAGAACTCTTCAAGCAATATATTTCCTCATAGCCTAACTGTTGCACTTAATTTGACAATTCAGGAACTTAAAAATTTATCAAAAAGTTTTTGAATTGTATTGACCCTAAAGATTAGTTTGGTATAATTTAAGTAAATGTATGGCGTAACGCCAAGAAATGGAAGGAGGGATCACACATGGCTAAGACAATCGTTCACGAAAACGAGTCTATTGATGATGCTCTTCGTCGTTTCAAGCGTTCCGTTTCAAGAAGTGGTACCTTACAAGAATACCGCAAGCGCGAATTCTACGAAAAACCTAGTGTTCGTAGAAAGTTGAAGTCTGAAGCTGCACGTAAGCGTAGACATTATTAATAAACTACTGAGAAAGCTACCTGTTTTTGGGTAGCTTTTCTTTTTGACTTCTTGAAGCATAATTTTGATTATGTTAAGTAAATATTTGTTAGTTTTATTTTAGTTAAGAACATAGTTTGTTATAATACTATTGGGTTTTTAATAGAAAGAAGGATATTAGATGAGTTTGTCAGATCAAATCATGGCTGATATGAAATCAGCTATGAAGAATCACGACAAGACAACTCTTAATACTGTCCGGATGATCAAATCGGCCTTAATGAATGAAAAAATTAAAGCAGGACACGATTTAACTCCAGATGAAGAATTAACTGTTCTTAATCGTGAAAAGAAGCAAAGAGAAGAATCGATTGACGAATTTATTAAGGCTAATCGTGATGATTTAGCTGAAGAAACCAAAAAAGAATTAGCAGTTGTAGAAAAGTACATGCCTAAGCAAATGAATCAGGATGAACTTAGAGCAGCTGTTAAGGAAACAATTGATGAAGTTGGTGCTAAAGGTAAGTCTGACTTTGGTAAGGTAATGAAAGCTTTAATGCCAAAGATTAAGGGACGTGCCGATGGCAAGGCTGCTTCGCAAGCAGTTCGTGATCAGCTAAATTAGTAGTAACAAGAAGGAGCGGGTCTATTTGGCTCAAACAACTTTTACACCTCAAAGACCAGAAAATATTCAAAAACTAGTTGGAGTTAATGATGGAAATTTAAAGCTTCTTTCTGAAGGTTATGATCTTTCTGTGTCAGATGTCGGTAATGAGATTGTCATTGCAGGAGACGATGAAGAGAAGATCAAGAAGGTAGTTGCTGTTCTAAAGGCACTCGATAGTGTTGTGAATACTGGTGTTAACATCGGTGCGCCCGACACAGTAAGTGCGATGAAGATGGCTGACAAGGGTACCACAGAGTACTTTGCAGACCTATATAAAAAGGTTTTGATTAGGGATGCTAAAGGTAGACCTATCAGAGTCAAGAATATGGGACAAAAGCGTTATGTCGAAGCTATTGATAAATCTGATGTTGTCTTTGGAATAGGACCAGCTGGAACGGGGAAAACATTCTTAGCCGTAGTTTGTGCAATTGCCGCCTTTAAGAAGGGAGAAGTTTCTCGAATCATTTTGACTAGGCCAGCTGTTGAAGCTGGTGAATCACTTGGATTTTTACCTGGTGACTTGAAAGAAAAAGTTGATCCATATTTGAGACCAATTTATGACTCCTTGTATGCTATTCTTGGGACTAATACGACTGACCGTTTGATGGAACGAGGCGTAATTGAAGTTGCTCCACTTGCTTATATGCGTGGACGAACTTTAGATGACGCTTTTGTAATTCTTGATGAAGCCCAGAACACTACAGATGCCCAGATGAAGATGTTTTTAACTAGACTTGGATTTAATTCTAAGATGGTCGTAAACGGTGATATGACACAGGTCGATTTACCTGGTCGACAGCATAGCGGGTTAATTGATGCTAGACATATCTTGAAGAATATCGACCAAATTAAATTTATCAACTTTTCTGCTAATGATGTTGTTCGTCACCCTGTAGTTGCGAAAATTATTACTGCTTATGAAAAAGAGGACATTAAACACTAAAAATGGATCCAATTGATATTACTTATAATGATGAAGTTGGCTTTTTAGATGATGAAAAGCGTAACTGGCAAGACTGGATTATGAAACTTTTGCTGCTAGCTAAGAAGGAAATTGGCAAAGGTAACAACTTAGAGATGAGTATTAACTTTGTTGACGAAGATCGTAGTCATGAAATTAATCTAAAGTATCGTGACAAAGACCGTCCTACTGATGTAATTTCCTTTGCAATTGAAGATGGTGAGGATTCAATTGATCTTGCAGCATTTGCAGATGATCCAGACTTTCAAGAGGATATCGGTGATCTATTTATGTGTCCTAGTGTGATTAAGCGTCACAGTAAAGAGTATGGTACAGGTTTTGATCGAGAATTTGGATATACAATAGTCCATGGCTTTTTACATTTAAACGGCTACGACCACATTAAGCCGGATGAGGCCAAAGAAATGTTTGGTATTCAAGGAAAAGTGTTAGAAGATTATGGTTTGCCATTGTATCCTGATCAATTAGATGAAGGCAGAGGTAAATAATGGAAGAAAAAGAGTTTAAGTCTGGCTTTGTTGCTTTAGTTGGTCGTCCCAATGTTGGAAAATCAACTTTAATGAACTATTTAGTTGGTCAAAAAGTTGCCATTACGTCTAATAAACCACAAACGACTCGTAATCGCATTTCGGGTATTTATACTTCAGATGAAATGCAAGTTGTTTTTGTAGATACGCCAGGTATTTTTAAGCCTCATTCAAAACTTGACGACTATATGGATAAGGCTAGTGTATCTAGTTTGAATGACGTTGATTTAGTTTTATTCATGGTTGAACCTGAGGAAATGGGTAAGGGCGATCAATACATTGCCAACTTGTTAAAAGAAGTAAAAGTTCCTGTTCTTTTAGTAATTAATAAAGTTGATGAAATTCATCCTAATAAGCTTTTGCCAATTATGGATTCATATCACAAACTTGAGGGCTTTAAAGAAATACTACCGATTTCTGCTACTCAAGGAATTGGGATTGAAGATCTGCTTAAAACAATTAAGGAATATTTGCCAGTAGGCCCACAATATTATGGTGCTGATCAGATCACAGATCGGCCTGAATATTTTGTGGTAGCCGAGTTAATTCGTGAACAAATTCTGCGACTGACTTCACAAGAAGTACCACATGCTACTGCTGTCGCAGTTGATCATATGAATACTCATCAAAATGGCAAGCTCTTGATTGAAGCGACTATCTATGTTGAGAAAGACGGTCAAAAAGGCATTATTATTGGTAAGGGCGGTAAGATGCTCAAGCAGATTGGGATTAATTCACGTCAAGAGATTGAAAGATTGCTTGGTGAAAAGGTCAACTTGCGTCTTTGGGTTAAGGTCCAACATAACTGGCGTTCTGACCCTAACTTTTTAAAGCGAATAGGCTATGACAAAAAAGAACTTTAGTTGAATTACTGTTGTATAAGCGTTGTCGAAAGATGACGTCTTTTTTGTATGTTTAGGGAGACAAGAAAATTCTATTCGTTGGATGACTAATGAGACAGAAATAGATACAATAGTAATTGACAAAGTGATGAAATTTGGGGATCTATTGTTTTGTGATTGTTGTTATATTGGGATTTGTTTACCGTATTCTCCACGTGTGTGGAGGTGATCCTAGTTGCCCTGATACCGAACGGGATCCGTACCGGTATTCTCCACGTGTGTGGAGGTGATCCTCAAAATCAACTAAAACGACCGTAGAATCGCTCGTATTCTCCACGTGTGTGGAGGTGATCCTATTAGTGTCTCTGCCGGCATTTTCACGATGATGTATTCTCCACGTGTGTGGAGGTGATCCACTATCTTTAGGAACATAACCTCGCTTGATCATGGTATTCTCCACGTGTGTGGAGGTGATCCTAGTTGCCCTGATACCGAACGGGATCCGTACCGGTATTCTCCACGTGTGTGGAGGTGATCCCCCCCTAATATCATCTTTTTTAATTGAAAACCAAGTATTCTCCACGTGTGTGGAGGTGATCCTATGCAGAGTGGCGTGCATGTCATGATTACAGGGTATTCTCCACGTATGTGGAGGCTGAAACAGCAGTCTTTTTGTACTATAGACTATTTATGATATTATGATATCTTCATCAGAATATCTATAAAAAATTAATTTTAAATACTAAAGGAGTCATAATATGGCACGTGAACTAAAACAAGTTCAGGGTATTATCTTTAAAAGGCAGAAATATAAAGAAGCAGATTTATTAGCCAAAATTATGACTAAACAAGATGGAATTATGACTCTGATTGTTAAAGGAGCCCTGAGGCCTAAATCACGATTAAGTGCAGCAACATTAAATTTTTCTATTGGTACTTACGTAATTTATACGAGCGGAAAGGGCTTAAGTAATTTACGCACATATAAAGAGGCAAGGCAGTTTGATGGCTTATATAATGATTTAACCAAGAACGCTTATATTTCTTTTATTTTTGATTTAATTGATCACGCCTTTGTAGAATATCAGCCAATTGGTAAATATTATGATTTAGCTTTATTCGCTTTGAAAAAAATAGATAATGGCGTTGATGCAGAAATGATTACACAAATTGTGCAGATGAAAATATTAGCAGCATATGGTGTTGAGCCACAGCTAAAGCATTGTGTTATTTGTGGTAAGGAAAAAGGCGTTTTTGATTATTCGATTAAAATGGGTGGAGTTATTTGTAGCGATCATTTTAGTACAGTCACTAGCCGAATGCATTTAAAGCCAAAAGAAACTGCTGTAATTAGAACAATTGGCTTATTACCGATTGAGCGATTAGGCGATATTAAAATTAATGAAGAAACGAAGAGGGCTACTAGAAAAGCGATTGATCGTATTTACCATGAAACGATAGGCCTAAATTTAAAGACTAAGAAATTTTTAGATGAATTAAAACTTTTTAGTTAGTAAAAATCTGGTTTTACCATGACCCATGTGTTAAAATAAAAACGTATTTGACGATGATGAGGATTTAAGAAAAGTACTAGTTCAGCGAATGTCGGTCGGTGTGAGGACATCTAGGAAAAGGCACCTCTAGTCATACTGTTCAATTAAGAGCAGGAAGGATACTTCCTGAATTAGGGTGGAACCGCGATAATATTTCGTCCCTATGCAAAATTTTGCATAGGCTTTTTTTATGGCCTAGCGCAGGAGGAGATTAAAGGAAATGGCAGATAAGAAATTAAATATTCAGAATATGATCTTTAAGCTGGAACAATTCTGGTCCTCCAAAGGTTGTATGATTATGCCTTCATACGATGTTGAAAAGGGTGCGGGTACAATGAGTCCTTACACTTTTCTTCGTGCAGTTGGTCCAGAACCATGGGCAGCTTGTTATGTAGAGCCTTCTAGAAGACCTGCAGATGGTCGTTATGGTGAAAACCCTAATCGGTTATTCCAACACCACCAATTCCAAGTTGTTATTAAGCCAGCTCCTAAGGATATTCAACAATATTACCTAGACAGTTTGAAAGTTTTAGGTATCGATCCTTTGGAACACGATATTCGTTTCGTTGAAGATAACTGGGCTAACCCATCTATGGGTTGTGCTGGTGTTGGTTGGGAAGTATGGCTTGACGGTATGGAAGTTAGCCAATTCACATACTTCCAAGTTGTTGGTGAATTAGATGTTAAGCCAACTATGAGTGAAATCACTTACGGTGTTGAACGCCTTGCGTCATATATTCAAGATGTTAACTCAGTATTTGATCTTGAATGGGGTAATGGCATTCTTTATCGTGATATCTTCAAGCAACCAGAATATGAACATTCTAAATATGCATTTGAAGAATCAAATCAAGAACAATTGCTTCAGTTCTTTGATATTTATGAAGCAACTGCTAAGCGTTTATTAGATAAGAATTTGGTTCACCCAGCATACGATTATATTTTGAAGTGTTCACATACTTTTAACTTGCTTGATGCTCGTGGTGCTGTTTCAGTTACTGAACGTGCTGGTTATTTATCAAGAATTAGAAATCTTGCGCATGAAGTTGCTGTCAAATTTGTCGAAGAACGTGAAAAACGTGGCTTCCCATTGCTTAAAAGTGCAGAAGACAAAAAGGCGGGGGTAGAAAATGGCTAAAGATTATTTATTTGAAATTGGTACTGAAGAAATGCCAGCTCACGTTGTACCACGCAGCGTTAAGCAATTAGCTGACAGAACAAGAAAATTTTTAAAAGAAAATGGCTTGAAATTTAAAGATATTAAGACTTTTTCAACTCCACGTCGTTTGACTATTTTGGTTGAAGATTTGGCTGAAAAGCAAGACGATATTGATGAAGTTAAAAAAGGTCCAGCTAAGAAGATTGCTCAAGATCAAGATGGTAATTGGACTAAGGCCGCTCAAGGATTTGCTCGTGGCCAAGGAATGACTACAGACGATATCTATTTTGAAGAACTCAAGGGTACTGAATACGCTTATGTTCACGTTCAAAAGGAAGGTAAGAAAGCTAGTGATATCTTACTTGGTATGAGCGATATCATTAAGGCGATGACTTTCCCTACTAAGATGCGGTGGGATTCAAATGATTTTGAGTTTGTTCGTCCAATTCACTGGCTTGTTTCATTATTTGGCAGTGATGTAATTCCTGTTAAGATTTTGGATATTACTGCAGGTCGTAAAACTCAAGGCCATCGTTTCTTAGGCGATTCAGTTGTTTTGGCTAATGCTGATGACTATGAAGATGCATTAAAAGATCAATTTGTAATTGCTGATGCAGATGAACGTAAAGATATGATCGTTCGTCAAATGAATGAATTAGTTAAGAAGAACAACTGGCAAGTTAAACCAGATCGTGATTTACTCGAAGAAGTTACTTATTTAGTAGAATATCCGACTGTATTTGCTGGTTCATTTGATGAAAAGTATTTGAAGATTCCTGATGAAGTGCTGATTACTTCAATGAAAGACAATCAAAGATACTTTGAAGTCTATGATGAAAATGGTAAGTTAATTAATCACTTTATTGCTGTTCGTAACGGAAATAAAGATTACCTTGATAATGTTATTTCAGGTAATGAAAAAGTTTTAGTTGCTCGTTTGGACGATGCTCAATTCTTCTATGATGAAGACCGCAAGTATCCACTTAGTCATTTTGTTGATCGTCTTAAGAATGTTTCATTCCACGATAAGATTGGTTCAATGGCTGAAAAGATGCAACGTGTTCGCATGATTGGTGATTACTTAGCTAAGCGTTGGGATTTACCAGAGAATGTAGTCAAGGATTTCGACCGTGCTAGTGAACTTTACAAGTTTGACTTAGTTACCCAAATGGTTGGTGAGTTTGCAGAACTTCAAGGTGTAATGGGCATGCATTATGCTCGTCTTGCAGGTGAGGACGAAGAAGTTTCAGTTGCAATCAAGGAACACTACATGCCTGCCACTGCTGAAGGTCCACTTCCTGAAACTACGGTTGGTTCATTATTATCAATTGCTGATAAAATTGATACAATTGTAACCTTCTTTGGTGCAGGAATGATTCCTACATCATCTAATGACCCATACGCACTTCGTCGTTATGCATATGGTATTGTAAGAATCTTACTTAATGAGAAGTGGTCATTACCATTTAACGAAGTTTTACCAGAAATCATTAGTATGCTTAATGGTGTAACTCCAGCTAAGCTACCTAAGAGTGATGCTGACCAGGAAATTGCAGACTTCATTCGTGATCGTGTCAAGCAATACTTACAAAAGAATGACTTCAAGTATGATATTATTGATGCTGTTCTTGCTTCAAGTCAACAAGATCCAAGTCAAATTTTAGCAGCAGCTAATGTATTGCAACTTCACCATGATGATGAAGAATTCAAGCCAGTAGTTGAGAGTTTGACTAGAATTGATAACATCTTAAAGAAGGCTAAATTTAAGAGTAATACTGCTGTTGATGAAAGTCTCTTTGATGATAACAGTGAAAAAGAACTTTACGCTGGCGTTCAAAACTTGCAAGATATTGAAAGTTTGGCTGATCTCTACCAAGGTTTTGTTCAACTGCAACCAGTGATTGATCAATACTTTGAAACTAATATGATCATGGCTAAGGACGAAAAGGTCAAGAATAACCGCTTAGCACAATTATATGCAGTTAATGAATTAGCAGATCGTTTAGGTGACTTAAGCAAGTTAGTTATTAAGTAGTTAATTTAGATAGAAAAAGGGTGATTCATATGGCTGGACGGATTCCTGAAGATTTTATTTCAGAGGTTCGCAGTAACGTCAATATTGTTGATGTTATCAGTCAGTACGTTTCGCTTGAGAAAAAAGGCAAAGACTATATTGGTCTTTGCCCTTTTCATCAAGAAAAAACTCCGTCGTTTACTGTAAATGCTGATAAGCAGTTTTTTAAGTGCTTTGGTTGTGGTAAGGGTGGAAATGTTTTTAAATTCTTGATGTATAAGGATGATTTAACTTTTCCCGAAAGCGTCGAGCGAGTAGCTGAGTTTGCCCATATTGCTATGCCTAATGGATATGGTCATAATAGTGGAACCAAATTAAATCCACTTATGCAAATGCATCAGGATGCCGTTGATTTTTATCATCGTGTGCTTTTGACTACTAAAGCCGGTGAACGGGGGATGCAGTATGCTCAAAAGCGAGAACTAGATCAAGAAATATTAGACCATTTTAAGATAGGCTATGCACCTAAGGCTGATAATGTTTTGATTACTTATTTACGTAGTAAAGGTTATCAAGATGATGATCTAGCACAAAGTGGTTTATTTGTTCAAGCTAGGGATGGGCAGTTATACGACCGTTTTCGTGACCGTTTGATGTTTCCATTGGATAATGAAAATGGGAGAACGATAGGCTTTTCTGGTAGACGAATTTCTGATGATAAGACCGAAGCTAAGTATATGAATAGTCCTGAAACGGGGATTTTTACCAAGTCAAAGGTATTATTCCACTTTGCAGAAGCAAAGAAAGCAGCTCGTGGTGAAGGTCACTTAGTTCTATATGAAGGTTATATGGATGTAATTGCAGCATATAAAGCAGGGGTGAAATCGGGAATTGCCTCAATGGGAACTAGTTTAACAGATGACCAAATATATTTGTTGAGACGTATTACTCCTAATATCATTATTAATTATGATGGAGATGATCCAGGAGTCCATGCCGAAGAACGTGCTGCACGTATGTTTAATAAAGATGGCAATTTTAATTTAGGAATTGTAGTTTTACCAGAAAAACTAGATCCTGATGAATACGTCAAAAAATATGGCGCTGAGAAGTATCTGGAAGAAGTCAAAGGTGCCTTAACGCCGACTGACTTTTTCTTAAAACGGTTGGAACAAAAATATAACTTAGATAATGACCGTGAAAAGATTGCTTATTTAGGTGAGGCCGTAAAAGAAATTGCACAAGTGCGCAATCCAGTTGAGCAAGATATGTATACTGAAAAATTGGCGAAGTCTAGTGGGGTTTCTATTGCTTCGTTAAAGGCAAATCTTGCTAAAGAAAGACGGCGAAATAATCGGGCACGTAATCATGTACGTAATTCTCAAAGAAATTCACCTGATTATCCGATAGACGTACCTTTACCTGGTGATGAAGACGTGCCTACAGAGCAGTCAGTAGTTGAAAAAAATCCTAGTCAGACCAGACTCTTGTATTTATTTATTCATTCAACTGATGCTCAAAAATATATGTTAGAAGGGCAATTTCATTTTCCTAATCAGGATTTTGAAACTCTGGCACAGGATTGGTTAAAATATGCGGAAACTCATGAAAATCCACAAATTGATGGGTTCTTAGATTTTATTCCTGAGCAACTTCAAGGTATAATAGTAGATGCTGAAATGGCACAGATGCCAAAAGATTCTACAATTCAAGAAGTTGATGCTTTGGTTCTAGCATTAAAAAGACGCAACATCTATTCCAGGCTGAATGAGCTTCAAGCTCAATTACAGGATGCTAAGCGCAAAAATGATGCACAAGGAATTATTGCAATCACTCAGGAGATTATTGGATTAAAACGGATCTTAGGTTAATAAGGAGGCTTTTTAGTGGCAGAAAAAGAAACTACACAAAAACTATCTTTGGATAAGATGGTTAAGCAAGTCGTAAAAGACGTAAAGAAAGATAAGTCGATCACTGAAGAAGATTTCACTGCTCGTTTGATTAAGCCTTATAACTTACAAGGCAAGGCTGTAGATCAACTAGTACAAGAGTTTGAAGATAATGGTATTAGCATTGTTGATGAAAACGGTGATCCTTCAAAGTTAGCCTTAAAGAAACAAAAGGATGTTGAAAAGGCTGAATTAAAGGATATGTCTGCTCCATCAAGCGTACGCATGAACGATCCAGTGCGGATGTATTTGAAGGAAATTGGTCGTGTACCACTTCTTACTGCTGATCAAGAAATTGCTCTTGCCAAAAGAATTGAATCCGGGGATGAAGAGGCAAAGCAAGAATTAGCCGAAGCCAACCTTCGTTTGGTAGTTTCTATTGCTAAGCGTTATGTAGGACGTGGTATGTCATTCCTTGATTTGATTCAAGAAGGTAATATGGGACTAATGAAAGCCGTTGATAAGTTTGATTATCGTCTAGGCTTTAAGTTCTCAACCTACGCAACTTGGTGGATTAGACAGGCAATTACTCGTGCGATCGCTGACCAAGCACGTACAATTAGAATTCCTGTTCACATGGTCGAAACAATTAATAAATTGATCAGGATACAACGTCAATTGTTACAGGACTTAGGCCGTGAACCTACACCAGAAGAAATTGGTGCAGAAATGAATATGCCAACCAATAAAGTACGTGATATTCTAAAAATTGCCCAAGAACCTGTTTCATTAGAAACACCTATTGGCGAAGAGGATGATTCACACTTAGGCGACTTTATTGAGGATAAGGATGCAACTAGTCCGGAACAACATGCTTCTTACGAAATGTTGAAGGAACAACTTGAACAAGTACTTGAGACTTTAACTGATCGTGAGGAAAATGTTTTGCGTTTGCGTTTTGGTCTTGATGATGGTCGTACCCGTACTTTGGAAGAAGTAGGTAAGGTATTTGGTGTTACCAGAGAACGTATTCGTCAGATTGAAGCTAAGGCATTACGTAAGTTGCGTCATCCAAGTCGCTCAAATCAATTACGTGATTTCATGGATTAATTATAATTATCTATATTAAAAGAGCTAAGTTTTACTTAGCTCTTTTTTATTGGACTGGATCTTTACCTGCTGCCCTTAGATTATCTTCAATGATTTTCATTGGATTTAACCAAGTGCCATTATCTTTCCAATAGTATTTGCATGGCGTATTGTCATGCTTTTTATCAATGTAATCTTTATCTGTCTTAGTAACTCCTAAATGAATGTGAGAGCCGGTCAGTTTACCAATTTTTTGTCCCAACTTGACTTTTTGACCTTTTTTAACATAAATATCAGTAATACTGAGGAAGCCTTCCTGGTAAACTTCAACATAGCCATCATCGGAAATAATCCAAATATAAAGTCCTAAACCTGGGGCGTATTTAACACGATGGACAGTTCCTGCATGCACAGCATATACGGAAGAATGTCCAACTTCACTAAATCCGAAGTCATAGCCATCATGAAAATAACTCTTGCTAGGATAGACTCGACGAATGACGTCAGTTTCACCAAACTTTTGTCCAGATTTAAATTTGATTTTCTTTTCATAGAGCTTCTTAAAAGGGTAACCCCAAGTAACATGAACGACTTTTTTCTTTTTAGCAGTCTTCTTTTTCTTAACCGTGTGAGTTTGTGGTCGTAAACTATTCAGATTGTTTTGCCATAAGGGAATAGAGGCAAAAGCTAAAATAGCAATTAAAGCAGCTAAAAGTGCAAACTTACTTTCAGTTTTTTTCATTAAAATAGCTCATCTCGCTTTCCGTCAAGCATATGTTCACTAATTGTTTGTTCAAAAAATACTGGTAAATCATGATCAAAATTGTAAGCTAACTTTTGCTTTTTCAATTCTTTAGCACTCATCCAGGTTAGTTTACCTTCGTCTGATTCTTTAACGGTACCCGAAAATTGTTCAGCTATGTAGAAAAATACTAAATAACGTTCATCATTGTGATCATAAAATTGTTTAACACCAACTAATTGAGGATGACTAATCGTTAATCCAGTTTCTTCTTTGACCTCCCTGACGACAGAATCATGAAAAGATTCATGCGCTTCAACATGACCACCAGGAAAAGTAAGTCCTGGCCAGACCGGATCGTTGCGATCAAGAACTAAAACCTGATCTTTGTTTTTAACCATGCACATATTAGTTAATGTGACATTTTCTGTTCTACTCATGTAAAAAACCCGCTTTCTGTGACGATTATATCAAATAGTAGCAAAATAAGACTATGAAATATGCTAAAATTTGTTTAACCATATCTTTTATGGAGGAAACATGAATTTAAGATTAAATACGTTGGCAAAGATGGTAGATCCTGGCAGTCGAGTGGCTGATATTGGAACTGATCATGCATACTTGCCAATTGAATTAGTAAAAAATGGCAAAATTGATTATGCAATTGCTAGTGACGTTGCAGAGGGCCCTCTTGAAAATGCTAAAAATGATATTGCAGCAGCTGGGTTAACCGAGCAAATTGAAACTCGCTTAGGTAGTGGGTTAGAAACCGTTACTCATGCTGATCAGATTGATACAGTTGTGATTGCCGGAATGGGCGGCAAGTTAATGACTGATATTCTTGATAGAGCTTGGAGCAAAGATGCACAATTTAAAACTCTGGTACTAGAACCTAATATAGGCGAAGCAGGGGTACGTAATTGGCTGATGATGCATAATTATAAGATTATCTCAGAAAAATTAATTGCAGAGGCTGGGCATACTTATGAATTAATTAAGGCTAGCTTAACTGAAGAAAAGCATGAGATGACTGAAAAGGAAATCTTTTTTGGCCCCTTTATTGTACAAGAAAAGAATCCAGTTTTTTATCAGAAATGGGAAGGCCAACTCGCTTATTATCAAAGATTGCTGGTTAATTTGAATAAAGCAAGAAAAAAAGACGAAGATCGAATCAATGAAGTAGATCATGATATTAAATTAATCAAGGAGGAATTGGAGAAATGACCAAAGTAAAAGACATTGTTGCGCGCTTGCGACAAGATTTTCCGGAAAACATTGCTTCACAAGGTGATCCTGTTGGTATGCAAATTGGATCAATGGAGGCTGATGTTACCAAAGTAATGACTACTTTAGATGTACGTCCCCAGGTAGTTGAAGAAGCTGTTGAAAAAGGGGTTGATTTCATCGTTAGTCACCATCCTGTAATGTTTAGACCAGCACAAAATTTGGATTTTGCGAATGCACAAAACGCAATGTATGGCAATATTATCAAGAATGGAATTACTGTTTATTCAATTCATACTAATTCAGATAAAGCCCAAGATGGATCTGCTGATTGGCAAGCAGAGGAATTAGGTCTGCAAGATGTTGAACCATTTTGTCTGGATGATGATGGAATTGCTATGGGTAGAAAAGGAAAGTTACCTAGAACAATGACTGCTTATGATTTTGCCTATTATGTTAAAGAAAAAATGCAAATTAAAATGGCACGTCTGATTGCTGCAAACAATGAAAAGCCAATTACCAGTGTAGGATTTATTTGTGGCGATGGTGGTAAATATTGGACTAGAGCCTTAGATGACCATTTAGATGCTTTTATTACTGGGGATGTTTATTATCATGTAGGCCATGATATGATTTCATCTGGTTTAACTGTTGTTGATCCTGGTCATTATACTGAAAAACTATTTAAGTACAAGGTCTATGATCGACTTAAAAAGTGGAATGAAGAAAATAACTGGAATGTTGGAATTGAGCTTTCCGAGGTTTCTACCAATCCATTTCAAGACTTATTTTAATTAGAAAGAGAGTTATATATGAAATATCCTAATTTGTTACCTAGATTTTTAAAGTACGTTAAAGTTAATTCGCGTTCTGACGAACATTCAGATCGCTTTCCATCAACTGAAAGAGAAGAAAACTTCCAAAAGAATGTTATTATGAAAGATTTGGAAGAATTAGGTTTAAGTGACATTCACTACAATCAAAATGCTGGTAGTGTAATCGCTGAAATTCCGTCAAATGTTGATTATGATGTTCCAGTAATGGGCTTTTTAGCTCATAGTGATACGGCAGACTTTAATTCAGAAAATGTTAAACCACAGATTCATGAAAATTATGATGGCGAAAGCAAAATTCAATTAGGAGATTCAGAGTTTTATCTTGATCCTAAAGTTTTTCCACATTTGAAGAATTATAAAGGACAAACAATTATTACGGCCTCAGGTGATACCTTACTTGGTGGGGATGACAAGTGTGGTGTGTCAGAATTAATGACTTTTGCGGAATATTTAATGAATCATCAAGAAATTAAGCATGGTAAGATTCGATTGGCCTTTACTCCCGATGAAGAAATTGGTACTGGTGCTGAACACTTTGATGTTGAAGACTTTGGTGCTGACTTTGCTTTTACTGTTGATGGTGAAGCTCCTGGTAAGTTAGATTGGGGTACGTTCTCTGCGGCACAATTTAGTCTTGATATTCAGGGAGTTAATGTTCATCCAGCTGTTGCTAAGGGGCAAATGATTAATGCAATTCAAGTTGGAATTGACTTTCATAATCAACTGCCAGAACACGATCGCCCAGAACATACCGATGGACGCGAAGGTTTCTTCCATCTAATGAATTTTGCTGGTACTGTTGATAATGCTCACTTAGATTATATTATTCGTGATTTTGAACGTGATGGGCTTGAAGAGCGGAAGAATTTGGTTAAGTCAATCGTTAAGAAAATGAATGATGAATTCGGTACTGAACGAATTATACTTAAAATGTGGGACCAATATTACAACATGGCCGATGAATTAAAGAAACATATGGACATCGTTGACTTAGCGCGCGATGCTTATAAAGCAGAAGGTCTTGAAGTCAATGAAGACCCGGTTCGTGGTGGTACAGATGGCTCACAATTGACTTATATGGGCTTACCATGTCCTAATATTTTTGCCGGAGAAGAAAACATGCATGGTCGTTATGAATACACAGTTCTTGAGTCTATGTGGAAAGCGGTCGATGTCATGATTAAAATGGCGGAATTAAACGCTGAAAGAGCTAAGTAGTGAAACATTTTTGACTATAAACAGCGATAATTCTATTTATGATCTAATACGAAGAGGTTGATAGATTAGTAAATAGGATAAAGTAGTTAATAAAGTAAAATTATGCACTGATAATATTAAAACGAAAAAGATAGTTTGTAATTACCGTCATTATAGGAATTATAGACTATCTTTTTGTTGTACTTTTAACTTTTATGAACTTGTGAAACAAAGTGATTAAACTTAGCCCTTGCAAAAAGTGACTAAAGTGAGTATTATAGTTAGTGTAATAGATTAATAATACAGTATAAAATAGGAGCTGAGTAAATGGAATTTAAAGATAATATTCCTATTTATCTTCAGATTGAACAATACTTGTATCGTCAAATTGCTTTAGGCAAGTTAACGGCTGGTGAAAAAATTCCTTCTGTTAGAAAACTTGCTTTGGAATTAACTGTTAACGTTAATACTGTGCAAAGAGCGCTACAACAGATGAACAGTCAAGGTATTCTTTATACTAAGCGTGGCGAAGGTAATTTTGTTACTGAAGATACTAAGTTATTGGCTGAAACCAAGCAATCATTAATTAATAATGAATTAGAGCAATTTGTCCAAAATATGGAAAAGTTTGGTATAGGAAAGACTAAGTTGGTTTCAACGTTAAAGAATTATTTAAAAAATGGTGGGGGATCAGAATGAATGATTTATTAGCTATTAAAGATGTAAGTTATAAGAAAAATCAGAAGCAAGTATTGCAAGATGTGAACTTGAATTTAGCTCCTGGCAAGATTGTTGCTTTACTTGGTGAAAATGGTGCTGGTAAGACCACTTTGATGCGAATTATTGCCGGTGTAGCTAAGAATTACAAAGGCAAAATTAATTTAGAGGGGGCAACAAAAGAGGCAGAAAGAAAGGCTAAGTTGTCTTTTACTGATGGTTTAACTGGCTTCAGCGATTCAACAAAGATCAAGGAAGTGGTTAAATTTTACGCAACGATTTTTCAAGATTTTGATGAAAATGAATTCGATGAGCTGCGTAAGTTTATGAAATTAGATCCTGAAGTGAAGTTGAGTCAGTTATCACGAGGAATGCGTGAAAAATTGATTATTGCTTTAACATTTGCTCGTAAAGCAGATTTGTATTTACTTGATGAACCTTTTGGTGGGATTGATGCAATGGCTCGAAAGAAAATTATTAATTCCATCATTTTGTGGAAAGATGAAAAGGCAACGATTTTAATCTCAGATCACTTTGTCAATGAAATTTCATCTCTACTTGATGAAGTAGTAATTGTGAAAAATCATACGGTTTTGGAACATAAATCAGCAGATGATATTCGTCAAACGCATAAATCAATTGAAGAATATTATGAGAGTTTTTATGCAGATGAGGATGACGAATGATGACTAGTTTTAATACATTGTTTAATCGCATGTTTCAAGAAAAAAGTAAGTCAGTCTATTTGATCTTCTTAATTCAGGCATTTGCCAGTTTATGTTTAACTATTATTGTCTTTGTTTCTGGCAATGGTACTCCAGAATTTGTTAATGGAAATGATACTAGCAATGTAAATCTGGTCGTAGCATTTTTGGCAGTATATGCAGTGATGATGTTAATAACATCATTTGTGGCTGATTTCGTCTATTGGATTGTTTCTTCAATAAAAAATGAGAAGATTAATCGCAGTCAGACTTGGCGTTTGATTCCGGTTAGTGATACTAAATTTTTACTTGGCAATTTTGGTACAGCGTTTTTAACTTATATCTGGTTGGGAATCTTAGAGACAGTAACGATTTTGATTACGTTATTGCCAATGTTATCTGATCAAGAAGTGCGAAAAGTACTTAGTCATGTCAGTCTTAATTTATCAGCTCATGACTGGCAGGAAATGTTGGCTAGCCTTGGTTTGATTATCCTAATTGGTTATGCATGGTATGCAATTGTCAGTTTACTTAATCTTGCTAGTCGCAGTATTATTGACTTTTTACCAGGTGGTTCAAGTAAGGTCTTGACTTTCATTATTAGAGTAGTTGTCATTATTGCGATTATCTGGATTTTAGGTCATGCAGCATCGATTATCTTCTCAGTTTTAGGCGAATTTAGTCCGTTTGCAGTTAACAATTATGATATTGATTATGCCACTACTTTATTACAATTCTTGGTCTTCGATGTAGTAATCACTTTAATTGATATTTTCTTGCTAAACAAATTCGTTGAAGCAAAACAGAATTAGGAGGCTTTTATGACAAGCTTTAAAGCCTTATTCAAGCAAATGTTTGGACAGAAAAGACGATATGCTGACTTGGTCTTATTATTGCAAGTCTTTGCAGTTCTTTTTCTGTTAGTAATGGCTCTGTGGGATAAAAGTAATTTCGTTTATCTTAATATTGATAAGAATAGCAATTGGCTAGATTATATACTTAGTGCAGGAATGATAACCACTCCGGTTGCTGATGTTATATTTTTAGGTCTTCTTTGCTGGCAAAATGAAAAAATTAATCTAAGCCAAACTTGGCAACTAGCCCCAATCTCAAGCGTAAAAATTTGGCTAACTAATATGTTTTCGAGTTTTGTTGAGTGTATTTACATTTTTATTATTCAAGTTGTATTAGGCTTTTTAGTCGCTATGGCAGATAATTTGAGTCATCATTTGCCACTTCTTCACGCTATGATTGATTCTAAATTTAACTGGTCGGATTTCTCCCCAGTAATTGAATTTTTATTATTTTTGTCAGGGCTAGTTTTAGTTATTTTCACCTTTGTCAGTTTTGCTAATTTTTTAACTAGAGCAATAGTTGATCAACTACCATTTAACAATAATATTTTAATTAAATTATTTGTAATGGCGCTGATCGTCATTATTGCAGTTCTTATTGCGGGCAAATTAAACGATCAGATCACTACAATGTATCTACGTCATTTAGCTAAAGAAAATGATCTTTTTGGTGTTTCAACTACTGAGTACTTTGCTGGTGCAATTGTTTTAGGAGCAATTGATAGCTACTTAATTAGTAAATTAGTGGAACCTAAAATCGTTAGTCGTTAGTGAAAGGGCTGGATTGAACAATGACTAATTTTGGGACTTTATTTAAGCAGATGTGGTCACAGAAAAGGCGATTTATATATTTAGTCTTCTTAATTAATATCTGCGTAGTTTTATTTTTGTCGGGATATTTCCTTCTTTTTAGAAATTGGGATTGGCTTACTAATGCTCCAGCTAATAATTTGGGGCAATTCTGGCGTAATAACTTTGCTGGTATTACTATATATTGATTTTGCTTTTTGTGCAATCACTTGTTGGCAAAATGAAAAAATCAATTTGAGTCAAACTTGGCACTTGGTAGCTAGTGATGAACGAAAAACATATTTGGCAAATAACTTTAGTAGTTTAGTAGCGTGTGGTTATTTTTTCTTACTTCAGCAAATAGTTAATACATTATTATTAATTCCTAGTTTTGGAGCTGGTAGTTTTGCTCAAGCTTTTCGTGAGTTTGGTTTATACCCAACCAAAATGATATCAGGTGTTGAATCAGTTAATAATCAGATGCTAATCTTTCGCTGGATATTTATCGTTTTAATTATTTTGTTTATTTATTTCTTTGTCAGTTTTGCTAATTTTATTTCGCGAGTAATTACAGACTTTTTACCTTTTAAGAGTACTCTTTGGGCTAGATTGTTAATCATTGCAATTTTGGTAATTGTAGCTGTATATTGTGGAATAATCTTTATGTCAAGATTAAATGGCTTTATCGATAAAAGACCGGCTTTACAAGTAACAGATCCTATTTGGTTAAACGATTTATGTTTATTTGCAGTTAACTTTATTCTAGGCATTTTGAATTTAATCTTGGTTAAAAGATTTGTAGAAGCTAAAGGAATTAATTATTAAAGGAGAAGATTATGGCAGATATTTTAGTTACTACTACTGAAAATATTCCCGGTAAGGATTATGAAATTATCGGTGAAGCTTTTGGTGTTACCACGCAGTCAAGAAATGCAATATCTGACTTTGGGGCGGGATTAAAAAGCATCGTTGGGGGTGAGATTAAAGGCTACACCAAGATGCTGACGAATTCACGGCTTGAAGCAATTAGTCGTTTGAAAGAAGAAGCAGCTAAGATGGGTGCAGATGCTGTGGTAATGATGCGTTTTGATACAGGATCAATCGCTGGAGATATGCAATCGGTTGTAGCATATGGTACAGCAGTTAAGTATCAAAATTAGTAAGTAAATGATTAAAGGTGTTCGAGTAATGATGCTAGAACACCTTTTTTACTGAGGGTTATAAAAGTTAAGAGCATGAAAAAGGGCTTCATTTGAATTTGAAATGAAGCCCTTTCTAAGATAACTAATCAACTAAGCATTAGCTGACATATAGTCATAAAGTTGATTTACTTCTTCAGCTGTAAATTGACCATCACCAGTTTTCGTAGCATGGACTTTTTCAACTGATAGGTGACTAGCAAATGCTAGATCAGTGTCATTAACATGGTGTTTTACTTGAAAATTAATAATTGCATCAGATAATTCTTCTTGCTCATTCATAATAATTTCTCCTTACTCTTTAATTTTAATCAAATCAGGACGAAAAATAAAATTTTTTGTAATTTTTCAATTAAAATGTTTTCCATTGTGTAAACGGCCAATACCTGAATACGACTCGTCCAACTAGCGCGCTTCGTTTAACAAACCCAAAGTAACGGGAGTCCTTTGAGACGTCACGGTGATCTCCCATGACGAAGTAACTATCCTTAGGTACTCGCTTTTTTAAAGTGAAATTGTTAGTATAGAGTTCACCTAATTTATGTGACTCTCTTTGGTAGCCATTATTTAAATATGGTTCTGCAATTTGTTTGCCGTTAATGTAAAGCTTATCATTTTTAGAAGTAACCATATCACCAGGTGTGCCAATAATTCGCTTGATATATAGAGCACCTTTTTGGTCTGGTGCTTTTAGAATGACGATATCATTTCGTTTAGGCGTAAAATGACGTACAGCAATCAAACGATCGCCATTCTCAAATGTGGGCTGCATTGATGGACCAGATACTGTTTCATTTGATAGGAAAAAACTAAAAATAAAGTAGTAAATTCCCATCAAAATTGCAAACATAATAATTATGTCTAAAACAAAGCGGCCAATGCTTTCATCATCATTTCTCTTTTTGGTTTCAACCATAGAATATCTCCTTTGCTTGCTAGTCTTATTATAACTGAATTCTCCGCCGTTGAATGGTAAAATCATATTAAGGTGTTTAAGTATGACAAAATTTTTGACGAAATTAACAAAATTAGAGCAAGAGATAAATCATCCTGCGGTTAAACGACAAGTTGAAGAAATAGCATTAATTGATAGTTATGTACAAGCAGGTAAGCCATTGAAGCGGGCACCACGCAGATTAGGTTTATTGCCAGATGAATTTGAAGAAGTTTTAGTTGAGGTGGGACCAGATAAAGAAGGGGCCTTAAGGGATTTAAATAATTTACTTAATAATTTTCGGCAATATCTCTCTTTAATATATGGCATCTGGTCTCTGCCTAATATTCAGACTGCGCAGTTAATTAAAAATAAGCTGCATGTACAAACAGCGTTAGAAATCATGGCAGGCAACGCGTATTGGTCTCAAGCTTTGGCTCAGGTTGGAATTAAAGTTCACAGTACAGACTCATTAGAGTGGGCCAAGACGTCGACCACTGGAGCTAAGCCTTTTTATCCAGTAGAAGATTTACCAGCTGACCAAGCAATTAAGAAGTATCACACAGTTAATCTAGTTCTATGTTCGTGGTCACCAAATTTCGGTCACGGAGATTTAGAAACTGTGGCAGCTTGGCATAAGTATAATCCAAGTTGTCATTTGCTCTTTGTTGGTGAAAAAGATGGTGCTACTAATTCACCAGAATTTTGGCACCAAAATTGGTTTAAAAATAGTGCAGCTTTAGACGAGATTAATCATTCCTTGCAAAGCTTCGATTTTATTAATGAACAGGTATTTGAAATAAAAAATGAATTTTAAAAAGATATTTTTGTTACTGATTCTTTTATTATCTTTTTTAGGAATTGGAACAATGCTCTCCAATATTGAATCTAGTTATGCTGACGAATTGCTGGAAGCACACGGCTTAACTAATAATACCCGCTATTTTAGAACAGATAGTGATGAAAAGATTAGTATTTTCCTAAAATATTTGGACAAAAATTATGCGAATCATCAAATTCAATTGCATTTAGATAATAATTATGAAAAAAAACAAGTGCTTGTTTGGGCTAATCATGCCGTTACTGGCTTGCCAACTGAGAGTGGTCGCTATTTTTCACCTGATGATTTTAAAGGACAGGTTTCTTTTGTGGTGCTGGGGCCAACAGTTAAACTTAATTTATTAGATGTGCAGAATAATAAATATGTTATTTTAGGCAAAAATTATTATTCTGTTATAGGCGAATTTAAGGACTATCCACAGGTAGAAATGGATAAATATTATCTAAGTACAGGAATTGATCAGCCAACTGCTAAAGACCAGCTCAAGAATTATCGAATTGTAGTAGATGCAACACCTGCAGTGATTGAAAAGATTGCTAAGCATTATCATGCTAGTTTGCATATTCCGTCTTTTGTTCAAGAGCATCATCGTGATCGTTTATCTGTCGTGCCGGATATTTTAATGTTAGTTGTTTGCCTATTGGTCGGAATGATTACAAATATGTTGCTTGCAATAGGAATTAAGCGTCAGGCTCGTTTAACACGTCTACACGATGATTTGCTGCGCAATTGGGTAATTAACCGCAGCGTACGTTTATTTTTAATAGAGGCTATTTTTGCCCTTGCTACATACTTCTTTTTAAGATGGCATGCCTTTTATTCAACATATGGTTCTTTAATAGTTACATTAATAGCTTCCTGGGTTGTAATTGTGTTGGCGTTTTGTGGGATGGTCTATTACTTAGTGAGAAAGGACAGGAAAATTGCTAAATCTACCAAATGAATTTAAAACTAAATATGAAAAATTATTAGGTACCAAAAAAGCACAAGAACTGTTTGCGGCGATGAATGAAGAGAGCAAAAAAGCTTTTAGAATTAATACATTGAAGCCTACTAAGGTTTCATATGAGCTTACTGATTCAGTACCGCAAATAAATTCAGCCTATTATGGTGAAGTATCGGGGGAAGATCCTGAGTGGGTAAGCGGTAGTGTTTATTCTCAAGATCCAGCGGCTATGTTTCCTGCGGCAATTAGTGGTGTTCGGCCAGGAGAGCGCGTGCTAGATCTGTGTGCTGCGCCTGGAGGAAAAACAACAGCATTAGGAGAACAATTGAAGGGTGAGGGCCTTTTAGTAGCTAATGAAATCTCTGCAACACGAGTAAAGGCACTACGGGAAAATATTGAACGTTGGGGCATCAGTAATGCCTTAATTACTAATGAAAGTCCAGAAAAGTTAGTTCCAATTTTTTCGGAATTTTTTGATGTGATTTTAGTCGATGCTCCATGTAGTGGTGAAGGAATGTTTAGAAAAAATCCGGAGGCAATTGATTATTGGTCTCAAGACTATGTTTTAACATGCCAGAACCGTCAAAAAGAGATCCTCAATGAAGCTGTTAAGATGCTTCAACCTGGCGGACGCTTAATTTATTCAACTTGTACCTTTGCGCCAGAAGAGGATGAGCAGATTGTTAGCTGGTTAAATAAAGAATATGGTTTTACAATTTTAGATACAGGGATACAAGCTAATAAGATTGATGTTGGACAGCCTGAGTGGGCTGATGGAAATCCTGATTTGACTAAAACATTACGCTTTTGGCCTCAAGATGGTATAGGTGAAGGACAATTTGTGGCAGTTTTACAAAAAGTAGGTAAAGCTAGAATTGAAAAAAAGAGCAAAAACAAAAAAGCCAAGCGTGATCCGTGGCGCTTAACCAAAAATGATCAGGAACTAGTTGGTCAGGTAATGGATCAGTTTAATTTACCAGTTGCTTTAAGTGACTGGCGTAATAAAGCAAAAGTCCGTAATGAACATGTCTATATTCCTGCAATCAGTTTGCCTGAAAAAAGTAAGCTTCATGTAATTAATAATGGAGTCGAGTTGGGTATATTAAAGAAAAAACGTTTTGAACCAGGACATCAATTGGCAGAAGTGCTAGGTAAGGTAAAGCAAGAACGGGTTTATGATTTACCGACAATTGAAGAATACCAAAATTATTTGCACGGTGAAACCGTTAAAGTGGACAGTGATTTGCGGGGCTTTGTGTTAGTCAGCTATCAAAAATTAATATTTAGTTTTGGCAAAATCGCTGGTAATCAAGTATTGAAGAACTTTTACCCAAAGGGATTGAGAAAATGATAAAACTAATTGCGACAGATATGGACGGAACCTGGTTAACTGACCAGAAAGACTATGATAAAGAATTATTTTTGCGTGAATTTGCGGAAATGCAAAAGCAGGGGATTAAATTTGTAGTTGCTAGTGGCAATCAATATGCTAACTTAATGACTCGTTTTCCTGAGGTTTTGGATAAAATTTATTTTGTAGCTGAAAATGGGGCATTAGTTGCTCAAGGAAGACAAATTTTGCATGTTGACTCGTTAAGTGATGACATATATCAAACTTTATTAAAAATAACTACTGAATATCCATATCCAGCTGTAGTGATGGGGCTAGTAAGTGCTTATGTTAAAAAGAGCAGTGGACGAGCTTATAAACAAGAAATGAAAAAATACATGGAGCATATTACTGTAGTAGATTCTTTTGGAGAAATTGATGATCGGATTTTCAAGGTCAGTCTGACAGTGCCAGAAGATAAAATGTCTAAAATTTTGCGCGAATTAAAAGAAAAATATCCGGAGGTTGGTTTTGTTTCTGGTGCAGCAGACTCGATTGATATGCAAACTAAGGGAATGAATAAAGCAGTAGGTCTAGCATATTTGAGTCAAAAATTAGGGATCAAATCAAGTGAGATGATAGCTTTTGGCGATAGCGGTAATGATGTAGGAATGCTGAAATATGTAGGCCGTAGTTTTGCTACTGCAACGGCGTTGCCAGAAGCCAAACAAGCTGCAGGGCAAATTATTGGTTCAAGTAATGAAAGTGCTGTTCAAAAAGAAATTGCCAAATTGCTTGAAATTAAATAAGGAAAATTATGTAAAGTAAAAGCACTAGTAATCATTAACTAGTGCTTTTACTTTACAGTAACTGATCGATTTGAGCCTTTAATGGTAAATCATAGTATTTTTTTATTTGTACCAGGGATGCTAAATCTTTTTTGCCGTAAACAGCAATTAAAGCAGCCAATTCATTTTTCCAATTAGTAATTAATTGCTCTAATCCAGTACTACCATTTTGGATGTATTCTTGTAAAAAAACATTTGAAATACCAACAAATTTTCCTCCTAGAGCTAAACCTTTTAAAATATCTAGGGGATTACGTACTCCACCAGAAACAAAAAATTTAACTTGCTCTTGCCATGCCATCAGAGCAGTCACCACAGTAGGTAAACCTAAATCTTCTAAGTATGAAACGTCACTGGCATTACGTGCATTCTCAATCTGGGCAAAGTTTGTGCCACCAGAACCGGCGACATCGAAGTATTCAATGCCATTTACTTTTAAAAGATGAATACTTGTTTGATCCAATCCAAAACCGACTTCTTTAATAATAATGGGCAAATCGATAGCGGTACGAATTGCTTTAATTGAATCAAGCCAACGAAAGTCACGATCACCTTCAGGCATGGCAATTTCTTGTATTGTATTTAAATGGATCTGAAGCGCATCTGCATTTAATTCTTGGATAATTTGTTTAATTGCAGAGATTGGTGTTTCTGGATTAACATTAACAATTAGTACACCATCTGGATCTTCTGCTCTGGCAACCATAAAACTGTCTAGTTGATCAGTTTCCTTAGCTAAAATGCTGGCAGATCCCAAAGCTAGGGCAATATTTTGCTGCTGGGCAACCTGTCCCAATGCTTGATTAATTTGTTTAGAAGCAGCTGAGCCACCAGTCATAGCATTGATAAAAAAAGGCGCAGAAACATTTTTGCCAAACATTTCTGATCCCAGAATAGTTGGATCGACTTTTGTTTCAGGCAGAGCAGGGCGCAACAAATGCAGTTGATCAAAACTATTATATTTTTCTTTATTAAAAAACATCTGAGCTAACTTCAGATGTTCTTCTTTTCTTTCAGATCTAATCGACATAGAACTCTCCATCAATGAGCCATGATAATCTGGTGAACCTTAAAATTAAGAGGCATAATTCCCTTATGGCGCCATTCGCTTTCAAGTGCTTCAACATCGGTATTAGTATCTGTAATCACAATGCCACAGTCGCCATTACCAGCACCAGAAGTTTTAGCAGCTCCACCAAAATTTTCTGCAATTTTGATTAATTGCGATAAACGTGGAATTTCAATGGCAATTTGGTTAATTTTGGCAAAGTGCTGCAACAATTTACGGTTAGCCCGAATTTGTTGTTTGATTAAAGCAATATTGTTTGCTTCGAAACCTTGAACCATCTTTAAAACACAAGCTCTAGAAGCTACTAAGAAATTTTCATATTCCATATTCAAAGCCGCCTTATTAGCGTTAGTTTCATCAACGAGGCGTGAAGTTGATGCTGGCTTTTGACTCCAACCAATCATCAGTTTCATATCTTTAGGAGGAGTTAGTAATTCAACTTTTAAGCCAGGCCAAGCTTCATTAACGACTTGAACTAAAGTCTTATTAGCTAATTCTTGCTTTAACCATTTTTTGTCAAAAGTTTGGTAAGCTAACCAGCCGCCATAGACACTAGCTGCAATGTCACCAGCTGAGCCATTTCCTTGAACTGAATAGTGTGAAATAGCCGATAATTTATAAACCAGTTCATTGCTCATTTTTACGCCATAAAAACGCAAGATAGCTTTAACTGTAGCTACTGTGACGGCTGCACTTGAACCTAAACCATATTTTTTACCATCTGCAGAATCTAAGTCTGAATTGACGTGTAAATCATAGACTTTCATTTTGATATTTTGCTCAATACAATATTGTTCAGTAAATGAAATAGCTGACAAAATATATTCAAAAGGGTTGTCACGATTATCGATTACCATTTTTGAGCCCTGACGAACCCAATGAATCGAATCCTGTGAGTATTGCTTGGAGTGAATTAAGCCAGTTGCCCCTTTACTCTTAGTGATTGACACACGTACAAATTGGTTAACTGCTACTAAAATAGCAGGACAATCTTGCTCTAATACTGCATATTCTCCGGCAATATATAACTTTCCGGGCGCTTTTTCTGTTATCAAAAGAACTAAATCCTCGAATCTAATTAACTTTTTTAATTACAACTAGTCCAAATAAGTAATTCCAGGACCAAAACTTGCATTCACTATATTAACATTATTAAATTCGGACGAAAAGCGTTGAATGATATCTTTGCTATTTCTTAATTGGCAAAGTACCTTAATATTTGGTCCTGCATCAATTGTATAGTAACATTCAATTCCTTCAGTACGAAGTTGTTCAACTAATTTAATAGCTTGAATGGTTTGCGGCTCAAAGTAAGTGAATTCAGGCTGTGCAGTTAAATTAATTGCATGCATTTCATTTGCATTTAACTCAGCTAACTGGCCTAGGGCAGTGAAATCATTACTTTTTATAGCTTTGATCATTTCATTTAATTCTGAATTGTTGCGTTCAAGCCAGGGCCTGAAAAATGGAGAAGATTGGGCATCTTTCATACCATAAGTCGAAGAAATCTTTTTTTGTTTGGTATTTAATTCAACTGCTAAAAGGTGAAGATCCATCGTTGGTGTTTCATCTAGTGCATATGCGTAAGATGTTTCGTCGCTATTACCTTTTTGCCAAACAGCAAAACCGCCATAAACGGAGCGGCTGGCAGAACCAGATCCAATCCTGGCTAAACGAGATAAATCTTCTAGATCAATGTTGATGTCATAGCATTGACAAAAAGCAGCAGCTAGTGCCGCAAAAGCAGAACTAGATGATGCTAATCCTGCAGAAGTAGGGACGTGATTGACAGATTTAACGATTAAATTGCCAGTGACGTGAAAACGAGCCTGCAATTTTTTTAGATAAGCAAAAACACGTTGACTAGCTGCAGCAGTTTGCTGTTGATTATTTAAGAAAAATTGATTTTCACCATCTGTTTTTTCAACGCTAGTATCAGTATAAAAAGCATCTAAAGTCATTGATAAACTAGACATTAAAGGAAGACGTAATTTGTCGTCAGCTTTGCCCCAGTACTTGATTAAAGCAATATTTGTATGTGCTCGTGCGGTTCTATTCATTAAATCTCCTCAATCCAGTAGTCACTAATTAAATCTTTACATTTAGCGGCAATTTCTTGGGCGACAGTTTCGTTATCGCACAAGGAAATAGTAATGCCGCCAAGACCTCCGCCTGATAATTTAAAGCCTAAAGCGTTATTTGACAAGGCAATTTTTTGCAGTTGGTCAATTTTATTTGTTGAAAGATCAAATGAATGCAAAATTTCTTGTGCTTCATTAAAAATCTGTCCAACTGCTTGACGATCGTGCTTGATCCAAGCTTTTTTAGTAAGATCCGCTAATTCACCCAAGCGAGCTATTTTTTTCTTGGCATAGTCGGACTTTTCAAGCATTTTTTTAACTAAAAAAACAGCTTCCTTTGTATTGCCTAGTTGACCAGTATCCATGATTAACAGGGTAGCTCCTAATTTGGTTTGTAATATTTTAGGCCCCATTTTTTTATTAAAAAAAACTAGATAATCTGAATTAACAGTGGCTGCATCAAGACCAGAAGCTTTACCATGATTGATCATTTCAGCATGATTAGTTACAGTCATAATTTCTTTTTCAGTCATATTCAGCTGAAAGAATTGGTTCATTGCCCTAGTGGTACCTAATGCAACAGTAGCGCTTGAACCAAAACCACGTTCCATTGGAATTTCACCAGTGTATGTAATTTTAAGTGGATGGTTATTGCCAGCCTTTTTTTGCATATGTTTAACTACATATTTTAGGCCATCATATTCTGCCGGTGCTTCAAATAATGGACCGTGGTAGCGAGCGGTATCCATCCACATTTGAGAAGCAGATTCAACAGTAGTTTTAATGTGTAAAGCCTTAATTGGCATAGCTAAAGCATCATATCCATAAACTACTGAATGCTCCCCAATAATAATTACCTTGCCATGAGCTAAATAGCTGCTTTTCATTTTTAATCATCCTTAAAATAGATTTATACAAAAGATTGCCCTTGCTATGATAAAATAAAAAGCAAGGAGTGCGAACAAATGATCAAAATTCTTACAGGACGACAAACCGACCCATTACAAGAAAAAATTCTGGAAGAAGCAGTTGAAAACTATCAGCAACACCCAGAACAAGAAACTTTTATCATCGTTCCTAATCATATTAAGTTTACCACAGAAGTTAGGGCAATTAACAAATTAGCAACAAGCAAACAACAAACTGAGACTGCAGTTAAAAATTTGCATGTTTTGTCTTTTTCGCGTTTAGCTTGGTTTTTCTTAAAAGATGCCGAACAAGGATTGCCTAATCAACTAGATGATGCAGCTAGTGCAATGCTCTTAGCTCATATTATTGAGAACAAAAAAGATGAATTGACTATTTTTGAAAATGTTAATGTTAATTCTGGATTAGTAAATCAGCTTTATCAGACAATTTTGCAAGTTTATGACGGAAATTTAGATTTAGACGAGATATCAGAGGATAATTTAGATCAAGAAACTAAAAATAAATTACATGATTTGCGGATTATCTATGATGCCTTTATTAAAGAAATTGCGGGTAAATTTTCTACTAAGAATGAGGTTCAGCTGCAACTAAATGAAATTTTAGCTAAAAGTAAAAATTTAAAGCAAGCCAGTTTTTATTTCTGTGATTTTTCACATTTTTCATTACAGGAAACACTAACGATTAAAATTTTGATGCGTAAAGCAAAAGATGTAATCCTTGCGTTTAAAACGCGCTTAGGTGAAATTAATTCTAGTGCGGAAGAAGGAGATTATGATTATGTAATCCAGCAAACTATTAAGCGCTTAACGCTGTTCTTACAAGAGAGAAAAATGGACTACGTGACAGCAACTTTTCCGCTTAATTCGCAACCAAATGGTCGTGAAATATTAAATAGTCTTTGGACGGAGACAATTCCTAAAGTTGACGAATTGAAGCAGGTACAATTAGTTAAAGCAGACTCTCGATATGCAGAGGCTTATTTTGTAGCGCGGACTATTTATCAACAGGTAGCACTAAGCAACTATCGCTATCATGATTTTTTGATTTTAGCTCCAAATTTAAAGGAATACGAGACTTATTTGACGCCAATTTTACGTCAAAATCAGATTCCATTTTTTAATGATTTACAACAGGAAATGAAGTATCATCCTCTGGTTGTTTTAATTGAAAGCTTATTTAACTTACATGAGAATCCGTTTCAAACACAAAATATGCTAGCCATCCTAAAGACACACTTGTTAATACCTTCTTGGTATAAGGAAGAGGCGAAGTATATTCATGATGTTGATGAACTAGAGAATTTTGTTCTGGCTCATGGTATTAATCATAATTTATGGAAAAAACACTTTGATAATTTTGTGAATGCTGAAGTGATCCGCTTAGACAAAATGGATGATGAAGTAGCTAAGATCGATCGTTTGCGCAGCTACTTGGTTGATAAGATTTCAACATTTTTCAAAATAATAGAGCAAGAAAAAGATAGTCAAAAGGCGTTAACGATATTTTTTGAGTTCTTAACTAAGAACGGAATTGCCGACCGATTAGAAAAATGGCGTGATGAGGCGAATGCAGCCGGTGATTTACAGCAGGCGCAGCAACCAGAGCAATTATGGGATTTATTAATGCAGCTGTTGCAAGACTATTTAGCAATTAATCCTGAAACTTTTGATTTAAATGAATTCTTTAATATGTTAATTAGCGCTTTCCGAGAAGCAAATTTTTCCCAAATTCCTTCAACACTTGATGCGGTAAACCTTTCTGAAATGGGGATGGTACAAACTAGCGGCTATAAGCAAGTGTTTATCATTGGCGCTACTGCTAGTAATTTACCCCAAATTCAGAAAATGCCAGGTTTTTTAACTACTGAAAACTTGAATCAGCTACAAAATAGTTTTAATTCAGAATCTTACTTAGAAGATAGTCAACAGCTTAATAACTTAGACCAAAATTATCAGTTTGGTTTGTCGCTAGCTTTAGCACAAGATAGGGTATATGTATCTTATCCAGTGCTTAATGCTTCAAATGAAGAACTTGATCCTTCAATTTATTATCAACGTTTAAAGGATTATGGTGCTCAGCAATTTGTTCAACATGATTTGCCAGAAAAGATGCAGGATCTTTTGTCTTTCATTACTAACCCTGATGCAAGTTTAGGCTATTTAACCTATATGAATTCAATAAATTCAGGTCTTGCTGTGCAAGAGTTATTAAAAATCACACAGGAGCAACTACCTCAAAAAACGAAGACAGTGCTTGATGCAAGTGATTTTGATAACCAGCCAGAAAATATTGGTCAGGACTTGGCTAGTCAATTGTATGGTCAAAACTTGAATTCATCTGTGTCACAACTGGAAACTTTTTATGAAAATTCATATGAATATTTCTTGAATTATGGGCTTAAGCTGCGGCGACGGTTTGAAAATGAATTTGATGTTATTCAGGCTGGAAACTATTTTCACGAGACTTTTGACCGTTTAGTGAAAAAACTAAACAAGCAGCATACCGACTTAGCAGATTTAAGCAGCATAGAACTGGAACAAATGCTTAATTCGGTGCGAAATGTGATGAAGGATGAAGGAAAATATTCTCAATTAATGAATGATCCTTTTAATCAATATCTTTTCAAGTGTCTAGACCATACTACTTCTAAGGTAGCTCATAATTGGCGGCGCTCCTTGAAGGAAACCCCGTTACGGGCTAAGTATTCTGAATTAAGTTTTGGGTTAGGCGAAAAAATCAAAGGATTAAGCTTAGAAGTGCCAGATATATCAGGTCAACATAAAGTTGATTTGCGCGGTAAAATGGACCGGGTTGATTTGGCCAATTTCAATGATAAGGATCAAGTTTTAGCCCAGGTTATTGATTACAAGTCATCAGCTAAAAAATTTGATCTTGGGATGTTTTATAACGGAATTGCTTTACAGATGGTTTCTTATTTGGATGTTTTGACTAAAAATGATCAATTTTTTGCTGGAAAAGATCGTCTTTCATTATTGGGTGCTTTTTATCAAACTGTTACTAGACAATTAGAACGTTTGAATAGCAATAAACTAATTGATAGTAGTTTAAATTTGAAAAAGGGAGCAACTGATAGTAAACCCAAGCTGATGTATACTGGCTTAATCAGCAATGATCCAGAAATCTTAGTAGAAGCTGAGCCATTACTTGATGATCATCCTAGCTATTCTTCTGAACTGTATACTGGGGTTAAAACTAAGGCTAGAGGTGGCTTTAGCTTGCCACGTGACCGCAACTTTAGTGAGGAAGAAATTGAATTACTGCTAGAATACGATGAGTATCTTATTCGACAAGCATCAAGCCAAATTTTATCTGGAAAAATTGAACTTAATCCATATCGTTATGGCAAAGCGAAGAATGCCTTAACTTATTCTGATTATCGTGATGTCTTCTTTTTTGATGCGATGCTGCGTCAAAATCAATATCATGAAATAAACAATCTGAATAAAAAAGAATTAATTCTTAAGATCAAAGAGAAATTAGGAAAGGAACAATAAAATTGTCTCAATTTACTAAAGAGCAACAACAAGCAATTGATGATCGTGGTCATGATATTCTGGTTTCTGCTTCTGCAGGTAGTGGTAAGACAACTGTTCTTGTTGAGCGCGTTTTAAGGGAGATTCTTTCGGGAACCCAAGTTGATGAATTATTAGTAATTACATTTACCAAAGCAGCAGCTGAAGAAATGAAAACTAGAATTAAACAGGCATTATCAGCTGAATTAGCAAAGCCGGGATCTAATCGCAGATATTTACGTGAGCAGCTAAATCAAGTGGATACTGCTAATATTTCTACAATTGATGCATTTTGTCTAGAAGTAATCCATCGCTTTTATTACTCTGTAAACTTAGATCCAAGTTTTAGTATTCTAACTGATGATACTCAAGCTGCATTGTTAAAAGAACGTGCATTACGTGAAATTGAAGGGGAGTTTCTAGAAGAGAAAGACGTAAATTTTAGGCATTTTTATGATAACTTTGCAGGGGATCGAGATGCGGATAGCCCGCGCGACTTGTTGCTAGATTTGTATGATTTTGCCATGGCCAAACCTGAGTATCGCTCATGGTTAAAAAAATTGGTTGATGTTTACGTGGTTAATGGCAGTATCGTGGAATCTGATTTGTGGCAAAAACAGATTAAGCCATACTTGCTTACTAGTATTGGCGACTTACAAGGGAAAATTAATGATTATTTAGAAAATCCAGTAATAGAAACAAAAGAGCTAGCTAAGGCTAAGGAAGCTTTTACCTTGTTTGCACAAAATTTAGATCATTTTGTTTTTGCTTTAGAAAATGATGCAGACTACGATAAACAACGAGAACTATTACGTTCGTGTGTTTTTACAGTGAATTATCGTAAGTCAAGTAAATGGGATGAAGATGTTCTAAATTTTTATGAAGACCTACAAAAGTTAAAAGATGAAGCAAAAAATTTTGTTTTTGATACTTTTACTTCATTTTTTGCTGTTGATGAACAAGAACAAATTAAAGTCATGCAGCGCGGCCAAAAGATTGTTGCTGCAATTGCTAAATCCGAGCTAGCCTTGATTGATCGGTTTAATAAGCTGAAGCGCAGTGAAAATTTGCTTGACTATAGTGATATGGAACAATTGGCTTATCAGATTTTGAGTCAAGATACATCGAATTCTCAAATGGCTCGTGAATTTTATCAAAATAAATTCAAAGAGATTTTGATTGATGAATATCAGGATATTAATGCTTTGCAAGAAAATATCATCCAGCAAATCAAAAATAAAGATAAAAATACGCTTTTCATGGTTGGTGATGTAAAGCAGTCGATCTATGGCTTTAGACAAGCAGAGCCAAGCTTATTTTTGAAAAAATACCATGATTTTGCCAATGATGATAATAAACAAACCAAAAGAATTCTGTTGTCAGATAATTTCCGCTCTACTGAGCCGGTTACCAAAATTGTAAATCAAGTATTTAAAAGTGTGCTAAGTTCAGATTTTGGCGGGATTGACTATCAAAAAGAAGGACAATTGATTTTTGGTGCTAAGTATTATCCTGAAAACACTCCTAAAGCTAGTGAAGTAATTGTTCATGAAAAGAAAAATAGCAGTAATGAAGATGAAAATGAGATAGATTTTTCTGAAATTCAAATGGTTTTAGCACGTATTAAGCAACTAAAAGAAGAGCGTGTACAAATCTTTGATAGTAAAACAGGAATGAGAGAGTTACGTTACAGTGATATTGCTATCTTGACTAGAAGTCGTAGTGATAATTTGGAAATAATGCAGGAATTTGCTAAGCAGGATATACCATTATTTGTAACTGATGCGAAGAATTATTTTCAAACTTTTGAATTGACTGTTATGATGAACTACTTAAAGATCATTGATAATCCCGATCAGGATATTCCATTAGTTTCAGTTTTACGTTCGCCTTTGTTTAATTTTGGTGAAAAGGATTTAGCTAAAATTCGTATCAAGAGTAAGAACTCTACTTTCTATAGTGCATTGACTTCTTATGTAGGTGTAGGAGATGAATTAAGTACTCGAATCAAAGATTTTTTAAATCAACTAGCTGATTTGCGCAAGTTTGCCACGGCACATCGTATTTCTGAATTGATTTGGAGCATTTATGCTAGGACAAATTTATTAGAGATAATGACCGCACTACCTAATGGTGAACAGCGACGAGTTAATCTAGAAGCTTTATATGAACGTGCTGCTTCATATGAGAGTGCAGGGTTCAAGGGATTATACCAATTTATCAATTTTATTAATCGGATGCGGCAAAGTCAGAAGGACTTGGCACAGCCTTTATTAACTAAAGAAGCTGGTAATGCGGTCAGATTAATGACTATTCATGGTTCTAAGGGACTAGAATTTCCGATCGTGTTTTATGTGGGGATGCAGCATAAATATCAAATGCGTGATTTAAAAGGTAACTATGTGATTAGCTCAGATAGTATAGGAATTACGCTCCGTGAAGAACATTATCGGATTGACTCTTTAGTTAAAGCGATGGGAAATGTAACTAAAAAAAGACAATTATTAGAAGAAGAAGCGCGAATTCTTTATGTAGCATTAACGCGGGCTAAGCAGAAATTAATTTTGGTTGGCGATGTTCCTAATCTGGATAAACGAGTTAAAGAATGGTCGACTGAACTAAATCAGATTGGTCAATTATCATTAGCAGATAAGTTATCTTCCACTAGTCCATTGAGTTTTATGGGACCTGCGTTGGCTTTAGATCGTCACCTAGCTGTGAAAATGTCTGATATTACTAATTCGTTGGATAAGAGTCAGTCGTTTTTGTATATTAATTATGAAAATGCTAACGATGAACTACCTGATTATCAGAAAGCGGAGACAAGTAATGATAAAACGCAAAGTAACCTTTTAAATCAAACCACGAAACGGCTTTATCAATTTAATTATCCGTTTAAAGATGCTAGTGAAACTACAGCTTATCAGGCGGTATCTGAAATAAAAAAAGCATTCAACGATCCGATCGAGACCGAATTAGAGAATGCTCACTTATTGACATCGACTAATCGTTATTTACAACCGATTGATACTAAACCTAATTTCTTGTATCAAACTAAGTTTACTGGTGCAGAAATTGGAACTGCTACACACATGATTTTGCAGTATTATGATTATCAAGGCAATGGTGCTGAAGATCAACTAGAAGTAGAAATTCAAGAATTGATTAAGCAAAAGAAACTGAATCCAGAAATTGTTTCTAGTTTAAAGAAAGACCAAATTGAGTGGTTTGTTCATAGCAATTTTGCCGAGGAATTTTGGCAAAAGCCAGAGAATTTAAAGCGAGAAATAGATTTTTCTAGTTTAATCTCCGCTAAAACTTTGTTTAAAAACTTTTCAGATCCTAATGCCAAAATTTTGGTTCATGGTACAATTGATGGCTATTTTGTCAAAAATGATGGTATTATTTTGTTTGACTACAAAACTGACCACGTTGATCAATCGCATTTATCTGAATCAATTGAATTGATTAAAGAAAAATATACAGGTCAGCTTAGACTATATGAACAAGCTATCAATGAATTTAGTCAAAAAAAAGTTATTGGAAAATATTTAATTCTGCTTGATGCTAAACAAGCGGTTGAAGTGAAATAGAGGAAGGAGGAAATTATGGCAAAAAGTTTTACTAAAGATACATTTGCTGTAGTTGATCTAGAGACTACAGGAACGCAACGTGAGAATGGGCATCATATTATTCAGTTTGGGTGTGCTATTATTAAAAATCGCAAAGTAGTTAAAACTTATTCATTTTTGATCAATCCGCATCGTGAAATACCACAATCAGTTGTTAATTTAACCGGAATTCATGATCAAGATGTAGCAAAACAAAGAGATTTTGATTATTATGCACCCAAAATTACTAAAATTTTGCAAAATACTGTTTTCGTAGCTCATAATGTTGACTTTGATTTGCCTTTTTTGAATTATGAACTAGTGCAACATGGTTATGAGGCACTTACAAATAAAGCAATTGATACTGTAGAACTGGCTAAGATTGCTTTTCCGACTTTTCCATCTTATAAGTTGAGTGATTTGACAACACAATTGGGGATTAAACATTTAGATCCACATAAGGCAGATTCTGATGCTTATGGGACTGCAGTTTTATTGCTTGAAATTTTTAATAAATTAGAAAGTCTACCTCAAGCTACACTGAATACCCTCAGTTCATTATCTCATGGGCTTATTCGGGATACATCTTGGGTGATTACAACGATTGCAGATAATTTACGTCAAGAAAAACGGCCTTTAGGTAAAGAATATATGCAAGTGCGTAATATTATTCTGCAAAAACAAAATGATAATTCTGAAGCACATGGTGGGAATGCTAAATTCCCAAAGACTGACTCAGAGAAACAAAAGCTATTTAAAGGTCATTTACACTTTCGTAGAGCTCAAGTCGACCTAATTAATCATTTGCATCAGTTTATTAATGATCCAGATAAAAGAGCGATGCTAATTGAAGCACCTAACGGGACTGGGAAAACTTTTTCTTATCTTTTTGCTTATGCTTATCAGCTTTATTCTGGTAGAAAATTAGTTGTAGCTACACCAACTAAAGTGTTGCAAGAACAAGTGATTGAACATGAAATTCCGCAGTTATTTAAGGTGACTAAGTTGGATTTGACTGCAGAAGTAGTTAAGTCAAGTAGTCGTTACCTTGACCTTGACGGATTTGTACAGACGATTTTTCAAGGTACACCGAATAAGCAAACCTTGATATTACAGATGCAGATACTGGTTTGGCTGACTAAGACTAAAACTGGTGATTTAGATGAATTAAATTTAACTAACTATAATGCACCACTCTTTGCACAGATTCAACATCCAGGGGATGCAAGAGTAGGTAGCCGTTTTGCAGGGGTCGATTTTTGGAATTTAGCGCGTAAACGACAAGAAGAAGCGGATATATTGGTGACTAATCATGCTTATTTGGCTAACCACTATATGGATACAATTTGGGGTCAGAATCCGTATTTAGTCATTGATGAAGCTCATCGTTTCACAGACAATGTCGTAAGTTCGCGTAATGATTCTTTGCGTTTTGAAGCTTTGTGGGGAGTTTTAAGTCATCTCCGTAATTTGCTTTATTTCTCAGATGAAAGTGTTGAAGCGCAATTTAATGATGATGTGCAGCTGAACCTTTTACTAAAGAAAATAGATCCTAAAATTTTGGAATTAATTCAGTTAATTAATGAATTACAAAAGCAACTTTATTTTCAAAGAGATAATGCTGTTAATCGGACAGTTTTAGCTAATGATAATCTAGAACTTAGTTTTCAAGGAAAAAGTTTATTTGGCGGAAATAGCAAGTTTAAAGCGATTTTACCTAAGTTCCAACAAAAATTAGAAGAGGTTAGGGACTTAACTAATCAGGTTTTATTTGAATTATATAATGAACAAGAACGCATGCTGGCTAATGTTGAGGTATTAGTTAATGAGATTACGGAACAAATTGATCGCCTAGATTATTACTCTGAAAAGGGCTATCAATTGGCTGATTTGCTTTCTGATCAAAAAGGTTTAGAGCAAGATGGCTTTATTTTGATGATTACTAATCCTGATGATCCACTAAGTACCAATTTAGACTGGTTAATGCTTGATGCTGGTGAAGTATTAAAACAAATCTATAGTCGTTTTGACCATATTGCCTTCGTCAGTGCTACTTTAACCAGTAATCGAAATTTTGAATATGCAATCAACCAGTTAGCTTTAACAGAATTACATCCGGTTGAATATATTGGTAAAAGTACTTTTAATATAAAAAAGCATTTGCAGGTACTGGCAGTTAATAATATGCCTAGCCCTGATAGTGAAGAATTTGAAAAGACTATTGCACAAATTTTACTTAGTGACATTCAAGATAAGCACCATGTACTTGTTTTGATGACTAATTTAGAAAAAATTAAAACGGTTTTTACCATGATTATGAATGAGCCACAGCTAAAAGATTTTGAAATCTTGGCCCAGGGATTGTCTGGTTCCAATAACCGAATTGCTAAGAGGTTTGTAATTGCTAAAAAGTCAATTATAATTGGTGCTGATAGTTTTTGGGAGGGAATTGATTTTCATGATTGTGGGATTGATACTGTTTTTGCGGCAAAAATCCCGTTTGAATCTCCTGATCAACCTGAAGTTCGTTTAAGGCAGAAGAAATTGGAAGATCAGGGAATCGATTCTTTTACTAAAGATAGTTTACCAAGAGCTGTCATTCGTTTTAGACAAGGAATGGGCCGTTTAATTAGAGGAGAACAGGATCATGGTCAATTTGTAATTTTAGACCCAAGATTATGGACTAAAGATTATGGTCAAGAGTTCCTTCAAACGATTCCTGTCAAAGTTGAAAAGGTTACTAGAGAAGAATTAAAAAAGAAATTAGAAAATAAATAATTATGTTACAAGATGATACAAGACAAACAATCAAGTTTGTGAGTTGGGTAATTGGTTTGATAATAGTTGCCTTTCTAGCCAGCATTGCTATCTTTTATTATGCTGGATCTAGAAGTCGGGGCAATGATCAAAAAGTTACGCAATTGGCTACTAGTAAAACACCAATTAGAAAGATTCAAAACTATTATCATTTAGATCGTGGCACTAGCAGCTATGCTATAGCAGGCACCAATAATAAGGGAAAACAATATTACTTTATTTATTTGCCAAATTCTAAAAAGGCATATCTATATCCTGCGGCCAAAGGAATCACTGAATCTAAGATTAAAAATAAGTTTAAATCTATCCATACGGATGCTACAATAAATAATATTAATCTTGGTTGGTATAAGGGTGAGGCCGTTTGGAAAGTGGCCTACAAAAAACAAAACGGCAATCTAGGTTATACTTTATATGAATTCAAAAATGGAAATGATATCTCAGAAGTCGATAATTTATAGAAACTTTGGTATTATGGAAACTGTATAATTGATGAAAAGGTGGATAGGATTTTATGACAGAATTGATTTCAATTAAAGATTCTTCTAAACATGTTGATGAAGAAGTCAAGATGCATGTTTGGTTAACAGATAAACGATCAAGCGGAAAGATTATCTTTTTGCAATTACGTGATGGTACTGCATTTTTCCAAGGGGTAGTACGTAAGAATGATGTATCAGAAGAAGTATTTGATGCTGCTAAGTCACTTAGACAAGAAGCAAGTTTTTACATTACTGGTACTGTTCATGAAGACGCACGTTCACACTTTGGTTATGAAATTCAAATCACTGATTTAAAAGTGGTTTCAAACAATGAAGGTTACCCAATTGGTAATAAGGAACATGGTGTTGACTTCTTACTTGATCACCGCCACTTATGGTTAAGATCAAAGAAACCATTTGCTATTATGCAAATTAGAAATACCATGTTTAAGGCTACTGTAGATTTCTTTGAAAAAGAAGGCTTTATCAAATTTGATGCACCTATCTTTATGCATTCAGCTCCAGAAGGTACTACTCAATTATTCCATGTAGAATACTTTGACCACGATGCATATCTTTCACAATCAGGTCAATTGTATGGTGAAGCCGGTGCTATGGCTTATGGTAAGATCTTTACTTTTGGTCCAACTTTTAGAGCAGAAGAATCAAAGGGTCGTCGTCACATGACTGAATTCTGGATGATGGAACCAGAAATGGCTTGGATGCATCAAGATGAATCGTTAGATATTCAAGAAAGATATCTTGCCTACATGGTGAAGCAAGTTCTAGAAAATAATGAATATGAACTTAAGATTCTTGGTAGAGATCCTGAAAAACTTCGCCCAACTACTGAAGGTAACTTCGTTCGTCTTCCATACGATGATGCAATTAAAATGCTTCAAGATGCTGGACGTGATATTAAGTGGGGCGATGACTTTGGTGCTCCAGATGAAGGCTATATTTCAGAACAATATGATCGTCCAGTCTTCATTGTCAACTATCCAACCTCAATTAAGCCATTCTATATGAAGAAGAATCCTGATAATCCTAAGGAATACTTATGTGCTGATGTAATTGCACCAGAAGGTTATGGTGAAATTTTTGGTGGCTCAGAACGTGAAGGAAATTACGAAATCCTTAAGCAACAAATTCTTGACGCTGGTTTGAATTTGGAAGACTACCAATGGTACCTTGACTTACGTAAATTTGGTGGAGTTCCTCACTCAGGTTTCGGTATGGGCTTTGAACGTACTATTGCTTGGGTTTGTCACCTTGACCACATTCGTGAAGCAATTCCATTCCCAAGATTGATTAACAGAATGCAACCTTAATTTGGTTAATAATTAAATATTGATACACAAAGTTGGACTAGTTATTAGTTCAACTTTTGTTTTTGAAAGGAAATTATTTTGGAATTTAATGATTATCGGGCATTAGGCTTTACAACCTTACAAAATGGATTGATCGCTTACTACCCTCAATTAGGCATTAGTGATGCTGAACTAATTTTGATAATCCAATTGGAAGCATTTAGCCAACGAGGTGAGAGTTTTCCATCTAATGAAAAGATTGCCGCTAATACTAATTTATCGGTTAGTGATGTGGGTAATCTTATTCAGCGGCTAATTGAACGAAATTATTTAACTATTGAACAAATGACTGATAGTCAGGATAAAATTGGTAATAAATATAGTCTCAATAAGTTGTATAATGCACTTGATCACTATATTGATCAAAACGTCTTGATCAAAGATAAGAAAAAAGATAAAACTGTTTCAGTTGCTAATAATTTAGAAAATAATCCGTTAAATTATTTGTCACGAAAAGTAGAAGTTGAATTTGGTCGCTATCTGAGTCCAATTGAACGAGAAGAGATTGCGCAATGGTTAAGTGTGGATCACTATGCTCCTGAATTAATTGAACTTGCTTTGCGAGAGGCTGTATTGTCTCAGGCATATTCTTTAAAGTATATTGATCGTGTTTTACTTAATTGGCAAAGGCATAGTCTGAAAACAACTGATGAAGTTGAGAGATTTTTGAAAAGGAATCGATAAAAATGACAGAAGATTTATTGAGTGATGAAGAAGCACGTAGAGTTTTGAAAAAAATTTTAGCATTGTATCCTGACGCACAAGGTGAATTGCAATGGGATACTAACTTTCATTTACTTTGTGCGGTTATGTTGAGCGCACAAACGACTGATAAGATGGTTAATCGTGTTATGCCTAGTTTTAGTAAAATGTTCCCAACCCCAGAAGTATTAGCAAAAGCTCCAATTGAAGAGATTGAGCATGAGATAAAAACTATTGGTCTATTTCGTTCAAAAGCTAAACATTTAAAGGCCACTGCGCAAATTTTGGTCGATAAATATAATGGACAGGTTCCTAAGGATAAAAAGTTATTGATGACCTTACCAGGGGTGGGAGAGAAAACTGCTAATGTTGTTTTGGCTGAAGGCTATGGTGTGCCAGCTATTGCTGTTGATACTCATGTGTCACGGATTTCTAAAAAGTTCCATATTGTAGATGACAAAGCTACTCCACATGAAGTAGAGAAGCGATTAGAAGCAATTTTACCTAAAAGTGAATGGATAAAAACGCACCATGCAATGATTCTATTTGGTCGTTATACAATGCCAGCTCGAGCTAAAGGCGATCCGTATTCTTATTTAAATTCCGAAAAGTAAAGCCGAAATAAATTCGGCTTTTTTTATTGAATAATTTTATATAATCTGTTGTTACTAAATTTTAATTTTATAATTTCAGGCCTCAACTACGTTTCGGCCAAAATAAAAACAGATAACAAAACGCTATCTGTTAATAAATATATTTAATTATTGCCTAGTCATTATCCGAATCATCATTACGTTCATGTGATTCTTCCTCAGGTTTTCTCGTTGATGAACTTTGTTGTGTTGAAGAAGATTGTGTTCTTCTTTGAGAGGAAGAGGCTCGCTGACTGCTATTGGATTGAGATGATGAGCCATTTTCACGACTTGATGATGATTGAGTAACTGCAGTTCTAGAAGATGAAGGAGTAGTTCCAGTATTATCGCTTGAAGTATCAGTTTCTTCATCGTCTTCATCATAACTTGCTGGACTATTACCAATTCCGGCTGGGGCATGGCCTCGAACAAATAATTGCCAAGTGCCGCCACTAGTTGCTAATTCTGGAGGATTAGAGTTATTTACAATTTTCGCTCTTACAACTGAGCTAGGCTGTTTCCAGTCTAGGTTAGGCTTATTGTTCATTAGGTAGGTCATCATACTCTTATACATTAGCTGTGCAGATTGTTGACCTATTCCAGAAATAGTACCGTCCTTTAAATTATCGTAACCAGTCCAAACACCCATAACATATGATCTGGTATAACCAACGAACCATGAATCTTTTGGAGTTGAATTATAGCTTGGGTACTTAGCTAGATCTTCATCAGAGTATTTAACAGTACCGGTTTTACCAGCTTGATAAAGATCTGCAATTTTTGCATTAGTACCAGAGCCTCGTTTGATTACGCCTTTAAGCATATCGGTAATCATATAGGCAGTTGATTTCTTCATTACACGTACACCATTTGAATCATAATTTCTGGTTAATCCATCTGGTGTTTCAATCTTAGAAACAAATTGCGGCTTGTGGTATACGCCCATGGTGGCAAAAGCACTATAAGCACCAGTCATTTGTAAACTAGACGCATTAGCGCCAATTGCTACTGATAAACCAGATTTTGGTGAAACATTAACGCCCATTCGGCGAGCAAAAGCTGAAGCCCGTTTTACTCCAACTTCAGCAAGAGTTTTACCAGCTGGAACATTACGTGACTGCTCCAATGCATGTCGCATAGTCATCATCCCGTCGTATTTGTTGTCCCAGTCATATAATTGGATATTGGTACCAGGATAAACATACTTACTGTCATCAATCATTTTTGCTGTTGACCAATTCAAGTATTGAATAGCAGGTGCATAGTCAAGTACTGGCTTAATTGACGAACCGGTAGAGCGTCCAGTTTGAACAGCCCGGTCTAATCCTAATTGAACAGAAGGTAAGTGACGTCCACCTAAGATTGCAACAACATGACCATTGTTTGGATCAACTACAGTTGCACCAATTTGCATTTTATTGTTTGTAAAAGGTACAGAACCGTTGTTAGCTAACTCGTACAGCTTGTTTTGAGCTTTTTGATCGATATTAATAGTAATCTTTAAATTATCGTGATATGGATCAAAGCCTTTGCTCTTAACTTCAGAAATTACCTCTTTAATGTATGGATCATCAATTTTTCTAAGCTTAGACTCGTTATTATTTCGATGTGATTTAAGTCCCTTACTAATTGGTTCAGCAACTGCTTGATTGTACTCAGCTTTAGTAATTTTGTCATTTTGTAGCATAGTCTTTAAAACAATATCACGCCGGTATTTGGCCTTTTGCGGATAAAGATATGGATCATATGCAACAGGTGCATTCGGCATCCCTGCAATCAATGCAGTTTGTGCCAAATCTAACTTACTTAGTGGCTTACCATAGTAGTAGTTAGAAGCAGTACCCATGCCATAATTTCCATAGTTCATAAAGACTTTATTAATATAAAATTCTAAGATTTGGTCTTTACTGAATTCATGTTGGACTTTCATAGCTAACCAAGCTTCTTGAGCTTTTCTCTTCAGAGTACGTTGAGAAGCAGCAGTAGAGAAGACCGTTAGCTTAACTAACTGCTGGGTTATAGTAGAACCACCTGCAGCAATACTATTACTTTTGGCATTAGTTAACATAGAACCAATAATTCTAATTGGGTCAACGCCTAACTTATCTTTGTAAAAACGTTTGTCTTCTACTGAAACTACAGCATCTTTTAATTGCTGAGGAATGTCTTTATTTTTAACATAAATTCTTTTTTCAGAACCAAGTGATAGTAAAAACTTACCATTGTTAGTATATAGACTTGAAGATTTACCACTCTGCAATTGGTCCTGACTAATGTTAGGAGCATCTTTGGCATAAAAAGCAAAAAGCCCGATTCCAGAGATTACTATTAAAAATATCAGCAAAAAGATCCATTTAATGATTCTAATCCATAAGTGGCCACTACTTGGCCTTCGACCATGATAGTCTCTTCGTGATTCTCGTTTCATATTATTGTTATTATCAGCCATGATTATCTTTTCCTATCTGCAATGAATTTATCTACCGCCTTAAGATAAGGCAGTGTAGGACGAAAGCCACTTTTGATTTCAAAAGAATTGTTTTCAATTTCTTTTAAAGTCATTGAGCTTTTATCTTTTTTTCGCCAAGCTCGAATTACAAAACTAGCTGGAGTAACAAAGTAGCGCTCTAAGCTAGCGAACCTAATAATTGTAAAACAAATTCCTTGTTGTTTTAAGCATTCGTCCAAGTGAAAAATTTGGTGTTCATGAAAGTTTTTTAATGGGAAGTTAGTTTTATTCCGTGTTTCTTTTGCCTCAAAATCGAGATAGTACCCTTTATAAACACCATTATAGTCAGTTGTTGAAGCTTGCCTAAAGTAAGCTTCACGAATGACCGCCTTAGAACGTTTGGGATAATCAACTTTAACAATTTGAATTGGGGTTGGCTTTTTATGAACAACTGCAATTTCTTCCATTAAATAATATTTATTAGATTCATTGATTTGTTGCTCAAGTGTCATCCCACGATCAGAAAAGTTAACACCTTTTTTATGATGATATGATCGGTGAACTGGATGTTCATCTTTTTTAGTTACAGGTTTTCTAAATGCGGCTAAACTACCGCTAGGATATTTGACCATTGTCCTCACTCCTGTTAGCATTATAGCAATAAAGACTACATTTTTGAACATAAAGGGGGGCTTAAACAAATGCAGCGTTTATGGGTGACTGGCTATCGCAGCTATGAATTAAATGTTTTTGGCGATCGTGATCCCAAGATAACTGTCATTAAATATGCCCTAAAAAATTACCTGACAAGTCTACTGGATGATGGGCAATTGGACTGGATTATTACTGGAGCTAACCTCGGTGTCGAACAGTGGACAGCTGAGGTTGGACTTGAATTAGGAGAAAAATATCCGGTAAGAACATCAATAATGATTCCATATGAAGAATTTGCTAATCGATGGAATGATAGTAACAAAGCTAAATTCTTAAATTTGAAGGAAAAAGTGGACTTTTTTGCTTCAACTTCTAATACCCCTTATCAAAGTCCACTTCAATTACGTAATTATCAAAATTTTATGATTCAGCATACTGATCGAGCATTGATGATCTATGATTCAGAGCACCCAGGTAAACCTAAATATGATTATAATTTAATCCAAAAATACCAGGAAACTAAAGAATATCCATTAGATTTAATTGATTTTTATGATTTACAAGATGCAGCTGAAGAATACCAAGAAAATCATCAAATAAATCATTTTTCTGAATAATATGGTAAAAATTTTATTAAAGTCTGTTTCTTTATTTTCAGTCAGCGTTGTTTTTGCTAAAATAGGGTGGAATGTAAAGGAGTTGTCAGTAAGATGGCAAATTTAAATGATATAAAATTATCAGGACAAGATATATTAAAGAAACAATTCAAAAGTAAAGTAAAGGGATATGATCCCGATGAAGTTGATGCATACTTAGATGAAGTAATTTCTGATTATACTACTTTTCAACAAATTATCGAAGATTTGTATGGTCAGATCGGTACGCTCCAACGTCAATTAATGGATGAAAAGCAAAAAGCAAAGAAAACAGTTGAGGCTGAAGAAGAAAAGGTTAAGACTTATATGCCAACGCATAGAAGAAGTGCGCCTGTGAAGTTTGCAGAAGATGCAGATGATACTCAAGGTGAAATTTCGACTAATATGGCTATTATTCAACGGATTTCAACTTTGGAAAGAAAAGTTTATAATCTAGAACAACACGTTTATGGATTAAAGCATTAATTTTTGCTATAATGACTAACAGTGTGAATTTTGAGTAGGCGCGGCTAGCTTATGTTAGCTGAGGAAAGTCCACGCACACACAGACTGCGATGTTTGTAGTGATCGTATTCAGCCTAACAAGCTGGAGGGGGACGTTAGTCTTCACGGCGGAAAAAGTGCTAAATCTTCGGACATGCATTACTATCCTGAAAAGTGCCACAGTGACGAAGCAAGGTCAGAAATGACTTTGGTGGAACGAGGTAAACCCTGCGAGTGTGAAACCCAAATTTGGTGGGGGAGTTTCGGCCTAAGGAAATGAACTAAAGGTCGGATTATTGCTTTAAGCAGTAAAGATAGATGACTACTGAAGGTAATCTTTGCCAGAGATTATTGGAACAAAACGTGGCTTATAGAAATTCACACAGGCAGAGTTGGGCTTTTAGGTCCAGCTCTTTTTTATTTTGAAAATGAAAGAGTAACAATGAAAGAATACCAACTTTACGCAACTATGGGCGCTGGTTTTGAAAGTGTCGTTAATAAAGAATTACAGTCTATGGGGTATAAGACCCATGTTGAAAATGGTCGTGTCTTTTTTAAGGGTGGTCAAGAAGATATAGTTAGAACTAATCTTTGGCTGAGAACAGCTGACCGAATTAAAATTTTGCTAAAAGAGTTTAGAGCAACAGATTTTGATACCTTATTTAATGAGATTTATGATTTTGATTGGGCCGAATTATTGCCTGTTGACGCTAAGTTTCCTGTTCAAGGTAGAGCTGTAAAATCCAAATTGCACTCTGAACCAGATGTACAGTCAATTGTAAAAAAGGCAATTGTTAATAAGATGGTTGACCAGTACCATCGTCGTGGCTTTTTGCCAGAAACTGGTAATGAATATCCCTTAGATATTCATATTTATAAAAATGTAGCTCGAATTTCGCTAGATACTACAGGCGCTAGTTTGTTTAAACGTGGCTATCGAGTAGAGCATGGTGGAGCCCCTATGAAAGAAAACTTTGCGGCCGGGCTATTAAAACTAACTCCATATAATGGTACTCACCCCTTAATTGATCCTATGACTGGTTCAGGAACTTTAGCTATTGAGGCAGCATTAATTGCTAAAAATATAGCACCAGGAACCTGGCGTAAATTTGCCTTTGATGGTTTTGACTGGTTTAACCCTAAACTACATAATGAAGTATTAGCAAAGGCTAAGAGTGAAGTTAAGCCGCTTGAAGCACCGATTTGGGCTAGTGATATTGATCAGTCTGTTCTTGAAGTAGCTAAATTAAATGCTCACAATGCAGGTGTATTGCAAGATATTCGCTTTAAACAAATCGCAGTTAAAGACTTTACTACTGATCTAGAAAATGGAATTATAATTGCGAACCCACCTTATGGTAAGCGATTGAAGGATCGTGAGTCGGCAGAAGAACTGTATCGCCAAATGGGAGAAGTACTTAGACCGCTTAGTTCGTTCAGTCAGTATTACTTAACTGCAGATCCTAACTTTGAAAAATGTTTTGGTGCAAAGTCTACTAAGAAGCGCAAACTATTTAACGGAAATTTGCGGGTTGATTTCTATCAGTATTGGGCTAACAGAAGGTAAGAAATGATTACAAAAGAGCTTAACACAGAATTTTGGGTGATCTCGGATACGCACCTAATCGCAGATAGTTTACATGATGAAGGACAAGCCTTTTCACGCATGCAAAAAACTAGTCAAGGTAAGGATTTGTATTATCAAGAAATAGCCCTTTCTGCTTTTATGCGAATGGCACAAAGAAAAAAGCCTGCCGCAATTATTGTAACTGGTGATGTGACATTTAACGGTGAACGAGTTTCTGCTGAGAAATTTGCTCAAATTTTTAAGCCGTTGAAAGAAACTAAAGTGTTAGTTTTACCTGGAAATCACGACATTTTTGATGGGTGGGCTAGAGAATTTCGTGGTAAAAAACAGTTCTATGCTGGTGAAATTAGCCCAATGTTTTGGCGCTCGATCTTTGATAAATCATATCGTGAGGCCTTAGATGAAGACGATAATTCATTGGCTTACAGTGTCCAACTGAATCCGCAATATCTTTTAGTTTTAGCGGATTCAAATATTTATGGAAAAGAAGAGACAACAGAAGCACCGCACACTCACGGCGAAATTGGAAAAGTACAATTAAAATGGATTGAAAAACAATTTCGTTATGCGCAGGAACATCAGTTACGTCCGGTTTTATTTATGCATCATAATTTATATGCACATAATCCAGCAGTTAACAAAGGCTATGTAGTTGATGACGCTGTTGAGCTACGACGTTTGTGTGCGCGTTACAACGTGAAATTAGCTTTTTCTGGTCATATTCATGCTCAAAATATTATGGGACCACAAGACATGACGCCTACAACTGAGATCGTTACATCAAGTTTTTGTTCTAATGATCAAGGCTATGGAGTAGTGCGAGTTCATTCACGGCACATTACATATGTGCGGCGTAATTTTGATATGACAAGATATTTAACGGATGAGGAAAAGGAAAATTATACTTTAGTTCATTATCATAAGTATTTAAAAGATCTACAGCTTGGTAGTATTTCTGCGGATATGATGCAAAGTGAATTAAATCAGTATCACGAAGACATCGAGTTAGTTAGGGCGATGGGGAATTTGTTTGGCTGGATGAACTATCATTTCTTTAATGGTCATAATCATATAAAGGCTAGCGAGTTGAATAAAATCCATGCTTCTAAAGAATATCAAGTTTTGATTAAGCACCATCCTGAGTATCGGTTATATCTAAAGACGCTGTACGACACAAGTGATCACTCTAATTTACAAGTGAAGATACGATACTAAACAAATTTTAGTATAATGGATACTGATTCTAAAGAAAGCGGACATGATTATGTTAAAAGATGAAACAAAATTTGATCAATTAGGGCAAAAGCTTTTTATGAAAGGTGTTTTGCAAGACTTCGAAAAGAAAAATGGTCCAATTAAGGGCAGAATGATGGTTACAGAAGGAAAGATTCCGCCGGAAATGTTAACTAAGCTGCAATCTGAATTGATGAATAGTAGTAATTGGATTGTAGTTGAAGGTAGTTTTGATTTTTATAATTATACTGTCGGCATGATTGTAGATTTGACTACAGGTAAGCCATTAGCAAATGGATGGTTGGTACCACAATTGGGTCACCCAGGGATGCAACCTGCAGAGAAATGGCAAGAATTTTTGATTGAAAAAGTCGTTGATGCAATCGATGAAAAAGGTAAGATTAATTTGCCGCTATATGTTTGGATTTCAGATCGTAGTGATTTGACCAAGACTGATCAAGATTTATAAAAATATTTTTAATTATGTAAAGCTTAAACAAAAAGGTAGGTCAATTTTGACCTACCTTTTTTAGGATTTATTTATGAGTATTAAGAAGTTATTGAATTAAGTAAGTAGATATTATTTAACCAGTTTAATTTTCAAAGTGAGCTAGTTATTAATTGCCTGAGCAGATTTTTGAGCATCCCACCAATCGGGTAAATCACACAATAACTTATTTAATGTATTATTGCGGTGCGAAATTGAGTTTCTCTCATTGAGATTCATTTCTGCAAAGGTTTTTCCTAGTTCTGGAACTACGAATAAAGCATCGTAACCATAGTTACTGCTACCATGTGGATACTTAGCAATTAATCCACTGATTCTACCAGCACTAACAATATCATTGCTTTCTTGACCTGGCCAAGTAAAGACAAAGGTAGTGTAGTAGCTAGCTGTCCTTTTTTCACTAGAAACTCCACCTAAATAGCCTAATAATTTAGCTTTATCATCTTGACCATTATGGTGGTAAGGCAAGATTCCTAAAGAGTTAAGTAGATAATCAACACTTAGACCTGAGCTTTCTGATAATGTAGGCAAATTGGTAAATTCAGCTAAACGATGTGCTGTAGCTCTAGCATTACTTAAAAATGTTGCCTCAGAATATGACTTTTGTGGTGCATAATCTACTTCAGCTAAACCAACTACTTTGATAGGAAGACTAAGCTGGTTAAGTTTATCTTGTAATTCATTAATTTTATTTTGGTCATATGTTGTAAATAATAAACTATCCATTATTTTCCCCATGCTTTCAAAAATAGATATACCATTTATAGTGTATCCGCTTTCATATATTGCACAGTCATTGTCTTATCTTTGTGAAGTAAAGTCAAGCATAGATAATAGCTTTTATCAAAAAGTCCATATACTTCAGGTTTTTAAACTGAATAATGTTATTTTTAATGACTAAGATTGTGAAAATTATAATATGAATTCATTTCAATTTATATTACTTTTATATTTATACCAATCTTGTATAACCTTTTGATATATAATTTCTCTGAGGTTGTTTTTTTATATGAAAAAACGAAATACATTTATCACACTAAACTTGTATCAAATTACACAAGATAGAGTGATTAATCAATTAATAAAAAAATAAAATTGTATTTTAATAAAAAAGAGAAAATCTTTTTTAGATTTTCTCAATTATGATTAACTAGCTATTAAAAATTTCCATAATGCATTATTGGTGTACCAGTTTTGCGGTTGAATTGCTCCTAGACAGGCTACAATAATATAAATTGCTAATGTTGAGATTATGAATGCAATTCCTAAGTTGACAATGTTGAATGGAAAGGTAGTTTTATGTTGTTTCATTGCGATGTGAATGGCGAAAGCCAACAGAACCAAGCCTATAATAATTCCAAATTGATAATAAATGCTCATTTTCTCTCCTAAGTTACAGTTAAAAGTATACGTTAAAATCGGATTAAAGAGTGATTTTTATTTATCTAGCCTCTTTATTTTATCAAAATCAATGTTATATTAGAGAGGTAGAAAGAAGATTATGTACATATGTCTGTAGATATTTACAATGAAAAACTTGAACCATACGACGATGGTAAGCGTCATAAATTTAGTGGTACTTTTGATAGATTAAACGATCGCTTAGCTATTTTTAAGGATTTGCGTATTGCAGGTGCTGGTGGCAATCCAATTGTTAAGCAGTTAGCACTGCATTACTTGAAAACTTTCAAAGACCTTGATTTGAAGAGGGGCGATGTAGTTGAATTTGAAGGCATGGTTGAAAAAGATTCTAACAATGGCTTCACAATTGAACGCCCAACTCAAGCAGAAAAAATCAGATCAGCAGCTGCCGATGATGCTAAAGTTGACGTGGTTGGCGATGATTGGAATTGGTTTGAAAATTAGTTAACGGAAGTGACTTACGAGATGTAAGCCGCTTTTATTTTTGAAATTTAAGTCATAGCTAGAAATGTAGTAAAATTAAGCTTGTAAGGAGAATTAGATGCACTTTGATATCTTTAATCGAAAAACTGTCTCAACTGATAAAATGTTTTTCCAGACAACATTAAATCCTAAGCAAGCAATAATCATTGGCAATGGTGCTAAATTTCGACGTTGAGTTTTCTTTTCTACTAATTTTGCTACATTTTATGTAATCATTCTGTCAGCTATTAGTATTTTATTAATTAAGTCTAATGTTTCTGTACTAATTTGCTTACTATTAGCATTAGCAAATTTAGTAATTAATCGCTCAATACCTCGTTATTGGCAAACTTTCTTTGGCCCGAATGCTGAATATGGAAAAAATCATCGTCCAGCCATTTTGCCTATTTTATATATCATAACCTTGTTCGGTTGGCTTTGGAGCGTATCACATTTCGTAGGATCTTTAACTTTTATTACTGGTACATTTGTGCTAGTAGGTCTTGCAGGTAGTTTATTATCGCTCTGGATATGGATGAATTTGAATACTGTTAGTTGTGTTCCAATCAGTGAATTACAATGGCGAAGCAATGCCAAACGCAGGGGAATGTCTGATGAAGACATTGATAAGGTTATTGCTAGTTTAAAAAAGCGTAGAGCAATATATTTTAGTACGCGTGGTGCTAGTTAAATCGTTTTAGTTAATAAAAAAGTCCAATCTTGTTAGACTCGACTTGTAAATAGTAATAATAGAAAAGAGTCTGATCTGATTGAACTGCCTTAAGCTTAAGCGTTTTAGCCACCATTTACAAGTTAGTTTTAAAGATTTAGTGATAATTTGTCGGCACTGGTATCGTTTGTATGCACCGGCTGAGTTTACTCATCGGCGAAATATTGATCAAATTAAAACTACGGACAGTCTGATTTTGGCTTTACTTATCTGGCAAGCTAAGACAGGAATTGAATCACAAAGAAGATTCTGTGAATGTTTCAATTGTTTATCACACTCACGTTTTAATCGGCGTTCACGTCAGCTATTGCAATTGATTTATCAGATACGGCAAGAAATGAATAAAAAGGTTGACCTGAATGGACATTTCTTGATCATTGACAGCTTTCCGGTACCTGTTTGCCAACCAATTCGCAACTATCGTGCTAAAATTTTTCGCGGTTATGCCAACATTGGTTATAAGGCCACCAAGAAAATTTACTTCTATGGTTTCAAAGTTCATGCCATTGTTAGCGATGACGGTTACATTCTTGATTATGTCGTAACAAAAGCATCAGTTCATGATGCCAAGGAGACAGTTGAACTGATGGAAAATGCACATCCATCTAATTACTATCTTCTTGGCGACGAAGGCTATTTAGGCAAAGAACTGCATCAACAGCTAAAACAAATGGGTTATGAACTTTGGACACCATATCGTAAAAATATGACAGGAGCTAAAAAGCACAATGATCATCAATTGATGGCTATTCGCAGAACAATTGAAAGCGACTTTTCGCTTCTGACCTATTACAATGCCGAGAACAATCGAGCACGTAGTCTGATAGGCTTTCAAAGCCGGTTGGAAATTGCAATTTTAGCTTATAATTTGGCTTATTGTCTAGAAAGATTTAACTAGCACCACGCGTATTTTAGTAAACACGATAAATAAAATTATAGACGAAAGATAGAATTTAATGACAGATTTTACAGAATTTGAAAGTACAATTTTTTCATCAGACGATAATTTTGCCATTCGAAAAATTAAACATAATGTCATTTTGACGTATCGCACTCAAGATGATGAAAAAGAATATGAAAGCCTAAGTAAGAATACATATCGTGTATTTTTTGAAAATAATCTTGAAGTTAGTCGACTGTATCCACCTGATGAATTCAGTCACAATTGGCTAATCCAAATTTTAATGCCGCAACTTTCAATTGATTCGCTCAAATCTATGGCGATTGCCTTAACTACATTAGAAAGAATTGCGCAAAGTCAAGAAGGCATGCAATTATCTGAATATGTTAAAAATAGTGAGTTAGTAGAAATAAAGTCCTGGTTTGATCTGCGTAATAAGTTGCGAAAAATATCCAAAGCTTATAGCCTAATTAAGCAAAGTACTGATCAAACAACACAGTGGCTAGGAAGTGATGGACATCGTTATCGTGAAGTGATTTTAGCCAATAGTTTACGGCTTAATTATGGTCAAGATGAAGTTGTTCGTTTAATTCCAATTAAAAATAATTGGGTTATTCAGTTTGTTAAAACTGATTTCAGTGCAACTGATGGCGTAATTGATCAGCTTTTTGCGGCATTAACATTATTGACTCAATATGTAAAACAAATTTAAATCAGAGATGAAACATATTCTTTATGCCCTTAATGGGACTTTTTTCATGTTACTCGTTCCGGCTTTATTTGTATTAGCATTACGACAATTAAGCCATGAAGCTAACCAAAAATTGGTAAATACATTTGGTTTTAATAGTCAAATTATTGCTGGCGGATTAGGAATTATTGTTCATGAACTTAGTCATTTGATTATGGCTATAATTTTTGGTCATCATATTAATGCGGTTAGTTTATTGCGCATCCCTAGTAATACCAATGATATGTCACTTGGCTATGTTAAACATACTTGGTCTCCTACATCTACTTATCAAAAGGTGGGTAATGCTTTTATTGGCATTGCACCTGTATTAGGATGCACCTTGCTGATTTACATAATCATGCGTACATTGAATGCACCTATTTCATTGGTTCAGAATCAGCTTACTACTCAGTTATTAAGTAATGGTAATGCACCTAACTGGAATTTCTTAACTCATAGTTGGATTTATATTTTTGAATTATTTCAGCTTAATTTTGATTCAATATGGCACTCAATTGTTGCTTTATTGCTAGTAATCAGTCTATGTTTTGGTGGATTCGATTTAAGCGAGGCTGATATAAGTAGTGGCAAATATGCTTTTTTAGGATTAATTGGTATAACCTTTATCATGCTTCTCTTAGTTTCTTTTCTAGGCTTTCACGCTGCATTATTACCGTTTTTAGTTAATATTACTGTCTGGATTTATTTGGTATTCATTATATCAATAGTAATTTTAGCAATAATTAATTTAATTATGTATATTTTAAAACGCGTGGTGCTAGTTAAATCGTTCTAGACAATAAGCCAAATTATAAGCTAAAATTGCAATTTCCAACCGGCTTTGAAAGCCTATCAGACTACGTGCTCGATTGTTCTCGGCATTGTAATAGGTCAGAAGCGAAAAGTCGCTTTCAATTGTTCTGCGAATAGCCATCAATTGATGATCATTGTGCTTTTTAGCTCCTGTCATATTTTTACGATATGGTGTCCAAAGTTCATAACCCATTTGTTTTAGCTGTTGATGCAGTTCTTTGCCTAAATAGCCTTCGTCGCCAAGAAGATAGTAATTAGATGGATGTGCATTTTCCATCAGTTCAACTGTCTCCTTGGCATCATGAACTGATGCTTTTGTTACGACATAATCAAGAATGTAACCGTCATCGCTAACAATGGCATGAACTTTGAAACCATAGAAGTAAATTTTCTTGGTGGCCTTATAACCAATGTTGGCATAACCGCGAAAAATTTTAGCACGATAGTTGCGAATTGGTTGGCAAACAGGTACCGGAAAGCTGTCAATGATCAAGAAATGTCCATTCAGGTCAACCTTTTTATTCATTTCTTGCCGTATCTGATAAATCAATTGCAATAGCTGACGTGAACGCCGATTAAAACGTGAGTGTGATAAACAATTGAAACATTCACAGAATCTTCTTTGTGATTCAATTCCTGTCTTAGCTTGCCAGATAAGTAAAGCCAAAATCAGACTGTCCGTAGTTTTAATTTGATCAATATTTCGCCGATGAGTAAACTCAGCCGGTGCATACAAACGATACCAGTGCCGACAAATTATCACTAAATCTTTAAAACTAACTTGTAAATGGTGGCTAAAACGCTTAAGCTTAAGGCAGTTCAATCAGATCAGACTCTTTTCTATTATTACTATTTACAAGTCGAGTCTAACAAGATTGGACTTTTTTATTAACTAAAACGATTTAACTAGCACCACGCGTATTTTAAATATTATTTTATAAAGGAGAAAATAATGGCAAAAGCGTTATTAGTTATCGACTATAGTAAAGACTTTGTAGCTGATGATGGAGCTCTTACTTGTGGCAAGCCTGCTCAAGCAATTGATCAACGTATTACAGAACTGTGTAAACAGTTTCTACAAAATAAAGATTGGGTGATTTTCCCGATGGACGCGCACTTGAAAAATGATCCATATCACCCTGAAACTAAATTATATCCACCGCATAATATTATTGGAACTGCTGGCCGTGAAGTATATGGTCAAACGGGTAAATGGTATTTAGAAAACAAAGATAATGATCATGTTTTATTAATGGATAAAAATCGTTATTCAGCTTTTCAAAATACTAATTTAGATAATTATTTACGTGAACGCCATATTCATGACCTGACACTAACTGGTGTTTGTACTGATATTTGTGTATTGCACACAGCGATTGCGGCATATAATTTAGACTATGAAATTACAATTCCACGTTCTGCTGTTGCTACTTTTACATCAAATGGCGATGAATGGGCAATGGCTCACTTTAAAAATGCATTAGGTGCGAATATTGCTGATTAATTTAATGGCCTGCATAATTTACTAGTAAGTCCAATTATTACTATCTAATAAAAATATACGTTATAATTAATGTAAAGGAAAAAGCTATGTAAAGTGAAGAGGTCAAAATGTATACAAATATTCGTAAGTTTAAAAAGGGCGGAAACTACCCGGAACAGCAAAATGGGCTACCACAAGCATTTTTTCATAATCCCAAGTATAAGAAGTTAAGCCCCGATGCATGATACCTATACATGATACTTACGATGAGAATGATTGATTCACAAACCAATGGATGGGTAGATGCTGACGGTAATATGTATATTATTTATTCTAATCAAGAGCTAATGGATGACATGCATTGCAATTCTTATACGGTGAAACGACTAAAGAAAGAATTGGTTAATCATGATTTGTTACTCGAAGAAGATGCTCCTGCAGAACATGATGATAGGTTATATCCTTTAAGAATTAATGAAAACGAAAAATGATAAAAGACATTGGTAAATACGGCCAATGTCTTTTATTTAGTATTAGTAAAGAAAATAACTAATGTATCCGCATCAGGATAAGGCTCTGAATGAACACTTAAGAAATTTTGCAGTTTATGATTGTATTCAATATTATTTTCACTTTGACTATTTTGATAAATTTTCTCTAGTCCAGCTCGGTTAGCCGGATAAATAGCATTGTTCATGGCGAAACCTACAGCGTTACTTTGAACGTCATTTAGTAAATATGATGTCCCAATTTGATTGAGTAAATGATCTATGCGTTCTATTTCCTGCTTCTTATCATGTACGTTTGGCACAAGCAGTAGAGAGACAGCTGTAATATCCATTTCACATTGTCCCCCCCAAAAATTTATCATAAAGCTCGCTAAAGTTTTGATCTGATTGAGCTAAAAGCCATTCCTGGTAGATTTTTAAAATACGAATTGTTTTTTGAATATCATATAAATAAAGCTTACGATAACTAAACTGCTGAAATTTTCTTGTAATTCCAGAAAGTAGCTCTGTATAGCAATTTAAGTCTTCAGCAATTTTAATTGCCGAGTCATTTTTATTTCCTTTCTGTATTTCATTTACATTAGCTGATACTTATATAAGTCTATATTATAATACTGTACTTTCTATACTTTTATTATAAGATCATCGCATGATTTGTTAATAATAGAGACTGTAAAATAGTTTGTGTAAGGATGAATGATTCCTTAAATTTATTTCTTTAAACATTAGAAAAAGGAGTTCCTTTCTCGTATGATTGGTTTGAACAAAAAAACACATACAGAAAGAAGAACTCCTTCATGAATGATTTTACCAAAGATTTTGCTCAAGCTCTATTCAATCCAGACAAAATAAATGATTTATTGCGCAAAGAGCTACAACAGGCTGTTAATAACTTGCTAGAAGCTGAGTTGACTGCCTTTCTAGGCTATGATCCCTATGCCAGAAATGGCTGGAATACTGGCAATTCTAGAAATGGTGCTTATTTCCGCAAGGTTGATACCCAGTTTGGACCAATTGAAGTGCAAGTGCCTCGAGACCGCAACGGTCAGTTTCATCAGCACACGCTGCCTGACTACAAGCAGCACTCTGATGTTTTGGAAAGCACGATTATCAAGCTATACTCCAAAGGCGTAACTACCAGAGAAATCGCTGACTTGATTGAGAAAATGTATGGCAGTCATTATAGTCCAGCTCAAGTATCAAATATTTCCAAGCAGATGCTCCCCAAGATTGAGGCTTATCACAAGCGCAAGCTAAGCGACAAGTTTTTCTGTGTCTATTTGGATGCGACATACCTTCCTTTGCGCCGAGAAACGTTTGAGCGTGAAGCAGTATATATTGCCATTGGCATTAAACCTAATGGACATAAGGAAGTCATTGACTACTGCATTGCTCCTAGTGAGAACATTGAAGTTTGGACAGAGATGCTTCAAAACATGAAGTCCAGAGGCTTGAAGCAAGTTGAGCTTTTTCTTTCTGATGGTGTTGTTGGCATGAAAACAGCCTTGGCCAGGACTTATCCTAAAGCTCATTTTCAACGCTGCCTGGTTCATGTCATGCGCAATATCTGCGCTAAAGTACGCGTCGACGATCGTGAAAAGATCATGAACGAATTCAAGCAGATACATCAACAGACAAGCAAAAAAGAAGCTGCAGCTGTCTTGCACAAATTCTATGCCAAATGGAATAAAGCTTATAGCCATGTCATCAAAGGTTTGAAGGAAATTGAGCCCGATCTGCTAGTCTTCTACAATTATCCCAAACAAATCAGAGCTTCAATTTATTCAACCAATATGATTGAATCCTTTAACAACGTCATCAAGCGTAAAGCTAAGCCTAAGGCAGAATTTCCAACTGAACAGTCGCTTGATGCATTTATTGGCATCCAGGCAATGAGCTACAATGACCGTTATTTCAATCGAATTCATAAAGGCTTTGGTCAGGTTCAGGACACCTTAGAATCCTACTTTGATTAAATAAATAATTAAAAAATCAATTTACGAGAAAGATCTATTTACACAAAAGATTTGACAGTTTCTAATAATAAAATGCTCACTAAAAATGTTGTGACAATTTATTATTAACAACTAAACAATTATGATAGTGTAAGTAGTAATAATTATGAAAGAGCGTGATATAAATGGCTAGATGGCATAGATTATTTCCTGAACGAGTTTTTGATCGTGGAGAAATATATTATGGCAATGATATGGTTGAAAATATTCAATTAGCTCAAGATCAGGAACACTTTACCGCTCAAGTTCAAGGCGGAATTGGTCGTTCTTATACTGTAACTGGTCGTCTTCGTTTAGATGGTCGAGCTTCAGAGTTAGACTGTAATTGTCCATGGGCTAATAAAGGGCATCGCTGTAAACACGAGGTTGCGGCTTTACTTGCAGTAGAAAACGAACATAACGTTAAAGTCCCTTTTTCTGACTTAATTTCTGAACATCTTAAGCAAATGATCGCACATAAAAGCCCAGTACTTAACCCCTTAAATTTGATTGGCAATATGAAATTTACCAAAAAAAGTTATGATCAGGCACTGGAACTTAATGATCACTGGTTGATTAGTAGTTGTCGGCATTTTGATGATAAGATGCGTAAATATGAATATTTTTGGGAGATAGTAACAGAGGACAATGAGTTAATTACATTATCTGTGCAATTTACTCGCTGGCAAATTATATCAATTAAATTTGATAGTGATTTTTCCCGTATTGAAAAAGATAGTGTTAGAATATTAGCTCTGTTTTACTTTATTAATGAGTATCTTGATGACGATCCATTTGATTTAACTAACCAGGCCGCTGAAGATCTACTTGAATTTTATAGTGACGCTTCTACCCAAAATGATGAGCCGATTATTTTGCGGGCAAGTATTGATAAGTATAATAACATCCCTAGTTTGACGTTTAAATTAGGAAAGAACAAGCATATTTATAAAGTTAAAGATCTTAATCAACTAGTAGATGCATCCCGACACAGCTCTTCTCTAAAGCTAGGTAAATTTTTCAACGAGCCTATAAATCAGGCTAAAATGGATATTGATAGTCAACACTGGTTATCTTTTATTGAAAAAATTATAGATGCTCGTAATCTAAACGAAGAATTTTATTATAATTACAGTAGTCAGGTTGGTCGCATTACACTAGAGAACTCTGTGGCCGATGAAGTTAATGATTTACTTTATCAAGGCGTAAAGTTGTACTCAAATGAGCAGCCTATAGGATATACAACTGATCAACTAGATTTAAACATTAAAATTGAAACTCAAAAGTCATCTGCTTTAGTTAGTGTAGAGGATCTTCCAGTTTCTACTATAATTACTGGGAGTCATGCGTATTATGGCTATTACAAAGATGTATGGATCAAATATATAGGTCTTACGCCTGCTTCTTTGCATAATTTAGGATTGCAGCCTGGTGCTGAAATGCAATTTAGTAAAAAGACCGTTGCTAAGTTTGCACATAATATTTTGCCTAAATTTGAGCAAACAAAGTTTATATTAGTGTCTGGTACTGATGAGTTGAAAGCTATTTTGCCACCAGAGGCCCATTTTTTGTTTAAATTAGATTATCGTGTAGGCAGTATTTTATGTATGGCTCGAGTACAGTATGGGGATGCACAATACGAGTTAAATCAAGGATATACTGAAGAGGACCGACGCGATGTTGAAAAAGAGACCGCAGCATGGAAGCACATTAATACATATTTTAGTGATTATCAGCATGGGCGGTATGTTTTATCCAATGAAGAATCGGATGTCGTACAAGCTTTTCTAGATGATGGTATCAATGAGTTGAAACGATTAGGCGAAGTACAAATTACAGCTAACTTTAGATCACTTTTAAAGGGAATAAAGATTAATTTGGATGTTGGAGTAGGTATCAACCTGACTAATGAATTATTAGATATCGATCTTGCTGATCAAAAGATGAGCTGGGAAGACATTCAAGCGGCTTTGAAAGCCTACCAAGAAAAGCGAAAATATTTTGTTTTAAAAAATGGAATGCTAGCTAAGGCAGAACAACCGACAATTGAACAATTGGCACAAACTTTGCATGATTTAGGTATTAGTTTTAAGGATTTCATTCACGGTAAATTACATTTACCAGCATATCGTGCCTTTTATTTTGCTAAGCAAATGAAAGCTGCTAATGCACTGCATTTCTCAACTAATGAATCCTTTAATACTCTGATTAATGATTTAGCTAAGAATCAGTTGAAGCAAAATCAAATACCAGTTAGTTTGCAAAATATTTTGCGTCCATATCAGAAGATAGGTTTTAATTGGCTAAGCACTATCGTTAATTATAAATTTGGCGGGCTACTTGCTGATGAGATGGGATTAGGTAAAACCTTGCAGATTATTAGTCTTCTTTTAGCTCGCAAAGAAAAAATGCAAAATCAGTTACCTAGCTTAATCGTTGCGCCTGCTTCTGTTATCTATAATTGGCAGGCAGAAGTTAAAAAGTTCGCACCTAGCCTTAATGTGGCTCTATTAGATGGCACTAAAAAAGAACGAGAGAGATTGCTTTTAGATGCTAAAAAGTATGATCTGCTAATCAGTTCATATCAATCGCTTAATCGAGATCTAGAAGCGTATCAAAATCTAATTTTTGATGTAGAAGTAATTGATGAAGCACAAAATATTAAGAATCAGCAATCAGTTACCGCCAAGACAGTCAAAGTCATTAAAGCGCATCATAAACTAGCTCTAACAGGAACACCGATTGAAAATAAATTGAGCGAGTTATGGAGTATTTTTGATTACTTAATGCCAGGTTTTTTAGGTTCATATCCTGACTTTAGGAAAAAGTATGAATTACCGATTGTTAAAGAGCAAGATAAAGAGGCAGAAGATCAATTAGCTAATATGGTAATACCCTTTATCTTGCGGCGTCTAAAAAAAGATGTGCTACGTGACTTACCTGACAAAGATGAAGAAATTGTGCCTGTTAAAATGAATAAGAAACAAGCTGATTTGTATAATATGCAGACGCAAAAGATTATCGCTCAATTAAATGGACAGGGGGATGAAGACTTTAAGAGATCACGTTTTCAAATTTTGGCTCAGATTACTAAATTACGTGAAATTTGTTGTGATCCTCATTTGCTTTATGAAAACTATCACGGCAAGTCTAATAAATTAATTGCTACAATTGAGTTGATTAAGAATAATCTAGCAAATGGACATAAAATTTTATTGTTTTCACAGTTCACAGCTATGCTAGATATTTTGCATGAAAACCTTGCCAGATTAAGACTACCTTTATTTACTATTACTGGATCAACACCTAAAACTAAGCGTCAAGAACAAGTTCAAAAGTTTAATCAAATGGCTCAACCAGGGGTCTTTTTGATTTCATTAAAAGCAGGCGGAACAGGCATTAACTTGACTGGTGCTGATGTTGTAATTCATTATGATCCTTGGTGGAACTTGGCCGCAGAAAAACAGGCGACGGATCGAGCTCATAGAATTGGTCAAAAGCATTCTGTTAAGATTTATAAGATGGTTACAGAAGACAGTATTGAAGAGAGAATCATTGCTTTACAGCAAAAGAAAGCAGAATTAGCTGATATAATTTTTCAAAATGATCAGATTGCTGATGCAACAATGAGTAAAGACGATTTAATTAAGATTTTGAAATAAATAGATCATTATAATAAAATAAAAATATTTGTTTGTACTTGCGAACTATTGTTTGCAAAAGTATAATATTTAGGTAAACAAAAACCAACAAGCTAAATGCTTGCTGGTTTTATAATTTTAGTTTGAGTTAGTATGTTTCTTTTTATACCAATACACTAGACCGAATGGAACCAGATTCTCTTGGTGATGTTCGATTCGAATAATATTGCTTCGGTGACTCCAGTAAATTAAGATTACGAGCAATCCACTGATAATGCTCAAGGCAAGATCGTGGAAAAAGAATGAAGCAATAAAGATTAGAACTACTGAGATCAAACTAGTTAATGAAACCATACTTGTAATAAATAAGATAGGGAAGAAGATTAACGCACAGATCAAGAAAAAATGGACATTATATCCTAGTAAAAATCCAGCGGAAGTTGCTACTGCCTTGCCTCCTTTGAACTTTAAAAAGACAGGAAAAGCGTGGCCTAAAATTGCAGCTAAGCCAAAAATCAAGCAAAGATAATGTGGTCCTAGTTTAAAAATTATTGGTAATACTGTAGCAAAAGTTCCTTTGAGAAAATCTACTATAAAGACAATGATTCCAGCAGCTGGTCCTAATACTCTAAAGGTATTAGTCGTTCCGATATTTCCTGATCCGTATTTCCTAATATCTTTATGAAAAAAGATATTACCCACTAACACACCTGTTGGGAATGATCCAATCAAGTATGCTAAAATAAACAACGATGCAAATTTTAATGCAAACATATTTAACAACACTCCTATTAATCTATCGCTATTTTAGCAAAGATTATCTTTTAAATATATGGTGCTGGTTAAATTAATGAACAAGTGGAGGAATTTTAGTGGCAAAAGCTAATACTTATGATGATTCTTCAATTCAAATTTTACATGGCCTAGAAGCCGTTCGTAAAAGACCTGGTATGTATATTGGTTCAACTGATATTCATGGTCTTAATCAATTAGTGTATGAAATCGTCGATAACTCTGTCGACGAAGCCATGGCTGGTTTTGGTAAAGAAATTGATGTAACCATTCATTCAGATAATAGTGTTACTGTAAGAGACTTTGGGCGTGGTATGCCGACAGGAATGCACAAATCGGGTAAGCCCACAATTGAAGTTATTTTAACTGTATTACATGCTGGTGGTAAGTTTACTGAACAAAATTATAAAACTTCAGGCGGGTTGCATGGCGTAGGTTCATCCGTTGTTAATGCACTTTCAAGTTATATGAAGGTTAGAGTCGTTCGCGATGGTAAAGCTTATGAAGAAGAATTTAAAGATGGTGGGCATCCGGTAGGTACATTAAAGTGTGTAGGAAAGACAAAAGAGCCAACAGGGACTACCATTACGTTTAAGCCAGATGAGACTATCTTTTCAACCACGAAGTATAAGTATGAGACAATTCAGGAGAGAATTCGTGAATCTGCTTTTCTACTTAAAGGGGTTAAATTTGTCTTAACAGATGAGCGTGAGCCAGAACATCATGATGTTTTTCAGTATGATGATGGAATTAAATCATTTGTTAAGTATTTAAACGAAGGTAAAGGCACAATTAGTGATGTCTTTTATTTTGAAGGCAAGCAAGATGGCATGGAAATTGAATTTTCAGGTCAATATAGTGATGGATATTCAGAAAATTTAGTTTCATTTGTTAACAATGTTAGAACTGGTGATGGTGGTACCCATGAGTCAGGTGCTCGTAGTGGATTTACACGTGCATTTAACGATTATGCTAAAAAGCAGGGTCTACTAGGTAAAAAAGATAAAAATATTGATGGTTCTGATTATCGTGAAGGGCTTAGCGCGGTTTTATCTGTTAAAATCCCTGAAGAATTACTTGAATTTGAAGGACAGACTAAGGGTAAATTAGGTACTCCACAAGCACGTTCTGCTGTAGATTCACTTGTTTATGAGAAAATGTCTTACTATTTAATGGAAAATGGTGAGCTGGCTCAGGAACTAGTTAAGAAGGCTCAAAGGGCTAGGGATGCACGTGAAGCAGCTAAAAAGGCACGTGATGAAAGCAGAAATGGTAAAAAGAGACGAAAAAAAGAAGTTTTGTCTGGTAAATTAACGCCAGCTCAATCGCGAAATCCTAAAAAGAATGAACTATTCTTGGTCGAAGGTGATTCAGCTGGTGGATCTGCTAAGCAAGGTAGAGACAGAAGATTTCAAGCAATTTTGCCTCTTCGTGGTAAAGTATTAAATACTCAAAAGGCAAAATTGCAGGATATCTTTAAAAACGAAGAAATTAATACCATGATTTATACCATTGGTGCTGGTGTAGGAACCGAGTTTAATGTTGATGACTCTAATTATGATAAAGTCATTATCATGACTGACGCCGACGATGATGGTGCTCACATTCAGATCTTGCTATTAACATTCTTTTATCGTTATATGCGGCCGATGATTGAACACGGAAAAGTTTATATTGCTCTGCCACCGCTTTATCGCTTACAAAAAGGTCGAGGCAAAAAGACGCAAGTTCAATATGCATGGACTGATGAAGAACTAGCTGATGATGAAAAGAAAATGGGACGTGGCTATTCGCTGCAGCGATTCAAAGGTTTAGGTGAAATGAACGCGGAACAGCTATGGGCTACTACTATGGATCCTCAATCGAGAATGTTAATCAGAGTTAAAATTGACGATGCTGCTCTTGCTGAGAGACGAGTTACTACCTTAATGGGTGATAAAGTAGCCGCAAGAAGAAAGTGGATTGAAGAAAATGTTAAATTCAGAATGGGCGAAGACGGCTCAATTCTAGAATCCGAAGATGAATAAAAGAAGGTTTTAAATTTAATGGCCACAAAAGAACGAATTCGAGAAATGCCACTTGAACAAGTAATGGGTGAACGTTTTGGACGATATTCAAAATATATTATTCAAGAACGTGCTTTGCCTGATATTCGAGATGGCTTAAAGCCAGTTCAGCGGCGTATCCTTTATGCAATGTATCAAGATAGTAATACTTATGATAAACCATTTAAAAAGGCTGCTAAGGCTGTCGGTAATATCATGGGTAACTTTCACCCTCACGGTGACAGCTCAATCTATGGGGCTTTAGTGCACTTATCACAAGACTGGAAGATGCGCGAACCGTTAGTTGAAATGCATGGTAACAATGGTTCAATGGATGGTGATGGCCCAGCAGCTATGCGTTATACGGAATCCCGCTTAAGCAAAATCTCTAATATGCTTTTGCAAGATATTGATAAGCAAACCGTAAACATGGTGCTTAACTTTGACGATACTGAGTATGAACCTACAGTCTTACCTGCACGCTTTCCTAACTTATTAGTTAATGGATCAACTGGGATCTCATCTGGTTACGCTACAGAGATTCCACCACATAACTTAGGTGAAGTGATTGATGCAACAATTTATTTGTTGAAACATCCTGATGCTTCTCTTGAAGATTTGATGAAATATGTAAAAGGCCCTGACTTTCCAACTGGTGCTATTGTTATGGGGACTAAGGGAATTAAGGAAGCATATAGGACAGGACGTGGTAGAATTCAGGTCCGTGCCAAAACCACTATTCAAGAAATTCGTGGGCATAGACAAGAAATTGTTGCTACGGAAATTCCATTCGATGTTAACAAAGCACTATTAGTAAAAAAGATAGATGAAATCCGTCTGAATAAAGAAATTGATGGAATCGCAGAAGTTCGTGATGAAACTGACCGCCATGGTTTGTCAATTGTGATTGAATTGAAAAAAGATGCTGATGCGCAGAATATTTTAAATTATTTATTTAAAAATACTGACTTACAAGTATCTTATAACTTCAACATGGTCGCTATTGATCACATGACTCCTGTTCAAGTTGGGCTAAAACGAATTTTAGCTTCTTATTTAGAACATGAAGAAGACGTTGTAACTAAACGTACGAAATTTGACTTAGATAAGGCAGAAGCTAGATTAGAGATTATTCAGGGCTTGATTCATGCCATGGATATTTTGGATCAAGTAATTAAAACCATCCGCGCTTCTAAAAATAAAGCCGATGCTAAGAAGAATTTAATAGCTAAGTATAAATTTACTGAAAAACAAGCTGAAGCAATTGTTTCTTTACAACTTTATCGTTTAACTAATACGGATGTTAATGAATTAATTGCTGAACAAGACAAGTTAAATAAATTGGCCGAAAAATACCGTAAATTATTATCAGATCGTGCAACTTTAGAAAAAGAAATTATTAAAGAGTTAAATGCAGTCAAGAAAGAATTTGCTAATCCACGTCGAACTCAAATTTCAGAAGAAAGTGCTAAAGTTGAAATTGATGAAAAAGCCTTAGTTGCTGATGAACAGGTTAGAGTACTAATTAGTCGAGATGGCTATTTAAAGCGTTCATCTTTACGTTCATATCAGTCAACTAATGATGATGACAATGGTTTACCAGATGGTGACAAAGTAGTTTATGAAAACACACTATCTACCCTGACTAACTTGTATTTATTTACCAATAAGGGGAATGTCATTTATCGTCCAGTACATGAACTAATTGAAACCAAATGGAAAGAAACAGGACAACACCTATCACAAGAAATTGGATTAGACAGTGATGAGCAAATTATTCGCGTCTTTGTATTTGATAAATTGAATACTGATTGCAACTTTATTCTGGCTACTAATGACGGTTATATCAAACAATTGGAGTTAGCTAACTTACAGCCGACGAGAACTTATAAGTCACGTGCAATGACAGCTATCAAGTTAAAGGGCAAGGATAGTTATGTGGTTGGGGTAGATTTGATCAAATCAGATAATCATAAGGAAATCACATTATTTACTCATCGCGCCTATGCAATTAGATATGATGTTAGCGAGATACCAACTTCAGGAGCTAAAGCAGTAGGTGTTAAATCTGCTAACTTGAAAGATGACGATTATATCGTAAATTATGTCCTAGTTGATTCTAAGTATGTTGATTTAATGCATGTTGGGCTAATTACTCAACGTGGGGCATTTAAGCAATTCAAACTTAAACTAGTTAATAAAGTTTCTAGAGCCAAGCGAGGGGTACTAGTACTGCGGGAATTGAAGAATAAACCGCATAGAATTGTTGCTCTAATGCCATATGCTCAAGATCATTTGTTACATGTCACTACTTCTAGTGACCGTCATGTAAATATTAAAACTACGGATTATCCATTAGGCGATCGTTATTCTAACGGCTCATTTGTTATTGATACTACCGTTGATGGGACGCCTGTAAGTATTGAATTGGGAAGACCCATTAGTAGTCAAAATTAAGATTTGAGTTTAACTAAAACAATATATTAATTTTTAAAAACAGTGTTAAGACATATGTTTTGACACTGTTTTGTTTTGGATAGATAATAGCAGTGTTATGGGACATGGCTTATCGTAAAATAATATTTTAGGAAAGAGATAATCGTTATGTCTAAAAGTGATACTATTTTATCGGCTAAATCATTGCGTTATTTTTTACAATTGATTGAGACGATGAATTATACCCAAGCTGCACAAATTTTAGGTATTACTCAACCGGCTTTAACTCAGCAAGTAAAAAAATTGGAACGCGCTATTGGTGCTCCATTATTTGGACAAATGGGGAAGAAGTTATACCTAACCGAAGCTGGTAAAGAAATGGAAGCAGCAGCGATAGAGTTGCTAAATACCATTAATGGTGTTATTAGTGACATTCAAGAATATACCCAGTCAGATAAAGGCAATATTTCAATTGGTATTCTAGAGTCCGTACATGTTGATCTTTTCTACCAATTTTTACGTTACTTCAATAAAAAGTATCCAGAAGTAACTTTTACTGTTGATTACTTTGACCGCAAAGAGCTATGGCACAGACTTGATTCCAATATGATTGATATGGCGATTATGTATATGCCAGATACTACTAATAAAACAGGAGCTAATTTCCGTCATCAATACAATCATCGTGATATTTGCCCTGAGCATATTGTTGTACTGACTCACAAGGATAATGTGGAAGCAGGAGGGACATATTCTGTTACTCGTTTTGGCAACAGAAAGTGGGTTGCATATCCGGAGAATTACTACTTATCAAGATTAATGCGACTTAACTTTAGTAAAAAGATTGATCTCGTTACTCCGTTTAAAATTGCATCTACTAAGGAAATGATCAAAATTGCAGAAAATACTGATCTTGATACTTATGTAGATCAGACTTACTATGAGGCGCATAAGGATGAGATTAATTTGACTCCTGTTTATATTAAAAATATGCCTGAGTTTACGACTGCTTGTGTTTATCGTAGAGGAAAATTAGATGTTCCTAGGATGAAGAAATTACTAACGGAATTACAGATTTTCTTAGACAATAACTTGGATAGGAACAATAATTTTAGTAAACTATTAAGTGAAGAAATTAAATAAAATAATTAGAAAAAGAGGCAATTTATTTAATGGAAAAAGAATTTGTTTTTGGACACCAAAATCCAGATACTGATGCAATTGGCACTGCTATTGCATTTTCATATTTGCAAAACAAGTTAGGTTACAACACCGAAGCCGTTGCCTTGGGTGAGCCTAATGATGAAACTGCATATGCTCTTAAAAAATTCGGCTTTAAAGCACCTCGTGTAATTAAAGAAGCTGCTCCAGAAGTTAAATCTGTTATGTTGGTTGACCACAATGAACCACAACAAAGTGTTTCAGATATTGACAAAGTTAAGGTTACTCATGTTGTGGATCACCATAGAATAATGAATTTTAATACCGCTGATCCATTATATTACCGTGCAGAACCTGTAGGCTGTACTTCAACCATTGTTTGGAGAATGTTCAATGAATTTGGTATTGAAATTCCAGAAAACTACGCTGGTTTAATGCTTTCAGCTATTATTTCAGATACTTTACTTCTTAAATCACCAACTACTACAGATAAGGATAAAAAGGCTGTAGAAGCATTGGCTAAGATTGCTGGCGTAGATTACAAGGAATACGGCTTAGCAATGCTTAAGGCTGGTACTAACATCAGTGACAAGTCAGAAGAAGAATTGATTGATTTAGATGCCAAGAGCTTTGAATTAAATGGTCACAACGTCCGTGTTGCACAAATCAATGTTGTTGACTTACCTGAAGCGTTAGAACGTAAGGAAGCCTTTTTAAAGGCAATGGATGCTTCATCTAAGGATAATGGTTATGATATGTTTATGCTTTTAATTACTAACATTCTTGACTCAGATTCAGAAGCTTTAGTTGTTGGCTCTGATGAGACTAAGTCATTATTCGAAAAAGCATTTAATAAGCAACTTAGTGATTCAGAAGTTAAATTACCTGGTGTAGTATCACGTAAGAAGCAGGTTGTTCCACCTCTTACTGATGCTTTTAATGCTTAAAAGTAATGATGTAAAAAATAGGAGGTAGGGTTAACCGCCTCTTATTTTTTACCTAAAAATTAAAACTGATTTTAGGAGAAAAATATTGAAATACCCACAATTAAATTTAGAAAATCAACAGGGACCAACAGCTGTATTGAAAACCAATCAAGGTGAAATAAAAATTCAACTTTTTCCAGAACAAGCCCCAATGACGGTTGAAAATTTTATTCGTTTAGCTCAAAAAGGCTATTATGATGGTACTATTTTTCACCGCGTAATTAGCGACTTTATGATTCAAGGTGGAGATCCTGAAGGAAATGGCACTGGTGGTGAAAGCATTTGGGGGCATCCATTTGAAGATGAACTTTCACGAGAACTTTTTAATATTCGCGGAGCATTATCAATGGCTAATTCAGGCCCTAACACTAATGGTAGTCAATTTTTTATCGTTCAAAACAAGAATATGCCTAAGCGTTACATAAAACAGATGGAACCCGCAGGCTATCCAAAGGAAATTATTCATGCTTATAAGCAAGGCGGAACTCCATGGCTTGACGGTCGTCATACGGTCTTTGGACAAGTAATTACAGGCATGGATGTAGTTGATAAAATTGCTAAGTCGAAAAAAGATAAAATGGATAAACCACTAGAAGATATAACTATTGAGTCGATCCAAGTCCAAGGATCAAAGTTTGATGACTAACAAAAACGTGCTGTTTTTTCGGAATAAACAGCACGTTTTTGTTAATTATTCATTTCTTTTAGAAGGGTGATCAAAGACTTACATACGCGTTCAGCCTTAGGTTCTGATAATTTTCTTAATTCGTTAATAACTTTTTTCATGAAAACGGGTGTATTGTTATCATGAATTTTTTCAGGCTTGATTTTTTTAGCACGATAGGCATTGTTAATGATATCGGGTGTAGTAGTATTCAAAGCTTTGGCAATAGAATCAAGCTTCTGAATACTAATGTTTTGGTCCTTAGTCCTTTCCACACGTGAAATAAAATTTACAGAAAGATCACTTAGCTCAGCCAAATCTTCCTGTGTTAGTTTCTGTTCACGTCTTCTACGAGAAATTTCTTCTCCTAAATTAATATTCACAAGCATTCGATCCTTTCAAGTAACTTATAGTCTATTATAGCCTATATAAAATTATGTAAAAAATGAATAGACTATTTTAATATTCTCAACATACACTTATATTAAATAATAAGAAATTATATTTGTTTATAAATGTACATTTTTAGCGTAATCAGTGCTATTAGGCACTACAGTGAGACTGTAAAATAGTTTGTGTAAGGATGAATGATTCCTTAAATTTATTTCTTTAAACATTAGAAAAAGGAGTTCCTTTCTCGTATGATTGGTTTGAACAAAAAAACACATACAGAAAGAAGAACTCCTTCATGAATGATTTTACCAAAGATTTTGCTCAAGCTCTATTCAATCCAGACAAAATAAATGATTTATTGCGCAAAGAGCTACAACAGGCTGTTAATAACTTGCTAGAAGCTGAGTTGACTGCCTTTCTAGGCTATGATCCCTATGCCAGAAATGGCTGGAATACTGGCAATTCTAGAAATGGTGCTTATTTCCGCAAGGTTGATACCCAGTTTGGACCAATTGAAGTGCAAGTGCCTCGAGACCGCAACGGTCAGTTTCATCAGCACACGCTGCCTGACTACAAGCAGCACTCTGATGTTTTGGAAAGCACGATTATCAAGCTATACTCCAAAGGCGTAACTACCAGAGAAATCGCTGACTTGATTGAGAAAATGTATGGCAGTCATTATAGTCCAGCTCAAGTATCAAATATTTCCAAGCAGATGCTCCCCAAGATTGAGGCTTATCACAAGCGCAAGCTAAGCGACAAGTTTTTCTGTGTCTATTTGGATGCGACATACCTTCCTTTGCGCCGAGAAACGTTTGAGCGTGAAGCAGTATATATTGCCATTGGCATTAAACCTAATGGACATAAGGAAGTCATTGACTACTGCATTGCTCCTAGTGAGAACATTGAAGTTTGGACAGAGATGCTTCAAAACATGAAGTCCAGAGGCTTGAAGCAAGTTGAGCTTTTTCTTTCTGATGGTGTTGTTGGCATGAAAACAGCCTTGGCCAGGACTTATCCTAAAGCTCATTTTCAACGCTGCCTGGTTCATGTCATGCGCAATATCTGCGCTAAAGTACGCGTCGACGATCGTGAAAAGATCATGAACGAATTCAAGCAGATACATCAACAGACAAGCAAAAAAGAAGCTGCAGCTGTCTTGCACAAATTCTATGCCAAATGGAATAAAGCTTATAGCCATGTCATCAAAGGTTTGAAGGAAATTGAGCCCGATCTGCTAGTCTTCTACAATTATCCCAAACAAATCAGAGCTTCAATTTATTCAACCAATATGATTGAATCCTTTAACAACGTCATCAAGCGTAAAGCTAAGCCTAAGGCAGAATTTCCAACTGAACAGTCGCTTGATGCATTTATTGGCATCCAGGCAATGAGCTACAATGACCGTTATTTCAATCGAATTCATAAAGGCTTTGGTCAGGTTCAGGACACCTTAGAATCCTACTTTGATTAAATAAATAATTAAAAAATCAATTTACGAGAAAGATCTATTTACACAAAAGATTTGACAGTTTCACTACAGTTTATAGTATAGTCTTAAATTGAATACTTTTATTGTTAAAATAGAAATGAAATAAAAGCTTAAAAAAATATACTAATTATTAAGTTTTTAAGCTTATAATGTATACAAGGATATAAAAATAGATTGGGGATTTGATGAGTTTAAAAGAGGTTTTAAATAGTAATCGGCCTGCAGAGTCACGACAATTAGCGTGTGCGTTAACTTTTTGTGGGGGATTTATTGATGCATATACATATATCCAGAGAGGACATACGCTTTCCGCTGGACAAACAGGAAACGTTATCTTTTTTAGTTCAGCATTAGCTGATCATAATGTTCCTGGAATGATTAATCGAGCTAGTACGTTTATTGCTTTTTCTTTAGGATTGCTATTAGTAGGACTTTTTCATAAATATGTGAAAAGTCACTATTGGAGAGTATTTTGCTTATTTCCAATTTTAGCGATTTGTATTGTAGTGGGCTTTTTGCCTAAAAGTGTTCCTAATTATTATATTGTGCCTGCTATTGCGTTTGGATTGGCTATTCAAAACGCATCTTTCAGCAAAATTGAAGGCATGGGTTATAACAATGCATTTACAACTGGAAATTTAAAAAAATCGGTTGTTGCATGGAGTGCATTTTTCTTTGGTGAAGACAAAAGTAAACATACAGCTGCCGTTAATTATATGATGTTAACAATTGCATTTGCAGTTGGAGCAATAATTTCAGCTTTACTGCAAAAATTATTGGTATTAAAAACTATTTGGATTGCAGTCATTTTTTTAACGACGATTAATTTAGTTTATATCATTGCATTGAGACGAAATAAAAAAATTGATTTTTCAAAATGATTTTAAAAGCACTTGTCATAATTGGCAAGTGTTTTTTTGAAGAGGTTGTGAGTGAGAAGAAAGCGACCAATCTTAAAAATAATAATTTTATCAGTGTGCGTATAATTCATATTATGTAAAGCCAGATTAAAAAACAATCATTTAATAATAGAAGTCATAATTAATTTAATTATTTCAGCAAATAAGTCTTATTTTGGATTTGTTAACTCGAATTCAGGTTATTTATTTTTTCAAAAAATGAATTTTGCTTTTTTAATTTTTGTTTTTACTTCATTTACTCTGACTATGACAAGAAAATCACCTCTCAATAAATTTTTACATGCTGAGATCGCAATTCTATGACCAAGTTCATTTATTTTGATCAATAGTTAGTTTTATAGTTTAATAGTTAGTTGTTCATTTGTATGAACCAGTTTTTAAAAGTAATGGTTTTATTGATGGTTGGAATTATAGTTTTTCATCAAGTTAATCAAGCTAGATAAAATTACTTTTATGGCTAAGAGTAAATCAATGGTATCCTAGATATTCTTGAGATAATTTTTTAGAGATTAGTTTCCGTATATTTTATGGCTAAAAGTCTGAATTGAATAATATGCTGACAATAATCAATAAAACAACCTTCAAAGAGAAGTATTTTGAAACAGTTATGGTAAAGTAATTCTAATTAAAAATAATGAAAATAGTTGAGTAATATGCTAGTTTTGCCTTTAGTATCTATAAAGCCATTTTTTATTTTTATGCTATAGCTTTCTTTAAAACAAAAATTTTAATGATCACTAGATACCACTTCCCGATATATCAACAATTTACTTGATGAAACTGTCAAATCTTTTGTGTAAATAGATCTTTCTCGTAAATTGATTTTTTAATTATTTATTTAATCAAAGTAGGATTCTAAGGTGTCCTGAACCTGACCAAAGCCTTTATGAATTCGATTGAAATAACGGTCATTGTAGCTCATTGCCTGGATGCCAATAAATGCATCAAGCGACTGTTCAGTTGGAAATTCTGCCTTAGGCTTAGCTTTACGCTTGATGACGTTGTTAAAGGATTCAATCATATTGGTTGAATAAATTGAAGCTCTGATTTGTTTGGGATAATTGTAGAAGACTAGCAGATCGGGCTCAATTTCCTTCAAACCTTTGATGACATGGCTATAAGCTTTATTCCATTTGGCATAGAATTTGTGCAAGACAGCTGCAGCTTCTTTTTTGCTTGTCTGTTGATGTATCTGCTTGAATTCGTTCATGATCTTTTCACGATCGTCGACGCGTACTTTAGCGCAGATATTGCGCATGACATGAACCAGGCAGCGTTGAAAATGAGCTTTAGGATAAGTCCTGGCCAAGGCTGTTTTCATGCCAACAACACCATCAGAAAGAAAAAGCTCAACTTGCTTCAAGCCTCTGGACTTCATGTTTTGAAGCATCTCTGTCCAAACTTCAATGTTCTCACTAGGAGCAATGCAGTAGTCAATGACTTCCTTATGTCCATTAGGTTTAATGCCAATGGCAATATATACTGCTTCACGCTCAAACGTTTCTCGGCGCAAAGGAAGGTATGTCGCATCCAAATAGACACAGAAAAACTTGTCGCTTAGCTTGCGCTTGTGATAAGCCTCAATCTTGGGGAGCATCTGCTTGGAAATATTTGATACTTGAGCTGGACTATAATGACTGCCATACATTTTCTCAATCAAGTCAGCGATTTCTCTGGTAGTTACGCCTTTGGAGTATAGCTTGATAATCGTGCTTTCCAAAACATCAGAGTGCTGCTTGTAGTCAGGCAGCGTGTGCTGATGAAACTGACCGTTGCGGTCTCGAGGCACTTGCACTTCAATTGGTCCAAACTGGGTATCAACCTTGCGGAAATAAGCACCATTTCTAGAATTGCCAGTATTCCAGCCATTTCTGGCATAGGGATCATAGCCTAGAAAGGCAGTCAACTCAGCTTCTAGCAAGTTATTAACAGCCTGTTGTAGCTCTTTGCGCAATAAATCATTTATTTTGTCTGGATTGAATAGAGCTTGAGCAAAATCTTTGGTAAAATCATTCATGAAGGAGTTCTTCTTTCTGTATGTGTTTTTTTGTTCAAACCAATCATACGAGAAAGGAACTCCTTTTTCTAATGTTTAAAGAAATAAATTTAAGGAATCATTCATCCTTACACAAACTATTTTACAGTCTCTACTTGATATATCGGGATTTCTTCTTAGTTGTTAGTTTCAGATAAAATCGTTTTGAATCGTCTAGTTTCATATTTTTCGCCCCATTTTTGCCCCATAAAATTACTAAAAATCACAATGTTTTCTGAATTTTATTGATAATAATATATATGTTATACGCGTGGTGCTAGTTAAATCTTTCTAGACAATAAGCCAAATTATAAGCTAAAATTGCAATTTCCAACCGGCTTTGAAAGCCTATCAGACTACGTGCTCGATTGTTCTCGGCATTGTAATAGGTCAGAAGCGAAAAGTCGCTTTCAATTGTTCTGCGAATAGCCATCAATTGATGATCATTGTGCTTTTTAGCTCCTGTCATATTTTTACGATATGGTGTCCAAAGTTCATAACCCATTTGTTTTAGCTGTTGATGCAGTTCTTTGCCTAAATAGCCTTCGTCGCCAAGAAGATAGTAATTAGATGGATGTGCATTTTCCATCAGTTCAACTGTCTCCTTGGCATCATGAACTGATGCTTTTGTTACGACATAATCAAGAATGTAACCGTCATCGCTAACAATGGCATGAACTTTGAAACCATAGAAGTAAATTTTCTTGGTGGCCTTATAACCAATGTTGGCATAACCGCGAAAAATTTTAGCACGATAGTTGCGAATTGGTTGGCAAACAGGTACCGGAAAGCTGTCAATGATCAAGAAATGTCCATTCAGGTCAACCTTTTTATTCATTTCTTGCCGTATCTGATAAATCAATTGCAATAGCTGACGTGAACGCCGATTAAAACGTGAGTGTGATAAACAATTGAAACATTCACAGAATCTTCTTTGTGATTCAATTCCTGTCTTAGCTTGCCAGATAAGTAAAGCCAAAATCAGACTGTCCGTAGTTTTAATTTGATCAATATTTCGCCGATGAGTAAACTCAGCCGGTGCATACAAACGATACCAGTGCCGACAAATTATCACTAAATCTTTAAAACTAACTTGTAAATGGTGGCTAAAACGCTTAAGCTTAAGGCAGTTCAATCAGATCAGACTCTTTTCTATTATTACTATTTACAAGTCGAGTCTAACAAGATTGGACTTTTTTATTAACTAAAACGATTTAACTAGCACCACGCGTATGTTATTTACTAACTACTACTCTATTCTATTTTTATTAACTGCTCTTAAAGTTACTTGAAATATTATTAAATAAATAATCAAGCGGTAAAAATGATAATTCTACTAAACTCATGACTCAAGTCGCTACTTAAATCTGTGTTTTTACATGAATAAGACATCTAAATAAAGTTTCAATCTTCAAAAAATGCTGAGAATCACTCTAAGATTTCTTTTTAATGAATTAATTTATCGTGGTTACTCAATCTTTATACAAACAAGCAACATTTTAATTCATTATTATAACCCTTATACCTCTATCTCCCCTCCTCTGCTGACCAGGGAAGACGAAAAAAGAGCCGAAATCAGACATAATTCGTCCAATCAGGCTCTTTTCTTATCTAGCTAGAATAAAAATCTGAATAAAATCAATCTGTTGCAGGTCTAATTTTATTCATAATGAAGGCAACGACGATTACCAAGATAACTGCACCTAAAATTGACGGTACAATTGCCATGTCCGCAACCTTCGGTCCCCATTCCCCTAAAAGGGCTTGGCCTAGTGAAGATCCAACCAATCCTGCTAAAATATTAGCAATCCAGTTCATTGACTTACCATGTCCAGTTAAAGCACCTGCAATTAAGCCGATTACTCCACCAACAATTAATACCCAAATCCAATGTAGCATTTTGATCACCTTTGCTTTCTTGCAAAATATCTTATCACATTTCTGATTAAACAAAGCGCTTTCTTTAACTATCTTTATTTTAAGCGAATGAACTATTTCTTGTCACTTTTAAAATATATTATTTGACTGTCTTATACTTTTCTTTAGATTTGGGGCATATTTCTTGCCACGACTAATTCTTTATTTTTTGTCTATTGTATATCTCAATTTGATTTCAATTTTTTTCGGTTTGATTACTGATATATTAATAAATGATCTCATCTATTGCCTTTTGAGAACTATATCTGTAGTCTATAAAGTATAAATTATGTGAGAGATATAGATAAGATTCTCTCCACTAAGTATGGAGGACATAAATTGTTTAAAAGGAAATCAATTATTAAATTAGCATGTGCAACTATGTTAACGAATGCAGGTGTCACACTTTTATCTCAAATGACTCGTTTCTCTGACTCAGAGAGCATTGTGCAAGCTTCATCAACATCAGTTGTTGCTAAAGCCCTTGGAATTGATGTTGCCAGCTACCAAAGCGCAGATTTAACTGCTCATGCCAAGGCTGGTTCTCAATTTGCAATCGTTAAAGTTAGTGAGGGAACCAGTTATCGCAACCCTAAGGCAGCCAATCAGATTAAATCTGCTATTGCTAATGATATGATGCCGATGGCTTATCATTTTGCAACTTTTAGTTCAAGTTCATCGGCCGCTAAGCGCGAAGCGCAATACGCAATTTCTTCTGCTAAGGCGTTGGGATTACCAGCTGGCTCATACTTAGCCTGCGATTATGAAACTGGTCAGGGCAATATCATTACTAATGGTAAAAATGTGACAGCTAAGGCTATTATTGCCTTTATGGATCAAATTAAGGCGGCTGGCTATCAACCACTTCTCTATGCTAGTTCTTCCGTTTTGCAAAACAATATTAATACTCCATCTATCGTGAACAAGTATCCTAATTCACTCTGGGTAGCCGCATATGCGATTTCAGGCCGAGTAGACCAACCCAACTTTAAATACTTCCCTTCAATGGATGGTGTCGCAATCTGGCAGTTCACAGATAATTGGCGCGGAATGAATACTGATGGCAATATTACAGTCTTGCCATTATCAATCGCAGGTAACGCGGCAGTCTCACAGGCTCCTAAGGCTTCCAATACCAAGAAAACAGCTACAGTTATGTACAAGTCATATGTTTATGACAAAAATAGCAACCGGACAAATGATTTTTATAATGCTTACAGCTCTATTACTTATTATGACAATAAGGTGAGAATTAAAGGCAAATCAATGATTCGTGTCGGTGAAGACAAGTATGTGATGGCAAGTAACGTACTAGGCAATTCACGCGTCTTTAAAGCTGATGCTAAAGTGTATAAAAATGATGGCACCATTAATACAAAATGGTCTACTAAAAAATCCGGTTCACCGATCAAGACTTATGGCCCTAAACATTACATCAATAATGAAGCTTACTATCGAATTGGTAAAAATGCTTACGTTAAAGCAGACAAGTTCTAATTTATTTTTAGCAGCAAATATTTGCTGCTTTTTTGATGCATCCCTAAAACGTAAATGAACTGACGAATCATTTCCAATTTATTTATCTGCATCCCTTTTTTACCCATGTTAAAATTAAGGCATTATATAGAAACGAGGATAAGATAAGGATGAAATTTAAAAAGAAGTTAGCTTTATTCTTAGGTCTGGGAGTATTATTGCTTTCTCTGACTGGTTGTAGTGATTTTCAAAACTGGGAATTATCTATGCGCTCTAAGATTGGGGCATTGCCCTTAACAGTATCAACGTATGATTCTAATGGACAAAAGATCGACCAGATCAAAGCTAAGTCAGTTAATATTCATACTGATAAAAAGATGTCACAGAAAAGTAGTAATGGCACTGAACATTCTAGCGTAATTGATGTTGACTATGGCAATAATCGAATGATTCACGTTGGTTCTACTATGATTGCCTATGAAGGACTGAAAAACTACGAGGATGCATTTAACAAAAAAGTTAAGATCGACGATCAAAATCGTTCTGTTCCTCTGTTAAATACAATGTATCAGAATTTTAAAAACGATTGGAATGGTAGCTCAAGAGTAGTAATGATTAGAAGCCAATTAGGAATGCCGATTGCTGTCTTTATTGGAAATCACGTCTCAATTCATAAGAGTGATATGAAGAATGCAACTCAATTTGTGATTGATGGTCATCGTCTATTTGTTTACCGTGCTGATTACACAGTTTATCCAATGTCCAGTTTAAAAAGCAATTAACTATAAAAAGTGTCAATCCTCATTTTAAGGACTGACACTTTTTATTATTTATCATCAATTAATGCATTAAATGCTTCATTAGTTTCAACGATGTCGCTCATTACTTGATTAATCCAGTCATTAAGCTTATCGTTATCGTAGTTTTCTAAACCGCCTTCGGAATCTCCAATGTCCGCAATACCATTATTGAAATCTACTAGTTCAGTAATTAACTTTTGAGCAAAAATCTTAGTGGTGCCACCAAAGTTTTCCGCAAAATTATTTACATCCCCATATGCATCGGCAATATCACTGAAAACTGTGACAGTTTTACCAAAAGTCTCACTCAAGTTATCTACATCTGCTTGAGTTGGTACAGTCAATTCTTCATCTTCATTATTAAGTTGTTCATCTAAACGAACGCCAATGTCGTTTAACACTAAGTGACCATCATATAGACGATTCAGTAATTTGATACCACTAGGGTTTTTAGCTTGGAAGTTTACACTAATTTTTTCTGTCATACTTTTTCCTCATCTCACATAATGTATTTTCATCTATTGTACAATTTTTAGCCAAAAAATACGACTAAACAAGGAAAATAAGCTTTTTTCGATTCTTTATAAAAAATGTTATATTTTACTTGAACATTAGCAATAAAGAGCATAAAATAAACGATTGAAAAGTGTTGTACCATACAAACAACATATGTTTGTAAGTAATGTTTGAATTACTAAATGTAATTTGCCCTTACTTACTGACGAGCAATCACTGTTGCTATAATTAGAATGCTAAGAGTTTTCTATAAGCGTTGCTGGTATTCTAGTTATAGTGACATGATTATCTAAGTTAAATTTAGTTGCAATCATTTTTCTACGTTAGTACTATAGATATTCACGTTCGAATGAGCGCAGTAATTTTAAATTAGACTTTTTTTTATCACCTATTCCTGAGAATAGGTGATTTTTTTATGATTAACGTATTTGTATGATATAATATAAACATTAGTTCGTGAAAGGAGCAGATATGGAAACTGCTAAATACCTAGAATTGATCCAAATTGAAGTAAATAAATTGCCTGATTTTGTTAAGCAATTTAATCTTGGTACTAATCATTCATTAACTACTACTTACCAGTACTTAACTGAAATTCGACGCTTCTTCGATTGGCTACGTCAAGAAAATATCTCTTCTGCTTCAGATAATGCTCATGTTACTACGGATACATTAGCCAACTTACGTCGCAATGACATAATGCTGTATATTGATTATTTAGGACATACCCGTAATAAGCAAGGCCGACTAAACTCCCCCACTACGATTAATCGCTCAATTAATGCTTTACGCTCCCTATTTAAGTTTTTAACCATTACTGCCGACAATAATCATGGTGAGCCATATTTTGAGCGGAATGTAATGCTTAAAATTAATTCTTTAAATGATACGCAAACACTTAATTATCGGGCTCATGTACTTGAAAGCCACATGTACACTGGTAAGTTAAAATTTGAATTTTTGACTTTTATTGATCAGGACTATATTAACCATTGTAATAAGCAAGCAAAGATTGGTTTTAAGCAAAACAAAGAACGTGACATGGCAATTGCTGCATTAATCTTAGGTACCGGCATTCGGGTGTCTGAATGTGCTGGCGTTGATTTGAGTGATTTAAACCTTAAGGATGCTGTACTAGATGTAACTAGAAAAGGCGGACAAAAAGATAGTGTACCAATTGCAGAATGGACACTTCCTTATATCAAGCGATATAAAGGTATTCGTAATGAACGCTATCATGCAGATAGTAAGCAAGTGGCATTCTTTTTAACTCAATGGCATGGTCAAACGCGGCGAATTACAACTAATGCAATTGAAAAAATGATCAATAAGTATTCTGCAGCTTTTGGTCATCCCCTTACCCCACATAAGTTACGTCATACGGTTGCTTCTGAGCTCTATGAAGTAACTAAAGATCAAGTGCTTGTAGCACAACAGCTAGGTCAAAAAGGCACTTCAGCCACCGATCTATATACTCATGTTGATCAGAAAAAACAGCGTGCGGCTCTCAATGAGATCTCAAAAGAAAATCACGATTAATCAAATTAAATGCAAAAACGAGTTTGGCTATTCAATTCCAAACTCGTTTTTTATTAATGTTTCAATTTCTTGTAAGCTTTTTTGGAGCCACGATCTAGATCACGATTAAACTTATAATCTTGCCAGTCTTTAACAAAGAGTAAATCTAAGTTATATCCTTTTGGGTACAAGTCTTTAGCTAGTCGTCTTAATTGTAAACGTCTGAGTGGTACTTCTACAAATTCTTTTGCCAAAAATATCTTTGCTGCATTTTGGGTAGGAAGATATTTATAAAAGATTCCTTCTTCTTTTAAATTGGTAGCATATACAATATCACCTTTATGAAATTCTTTTTTAACAACCAGGTTGCTTTTGTTTTTCCGCTGGTGAACGAAACGTTTTTTAAAGATAAAGGTAAATTATTGCCCGCTAATATGGCTTCTGCTTGATGCAGAACATTTTCTGGAATACCTGATTTTTTGGCGATCCATAGTGCTCGACTATTACCAATACTTCCTATCTTTAACTTATAAGTAGGTTGCAGATTTTTTAAGTCAAAATCCATTGCAGCTGTGATAAAACCATCATGCTGCTTAGCAAAATCCTTAATAGAGCTGTAGTGTGTTGTGGCCATGATTAAACAGCCACGTAAATACAACTCTTGTAGAATTCCAATAGCGAGTGCGCTTCCTTCATTTGGATCTGTCCCTGTCCCTAATTCATCTAATAATACTAAACTATGGAATTGAGCATATTTGGTAATCATGGCAATATCTTTCATTTCGGCTGAAAAAGTACTCAGAGAATTATCTAGGTCCTGGTGATCACCTATTAAAGTAAAAACGTCATCCATTAATGGAATATCACATGGTTTATCGCTTGGTAAAAACAGACCTAGTTCGGTCATTAAAATCATCAAACCAGTAGTTTTAAGCGCGACGGTTTTACCACCAGCATTTGGTCCTGTAATCATTAGAACACTATTTTCTTGGGTTAATTCTAAGGTTAACGGAACAGGATTAATGATCAAGGGATGCCGCACTGCACGTAAAACAAGAGAATTTTCACGATTAATTTTAGGCCTAATACAATTATATTTTTGTGCAAACTTTCCCCTAGCAAAAATCATATCTAGTAAAGTGATTAGTTCAATGTTACGCTTAATATCATCCTTCACGTCGTATATTTTTGCAGTTAAAGCACCTAAGATTGCTAGTTCTAGATTACGTATTTGTGCCTTTAAATTGGTTATTTGCTGATTTAGACGAACAACCTTAGCAGGTTGAAAGTAGACGGTTTGTCCACCATTAGAAACAGCCACAATAGTCCCTGACAATTGATTTTTGTAGTTTGCTTTAATTGGAATGGTAGCGTAGCCCTCTTTTTCAACGATCATTGCGTCTCTAATCATTTTTTGATTAGGTTTACTAGTCAAAAAATGATTTAATGCAGTTTTGAGTTCAGTAACAGATTTCTTTAAGTCGCGGCGCATTTTTGCTAGTTCACGATCTGCCTCATCGCGTACTTGACCATGTTCAATAGTAGTATAAATAGCATTTTCAATGTCTGGCAATAGCGTCATGTCTTGGACATATGCATTGAGTAATGGTGCTAGCTGCTCATGTCTGGCTAAAAAGCGTTGTAGTAGGCGATTTACTCGTAAAAATTCTGCTACTTTTTCTAGATCATCGGGAGTTAAGATTAGTCCTTTTTCAGCTTTAGTAATTAAATGCTCGATATCCTCAGAACTGGCAAAAGGAATGTGCTGCCGTAATTTCAAAATCTTCACGGCTTCTTCTGTTTCATTAAGCAGTTGTTCTACTTTATGTAAATTGCTACTTGGTTGGGCGGAACTTAATTGTTCTTTGGCAGCAATAGTAATTGCCTGTTGAGCTAAGATATCTTTAACTTGAGTAAAGTTTAAGTTTTGATTATTGTTGATATTTTTCAATTTGATGTAATTTCCTTATGTTTAATTTAACGTTGATTGTAACTAATGGCTTAATAAGTATGCTTGCAGACATATGCATTTCCTCGAATTTCTATAATTTGATTTAAAAATGATTGTAACATAAAAAGAACATTAAAATAAATACTATAGTAAAACAGTTATTAAATTAATTCCTATATTTTGTGATAACCATAGCACTATTGCACATTATAGCAATTTTACTATGACATTCAACACTAGTATCTCAACTGTAATTTTTAATTACAAATCTATTATCGTAAAAAGGGTAAACAAAAAAAGACCATAGTACAAACTATGGTCTATGGCTATTTGTTCTTATTTTAATTCGAGCTTATCAATATCAACCATCCATGCAATTGCAATTGATTTCTCTCCTAAGTGTGTAGCGATTACTGGACTAAATTCAGCTACATCAACTGGCTTATCTGGAAAGTTTTCATTAACAAATTGCTTAATTTGCTCCGCTTGCTTTAAATCATTTGAGTGAAATACAAACAAGCGGAGCTTATCTTTATAAGGCAAATTTGCTGTCTTCTCTAAAGTTAATTTTTCTACCTTAGAAACAGCACGCCTTAATGATCTGATCTTATCAAAAGCAACGATTTTTCCTTCATCATTAAAAGTTAACAAAGGCTTGATTTGAAGCATTGTCCCAATAAAAGCACCGGCATTGCTTAAACGGCCACCACGACTTAAGTTTTTAAGATCATCTACTACAAAGAATTCATCAATTGTCTTACGTATCTCATCTAATTTCTTTAAGATAGCCTCTGGTTCCATACCATTTTTTATCATTCTTGCGGCAGCTAACACCAAGTAGCCTTGCAATCTAACTGTCATCTTAGAATCGTATGGATATAAATTATATTCAGGATTGTTATGTGCCATATTTACCATATTTTGATAAAAGCCTGAGATACCACTGGACAAAGTGATAGCGATAATAGCTTCATAGCCTTCTCCGTGTAATTTATTACATAATTCTATCATTTGACCCATGCTGGGCTGTGAAGTTTTAGGAAAAGCAGCACCTTGTCTCTCCATCTCAAAAAGCTGGGTGGAAGTGATATTAACGCCTTCTGAATATTCCTTATCACCTACGATGACAGGAATAGGAACTACATTAATATCATTATTTTTAACTTCTTGATCAGTTAAGACACTAGTACTGTCAGTAACTAATGCAATTTTCAATTTATTAACCCTTCCCATATCTAATTTAGCATAGAAAAATTATAGCATAAAAGGCACCTATCACGCACCCTATTCCATTTTTTCTAGGGTCATAGAAGTATCAGCGACTTGATTTAATTGCTTAATAAATAAATTAGCAGCATCTCTGTCAAAATAGACAAATAATAAATTCTCAATCTTAGTCAGAGTTTTTTTTAGTTCTTTAGCTTTAGTCACGCCAGCTTCACTTAGATTCACAATCTTGCTTGAATCTTTTTCCGATCTAGTGATATTAATAAAGCTCATAGTCTTCTTTTGCTGCAATTGACGACTTAAGGTTGATAATGAAATATTAAGCGCTTCTGCCAGCTTCCCCATCGCTAATGCTTGATTTTTGTTTTCATCAAAAAATAGCAAAATTCGAGTTTGTGAAATATTTAAGCCACATTTGTGATTTATTTCTTTTTTCACTTGATCTGCGATCGTACTAAAAAATAATACATCCATTCGTATAGTCCTTTTTCTCCAATGTAGATTACTATATACTTGTATTTTATCATTTAATATTACATTTGATAATACCAAAAGGCTAATTTATCAGCAATATTGTATAATACAATGTACTTTTTATGTTGTAATATACAACTGAATGATATAGCAGACTTAGCGTGAAACATTTACTACTGTATTGTAGGCTTCAATTATGATTAGCTATAACTTATAAATATAATCATTTTAGAATCTGACTAAAAATTGATATAATATTACACGAACTTTGAGGTGATATTTATGGCATTTGATGGATTATTTATCCATAGTTTATTAAAAGACTTAGTCCCTACTCTGGTAGGTGGTCGCTTATCAAAAATTTATCAACCATTTGATCAAGACCTAGTCTTAATTTTTAGAAAAGATAGAAAGAATTATCAATTTTTAATTTCGGCCAATGCACAATATCCAAGAATGTATTTGACTAAACAAAACATTGCAAATCCTGATAAAGCACCTATTTTTGTCATGGTTTTAAGAAAATACTTAGAAGGTTCAGTTTTGCAATCGATTGAGCAAGTTGGCTTAGGCCGAATTGTCAACTTTCATTTTAGTAATCGAAATGAACTTGGTGATCAAGTCAAGCTCGTGCTTTCTGTAGAATTAATGGGACGTCATAGTAATGTCATCCTTTATAATCAAGAAGACAATCACATTATTGATTTACTTAAGCGAATTAATCCTGATGAAAATAGAGCGCGTGTTTTACTGCCAAAAGCAAAATATGAGTTGCCCCCACTAAAACCAGGATTAAATGGGTTGACTCTATCAGAAAGTGAATTTAAACAATTAAGTAGTGAAAACCAGCCTAATGAAATTGCTCAAAAAATGGATGGCTTAGATAAAGATGATCGAACTGAATTATTAGGCTATCTTGAAGACGATTACACTTATTCATCTTTTAAGATCTTTTTTAATCAGTTTGACAATCCGCGTGCTTTTATTTTAAAAACACCTAGAAATAAGCGTAAGATTTTTTGTTATTTGCCCTATCATTTAGATTTAGAGAAAGAAAGCTCTAATCCAGATCTGAATGCTGGCTTAGATGAATTTTATGAATATCAGGCAACACGTGATTGGGTTAAGCAGCGTGCAGGACAAGTTGAACGTGTAGTTAAGAATGAGCAAAAGAAACTAACTAAGAAAGTTAAAAAACTTGAGAAGCAATTAGATCTTGCTGAAAATTCAGAGGGCTATAGAATTAAAGGCGAAATTTTAAATGCAAATTTGGCTCAAGTAAAACCTGGAATGACTAAAGTTTCATTACCTAACTATTACGAAAATAATGCTCCATTAGAGATTAAATTAGATCCTGCTCTCTCCCCTGCTCGTAATGCGCAAAAGTATTTTACTCGTTACAAAAAGTTACGTGATTCTATTAAGCACATTAATGAACAGCTTCGTATTGCTAAGGATGATATTCGTTACTTTGATTCAATTCAAACAGCTATTGACAATGCGAATCCACAGGATATTGATCAAATTACAGATGAATTGATTAATCAAGGATATTTACGTAAACAAAAGAAAAATAAGCGTAGGAAGAAAATCACTGAACGCAATTTAAATGAATTTAAACTTTCATCTGGTAAACACGTATTGGTTGGTAAAAACAACTATCAAAACGATTGGCTTACTCTTAAAAAAGCTAATAAATCTGATTACTGGTTTCATGTTAAGAATATGCCAGGCTCACATGTGATCTTACGCGATGATCAGCCTACTGATCAAGATATTAAAGAAGCGGCTGAGATTGCAGCTTACTTTTCTAAGGCTAAAAATTCCGCTCACGTACAAGTTGATTATGTGCAAGACAAGCGTGTGAAAAAGCCTAATGGTGCTAAACCAGGATTTGTAATCTACACTGGACAAAATTCAATTGAAGTAACTCCTGAAGAAAAGGAAATTATGAATAAAAAAATTGAAAAATAAAAATCATCGAACTAGTTAGTTCAATGATTCTCATAAATGCAAAGTCATATCGACTTTGCATTTTGTTTTGCTTATTAAATAGGTTGAGTAGTTAAAGCCAATGATTCTAGAACGTCTAAAATCAATTCCGCTGTTTCGATACTTGAGAAAACAGGAATATGTGTATTCAGCGCTTCATCTCTGATGCGCGATGCATCTTCGCTAGCTGCATCAGACAAATTAGTAATATTAATAACCATGACGATCTTATGTTGACGAATTTTATCTAGTAGATTTCTAGGGTCTTTATGAACCTTCTCCACTACTCCAGTAGTAATCCCAGCTTCCGCAAACATATTAGCTGTTCCTTCGGTCGCAATTAATTTGAAACCCAAGCGATCAAATCGGCGAGCTAGTTGGGTCACGCGATTCTTGTCTTCATCTCTGACTGAAATAAAGATTGTTCCATAACTTGGAATATGTAAATCACTTGCTTCATATCCTTTGTATAAAGCCTTAGCTAGTTGAGTATCTCGACCCATTACAGAACCTGAGGATTTCATATTTGAATCGAAAGTATTACCACTTGAATAATTAAGAAATGAAAATACTGGCATTTTAATATGAATAAAATCGCTGTTTTGCCATAGACCATTAGGATATCCTAGCTCTGCTAAATTTTTGCCAATTAAAGCTTCTGTAGCACAAGTAGTGATATCCTTATCTAGTGATTTTGATAAAAATGCTACATTATGACCTGCATATGGTTTAATTTGCAATAGATATAGGTCATTATCAACGAATAAATAGTGCAGATTAAAAATACCTTTTGTTTTCAGCTGCTTAATTAATTTAATTGACTCTTGCTCAATCTTTTTTTGCTGCTCTTCGGTTAAATTTTGCGGCTGAATCACTGCAATTGAATCAGAGGCATGCGAACCTGTTTGCTCTAGATGTTCAATTATACCGGGCAAAGTTACATTGGTACCATCAGAGATAGCCGTTACCTCATATTTGTGTCCCTCAATAAAGCGAGAAATAGTTATTTGATCAAGTTGGTTTTCTGCTAAATATTTCTCTATTGCAGGAACATCATAAACAACTGCAGATTTTTTCTTGTTTTCTTTATTCATACCGCCAATTAAAAGTGGAAAACCATATTTAGAAGCAAAAGCGAAAACCTGGTCTGTATCAGTTGTTTTATTTAATGCCGGGACCCGCTTTAAGGTAGTAAATTGTTGATCAAGCAAAGTAGTAATCTTATCCCGCGGATCGTCGTTTGCCTTTTGCCCAATAACGTGCAAACCACATTTTTCCAACTCTTTACTCAATGCACTGATTCTTTTGCCAGAAAATTGAACTAATACATCAGAAATATTTTCTCTTTTAGCAACAGTTAGAATATTTTCAACTGTAATGGAATCAAAATAAACTCGGTCAATATTCTTATACCTTGATGAAATCGATTCGTCATTATTTGATAGAAGCACAGTAACATAGCCATACTTATGTAAAGTATCGGCCGCGTGAGCAATCATATAGTCAAACTCGCTAGTAACCGAAACTTGAAGCGGCAACATGCCCAAAATCAAGATCTTTTTTTCAGCATTTAAAGCTTTTGCTTCATTTTGAACATCATATGCACTGTAGTAAGCACAAACATTAGGTTTATATATACCTGCTGAGCCGTCGATCTTCAAATATGATGGCTGCAAGTCAATTTTATTAATCAAAGAGCGAACTTCAGTAACTGATTTTTGTAAAATCTTAGCTAATAATGGGTTAAAGAATCCATAGTCTTTAGCTTCTTGCAGCAAATCACGCGAAGGCTGCTCCTTCTCTTGTAATAACTTTTTGCCAAGTCTTACAATGTGAAGCAATTTCTGATAATAAACCGGATGCAAATGTGTTACTTTTTGTAATTCAGAATATGGAATATCTTGATCAATTGCGGCTAATAATTTAACTAAATGCAATTCATCAGGATGTGCCAAATCATTCAAAATATCTGCAGTGGATTTTTCTTTTTCTTTTATAAAAGCATGCCAACCCAGTTCTAAATTAATAGTTGCATCTAAGCCTTTCAGAAAAGCAGTTTCAAAATTACGCCCTACACCCATTGCTTCTCCACTTGCTTGCATGCGACTTCCTAGCAAATAGTGGTTATAACCGGATTCAGCAAATGACCAATATGGCATTTTAATTGCTACTGCATCTAAGGTGGGTTCAATTGAGGCATTAAGTCCAGATAGAGGATCGGTAATCTCATTCAGTCGATAACCGATAGCAACTTTGCTAACGACATATCCCACATCATACATTCCAATTCTTTGAGCCCAAACAGAACTTCGCGTCAAACGCGGACGAATCGTCAAAAGCTTAGATCGAATTTGAGTTCCATGGTGTTTAATCGCAAAATGAAAACTAGCAAATCCAATGAGATCAAGATTAGACATGATTTTTCTAACGGTTATTCTTAACTCTTGAATATGATCATTGCTTAGGGTTAATGATGGCATCACAACTGCAGAGTCACCTGAATTAATACCTACAGCTTCAATAGATCCCGCAAAATTGATAAAAGCTAAATTGCCATCCTTATCACGGATTACGTCAACAATTACTTCTTCCCAACTAGATAAGTCTTCAGTTAAGCGATAATTCTTCCATGTAAAATTATCATTTTGCTTTTCTTCTTTAAAGTAACTGATTAAATCGGTAGGATTTGCAAATTGCAAATGTTCGTTGTGTACAAAACGGTTGTACTTAGTAACTAATACGGGAAAAGTGACTTTGTCGTTAATGCTTTCTAGCGCATTATCTAAATTATCCTGAATACTCTGATTAAGTTCCCAAGATTGCCCGGTATCAATATGTAGCTTAGTAAGCAACTTTGTCTTTTTCTGTTGATTCCCCATTTGTAGAGCACGCGAATTCAATGTTAGTAACTGAATTCCCATTTGTTCTAAAATGCCATCTTGTAATAACTTATGTGCAACCTTTAAACCATTAGTTGAACCATAAGCTGTCATAATTGCATCTGGCTCTTCCATCCGTAGAATTCTTTTCAGGAAGTCGAGAGTCATCGGTTCAAGATAGACTGTTACACCAGATTTTTTATCAGTTGAAATTGTAGCTGGATTAGGATTGACTAGCACAACTTGAATGCCTTCTTCTGTCAAAGCATCAATTGCTTCTGTTGCCATAAGATCCATTTCTGCTACACTACCGATTAAAGTAGGGCCTGATCCGATAATTAAAACTTTATCTAAATCGTTTTCTAATGGCATATAACTACCCCATCATCTGTAAAAAATAATCAAAAATTTCATCTGCATCATTAGTGCCTGGTGCTCCTTCAGGATTAAAAGCAGTGGCGATCAATTTGTCCTTACTGTTCCAGAAGCCCGCCATCAGTTCACTGTGTAGATCAAAGTATTCACGATTCATATTCATCTTCACACTATCAGGCAACACTAGTTGGTCAATATTCATCGCTGTTTGCCAGATAGCATTACTATTTTGTTCAATCACTGGATAATTAATACCATCAAATTCTTGTGGTAATTGAACCAGTTCAAAGCCGAGATAATCGCTCAAAGTTAAAAAACCTAATCCGATTCCTAAAATTGGATACTTACCATAAAAATGATCTAAAACTGGCGTTAGCTGATTAATTACTTCTTCTGGTTTTCCTGGCCCATTTGAAATAATTATTCCTTCAGGACGTAAGTTTTCAATATCAATCGGACTGGCACTGTATGGTAAAACTGTCGTATTTACTTTTCGTAAAGATAAAGCACGCAGCATTGAGTGCTTTAGCCCAAGATCTAGCACAGCTACAGTTCGTCCAACATTAGGGGATGCATATGCATTCTTAGTTGAAACAGTCGCAGATTTATTTTTAGGTAAAACTAGTGCTTTAATCTGATCAAAGGCATGCTCGTCATTAGTATCCATGATCGAAGCCTTAATTGTACCTTCTTCCATTAGACGATGAACTAAAGCACGAGTGTCAACTTTGAAAATTGCAGGGATGTTCTTTTCTTTCAAAAAAGAACTTAAATCTTCAAAATTTTCACTATCTGAAATATTTAATGCAATATCGTTAGCAATAATCCCTTTAACTACGGGATCAATACTTTCATAATCAATGGCATTAATACCGTTATTACCAATCATTGGTGAAGTAAAGACTAAAATTTTACCAGCATTAGTAGGATCTGTTAATGCTTCTTGGTAGCCAAAATTAGCCGTTTGAATTGCTAATTCACCGGTTGAAATAATACTGGCACCAATTCCTTCACCTGGAAATGAACTGCCATCTTCTAAAATCAAATAACGTTTCATATTATCACTTACTTGTTTGTTCTAGTTGAGCCAACGTTTCTTGAAAAATTTGTGGTGGTTCTACACTAAACTCTAGCCATTCGCCAGTACTTGGATGTTTAAATCCTAATACTTTAGCATGCAAAAATTGACCATGACCTTTCAAGGTTTTACGTGGACCGTATAATGGGTCTCCTGCAACCGGATGTCCAATATAGTCAAGATGAACTCTAATTTGATGGGTTCTTCCAGTTTCAAGCTGACACTCAATTAAGCTATAATCCTTGAACTGCTCAAGCACCTTGAAGTGAGTAATAGCTTTTTTGCCTGTTTCAACTACCGCCATTTTCTTGCGGTCATATGGATTGCGACCAATTGGTGCATCAATTACCCCATTTTCTTCCGCAAAATTACCATGAACAATTGCCCAATAAAGACGTTTGTTAGTCTTATGAGCCAATTGATCTTCTAATGATTCACGAGCCTTGGCGGTCTTAGCGATCATTAATAAACCAGATGTATCTTTATCAATCCGGTGGACAATTCCAGGACGAAATCCTTCTGGTGATTGTGCTAAGGCCTTGGTGTGATATAACAACGCATTTACTAAAGTATGATCTGGATGACCTGGTGCGGGATGCACTACCATACCTTGAGGCTTGTTAACTACAATGACATCATCGTCTTCATACACGATATCAAGTGGAATATTTTCGGGTATAACATCTAACGGTTTAACCGCTGGAATATTAACTTCGATTTTATCTCCCGCCTGAATCTTATAAGATACTTTTTCGACTTTGCCATTAACTAGGATATTTTGGTCTTTAACCAGTTCTTTAACTCTAGTTCGAGATAGATCAGGAATTTGTTCTGAAACAAACTTATCTAAACGTCCCTTTTCGTTTTTTACTTCAAGTGAATATTCTTTAGTCATGTTGTTCTTCCTTACCTTCAATAAAAATTAAGTAAATGAACACAAGGATTACTCCAACAGTAATTGCGGAATCCGCAATATTAAAAATGTTGAAGTGAACAAAATCAAGCTGAAGCATATCAACTACATATTTTAAATGCAAACGATCAATAAAATTACCAACAATTCCACCTAAGATGAGGGCTAAACCCGCATCAAACAAGGTATTCTTGTACTTTTTGTTAAAAAGAAAATACAAGCAAACACTAATGGCAATAATACTGATAATGTAAAAAAGCCACATTTGACCAGTTAAAATGTTCCAAGCCGCGCCATTATTTTGTAGATAATTAAAAGAAAGAATTCCAGGAATAATCTGGTGTACTTCTCCTATAGCATAATGAGCAACAATATAATTTTTTAGTCCTTGATCAGCAAGAACGACAACTAATGAAATAATTAAATATAAAAATTGCATATTTTTTAGAATAATCCACTAATTTTACCATTGTTATCAACGTCAATGTCTAAGGCTGCAGGATGCTTAGGTAAACCAGGCATATCTAGCACGTGACCAGTAGTGACTACGATAAAACGAGCTCCATTTTTTAAACTAATTCCCTTTACATGAAGCTTAAAATCAGTTGGAGCACCTAATTCATTCTTATTATCAGTGAATGAATATTGTGTTTTAGCGATAATTACAGGTAAGTTAGCCTTGTCTAACTTTCTTAATTCTTCGATTTGTTTTTCAGCTTTTTCGCTGTATTCAACTCCGGCTGCATGATAAATCTTAGTGGCGACTTTTTTAATTTTATCTTTAACATCGTCATTATCTGCGTATGTTGGAGTTAAATTTGCTGCATTAGAATTAGCTAAATTAATCACAGCTTGAGCAGCTTTAATGCCACCTTTTGAACCTTCACCATGGTAAGTAACCACTTGAGCTTGAACGGCCTGTTCTTCAATTAATTGCTTAAGTAAAGCGAGTTCTTGTTCAGTATCTGAAGCAAAACGATTGATCAAGACAATTACTGGTACATTGTATGAACGCATATTATTCATGTGTCGTTCTAGATTCTTAAATCCTTCTTTCAATGCATCCAAGTTTTCTTCATTTAAATGATCAGTTGAGCCTAATGCCTGATATTTTAAAGCACGAACAGTTGCTACAACTACTGCAGCATCGGGCGTCTTGTCCAGATGTCTTGAGACAAAGTCCATGAACTTTTGCCCACCAAGATCACTACCAAAGCCGGCCTCAGTTAATACATAGTCGCTTAAATGCAAAGCCAAGTTTGTCGCAATGACGGAATTGGCTCCATGTGCGATATTAGCAAAAGGCCCCCCGTGCACTAATGCTGGTGTGTGTTCCAAGGTCTGTACTAAGTTAGGCTTCAGCGCATTAGACAATAGTGCAGCAATTGCACCTTGGAATCCTAACTGTTTAACATAAACCGGCTCATCATCTTTAGTGTAGCCAACTAGCATATCACCAATTCTACTCTTTAAGTCGTTGATATCTGTTGCTAAACAGAGAATTGCCATTAATTCATTAGCAACAGTAATAGCAAAACTAGCTTGGTGCTCAACACCATTGAATTTAGAGCCTTGACCAACCGTGATTTTTCTTAAAGCACGGTCATTAACATCAAGCCCACGCTTAAGTAAAATTCGGTCAGGATCAAGATTTAGGCTATTGTCTTGGTAGATGTAGTTATCAACTAAAGCTGCAAGTGTGTCAATTGCGGCAGTTAAAGCATGCATATCTCCTGTGAAGTGTAGGTTGATATCTTCCATAGGGATGATTTGTGCTTTCCCACCACCTGTAGCACCGCCTTTTAATCCAAAAACAGGTCCCATCGAAGGTTCACGCAAGGCGATCATCGCATTCTGGTGCAACTGATTGTGAATTGCATCCCCCAAGCCAATTGTAATCGTTGACTTACCTTCCCCAGCGGGAGTAGGAGAAATTGAGGTTACTAATACTAATTTACCTAACTTTTTACTAGCACGAGTCCTGTTAATGGCTTGCCAAGTAATCTTAGCCTTATCATGACCATAAGGTTCTAAGTCTTCCTCTTTCAAGCCTACCTTAGCGGCTATTTCATTAATAGGTAATTCTTTGGTTTCTTGTGCGATTTCAATATCTGATTTCATTATTGCTTATTCTTCTTTCTAGACATCATTAAAACAGAATAGCTTTGGTAATCACTTTTTAGTTGATAAACTTGAAAATTACGCCAACTTGAAAGCAAAGTCATTTGATTGATTTTTACTTTTGAACGATATGGCAACTTGAGTAATATTTTGTCTCCACCCTTTTGCAAGTAAGAAAAGGACCAAGTATAAACTGCTAAAAGTAAGAAAATGATACCAACTACTATTCCAGGTATACTAATTGCTTTGTTCCCTTCATAGCCCAAAATAAAGGCGATAAATAGAACGATTAAGAGCCAAGAATAATAGATAATTCCTGCAACTCCTAGAAACATGAAATGCCGTTTAGATTTTAGAATTTAGATCACACCCTATTTATTTAATCATGTCTATTGTATCAAAGATTTAATCAAAATAAGAGGGTTGAACTTACAGCAATTAAATATAAGTCCAATCCTCTATCACATTTATTTACTTTACTACTGCTATTTCGTCTCTAACCTTTATATTGCTTGAATCGATGCCAGGTTTTTGACCGTGAAGATTAAAGTCTAAATCAACTGTCGGTTGAAACAGTAAGACATGTGTTGAACCACCAAAGTGGAACATGCCCAATTGCTCACCTTTTTTGACATGCTGTCCAATACGAACAGTAATTTCGTTGTTTGATACATCTCCCATACCTACGGCTACAAAGCACATCAGGCCTATCTTAGGGTTATCAGCTTGAATAAAGATTACAGCACGTGTTGCAGTTGAAGTTAAAAAGGCTTGTGAGTCATTAGCAGCTACTGGATCAGCACCATTTGGATTTTCGAAACCTTGACTTAACGCTTCACCATAGTAGCTACCATTGATGTGATATGCTTTAACAATCTTACCACTAACTGGACTGTTCCAACGGTGATAGCTTAAGGCGCTTAAAAATGCCTGATAAATAGTGCCACCCTCGAATTTAGAAGTCCAAGGATCATTATGAAGTAGATCAAGCAAGGAATATGGGTGCCCCTTGATCCAAAACTTATTTTTCAAAGGAACATGCTCTACTTCTTTTGAGTTAGATTGAGAAGTTGTTGATGTATTTCCTGGATAATCACCAGTTTTCGTATCATCAGTGTCTGAACCTAGTGAAATGTACGTGATCTTAATAGGTTCAAAGTGATCATCACCATGTTTAACAACTTCAACAGCTTTGGCATTTCGATTTGGAGTATAACCTTGAATTTCTGGGGCATTGTATTCACTAAAACTACTAATTGTCCAGTTACTATACTTAATCACCTTCCCTGTTACTTCATCTAATGTCGCAGTTCTCGTTAGCGTTATCAATTGACTAGCATCAATGGTACTGCCATCAGGTCTGACTACCGTAATTTGACGTTTGATCATTTCGTTTAAATCATTTTGACTAACACCAGTTAGATAATTCTTACTTGGATTATCTGGCAACTTATCAGTTGACTGCTTTGGACCATTTGGTGTGATAACTATTACTTTATGCTTCAAATGAATATCAATTGGATCATTGTCAGAAGCTTTAAATTTATAGCTGGTTGGTAACATACTTACTAATTCATAACCTGCGGGGATGATAAAGTCACCATCATGATAGGTTAGTTTCTTCAGCTTGGCCTTGACCGATTTCTGCCTTATTAGCATTGGCATCCTGGTTAGGCTGAACTTCGATTGGCTTAGCAGTTGCACTAGGCTGCTCTACCCCCCCATTTTGAGTTTGAACATTAGAATTTTTTACTTTGCTTTCAACTAATTGTCTAGCTTTAATAGTTGATTCGGGTTTAGAGACTGTCAAATTATTTTCTGTATGATTTTCAACAGAATTATCTGCAGTATTATCGTTTTCTTGAGAAGTTGGTTCAGCAGCCTTACCAGAAACATCATCTGTTTTATCTTTATTTAAACCAGCTTGCACAGAAGAATCTGCTTTCTTCTGTACTACTTTCGCAGTTTGCACACCGCTATCTACCGTACTTGCTTGTACAGTATTTGTATTAATCGCACCAACGTAAAACAAAGTTGATAACAACACTGAAGTGACACCGATAGATAATTTACGTATTCCAAAATGCTGAACTTGATCCGCATTTTGCTGTAATTCATTTTTCAGTGTTTTCTTTCCTGTCAAAGTCATATCAATCATTCTTCCTTATGTATGAATAAATTTTTCACATCATTATCTAGCAATTGTTATTATAATCTTGTTTGTAGTTATCGTATCAATGAAACACAACACAAAAGCTCTGGTCTTATTTTTAATAAAATTTCAGATTAAAAAAGCCGCGTCCGGTTTAGGGATGCGACTCGTCGATGTTATTAATTTTTTAAATATTCATCTAGTCTTTGTAAAATCTCGGCTCTTAGTGATTCAATTCTCTTAGCTATTGATTGCCACATGAATTTATCTTCAAAGCGGTCACAATAAGAGTAATATTCAGCTTCATTTATGTATTCTAATGCAGATAATGGATCTTCATCTGTACCATACCCTTTGTACAAACATAGCGCTAAACGATAATAAATATCTGATTTAATATCATCATCAATACCAGATTTATTAGCAAAATCTTCTGCTTTGATATAGTACTCAAGAGCCAAGTTGTAATTTTGTTTTATTGCATCTCCATAGAAGTAACTATCTCCTACTTTATAACAGGCTTCTGCACTACCGTCATCTGCGGCAATCTTAAAGCAGTAAAACGCCTTCTTGTAATCACGCTTCCCTGTACGACCATATTCATAAATATAGCCCAAATTACAGATAGCTTGAGTGTTACCTAGCTTTGCTGCATATTCATAATATTTTTGTGCTTTTAGGTAATCACCATTGCGGTAGGCCTCAGCGCCTATATCTAATAATTTATTTGATTTTTGTAATTTATCGTCTTCATCCATTATTCTGTCCTGATTATATCAAAATCTCTGAAAACCATGTTTATCGATAATTTAACACCATATCGATTATATCCTGTGCTTGCTGCAAATCTGCAGAACTGATCACTTTGACTTTATCTGGTATTTTAAAATCTTTATAATAGCCAACAAAACGTTTAATTATATCCATATTCACTGAATATTCTCGATCACGATTGCGCTGCACAAGAGTTTTTAATGCATGATCTAGAGACTCCTCACTGAATGGATCTTTGGAGTCCAATAATGGCTTAAAACAATCAATGACATATACTTGATAATCGACTGGCACTCTTTTCAGAATATCGCTGATTGGATTGAATCCATGACCAGCCAGATTCGTATTATCTATGACAGTTGGCAACTTATTCTGCAAACGTGTGTCTAGTTCTTCATAAAAAATATGCCATACAATTGATTCTGTTTGCGGGACAAAATTTATCTGAGTGTGACCATTATTAGAATTGATCCCATTTAGGCGAATTCTAATTTCATCTCCAGAAATAGTATAGTTTTGTAAATTATTCATCTTAATAAAACTAGATTTACCAGACGCTTGTGGTCCTAGCATTAAGATTAAAGGTATCTTTTTCATTTTATTGGTCATCCTGATAGAATAAATCTCTAAATTTCTTGTGTTTATACTGTTGTGCAAGTTGCGGTGTCTTCCAAGCAACACTATTTGTCCATAGTCCTGCACCCTCACCAATAACTACAACTGACTGACCGTTTTCAGTATGAGCACCATAATAAATACCATCACCAGCACCTTGCATCCAGGTACGGACATTCAAGTAATCAATGTTATGGATCTTCTTCCCTATCATCTGTGCCATGCCCCAATTCTTAGTAGCATTTCTATAAGACCTGGACATGTCGCTATATAAATGCTCGTTAGCAAATTTAACGTTAATTTTATGTAACTCTAGTGAACTGTAGCCATCATTGATTTTATTTTGACTAATCTTAATAGTTTCTAGTTTGTCATCATCAGCAGGATAAGTATACCAAGTTCCTTGTAGTTCTTTTGGTACATTTAATAGTCCATCATCTCCAGGCAAGTTAGATTTTTTACCAGTAGAATTCGAAGAAGCATTATTAGAATCTGAACGTTCATCGTTAACTTTGGCATTTTTAGCCAAGCTATTCACCAACTTGTCTGAATCCCGTTTGTTCAAATAAGCAATCATTTCTTTCATGGTAACTGATTCTAGCTTTTTACCATTTAAAAAGAGATAATAAATATTTTTACTATTTACTTGTTTCAGAGTATATCCTGCATTTTCGGAAACCATGTAGGCTACTCCGCTACCTTCATTCATATATGAATAATCTGATTGATTCTTCAAGTCAACTTCGAGCCCGTTTTGCTTGCCATCAAGCAAAGCCTTATTCCAACTGCCAGAGTAACGATTACCTGCATACGCAACTACAACTGCAACAGTTTTTTGTGGAGTTAAGTCCTGAGCAGATAAATGCCTCATTCTTGTAGGCTTTTTATTATTTTTAACAGTTTTTGTAGTTGCATTTTTCTTTGGTGCAGTATTTTGCTTAGAGTTTTGACTGCATCCCGTTAAAGCTAAGCCAGCTAACAAAACTAACGATAGTTTCCCGATTTTTTTCATTTCATCCTCAACTTTCTAATCAACAATATTTTATCATTTATTTACCAGCTAAAAAGTGTCCAGAGAAAATGTTTCTAGCTGTCATTATACTTTCAGCTATTAAAGCACTACAATAGTGTGTACAGGGATACAGTCAAAGTAGCTGCAATTCTAAATATTGGAAAGGAAGATTTCATGAAATATCTATCAAGAAATCAAGCAGAGCAATGGCTGAATCAACATACGCTTTACGGTCAAAAGAAAAATGGTTTCACCAATAAATTTATGAGAACGTTAAAGAATAGCTATCGTTTGGTTCCTGATAAAGATAGCATCTTCGGCAAGAAATACAGCATGCGCGAATTAAAAGAATATGCGAATGATGTAAATCCTAGACAAATCGCTTAAGCAAAAAGGGCACCACTTCAATGTGATGCCCTTTTATTATGCTCTCATATAAACTTTTACTACTAAATACAAACGCTTGCCGTCCCAATGAAAAGTCTTGGTTTTGCCAAACAACAAATTGCCTTCATCCATCAAACGACTTAAGATCAAATTATTGCTTCTAGGTAAATAGCCTAGCTTAAGTCCGCCAGTTGTGTGCACGCTAATTGCATGCTCGTCGAATTCATTATTGGGCTCACGCATTAAAACCAGCGGATCATTTTCATGCAGTTTTGGCACAACGTGATCTGCTAAATCAAGGTACTGACTGCCAGCTAATTCGCAGCCATATAGAAAAACGTCACGTGCGTTGCTGGAATTACTATATTGAAGCCGCTTGAGTTCGTCCACTTGCGTTTGCAACTTTTCGACCTGATCAAGTAAGTCTTCAAAAATATTTTGTGGTGGAACATGGATAGTATCGTTAGGATTGTGGAATTGCATAGGTGTAGTCCTTTCTATGGTTGAGTTTTATTTTTCAATGACCTGATAAAAAATCATAATTGTATTAGTTGTAGTTATTTGTAGTTATTTGTTTTCTAATGCTTCATCCAAGCTGTGTTTAATCTCGCTTCTTAATAATTCAATTCTCTTAGCTATTGATTGCCACATGAATTTATCAGTAAAACGATCACAATAAGAATAAAATTCAGCTTCATTAATATAGTGAAATGCGATTAATATATCTTGATCCGTGCCATATCCTTTATACCAGCATAAGGCCAAGCGATAATAAATATCTGACATAATATCATCATCGTCGTTTGTTTCATTAAGAAGTTGCACAGCTTCTTGATAATATTCGAATGCTAGACCATAGTCTTTCTCTCCTGCATCCCCGTAAAAATAAATATCGCCAACTTTATAGCAAGCTTCTGCACTACCACTATCTGCAGCTTTCTTAAAACAATAGAAAGCCTTCTCATAGTCTCGCTTACCAGTGCGGCCATATTCATAAATGTAACCTAGATTGCACATAGCTTGAACATTTCCAAGTTTAGCTGCTTGAGTATAGTACTCTTGTGCTGTCACATAATCACCTTTGCGGTATGCCTTAGCACCGATATTTAATAATTCATTTGATTTTTGAAAATTCTCGTCCATTTTATGCCTTATTCTTTAGCTAAATTCTTAAGTATTTTATCAATCTCTTGTTGATGTAAATGATGATTGAACTTTTTATGCAAGCGATTGACTTCTTGAATTAACTTTTGCTTTTTAACTTCATCTTCTTTACTCAGTTTCGGTGGACGTGGTTCATCACCATATATGAAGTCCTCGAATTCTTCATATGAGCTAAAAGATTCCTCTAGGCCCTCATCTATTTCTTTGTCGGCTGCTTCCAACTCCTTAACCGCCTCGGGCAATTTTTCCTGTTCAACTCCGAAAAAAGATGCATCCCACAAAATCTCAATTATCAAATCATTAAGATAATATTGTGTCATTTCTGTATCAGCTACCCAGTAACCCATGATTTCTTCTTGAGGAGTATATTCAATCCCATAGTTGGGTGCTTCAACGCCTTTTTCTTGAAGATCAGCTACAGTACACAGTCCACGATTTGGGTCTAATTTGTAACTACCCAAATATTCATACATGTAAAAAATCATTTGTCTATCATTTGGCTTGACTTCCATGGTTTCGAGACGTTCTATATATTTTCCAATAACTTTATTTGCTCTTTCTTTTGCTTGAGCAATTGTTAGATCATCATCAAAACTATCCAATTTGTTAGGATGCTCATAGAAAAACTTTCGCAGTAATTCTTTTTTATCCATCTCACGCAATGTCTCTTGGACTGTTTTCATCTGCATCACCTTCCTTATATTGAATCATAACTAGATTATATTTGTTCATCGCCCATCAAACTACATTTTATATTGAAAAAATCCATGCACGATTAAAATATTGCACATGAATTTTCCGTTAATCAAATATTTTTCTTTTAGGTGTAAAAATCTTTAGCTGATGATTATCATAGTGATGGTAAACTTTGATAACATCATCATAGTTAATTTGCCAAATACAGCCTTGAATCCATTGACCATCTTTTTTTACATCAAAAATATGTTGCCAAGATTGTTCGATTATCTTTCGTTTTTCAAGTTCTGGAAGAGCCTCAATTCTGTCATCTACCTTAGAATACTTTTCAGAATCCATATCATCTGGAGGTACAAAACCATCCATTAAAACTACATGCCATAGATCAAAATCGCTTAATAAAATTTTATTTGCAGGCAATTCTAACTCGATACAAGCTTGATTTGAATAATACCTATTTTTGGAAACAGTGCGGTCATCTTGCGCATACCAACATCAGATAGGTGTAGTTGCATTTTCCGGAGGTAAAGAAATTTTTTCTTGCATCTGTTTAGCCATCCAGCGATAGGCTTTAGTAAATTCATCTTCTAGTAAATGATCACGAGGATGAAGTAACTGTGATAAATTTTCGTTGGTATAATAAACACCATTCTTTTTGATTTGCAACCACACTGACCATGGTTGGATTGTCCATACTTTAATGTTATATTCCCCCCTCCAACACCAGACGCGATAACTACCAATTTATTTTTTGATATTGATCAAATCTTTTTGAAAAATGGTTTTCATTAACTTTTCGGAATCATATCTGCCATGGTTACATATCTTTGACTCTAATATTAACTTTGTATTTAATGGGTTCAATTTGTACTAAATCATCCTTAAATGGATTTTTGATTTTATAAATAGTCGGTTGATTATCAATACTAAAAACATAGTAGATCCAATAATTAGTCAATTTCAATGCATGTTGTCTTTCATTTTCTGTCAGAACAAAATGAAATTTATCACTAGGCTGAGCATTGGTACTTTTGACTTCTATTTGACGCTCAGTACCATCTTTGTCATAAGATAGAATATCGTATCCAATTGCATCAGATTCTTGAGATTGCCATTTTATTCGTCTTTGTAAATCAGGATGATTACTCAGCCTTTTTCTCTCATATTCAAGTACTTGTTTTTCTCCAGTATATCCAATAACAATGTTTGTCTTTTGTTTCTGAACGTAGTCTATTTTTGAAATACCTTGACTATATTTTTTTACTTTTCGAGAGTTAAATTTTACAGCTTGCTTTTCATAAACAATTGGCTCTTTAATGATTGTTTTATTATCTATATCGGGAGTTAATAACTGGTACTTTTCCTGTATCTGTTCCTTGTTTTCCTTACCTAGAGCAAAAGCTTGCGGAAACAAATGGTATAAATAATTACCAAACTTAATATTATTCCAGTTCTGCATAGCTTTATCTTCAGATTTTAAATCTAAGAGTAATTTTTGTTTTTCAAATCTAGTAAGATTCTTAGATACATCGTCTTCATAAAATTGATATGTAAAAAAGTTTAGCATTCTATCTGAAAAAATATTGAGATATTTATCAGGGTAATATACAGATAAAATCTTCATCTTTACCATTGTTGCTAAGGGATGCTTTTGGATAGCCTCTTCATCTCCTGCCTTTCCTAATTCGATTAGGTCTGCAATTGCATTTCTTAGCTTATCAAAAGAAAACTTTAAATTCGGATTATTCTGAGGTATTCGCCAAACCTTATTTATAAGATACTTGTGTTTTTCTTGACTGTAATAAATTCCAAATTTTGAAGCAGTTGCGCCTTTAATACTGCCTAAACCAATTAGCTCTCTTTCTAAACGATTACAAAAAGTATCTTTTTTACCCTTTCCCTCACAATAATCATCTAATGTCATTTGGTTTCTAATGTATTCAACAGGATAAGAATTAACAAAGTTTTCTCTTAAGTCCTCTAAAATTTGATCATTTGAAGTATATGTATCTAATTTATAATCAAATTCACTTAGTTTGCGCATAATCTTTTGCTTTCTAATACAATTAATTTTCTTCTCTAAAAAAATCTTCTAGTTTATAAACAGTGACCGGCTTTACATATAACTCGTATTTGGTCACTAGATCAATTAACTTATCTCCGTCAATTAGAGTTATCACTCTGGTTCCGGCTCTCGAGGCTTTGATAGCATCCCTAGTAAACGTCGAAGTAGTAATAAAAATACCAAATTCTGCTCGAAACTTATCCATTGCACCTCTGAATTTATCAATTTCAGGAGACGAAACTGAGTTATTTGTTGACCAACGTTTAGCTTGACTGGCAACACGAGAAGTTCTAAAGTCATCGGTTGTTATATAGCCATATCCGTCTAATCCGCCATCACCAGTTAACTTAGTTCCAACATTCTCATCTATATCTACTTTCATTCTTTTAACTAAAGCACGACAGAATAATTCAAATTTTGCTGGCGAGAGGTTCATCAACGCACTTAAAATTTCACTTCGCCAACTCTCTTCGTCATCTGAATCTTCATCTGTTTTGGCCACTACCTCTTCATTATTACTAGTATCATTTATACTTTGATTTTCCTTACTCTTGTCTTTCCATAAAGGCACTGATATTTTATATACTTGTTCACTTAATTCTGTCCCATTTCCTTCAAATTCTCTACCCTTTTCAGTTAACTTTACGATTCCAGTTTTAGGTCGTTTTAGCATTTCAGCTAAGATTAAATTTGCAATAGCAAAATTAAAACTAAAGTTAAAAGGTAAATATTTTGAACCTTTTCTAGAAGTCTTAAAATCAGTTAATGTATTTTCTGGAATACTTGAGTCATTAGCAACCACAGATCGTTTCAAATCCTTAGTAGTTGATTGCCCACCTAATTTCTTAAGTTCGGTTAATATGGGAAGCATTAAATAAGCTTCTTGTTCATGCCTAGTTAACTCATTATATTTCTTCATCACTTTACTCTTTTCGTTTATGTTAATAACCCAAGTATAGCAAAATTCTCTAAGTTATTTGTCTCATTTTCGATTGGGCGCAACGTAAGTTGAGAAATATATTGATTGTGAATTCTGGTAAAGACTATAAAGAATTAAATAAAGGTAATGTACCTGTATACGGGACTGGTGGATATATGATGATATCCGTAGATCACGCACTTAGTCACAAAGATGCTGTAGGTATAGGAAGAAAAGGTAGCATAAATAAACCCCAATACTTAAAGGCTCCATTCTGGACCGTGGATACACTGTTTTTACTACGAAAGAAAACAATAATTTAGAGTTTATTTATTCCTTGTCTCAAACCATAAATTGGAAAAAATACGATGAGTCTACAGGATTACCAAGTCTATCTAAGAATACAATCAACAACATTTCAATAAAGACCCCTTCATATTTTGAGCAAAAAAAAATAGGTAAAATAATTTCACAAATAGATACTTTACTATCACTTCAGCAACGAAAAGCTAAACAATTAAAGCTGTTGAAAAAAGCGATGCTTCAAGATTTATTTACTGATAAGAATGTTCCTAAATTACGATTTAATGGCTTTGATGCAAATTGGATACAGTGTAAATTAGAAAAAGAAGCATTGCTTACTATGGGACAATCTCCTTCCGGATCTACATATTCTGATCAACCTTCTACTTATATTTTAGTTCAAGGGAATGCCGATCTTAAAAATGGATGGGTAAAGCCAAGGATTTGGACTACTCAAATTACTAAACTGGCTAAAAAAGGAGATATAATAATTACTGTACGTGCTCCTGCAGGAAAAGTTGGAAGAACAAATTTTGATGTGGTTTTAGGACGTGGTGTAGCATCAATACAGGGAAATGATTTTATTTTTTATTTGCTATCTAAAATGGATATGAATAAATATTGGAAGAAGTATGCTGCAGGATCAACCTTTGAGTCAATAAACTCTAATGATATAAAAAATACTAGGGTACACGTACCGAATCTGCCCGAGCAAAATCGAATTGCTAATTTATTTTTACGTTTGGATGATCTTATACGTTTTCAGCAAAATAAATTAAATAATTTACAAAAAAACAAACAATTTTTACTTCAAAATATGTTTATATAGCACAAAAGGGCATCTTGGAGACTGTAAAATAGTTTGTGTAAGGATGAATGATTCCTTAAATTTATTTCTTTAAACATTAGAAAAAGGAGTTCCTTTCTCGTATGATTGGTTTGAACAAAAAAACACATACAGAAAGAAGAACTCCTTCATGAATGATTTTACCAAAGATTTTGCTCAAGCTCTATTCAATCCAGACAAAATAAATGATTTATTGCGCAAAGAGCTACAACAGGCTGTTAATAACTTGCTAGAAGCTGAGTTGACTGCCTTTCTAGGCTATGATCCCTATGCCAGAAATGGCTGGAATACTGGCAATTCTAGAAATGGTGCTTATTTCCGCAAGGTTGATACCCAGTTTGGACCAATTGAAGTGCAAGTGCCTCGAGACCGCAACGGTCAGTTTCATCAGCACACGCTGCCTGACTACAAGCAGCACTCTGATGTTTTGGAAAGCACGATTATCAAGCTATACTCCAAAGGCGTAACTACCAGAGAAATCGCTGACTTGATTGAGAAAATGTATGGCAGTCATTATAGTCCAGCTCAAGTATCAAATATTTCCAAGCAGATGCTCCCCAAGATTGAGGCTTATCACAAGCGCAAGCTAAGCGACAAGTTTTTCTGTGTCTATTTGGATGCGACATACCTTCCTTTGCGCCGAGAAACGTTTGAGCGTGAAGCAGTATATATTGCCATTGGCATTAAACCTAATGGACATAAGGAAGTCATTGACTACTGCATTGCTCCTAGTGAGAACATTGAAGTTTGGACAGAGATGCTTCAAAACATGAAGTCCAGAGGCTTGAAGCAAGTTGAGCTTTTTCTTTCTGATGGTGTTGTTGGCATGAAAACAGCCTTGGCCAGGACTTATCCTAAAGCTCATTTTCAACGCTGCCTGGTTCATGTCATGCGCAATATCTGCGCTAAAGTACGCGTCGACGATCGTGAAAAGATCATGAACGAATTCAAGCAGATACATCAACAGACAAGCAAAAAAGAAGCTGCAGCTGTCTTGCACAAATTCTATGCCAAATGGAATAAAGCTTATAGCCATGTCATCAAAGGTTTGAAGGAAATTGAGCCCGATCTGCTAGTCTTCTACAATTATCCCAAACAAATCAGAGCTTCAATTTATTCAACCAATATGATTGAATCCTTTAACAACGTCATCAAGCGTAAAGCTAAGCCTAAGGCAGAATTTCCAACTGAACAGTCGCTTGATGCATTTATTGGCATCCAGGCAATGAGCTACAATGACCGTTATTTCAATCGAATTCATAAAGGCTTTGGTCAGGTTCAGGACACCTTAGAATCCTACTTTGATTAAATAAATAATTAAAAAATCAATTTACGAGAAAGATCTATTTACACAAAAGATTTGACAGTTTCGCATCTTGTATAAATGCCCTTTTGTTTCATTTATAATTGCGACAAGTGATGCAAGATTTTATCATTATCCTTATTTTCAAGTTCACGAATAATATGAATGTACGTTTCTTGTGTGGTTGCAGTATTGCTATGTCCTAATCTTTTGGCAACACTTGCAATAGAAACTCCTTCATATAAGAGCAATGAAGCATGTGTATGTCTTAACCCATGAATTGAAATTACTGGTATATCTAGTTCTTTACAATATGATGCCAGTTTTTGATTTAAAGTAGAATTGTAAATTCTCTGTTTTTTATCAAAAAAGATTAACTGCTCTTCTGCTTTATCATTGATCAATGATCTAAACTGTTGCATTAACTGCCAATCTACCATGACTGTTCTATTAGATGATTCATTTTTAGTTGGTTGGAAATACCCAATCTTTTCTTTATAATTCCAAGATTTACTGATAATGATCCTTTGCTTTTCAAAATCAAAATCTTTAGGCGTTAAAGCTAATGCCTCTGCAAAACGTAATCCAGTCTTAGCAATGAGTAAGAAGAACCAATCCCAATTAATTTCAGAGCCTAAATCCAAGGATCTGATTAATTTCTGTAGATCAAATAAATTTAAGTATTTGATCTTCTTTTTACTTGGTGGGCATCCCTTAATTATTGCTCTTCGAGTAGGATCACTTTTCAATAGACCATCATCAACCGCATCAAAAAGACTAGCTTTTAAATGGTGATGAAAATCTAACACGGTTGTCTTTTCATGATCTTGAGCATACAAATTTAAAATCTGTTGATAGCTACGGCGATCAAGTTCATGCATATGCAAGTTAGGAACAAGTTCCTTCAATTTTCTTTGCACTAAATAATATTTATTTAGTGTAACTGGACGAACAGCATTATCTTTGTAGATGTGAATCCAGTCAAGGTAATATTTGTAAAACAATTTAGTACTATACTTTTTCCGTGACATAGAAAAACCTCCTTAAATATTAAGTCACGTACTTAATTGTTTAGGGAGGTTTAATTTTTGCAAGATTTTAGATAAACATATTTTGGAGTAGGAACTGCTTTACTTTAGTTAATATTTTTATTTTTCGTTTAGAAAATTCAAGTTGGTCATCTAACCCTTTTAATAAATGACTTATCTTTTTCATTTCACATGAATTAGGAACAGCTATTTTTTGTTTTAAAAAATCTTTTCCTGAATTGTCAAATTAAGTGCAACAGTTAGGCTATGAGGAAATATATTGCTTGAAGAGTTCTTCTGCTGTGTGATATTGAAGGATTCGACGATGTTTGCGGTTAATGGCATCAGTTGCCTGTTGAACATAAGCAGCTGACTTATCTTTCATGCTTTTGCCTTTAGGGAAGAATTGACGCAGAAGTCCATTGCAGTTCTCATTGGTGCCTCTTTCCCATGGAGAATATGGGTGGGCGAAGTAGATCTGGCAGCCTTTGATCTTGGTCATATCCGCAAACTCAGAGCCATTGTCAAACGTGATCGATTTAAACCAGGCAGGATGTCTGTCAATCTCATTTTGAAGCAGCCTTTGGCATGTGCTTGCCCGATAGTCAGGAATCTTGATAACTACTTCAAAGCGTGTGGTTCTTTCGGTCAAAGTCATTAAAGCAGGCTGATTCTTGCGTCTGACGCCTTTAACCAGATCTCCTTCCCAGTGCAGCGGCGTTTTTCTGTCTTCAATCTCTTTAGGACGCTGTTCAATGGAATTGCCAAGATTCTTCTTGTGCAAAGCATGACCGCTCTGGCCGTGATGACGCTTGTTCCTGCGTCTTTTGAGCTTCATAGGCAGATCAATATTGCTTATGTCCAGCAAGCCCTGATCAATATAGCGATAGACAGTTGGTGTGCTGGGACAAGGGTAGCCTGGCATAGTCCTTTTGAATTCACCAACGAATTCATCGATGCTGGTGGCATCAAATTTAGCTTTGAAGCGTCTGGAGAGCATTCTCAAAAAGACAGCATAATGCTTCAATGGATTGCGCTGATAGCAGTTTTTGCGACGCTTCTCATAATAAAGCTGTGCAGTATCAGCGTAATAGTGCTCATACAATAAATAGCTGCTGTCTCTTTGCAGGACGCTTCCGCGTTTGATTTCGCGACTGATTGTCGACTTATGGCAGCCGACTTCTTGAGCGATAACAGTACGGGAAGTTATGCCGGAATCCAGCATTGCTTGAATTTGTCCACGTTGTACGCTGGTTAATTGATGATAGTGCTTAGAAATGCTAGAATTTGAATTGGTCATGAAGATCTTCCTTTCTTGATTTTTCGTCACTTCAAGTTTAGGTCTTCATGGCCTTTTTGTTTAACACTTGGTGTTGCACTTCAATTTTAAATCCGGGTAAAAAATCTTTTGTAGAAAGATTATTCATCATAGTAGCTTTAGTTGTGGATTTTACCAATACATATTTCATAATATGCTCATTGTGAATAGCATACTTCCAATAATTCAGATTTTCTTTATTTAAAGGTGTAAAAACATCAAAAACGTGAGAGACAATCCCATCACCTATATTATTTTGAACAAATCGACCGTGTGAAAATCCTTCACTTCGATTTCCCTCAAAAGCAATGTCTCCTTTTTTAAAAACATTATATGTTTTTAGATAATCTTTAGAAGAATTTTGTGATTCATGTTTAAAATACATTTTTGCAACAGAAATAATCTTGTCTTCACCATATGTTAAATCATTCTTTTCTTTAGATTTTTTATATAGTTTGTTAAAGGAAACAATACTCCAATCTTTATTAAATTCTCTATGTCTAATTATGGGTATTTTAGTCCCATATTCTGGATAAATATTATAGTAAATTGCTTGTTGTATTTGTTTTAAGAGTTTTTCTTTTCGTTGCTGAAGTGATAGTAAAGTATCTATTTGTGAAATTATTTTACCTATTTTTTTTTGCTCAAAATATGAAGGGGTCTTTATTGAAATGTTGTTGATTGTATTCTTAGATAGACTTGGTAATCCTGTAGACTCATCGTATTTTTTCCAATTTATGGTTTGAGACAAGGAATAAATAAACTCTAAATTATTGTTTTCTTTCGTAGTAAAAACAGTGTATCCACGGTCCAGAATGGAGCCTTTAAGTATTGGGGTTTATTTATGCTACCTTTTCTTCCTATACCTACAGCATCTTTGTGACTAAGTGCGTGATCTACGGATATCATCATATATCCACCAGTCCCGTATACAGGTACATTACCTTTATTTAATTCTTTATAGTCTTTACCAGAATTCACAATCAATATATTTCTCAACTTACGTTGCGCCCAATCATCATTGAACCCTTTAAAACGTAGAGCTGGCACACGTTTATCATCAATTTTAGTCATGATTTTCCTCCTTTAACTCCTTGATAATTGCATTCAAGCCATCCATGATATCGTCATCATCAGATGTTAAATCCTTAAGCATCCCTACCAACTCTTTTTGAGTTTTCTCAATTTCAATGTTAGTTTCATGTAGATCAGCTGCAACTTCTTTCAAATCTACAGGCGGCTCAGGAACAAAAGTATCGACATATCTTGGAATATTTAAATTGAAATCATTTTCCTTGATTTCATCAAATGAAGCCACATGAGCATAACGTTCAACATCTTTACGAGCCTTATAAGTTTCAATTATCTTATCAATATCTTCATCCCTTAAGATATTTTGGTTCTTTCCCTTTTCAAATCCCTTAGAAGCATCAATAAACAAAATATCCTTATTAGTTTTATTTTTCTTTAAAACCAAAATAACAGTAGGAATCCCAGTTGAATAAAACAAACCAGCTGGCATACCAATAATTGCATCAATCTGATTTTTCTTAAGTAGAGTTTCACGAATTTTACCTTCTTTAGCCCCTCTAAAAAGTACACCATGAGGTAAAACAATAGCCATAGTTCCATTCTGATCCAAGTGATATAAACCATGAAGTAAGAATGCATAATCGGCTTTAGTTTTAGGAGCTAAACCGTAATCTTTAAATCGTGGATCTTTAAGTTTCCGATCATTGTTATCCCATCTTTGTGAATATGGTGGGTTAGCAACGACTACGTCAAAATTAAGTGGATGTTCAACTCCTTGTGCATCAGTTTCACTAGGCCAATCCTCTTCTAATGTATCTGCATTTCTTAACTTCATTCTGTTATAGGGAACATTATGCATCATAAGATTCATACGAGCTAAATTGTAAGTAGTCGTATTTAATTCCTGACCATAATACAAAATTCGCTTATAATTCTTAATTTCATCTTTAACAGTTAAGAGCAAAGATCCACTCCCACATGTAAAATCATAAACAGAAGGTTTAATGCTATTTTGATCAAAAGAAACTGTTGCAAATTTAGCTAACAACTTTGAAACTTCATGGGGAGTGTAAAATTCACCGGCTTTTTTTCCAGAATTACTTGCAAATTCTTTAATCAAATACTCGTATATTCTACCTAGAATATCTTTTCCATTTTCATCCTTGTACTCAATCTGATCTACCAAATTTACAATCTCAGTCAAAGCTTTAGCTCTAGCCGTGGTTGTACCACCTAATCTAGAATTATTTAAATTCATGTCTGCAAAAATATTACTAAAGTCGCTTTTAGAGTTAGTATTCAGCTTTAAATTAGTATCAAAGCTATCTAACATTCTCTGAAAAGTGTCCGGCTTAATGGTACTATTGTTCACTTCATTGACAATAGATTTCCAAGTATATTCTGGTCCAATAACATATCCATTAACGCTAGCAATATATGCTAATAAGTCATTTCCATCCTTCTCAGAAGCTGCTTTCCTATACTCTTCATTAATATCTTCGGACTTAGTATCTGTTAGTAGCTTTTTTAAATACTGTTCTTGATTTTCAGAAAGATATCTATAGAACATGAAACCTAGAATATAATTTCTGTACTCTGAAGCATCCATGTTCCCCCTCAATCTATTAGCCATATCCCATATTTTATTTGTTATTTCTCTTGCCTTATCCATTTTAACTCCTTAATACTTGTTCGTTATTTCATCAGCAAACTTGTTAATACTGTCGCTTAAACTTCTAAGATATTTAAATTTACCTAATTCACGTATTTCTTCATCCTCGGCATCAGTTTTATAAACTAATGAAGCTTCTCTAATAATGGCATCTAAATCACCATCAATATTCAAATCATCTGCACCTTGTACGTGATTGTAAATAATTGCATTAACCTTTTGACTGTCTGGAATATCTACAAGTCCCCATTTACGCTTATATGTCAAAATATCTTCACGCATTGAAGTATTGGCATATCTCTCCAGCAATTCATCAATGTCATCTTGTCTTACTGGGTATGATTTAGCCTTTACATCATTGTTAAAGATGCTATCAACGAATTTACTAATCTGTTCGGCTTTCTTTCGATCATCCATCCGATCAGACAATTCTTTGATCTTTTTAACAGTCTTTTTGGCCTTTTCTTCTTGCTCTTCATGTTTTTGATTCATCAATTCTGCAATCAATTGTTTCAGGTATGTATATGAAACTTTTATTTCCTTAACATGCTCCATACTTAAGTCAATTGCAGTAAAATCAATGTTCTTCCGTTTAGCAATCTTTTTCTTCAATTTAATAGCTAAAGTAGTTGTCAAAATCTCTTCTTGCTGTTGAGATAAGCCGATTTCCTTAAGCAGTTTCTCAGGATGTTTTTCATCATATTCATCATCTTGCTTGGCCATTGCCATCAGATGATTATATTGCCTTAGATCCTTTAACATTTGGTCCTGTCTATCAGCTTCTAAGTCCTGAGGAACTCTAGTAAAGTTATCAGTAGTATCACTTAGAGTACTTACTACCTTTCTCAATTCTTTCTTCACTTCACTAAATGGGGGTGAAATTACAGTAGGTATATCACCCCCTAGGTCTTGCTGTTCATTTGCAGAATCTTTAGAGCCATATTCAGCTAGAGCTTTTTTCATCAACTTCTCGCTTTGAACGGGCCAACGATAGTTTACAACCCTACCAAAAGGCTTAGTTTGCATATCATAAACTCGATTAGTTCGAGAATATGCCTGAATTAACGAAGCGCCTTGAAGCGTACGATCAACATATAACGTGTTAAGTTGAGGAGCATCAAATCCCGTTAATAACTGATCAACTACAATTACAAGATCTAAATAATTTCCATCATAGATCGTGCGATTCAGGCGTGATACTAATTGTTCGGTATATTCCTTAACATCCTTTAATCCAAAGTTAGTGCCAAATTGAACATTATAGTCATGAATTGCTTCCACAAGTGAGTCATTATTATCCAATTGATTGTCACCATTAGAATTATCCATACTAAAGGTAATTCCAATCTTCAATGGTTTATCACGCAACTGATTTTGCTTTTTAAATTCTCGATAAAACATCATCGCCATCGGAGTAGATGGTTTCATTCCTCCAACGTGCGTAGTAAATAATGCATTATATTCCCCATTTCGAGAACGTTTATCCCAATTTTTTAGGACGTCTTTAACAACTAATTCTACGTGCTTCTGATTATTGTCATAAACACTGGGTTCAATCATGTCGTCCATATCTTCAGGCTTAAGGTTATTAATTCTATCCTGAATTTGTTTATCAGTATATTTAGGATATCTAGCTTTAAAGTAAGCAGGCAAATATTGTTTTTTTAGAACTTCATCGGATAAGGTTGTCTCAAAATCGACCTTAAATCCTAAAACATTATTATCTCTAATTGCATCTACAATAGTATATGCATGAATTAAATCACCAAATATTTCCCTAGTGGTTGAATGTCCATCAAACACTGGTGTACCTGTATATCCAACCCAAGCCGATTTTGGAAAGGCTGTTTTGATACTTTGTAACATATCACCGGAAGTTGATCTATGAGCTTCATCAACAATAAACAAAATATGCTTTTTGGCAATATTACTAATATCTTGTTTATCTTTAACCAGAGCTGCCATTTTTTGTAGAGAAGTTACAATGATTCCATTACCTTTAGATCTAATTTTTCTAGACAAAACCCATCTATTAGATGCATCAGTAACTACACCGCCGCTACCATTTTCAGCTTTTTCAGGATCATAAGCACTATACTCATCAACTGTCTGATTAGTAAGAGCCACTCTATCAACTAAAAATACAACTTTATCAACATTAGGTAATCGTGAAGCCAGCCATGCAGTCTTAAATGAAGAAATAGTTTTGCCCGAACCAGTTGCATGCCAAACATAACCAATCCCTTGAGGATCAATGTCAAAATTATGTTGACGCACTTTATCAATAATTGAGCTTGCTGCATAAACCTGATATGGTCGCATAACTTTAATCATCTGGCGTTTAGGCGTACCATCCAAAATTATGTAGTTGGTTGCCATTTGATGTGCCATTGGAATTGAAAGCATACTTGAAGTAAATTCTTGCCAATCGTATACAGGAGAATTATCTTTTTTACGTTGCCACTGAAATGCAAAAGTTTTATTAAAGGCTTCATCAGTAGTTCTAGCCATATATCTTATGTCGTGTGGCGTCATTGCAACTAAAATTTGTAAAGTGGAAAAAATGTCACCGTATTGTTGTTCATGAATATATTTGTGCATCTGATTTAATGCTTCATCAGAATCATGATAATCAGCTTTTTCTTCGATTTGAATAATTGGTAATCCATTAATGAGTAAAGTAGTATCGAATCTGCAAGACCTAAATCCAGGAATTACTGCTGGTCTTTCAATTTGATTAACAACTTGATACCGAGTATTTCCTGCACCAATTTGTGATTGATCAAATACCGTAAGATATACATGTTTTCCAGAATCTAGATCAACTTCAACTTGAGAAACACCATTAAGTCCATATAAAAATTGCCCTGCTTCATATGGTGTTTTCAAATTGGAAATAATACGTTTCACTTGAGCAAATTCTTCATCTGACAACGGCTCTTCCAATTTATCAGAATTATTTTCTTCAAGAATCTTTTTGAAATTTTGCCATAATTGTTCAGTTGTCTTTATTGAAGGTTCATATTTCCACTGCTTAACTCCACCTAAAGTCTCCAATTTATGAATTAACTTATTCTCAAATTCTAATTCTGCCTTTTCTATAGCCATTTCACTTCTCCTAATATTGATATCTATTTACTATTTTATAAAATTTTCGTTGTGAAGGAAGGAAAATTTCATAAAAGCAAGAAAAAAGAGATTACCTGAATTGTCAAATTAAGTGCAACAGTTAGGCTATGAGGAAATATATTGCTTGAAGAGTTCTTCTGCTGTGTGATATTGAAGGATTCGACGATGTTTGCGGTTAATGGCATCAGTTGCCTGTTGAACATAAGCAGCTGACTTATCTTTCATGCTTTTGCCTTTAGGGAAGAATTGACGCAGAAGTCCATTGCAGTTCTCATTGGTGCCTCTTTCCCATGGAGAATATGGGTGGGCGAAGTAGATCTGGCAGCCTTTGATCTTGGTCATATCCGCAAACTCAGAGCCATTGTCAAACGTGATCGATTTAAACCAGGCAGGATGTCTGTCAATCTCATTTTGAAGCAGCCTTTGGCATGTGCTTGCCCGATAGTCAGGAATCTTGATAACTACTTCAAAGCGTGTGGTTCTTTCGGTCAAAGTCATTAAAGCAGGCTGATTCTTGCGTCTGACGCCTTTAACCAGATCTCCTTCCCAGTGCAGCGGCGTTTTTCTGTCTTCAATCTCTTTAGGACGCTGTTCAATGGAATTGCCAAGATTCTTCTTGTGCAAAGCATGACCGCTCTGGCCGTGATGACGCTTGTTCCTGCGTCTTTTGAGCTTCATAGGCAGATCAATATTGCTTATGTCCAGCAAGCCCTGATCAATATAGCGATAGACAGTTGGTGTGCTGGGACAAGGGTAGCCTGGCATAGTCCTTTTGAATTCACCAACGAATTCATCGATGCTGGTGGCATCAAATTTAGCTTTGAAGCGTCTGGAGAGCATTCTCAAAAAGACAGCATAATGCTTCAATGGATTGCGCTGATAGCAGTTTTTGCGACGCTTCTCATAATAAAGCTGTGCAGTATCAGCGTAATAGTGCTCATACAATAAATAGCTGCTGTCTCTTTGCAGGACGCTTCCGCGTTTGATTTCGCGACTGATTGTCGACTTATGGCAGCCGACTTCTTGAGCGATAACAGTACGGGAAGTTATGCCGGAATCCAGCATTGCTTGAATTTGTCCACGTTGTACGCTGGTTAATTGATGATAGTGCTTAGAAATGCTAGAATTTGAATTGGTCATGAAGATCTTCCTTTCTTGATTTTTCGTCACTTCAAGTTTAGGTCTTCATGGCCTTTTTGTTTAACACTTGGTGTTGCACTTCAATTTTAAATCCGGGAAAAAAGAGATTAAAATATTGCATTTCAATCTCTATACCAAAGTTAATTTCTTTTTGACAAATTCAATTTAAGACTACATACTTTATAAATACTAATTTTCTTTTAAGCAATGATGGTTATAGGTCCAGATAGTTAGCAGTGATATTCCGCCTATCCATAAACCACTTACAATAATAGCGGACCATTTTCCTATTATATCTCCTGTTACCACGAGAGGTGATATATCAAAAGCAATGTGCATAATGACATTTAACCACATATTATTAGTGAATATTCTTATCGTGCACAGCATTAATCCTATAGATGTAACTGCAATTACCTGTTGGAAAGTAACTACAAAATCTTGTCTGGCTAAATTTACAAAATGGGCTAAGCCAAAACAAATCGAACTTAAAATAGCTGACCACAATAACACGTAGCGTCTTTTACTAAGTATTTTGGTAAACAAATTAAAAAGTAAATCACGAAATAAAAATTCTTCACAAAGTCCCGCAGCCACTGCTAACAAAAGAATTGTTATGATACTCATTACAGATTTATGCATTACTTGAACCCACTGTGACGCCTTAGCTAAGTAAAGAATAAATACTATTACACAAAATAATGCTGTAAGCCAACGTACTTTTCCTTGCTCAATTCTCTTGATAAATACTTTAAAACTTTTTCCGGCAAGCTTATTAGCAAAATGGGCACAAATTAATGCAATAACTAAACTAACAATTGCTTGTAATAATTTTCCATTACCACTATTTAAGAAACTAGGACCGAGAAAGAATAATATTTTCCCTCTCAAAATATTAGACTACGGTTAAAACAACAAAGGCTATTGTCATCTGCGATATTGAATATTTGTTTTTAGTTGCTTCTAAATCGTTTCCCATTTTTATGCTATGCCTTCTTTAGTTAACTGCTCACCGAAAGTACCAAAAACTGTCAAACTACTTCTAGGATCAGAGTAAATTAAGCTTTCAGCGCTGGAAGCCAATTTTGCGTATTCTTGATAATCTTTTTGTGAAGTTTCAAAGTTAGTGGTGCTGCGGCAATTGGAGACACAGCCAATAACGCAGTAGAAATTAAAATAAGTTTTTTATTGATTTTCATAATGAACCTTCGATCTAATAAATGCAGTTAAGATTTGATCAGTTAGTACTCATATCATTATTATAGCAGTTATAGTTATTTATTCCTTGATATTGAGCCTATCAAAAAAGAGATCGAAACCCAGTGTCTCAATCTCTTTCGATTTTATTTTGTTTTCTTCTTACGAGTCCATAATCCACTTAAACTCAAGCCAGACAGTAATAACCCTAACCATGAAAGATCACTATCTTGCCTACCGGTAGCTGGTAAAACAGACTTAGAGGCTGATCTCGGTGTAATTTGTTCTACTGTATCGTTTTTCATAATAGAAGTTTCCGTTTGAGCAGCTTTAGTTTTAACAGAGTTTAATCCTACTGGTGATGCTTCACTATGCAGACCAACTCGATGAGTGTAGGCTTTCTTTTTTTATCTTTGGCATGACGCTCAAGCTCTGTGGCCTTTGCTAGTGCCGGTAAGAATAGTTCTTCATCAGTTGAAGTCTCCTGACCTTTTTGTTCACTTGGATCATCAGAACTACTAATTGAAGATTCAGAAGATTGGTTAGTTTCATCAGATGCTACTTAATCCTAAAACAGAGAAGCCAATTATTGCGGACACAACACCCACTGATTCAAATAAAATAAATTTAGCACAATGAGTGCTCTTTTTAAATAGTCTAATCATATATTCTTAATAGATATGTAATTAAAGAAGCATTGCATATAGATTAATACTATTTTTCATGCCTTCTTTTCTTATTGAAATACTTGATTATAAGAGCAATATAGCTTTTATCAATCGAATTATAAAATAACAGTTATTTAAGTATAAAAAAAGCAGATCACCCAGACTAAGGTAATCTGCTTCCGTTTTACAGCAACTAATCTCACTACCACTTAAGCTTCAGTTTATGGCTACTTTGCTCTACCTGTAAAAATGAATCAACGTAACGCTTAAAACCAGGTAAATATTTGGCAATCAAATGATATTCTCGTGAATTAACAATTTCTTTCTTTTGGGCTGCAGAATAATTACTTTCACCTACAAAAAAGTTCCAATTCAATTGATCTATAAATTTTATGACCACGTTAGCATCATTTTTATCTGATAAAGCTTGCGCAATCTGATTTAGTTGCTTTTCATCCAAACTAAAAAACAAATGTTTCAAATATTGTGAAAAATCTGTTGGCACTTTTTGCTTTTCTTCTGCAGTTAACCACGATTCCATTTTGAAGGAATGCACCTGATATTGCATCCCCGCTTCGTCTAAATATAGCTGACCATATTCCTGCTTAGTCATACAAAAACAAGCTCCTGCTACCTCCGCAATTGGTCGATTAGCAAACGGACCAATAATATTCTGTGCGTTCATATGGCCAGAAAAGACTGCTTTTACATTATATTTTTGTAATAAACCTTGCAGTGCAAGTGCATTATCAAGAATATATCCCTGATAGATTACTTTATTATGGCGATACAGATTATGATGCATAAAGAATAGCACTTGTTGCTGCTTTTGCTGCGCATCAATTAATTCTTTTTCGATCCAGTTCATTTGAGATTCTGAAATTCGACCGTTAGTAATCGGATGAGTTTGTGATTCCTGCTTGCCATAAATATTTGAGTCAGCCAATATTAGTCGATACTGCTTATTCAGATTAACGCTATAAGCCAGTGAATCAGGATCTTCATGTAAAGCATAATGATAAGAATCAGCAAAGATCTCTTTCCAAATAGCTGGGCTAATTTGCGGGGTGTAATCTTCATGATCACCTTTAAACTTGCGAGCCCAGCCGTCAAAAATATCATGATTTCCTGGTAAAACTAAGAATGCAATTTTATTTTTAGTTAATGGCTTAAAAATATTAGCTAAACGTTCTCCTGATATTTTAGCGCCATTAAAGGTTACATCACCAGTAATTATCACTGCAGTGGGCTTCTCTTGGATTACTTTACGTACAAACGCGGTCAAAGCAATCTCCTGATAATCTAAGTCTTTACCTGCACTAGTGTTGCGCATATGCTGAAAAGCAAGACCATCATCATGTAAACTATCTGCAATTAGATGTGTATCTGATAATAACCAAAGAATTGGCTTCTTTTTACTAGTAATCACAATTTACCTTTTTCAAAAATCTATTTTCACTTTAACTACTCATCATTATACCAACAAAAAAGGCATCCCTGCTAGGGATGCCTCATTGCGATAAAATATTGAATTAAGCGTCGATTTCTTCGATCTTAATGTTAACTACGAATGCTTCAGGAGTATCAGTGCCTGAAACGATCTTCTTAGCGTAATCGTCGCCTTCATGAATTTCAGCATGTCCTAAAACACGAAATGCCTTATGAGTAGGAACATCAGCGACAACAATAGCTGCTACTGAACCATTCTTCAAGTTTGCATAAGCAGTTGACTTAGTCTTTTCAAGATATTGAATAGTTGAAGCATCAATTGCCTTAAGTGAAGCCTTAGGACCAACTTGTGGCACACCGTTAGCATTCACAGTTGCCATGTATGGTAACTGTGAGTTAAAAAATTCAATTTGTTCATCAGTAAGCTTAGTAGTATCTAATTTTTTCATAAAATTCGACCTTTCTTTTCTTAACTTCATTATTAATTATAAGCTATTTGCTAGAAAATAGCTATTATTTTGAGACTGTAAAATAGTTTGTGTAAGGATGAATGATTCCTTAAATTTATTTCTTTAAACATTAGAAAAAGGAGTTCCTTTCTCGTATGATTGGTTTGAACAAAAAAACACATACAGAAAGAAGAACTCCTTCATGAATGATTTTACCAAAGATTTTGCTCAAGCTCTATTCAATCCAGACAAAATAAATGATTTATTGCGCAAAGAGCTACAACAGGCTGTTAATAACTTGCTAGAAGCTGAGTTGACTGCCTTTCTAGGCTATGATCCCTATGCCAGAAATGGCTGGAATACTGGCAATTCTAGAAATGGTGCTTATTTCCGCAAGGTTGATACCCAGTTTGGACCAATTGAAGTGCAAGTGCCTCGAGACCGCAACGGTCAGTTTCATCAGCACACGCTGCCTGACTACAAGCAGCACTCTGATGTTTTGGAAAGCACGATTATCAAGCTATACTCCAAAGGCGTAACTACCAGAGAAATCGCTGACTTGATTGAGAAAATGTATGGCAGTCATTATAGTCCAGCTCAAGTATCAAATATTTCCAAGCAGATGCTCCCCAAGATTGAGGCTTATCACAAGCGCAAGCTAAGCGACAAGTTTTTCTGTGTCTATTTGGATGCGACATACCTTCCTTTGCGCCGAGAAACGTTTGAGCGTGAAGCAGTATATATTGCCATTGGCATTAAACCTAATGGACATAAGGAAGTCATTGACTACTGCATTGCTCCTAGTGAGAACATTGAAGTTTGGACAGAGATGCTTCAAAACATGAAGTCCAGAGGCTTGAAGCAAGTTGAGCTTTTTCTTTCTGATGGTGTTGTTGGCATGAAAACAGCCTTGGCCAGGACTTATCCTAAAGCTCATTTTCAACGCTGCCTGGTTCATGTCATGCGCAATATCTGCGCTAAAGTACGCGTCGACGATCGTGAAAAGATCATGAACGAATTCAAGCAGATACATCAACAGACAAGCAAAAAAGAAGCTGCAGCTGTCTTGCACAAATTCTATGCCAAATGGAATAAAGCTTATAGCCATGTCATCAAAGGTTTGAAGGAAATTGAGCCCGATCTGCTAGTCTTCTACAATTATCCCAAACAAATCAGAGCTTCAATTTATTCAACCAATATGATTGAATCCTTTAACAACGTCATCAAGCGTAAAGCTAAGCCTAAGGCAGAATTTCCAACTGAACAGTCGCTTGATGCATTTATTGGCATCCAGGCAATGAGCTACAATGACCGTTATTTCAATCGAATTCATAAAGGCTTTGGTCAGGTTCAGGACACCTTAGAATCCTACTTTGATTAAATAAATAATTAAAAAATCAATTTACGAGAAAGATCTATTTACACAAAAGATTTGACAGTTTCATTATTTTGCCTTAGCTTAATTGATTCTTACATTTATCATACACAAGATATTGTATTTAATAAAATGTGTTTTTAATTCAATTTCTCTTGCTACTAATATTTTTATTAAGTAAACAGTCGTTGATATATCAATGCTTATAAATGCTGGCAAAAAGTCAATGGTTGAATTTTATTTTTTTAGCCAGTAGTATATTATCTTGCATTAGTTAATAAGTGATACAAGATATTGTGCTTATTAAAATACAAAACAAAATCAGTGCGAAACTCCCACATTTTTATGTTCACATAGGGTTCGCACTGATTTTTTTTCTTAACTCAAATCTTTCTTAGTAACTGCCAAATGTGCCTTATCATTGATAAAGACCCAGATTGGCAAATCTATTCCTGTTGAATCAGTCAAATTATTTACAATTTCACTGATAAAAAGCTGGACCATTTTCTTAGGCGGTTCAGTAAAGTCTCTTCTTTGCGGCGTGTACCATAAACCTGTGATTGGCTTTTTAGTTTGTCGATCGAAAATACAATTCAGGGTTTCATCATATTGATCAAATGAGGCCTTGTAGACTATATGTAATGGATGATGTGCCAAGTTCTCGACTAACTGATAACGCATATCGTCCGCAATTCTTCCTTTACTAATCATCATTAAACTGGTAACTGGACCATTTTCTTTTTCAAATTTTTGCAACTTGCCTTGTTTGACTAGCTTCTTTTCAACTGAAATAAAACTATCAGAATCAACTAACATCGTTTTTCCTTCTCTCTACTATCTATTATAAGCAAGCTGTCAATTACTTTACATAATTTTGCTTATTATGCAAAAAAAAGAAGCCATGACCTGAAAATCATGACTTCTCGCGAATTCCTCGTCCGTAAATCGAAATCTTCACGAACATTTTTACCTTAACACAATTAATTATACTAGTCTAATTAATTTTAATTACTAAAGCTTCATATGGCTTCAATGAGATATTCTCTTCTAGTTTGCCATCTTGTGCAGAATAATTGCTCAATACGAGTTGATAATTCTTATTTTGATATTGTTCGGGCAATGGTGCTACATGATCAGTACCATAGAAATTAGTGAAAACTAATATTTTTTTAGCTTCATCCTTCAAAAAACGTTCATAGGCAAAAATTTGTGGATCATCTTTTAAAAACATTCTAATATGGCCATCAGAAATCAGTTGTTCGTGCTTACGCAACTTGATCAATTTTTGATAGTAAGCAAAAATTTCACCCTCGTGTAATTCTTTTTCAACATTAATTCTATCTTGATCTGTTGGTAAAAGCCATGGCTTTGATTCACTAAAGCCAGCAAATTTACTATCATCCCAGTGCATCGGCACACGAGAGTTATCTCGTGCTTTAGTTTTTACTATTGCAAATGCTTCATCATCGCTTATTCCCTTTTGTTTCAATGCCGCAAAAGCATTTTTAGCTTCAACATCTACATAATCATGAATTGAAGAATAATGTGGATCCATCATTCCTATTTCTTCGCCCATATAAATGTAAGGAGTTCCGCGCATACAATGTGTCGCAGTAGCAAGCATTTCGGCAGATTTCTCTCGATATTTACCAGTATCACCAAAACGGTTAAGGGCCCACGGCTGGTCATGATTGTTCCAGAACAAAGCATTCCAACCGCCACCTTGATCCATTTTTTCTTGCCATTCAGTAAATAAGTGCTTTAATTTCATGAAATCAAACGGCTCTTTAGTCCACTTTTCACCGTTTTTATAATCGACTTTTAAATGATGGAAAGTAAAGACCATGGACAATTCATGCTCACTCGGCTTAGAGTACTCAATCGAATTAGCAATAGTAGTTGAAGACATTTCACCCACCGTAATTGAGTCAGGATCTTGACCAAAAGTAGCGCGATTCATTTCTTTTAAATATTGATGCACTACTGCTGTATCAGTATAAAGACTCTTTTCCTGACTTGGATCACCAGTTGAATCAACTAACTTTTCATCCTTACCGGTCACGTTAATTACGTCAAAACGGAAACCATGTACTCCCTTTGAACGCCAGAAGTTAATTACTTTGAACAATTCTTGACGAACTTCTGGGTTATGCCAATCGAGATCTGCTTGAGTTGGATCATATAAATGTAGGTAATAATAATCCGTATCACCAAATTTTGCCCAAGCTGGTCCACCAAACTTACTTTGCCAATTATTAGGCAAGGAGCCGTCAGGCTTAGCTTTCCTTAAGTAAAAGAATTTGCGGTACTTTTCGTCTCCTGCCAAAGCTTTTTTAAACCATATATTTTCGGTTGAACAATGGTTTAGCACCATATCCAACATGACGCCAACGCCTATTTCTTTTAGCTTTTTAGTTAATTCCTCAAAGTCAGACATTGTGCCAAAGCGAGGATCAATTCGGTAATAATCCGCAATGTCATAACCGCCATCATTCTGAGGGGATACAAAAAAGGGATTAAACCAGATCATATCAACGTTAAGCTTCTTGATGTAATCGATTTTAGCGATGATCCCTGGAATATCACCTACTCCATCGCCATTAGAATCATAAAAAGATTTGGGATAAATTTGGTAAATTACTTTTTTGCCTAAATCCGTCATTTTTATCTCCTATAACTTAATTTTTTGTCTACGAGCAAAGTCAATAAATTTAAACTTTTTAGGATTATGAAAGGATAAAGTTAACTGAAACAGCGTTGTATCTGCTAAAAAATTATGACTAGCTACTAGTACTGCTTCCTTACTATCCAATTGCAATTTCTCTTGTAAATCAGCATCGATTTCTTCTACCGTAATTGCCTTAGTTGCATAGGATATATCTAGCCCTAATTTATTTTCTAAATAATTGTAGATTGATTTTTCTGCTTCTTCTGACGGAAGCTCAGTAATTGGTGGATTAAATAAGAAATCACAGTCCAGCACTTCTGGTTCATCGTTAATCATTCTTAAACGTTCAACATAGATCCCTGCATGCTTCTTTTGTTCAGGGAAGAATTTCTTGAAAATTGCCGGCAAATCATCAACCATTTCATCATTAAGTAGCTTAGTTTTTGCATTCATTCCTAATGATTTATTTAATTCCGCAAAGCTAGAAATTCCTGAAATAGGAAACGAAAACTTTTCCAAATTAAGGACGATCGAACCTTTGCCCTTGATTTTTTGGATTAATCCTAACGAGGTCAATTGCTGCAAAGCTTTACGGACTGTTTCGCGTGACGCGCCATAAAGCTCTGTCAATTGATTTTCACTAGGCAAGCGCTCGCCTTCCTTAAATTGTTGATGTTTAATCTTAGAAGCTAAGTCTTGAGCGATCAGTTCAGATTTTGCTTTAGTCATCTTGACCTTGTCCTTTCTTAAAATCATGTTCATTATATTTTTGATGTACGTACATGTCAATAGATATATCTAAAAAACTATATTGCAGGCATGTAATCATTTTCATAAAAATCTATTTACAACTTGTACGTACAGGAATATTATAATAAATGAATTTTGTGAAAACGCTTTTATAGTAAAGGGAGAATAACACTTATGAATAAAAACGAAATTGCATTACTTGCTCCTGCTAATGGTCAAGTAATTGCACTAAGTAAAACAAGTGATCCTATCTTTAGCAAAGGAACTATGGGTGATGGTTTTGGTTTAACACCAACTGATAATATAGTTCTTGCACCAGTTAGCGGCACTATCTCAATGATTGCTGAAACAAAGCATGCGATCGGAATTACTACTAAAGATGGTCTAGAAGTATTGGTCCACATGGGAGTTGATACGGTTGGACTTAAAGGTGAACCGTTTGATGTAGTAATTAAAAATGGTCAGGAAGTTAAAGCTGGTGACCAAATTGCCACGATGAATATAGAGATGATTAAAGCAAAAGATCTTGATACTACGATTATGACTTTAATCACCAATTCATCTATGAAACTTGATGGCTTAGATGTAACTGAAGGTAAAGCAGAAGCTGGCGATACAGTTGCTCGAGCTTATTTAAAGGAGTCAAAAGAAGATAGTTCAGACAAGAAACTTTCGTATGATGAATTAGCTACTTTCATTATTAAGAATGTTGGTGGTAAAGATAATATAAATAACCTGATTCACTGTATCACACGTTTGCGCTTTTATTTGAAAGATGAGTCTAAAGCCAATGATGATATTTTAAAAAATCAACGTGGCATACTTGACGTTATGCATGCTGGTGGTCAATATCAAGTCGTAATCGGTAATGAGGTTACCAATGTTTACGATGCAGTTATGAAACAATTGCCTGGTCTTAGTGACAATCCTGCACCTCAAACTAATAATCAGGATGATGGTAAAAATCCTGTTTCTAGAGCCTTTAGTAATCTAATTGGTTTTATTACCGGCTCAATGAGTCCTGTAATCGGTGTTATTGCAGCATCGGGTATCATCAAAGGCTTACTTGCACTACTCACCCTTCCACAACTTGGTGCTTTACTTAGCGTCAAGAGTCCGGTCTATGTCACAGTTAGTGCTATGGCCGACTCTGCTTTCTTCTTTCTACCAGTTCTAGTAGGATTTGCAGCCGCTAAGCGGTTAGGATCCGATCCAATGATTGCTGCAGTAATTGGCGGTTTCTTAGTTTATCCACAAATGATTACTTGGGGCAAGAGTATGACGACAATGTTTAGTCTTGGATCTTGGAACTTCCAATTCTTAAACTATTCTTACTCTATCTTTCCAATGATTTTAGCTGCTTGGCTAGCTAAAGAATGTGAACAGTGGTTAAAGAAAGCTTTGCCTAGTTACTTGCAAATGATCTTTACCCCATTAATTACTATCCTTGTAGTTTCAACTATCACATTAGTTATTACCGGTCCAATCATTCAAGGAGCCGCAAATGGTATCGCAGTCTTTATTAACTGGCTAGTATCTGCATCTGGCTGGGTTGGCGGCTTAATAATCGGTGCCTTTTATCAGTTATTGGTTATTTTTGGTCTTCACTGGGGCGTTGTGCCACTAGTTGCTCAACAAATTGCCTCAACTGGTCAAAGCTCATTAAACGCAATTATCTGCGCAACAATGGTTTCCCAAGGTGCAGCTGTTCTTGCAGTCGCAATCAAATCAAAGAAAGCAGACATAAAAGAGCTAGGAATTGCAGCAGCTATTTCAGCCTTCTGCGGTGTTACTGAACCCGCTATTTATGGTATTAACTTAAGATATAAGAAGGTCTTTGCTTCAGGTTGTATTGGCTCAGCCTTCGGTGGCCTAGTTACTGGTTTAATGCATGGTACTATGTATGGCTTTACCGGTGGTCTAATTGGCTTCTCAAGCTTTTTCAACCCGGCCCATCCTACTCAACTAAATAGTTTCTATACTTTCCTAATTGCCAGTGCTGTTTCAATTATAGTTTCATTTATTGCAGTTTGGGTATGGGGATATAATGACAACATGACTATGGGTAAAAAAGTAGCCAAGAAGCAACGCCCAGGTTCAGCTAAATAAAAATTTAGAGCAAAATAAAACGATGAATCACCCACAAAGGTAAATTCATCGTTTTTTGTCTTATTTAAGCAGCATCAGCAATCCGTTGTGCCTCAATTAATTCAGCTTTTCTGATATCACGAGGCAAGAACTGACGAATATCTTCTTCATTATAGCCCACCTGCATCCGATGGTCGTCTGCAATAATAGGTCTCTTTAATAATCCTGGATTCTGAGTAATTAAATCAACCATTTTAGACAATGACAAGTCTTCATTCAACTTATTCTTTAATTGTTTGAAAGACTGTGAACGAGTAGATAAAATATCCTCAGTTCCATTTTCAGTTAAAGACAACAGATGAAGGACATCTTCTTTAGATAATTCCTTAAAGACGTTCTTTTCCTTGAAAGAAAGATGATATTTGTTAAGCCATGCTCTCGCCTTACGTGAAGATGCACTACTTGTTGACATATAAAGAGTAATCATACAATACGCCTCTTTCTAAAAAACTCGTTAACTTCTCGTACATTAGTTCTATTGTATAACTTACTTTTTGATAGTGCAAGCTATTTTTACAAAAAAATTGTAGAAAATAGTATACTTACCTTACTGAAAGAAGGAATTTGATGAATTTTAAAACACCAATTGCCGAACAAATGAGGCCGCAAACACTGGCGGATATGGTAGGCCAAAGTGAGTTGCTGGGACCAGGAAAGGCTTTAAGAAATATTATCAAGCAGCATGTTAATATTTCTTTACTTCTCTGGGGGCCTCCTGGTACCGGAAAGACAAGCTTAGCTCAAATTATTGCTAAAGAGAATGATTATCCCTTTGCTTCCTTTAATGCTTCAATTGATAATAAAGCACAGTTGAACAACATTATTAATGCTTATAAGTATCAGACCTTCGTTCTTTTAATTGATGAAATCCACCGTATGACCAAAAATCTACAAGATTTTTTATTACCTTATTTAGAAAATGGTCACGTTCTACTTGTTGGCTCTACCACTGAAAATCCAATTATGTCGATTGTGCCTGCAGTGCGGTCACGTTGTCAAATCTTTGAGTTCAATCCTCTAACAGAAGACGATATTGCAGCTGTTTTGAACAAGGCATGTACTAAGGTCCTTAAATTAGTAGATCACCAAGTTGAAAAAAATTCGTTAAATTTGATAGCAGCTGCAGCTGATGGCGACCTACGAATTGCTTTAAACATTTTAGAGACTGTTCATGCACTTAATCCTAAAAAGATCACCTTAGCAAATGTTAAATCGTTTACTAAGCAGCAATTCTTTAGCTATGATAAGAATGCCACTAAACATTACGATTATTTAGCTGCATATTCTGACTCTATGGCTGGCTCTGACACAGATGCTGCACTTTATTATCTTGCTATTTTGCTAAAAAATGGAGATTTAGCTTCGGTTGTACGGCGTCTGCGTGAGATTCCATATACTTATATTGGCTTAGCTAATCCGCAACAAGTAACTCAAATTGTTACTGCAGCTAATCAAGCTGAAAAGATAGGAATGCCTAAAGCTAAATATCCACTAATGTTTGCAACAATGTTAATGTGTATTTCGCCAAAATCAGGAGCATTTGAGGAAATTTGGGAAAGACTTGATCAAGATAGTGATCATCCCAATCGGTATCCCATGCCTAATAGTTTGCGTGACTTTCATTATAAACACGCTAAAGAAATCACGGGAGCTGGCCTAGCTGAGTCACCTTTTCAAGCTCCGCATCAAATCGCCAAGCAAAATTATATGCCCAAGGGACTCAAAGGCAAACAATATTATTTCCCAAAAGACAATCAAAATGAACGCAGATTATATGAGCAATACCTAAAATTACATCGTTATATTTACGGCGAAGATTATCAAAAATAAAGGACAGCAATGCAATTGAGCATCCCTGTCCTTTTTGGTTAGATTATAAATTAATTGCTTCTACGAGAGAAGATTCTCGTCCAGCCACCTATATGGTAGTTCTATTTAAGTTATTTGTTAAATGCTAATCGAAAAAACTTTACGTACTTTTTACGTATTTTATTACCAATAATAACAAAAAAGCAGCGGCGCAAATACAGCGTCACTGCAATATGTAGCAAGATTATCAATGAAGAAAATGGTATTTATCACTTCTAAGGAGGAAGGATATTTCATCTAGCCACTTATATCCTAATGCTACAGTATTAATTTGTTAAATAAAACGGCTATTAAATCTACCAATATTTTTCTAGTGGCTTTTCATTCCTACCAGTGCGAGTTTGACGCAAATGTTCAGTCACAATATTAGTCAACACTTCGGCTAATTTATCAATCTGCTCAACAGTCACATATTCGTATCGGCCATGATAATTGCCACCACCATTAAATAAGTTAGGTGTAGGAATTCCTTTAGGCGAAATAAAGTTTCCATCAGTTCACCTCTAAAGGATTGTACATTTGGCTTTAGTCCAGACTTGCGATAAGCATCAAGAGCCAGATTTACAATATATGGCTTGTCCTTAATATAGTTGTAGATATTTTCATATTGCTCACGAATATTTACAGTAAATCTATTGCCATACTTTTTGTTCATCTTTTTAACTAGATCGCGAATAAACTGTTCTTTACGGTTATATTCACTTTGATCAAAATCACGAATAATCATGCTAATATCGGCATGATCAACATTGCTTTGAGCATGTAGAACCAAGAAATAACCATCATGATTACGTGACTTTTCAGGCACTTGATCCTGAGGTAAATTAGACAAAAAATCATTCATCAAAGTTGTTGCGTTAACCATCAGACCATATGCTTCACCGGGGTGAACTACAGTCCCTCTAATATGGATCGTAACCTCTGACGCATTAAAGGTATCGTATTCAAAATCTCCTGGCCGCCCATTGTCTAACGTATAAGCGAATTCTACATTAGGAAAATCAGCTGGATCAAAATATTGACCACCACAGCCAATTTCTTCGTCTGGACCAAAAGCAACAAAAACATCACCGTGTTCAATTTCAGGATGTTCAGTTAAATATTTAAGCATTGCTAATGCCCCAGTGATTCCAGCCTTATCATCAACTCCTAGCAAAGTATGACCATCAGAAGTAATTAAGGTTTGTCCTTTTAGATTTAATAAGTCTGGAAACTCAGTTGGATCAAGAACAATATTATCTTTCTCATCTAGGATAATTTTCTGACCATCATAATTTTCGTGAATTTGTGGCTTAATATTAACTGCGTTAAAGTCTGCAGTATCCACGTGAGCAAAGAAGCCAATAGGCGTTACCTTTTCTGCTGTGTTTGCACTTAACTTTCCAATTGCAAAAGCTGTTTTTTCATTATAGTAAGCATCAAGCCCAAGCTCTTTCATTTCCTTTACTAGTTCCTTGGCCAGCTCAACTTGGCCAGGTGAGGAAGGAATCTGATCATGATGTTCATAATATGAGCGAGTATTCTTTTTAGCTAACTGAATAAACCGTTTTTCTTCATAATCTAAATTATAAAAACTCATTAATATTGCCTCTTACACTAATTCCATCGTATCACTTGAAACTGGCTCAGACTTGGGGTCTGACCACCACGGCTCTTTAACTGTTTTGATAATTTTAAAACCATGCTTTGCATACAGCGCTTTAGCTGCTATATTTGCGCTAAAGACTTCTAGCCTAATCGGCCGTCTAATATTTGGTAACACTGAAGCTAGCAATTGATCACCAATACCACGTCGTTGAAATTGAGGATCAATATAAAAATAAGCTAAATTATGTGGCTTATACGCAGCAAAGCCAGCAAATTCATTATTAACTTCTACAATCCTAATCTCAGAATCAAAGAAATTATACCAGTATGGTGCTTCCTTAAACGGAATAAAATATTTCTCCACTCCGCCTATTTTCATTTCTTGCAAACGAGCCGCATCATGAACCCGGCACAAATCTTCGTAATCTAAACTTTGAAAACATCTAGTTCTTACTTGCATAATTTACTCCTTTAGGTGAAAGAGTTAATAAATTTTTATTTTTTCTTTAATTATACAGAAGTGAATTATACATTTAAAGATTTTAGTTCCAATTCAACCAGTCTTCATCAAAAAACTTAACTTTTTCTTCCTGTGATTCTAATTCCTCTTGTTGCATCATAGCTATTATCATCTCATCTTTCTATTTTCAGACCATTAGTTCGCATAGAAATTATATCAAACAAAGGTTCATCTTTCTACTCTTTTTCAAAAAAATATTAATTGAGTTAGTAATAGATGTGAATTACCTATATTTTTATCCACAATCGCGATAATATCGGGCTTCAGAGCCATGTTTCACGTTTATTGTTTACATTTAGCTGTTTTTCCAAGTAATCAAATAGCTTTTCACCTTATAAAAATTGTTTCATAAAAAAGGATCCAACTTAATGGATCCCTTAAACATGTTATTCGTAAATAATTACAGGTTCGCCCTTTTTAATATTGTTCCAAACGCTTCGAATCTCGCTTGGCTTAACATTAACACAACCATGTGAACCACCTTTTAGATAAGCGGTCTTGCTCCAATCAGTCCGCCAAGAGGCATCGTGAAAACCACAGCCACTTAAGGTAAATGGCATCCAATACTTAACTGGAGAAGCATAACTTGAACCATCATCATTGGTCCCCCGCAATGTACTTGGTGATTCCTTATAGTGGATATACCACACCCCACGCGGAGTTTGATCACCCTTAGAACCTTCCATAGTACCGGTAACCACATCACGAAGATGAACGGCTAGTTTACCCTTTTTGATCAACCATACCTCTTGCTTTTTCAATGATACAACAGCATAAGTATCACCAATTTCTTTATTTGAATAGCCATAGCCGTGAGGATAAGTGCTGTAGCCTAAACCGTAAAGTGCATCTGCACCATCAAAGTTTTTTTGGCCTTTGGCAAATGCTTCGAGAAGTAAGCGTTGCGTCTTTTTAACATAAACGCCCCAACCCCAAGTCTTATTCTTTACCGTTATCGTTTTGCCTTTAACTTTATTGCCCTTTGGCACTGTAAATTTATAGCTCTTGTGTAATGTTGAAACTTCTTTATCAATTTGATTTAACTTAGTCGTTAATTTACTAGTATCACCAAATTGATAGCGATTATCTCGATAAGTCACATTATTCAATAAATCTTTGGCCTTTAATTGATAATTTTTGCCATTAATTTTATAAGTAATCTCTGCTTTGCTTAAGTCAGTTAGTTTCTTTTTAGCTGTAGCTAAATTACTAGTAGTAAACTTATAAGTCTGAGTCGATGGAGTTTTAGTTTGTTGCTTCTTAAAAAAGGCCTTTGTCTCGGGCTCATCTAATGATTGGACTGTAGTGTTATAGCTATAAACCAGTTCGTTATTTTTTAACTCAACTTGATTTTTAGCTTTTTGGTTAACTTTAGCCATTGCCTTAGTAACGGTTAGCTTTCCTACTTTAACTCCATCGATTGTAACATTAGGGTTAAAGTGAGTTTTAGCATATTTTTCTGCTGCAGCTTGTGTTGCCACACGGTGATTATGAATGCCAAAACCCGCGATTACTCCAACGATAATTAAAACTGCAATCGTTAAAATAATAATATTGTTTCGTTTATTCTTTTTCTTTAGGTCTTCGTTCATACTATCCTACCTTTTATGCCAGTAATAATATCTTTAATATAGCACCTTGCAAATTTCGTGTAAAATCTATTGATTTATCTAACCTTTTTTATAATTAGACGACTAGCATCCCGCAAAGCAAAATATAAAATTGGTGTACAAATTGCAGTAGAAATTGAATTGATTACAGTTGCAGGCAAACTAACAAAGGCTCCAACTAACGCTACTTTAAAGCTCGTCCCCACCATTAAAGCTTCAACAATCGAAACGCAATAAGTAGTGAATATCTTAGTTACCCCTGCAATAATACCTAAAATAATAATATTTCTTTTACTATCTTGATAGTGCATTCCTCGATAAACTGCTGTCAAAACCGAAGCCACTACTACTACCTCAAGCATAGTTAACCATGATGTTGCGGCATAGCCATTTAACAAATCAAAACCACCTAGACCAATAATTCCCGCAATCATGCCATTACGATAACCTAAATATAAAATTGCTACAGCAGTTAGCGTATTTCCAAAATGAATAAATGGGCGTCCTACCATAGCAGGAACGGGGATTCTTAACACCCAGATCCCAATATAAATAATTGCCGCAAAAAGTCCCGTTAAAACTAAAGCTTGTAAAGAATTCTTGTTTTCTCTAAATATCTGCATTATTAATTATTACTCCATCTCTTCAGTAAATCTGATAAAGCTGCTGCATAATTTGGTCCTAGACGTGAATCTTGCTTGGGTGTTTCCCTGATTGCTTGTGCAACAAAATCGGCCGCAATTGAACACGCTTTTTCTAAATTTTCTTTATGCATTACAGCAGCAAAAAATGCACTTGCAAACAAATCTCCCGTACCAAAATAATTACCTGGGAGTTTTTTCTGAATTAAAGACCAACTATGATCGGCTGTAATTCCAACTTCCGCAATTTTTTCCTTATTAAGTGAAATACCGGTAATTATGACATTCGGGACACCAAATTGACTAGATAATTCAGCCGCAAATTCTGTTGCTGTTTTCAATGAATTACTAGTTGCCTTTTTGCCTAATAAAAATGCTGCCTCCGTCATATTCGGCGTTAAAATCGTAGCCGACTTAACTAGATTTCGCATCTTTATTACATAGTTTTCATCAATGCCACGATAAAGTTCACCGTGATCACCCATTACTGGATCAATCAAGATCAATTTATTTTTTTGTTTAAAATAGCTAATCTTTTCTGTCCAAAAATCTAATGCACTTTTGCCCAAATAGCCTAAGTATACAGCTGAAAAATCAAAACCAACCTTTTGCCAATGGGCCATAATCTTAGCCATTTCATTATTCAAACTTAAAAAAGTATTCTCACCAAAGCCACCCGTGTGTGTAGACAAAATTGCAGTAGGCAATACGGTCGGGCTCAAGCCACATGCTCCTAAAACAGGTAAAGCTGCACTAAGTGATACTTGACCAGCACAAGATAAATCTTGGCTAACTAATACGCCACCATTAACCATCTTTTTTACTCCAATCAAAAAAATCCTGCTTTAAGCTTAACATGAAGTTTAAAGCAGGAAAAATTTTATTTTGCGCTAAATGTATTAGCCTTGATATGATTCAAAATTTGATAACCAATTTGTTTATTTCTGTTTTCATCATTTTGAGTTTGATTTAAGAACATAATCAAACCATTTTGATTATCTGTAGTCATCTGAATCCAGTTACCAAAGTGAGTGTTATATAAGTTACCATATGCTAACTTCAAGTTATCATTATTCTTCATATATAAACCACCTGAATAACCATTTGATGAACGTGATGTTAAATGAGTCATATAATCAAAGTCTGTTCGACTCAAAATTTGCCCATTGGTTAAACCAAGTTGAATACGGTAATAGTCCATTGGAGCTGAGAACAAATTACCAGCACCTACCAATTGAGAAGCTTGAGTCTTTTTAACATATTGAGCCCATTGGTAATTCTTTTGATTCCAGGTATATGAGATACCATCCGTCATCCCGGCTGGAATATCTTCCAAGAAATAAGTTCGCTTTAAGCCAAGCTTATTAATAATTCGTTCCTGCACATTTTGCTTGTAGCTTTGTCCAGTTTCTTGACGTATAATTCCAGCTAACAAAATATAGTTGGTATTATTGTATGAAAAATTACCAGGTTGATTTTGCGTAGTTGAGTTTAGCTTATTAACAACCCAATTAATTGCATCAGCTTCTGAATAAACACGTCCTCTATTTACTTCAGTATCAGCTGCTGTCAATCCAGAAGTATGCGTCATCAAGTTGCCGACGGTAATATTATCAGCACCTTTTAAATTAGGATACCACTTAGAGATCTTAGTATACTGTGTAAACTTCCCTGCAGAAATTAATTGGGTGATAATTGCGCCGGTAATTACTTTTTGCAAAGAACAAACAGGATAAACTACCTTACTATTTCCCGCACCTAATCGCTTGCCATAATAACCGTAACCATAAGAAATTTGTTGTGGTTGTCCATCTTTTACTATAACTACGGTACCACGAGCATAATAACTAGCTAATGTATTTCTAACAAAGCTCCGCATTTCAGTTTTGTTATAACTTGCTGCCTGAACTGTCGAGCTATTGGCATTAGCAATTGCCATTCCAACAGGCATTGAAGCAGCTATAGTTAACGAAATGGTTGATTTGATTAATGTTTTTTTAAAATTAATACGTTTCGTTTTAAATTCCCCCAGCAATGTTATGTAAATTCTACCCATAATACTAGCATTTATTTTTTTCATTGGGGTTACAATTTTGATAAAGAATCAATGAGAACGTATACATTTTCTTTTTCTAATATGGATAATTATTTAAATGATCTTGATCAGTAATCTGACGTATTACTTTAGCCGGTACCCCTAGTGCCAATGAATTATCTGGAATATCTTTAGTAACTACCGATCCAGCTCCAATAACGCAATTTTTACCAATTTTTACGCCGGGACAAACAGTAACATTGCTGGCTAACCAACAATTATCGCCAACAGTGATAGCTGCTCCATATTCAATATCGGCTATTTTTCCGTCTGATTGCTTGCGAGCATTTCTTTGAGTTGGCAACAAAGGATGCAATGGAGTCGCAAATGTTACGTTAGGTCCACACATTACATTATTTCCAATTGTTACGGGACAAGTATCCAAAATAGTCAAATTGAAATTAGAATAAAAATTATCTCCTAAGTGTGTAAATTGGCCATAATCCACTTCAATTGGTCCTTGTAAATATACATTTTGACCATGATTCGGAAAAAGACGATCGATAATTGCTTTCCGTTCTACCTCATCTTCATCAGTAGTCATGTTGTAATCACGTGATAAGCGATGAGCTAAACTGGAAATCTTTTTCAGTTCTTCAGTATCTGGGCGATATGGTTTGCCTGCCAACATTTTTTTAGTATTTTCTTCCATCGATAAAGCCTACTTTCTAATTTAATCGCTTACTTAAATAAATCATGTCTAGTAGCTGATGTCCAGCTTCAAAAATCGGATGATCATAATTTTTTACAAAAAAATCTTTGATCTTACCTGAGCGTTTAAAACCACATTTTTCATAAAAAGGAATAGTTAAGGGGCTATCACCCGTTCCAACTTGCAAAATTTGATATTTATTTTGATACTTCTTAGCAATAAAATTAATCAAATGTTTAGCATACCCTTTACCTTGATCGAGACTGTAAAATAGTTTGTGTAAGGATGAATGATTCCTTAAATTTATTTCTTTAAACATTAGAAAAAGGAGTTCCTTTCTCGTATGATTGGTTTGAACAAAAAAACACATACAGAAAGAAGAACTCCTTCATGAATGATTTTACCAAAGATTTTGCTCAAGCTCTATTCAATCCAGACAAAATAAATGATTTATTGCGCAAAGAGCTACAACAGGCTGTTAATAACTTGCTAGAAGCTGAGTTGACTGCCTTTCTAGGCTATGATCCCTATGCCAGAAATGGCTGGAATACTGGCAATTCTAGAAATGGTGCTTATTTCCGCAAGGTTGATACCCAGTTTGGACCAATTGAAGTGCAAGTGCCTCGAGACCGCAACGGTCAGTTTCATCAGCACACGCTGCCTGACTACAAGCAGCACTCTGATGTTTTGGAAAGCACGATTATCAAGCTATACTCCAAAGGCGTAACTACCAGAGAAATCGCTGACTTGATTGAGAAAATGTATGGCAGTCATTATAGTCCAGCTCAAGTATCAAATATTTCCAAGCAGATGCTCCCCAAGATTGAGGCTTATCACAAGCGCAAGCTAAGCGACAAGTTTTTCTGTGTCTATTTGGATGCGACATACCTTCCTTTGCGCCGAGAAACGTTTGAGCGTGAAGCAGTATATATTGCCATTGGCATTAAACCTAATGGACATAAGGAAGTCATTGACTACTGCATTGCTCCTAGTGAGAACATTGAAGTTTGGACAGAGATGCTTCAAAACATGAAGTCCAGAGGCTTGAAGCAAGTTGAGCTTTTTCTTTCTGATGGTGTTGTTGGCATGAAAACAGCCTTGGCCAGGACTTATCCTAAAGCTCATTTTCAACGCTGCCTGGTTCATGTCATGCGCAATATCTGCGCTAAAGTACGCGTCGACGATCGTGAAAAGATCATGAACGAATTCAAGCAGATACATCAACAGACAAGCAAAAAAGAAGCTGCAGCTGTCTTGCACAAATTCTATGCCAAATGGAATAAAGCTTATAGCCATGTCATCAAAGGTTTGAAGGAAATTGAGCCCGATCTGCTAGTCTTCTACAATTATCCCAAACAAATCAGAGCTTCAATTTATTCAACCAATATGATTGAATCCTTTAACAACGTCATCAAGCGTAAAGCTAAGCCTAAGGCAGAATTTCCAACTGAACAGTCGCTTGATGCATTTATTGGCATCCAGGCAATGAGCTACAATGACCGTTATTTCAATCGAATTCATAAAGGCTTTGGTCAGGTTCAGGACACCTTAGAATCCTACTTTGATTAAATAAATAATTAAAAAATCAATTTACGAGAAAGATCTATTTACACAAAAGATTTGACAGTTTCCCTTGATCTTCGAGACTGTAAAATAGTTTGTGTAAGGATGAATGATTCCTTAAATTTATTTCTTTAAACATTAGAAAAAGGAGTTCCTTTCTCGTATGATTGGTTTGAACAAAAAAACACATACAGAAAGAAGAACTCCTTCATGAATGATTTTACCAAAGATTTTGCTCAAGCTCTATTCAATCCGGACAAAATAAATGATTTATTGCGCAAAGAGCTACAACAGGCTGTTAATAACTTGTTAGAAGCTGAATTGACTGCATTTCTGGGCTATGATCCCTATGCCAGAAATGGCTGGAATACTGGCAACTCTAGAAATGGTGCTTATTTCCGCAAAGTTGATACGCAATTTGGCCCAATTGAAGTGCAAGTGCCTCGGGATCGCAACGGTCAATTTCATCAGCACACGCTGCCTGACTACAAGCAGCACTCTGATGTTTTGGAAAATATGGTCATCAAGCTTTATTCAAAAGGCGTGACTACCAGAGAAATAGCTGATCTAATTGAAAAGATGTATGGCAGCCATTATAGCCCGGCTCAGGTATCAAATATTTCCAAGCAGATGATTCCAAAGGTTGAGGCTTACCACAAACGCAAGCTAAGCGACAAGTTCTTCTGCATTTATCTGGATGCGACATACCTTCCTTTGCGCCGGGAAACGTTTGAGCGTGAAGTAGTCTATATTGCAATTGGCATCAAGCCTAATGGGCACAAGGCAGTCATTGACTACTGCATTGCTCCTAGCGAGAACATTGAAGTCTGGACAGAGATGCTTCAAAACATGAAATCCCGAGGCTTAAAGCAAGTTGAGCTTTTTCTTTCAGATGGCGTTGTTGGCATGAAAACAGCCTTGGCTAGAACTTATCCTAAAGCTCATTTTCAACGCTGTTTGGTTCATGTCATGCGCAATATCTGCGCTAAAGTACGCGTCGACGATCGTGAAAAGATCATGAACGAATTCAAACAGGTACATCAACAGACAAACAAAGAAGAAGCCATAGCTGTCCTGCATGACTTCTATACCAAATGGGGCAAGGTTTACAGTCATGTTATCAGAAGCTTGAAAGACATAGAACCAGATCTGCTGGTCTTTTATAACTATCCCAAGCAGATCAGAGCTTCAATTTATTCGACTAACATGATTGAATCATTTAACAATGTGATCAAGCGCAAAGCTAAGCCTAAGGCAGAATTTCCAACTGAACAGTCGCTTGATGCTTTTATTGGTATTCAGGCAATGAGCTACAATGACCGTTATTTCAATCGAATTCATAAAGGCTTCGGTCAAGTTCAGGACACCTTAGAATCCTACTTTGATTAAATAAATAATTAAAAAATCAATTTACGAGAAAGATCTATTTACACAAAAGATTTGACAGTTTCTGATCTTCTGGATAAGTGGCTATATTTTTTATTTCTACTGTATTACCATTTTCAACCGTAATAACACATTCAGATCTAACTTTTCCTTTATCAATCAAGATATACATAATTCCACGTTCTAAATAGCGATCAATCATACTCTCTTGTTCATCAGCTAACAAAAGTAAGTCTATATACTGCTTCTTATTAGATTTTATCTCTTTAATTTCCATGATTATTTTCCAATTAATTTAAAATTTTTCTCTTTCTACTCATATTCTATGATAAACTCATTATTGTTATAAAAATAAGTATAAACGAGGAAAAAATGCGCAAAAAAAATATTTATTCTATTTGTATCGGATTACCGATCTTTTTGATTCTTGCATTCTCTATTATGGCTCATGCAAGTTGGGTTACCGGCTTTGACAATTTCTTTGAAGGCTTAGTCCACAGTATTCCTAATCTGCAGAGCATTATGCATGTAATTACATTTTTAGCAGATACTAAAGTTGACTTAGTTTGGATGCTGTTGATAGCTGTCATTCTTTGGCTGAAAAAGCAGCGTCCTCTTTCGGCAAGTATTGTCATTTCACTAGTTACAGCTGATGCTTTTGGTTGGATTGTTAAACATATAATCCAACGGGCACGACCAACTGCTCACTTAGCTGCTGATGATGGCTTCAGTTTTCCTAGTGGCCACACATTAGGAATGGCGATCATTGTTTTCTGGCTAATACTAATATTGATTCCAGCTTTAGTTAAAAATAAAACTGCTAAAATCTGGCTCACTGTTTTATTAGCTATTTGGCTTGTTTTAGTAATGATTTCAAGAGTTTATCTCTACGCTCACTGGCCAAGTGATGTTTGCGGCTCAGTTGCTATAGGCTTAATGTGGATTGGCTTAGTAGATGCAATTTGGGATAAAGTTACTCCACAAACAGACAAAAATAATTTTTAAGATTAAAAATAGTCGACGATAAGTCGGCTATTTATTTTGGGCAAAAAGAAAAAGTCACTAAGGAAAATGTCCTTAATGGCTTTTCTACACCTTCAAATTTCTTCCTATCAGCAGATGTCATAAGAAACATCTTGCTTAGCCTTTTCATCCTCGGAGCGCTCATCACACGCTCCGCTACTATAATATCAAATAAAAATAAAAAGATAAAGATTTTTACTTGATAAATTTCAAAAAAAGTACCCGGATTTAAAATTGAAGTGCAACACCAAGTGTTAAACAAAAAGGCCATGAAGACCTAAACTTGAAGTGACGAAAAATCAAGAAAGGAAGATCTTCATGACCAATTCAAATTCTAGCATTTCTAAGCACTATCATCAATTAACCAGCGTACAACGTGGACAAATTCAAGCAATGCTGGATTCCGGCATAACTTCCCGTACTGTTATCGCTCAAGAAGTCGGCTGCCATAAGTCGACAATCAGTCGCGAAATCAAACGCGGAAGCGTCCTGCAAAGAGACAGCAGCTATTTATTGTATGAGCACTATTACGCTGATACTGCACAGCTTTATTATGAGAAGCGTCGCAAAAACTGCTATCAGCGCAATCCATTGAAGCATTATGCTGTCTTTTTGAGAATGCTCTCCAGACGCTTCAAAGCTAAATTTGATGCCACCAGCATCGATGAATTCGTTGGTGAATTCAAAAGGACTATGCCAGGCTACCCTTGTCCCAGCACACCAACTGTCTATCGCTATATTGATCAGGGCTTGCTGGACATAAGCAATATTGATCTGCCTATGAAGCTCAAAAGACGCAGGAACAAGCGTCATCACGGCCAGAGCGGTCATGCTTTGCACAAGAAGAATCTTGGCAATTCCATTGAACAGCGTCCTAAAGAGATTGAAGACAGAAAAACGCCGCTGCACTGGGAAGGAGATCTGGTTAAAGGCGTCAGACGCAAGAATCAGCCTGCTTTAATGACTTTGACCGAAAGAACCACACGCTTTGAAGTAGTTATCAAGATTCCTGACTATCGGGCAAGCACATGCCAAAGGCTGCTTCAAAATGAGATTGACAGACATCCTGCCTGGTTTAAATCGATCACGTTTGACAATGGCTCTGAGTTTGCGGATATGACCAAGATCAAAGGCTGCCAGATCTACTTCGCCCACCCATATTCTCCATGGGAAAGAGGCACCAATGAGAACTGCAATGGACTTCTGCGTCAATTCTTCCCTAAAGGCAAAAGCATGAAAGATAAGTCAGCTGCTTATGTTCAACAGGCAACTGATGCCATTAACCGCAAACATCGTCGAATCCTTCAATATCACACAGCAGAAGAACTCTTCAAGCAATATATTTCCTCATAGCCTAACTGTTGCACTTAATTTGACAATTCAGGTTCAAAAAAAGTATATGAATTTTTAAAAATCAAATTTGTATATTGCTATCATTTTTAACCTTTTTTAGCTCTGATTTAACTGATTTGCTTTTAGTATTGTTAATTGTCTTAAAAAAGGCGGAAATTTGGCCAATTTCTTTTTCGGTAGTCGAACAACAGCCACCTATTATTCTAGCACCATGTTCATACCACTCTTGACTTAACTTTTTAAAATCGAATTTTGCATTAAATGGAATCCAATTGCGCTCAAATTCGTTATAAACGCCACCCAAGTTAGGATAAATGACAATTTGTTTATCAGTAAAATCATGAATTTTATCAATTACTGCAGTTGCTAAAAATGGTTTAAAGCAATTGGCTCCAATCGCAAATACTTGATCATATTCATTAAGCTTTTGCACTACCCGCTTTAAAGGAGTGCCATCACTAATTTTAGTTGTATCATGCAATGTAAAACTTACATACACTGGAATTTCCGGAGCATTTTCCTTTAACCAATCTAAGATTGCTACAACTTCATCCAATTTAGGCTGAGTTTCAAGTGCGAGACAATCAGGTTTATTTGCCAATAAAATCTTCAATCGTGGTAAATGAAAATTAAGATATTCCTCCGTTGTTAGAGAATAATCTCCGCGAAATTCATCCCCTTGAGCTAAATATGCACCATAAGGTCCTACTGAAGCCGCTACATAATTATGAATTCCCGTTGTCTTTGCAAAATCATCACGGGCTTTTTTGGCAATTTGAACTGCATTAGTAATCAATTTAGTAGCCTGGTCTTGTGTAAAACCATGTTTTTCAAAAGCTGGGATATTTGCTTGATAAGTATCAGTAATTGCCATCTGGGCTCCAGCCTTAAAATAATTCATATGTACTTGATAAATTTGAGCAAGATTATGTTCTAATGCAATTGCTGTCCAAAGTTCATTATTTGTATCAATGCCTAACTTTTCAAGAGCTGTAGACATTGCACCATCTAAGATTAATCCTCGATCACGGATCTGTTTGAGCAAATTCATTTTTCTCACCTTAGTATAAATTGAGTAGATAGTTAATATACAGTTAATTTATATTTAATATTACATTAATCTTAGATCTGTTTCAAATATTATTTCTTCCTATGTCTTATTTTTTAGCTACAGTTTGCTATAAATTTATTTAATGCTATTTTCATATAATATTAAAATAGATTTTCGAAATCATGTAAATAATTGGCCAAATAGTGTGCCGTTAAACTTTCAGGCTTTTGCTTTAATTCTAAAGGCTTACCCTCTTGGACAATCCGACCACCGTTTTTACCACCACGTGGGCCTAAATCAATCATGTAATCACAATTGACAATTAAATTTAAATCATGAGTGATTGTAATAATGGTAGCTCCCTGATCTAACAACTTTTGCATTACTTGGACCAGAACCTTCACGTCAAGAGGATGCAAGCCAATCGTAGGTTCATCGAAAACAAACAATGTATCATTTTGTTTATGACTAAGATGAGTAACAAGTTTAAGGCGCTGAGCTTCTCCACCTGACAAAGTTGGTGTATCTTCTCCCAAATGTAAGTAATCCAAGCCTACTTCTTTTAACAATTTTAGCTCTCGTTCAATCTTAGGCACTTTAACAAAAATCGGTAGAGCTTCATTAACATCTAGATTTAGGACATCAACAATTGACAGATCATGCCACTTCACCTTTTGTACATCTTGATTATAACGATCACCATGACAGGTTGGACAGACTTGTTGCATATCTGGTAAAAATTGGATATCAAGAGTCACAATTCCTGTACCACCACAAGTAGGACAAGCTCCTTGTTTATTATTATATGAAAACCAACTTGGCGTATAATGCTTCTTTTTAGCGAGTGGCTGACTAGCATATAACTTTCGTAAATTGTCCATAATTGAAGTATAAGTTGCTACAGTTGACCGAGTACTTTTACCAATTGGAGATGCATCAACACTTACTACATTTGAAATTGGGCTAGAAAAGCTACTAATTTGTTTTGGCAATTTTTCACTTTTGCTTTTTGCTATAATAGCGGGCACTAAACTATCCAAAATCAAACTAGTTTTACCGGCACCTGAAAAACCAGTTACTGCAGTTAATTGGTTTAGTGGGATTTTAGTTTTTACATCATGTAAATTAAAATATTGCTTTACTTCAAATGAAATAGAATCGGAATTTATTTGATTGGCTGGCTCTCTGGCAAGTAGCTTAGCACTGCCATCCAAATATGGTCGAATTAAAGAATGCTGATCATGTTTGATTGCAGTAATTGAACCTTGATCCAAAATCTGACCACCTTTTTTACCTGAACCTGGTCCAATCTCAATTACCTCATCAGCTGCTTTAATAATGTCAACATTATGATCAACAACTACTAATGAATTGCCCTGAGCAACTAATTTTCGTAAAACCTTAATTAATCCTGCAACATTAGCAGGATGGAGACCAATAGAAGGCTCATCCAAGACATATAAAACTCCAGTAGTTTCAGTACGTAATGTTCTTGCTAATTGAATTCGTTGCAATTCACCTGTCGATAAGGTATTTCCACTTCTAGCCATAGTCAAATAGTCTAGCCCTAAGTCTAATAATGGTTGCAAATTATCCAAAAACTCCTGAATAATCGAATGAGCCATTTTATGCATATTAGTTGGTAAAGTTGCTTGCACATCTTTAACCCAGGTAACTAAATCACCTAACTGCATTTCGGCCACCTGATTAATATTTTGCTTACCGATCAGCTGTTGTAACAATTCTGGTTTCAAACGACTACCATGACAAAGTGGACAAGTCGAATAAGTAAAGAATTCGGCTATTCTTTTTTGCGCACGTTCTGATTTGCTGCTCTTTGCTGAGCGGTAAACGGCTTGCCGAGCATTTTCATATAAGGCATTAAAATCATGAAATACCCTGCCAGTTCCTGATAAAAAGTCCATTTTATATTTCTTTTCAGGACCATTTAAGACAAAATCTTTTTCTTTATCAGTAAGATCTTTATAAGGAATGTCGATCCTAACACCAGCATGCTCTGCAACGTTAGGCATAAAGTTCCGTCCTGGCAAGCTCCAAGATGCAACTGCACCATCTTTAATTGACAAATTTTCATCCGTAATCAGTTTAGATTCATCTAGTTGCCGTACCTTACCAGTTCCACCACACTCAGTACATGCACCATCTGAATTAAAAGCAAATTGTTCGGCACTTGGTGCATAAAATTTTACACCACAGACTGGACAAGTTAATTGTCCCATTTGCTCACCTGACATACTCATTGCCTTTGCAATTGCCAAACTCGGCTTCAAGCGGTGTCCATTAGGACAAACTGGAGAACCCAAACGAGAGAAAATTAAGCGTAAAACATTAAAAGTCTCACTCATGGTTCCTACTGTAGCTCGCTCATTTGGTACACTTTAAGTAGATAAAGTAAGCGCTTACTTTTAAAAGACATAGAAATGAGGTGTTGTTGTGATATTGATTAAAGAAACCGTTGTTTTTTCTTTTGATAGATATAAAAATACCACATATTTAGAAACACCTATCAAGCTAGGAGTCATGCGTAACGGCGCTTGATTCGTGTCCTAAATAAAAAATGAGGGTTACATTTTGTAACTCTTATTTTTGTTCTTAAAATACAAAAAAAATCAGTACAAAACACGGAGTTTGTACTGATTTTTAATATTCTAAAGGTTAATTATTTAACCCAATCGCGGACTTCACTATCATCACGTGCAACACCAACAACATTCAGACCTTTAGCCCATTCTTTAAAGTGACTGACATAAGCCTTATGGTTAGTGCCTGCTGAGGTAAAGAATGATGCAACTTCACCACGGTAGTTTTTCATCTTTTCAAGTAATGGCTTAATTGGAGTTGCAGGATAGCCTGACCAAACAGGGCTACCGACTAAAATCAAATCATAATTATTAAAATCGATATCATCCATTTGAATTTCAGGATAAGGAATCTTACCTTGAATTTGATCTAGAGCAATATCGTTGGTCTTGTACATATCTGAATCAAAAGCGTCAGGAGCAACAGTTACTTCCTTTAATTCGCTGTTTTCAATTTCGCCGTTAATCTTTTCAGCCATGTTCTTGGTATTGCCTTCCCAAGAATAATAGATAATTAATGTTTTTTTAGCCATAAATATAGTCCTTCTTTCATTTACATTTATTGTAATAAAAAAAGACCGGTTTGACCAATATTTTAATATCCTGAATTGTCAAATTAAGTGCAACAGTTAGGCTATGAGGAAATATATTGCTTGAAGAGTTCTTCTGCTGTGTGATATTGAAGGATTCGACGATGTTTGCGGTTAATGGCATCAGTTGCCTGTTGAACATAAGCAGCTGACTTATCTTTCATGCTTTTGCCTTTAGGGAAGAATTGACGCAGAAGTCCATTGCAGTTCTCATTGGTGCCTCTTTCCCATGGAGAATATGGGTGGGCGAAGTAGATCTGGCAGCCTTTGATCTTGGTCATATCCGCAAACTCAGAGCCATTGTCAAACGTGATCGATTTAAACCAGGCAGGATGTCTGTCAATCTCATTTTGAAGCAGCCTTTGGCATGTGCTTGCCCGATAGTCAGGAATCTTGATAACTACTTCAAAGCGTGTGGTTCTTTCGGTCAAAGTCATTAAAGCAGGCTGATTCTTGCGTCTGACGCCTTTAACCAGATCTCCTTCCCAGTGCAGCGGCGTTTTTCTGTCTTCAATCTCTTTAGGACGCTGTTCAATGGAATTGCCAAGATTCTTCTTGTGCAAAGCATGACCGCTCTGGCCGTGATGACGCTTGTTCCTGCGTCTTTTGAGCTTCATAGGCAGATCAATATTGCTTATGTCCAGCAAGCCCTGATCAATATAGCGATAGACAGTTGGTGTGCTGGGACAAGGGTAGCCTGGCATAGTCCTTTTGAATTCACCAACGAATTCATCGATGCTGGTGGCATCAAATTTAGCTTTGAAGCGTCTGGAGAGCATTCTCAAAAAGACAGCATAATGCTTCAATGGATTGCGCTGATAGCAGTTTTTGCGACGCTTCTCATAATAAAGCTGTGCAGTATCAGCGTAATAGTGCTCATACAATAAATAGCTGCTGTCTCTTTGCAGGACGCTTCCGCGTTTGATTTCGCGACTGATTGTCGACTTATGGCAGCCGACTTCTTGAGCGATAACAGTACGGGAAGTTATGCCGGAATCCAGCATTGCTTGAATTTGTCCACGTTGTACGCTGGTTAATTGATGATAGTGCTTAGAAATGCTAGAATTTGAATTGGTCATGAAGATCTTCCTTTCTTGATTTTTCGTCACTTCAAGTTTAGGTCTTCATGGCCTTTTTGTTTAACACTTGGTGTTGCACTTCAATTTTAAATCCGGGAATATTTTAATATTATTATTTTAGCTATTTTCCTTTTCTTTTGATTATTTCCATCATAGCCTGACCATACTTTTTCATCTTCGCTTGCCCTACACCACTTACCTCTAAAAATTCACTTTCATTTTGTGGTTTAATTTGTGCCATATCGTGCAAAGAGCGATCTGAAAAAATCATAAATGCTGGTACTTTTTGCTGCTTAGCTAATTCCAAACGCTTTTGTCTTAAAGCTTCAAATAAAGTATCACTTTCTTCACCAGCATGAGTAGTAGTTACTGAAATCTTAGCAATTCGCCGTTTGACTACAGTTTTGCCATCTAGTACATCCCACCCATGATTAGTTACATGCACTAGTGGATATTTGCTACCTTCAACTTCTAGATAACCTGAAGCAATTAAATAGTCAATCAAGCTTATAGCATCTTTTTGCTTCATTCTTAGAGAGCCAAAAGACTTATATTGTGTAGCATTCATTTCTTGCATGCGCTGATTTTTTGAGCCAATCAAACATTGAGCAACTATCGTTTTTCCAAAGCGACCATCTAGTTCATAAACCATACTAATCACTTTTTGAGCATCAATGGTAATGTCAGTCAATTTATCCTGATTTAGACAATTTGAGCATTTGCCACATGGCGGACAATCTTGACCAAAATAACGGACGATAAATTGCTGCAAACATTCACCAGTATTAGCATAATCAGTAATTGTTTGCAACTTACGATATTGCAGTTCTCGATATTTATCATCCGCATCTGATTCATCAATAAAGTAGCGATATTGACGCAAGTCACCAGGATGATAGATTAAAATCGCTTCGCTTTCTTCCCCATCACGGCCTGCCCGACCTGCTTCTTGATAGTAACTTTCCATATTACGGGCACTTGAGGCATGAATCACAAATCTGACATTACTTTTATCGATCCCCATTCCAAAAGCATTAGTTGCAACAATTACTTGAAATTCATCAAATTGAAAAGCTTCCTGTACTTGACTTCGTTCTGAAGAATCCATTCCACCATGATAAGCACCAACAGAGATTCCTTTCTTAGCCAAATAATCTGTCAAACTTTCAACTTTTTTACGTGTATTAGTGTAAATAATCCCTGCTTTATCCTGATGTGCCTTAATATATTCTGAAATATATAATGGAGTATTTTGTGGTGAGTTGACCACTTTAAACGATATATTAGGGCGAGCAAAAGAGGTAACAATCATATTCTCCTTGGGAATATTCAATTGTTCACAAATATCATCTTGAACCGCAGGCGTGGCTGTCGCTGTTAAAGCTAATATATTTGGTCTGCTTTTTAGTGAATTGATTCCATCTAATAATTGACGATAAGCAGGTCGAAAATCATGTCCCCATTGTGAAATACAGTGTGCTTCATCGACAGCAACTAGATCAATATCTAAAAAATTTAACTGATATCTAAAATAATCAATCGCTAAACGCTCAGGTGTAATATAAATTAACTTAATTTTGCCTTTATATGCCTGACGTAAAATTGGATTAACCTCTTCTTGCGGTGTAGTAGAATTTAATGCTGCCGCATTAATTCCATTTTGCTTTAAATTATCAATTTGATCTTTCATTAAAGAAATTAATGGTGAAATAACCAAAGTTACACCGGAATTAATCAAAGCTGGTATTTGATAACACATTGATTTTCCGCCACCGGTTGGCATAACCGCTAACACATTTTGCTTTTTTAAAACTAAATCAATTACTTGTTTTTGACCTGGGCGAAAATTTGTATAGCCAAATATATCTTTTAAAACTTCTTCTGGATTCATAAACTTATCCTAACTAGTTAAATTGCTACTTTTTATTCTAAATTAACAATTTACCCCAAACAAGATAAAAAGATTCACACTTTTAAATAAAGAAAAATGTGAATCTTTTAGAGTTAAATTTACTTATAAAATGTTTCTTCTACTGCATGAGTAATCGCAATCTTATCATGAGCATAGGACAAACCGCCTTGAATATAAAGCATGTATGGTTCACGTAAAGGGCCATCAGAAGAAAGCTCAATTGTTGATCCTTCAACAAAACTTCCCGAAGCCATAACAACTTCATCTTCGTAACCATCCTGATGATATGGAATTGGGTCAACAAAAGAGTTCATAGGTGAATAATGTTGAATAGCCGCACAGAATTTTACCATCGGATCCGGCTCACCAAAAGTAACAGTTTGAACAATATCACTACGTGGATCACTCCATTTAGGTGAAACCTGCATCCCCATTTCTTCTAATAAGGCTGCAGTAAAGACCATACCTTTTTGAGCTTCACCAGTAGTATGAGCTGCCATAAAGAATCCTTGGTAGATATCGCGCAAATAACCCCAAGTTGCGCCTTCACCTTTTCCAGCTCCTGGCACTGTCAACCGTGAACCAGCACCATCAATTAAGTCTTGTCGCCCAACTAAGAAAGCTCCCCCTTTTACTAGACCTGCACCAGCATTCTTATAAAGGGAACCAGCCATCATATCAGCACCATAAAAAGTTGGTTCTTCACATTCAGAGAATTCTCCATAACAATTATCAATAAAAATATTAACATCTGGACGAACTTCTTTAATGAACTTAAGCATTGGCTTAATCTTAGCCATAGTAAAAGTCTTACGAGTTGCATAGCCTAATGATCTTTGAATTGCCACTACTTTAATTGAAGGATCCATGATATCTTTTTTAGCTTGATCATAATCAACCTCGCCGTCTTTTAATTCTGTAGTCTTAAACTTGATGCCCCATTCCTTCATGTTGCCTGGTTTATTGCCAGCTAAGCCAATAACTTCTTGAATAGTATCATATGGCGTACCCGTCAAATAATAAAGCGTGTCACCAGGACGAAGCATACTAAATAAACCAACAGTAATTGCATGAGTACCTGAACCAAATTGTGGACGAACTAGAGCATCATCTGTTTTAAAATAGTCAGCATATATATCTTCAATCTTATCACGACCTATATCGTCGTAGCCGTAGCCTGTTGATGGAACTAGATCTTCTTCACCAACATGATGTTTTCTAAATAGGTCCAATACACGTTGTTGATTATACAAAACTTGTTCATCAATTTCTTCTAGACGAGGTTGAATCATTGATTCAACTTTAGTCACTTTATCGCTTAACTCTTTTGGTAAATTCTCTTTCCAAGAAAAACTCATTTTTAACTCCCTATTTATTTTTGATTACTTCTGCTTGTACGCATAAACTACCATTATTATTTTCGCTCAGATATACTCCCTGAATCTCTGGCACAAAACCAGGAAACTTTTCAATAGCATGCGCCAAGACTTCAAAGTACTTTTGGTCTACTACTCCCCATTTTTCACCAGGTGCAACAATGAAAACTCCTGGTGGATACGGCAAAGCTCCTTCGGCAGCAATTCTTCCAACAACATTTTCTAGGTTGACCAGTTCATTTTGATCCTTTTTAAAAAGCTGATCAGCTGTAGCTGGTGTCATTTGATAGTCTTGCATCCCTGATTTAGAAAATAGCTTTTGCTGTAATACAAAAGTATTATTTTCCTGATAGTACTCATGCATCTCTTGACACAACTGTTTCAGGGTATAGCCTTGATAACGCTTTGGATACTCATTATATAAAACCGGCAAAACATCTTTCATTAAGTCATCTTCTAGATAGTGTTTTTCAAAACTTAAAAAAGCTTCAAGTAAAGTATCTAGTTCTGCTTGACTATCTCCCGGTGTAAGTAAAAACAACAATGAATTCAAATCATTTTTAGCTCGAATAATATGATTTTCCATTAAGTATTCTGCCACTACCGCGCCTGGAATACCCGTTTTCTCATACTTTTCATTTTTTACATCAATCCCGGGAGTTTTTACCGTAATCTTCAATGGGTCAATCATTGCTTCGCCTGGAACCATTTTACGGAAACCGTGCCAATCCGTATTTTGTCCCATTTCCCAATATTCTGCATTGGTAGCCAATTCATCAGTCGAAATTTCGGCAAAATTGTCAGGAACTAATGGCTTAAATAGCTTAGACTTTTTGAGTAGTTTTTTCCGCCATTCAATTCCCATTCGCAGAGTTTGATCCCACCACTTTTTATTTCCTGCTCCAGCAGTAACGTAGGAATTAACTGTTAATGAAGCATAAAGTGGGTATGCATAACTGGAAGTAACAAACTTCAGATAAGCATGATTAAAGTGCTTATGATCAACATATCGTTTTTGTCCTTTAATATGAGCATCCTTTTTTAGAATCTGTGACGCTTGAGCCATACCTGCTTGCTGTTTATGTAATGACTGAGTAACCAAAATACCTGGATCATCAGGACCCAAGTTAAGTAGAAGTGGTGATAAATGTCTCATAATTGGTACGAATTCTTCAAAGCCGCCCCAGGCACAGTCAAACAGAACATAATCACAAAGTTTACCGATTCGGTCAATAATCCATTGTGCATCATAAAAGACTCCATCATAGGTTTCTGCTTGTACGATTGCTAACCTAAATGGCCGCTTAGCCTTTGCCTTTGCCGGATCTATCTTAGCTACTTCAGCTCTAATTTTATCTTCAGTTAAGAAGGCTGGATCCATTTCTCCAATTAGTCCAAGTGCATTTCGATCAGTTGGAATGTAGACCGGCTTTGCTCCGCTCATTACCAAGGCAGAATTATACAAAGATTTATGATTATTTCGATCAAATAAAACTAGATCGCCTTCAGATAAAAGTGCACTTGCGCAAATAGAATTAGCTGAAGTCGTTCCGTTGGTACAGAAGTAAACCTTATCTGCATGATAAGTTTTAGCAGCTTTCTTTTCTGCATTAAGTGGCGTTCCAGCATGCGTCATTGTATCCCCTAATTGAGGAACAGTATCACTTGTATCGGCAAACATTAGATTTTTACCAAAGAACTTATTAAAAACTACTCCGGCAGGATGTTTGTCATAATATTGCCCATTATGGTGACCCGGTGTAGTAAATGAAATTGGTTTTGCTTGAGCAAAATTGATCAAGTCGGTCAAAAAGCCTGGCACCATTTGCTTTTCATATTCTGTAGCTTTCTGAGTGACTTGGTCTTCATCTACCTGATCAGTTACTTTAATCAATGGAATCGGAAAGCCAGATTGTTCTCTTAGAGCTTCTGCTTGTTTTATTCCTAATGCATCATCATTTTTGACAACAATTGCGGCAAGTTCAGCACTATTTTGTACATCGCCAATTGGAATTGACGACCAACCTTTCATCTTATTAACATTGACGCCATTTCCAATGGCAATTTTCAAAAAATCCATCCTTTTTCTTTCCATTTTGTCCACGAAACCGTTTTACATATTGCAAAACTTTAAAAAGTCTTTATAATTTTTCTACAGTATAGCGTACTTTTTGCATTCTTTCTTAAAATACGCTACAGCTGAAATTATTATATAAATATTGGAGGTTTTTAACAAGTGCATTTGCCTTGCTCGCCTCCGAGAACAGCTATGTCAACACAACGATAAAATAGCTTAACTTGGAGGAATTTTTATGTCAGAAACAATCGAAACAGTCAATTTCGAACCCGGCAAAAAACACTACATGTCATGGCCGGTTATTGCATTGATCGACTTCGTAACGATTATCAGTTTTGAAAATATTTTTTATCCATTTCAAAATCAAGGTTTATCAGTAGTTGTATCTTGGATTTTCCTACTCTTCGCCTACGTTATTCCTTATGCATTGATGTCTAGTCAAATGGGCCTAACCTTTACTGATCAAGCCGGTGGATTGGCATCTTGGGTACGTCATTCATCTAACGATACACTGGGCTACTGGACTTCATGGATGTATTGGGTTCAAACTGTTCCTTATTTGGTCGATGTTTCTAATTCAGTTATTGTGTCCTTTTCATGGATTATTTTGGGCAACAATACTTTAGACAAGCATATGTCTACTTTTTGGTTTGGGATTTTGACCTTTGTCATTATTCTTGCCTTTATTTTGGTTGAAAATGCAATCAAGAATTCACTTGAACTACTATCTTTAATTGGTGGTGGTGCAATGTTTATTATGTCTATGCTCTTTGTTTTACTTGCTGTTTGGTCAGTTATGCATGGACACCATATTGCTACCCAACCATTTAACTTGGCCGCATTTAAGCCATCATTTAGTTTACGTTACTTTTCTACCACTGGTCTTCTAATCTTCGCCATGTCTGGTGCAGAACTTGCTGCTCCTTATATCGTACAAATGCGCGATCCAAAACACGAATTTCCTAAAGCAATGTGGATGTTGGCTTTGATGACTGGATTCTTGACTATCTTCGGTACTTTGGCTTTAGCAATGTTTTTCAATGCTCATCATATTCCACATGATTTCAAGATGAACGGACCTTACTATGCATTTCAACTACTAGGCGAAAGCCTTGGTTGGGGCAAAGTATTAATGTACATCTTTGCTGTTGTTCAAGCCCTCTTTATGATGGCCCAATTAGCAGTTTTACTTGATGCATCAAGTCGTGTCTTTGCCGGTGACGTTGCCGACAAATTCATGCCAAAATGGTTAACTGGGAAAAAAGACAAAACAGGTCGTCCAGTTCACTCGTACACTTTAACTTGTGGTTTAGCCTTATTCTTGCTTTTACTTACTGGGACTTTGCCAAATATTAATTCAATTTACAATTGGCTTTTAAATATCAATGGTATTATTTCCCCATACAAGACTTGTTGGGTATTCTTCGCTTTCATTATGTTACGGATGCACCAAGAGAAGTTCCACTCAGATTATGTCTTCGTTAAAAATAAGACTGGTGCCCTTATCATGGGCTGGTGGTGCTTAATCTTTACCTTTATCTGTGCTACTTTAGGATTTATTCCTCAAGAAGCAGAAGCAACATTCGGTAGCGCAGCCTTTAATCACCAATTAATTATGAATATTATTACAGTTATCGTACTCTTTGGCTTAGGCTTCTTACTACCATACTTAAGAAAACGCGAAGAACGTAAAGAAATGAATATATAAAATAAACATGCTTCGATCAGTTCGAAAATCGAGGCATGTTTATTTTATTATTCTAAGATTTCAACCTGCATCTTACTAGGAACATTAACAAAGTCGAATTGTTTTTGAAAAACATGATCAAACCGTAAATCATAAACAGAACCAATAATTGGTGTTAATGCAAAAGCTCGTAAAGTGTTCATATCTTTAGTTTTATTAGCATAAATATGATGCATTTGTGGTTTGATTTTATAAATTCGTTCTAAATATTGTGGACTTACCTCATCAACATAGCCTTCTAGAGTGAAACCAATGCTAGTGAGAGTTTCTCTTCCGCGCAAAGCGGTAATTGAAACTTTATTGTGTCCCTTAATATGGCGATAAAATGACTTCTGATTAGTCGTTGCAAAAATCAGACGACCATCTTCATTAAAGTCAATATCGATAATATTGGTATGTGGATCACCATTTTGATCAACGGTACCAAAAATTACTGAATGGAAACAATCAACGATTAGATCTAGGAATTCGTCGTTACTTAAATTACGATCGAGTTCAGGAACATGTTGTCTCATAATAATCTTTCCGTTTCTATATACTTTCTGTAATTTTTATCTATATTATTTCTTATAGTGTACATGACACAATTAACTAAAAACAAGAAACTGTCAAATCTTTTGTGTAAATAGATCTTTCTCGTAAATTGATTTTTTAATTATTTATTTAATCAAAGTAGGATTCTAAGGTGTCCTGAACCTGACCAAAGCCTTTATGAATTCGATTGAAATAACGGTCATTGTAGCTCATTGCCTGGATGCCAATAAATGCATCAAGCGACTGTTCAGTTGGAAATTCTGCCTTAGGCTTAGCTTTACGCTTGATGACGTTGTTAAAGGATTCAATCATATTGGTTGAATAAATTGAAGCTCTGATTTGTTTGGGATAATTGTAGAAGACTAGCAGATCGGGCTCAATTTCCTTCAAACCTTTGATGACATGGCTATAAGCTTTATTCCATTTGGCATAGAATTTGTGCAAGACAGCTGCAGCTTCTTTTTTGCTTGTCTGTTGATGTATCTGCTTGAATTCGTTCATGATCTTTTCACGATCGTCGACGCGTACTTTAGCGCAGATATTGCGCATGACATGAACCAGGCAGCGTTGAAAATGAGCTTTAGGATAAGTCCTGGCCAAGGCTGTTTTCATGCCAACAACACCATCAGAAAGAAAAAGCTCAACTTGCTTCAAGCCTCTGGACTTCATGTTTTGAAGCATCTCTGTCCAAACTTCAATGTTCTCACTAGGAGCAATGCAGTAGTCAATGACTTCCTTATGTCCATTAGGTTTAATGCCAATGGCAATATATACTGCTTCACGCTCAAACGTTTCTCGGCGCAAAGGAAGGTATGTCGCATCCAAATAGACACAGAAAAACTTGTCGCTTAGCTTGCGCTTGTGATAAGCCTCAATCTTGGGGAGCATCTGCTTGGAAATATTTGATACTTGAGCTGGACTATAATGACTGCCATACATTTTCTCAATCAAGTCAGCGATTTCTCTGGTAGTTACGCCTTTGGAGTATAGCTTGATAATCGTGCTTTCCAAAACATCAGAGTGCTGCTTGTAGTCAGGCAGCGTGTGCTGATGAAACTGACCGTTGCGGTCTCGAGGCACTTGCACTTCAATTGGTCCAAACTGGGTATCAACCTTGCGGAAATAAGCACCATTTCTAGAATTGCCAGTATTCCAGCCATTTCTGGCATAGGGATCATAGCCTAGAAAGGCAGTCAACTCAGCTTCTAGCAAGTTATTAACAGCCTGTTGTAGCTCTTTGCGCAATAAATCATTTATTTTGTCTGGATTGAATAGAGCTTGAGCAAAATCTTTGGTAAAATCATTCATGAAGGAGTTCTTCTTTCTGTATGTGTTTTTTTGTTCAAACCAATCATACGAGAAAGGAACTCCTTTTTCTAATGTTTAAAGAAATAAATTTAAGGAATCATTCATCCTTACACAAACTATTTTACAGTCTCAAAAACAACTTTAATGCTCATTATTTTCCCATTTTAAATGTATAATTGTTTAATATTAATTTTTCTGGTAAAATTTTAGCTAACAAAAAATAAGAAAAGAGGCAGAATATGAATATAGATTATAAGAAATTGGCCCAAGCCAAAAAGGACGACATTCTTCGTGATCTTGACGAATTAATCGCAATCGACTCATCTGAGGATTTGAATAATACTTCCGAAGAGTATCCTGTTGGTCCAGGTCCAGTTAAGGCAATGAAGAAATTCTTATCGTTTGCACAGCGTGATGGTTTCCATATCAAAAATGTTGACAATTACGCTGGCCGTGTCGACTATGGTACTGGTGAAAAACGTTTAGGCATTATTGGCCACATGGACGTGGTTCCAGCTGGTGACGGCTGGGTAACTGATCCTTTTAAAATGTTAATTAAGGATGGTAAAATCATTGGTCGAGGTTCTGCCGATGATAAAGGTCCTGCCCTAGCTGCATATTATGGCATGCTTTTACTTAAAGAAGCTGGATTTGAACCTAAGAAAAAGATTGATTTTATTGTGGGAACCAATGAGGAAACTAATTGGGTTGGCATTGATTACTACCTAAAACATGAGCCAACCCCTGATCAAGTATTCTCACCTGATGCCGAATTTCCAATTATCAACGGTGAACAAGGAATCTATACCCTGACCATGACCTTTAAAGATGACAATAAAAAGGGATCAGTAATCCTTAAGTCATTCAAGGCCGGTATTGCCGAAAACGTAACTCCTCAAAAGGCCTATGCAACTATTGTTGGTAGTGATTTAGCCACAATGAAGGAAAAATATACTAAGTTTTTATCAGATAATAAACTTGAAGGCGAATTCACTATTGAGGGCGATGAAGCTAAGATTGAATTAACTGGTCAAGGTGCCCATGCATCTGCACCTCAAGTTGGTAGAAATGCGGCTACATTTTTGGCAGTATTTCTAGATCAATTTGATTTTGCTGGTCGCGATAGAAGCTGGCTTCATTTCTTAGCCGATGTTGAACATGAAGACTTTAACGGCAAAAAATTAGGCGTTGCTCATCATGATGACTTGATGGGTGATCTCTCAAGTGCTCCATCAATGTTTGACTACGAGGAAAATGGAAATGCTGTTTTGAAAGATAATATTCGCTATCCTCAAGGTACTGATCCAGATAAGATGGTTAAGCAAGTTGAAGAAAAATTTGGTGATATCTTAACTCCAAGTTTTGCTTCATTTGAAGAACCTCATTATGTACCTGGAGACGATCCATTAGTTCAAACCTTGCTCAAAGTTTATGAACGCCAGACTGGTAATAAAGGTCATGAAGTCGTGATCGGCGGTGGGACTTATGGGCGTTTATTTAAGCATGGAGTTGCATATGGCGCTCAACCTGAAGATGCTCCAATGGTTATGCACCAAGCAAATGAATATATGAAGGTAGATGACCTAATTAATTCAATTGCGATTTATGCCGAAGCTATCTATGAATTGACCAAGGACGCCGAATAAAAATTTTTACATGTATCAAAAAAGCTTATATACTGATCTTGTTTTAATGCAGTATATAAGCTATAGAAAGTTGCTAGTGTCATATATCACTAGTGACTTTTTTATTTTTCCAATAAAATTTCTTCATTATTTTTCTTAGATTTTAGCCAAAAATGATGTCCCAAGTAACAAATAGCTACAAAAGGAATTGTATAGTACAATGCTACTCTTTGAGTTGGATCGAACCAGATTAACACACAAGAAAGTAGGCTTGATATAAATGCAAAATATGGAATTACAGGATACCATGGGGTCTTGTACTTCAATTCACTGAGTTGATGACCTGAGTTTAAAAATGCCCTTCTAAACTTCAATTCTGACCATGCAATCGCCGTCCAAACGAATACAACAGCTAATCCAGAAATAGAAACTAATACTAGATAAACCGTCGAGGCAGCAACTTTACTAGAAATCAAAGCAAAAATTCCGCCTAACATACTTACTACTAATGACAATACTGGAATACCACGCTTATTAGTTTTGGTGAATGCTTTAGGAATTGTTCCTTCGTTGCCCAACGACCAAAGCATTCTAGTTGAAGCATACAAACCTGAATTGGCCGCAGAAATAATTGCAGTCAAAACTACGAAGTTCATAATATTTGCAGCAAATGGCACATGAATTAGGTCAAGCACATACACAAATGGGCTTTGAGTTACTCCAGCCGTATGATAAGGAATTAATGCAGCCATAACTACAATTGAGCCAATAAAGAAGACAATTAAACGCCAAAGTGTTGTCCTAATTGCTTCAGGAATAGCTTTCTGAGGATTCTCTGCTTCACCAGCCGTAATGCCAATAAGCTCAGTTCCTGAAAAAGCAAAGTTTACTGTTAGCATTGTTGTAAATACTCCACCCCAGCCGTTGGGGAACCAGCCATTTTTATAAAAATTAACCAATCCCAATGTGCTTGATAAACTTTGCTCAACTGATCAATCAAAGCTGTTGCGGTCCATAATTTATTATTAGTATCTACGCCTTGTTTTTCCAATTCATACGACATTGCACCATCTAGGACTAATCCCTTATTTTTAATCTGTTCAAGCAAACCCATTTTTTTCATGCTGTCAACATTATTTTAGTAAATTTCCTAAATAATAGCCGCAATAAACTAGAACCAAGCCACCCAGATATGATGACACCGCGTAGAATACAAGACCACGATAATTTTTACTCTTATAAAGCTCAACTAATTCTGTATTCATAGTGGAAAAGGTTGTATAGCCACCCATTACTCCAGTTCCTAGTAATGCATAAATAAAAGTGTTAGCACCAATTCCAAAAATCAAGCCTAAAATTAGTGCTCCAGTTAAGTTAATAAACAAAGTCGGTGTAGGTAAATTAGAAAATTTATTACCAATCCATTCCCAATGCTTTTTACCATAATTAGTAATAGCATAACGAAGCATAGCTCCAATTGATGCACCAATTCCTGCAAGCAAAAAATTCATCGTGTATTCCTTTCCTTTCTTACTAATTGACCAACTTTTTTACCAATTTTCATTCCTAACATAGCAAAAACAAAGCCAAAAATAATTGAGCTAAAGTAATAAATTACTGCTTCGATTGGCAAATTAGCCTGCATATTTTTTAAAACATCAAGATTAAAAGTTGAAAAAGTAGTAAATGCACCTACAAAGCCAGTACCTAATCCAACTACAAGCCATTGCCTAATCTCTTTAGTTTCAATAAAAAAGTAGGTGAAAAACGCTAATAAAAAGCAACCTATGACATTACCCCAAAAAGTACCATAATAGCTGAAGTTTGCATTTAAACCAGCACGTGCCATACCACCAAAAAAGGCGAAAATAGCGATACTAATGTAATTAATAAATTTTGAATTCAAACAGATTCCTCCCACAAAAAAACGTCTACTCTACCCCTATCGGATAAAGTAGACGTCATTAGATTTTACTCGGTTAATGGCGAACGTCATCACCTATTCAGTTGACAGTTATCATCATACGACTTTTCTGTTTGGTTGGCAAGTTGTATTGTGTACGTGTCGCAAAGCGACACGCAGTTTAATTATTTAATAAAAAATTTAGTAACAACGTGCTTGAAATAATGTATAATTATTTTTAACGAATGTTTGAAAGGAGCCTCAATCTTGACTTTTCCATATGAAGATAAATTTCGCATTTACTGTAAACAACAAAAGAAACTAGCCGATTCAACTATTTCTCTAGCCTGTTCTTCAATTTCAACTTTTTGGGATTATTATTCTGGTAGTTTAGATGCTACTGAAGCAAATGTAGAAAATGTTACAACTGGAGATATACGTAACTTTTTAGATTCACTTGAAAATAAACTCCATATGAAAAGTAATACAGTAAATAAATATCTTAGTCACATAAAGATGTATTTTGTTTTTTTGAATGAATATGGCTACATCATTACTTATCCATTGCTCACTTTACGTGGTAATCGCTTCAATCGTAAGCAACACTATGTTATTGGCTGGGAAAATTATTTATCAGAATTAATTCAAATAAAAAATATTCATCCTGAAACTATCAAGATGATGGCTGCTATTGCTTGTGGTTTTAAGCCAAAAGAAATTATGATTTTGCATGTAAATGAATTGTTGGCAAAAGTTAAAGAAAATGATGTCAGAGAATATATCCAAAATCACACTAATTTTGCCAATAACGATAATCCCTATCTGTTTGCTCGCCGCGATGGCAAACATTACGCTTCTGATTTTAATATTAACCAAAAAATTGCCCCTGACCGTTCAATAGTCGGCATGCCATTAACTACACATAAGCTTCGGATGTCTTATGTCTACTCTGTTTTGTCTAATTCAAAATTAACAGAAGCGGATTATATTGAAAAATTACATCTTTCAATGAAAACTTTAAATTACTACCGTAAAAATATGACACTCTATGTAGAAACAAGTAAATTTGAATTAAAAAAATAAACAAGCAAAAACGACTACCCATTTCGAGTAGTCGTCTTTGTTTGTTGAAGGTGAAATTTCAACAAATCTATCTTAGTCAGAACTTGGAGTTATCTATTAGTACCAGCCATTTGCTTGCCAGAAATTTTTAGCAGCGCTCCAAGAGCCATATCTAGATTTGACATAATTATCCGCTACACGTTCTTGGTTAGCAGCTGAATAATCACCATTCAAATAAGATGAAGAAAGTTGATACTTACCTACATATTGGCCATTTCTAGCACTGTATGAGCCACCAGATTCTTTGCTTGCGATCCATGCCTTTGCACTAGCTTCGGAACCTGTTGCGGTTGATGAATATGAACTAGTTGTTGTCGTCTTAGGTGTGTAGTTCACATTTGAATAAGTGTATGAACTTTGACTTTGGCTAGCTTGTGTAGTTTGTTGAGCTGGCGTTTGTGTTTGAGTGTAGGTATTTTCTTGTCTAGCTTGAGTATTTTGGCTAGTAGTATAACTAGTTGCTAATACCCATTGATTTAAGCCAAGATCATACCACTTCTGTCCCTTTGAATCATAAGCAGTTTTTATAATCTTCCAGTTAGTACCTGCTGCTAAAGTTTGACCAGTTGCAACTGGATTTTCATAGTTATTGTAAACGGTAGTAGCTTGTGTAGTTGTATACACTACTGCATCATTTTGCACAACGGCAGCTTGTGCTTCATTATTATCTAGTTGATTGATTGCACCAATACCTGCAAGTGATAAAGCAGCAACAGCAATAGTCTTAGTTAAAATAGATTTAGTTTTCAAAAAACATCTCTCCTTAAATTAAAACGTCAATTATTATTCGTCATTTTTGTTTTATTATTCTCTTGCAATTGACATTTTATATAATACCTGCTTCGAGTTGCAGTTCCATCACAGCCAGATCACACAATGATTAAAGAAAAATGTTTTTTCGTAACAGTTGGAAATATTTTTAATAAATCTAGATTTCTCTGCAATATTTGTAAAAATCATGCAATATATAAACAAAATTTGACGACAAAATAAGCATCCCTACGCCATAAAAGATCGTTTTAGGGATGCTTATTTAATTAATAATCTAATTCTTGGTCCATACTTGCAGGCCAGCCACCAATACCACGTTTTTGATCAAGGCCACGCAATGTCTCCATCTCTTCAGCAGTAAATTCAAAATCAAAAATATCCAAATTATCCTTCATGTGTAACGGATTCGTCGAGCCAGGAATAGTCATGATATTTTCTTGTACCAAGAAGTGTAACGCAATTTGTGGCACTGTCTTATTATACTTCTCAGCCAAAGAAAGTAAGGTTGGGTCATTAAATAAAGCCTTCATCCTTCACCGAGTGGTGACCAAGATTCATGTACAATATTATTTTCAATTAAATATTTATGCATTTTCTTTTGTTGCTTAAAGACAGACGTTTCAATTTGATCAACTACTGGCTTAGTATCGAAATTATTCATAATTTCATTTACTTGATCATGGTTGAAGTTACTCAGTCCAATTGAACGTAGCTTTCCCGCCTGATATGCCTCCTCAAGTGCCTGGTAAGTACCTAAACTATCAGACATAGGCCAGTGAATAATCATTAAGTCAAAATAGTCTTGCTGGGCGCGAATTAACGATTCATCAATCCCCTTCTTCGTCTCTCTATAACCACTTGTTTGCGCTTTAGTGGTCAAAAAAATGTCTTCACGTTTAATGCCCTTTTGTTAATAGCATTGCCTACTTCTGCATGTTCCAAAGCCGAAGATTGGAGTTTTTACACCGTTATTAAAAGTTAAATATTTCATTTTTATTCCTCAATATTTTATTCAGGATCAGATGCAGAGTGATAAGTAATACTAAATCCAGCTTGATATTCTTTACCTGGCTCCAAATGATTCATACCATATTTGTGCTCTAGCTCACCATCAGCATCTTCTCTATCTGCAATTCCCCACCATGGTTCAATACATACATAATTAGCGGTCTTTGGATATTGTGACCAAATGCCAACATATGGTGCATTTCTAGTCCAAACATTGATGTGGAATTTACTCTTATCAGTTCTCAAAGATACTTTATTGTCATGACCATGTAATTCATAAATCAAGGCATCATCTTTAAATAGCTCATCACTTAAACCAATAAAACTATCAGTCGAAGCTAGAGAACGATTATTCCAGTCAAGATATGCTCCTTTAAGTGGGATTTTTACCCTAGCAATAGATGGATGCATATCGAAATAATAATCTTCTTTCTCTTCCCCATTATTTACTGGTAAGTTAAATCCAGGGTGACCACCTACACCAAAAATCATAGTTTCATCTGATTTATTGACTACGCTAAAGTTTTCTTCCAATAAATTATTCATCAAATTATAGTTAACTCTGAATTCAAATTTAAATGGATACATTTCACGCGTTTTTTCATTATCTTTCAGTAAGAACGTGATACTTTCTTGTGTATGATTCTCCACTTCAAAATCACAATCACGGGCAAAACCATGCTGACCCATATGATAGGTCTTACCTTGATACTTATATTCATCATTCTTAAGTCGCCCTACAATTGGAAAAAGTACAGGTGCATGTCTGCCCCAGATCTCTGGATCAGCTTGCCACATATATTCTTCACCGGTATGAGCTCCTTTAACGCTCTGAACCTCAGCTCCGTGATCCGAAATCACTACTTCGATAATATTATTCTTGATTGTGTAATCCATAACTAAATTTCCCTCTACATATCAAACAGTTAAAAATCATAATGTAATCGCTTAATTATTTATATTTTAACATTAATGCGTCAATAAGCCAGAATAAAAACAAAAGAAACATACTAACCTAGTGTTGGATCATGAATCGACGGATTCACGATCTGGCACTTTTTATTTTGTCTAAAATAGAAAGTGAAGATAAAGCAAATCAAGTCTTCAGCTTTTTAGACACTTGATGTCGTAAAAGAAACGGACTGCTTTACCACCTATTCTTAAGTCTCTTCGAAGTCTGTGGGCACTTAGATGCCGTGTTTAGAAAATTAGAATTAATAGGTTGATAAAGAGGTTTATCTTCACAGCGGAGGTTATATTATGGAATCACAAATTATTTTCGGTATTGATGTTAGCAGTAAATCTTCCACAGTTTGTGTGGTTAATGACCGGATCAAACAAGGCGAATCTTTTAGAATCTCTAATGATTCCTTTGGCTATCAAAAACTTTATGAGCAACTGAACCAATATTTGATAACTCCTTTAGTTGTTTTCGAAGCTACTGGTGTTTATTCTCTAAGCCTGCAAGCTTTCTTAGAGGATTATCATATTAAGTATTTGAAGCTTAATCCGCTTAAAGCGAAAAAGCTAATGGACAATAATTTACGCCATAATAAAACTGATAAGGTAGATGCTTATCGCCTGGCTTTAATTCAATTTAATGCCCCGCAAAAGCTGCGTGATCCACAGCCCAGAGAGTATCATGAACTTCAGAATGCCAGTCGCTATTATGAAGAACTTACTAGGAGTATAGTTACTACTAAAAATCAATTGCACCGCAACCTCCAATCCACTTTCCCACAAATTGAAGAAATACTGTCTCATCCATCTGGCAGAATTTATTGGGCGCTTGTTAGTCTTTTCCCACATGCTGGATATGTTCTAGAAAAGAATGAGACACAGGTAACTCAAATGCTTAATTCTATTTCTGGAATAGGACAACAAAGGGCACGGTACTTAACCACAAGATTATACGCTTTTGCTAGAGAAGCTTATCCTTATGATTCCAAAGATAGTATTATCGTTAGAGCTATTCAAAGGAACATTTCTAATTTATTTTCACTCCAGCAAGAACGCGACTATGTAATTAACTACATGGAAAAGCTGGCTAAAGCAGTAAACGCTCGTGCTTTATCCATCTATTTGAGTATCCCAGGGGTTGCTAGAATTACAGCAGTGAGATTAGTAGCAGAGCTCGGTGATCTAAGACGGTTTAGCACTTCAGCTCAAATTGATGCGTTTGTTGGCATTGATCCAGGAAGGTACCAATCTGGTGAAAAAGACAGTTCTCTTGGCATTACCAAGCATGGCAATCATATTGCCAGAAAAATACTTTATCGAGTTATTACTCAAATGGAGACGGTAAAGGCTACGCAGCCTTGCCATATAACTGATTATTATGACAAGAAAAAACGATCTTCAAATAGCCAAGGCTATAAGAAAATCGCCATTGCATCAGTCCATAAACTGATACGCACAATGTTTGCTCTTATCAAACATGATCAATTATATGATTACAACATAGCCACCGAAAATAAAAGACTTTAGCTGAAATCAAATAATCAACTTAAGTATAAGCAACCTATGGAAAAACTACAAGTATTCATAGGCTTATTTGTGGTACTTTCGCTTTTTCTTAAATTTAAACTCTTATTTGCTTTAACCTTATTCGCATCATTAAAACAAGTAAATTTATTTTCTTAAATCATTGATAATACTTGACTTTGGGTAGAAAAAAAGCATTCAAACTTTGAATTGAATGCTTCATTCGTGATTCTTTGATCAATTAGAGAATAAATTTAGTTAAGTCTTTATTCATAATAATATCGCCTAACTTATCTTCAACATAGGCTTCAGTAACTGTGATTTCACCCATTTCCATATCAGGCCCTTCGTAAAGAACGTCTTCTAAGAGCTTTTCAAGAATAGTTGAAAGTCGACGAGCACCAATATTATCAGTGCCTTGGTTAACATTAAAGGCAATCTCCGCAATTTTATCAACGGCTTCTTGGGTGAAGACTAACTTAATGCCATCTGCCTTCATTAAAGCAATGTATTGCTTAAGCAATGAATTTTGTGGATCCTTCAAGATCTTGACAAAATCGTCCTTGGTTAAAGCGTTAAGCTCAACCCGAATTGGAAAACGTCCTTGAAGTTCTGGAATCAAATCACTAGGCTTGCTTTCAGCAAAGGCACCTGCAGCAATAAACAAAATATGATCAGTTGAAACTGGGCCATATTTTGTATTTACAGTTGAGCCTTCAACGATTGGTAAAATATCTCTTTGAACACCTTCACGAGAAACTTCACCAGAATTACGTTTATTACCAGCAATAATTTTATCAATTTCATCAATAAAGATAATTCCGTTATTCTGGCTTCTTTCAATAGCATGTTGATAGATAGCGTCATAGTCAACTAACTTACGTGATTCTTCTTGAATCAAAACTTCACGTGCTTCTTTTACTGATAAAGTACGCTTAACCTTTTTCTTAGGCATAAGATCACTAAGCATTGAACCCATATCCATCCCCATTTGACCCATCATGTCACTCATTGGGTTGGCCTTAGGAGCTTGTTCTACCTCTATGGTAACTTCGTGATCTTCAAGTAAGCCTTTAGCTAGCTTTTCAGCCACATCCATTCGTTTGTTTCTTACATCAGCAGAAACATCCTCTTCATGATCTTCTTCGCGATTATTTTCTCCCATCAACATAGACATCATATCTTGCATTTGCTGCATTTGATTTTCACGACGTTCATGTTTCTCTGCTGGAGCTAACAAACGAACCAATTCTTTATTTGCTTCTTTAGTTGCTTGAGTCTTTACACGAGCAAATTGGTCCTTTTCTTCCATTCGTACGGCTTCGGAAACCAAGTCACGGACCATTGATTCAACGTCACGTCCTACATAACCTACTTCAGTAAACTTCGTTGCCTCTACTTTAACAAAGGGAGCTTCTACAATATCAGCTAAACGACGAGCAATTTCAGTTTTACCTACACCAGTAGGACCAGCCATTAATAAATTCTTAGGCGTTACTTCACGTTGCATTTCTTTAGATAACTGCATTCTACGGTAACGGTTGTAAAGAGCTATCGCAACTGATTTTTTAGCTTCATCTTGGCCAATAATATATTCGTTTAAAATTTTAACTATTTCTTTTGGGGTCTTAATAGCCATTTCCTTCACTCCTAAATTTCATCAGTGACAATTTTATCATCAGTGAAAACATCAATTCCTGAAGCAATCTTTACAGCTTCATGTGCAATTTCATCGGCCTTCATATCTTTTGCGTGTCGAGTCATGGCAATCGCTGCGGCTTGAGCAAAATTACCACCTGAACCAATTGCAACTACGTTTTCATCAGGTTCAAGTACTTCACCATTACCTGAAATTAAAAGTAGGTCTTTGTCATCAAAAGCAATCAACATTGCATTTAATTTTTGTAAAGTTGGATCCTTACGCCATGCTTGAGCCATTTCCACGGCAGCACGACGAAGATCGCCTGAGTAGCTTTCGAGCTTGCCCTCAAGCATATCTTGAAGGCTGACTGCATCAGCTACACCACCGGCAAAACCAATTACTACACGATCATGGTAAATACGACGAATTTTACGCGCTGTTGCCTTGGCAATAACTTTTTCGCCTAAGGTTACTTGTCCATCACCGGCAATTGCTGTTTTTCCATTAAATCTTACTGAACAAATTGTTGTCATGTTAAACCTCAACTTTCTTTATTACGAGGAAAATATTTTTGATAATCTGATTTTAAATGAGCCATTGTTACATGAGTATAGATTTGCGTTGCTGATAGACTACTGTGTCCTAATAACTCTTGGACACTTCGCAAATCTGCTCCATTATTAAGCATCGCGGTAGCAAAGCTATGTCGCAACTCATGTGGGTGTACTTTACCACTAATTCCTGCCTGATTAAAAGTTTTTTGCATTACAGTTTCAATTCCGCGGCTAGTAATGCCAGTTCCTTGATTATTTAAAAATACATGCTGTTCATCATCATTTTTAAGTAATAATGGACGTGCATTTTCTAAATAAGCAATCAAAGATTTTTTTGTTTTATCATCAAAAGCAACATAGCGGTCTTTATTTCCTTTACCGTGAACCAAAATTGTCTGTAAGTCTAAATCAAGTTGATTCAAAGTAAGATTACTAACCTCACTTACCCGCATTCCTGTCGCATAAAACAGTTCAAACATTGCCAAATTTCTCATCGTCAAAGGCTTATTTCCTTTCAATGAATCAAAAACCTGCTTTAATTCAGGCTGGTAAAAAAATTGCGGTAATTTTTTCTCACCACGGCGTAAAGTAATACCCTGAGTTGGATCGATTGCCACTAGTTTGCGGCGGGTTAAAAAACGGTAAAAAGAATGCAGGCTGGACATCTTGCGCAACTGACTACTACGGGCTAACTTGCGTTCTGCTAAATGTTGTAGATAAACCTGGATATCACGTTCTCTTACTTTAGTCCAACCTGGGAATCCACCATTTTCATGCCAAAACCTTTCCGCTTCATGCAAATCTGTTTGATAAGCTAAAACGGTTTTCGCACTATAATGACGCTCATTTTGTAAATATGATAAAAATTGATCTAACTCACTTTGCCTTTGGTTCATTAATCTAAAACTTCCGTCTTAAATTCATCTAAACTAGCAAGACCACGTTCACTGACCTTCTCATGGCGCTCACGCTTCTTGCGAATCTTCTTACCCTCTAGTGGAGGTAGCAAAGCAAAACTAGCATTCATTGGTTGGAAATGTTTAGCACTCGTAGTAGTTATGTAGTTAGCCATTGAGCCTAACGCAGTATCTTTTGGGAAAGCCACAGTATCTTTCCCCATAGCTTCACGTGCTGCATTAATTCCTGCTACTAAGCCACTACCTGCACTTTCTACATAGCCTTCAACACCTGTCATCTGGCCTGCAAAAAATAATCCAGGCTGCTCTTTTGCCTCGTAAGAAGCTGTCAAAACTTCTGGTGAAGCCATATAAGTATTACGATGCATTTTACCATAACGAACGAAACGTGCATTTTCTAAGCCTGGGATCATTGAAAATACTCGTTTTTGTTCACCAAATTTCAAATGAGTTTGGAAACCAACAATATTATACATTGAAGCTGCAGCATTATCTTGGCGCAACTGTACAACTGCATAAGGAGTTTTGCCTGTATGTGGATCTTCTAATCCTACTGGTTTAAGTGGACCAAAAAGCATTGTTTTAGCACCACGCGCTGCCATTACTTCAATTGGCATACACCCCTCAAAAACATCGCTATTTTCAAAACCATGTAATTGCGCAGTTTCAGCGTTAATTAATTCCTGACTAAACTTTTCATATTGCTCTTTAGTCATAGGACAATTCAAATATGCAGCTTCACCACGATCATAACGCGACTTTTTATAAACAATGTTCATATCAATCGAGTCAGCGGCCACAATCGGAGCTGCTGCATCAAAGAAATTTAAACTATCAGTTCCAGAAAATTTTTGAATCTGTCCAGCTAAAGCATCACTAGTTAACGGACCAGTTGCAATAATTGTAATCCCATCTTTCGGAATTTCAGTAACTTCTTCTTCGTGAACAGTTACATTCTCTAACCCACGCAAAGTGTCAGTTACGTATTTACTAAAACTATCACGATCAACGGCTAATGCTCCACCTGCAGGCACTTGAGTTTTGTCGGCAGCTTTCATGATCAATGAATCTAAATGGCGCATTTCTTCTTTTAAAAGACCTACAGCATTAGATAATTGATTTGATCTCATTGAATTGGTACAAACCAGTTCCGCAAATTCACCAGTTTCATGAGCTGGAGTCTCCTTTTTTGGTCGCATTTCATAAAGGTCAACATGAATACCACGCTTAGCTAATTGCCAAGTTGCTTCACTACCAGCAAGACCTGCACCAATAACTGTTACATTTTTTGGCATTTACTCACCTATATTTTCTATGTTAATTGTTTTTTTCGTTTTCACTGTCTTCACGATAATCACCGTTAGGACAAAGAATCACTGGACCTTTTTTAGAATGCTTTTCTACTAAAAAGTGGCCATCATTTGGACAATTTCTGCCAATTGGCTTGTCCCATGAGACAAAGTCGCATTCTGGATAACGAGAACAGCCGTAGAATTTACGATTTCTACGTGATTTCTTTTCGACAACCTGACCTTTGCCACATTTTGGACAAACTACACCGATTTCTTTAATGATTGGCTTAGTATTACGACAATCTGGGAAACGAGAACAAGCATAGAACTTGCCATAGCGTCCCATCTTAATCACCATTGGTGCACCACAAATATCACAATTAAAGCCAGCTGGCTCATCCTTGATTTGTACCTTTTCGATTTCACTATCAGCCTTATTTAATTCTTTCTTAAACGGTTGATAGTATTCGTCAACAACATGAACCCAATCCTTTTTACCATCTTCGACTTCATCCAATTCATTTTCAAGTCGGGCGGTGTAATCAACATCAGTAATATCTGGGAAGAAGCTTTCAATTAAACCATCAACAATTTCACCTAATTCAGTTGGTACAATTGAACGACCATCAAGTTTAACATAATAGCGGCGTTGAATTGTATCTATTGTAGGTGCATAAGTTGAAGGACGGCCCACGCCATTTTCTTCCAATGCGTGAACTAATGATGCTTCAGTATAGCGTGCTGGTGGTAACGTAAAGTGCTGTTTGTTATCGGACTTAGTCATCTTGACCTTGTCACCCTCTTCAAGATCAGGTAAGTCAACATTCTTTTCTTGTTGATTATCATAAACCTTGGTGAAACCAGCAAATTTCAATTTAGAACCAGTAGTTCTAAAAATCACACCATTTTGAACAATATCTGCACGAACAGTATCATAAACAGCTGGGGGCATTTCACTGGCCAAAAAACGTGACCAAATCAATTTGTATAAACGATATTGTTCCGTAGTTAGGACACTCTTTAATGACTCCGGTGTGCGATATACAGATGTTGGGCGAATGGCCTCGTGAGCATCTTGTGCGTCCTCTTGATTCTTAAAATGGCGTTGACTCTTAGCTGCAAATTCTGCACCATAATTTTCATGCAAAAACTTAGAAGCCTCTTGTTGGGCAACTGGTGATGTTCTCTTAGAGTCAGTTCTCATATAAGTAATCAAACCAACTGTTCCTTGCTTACCTAAAGAAATCCCTTCATATAATTGCTGAGCAATACTCATAGTTCTACGAGTACGATAACCTAAACGCTTATTGGCTTCTTGCTGCATTGTAGAAGTTGTAAATGGGGCTGCTGGCTGACGCCGACGTTGCCGAGCAACAACTTTATCTACTACAAAGTCCTTTTTCTTATCGATTTTAGCCAAAACATCCTTAACAGAATCGATATTAGGCAATTCTTTCTTTTTGCCATCAACACCATAAAAGGTAGATTTAAAAGTTTCTTTGCCCTTAGCAAATTCCGCATCAATTGACCAATATTCTTTTGGCTTAAAGTTCTTGATCTCCTTTTCACGATCAATCACTAATTTTAAGGCAACTGATTGTACACGTCCTGCAGATAAACCTTTTTTAACTTTGGCCCAAAGAATTGGTGAAAGTGAATACCCTACAATTCGATCAAGTACACGTCTTGCCTGTTGGGCATCAACCGTATCCATATCAATTGTCCGGGGATGCTTGAAGCTTTCTTTAACTGCATCCTTGGTAACTTCGTTAAAAGTTACTCTATTCTTGGCTTTTTCGTCAAGATTCAATGCGTGCGCTACGTGCCAAGCAATTGCTTCGCCTTCACGATCGGGGTCGGATGCTAAATAAACATCCTTGGCCTTCTTGGCTTCGCTTTTTAATTCTTTAATGGTATCGCCTTTACCACGAATGGAAATATACTTAGGCTTATAGTCGTCTTCAAAGTCGATTCCCATTTGTGACTTAGGCAAATCACGAATATGCCCCTTGGAAGCAATAACGTGATAGTTTCTTCCTAAATATTTTTCAATAGTCTTAGCTTTTGCAGGTGATTCCACAATGACTAAGGTCTTTTTACGTTTTTTTGTTGTTTTACTTTTCGCTTTAGTAGGCATTAACTGCCTCCTTAATTCTTATTTTATTTTATGGGTACAGTCCAAAAATAACTAATACTTTCTGAATTGTCAAATCTTTATCTTGTTAAATTTAAAATCAACAATTGGCGTAGCTCCTGCTTCAATTAATTGATTGGGACCTGCAGACAATGCATTAGTAATTGGTCCAGGTACTGCATAAATATCGCGATTTTCTTGTAACGCTAAATTAGCAGTAATCAGTGAACCCGACTTTTCTTTAGCCTCAGTAACGATTACGCTTTGACTTAAGCCGGCCAAGATACGGTTGCGTTCAGGAAAACGATACGGACGCGGTGGTGTATCAGGCAAATATTCACTAATCAATAGTCCCTTTTGCACAATCTCTTCTTGTAAAGCAAAATTTTGCATTGGATATGAAAAATTTAAACCATTGCCAATAACCGCAATTGTTTTTCCTTGGTTGAAAAGTGCAGCCTTATGAGCTAAGGCATCAACGCCTTTTGCTAAGCCACTTGCTACAACCTGACCAGATTGCACAATATTAGGTACCAAGCGATTAATAACATCTTGACTATACTTAGTCGGATAGCGTGAGCCAACAATTGTAATGATTTCTTTTTGCAGTAAAGAAATATTTCCTCGGGTAAACAATACCATAGGTGGTCGATAAATTTGACGTAGTTTTTCTGGATATGCTTCATCGAAAAAACTGATTACGTCACACTGCTGTTCAATTTGTTGTACCATTCGATCCAACTGATCATCCTGAAAAGCGCGATAGCATGCATCCATTAGCTCCTCAGTTAATTCAATTTGTTCTAATTCTTCAAATTCAATTTCTGTTTCATCAGTTAACTGATTAGCAATTGTCAGCAATTTAACATAACCAATCCCTTTTTGCAATTTTAATTTTAGTAGAAATTCTGTTTTTTTCATACCCGGATTTAAAATTGAAGTGCAACACCAAGTGTTAAACAAAAAGGCCATGAAGACCTAAACTTGAAGTGACGAAAAATCAAGAAAGGAAGATCTTCATGACCAATTCAAATTCTAGCATTTCTAAGCACTATCATCAATTAACCAGCGTACAACGTGGACAAATTCAAGCAATGCTGGATTCCGGCATAACTTCCCGTACTGTTATCGCTCAAGAAGTCGGCTGCCATAAGTCGACAATCAGTCGCGAAATCAAACGCGGAAGCGTCCTGCAAAGAGACAGCAGCTATTTATTGTATGAGCACTATTACGCTGATACTGCACAGCTTTATTATGAGAAGCGTCGCAAAAACTGCTATCAGCGCAATCCATTGAAGCATTATGCTGTCTTTTTGAGAATGCTCTCCAGACGCTTCAAAGCTAAATTTGATGCCACCAGCATCGATGAATTCGTTGGTGAATTCAAAAGGACTATGCCAGGCTACCCTTGTCCCAGCACACCAACTGTCTATCGCTATATTGATCAGGGCTTGCTGGACATAAGCAATATTGATCTGCCTATGAAGCTCAAAAGACGCAGGAACAAGCGTCATCACGGCCAGAGCGGTCATGCTTTGCACAAGAAGAATCTTGGCAATTCCATTGAACAGCGTCCTAAAGAGATTGAAGACAGAAAAACGCCGCTGCACTGGGAAGGAGATCTGGTTAAAGGCGTCAGACGCAAGAATCAGCCTGCTTTAATGACTTTGACCGAAAGAACCACACGCTTTGAAGTAGTTATCAAGATTCCTGACTATCGGGCAAGCACATGCCAAAGGCTGCTTCAAAATGAGATTGACAGACATCCTGCCTGGTTTAAATCGATCACGTTTGACAATGGCTCTGAGTTTGCGGATATGACCAAGATCAAAGGCTGCCAGATCTACTTCGCCCACCCATATTCTCCATGGGAAAGAGGCACCAATGAGAACTGCAATGGACTTCTGCGTCAATTCTTCCCTAAAGGCAAAAGCATGAAAGATAAGTCAGCTGCTTATGTTCAACAGGCAACTGATGCCATTAACCGCAAACATCGTCGAATCCTTCAATATCACACAGCAGAAGAACTCTTCAAGCAATATATTTCCTCATAGCCTAACTGTTGCACTTAATTTGACAATTCAGGTGTTTTTTTCATAAAAAAAGCCCTCCACTATTTATTACGCAAAAAGAGACCATTATTTTTTTATAAATTGAAATTTATTCAAAAAAATCACTGACTGGAGCAAATGTTTTGCGGTGAATTGGCGTAGGGCCATACTTTTTCAAGGCTTCAATGTGCTCCTTGGTGCCGTATCCTGCATTATGATGAAAGCAATATTGAGGGTATATTCTATCATAATCATCCATCAATTGATCTCGAAAGACCTTGGCCACAATTGAAGCTGCCGCAATTGAATTCGACTTAGCATCTCCCTTAATCAATTTAACTTGGGGTAGATTTACTGGCACATTCATTGCATCTACCAAAAGTGCATTCGGCTTAACATCAAGTGCTCGTACTGCTTGAGCCATCGCTTGACGGTCAGCTTCATAAATATTAATTTGATCGATTACCTCTGCACTTTTTACTCCAACACCAACACTAACTGCTTCCGCTAAAATTTTAGGATATAACTTAAATCGTTTCTCTGGGCTCAATTTCTTCGAGTCGTTTACATCTAATAAATCAAAATCTTGATCAATTATCACAGCAGCAGTTACTACCGGTCCAGCTAAAGGGCCACGTCCTACCTCATCAACACCCGCTACTAATTGTCCCTTTTCCCAGAACTTTTTTTCATAAGAAAAGCGACGCAAAAACTCTTCTTTTTTTGCTAGTAATTTTGCTTGACGCTTACGATAACTAACTAACAATTTTTGTACGCCGGCCCGCGGATCTGCCTCAAGTTCGTTAATTTGGGCTTCAGAGACCTCAGATTTCAACAGTTCTTTTATTTCTTTAATTGTCATGGTCTATCTAACGTAATCCTTCCGATTGCACCCTTACGCAATTTTTGTAACATAAATAATGAAAAACGATCATAATCATCACGCATGCCATATTTTTCAGTCATTGCCAAAAGCAAATCTGGATCAGCCATATCAGCAATTTGCTGTTCAGGTAATTTAGAAAATTTAAGCAGATCCTTAGCATAAAATTCACGTAAATTTTTCAAAACAAATAATGCTACATCATCTGCATGAAAAACACTATCCTTAATTGCACCGAAAGCAGCTAATTTATAACCAACTTCCTGATCAGAAAATTTAGGCCATAAAATCCCTGGTGTATCGAGCACTTGAATATTAGCATTTGTTTTCAGCCATCTTTGTCCCTTAGTTACACCTGGTTTGTTACCGACTTCAGCCACGTTCCGACCAACTAAACGATTAATCACCGTTGACTTGCCACAGTTAGGAATACCTGCCAAAGCAATTCTAATAGTAGGATTTGAGGCCCCTCGTGCTTCTAGCTTCTCTGTTTTAGCAGCTGCCGCCTTTTTTACTAAGGAAACCAACTTCTGCATATTAGTATTGTGCAAGGAGTCAAGTGCCAAAACATACTTATTATCTCCAGCTAATTCTGCTGCCCATGCCTTTGTTAAAACTGGATCAGCTAAATCAGCCTTATTTAAGATAATAATATGTGGTTTATTACCAACTAGTTCTTCAATCATTGGATTTCTTGAAGCTTGCGGAATTCGGGCATCAAGTACTTCCACCAAAACATCAATCAGTCCTAACTTATCTTCCAGTTGATTACGAGCCTTGTTCATATGCCCCGGATACCATTGAATTGTTGCCATATTATCTCTTCTTTCTAAAATTAATCATTTTCATCATCTAAGAACACCACTTCTGACATCAAAATCTGTCTATATAAAGCCAGAAAGCCTCAACGATATTCTCTCTTGTTGTGCAATTTTACCTAAATAGTCACGTTCTTGTCTAAAAGCATATCTATATACCTCAGCTCTAAATTCTTTCTGATCATCGGGCAATTCTTTTTGTTTAATTGTATACTTTATTTCCCTAGCAAAATCAACTATAGAAGTTTGATTCATTTGTGCTCTTAAATCGAATTCTAGTTGTTTTCGAATCTTTTTAGGTAAATAGATCTTTTTCATTTGATCCATAGCATACTCAATCATTGCCACACGAACTCGATCAACTTCCTTTCTCTGATCAAAATCAGGTATATCTTTGTCCAAGATCATGTGAAAAACAATTATTGGAACAATCATACTTAGTAAAATAAGCGTAATTTCACTCACCAAAATTAAATGGAAATCTGCTACATTAATGCGTAAATCATATAACGTATATGCCAAGGCAAAAGTAACTGCTCCATGAATGCCACCCAGACTAAAAACCAATGCTTCTTTATTACTCGTTTTTCCTTTAATAGAAGGGCTAAATCGATAATAAAAGTATCTAATAAGCAAATTAGCTAGGTATAAAATTATTCCGATCAAAATCGCATCAATTGTTTGTTGATTAAAAATGTCTTCCCTCATTGACCGAACAATGATGATTCCCAAAAGCAAAAAGACAATCCCATTTAAAATATCAATCAGAAGTTGCGATAATTGATTACTGTTATAAAAAATAAAGGCATTAGTAAGCCTGCTTCGCTCAGATTCAACGTTATGAATCAATCCGGCTGCAACGACTGCAATAATTCCAGAAACGTGAATTTCTTCTGCTAAAAAATATATTATTAACGGTGTCAAAAAGAATATGACTTCAACCGGCATTGCAACACCAGCAGATAAATGATATTTGGAGCGAAAACTTTCCTGACGCAAGAAAACTAATAAAGTAGCCACCAAAGCTCCTAGAAAAATACCTCCACCTGCAGAATATAAAAAATTACCTATTGCTTGTCCAATCCGTAATTCTTGATGCAAGTACCAATCAACTGCCATATTAAGCAAAATGATACCTGAAGCGTCATTAAACAAAGACTCATCTTTTAGGTAAAAAGCAATCTTCTTAGGCAGCTTCAATCCATGTGTTACAGATTCTGTTGCTGTAGCATCTGTTGGCATTGAAATTGCAGCCAGAATAAAAGCCAGTGGTAGAGAGACCCATACTAAAATAGATCCCGAATCCCGCAGTTATAGTTGCCAAGATAATCATAATAACCGTTAACCCAATATTGCACGCCACGAACGTAAAACATTATACAACCTAGTACGTTGTCCCTCAAAAAATAGTAATGGTGCTACAATCAAGCCCATAAATAATTCCGAGCTAAAGTCCTCAATTAATGAATTAGTTTGTGGTACTAGTGCAATAGCCGCTCCAATCGCCATTACAATGTAATTAACTGATATTCTCTTCAAAAAGCGTTGTTGAATAATCGTCGCAAATGCTACCGCAAAGACGATAAAACCAATAAAAATTACTACCTGCATTTTTCTACCCACTTAATAAAAAAGCCCAGGCATCTATCAGGCTTGGGCTTAATACATCATTTTGTCTTCATACATTCGATAAGCACGATCAAAAATTGACATACTTGGTAAATAACTAGCATTCAATTCCAAATAATCTGACAATTTCTCATAATCTTGTTCTTGCTTAGGAAAAGTCAGGTCATGCTGTGCATTATTCGCAAATTGAGCTACGTCATCAGCTGAATCTGCATCCCTTTGCGTCATTAAATATCGATAAAAACTTTCTCGGTAAGCCATAATTACTCCACATAATATAAGATCGCATAAGCGCCATTGCCAGCATGTGTTGCGATAATTGGACTTGTCTCTGCCACTAAAACATTAATTGCAGGATTGATTGCACGAATTTTTTCAGCTAATTCTTCCATTAATTCAGGTGTATCAACGTACGAAATGCCTACTTCTTTAATATGCTCTTTATTATCTGCGATTTCTTTTAACACTCGTTCATCAAAAGCACGTGTAAATTTCTTACCTCGTCCTTTTTTGGCTACGATTAACTTACCTTGTGGCATCTGAAGAGCGATTCTAATATTAAGCATAGTAGCAATTCGACCAGAAAGTGCACCTAAACGGCCACCCTTGATTAAGTTTTGTAAATTAACTACCATCATTTCCAGTTTTTGAGTACTACGAATCTTTTTAACATGATCAATAATCTCAGCCATGCTTTTACCAGCCTGAGCATCCTTAGCAGCAGCCAAAACTTGGAAGCCTTCTGCCCTGTCGGTTAGTTCAGAGTCAATAATTGTAACATTATCGCTTTGACCTGCAATTTCTGCAGCTTGACGAGCGGCATCTATCGTACCACTTAATGATTTAGCTAAGAAAATACCAATCACTTGACTGCCATCTGCAGTTAATTTTTTAATCACATCAACAAAACGGCCAATTGGTGGCTGACTAGTCTTAGGTAAGCTCTCCGCTTCGTTCATCTTCTTGACAAAATCACTTCTAGTGATATCAATCCCATCCACATATGACTTACCGTCGATGGTAATCGTCAATGGGACTACTGTAATGTCATATTTTTCAACTTCTTCTGGTGTTAATTGGACGGAAGAGTCCGTCATAACTTTTATCTTCGACAACGTATTCGCCTTCAATTCTAATTTGTTTACCCGATTTATGATAAAATGTAAGCAACATATATACTGTATTGTATCAAAAAACTATTAGAAGAAAAAAGGATTGATTACACTTCATGAAAATTAGCAAACTTTGGCAGCAACCAGAACAACGATCAGAAAGGTACTACCTTCTAGATAATATTTTTAGTGCCATAACTCATGGGATTGGTTTCGGACTAGCAGTTACCGGCTTAGTAATTTTAATTGTAAAGGCAGCTCATACAGGCAGCCCGATGCGAGTTGTTACTTTCACAATTTATGGCTCTTGCCTGGTACTGCTTTATTTATTTTCCACACTATATCACAGTTTAGTTTTTACACGGGCCAAAAATATTTTTCAAATTTTTGACCATTCTTCAATCTTTCTTTTGATTGCAGGATCTTATACTCCATATTCACTTGTTGCAATTGGTGGAGCCTGGGGTTGGACTTTATTTGGCTTGATCTGGGGCCTAACCATCTTTGGCATCATTTACTACATCTTCAATCGTGGTAAACACGTCATACTTGATACAATCCTCTATGTTGCTATGGGATGGTTAGTTATCTTGTCAGGATCTTATTTATATGTTCGCTTAAGTCCAACTGGATTCTGGCTATTAGTTAGTGGTGGCATTGCTTACACAATCGGCGCGATTCTGTTCAGTATGCGCAATGTTCCCTTTATCCATACTATCTGGCATTTATTTGTTATGCTCGGTTCAATCTTAATGTACTTTTCCGTTTTACTTTATGTTTAAAAAATGTAGCAGTTGAATTCTGCTACATTTTTCTTTCTATTCAATTGTAGTCAAATAGCTTTCAATCGCTTCTTGATTATTCTCAACTTCACCTGAAACAACTAACTCTCGAATTTTATTCAAAGTCTGCCCCAATTTTGCACCTGGTCGCATCCCGCGATCTATTAAAAATCTCCCATCAACGGCTAGTTCCGACGCTTTTTTAATAGGTAAAGCCATATAACGATCAACTAAAGCTTCTGAAGAAATTGGTTGACCAACAATATGAGCAACGTCAATCGTATTAATTAATGTCTCTTCCCCTGCTAAGAATAATTCATAATCACTAGGAGCATGACTAGAAAGTAAATCAAATAGATTAATAATTCTTTCGACTTGCTCAGTCATAGCATTAGAGTTTTTCCAGTCACGCATAAAACGATGAATTTGTTCATTCGGTAATTTCAATAGCAAAATTATCAGTGACCACAAACTATTTTCCATCGTTGGACTGAATTTTAACTGTGGGAAAATAGCTAGTTGATCTTTTTTTCCGCCAAAATCAGGTACATCTTCACTCAAATTTGTATCAAGAAAAACCTGAAAAGCTTGCCGAGCATGTGGTCCTAAACCTAATTTTACAAATTCTTCTCGAATTCGTTCAACTGAAATTTTTTTAAGTAATTTATGATTATCCTTAATTGCCTGTTGGGTCTTGCTTTCTAACTTAAATTCAAGTTGACTCATAAAACGTACGGCCCGCATCATTCGCAAAGCATCCTCGTGAAATCTTTTTTCTGGATCACCTACAGCACGAATAACATGGTTTTTGAGATCATCTAGTCCGTTAAATAAGTCAACAATTTGCCCTCGTGTATCCATTGCCAAAGCGTTAATCGTAAAGTCTCTACGCTTTAAATCTTCATCTAAGTTTTGAACAAATGTTACATGATCTGGACGACGAAAATCTTGATAACCCGATTCTGTTCTAAAAGTGGTAATCTCATAACTTTCACCACCATAAAGGACAGTCACCGTTCCATGTTTAATTCCTGTATCAATTGACTTATCAAATAACTCTTTTACCTCTTCTGGATAAGCACTAGTAGTAATGTCTACATCATGAACATGACGATGTAACAAAACATCGCGGACAGAACCACCCACAAAGTACGCTTCAAAGCCTGCATTTTCTAATATCTGTAACACGGGCATTGCCTCGGTAAAAATTTCTGGTAAATTATCTATCTTTATCATATTAAAATCTCAATTCTTATTGTCTTTATTATTACTTTTGCTATACACTTTGTTAAAATTGAGGAAAGACATAAAGGAGGTAATCATTATGCGTAAGATTGACAAAAGTATCTTAATTGATATCCTCATGATCGCGCTAGGCTGTGCTATTTACGCTTTAAGTCTAGACATGATTTCTGTCCCCAATAAACTAGCCGACGGCGGACTAAGTGGTATTTCACTTCTTCTGCGGCATTTTTGGGGCATCAACATGGGACTATCGACCCTTGTATTGAATATTCCACTAATTTTGTTAGGCTATCGCTTTATGGGCAAACGTCTTTTAGCCTATACAATCTGGGGAACGCTCAGTCTTTCCTTTTTCTTATGGTTTTGGCATTCAGTACCTATTATAAAACAATTAGATTTAGAACACGACCTCTTCCTTTCAGCAATTTCTGCTGGGTTATTGTCTGGAATCGGATTAGGGTTAGTATTTAGATATAATGGTACTTCCGGTGGAACTGATATTATTGCCCGAATCTGTCAGATAAAATTTGGAAACTGTCAAATCTTTTGTGTAAATAGATCTTTCTCGTAAATTGATTTTTTAATTATTTATTTAATCAAAGTAGGATTCTAAGGTGTCCTGAACCTGACCAAAGCCTTTATGAATTCGATTGAAATAACGGTCATTGTAGCTCATTGCCTGGATGCCAATAAATGCATCAAGCGACTGTTCAGTTGGAAATTCTGCCTTAGGCTTAGCTTTACGCTTGATGACGTTGTTAAAGGATTCAATCATATTGGTTGAATAAATTGAAGCTCTGATTTGTTTGGGATAATTGTAGAAGACTAGCAGATCGGGCTCAATTTCCTTCAAACCTTTGATGACATGGCTATAAGCTTTATTCCATTTGGCATAGAATTTGTGCAAGACAGCTGCAGCTTCTTTTTTGCTTGTCTGTTGATGTATCTGCTTGAATTCGTTCATGATCTTTTCACGATCGTCGACGCGTACTTTAGCGCAGATATTGCGCATGACATGAACCAGGCAGCGTTGAAAATGAGCTTTAGGATAAGTCCTGGCCAAGGCTGTTTTCATGCCAACAACACCATCAGAAAGAAAAAGCTCAACTTGCTTCAAGCCTCTGGACTTCATGTTTTGAAGCATCTCTGTCCAAACTTCAATGTTCTCACTAGGAGCAATGCAGTAGTCAATGACTTCCTTATGTCCATTAGGTTTAATGCCAATGGCAATATATACTGCTTCACGCTCAAACGTTTCTCGGCGCAAAGGAAGGTATGTCGCATCCAAATAGACACAGAAAAACTTGTCGCTTAGCTTGCGCTTGTGATAAGCCTCAATCTTGGGGAGCATCTGCTTGGAAATATTTGATACTTGAGCTGGACTATAATGACTGCCATACATTTTCTCAATCAAGTCAGCGATTTCTCTGGTAGTTACGCCTTTGGAGTATAGCTTGATAATCGTGCTTTCCAAAACATCAGAGTGCTGCTTGTAGTCAGGCAGCGTGTGCTGATGAAACTGACCGTTGCGGTCTCGAGGCACTTGCACTTCAATTGGTCCAAACTGGGTATCAACCTTGCGGAAATAAGCACCATTTCTAGAATTGCCAGTATTCCAGCCATTTCTGGCATAGGGATCATAGCCTAGAAAGGCAGTCAACTCAGCTTCTAGCAAGTTATTAACAGCCTGTTGTAGCTCTTTGCGCAATAAATCATTTATTTTGTCTGGATTGAATAGAGCTTGAGCAAAATCTTTGGTAAAATCATTCATGAAGGAGTTCTTCTTTCTGTATGTGTTTTTTTGTTCAAACCAATCATACGAGAAAGGAACTCCTTTTTCTAATGTTTAAAGAAATAAATTTAAGGAATCATTCATCCTTACACAAACTATTTTACAGTCTCAAAATTTGGTATTTCGTCTGGCAAAATGCTTTTAGCTTGTGATGCAATAGTACTCTTCGCATCCCTATCTTACTTAGACATCAAGCATATGCTATACACATTATTAGCTTCTTTTGTCTTATCCCGAGTAATGGATACCGTTCAGCAAGGTGCATACACAGCCCGTGGTTTATTAATTATCTCTGACAAATATGAACAAATTGGCAAGATGATTGATTTAAAACTAAATCGTGGTTTCACATATCTAAAAGCTTTAGGTGGCTATCAACAAAATGAAAAACGTGTAATTTATGTTGTAGTCGCACCGCGGGAAATTCCATCAATCAAAGCTTTAATCAAGCAAGAAGATCCACATGCTTTTGTTTCAATAATTGAGGTAAATGAGGCAATGGGAGAAGGATTTACTTATAAAAAACCACATCGCTTTTTCATCCACAAGTAAAAAGCTATACCATGATGCATTTCATGATATAGCTTTTCTTTTACTAATAATTAATAATTACAGTCAATACGTTATTAGCTTTAACGTATTCGTTTTCTCCAATTTGAATGAATGGCCGTTCATCAATTTCTTTATGGCCAAGATTTTTAACTTTAGAGCCTTGTTTAACAAACTTACCTGGAATTGGCTGACCATTTTTATCATAAACATATGATGGATGCTTAATGCGGTTAATTGTCTCGGCTGTGTCCTTAATGTATGGTAAAAATGCCCCTTCCTTAACGAATTTATTCTTACCAATCTTCACAAAATTATTGCCATTAATTGATTTAATGCCTAGGATCTTGTAAACACGGCCCTTTTTTAAATGTCCAACTTTTTCTCCTTTGCGGTTAAAAATCGTTGCTTTTCTAGTCAAGTTTAACTTTTTACCCTGACGAATCGGATTAGTTAGAGCTGCGTTAACTGTCTGAGCAGTCATCGCACCTAAACTTAAGGAGGCTAAGACTACTCCTGCCATATACATAATTTTTTTGTTCATCATGATCTCATCCCCTAATCATTACTTAATCTTCTTACTTATATTTTAACAAAAAATGCAGAGGTTATACACTTTTCTCTATTTTTATTTATGGGATGAATAACACTTATTCTTTGCAATCTTTCATGGCAAGAACTAAGAAACTGTCAAATCTTTTGTGTAAATAGATCTTTCTCGTAAATTGATTTTTTAATTATTTATTTAATCAAAGTAGGATTCTAAGGTGTCCTGAACCTGACCAAAGCCTTTATGAATTCGATTGAAATAACGGTCATTGTAGCTCATTGCCTGGATGCCAATAAATGCATCAAGCGACTGTTCAGTTGGAAATTCTGCCTTAGGCTTAGCTTTACGCTTGATGACGTTGTTAAAGGATTCAATCATATTGGTTGAATAAATTGAAGCTCTGATTTGTTTGGGATAATTGTAGAAGACTAGCAGATCGGGCTCAATTTCCTTCAAACCTTTGATGACATGGCTATAAGCTTTATTCCATTTGGCATAGAATTTGTGCAAGACAGCTGCAGCTTCTTTTTTGCTTGTCTGTTGATGTATCTGCTTGAATTCGTTCATGATCTTTTCACGATCGTCGACGCGTACTTTAGCGCAGATATTGCGCATGACATGAACCAGGCAGCGTTGAAAATGAGCTTTAGGATAAGTCCTGGCCAAGGCTGTTTTCATGCCAACAACACCATCAGAAAGAAAAAGCTCAACTTGCTTCAAGCCTCTGGACTTCATGTTTTGAAGCATCTCTGTCCAAACTTCAATGTTCTCACTAGGAGCAATGCAGTAGTCAATGACTTCCTTATGTCCATTAGGTTTAATGCCAATGGCAATATATACTGCTTCACGCTCAAACGTTTCTCGGCGCAAAGGAAGGTATGTCGCATCCAAATAGACACAGAAAAACTTGTCGCTTAGCTTGCGCTTGTGATAAGCCTCAATCTTGGGGAGCATCTGCTTGGAAATATTTGATACTTGAGCTGGACTATAATGACTGCCATACATTTTCTCAATCAAGTCAGCGATTTCTCTGGTAGTTACGCCTTTGGAGTATAGCTTGATAATCGTGCTTTCCAAAACATCAGAGTGCTGCTTGTAGTCAGGCAGCGTGTGCTGATGAAACTGACCGTTGCGGTCTCGAGGCACTTGCACTTCAATTGGTCCAAACTGGGTATCAACCTTGCGGAAATAAGCACCATTTCTAGAATTGCCAGTATTCCAGCCATTTCTGGCATAGGGATCATAGCCTAGAAAGGCAGTCAACTCAGCTTCTAGCAAGTTATTAACAGCCTGTTGTAGCTCTTTGCGCAATAAATCATTTATTTTGTCTGGATTGAATAGAGCTTGAGCAAAATCTTTGGTAAAATCATTCATGAAGGAGTTCTTCTTTCTGTATGTGTTTTTTTGTTCAAACCAATCATACGAGAAAGGAACTCCTTTTTCTAATGTTTAAAGAAATAAATTTAAGGAATCATTCATCCTTACACAAACTATTTTACAGTCTCAGAACTAATCTTAGCTTGTAAGCGTTTGTCAATATTAAGCAATCAAGAGGGTGAAAACAATGCCAAAAAAACAGTTACTCCCAAGAAGCTTTCGTTCATGTCTATTTACTTCTTGGGAATTAATGGGGTAATTGGGTCCGGTGCCTTTTTACTACCTCAAACAATCTATAAAGATATGAACTTGATGAGTGTTTTCGTAACAATTTGTGCTGCTCTTACAGTAAGTATGGTTGCTCTTTGTTATGCTGACTTGTCAAGTCGTTTTACTGGATCAGGCGCAGCTTGGCTTTATTCATATCACGCCTTTGGGCGATTTACTGGCTACGAACTTGGAATATATACTTGGTTTTTATGATGCTGTACATATGCGGCAGAAATAGTAGCTTTGTTAACTATTTTAAAGACTTTGTCCCCTGTTTTTAGTAATCACGCTGTTTACTACGGGATAGCTATTGGAATAATTGTGCTGTTTACGATTATTAACTTATTTGGTCGGACAATTGTAAAATTAGTCGATAACTTATCCTCTGCTGCCAAAATGATTACTATTCTGATTTTTATCATCATTGGTGCCTTTTTTATTCATAAAATGAACTTTACACCTGTGATTCCTAAAGCAGCAACCTTAGAGGTGTTGGCCCTTACTTCAAACATTTTGGTGCTGCATTTAGTGTAGTATTTTACATGTTTACTGGATTCTCCTTTATTCCAATTGCTGCAAAACAGATGAATAATCCAGAGAAAAATATTCCCAAAGTATTGATCTCAGTGATGATCACTGTGACTATTTTATATGCATTAATGATGTTAGTAGCTATCGGGATTTTAGGATCCAAGATGGTTAATTACAGTACGCCTATTGCTGTAGCTTTTCAAAAGGCCGTTGGTGATTGGGGCTACGTTCTAGTAATTGCAGGGATGCTGATTAGTGTTATCGGCGTTGCTTTTGCAGGATCTTTCAATACTCCATCGTTGATTGCTTCTCTTGCTAATGAGCACGCAATGTTACCTAAATGGATTGGAAAAAAGAACAAGCATGATGCTGCTTGGGTGGCCATTTTACTTAGCGCTATCATCACCATGATTTTAATCACACAATCATACCTCTTCTTGGTATCCTGCATTGTATTGGCTTCATTTATTCAATATGTACCATCTATCTTAGCAGTAATCAAATTCAAGCATACTAATGAATTTCCAAATAACGGTTTTAAACTCCCATTCAGCTATGTTATTCCAGCTTTGGCATTAATTATTTCATGCTACATGGTAACCAATTTCACTTGGAAAACTATTTTGGTCGGAGTAGTCGTAGGGGTATTAGCCGCAGTAGCTTACTTCTTCATTGAAAAAGATGAAAAAGTTGAAGAAAAGCATCAAAAGTATTTGTCAAAAATGCGCAATAAATAATTTTCAAGTTATAAGGACGATGACTATCGAATATCGCCCTTATTTTTTTGATCAATTAAGACTTTTTAGTCTGCTTTTAAATCTATTTTTCAACTTATACATTATGAAAGCCCATCTCCTCTCATAATATTTAGTGCTAAACTGTTAGATAGATTAGTATTAGAAAAGAGCAACAACAAATGAGTAATCATAAAGCTAAAATAAATAACGCTGAAATTAAAACTAGAGTACCCCGCTTCAGACCAAGCCAGTAAAAAACTTAAGTTAACACAAAAGGAAAAACATATGTCTGAAGAGATAATTAACACAGTCACAACAAAAAATGATTTTAAGAGTGCATTGAGAAATGCGGGTATTAAAGATGATGATACCGTATTAGTTCATACTGCACTAAGTAAATTCTATTACGTTCCTAATGGTCCAGAAACCATTGTCGAAGCCTTAAAAGAAGCTGTGCCTAATGGAACAATAATGATGCCCTCACAAGTTTCCACGAATTGTGATCCAGCCACTTGGGAATATCCACCAGTACAAAAATCTTTGATTCAAGTAGTTAAGGATGCTATGCCACCTTATAATCCTACAACATCAATGACAGAAGGCTTAGGGGTTACGCCAGAGTATTTCAGAACTTTGCCAGATGTTGTTCGAAGTACCCATCCTTACTTGCCAATTGCTATTTGGGGCAAAAACAAAGTAAAGATTGCACAGAATCAACCTTTAAATATTCCTTATGGAATTGACAGTCCTTTAGATTATTTGTACCAGAATAATGGCAAAACTATCTTTTTAGGAACTGATTATGAAACGTGTACAGTTTTGCACTATGCAGAATCCACAATTGGTAGAAAAACCGAAACATGTTCTGCTGCAACTAGTCTGGATGAAAGCGGCAAAACTATTTGGACTGAATATCAAAATATTGATATGGATTCATATGATGACTTTAATGAATTAGGGACAGAGTTTGAAGCAAAGCATCCCTCTGCTATCAAAAAGGTTAAGTTAAACAATGGTGTCATCAAAGCAATAAATGTAAAACCGCTAATTGATTTTGCTAGAAAATGGTTTATAAAAAAAGACAATAATCATTCAATTTAATAATAAAAGGAAGAAGTCACTTTCAACTTCTTCCTTTTTCTTTATTTAATCTTTGTTAAAACCTTTGCACCTATATTTAAACCTACACTATGCGATTTACCGCCCCAATCACGTTCATCATAATTATCCATATCAGCTAAAGTATCTGCAGTGAAAAGAAATTGTGCAAAATCAATCTTTCTAAACTGAGCACATGCTGCTAAAGCTGCACATTCCATTTCTACAGTTGACGCACCTAACTGACAAAATTGTGCCACTTTTTTAGGCGTTTCTCTAAAGAAACCATCTGTTGTCCAAGTCGTTATCTCGTCATATTCTATATTTAGCTCAACTAAAATCTTTTCTACTTCCTTCAAAAATATAGAATCTAGTTCCACAAGTTGTCCAGGATTCATATAGTGAAAAGATGTCCCTTCATCTCGAATTGCACGTGTTGGAAGTAGCATCGCATTTTCAGGTAAATCTACTAAGGCACCTGCTGTTCCAATGGTTAACACCTTTTCTACTCCATAAGCAATTAGCCATTCAAGCAACTGTACAGCTGCCGGTGCTCCCAAGGGCGCTTGACACAAAGTGAAAAATTCGTTATTAATTTGAACTTCATAAATTTTAGGATTAAAAGAACATGACTCAAATTCACCTAAAGTACGATGAAAATGGTGATCTAAAAATGCATTAATTTCTTTTTCCGGCACGAATGCGTAAAGCAATCTTGGATGAAACTGAAATGGCTCTTGATCATGATTTGGTTCAAGAACTGCATGCTTATTTTTGTCAAAGTCTAAAATGAATGGTTGTTTGTTCATATTTTACACTCCATTTTTAGTTGAAATATTATCATAAACTCGCTAATACCTGAGATCCAATATTCAAGCTAACGCTATATGAATCATGGCCCCAGTTACGTTTATCATAGTTATCCATATCAGCTAAACTATCGGCAGTAAACAAAATTTGTGCAAAACTTATATTTCTAAATTCTGCACAAGCAGCTAAAGCTGAGCACTCCATTTCTACAGTTTTTGCACCTAGTTTTTTAGCTTGCAAAACTTGATTAGGTGTTTCTCTAAAAAATCCATCTGTTGTCCAAGTTGTTCCCTTTTCATATTGGAAACCTAAATTTTTTATTTCATTCTCAACTCTTCTTACAAAATTTTTATCTAATGCAATAATCTTACTTGGTTCTTTGTAGTAAAAAGATGTCCCCTCTCCGCGAATCGCTTCTTGAGGGACAAACATCGTGTTTTCAGGTAGATTATCCAAAGCTCCTGCGTTTCCAACAGATAAAACTTGTTTAACTCCGTAGTTAATCAACCAATCCAAAAATTTAGTTGAAGCTGATGCTCCTACTGGAGCTTGACACAAAGTGATTAATTGGTTATTGATTTTCACTTCATATACTTTTGGTCTAAACGAAACAGTTTTAAATTTACCTAAAGTCTTATGAGAGTGTTTATCTAAAAAAGATTTAATCTCATCATCTGGAACAAACGCAAAAAGTAATTTTTCATGAAACTTATACTGTAAATTTTCGACTCCAGGCTCTATTACAGCTTTTTTATTTAAATCAAAGTCTAAAATAAATGGTTCTTCATTCATGTATACCCTCTCCCTTAAATATCCTCATTAAAACAGTCTCGAACCATCGCTAGTCCTCTACTTGAATATCATTCATCACAATTTCAACTTCATCGTCTAAATTCATCTGACTAGTAAAAGCATACTCGGGAATAAAACCAAGATAATCTTTTTCATTCCACCATGAGCGCATTTTTTCTTCACCAAAAGAATGTTCATGACGAGTTTTATGGCGTTTCATTGTTTCTTCAAACGGAATATCAAAATAATAGGCATAAATTTGATCACCAAAAAGCTGCTGAGATTTTTTGAATAAATCAGCATACCATTTCGCATTCAAGATACCTTCTAAAATAGTGTAAGAACAGTGATGATAACCATACTCAAGCAAGTTTTCTAATAATGGCAAAGCAAATGTCTTTTCTCCGTCTTTAACATTCAGCATTTCTCTTCTAACTGTATCTTGTGGAATCAATAGTGTATTGTGTGGCAATCGACGATGAATTTCTTTAGACAGTGTAGTTTTGCCACTGCCAGAGTTTCCTCGAATTATAATTAATTTTGATGTCATCATAGAAATCTTCACTTTCTTAAAACTAGTTCACTGCATCCCTAATTGTTGCAAACTTATCAAATGTATAATCTATACCATGAATTTTAACAATAGGCAGCATTTTCCCTTTTTGCCCCATCAATAATCCTGCAGAGGCGGCTAACATGTCACAGATAGTTTCAACATTAGTTTTATCTTCATGCTGACTTTTTCTTAAACCAGAAATACCATACAATCCAACTGCTACTTGAGTGGCACCCTTTTTATCAATTCTTCCATCACTATCGGTAATTATGATAGCTACTCTGACTTTTAATTGATTAAAAATATCATCACTAATTCTCTTAGCAATTTCATCACAATTTTTAGGTAAAACTATTGCAGTACCAGCATCAATTTTATCTACACCTGCACTAGTTAAAAACAAACCATTCGGCAGCCACCCGCCAATAAAGTTCTTAGATGTCTGCAGCTTCTTACCACTCTTATCACTGGTTTGATCAATGATAATTTGAATTAATCTTGGATCTTTTCGGGGTATTTGCTGATGCAAACGTAAGGCTAATTGACTTGGACTAATAGAATTTAAGTCAACAAACAGACCTTCAGATTTAGAAATCAACTTAGAAGCAATACATAAAACATCATTATTATGTATAGTAAAAGCTTCTTTTTGAATTGTTTTAATTATTTCTGCACTTAAATTGCACTTTTTCTCTATCTTTGGAAAATTATGCAATGCTTCAATTGTAATCATGACTATAACCACCAATCAGGAGTTAATTCACCAAGAGTAACAATTTTTTCATTTTCATAATCAAGCATTACTTCAACATCTTGATAGTGTCCCTCCATCAATTGCGCCATAAATTCACGGCAGGCTCCGCATGGTGCACCAGTTTTACCATCTGGCATAATTGCCAATACGCGTGTGATATTTGACTCACCATTAGTAACCATATTAAAAAGTGCATTGCGTTCAGCGCATACTCCTAAAGTACTCGCAGTATCAACACAAACCCCGGTATAGGTTCTACCTGAATCAGATAAGACTGCAGCTGCAACTCCACCAGCTTCCATATGGCTTGATATTTCACGAAATCCTTGAACTGCTTTAGCTTTTTGATACATTTTTTGCCATGTTTTGTCTAACATCTTTGTTCTCCTTTATTAATGGTATGGTTAATAAAACAATTCCAAAATATATTGCTGATACAAAGAACATCACATTTAGATTTTCAAATACTTTCATAATGCTATTACTTATGAACAATGAAACACTAACCAAGATCTCTGCAATAAATGAAATAGTCGAAAGCATAGTTGACTTATTGCTTTTTCCATAAATAGCCTCATTACTAGTAGCTGAAATTTGTCCCGACATCATTCCCATCAATAGTTCAATTAATAGAAAAAGACAAAACAGTATATATTTATTTTCTAGAGTTCCACTTAATACAAATGCACCAATCATGCACACAGTATTCAATAAAGTAAGATTCTTTGAATTAACAGAAGTAGAAATTTTACTAAATAAAACTGATCCTAGAATTAATGCACACATAAATAACGTGTAAACCAGCGAAAGATTAAAACCCAATTTTTCAACATAAATAATTGACCAATAGATAAGGATAAATTGCGTTCCACAATCATAACTCACATTTAGCAACAATAATATCCAGAAGTTTCTTTTCCTAAAAAAACTAACAATATTTTTAGCGCTACATTCAACTTGTTTTTTATTAGAAGCTCTATTATCTGAAAAGGATAGGATACTTATCATAAACCAAATAAGGGCTGGATATAACACAAGTCCAAGCATTGCGAACCATATCAGTGCAGTATCTTTAATTCCAAATAGCCCAGTCCCAATATTTCCACCGATTAATGTGGTTAAATTCAAAATAATTACTTGCATCCCCATTAGTTTGCTCCTGTAAGTCAGTTACATAGGCAAGTAAAGTACCTGAATTAAGTGCTAAGCCAATACTATATAAAAGCTCTGCCGTTGAAAAGAAAAAGAAGTTTCTAAAAAGAATTAGAATGAAAAAACTCGTGGCAATAACTGAAGATGACAGAGCTAGAACTTTCAATCTTCCAATTTTATCTGCCAAATATCCAGCTGGAAGGAGTCCAAACATAATACCGATATTTTGAAAAGATTTTATTGAACCAATATTTGCATCCGGGATTCCATTTTTAGCATAAAATAATGAAAAAATTCCTGACATTGATGATCGGAAAAGTGTAAAAACTGCTGTAAAAACTAAAAATAAAATTGCAATTTTAAAACTTACACTCTTTAATCTCATGACCATCAACTCCTATTGTTTTTTCTTAAAAATCTATAACTTCTTCAACTATTTCTGCAATTTTCTTTGGATATTCAAAATGAATATAATGTGAATCACCCATAACTACAACTTTAGATTGCGAATTATTTGAAACGTATTCTGACCGCATATATTCATTTTCACGATACTTCTCTGTAATAACAACACTTGGTGTTCTATCACTTATCCTGGTAGTATTTTTCCAAAACGAATCATTTTCGTAGGCTGCTTGTGCTTTTAAATTATCCTTTTCATCAAATTTCTTCGCATTTTGCTCTGTAGTTGTCCAAAACTTTTTATTTTCTTCTGGAGTAAAAATTTCTCTAAGATCAGCTTCAATTTTTTCTTGAAGTTTTGCCATGTTTTTATTTTTCTCAATATAAGCTGGTTCCTTTGGAGGATTTAACATGATTTCTCTAGTAGTTGGCTCAATTCCTACAAAAGCCTTCAAATTATTGATTTTATCTTTCATTTGCATAGCATACACACCGCCAATGCTATGAGCCAAAATTATAACTTTTTTTGCATTAAAATCGTTAATAATTTTAGCTAATTTAGTAGCTTCGTCTGATACTGTATAGTCCTTTAAAGACTTGCCACTAAAGCCACTATTCAAATAATCTGATGCAAAATAGCCATACTTATTGGGCAAAGCTTCAATTACTTTTGAAAAAGATTGTGCTGTATCAAAACTACCAAAGCCATTCAAAAAAACAACTAATGGATCTCCCTTTCGATAGGCAAAATTAATCTTGCCTAATTCAGTTTCAATATCGCTTCTTTGCATAAATTTCTCCCTTTATTAAAACTTTGAAGTCGTTATATTTTAATTATTTCTTAGCACAAATACCTTATGCCCATTTTCATCATCTTTTAAATACACGAAACTACTTCGCTTAGCTACATTCTGACTAGCGGAATTCTTAGGATGAGTTCTTAAAATCAAATAATCAAGCTTCAACTGTTCAAATGCGTATTTCTTAAGAAATTCGACAGATTCAGTCATAATTCCTAAATGTTGAAAATCATTAGAAAGCCAATATCCTACTTCGCCAGATTCATGATTCAAATTATGTAAGTCAATCATGCCAGCTGGCTGTCCATCAACTAAAATAACTAGGTTGAATGCTGTACCATCAACCATTTTTTGTTGAAACATTTTAATTGAATCGGCTTCTTTTTGAACAGAATCAATTTTGTTGGCCCAAACTAACCACTTAGAAAACTCAGTAAGATTTTTTTGAAGTTGATCAAATAAGTCTTTTGCTTGCCAAGTCTCTGGAAGAACTAATTCGATTTCTTTATTTTTAGTTAGAAATTTATGTAAAACAAAAGCAGTATGACACATTTCGAGTATCTCCTTTCCTCCAAAATACGTTGTATTAAATATTACTTAAATAAATTTAATATTTCAAGAGGATATTTATAATATTTTCACACGTAAAAAACCAGGAAGATAGTTTTTCTCCCTGGTTTCTCCAGCATATTCTTAAATTAAATGATTTTCTTTATACCAACTAATAAAATTGGCCAAAAAATAAGCAGAGACCTCTAAAATCTCTGCCTATTAGCCACAAATTTTTCATAGCCAAAAATAATTATACTTAATTACCAGCTGGTGTTACGTTTACCGTTACTGTCTTTATATCCGACCATGGACCAACTATATTACTGTTGAGGCCACGGACACGTATCTCATATGTCTTACCTTTTTCGAAATAGCAAATACTATTTTTATCAGAGCTGGATGTAATTTCATCACCATTACTTGATGATGATAAGAAACTTTGCCATTCACTCTGACCTTTTAAGCGATATTGAACTTCATAACTACTAATATTTTTATTAACCGGCCATTTAATATCGATGTATGGTTCATCACTACCATTATCATCATAATAGCTGATATCAACTGGGATTTTATCTGGCACATTCTTATTATCCGTTACAGCATGATAATCGATCGTCTTTGCATCAGAAAGTTCACCATTAATATCAAATCCGTTCGCACGATTGATAGGTAAAACAGCGACTTGATATGTCTTACCATTAACAAGGCTCTTAGATGGAATTACCGTGCTTAATGATTCACTTGCTTTAATTCTTGGCACAGCAGCAGGAATATAGCCACTGCCACTATTTATATAGATGACATATTCAGTCGCACCTTCAGACTTAGTAAAATCAACTTGCAATCCGTCTTTTACTGGTGTCAACTTTGTAACTTCATTTTTGACTGGTACTTGGTCAGTATTTTCACCTGTTATTTTGAAATTAAATAAACCACGAGTTTGAATGTTTAATTTGTACTCACCTTTTGCGACATACCAAGTTATCTTTTTATTATCTTGTCTACCATTGAACATTGAAGATGGCAGGTAATAACTAAAGCCATTCTTACTTTGCATAGTAATGATTGTTCTATGACCATTGTAATAAACCGGCATCGAGTTCATGCCCATAGTTAATTTTTGTGACTTATCAACTTTTAATGTGTAACTATGATACGTGCTATTTTTATAGCTACTAAACATGTCAGAAAATCCCTTTACCTCTTGTCCTAATGAAATTTCAGGACTATAAGTATAGCTGTTTGTAGTGCGGTAAATTGTATAATCATCTAACTGTTTTCTAAGTTTAGTCAATTTAGTATAACTAATTCTAATTTTTCTTGATCCCGGATTCTTAGCAACTACTTTGTAATTTCCGGATCTAAGATAATACTCTTTAGTATTTTTCTTATCGGTTGAATAAGGAATGGCCTCCCAATCAATACTATTGTAGATTCTGATCTTGGCATTTGTATTAACTGTTACTCTACCAGCTTCTTTTAAATGAAGCTTATAAGTGTTGCCTTTGCGTACATAACTTGTGCCTTGAGTCGGAATTTGGATCGTAGCAGCTTGAACAGTAGAAGAATTTGTATTTAAAAATAGTACAAATGCTCCTGCCAATGAAGTTGCAATCAGATATTTATTAATTTTCATAATTGTTGTCCTTTCATAAGCTATTATAATGCTTTATTGATTTTATACCCTAACTAAAAATATCCCACCTATATTCTTTGCTTACATCCTCGAGCAGACTTAAGCCGGCAATACTATTACCAACTTCATCAAGTGGTGGACTAAAAATGCCAATCCCAGCCTTATTAGGTACTGAAGAAACGAGCCCACTCCAACACCACTCTTAGTAGGAATACTAATTTTAGCTGAATATATTCCTGATGCATTATACAAGCCTGTTGTCATCATTAAAGACTTAGTAAAAGTCGCGGTAGTACTTGAAACGATTCGCTCATTGTCCCATGGCTTAATTCCATCATTGGCTAAAACAGCACCAAAATTAGCTAAGCTACGTGCCGTTACCATCATTGAACATTGTTTGAAGTAAGTAGTTAAACTTTCTTCAACATCGGCTTTCAAAATTTCCTTAGCTTTCATGTAATAAGCTAAAGATCGATTCATATCGCCTGTCTTTTGTTCAGACTTAAAAATCTCTTCATTCAACTTAATTAGAGGATCATTGCAAATTTCTTTAGTAAAATTAGAGTCAAAGCTAAATCCTGTTTGTCTTGCACCGACAACTGAGTTAACAAAATCTAAACCCAAAGTTTCAATTGAATAAAGTAATGTAATGACTTTGGAGATGCTTTCAATTGCAAAGTAAGTTTCACTATCACCAGCTACTGAAATTTTTCCATCGTTCAAATTATAAATTGCTATTCCAAGTTGTTCTGGTTCTACTTCCGCCAATGCTGGAATGTACGTTGCAACATGACCATTCACTACTTGTGGTAAATTTTTAGTTACTAAGTTTGCTAAATCAGTCATACTCTGCATCCCCTTTCATTCTTATTTTACAAAAAAGACAGATTCTCCATAAGAATCTGCCTCACGTTCAATATTTAATCTTCAAACTTGTCTAAATTTTAACTCTATATGTTTTTCTTATCACACTAATTTTCTGTATTTTGCCCAATTATTCTTTCAACAGCCGGTGCAATTAAGTTCTCTTCTAGCTTCATGTCAACTGGCTTATACTCCATATCAATACATTCATCCCAATATTCAAGATGTTTCTTATCGATATAACTTTCTGACTCTTCAACGGCATTTCCGCCTTCTCCTTGAACTGAATACCAGTAAAAATATGTATATCCATCTGGATTTTTCTCCTTAAAGACACTTTCCACGTACATCTTTTCACCAGCCATTGTGGCCACAGTATCAGTGTGATGATCATTCAAAAAATCCATCCATTCTTGTGCTTTTTCTTCTTTTCCTTTTTTAATTCTAAAACGCGTTAATTCTACCTTAGTCATCATTGATTATCTTCTTTCCATTAATGTATTTTCGCTTTGCATTAATCACCATTTTCTTAACAATATCTTCTCCCAGATCACTGCCAAGCATTTCAGAGATTCCTAATAGAAAAATGGCTACATCTGCTAATTCTTCATTGATATTTTCTTGGTCTTCTTTTAGCCAAGCTTGAAACAGTTCATTTACTTCACCATACAATAATAGCAGTTCAAACTTCACATCAGTGGTATTAAAATTATGTTTTTTCTTGTTCTCAATAACGGCTTTTTGAAGTTTCTTGGTATCAATAATCATAGTTTCAATCCTCAATATTCACTATTAAACTTTTTCTCTACTATTTCTTTCACATTAAGATCAAGCAATGAAATAGAATTTAATTTTACATATATATCTTGTAATAATGACTTCAGATTATTAAATCGATAATATTCTAAAAGTTCATCTGAATAAGGATCAAAAGCAAACGATTTTATCCAATTAACGAAATTATCAGAATTGATCTTATTTGCTTTAAATCCATTTACAAAAACATCAGCTAACCAATATTCTTCTCCGTCAATAAAACGTCTATCGACCTTATTCAACATTTCTTTAACTGCTAATAAAAAAGCATTTACCATTTTGTGATCAAAATCATCACAAATTACACTATCTGCTAATGCATCTGAGCAATGTGCTATTGCATGAACCCAACCATATTTTTTTGAAAAACCAGTAAAATCATGCTCATTAGCCAAATAATTGATTAAGTTTTTAAATACTTGTTGCTCTTCATTTTTATTTAAAACCTGATAATAACGAGAATGTTTATCATTATTGGTTCGAATAATTAAATCCCATAACAAGCATGTAAACGATCTAGTTAACGTTGCTTCTCCACTTTCTTTAATGCAATAAAACAAAAGATTTCTTTCTTCAATTTCATTTATTAAAAATACAACTTGTTTTTTGGTAAATTTTCCTTCAAAAAAGCCAGCACCCCAACTATTACATACTAAATCATCCCGTATTTCACTTTTAGAGTTTCCAATATTTTCAAAAAACCAGTTCACTTCTTCGTTTGAATATTGAGATTGGGAATTACTCAATTTTCGTTTTAATATTTCTAAATCCATATACTCACTTCAATTCCATTGAATCCTGAGAAAAATCAACTGGATATTCATTCGACCATTTCTCAACTACTGTCTTTATTACTTTGAAACCAAACTTTTTATACAGGGATTTTGCTACAAAATTGTCGCTAAAAACTTCCAATTTAATTGGCTTATCTAAATACAATAATGCTGTTTTCATTAACTTAGTTCCAATTCCTTGTTTTTGAAAATCTGAATCAACATATAAGAATGCCAGTTCATGCGGTCGTAAGCCAACGAATCCGATCAATTTTTCTTCTTTAATGGCTACATAAATTTTGCAGTTTAACAAATAATCTAAATATGGTGCATCCTTCAACTGCAAAAATACCCGCTCTATGTTAGCTGTCTTTAACTCTTGCATGAGAGCTTTATCCATTACTTGACATAACTGATCAAAATACCGCTCGTTATAAAGTTTAATTCTTAAATTCATATTTCACATATTTTTATTTACATTAATTATATTTTTGAGACTGTAAAATAGTTTGTGTAAGGATGAATGATTCCTTAAATTTATTTCTTTAAACATTAGAAAAAGGAGTTCCTTTCTCGTATGATTGGTTTGAACAAAAAAACACATACAGAAAGAAGAACTCCTTCATGAATGATTTTACCAAAGATTTTGCTCAAGCTCTATTCAATCCAGACAAAATAAATGATTTATTGCGCAAAGAGCTACAACAGGCTGTTAATAACTTGCTAGAAGCTGAGTTGACTGCCTTTCTAGGCTATGATCCCTATGCCAGAAATGGCTGGAATACTGGCAATTCTAGAAATGGTGCTTATTTCCGCAAGGTTGATACCCAGTTTGGACCAATTGAAGTGCAAGTGCCTCGAGACCGCAACGGTCAGTTTCATCAGCACACGCTGCCTGACTACAAGCAGCACTCTGATGTTTTGGAAAGCACGATTATCAAGCTATACTCCAAAGGCGTAACTACCAGAGAAATCGCTGACTTGATTGAGAAAATGTATGGCAGTCATTATAGTCCAGCTCAAGTATCAAATATTTCCAAGCAGATGCTCCCCAAGATTGAGGCTTATCACAAGCGCAAGCTAAGCGACAAGTTTTTCTGTGTCTATTTGGATGCGACATACCTTCCTTTGCGCCGAGAAACGTTTGAGCGTGAAGCAGTATATATTGCCATTGGCATTAAACCTAATGGACATAAGGAAGTCATTGACTACTGCATTGCTCCTAGTGAGAACATTGAAGTTTGGACAGAGATGCTTCAAAACATGAAGTCCAGAGGCTTGAAGCAAGTTGAGCTTTTTCTTTCTGATGGTGTTGTTGGCATGAAAACAGCCTTGGCCAGGACTTATCCTAAAGCTCATTTTCAACGCTGCCTGGTTCATGTCATGCGCAATATCTGCGCTAAAGTACGCGTCGACGATCGTGAAAAGATCATGAACGAATTCAAGCAGATACATCAACAGACAAGCAAAAAAGAAGCTGCAGCTGTCTTGCACAAATTCTATGCCAAATGGAATAAAGCTTATAGCCATGTCATCAAAGGTTTGAAGGAAATTGAGCCCGATCTGCTAGTCTTCTACAATTATCCCAAACAAATCAGAGCTTCAATTTATTCAACCAATATGATTGAATCCTTTAACAACGTCATCAAGCGTAAAGCTAAGCCTAAGGCAGAATTTCCAACTGAACAGTCGCTTGATGCATTTATTGGCATCCAGGCAATGAGCTACAATGACCGTTATTTCAATCGAATTCATAAAGGCTTTGGTCAGGTTCAGGACACCTTAGAATCCTACTTTGATTAAATAAATAATTAAAAAATCAATTTACGAGAAAGATCTATTTACACAAAAGATTTGACAGTTTCATATTTTTATTTATTATTAAAATACCATATTTTTATAATATTACAATAATCGAATGGAGATAAATATATGAGAACAAAAATCAAAGACGCACTTGCGCTCGGTGCATCAATCATTTGCATTGCTTTATTAATATTTGTATCGTATATACAAATTCAAACTCATGTTTACAAAGGCCTTATCTGGTATGGTTTATTAATTTTCATCTTGGCATTTGCATCTGTAATTTACGTCAGAAAACTAATCAAGAATAATGCTAACGATGATCAAAATGATGACTCAGATGAACAAATGCTAAAATTAAAAGACTTTAATTCACGATACCTAAACGATATTTGGAAAGATGGCTTTACAGCAGAAAAGCCGGAGTGGACTAAATGGAATGCACCATATTTTAACGACTATACTGCTTACCGGTCCTTTTCTAGTTTCAAGCAAAGCTCGATCACTGAATATTTGTTAAGTCACTCCTGTAAGGCTATTACTATAAATGACCAAGCAATAGGGATGGTTTCAAAAAACTGGATTGATAAAACAACCCTTTGGCTTGAAATTGGAATAGTTATTTATAATCCCAATTATTGGCATGGTGGCCTTGGAACAAGAGCTTTAGAAAAATGGATTACTGATATATTTTCTGAATATCCTGATTTAGAACACATTGGTTTAACAACCTGGAATGGCAATCTAAGAATGATGCATTTAGCTGAAAAAATTGGGCTAAAAAAAGAAGCTCAAATTCGCAGAGTTCGCTATTTTCAAGGCTTTTATTATGACAGCCTAAAATATGGCGTTTTAAGATCTGAGTGGGAAAAATGCAAAAACAAATAAGGATGATATCTTGACAATTTACTGCCAGTTATCATCCTTATTTCAATTTGTATCAAATATTAAAAGTCATTCCTAGCAAAATAAGCAGTACAATTGCCCAAACAAATCCTGCAATCAATCCCAAAATCCAGGCTAACCACCGCTTCATCTTCTTACTCAATATTATTGCAGTCAGAACAAACATCGCGCTTTCAGAGATAATTACTGGATAAGTAACCCAAGATCTTAGATTAAAAATTGGTAAAAGAAAACTAATAATTGTGGCAGTAGCAACTATAATAGCCGGTACCCTTATAGAAATATTTTCATTAAATGAAACTGCAAAGCCAATAACAATTGCAATAAATAATGGTGAGATATTAATAAACGGCATCATACTTTCTTGCATAAGCATCCCCTCTAAATCTTTTTATTAAAATAATATCTAATACTATTTTAATTTTCAACAAAATATGCTATATTATTTTCATCAAAGAAGAAACGACTTAAAATAAGTCACTTTGATGGGGTCTAGAAAGGTATATTTATGTCACTGAAGTATGCTAACAAAAAGAAGCTAGCACTTTATGTCTTTTTAGCCTGCATAAGTGCTTGTGGTAATGTCGTTATCGCTTATGTCACGAAGATCATGCTTAATAGCGCCCAATATCATCGTGGCTCATTAAAGCAATTAATTTTTATCGCTGCATTAGGAGCAGCATCACTAATCATTATCATGTTTCTCAACTTTGCTTATAGATACTTGCGCTCCGATATTACGCGTGATATTAACTTGAAGTTAAAAGATAAAACTATTACTTATTTAATTGCTCAACAAAATGACTCGCAAAAAGATGGTCTAAATTTAATGACCAATGACCTAAAGCAAATTGAAACACTTAAAATTACAAATGAATTAATGATTATTTCCGAATTTGCTGCTTTTACAATCTCAATTTTTGTCGGTTTAATCAATTCTTGGCTTCTAACAATAATCTTCGTTATTGCTACGGTCATCCCGGGATTTATCCAAAAAATTTTCATTAAAGATATTCAAAACAAATCCGCTGTCTGGGAAAAGCAAAACGCTGAATATACTCAAGCTACTGTTGATGCTATTAACGGATCAAAAACTGCTATGCTATATGACGCACAGATTCCCGTTGTTTCTTATGTAATTAATCGGGCAAAAGAAATGGAAGATGCCTTGAGAGCATTAAACTACACCCAAGGTGCGATTTCTACATTAATTATTACCATTGCTGATATTTTCAGCTTTATCATTCCATTCCTAATCGGTGCAATTTTGATGTTCAATGGGCAAATTGGTGCTGGTACTTTAGTAATGATTGTTCAGCTTTCAAATGACTTCATTAATCCAATTACAATGATTTTTGACCAGCTCAATCAAATTCGCTCAACTAAACCAATTTGGGATAAAGTCGAACAAGCTCTTAAGTTTAAAGGATCTCCTACTTCAACTGAATCAGCTTCTACTTTTAATGAATTAAAAGTTAAAGACTTATCATACTCAGTAAACAATAAAAACATTTTAAACAAGGTTAACTTTAACGTTAAAGCTGGTGAAAAAATACTACTGATGGCACCAAGTGGTTTTGGCAAAACTACCCTCTTAAAGCTTTTAGCTGGGCAATTAACTCCAAGTACTGGTTCAATTATCATTGACCAAAACAATTTAACCGGCAATTGGCAAAAATCTCATGAACACTTTGGCTACATCAATCAAAAACCATTCATGTTTGATCGCAGTCTTCTCTTCAATTTAACTCTGGGCCAAAAATATTCCGACAATGAGTTGCAAAATGCAATTAAATCAGCTGGATTAGCAGAGTTTGTTAAGGAAAAAGGCCTCAATTATCAAATTGGACAAAATGGTAATAATCTATCCGGTGGTCAAATTCAAAGAGTTGAAATAGCTCGTGCAATCTTAGCAAAACGTCCAGTTTTACTAGCAGACGAAGCTACAAGTGCTTTAGATAATGATTTATCTTTGCAAATTCACAAAACTCTACTAGAAAACTCTAATTTTGCAGTAATTGAAGTTGCTCATAAAATTTCCAAACAAGAAAGAGCAATGTTTGATCGAATTATTAACTTAGACAACTAAAATTTAAAAATGACATTGACTGCAAATCATCGTCAATGTCATTTTTTATTATCAGTATTACTTTACATAATTTATATTATTGTTTAACTACAAAGATAGTTTTTTCTTTAGTTTACTGTTAAAATTACATTTGCAATAAACAAAAAATAAGAGGAGTTTTTATGATTTTAACCTGGGATATTATTCGCAGAACAATCGAGATTTTATGGATTATCAATATCGCCTTTGCAGTCTGGACTGTTTTTCGCAGTCATCGTAGCGTTGTTTCTACTTGGGCTTGGATGTTAGTATTAACTATTTTGCCCGGCATTGGCTTTATTCTATATCTTTTCTTTGGGCGTCAACTTTCACATGACGAAATTTTTGCTATTCAAAGTGCTCAAAAAGAGACGCGTAATCGTTATCTCAAAAAACAAAAAGCTATGTTGGCAGAACATGATCTTTTACCCGAAAAAGAGCGCAAACCACGTGCCCGCATGTTATCAGAGCTGAATTTAAACAACGATGATGCTATTTTAACTTTTGCCAATAAAGTTAAGGTTTTCACCAGTGGACCCGAGTTGTTTGACCAAATAATTGCTGATCTTAAGCAAGCTAAAACATCGATTAGTTTAGAGTTCTACACTTTTTATAATGATAATCTAGGAAAGCGTGTCTTACGGGCCTTAGAAGAGGCTTCTGCTAAAGGAGTAAAAGTCAGAGTTATTTATGATGTCTCTGGCTCACGTGGTACTAAACCTGCTTTTTTTAATCATTTAAGAGAGCTTGGTGGCGAAGCACAGCCTTTCATTTCTACTTCTAAAAAGCATTGGTTTACTACACCACGACTAAATTATCATTTACACCGCAAATTAATCGTAATCGACCATCATATTGGCTATATTGGTGGCTTTAACATCGGTGATCAGTACGTTAATCAATCTAAAAAATTTGGTCATTGGCGCGATACACATTTACGTGTTGTTGGGCAATCACCTATCCTAATGGAAACACGCTTTGCCATGGATTGGAATACTTCTATCAGACGAACTGCATTACCTAAATTTGATCTAAGCGAATTACATGCTTTTACTGTCGAACGTAAAGATCTTGACAACGATGATAACGTAGCAATGCAAATCGTTTCTTCAGGTCCCGATAACCAACATTATGGCATTCGCCGAGGATATGAGGGCATCATTGCTGGGGCTAAAAACTATATCTATATTCAAACACCCTATTTAATTCCTGAAGAATCCATTTTAGAAGCATTAATTATTGCTGCTAATAGCGGTGTTGATGTACGCATCATGATCCCTTGCATGCCAGATCATCCCTTTGTTTACCGAGCTACCGAATATTATGCAAAATATTTAGTTGCTCATGGCGTTAAAATTTACAAATATAATGATGGCTTCATCCATGCCAAAACAATGGTTTCTGGCTCCAATATCTCATCTGTTGGTTCAGCCAATCAAGACTTCAGAAGTTATACCTTAAACTTCGAGGTTAACGCTTTTAATTACAATCTTCAATTAACTCAAGAACTTAAACAAATTTTTGAAAAGGACCTAGCTAGTTGCAGTCTTCTAACTAATGAATACTTTAATCAGCAATCTAAATGGCTTAAGTTTAAACAATACTTTTCACGTCTGTTGGCACCTATTTTTTAGAAATAATAAAACCACGAAGCAAAAACTTCGTGGTATTTTTTTACAGATTATTATAAAGATCCTGCATTTCATCATCTTCTGGAGCTAACTTAAGATATCTTTCTAGCAGTTGTTTTGTTATTTCATCATTATTTTGTACATTGAAAAAGATTATCATTTGGCGCAAAAAGTCTGGATTATCCTTGAAATCCGGATAAGCTAGTAAAAATTCGCTCTGTGCTTTCTGAATATCATCCAAATCCTCATATGATAATGCCATATTCCAATGTGCCTGTGGCTCCACGCTTTCCTCATCTAAGTTACTAAATAAGGCAATATTCTCCTTAGCCTGGTGTTCATGAACATATAGGTTAGATAGCTGCATACGTAAATCACTATTGTCTGGCGCTAC